>NZ_JARVSF010000015.1 GCF_030209355.1 Pseudarthrobacter sp. fls2-241-R2A-127
GCCTCCGTCGGCCACAGCTCCGCAAGCTTCGCCAGCAGCCAAAACAACAAGGGGGAGAAGGGACGCTGGCCGGTCACCACGGACCGCGTCGGCACCCGTTCCCACCCGCTTGACAGACATAGAAGCGTCGGGGGGAAAGGGGGAGCTGGCCGGTCACCATTGATCGCCCGACCCCCCCCACGTCTCTGCAAAGGCAAAACCATGAACGCAACACCCACGCTTGAAATGCTCGACCCGGCGGCCCTGACCGTTGACATCAACGTGCGGAAAGACGCCGCCCTGACCTCGGATTTCATTGCCAGCATCAAGGAACACGGCGTGATGGAACCCGTAATCGCCCACCGCAAGGACGACGGAACCGTGCACGTCCTGATGGGCCAGCGCCGCACCCGCGCCGCCGTCGAAGCCGGACGCCCACTGATCCCGGTCATGATCATCGAAAGCCCCGAGGAAGCAGAACGCATCGTCACGCAGGTAGTGGAGAACATCCAGCGCGCTGAACTGACCGAAGCCGACGAAGCTGACGCTTACCACCAGCTGTCCCTGATCGGCGTTTCGGCGGCCGCGATCGCCAAGAAGACCGGGCGGACCAAGACCACCGTCGAATCCGCCCTCAAAGCCAAGTCCACCGAGACCGGAGCCGCCGCCCTGGGCAAGGGATACACCATCGAAGAAGCCCTCATTCTGGCCGAGTTTGAGGACGACGAAGAAGCGACCGCCGAACTCGAGTCCGTCATCATGGACGAACCCGACATGCTCCTGCACGTCACCCAGCAGCTGCGCGACAAGCGCGACCGCGCCGCCGCGCTGGCCGCACTCACCGCAGAGCTGGAAGCAGCAGGAACCATCGTTGTTCCCGAATGCGGATACGGGGAGGACAGCGAAACCCTCCGCGTTACCTCGCTGAAAAGGGCCGACGGAGAACCGGCCACCGACGAGGACGCAAACGCCGTCTACATCGAGACGGACTATCGCGGCGAACCCTCCACCGTCGCCGTCGTCACCGGCTGGAAAAACCTGGGCTTCACGCTCCGCTACTACAGCGGCTACGGCACATCATCAGCCCCGAAAGGCCCCATGACCGACGAGCAGAAGGCCGAGCGGAAAACCCTGATCGAGAACAACAAGCTGATGCAGTCAGCGACCACCGTCCGCCGCGAATGGGTCAAGAACCTGCTGGCCAAGAAGCAGGCCCCCAAGGGCTGGCAGTACTTTACCCTCCACGCGATCACCCACCACCCGGAAACCGCCAGCGGGTACGAGGGACAGGTGGCCGCTGAAATGGTTGGAGGCAAGGTCGAGGAATCCAACCAGTGGGCGTGGAACCCGCTCCGTGATCACGTCGCCAAATCCACCGCCCGCCCGGAGTTTGGACTGATTGCTCTGGTCTGCGCAGGGTATGAAAAGACCATCCAAAAAGACTCGTGGCGCTCACCGTCCCAGACCCACCGGGACTACCTGAACCAGCTGGTCCTCTGGGGATACACGGCAAGTGAGACCGAGCAGATCATCATCGACAGCGGCAAGCCGGTCGAGGACGAACCAGCGGCATGAGAACCCCTTGCCGGGCGGACCGCCACCGCCCGGCAAGGCCCCAGCCGATCGCCACAGGCAGGGACGGAACCTTCCAGAAGTCGGGCGGTCCGCCGCCCAGAGCGAACCACAGCAACCACTCACCAGCGGCGGACCGCCGTTTTCCGCAACACACCCAGGAACAGAGCAGGAGCCGCGCTGCAGCAATGGAGTTGAGCAGCCCGCGGCCACCAATTCAGCTAGGCTGAACAACAGATTTCTTTGCAGGGAAACCCGAAAGGAGCCGGCACATGCCGGCTCCTTTCGGGTTAACCAGGAACCCGAGTCCCCGCCGGCGACTCAGCCCGGGACGTTTCTCGGATCATTGCCGTAGCTGTTCTTGGAACTGATCTGGCCGTCCTGGTTCTTGATGACGTGCTCCACCTTGTCCGCCTGGGCCGCTGCCCGGCCCGCAGCTACCGCTTCGTCCTTGGTGCCGTAGCCGGCACCGAACGCGCGGTCAGCGCCTTCGCGCTTGTTCTTCCACTGGCCGTCTTCGTAGTACGTCTCGATATCACCCTGAGCCATTGCACACTCCCTCTGCCGTTTGGTTCAAGACACCTGCTGCGCAAGCGCGGATAGCGAAAACCCCGCAGGACGTTCGTCGTGCGGGGCCTTCCTGGCAACCACTCCGCCTGATGTGGGACAGGCGGAGAAGCTGACACCAAACTAATAGAAAGCATGCTTAGTTTTCAAGCGGGGGAGGTTTTGGGCGGCCGCCCCGTCGGGGCCGGCCCTGCCGCCAGCCCGGCAACTCGGCGTCCAGTCGTGCCTGCCTGGCCGGGGCCAGTGTGCCTTGGCGGTAGGTGATTCTTTGGCCGTGGATCCACACCCCAAGGACACGCTCCTGCTCGGTAGCGGCTTTCTTTTGCAGCGGCCAGTCCTTGCCCTCGGCCCGGTAGGCGATGAGTTCGACCAGGCGCTGATTCCACAGCGCTTCGCGTTTTTCTTTTTGCCGGCGCGGCGCGTCCCAGCCCGGGATTTCCCCGAGTCGGGCTTTGACAGTGGGGGAGAGGGTGCCGTTGTCGGCGTCCTGGCGCCTGCGCCCAAGCCAGGTGCTCAGGGCGCGTTCCCGCGCGGACCTCGCCCGTGGACTGGGCAGCCGGCCTTCGGCCCGATACAGGGCAATAATGTCCTCGAGGTTTTGCAGGCTCCGGCTGTCCATCTTCGCCGGAGGGCGCGGCACCGCACGTCGATGCTCGGCCCGGAGGGACGGTTCTTCCCGGGCAGCGATCTGCAGGTGATACCGAACCGTAGATTCCGCGGCCGCCGACAACGAAGCGATCCTGGAAGCAGGCACCCCTGCCCGGTACATCTGCACCCACTCCGCATCCGGTGCAGAACGCCGCGCCCCGCCCATACATCAACCCCCGATTTCCCTGCCCGGACCTCCGGCCCTCACACACACCTCACCGGTAGGCTACCCACAGCCGGGCACCCCGCCCGGCCGGACACCTTCCCCATGGTCCACCACCGACGCCTCCGGGTGAACCCAAACACCAGGGCAGACATTCCTCCAGCCGGGACGACACCTATTCACATCGCCCATTACCCAAGGACCCGTACGTCACCACAGCCGACACGAACCTTCCAAGGCGCATGGGGGCTGCCGCCGTCGGAGCCTCCGGGGATGACCACAGTCGCCAGCGGCGGGACTCGCCATCCGTAACGGAAATCGGCGGCAGGGGAAATTGCACATTTGCGCGAAAAGATCTTCTCCAAAAAAGCCTAACAATAAGCGGTAAAAGCCCTATTCATTCAGTTGAATGACTGCTAAAATTGAGGTAGCAAGTCAGCCAGACGAACGAAACTTATTTGATACGAACCCAGGTGCTGAAAATGACTGCAACACCGGCCGCTTACACGGTCTACACCAAGCCCAACTGCCCGAACTGCGAGAAGACGAAAGACTACTTCGACTCCAAGGGCATCACCTACACGGCCGTGGACATCACCAAAGTCCCGGCAGCGCTGGAGTACATCACCGCCGAACTCGGCTACTCCCAGGCACCCGTCGTCGTGAACAACTCCGATGACCAGGACCACTGGTCCGGCCTGCGCCGCGACAAGCTCGTCCAGGCGGCGATGAGCCACAAGGCGGCGTGAGTACCATGACGAGGCAGCGCCCGGTTGTCGGGTTCAACCTGAGCCCACGGATCCCGTTGGAGGTGGACCTGTTCCGGCGGGTCAACCCCAGCGGCAGGATCACCCCCGACGTTGTGGACCCGTACCTTGTGGAACCCGCGATCGTGGAACCGTTCAATGAGGACCTGTACGAGGGCTACGCCATCCAGGGCAACGCAGGGGACGACCGGTACCTTAACGCGATCAACCGCGCCCCGCTCGGGGACGGCGGCCTCTGGGATGAACACACCGCGAACCAGTACCAACCCAACGACCGCACCCACGACGAACCGGGCGGGACCGAACCAGCGAACGAAACCACAACAGGCACCGAGACCATCACCAGCACACGAGGAAAAGGAACCATCATGGCCGGCGAAACCACGATTACTGTCATTGGAAACCTGACATCAGATCCAGAGCTGCGCTTCACCCCGTCGGGATCCGCGGTAGCGAACTTCACCATCGCTTCGACGCCCAGGACGTTCGACCGTCAGTCTAATGAGTGGAAAGACGGGGAGACGCTTTTCCTCCGCGCCAGTGTGTGGCGGGAGGCTGCTGAGAACGTGGCCGAGTCCCTGACCAAGGGCATGCGCGTCATCGTCACGGGCCGGCTGAAGTCCCGATCCTACGAAACCAAGGAAGGAGAGAAGCGCACCGTCATAGAGCTCGAGGTAGACGAGATCGGCCCCTCACTCCGCTACGCCAACGCCAAGATCAACCGCACCCAGCGCGGCACCCAAGGCGGCCAGGGGAGCGGCTACCAGGGCAACGGTAGCACCCCGCCGCAGACCGGGCCGCAGGATGATCCCTGGGCCGTGCCGGCGACCAGCAACACAGCCGGGCAATGGGGCAACGGCCCCGATTCCGAACCCCCCTTCTAAAACAGCCCAAGCGTCGGGGGCAGCCGATACGCTGACCCCGACGCACTACTGCCCGAATCCCGGTCAAGAACACCAGGGACGCGTGGCCTGAAGCCGCACTTCCCGCAAGAAGCTAGGAGCCCTCCATGAGTGATGAAACGCCTGCCGTTGTCCAGGAAGCCGATGCCATCTATGACGCGGTACGCGCGATCTGCCACATGAGCCAGACTCATCCGGCGCCCACGGTGTACAAGGTGCTGGGAAATCTGAAAGGAGCCACGGGGCACATGTTGGCCCAGGCCCTACAACAACTCGCGGCAGGCCTCGAGAGGTCAGTTACCGAGTACAACGTCTATGAGGATGACGGCCGGGATCCGGCTCAGTCTGCCGCCGTGGCCGCTGAGCATATGCGTGCTGCCGCTGGCTTGGCTGCACAGCTCGGGGAGCAACTGGCCGAGGCGCAGAACGCCATCGCGGGGCAGGGATACAAGACGGAGGGGGACTCATGATCAGCAACCCGGGGACCTGTCAGAGTACACTGCCCGCATGAAAGCAGAGGCTCTTGATGGCGAAACCAAAGAAAGTTCCGGCATTCACCCCGTACTACACCGAGGACCAGGCCGGGCAGGTGCGGGCTGCGTTCAAGGCAACCGGCTTACAGGAGGGCGACGCCAGCGTCTCGGACCTTATCGTCAGGGCGACGATGCGTGAGGTGAAGCGTCTGCAGCGCAAGTACAACGGCGGCAAGGCGTGGCCTCCGGTGCCGGCCGGCGAGCTGCGGCGAGGTCAGCGGACGATGGATGAAATGCAGCACCGAAACGAGGAAGCGTAGACGATGGGTCAGGGGACTGAAGAAGGTGAACAAGATCGGCGTCCGGACGTCCCTGCCGTTCCCGAAGATGCTGACGATGGCCGAGGTTCAGGAGATTTTGAACCTCGGAAAACCGATGGTTTACGCGCTGCTGAGAAGCGGCGAGCTGAGGGGCGCGCAGTTCGGACCGAGGGGTATTTGGCGCGTTCGGGAGGATGACCTGGCAGCGTACATTGATGCCGCCTACGAGAAGACAGCGGAACGGATTGCGTCCGACCAGGTGCCCGAGGGCGAGACCCCCGCGGACGACTGATGCCGAAGGTCTGAGACAGTGAAGGCCGGCGCCCAATGACGGGTGCCGGCCTTCCTCAGTTCTTAGTCAGGGCTCACTTCTTGTGAAGCTTCTTGCTGCGGCTGGTGCCATTGTTTGGATCACGCGGGCCTGCGGAAGTTGGTGGTGATTCGCGCCGCCCTGCAGCTTGTGGTTGTCCCCGCCCTGTACCGGCCCGGGAAGTCCCCCTGTGCCTTAGAAGCCAGCCCTCGGGGATGGTTCCGTATGCACAGCGGCGCCCCGCTGTGCAGTCCTGTGTTGTCCCTGCTGAAAGAAACCCAACCGTCCCCTTCGGGTGCGACGGCCGCGCCGGTGTTGAACCATGGGGAACGTATCCGTTGGTGAGCTGGCACTTTCCAGACTGTGCACATTCGCCGGTCCCGGTGGTGAGAATCCCGCCTGCAGTGACCTGGCGTCTGTGTGCAGCCGGTCAGGTGGGTCCCCTCGTGCACCTGGGTGCGGGAAAAGCCCGAAGGGTTTTAGCTTTTGTCGTGCGCGAGAGGCTAGTTGGCCTGTGAGCCGTTTGAGTCGTACGTGATCGGGTTCTCAGATGGCTTGGCCTGGGCTTTGCGTCGGCGCCCGGCGGCAGCCGGTTCGAGGCCGAGTTTCTTCAGTTCTTCCGGGCTCCAGCCGTCGCGGGTTGCCTTGACGTAGGCGCGCTTGTCGTCGCGCTCGGCGGCGGCGAGCTGCTCTTTCAGGTCGGTGACGCGCTGGCGCGCGTGGACGAGTTGCTCGACGGATTTAATGCGGGAGTTGAGGAGTTCACGTGCCTGGTTTTTCGTGGCTTCGATGTTCAGTGCGGCCATGGTCTTTCTTGGTCTCTTTCGTGTGGTGGTCAGCGGTCGAGGGCGGGGCCGGCGGCGACGCCGGCAGCAGTCTTTGAGGGTAATGCCGCCACGGCATGGGCGGCGGTCGTGAGTGCTTCTGTGGCGTGGCGTGGGAAGGAGAGCTGAGCGGTTTTCACCGCTTGCTGGTATTGGGGCGCGAGTGGTTCGGGCCTGCCTGCCCGGTCGTATTCGGCGAGAACTTCCGGGACGGAGGTGCGCTGGTAGGCGCGCAGCAGGTCTTCCGCGGCGGGGATCTCCTGGGCGATGAGGTGGGCGATGTCGTCGACGTGGGGCTGCAGTGCCGGTGGGAGAACGTCGTGGACTGATTCGAGGACCGCCGGGAGAATGGCTTCTTGGACGGGCGTCAGCGCCCTGCGCTCGATGTGGCGCAGATAGGTCTCAGGTTCCGGCGCGTACTCCTTGAAGAGGGGCCCGGGCAGTTGGGTTTCGGGACGCTCGGCAAGGGGAGTTGGCAGGATAACCCACGCTGTTAGGCGTTCGGCCCCGGGCCAGATGTGCGCACGTGATCCGGTGGCGTCCTCGAGGTGCACGTTAGCGACCGTGTCGATGCAGCTCTGGATTGTCACGGGCGGGGCGTCGGCCCCTTCGTCGCCGCTCTCATGATGTCTTCCGATCAATAGCTGGTCGGATGCTGCATTGACGAGATGCTTGCGTGGGGCCGGCGGATCGACCTGTAGGTCGATCGTGATTTTCCCGCCCAAGATGGCCGCGTTTTCGGGTTCGTAGGTCAGGCTGCCTGATCGCAATCGGTCGGTGGACGTTTCGTTTGGACGCATTGTCTCCCCCTGAGAAAGCGTGTCGTGCTGTACCTCCACCCTAGGCCGACGGCCGCGTCCATTACAGCCAAACACGCCGCTGACCGCCTAACTTTCTGAGGCGGAGTGAGGCGGAGCAAGCTATACATTTACACGGGTGTAAATGGGCGTGTCGCTCACGGCCCTGCGGTTGTTCGCTTGGCACACTGGTCGTGTGGTCCCCGGGTTTCGGGGTCGCTGCGCTGGGCTTTTGAGGGGATTGGGGGAGTGCGTGTCTGAAGAGGATGTGCCGCGTTCCCCGTTGTCTCGTCGGCGGCGTGCGAATTCGCCGGCGGGGACGAAGAAGCGCCGGGATGTGTGGGTGACGGCGGAGGAGGAAGCGGCCCTGGTTGCCCGGGCGGCGCGGGAGAAGGTCACGGTCCCGAACCTGCTGCTCACGGCCGCCTTGTCGGAGGGGTCGGAGACGCCGACGCAGCGGAAAGCTGCGATGGCGGAGCTGATGGCGATCCATACGTTGCTGGCGAGGGTGTCGAACAACGTGAACCAGATCGCCCGGCACGCGAACGCCGGGGACGAGTTCCCCCAGGATGCCAGGGCCGCATTGGCGTATGTGCGCGAGGTCGCGATGCGGATCGACCGGGCGATCGAGGGGCTGATGTAGCGATGATTCCGAACATTACCCGCGGGTCCCGGATGGCCGGGCTGATCCTGTACCTGGCGTCGACGGATGCGGATAAGACGAAGAACGCGCACACCGACCCGCACCTGGTTGCCGGGGACGCGGCGATCATGGCTTGGTACGACGACGGCGTCCTGGATGCCGATGATGCTGTCGCGATCGCCAAGCACCTGGACCAGCCCCGCAAGGCCTTCGGTGTCGAGGTGCTGCAAAAGGATTACCGCTGGGACCCGGTGAAGAAGGAACGGGTGCCGAACGGCCACAAGCACGCGGACGTGTGGCACTGCTCGCTGAGCCTTCGGGCCGAAGAAGGCGCCCTGACGGACCAGCAGTGGGGCGACATCGCCAACGACTTCGTGGACGCGATGGGCTTCACCGAAGCCAGCGGAAAAGCGCAATGCCGATGGGTCGCGATCAACCACGGCACGAGCGAGAACGGGAACCACCACATCCACATCGCCGTGTCCCTGGTCCGGGCAGACGGCACCAAAGCCTCCACCCACGGCGACTACAAACGCGCACAGCAGACCTGCCGGGAACTGGAAACCAAGTACGGGCTCGAAGAGCTCTCCAACGTGCACGCCACCCGAGGGTATGACCGGGCCGAGAAGGCCACCGCGGCACGCAATGACCGGGAAATGCACCGTGCCTCCCTGGCCAGGAAGGTGCGTGCCAGCGCCACAGCATCGGGAACTGAAGCGGAGTTCATCCGCCGCGCCAGAGACACCGGCCTGCTGGTGCGTCCCCGGTATGCGAAGAACACCACCGACGTCATCGTCGGCTACTCCGTAGCCGAGCGACCGAAGCCGGGGGAGCGGCCGATCTGGTTCGGCGGCGGCACCCTCGCCACCGACCTCCGCATCGGCCAGCTGCGGCAGGAATGGCCAGACAGCCCGCAGACCTCGATTGAGGCGGCGGCCGAGTGGAACGCCGCCGCCCGGAACAAACGCAAAGCCAACCCCCGCGGTCCGGAGAAGGCGACACCGGACCCGCAGCTCTGGGTTGACTACACCCGGAACGCCACCGCCCTGGCGGACGAACTTCGCAAGATCCCGCGGGACGATCACGCCACCTGGGCCAAGGCAGCCCGCGATGTTTCCGGCGCCTTCGCAGCATGGTCCTACAGGCTTGAACCGACCCCCGGACCCTTAGCCGCTACGGCCGCTGAGCTGTCCCGCACCGCCCAGCTTCGAGCCCCGCGGCAGCATGGCAAACCCGTCGCCCTGCCATCCATTGCCGGTACCGCCATGTTGTTCATGGCAGCGTCCAGCAAGAACAAGACAGCAGCGCAGACAGCCCTCATGGTGCAGCTGATCAACACCGCCTTCGCCGTGTACGAAATGCACCAACAGTCCGGGCGTGCCCGGGAAGCCCAGCGCATCCGAGCCGTGGTTGAGAACCAGCTGGCCCCGTTCACCGCAACGATGCCCAGGACCGTTCCCGTAGGAGCGGAACGGCAGCCTGCCGAAGAGGCTGCGGTGCCGCCAAGGGCAGTTGATATTGCACGCCGCGGCATGGCACCCATCCGCCCGGGTTCGGTGGTTCCCACGACACCCAGACCGGCAACACCAACTAAGACCTACCAGCCCAGCCGTGACACCGGGCCGGGACTCGACCGATAAGAATCACACCACCAGTGCAAGGGGAACACCATGAGTGAATCAGACGGCATCGACGACTTTCTCGACAACGGCATGCGGCAAGCCCTGATGGTCGCCTCACGCATCGCCGAGACGCTGGCCCGGCGCCGGCAGGAAGCCCAGCGACAACAGGAACACCTCGACTCCCAGGCGGCGCACGAAGCCGAGACGCGCCTTAATGCTGAACGCAGCTCAGCACGTGCCGTCCTCGCACCCATACACAAGGACCAGTGGTGGGACAACGCGCAGCCAGCCGACATCGCCACGGCACACGCCGTCGCTGAAGGCTGGAAAGACCACTACCCAACCGCCCTGGAAGCCTCCACAAGAATCCGCGAAGAAGTCCTCGCCCGGTACGGCATCGACACACACGATGTCGGCCAGGACACCGCCTACCTCGAATCAGGAATCGCGAGCATCGCAACCGAGAAGGCCCCGCTGGACGAGCTGGCACGCAGCCAGGAAGAAGCACGGAAAGCCACCGCCGAACATGAGAAAGCCATGCACCTGATCGCGGCGGCGCAAGCAGAAGAACGACGTGCCCAGGCGGCGAAGCTGGCACCTATTATGGAGCGCCACCAAGTACCCGTGGAGTACCTGGCAAACCCCGAGCTGGCCCAAGCCCTGCAGCGTGCGCACAACGCAAAGACGCCCGCAGCCGTTGCTGCCGCTGACACCGCCATCAAAGAACGCCTGTTCCTCATTACCAAGGACGGCGTCGACGGCCCAGACATCGAGCAACTGCGCAAGGAAACCACCGCGAACATCAACGGCGTAGACGAAGCCCACTTCAAAGATCCCGAATTTGTGAAAGCCGCCAAGGAGATGCATGAAGCAAAGCTCCTTGCCGAGGGTGGCTTCAGCGGCCCAGAGTCGTCACCGCTGGAAGCGCGGTACGAGCGGGCCGAGAAGGAACTCTTCGCCCGGCTGGAAGTTGTCGGCCGTGACATCGAGCAGCGCGTCACTGGCAACGACAGCAGCAGACTCAATGACCAAGGCCTCAAAGCAGAAACAGCATCAGCCAGCGGCTACGGATCAGCCGAACATCACCAGAAATTCGCGGAGTCCCTGGAAAACACCGATGCCAATGAGAGCCAGATCCGCGGCCGCCTCACCGCAGCCCGCAGCGAGGGCACCCACCCCAGCGCCGCGGTCACCACGGGCAAGGGGGCGGTGAAGGCCCGTAAGTCCCGTGCAGGTGCAGCCGTCGGCGCGGAGAGGGCAAGAAACGGTCTGAGCCGCTGACACCAGCGCCTACGTAAAGGGCCGGCACAGCCGGATCCGTGGAACCCTACCCGGCAAGCGAGGATCGCGTGACTGAAGAACCCGACAATCCCGGGCGCCAACCGGTCTACGGCAGCGATCAGGAGATCATTGACGAGGCCATCAGGTTGCTGGCCGAGCTGGATGACACCCCGCTGCACCAGATGACTGCCCTGTATTACCAGCACGGGTTCGAGGAGTTACGGATGGTGGTCGGCGATCTCCTGCGGATCCTCGGACACAACCCTGACGGCTGAGTCAAGGCAGGGGCTGAGATCAGCGGGCGCCCAAGCCGTGGCACGCACCCCAACCAGGACGGCTTGGGGAGGATGCTGCCTTGCCGCGGCTTTCGCGACCCACCGTGAGGTTTTTGGACTGCGCGGCGCAGCTCGGCGGAGGACCGGAGTGAATGCCCGTTGTTCGGGGAGTCTTGTTCGATGGAGGTGTCGGGAGAACCGTCCAGGAGTGGGACCGATTGAGAGGGCGTGGCCGTTACCGGCATTCCAGCCCGTAGAGGGACAGTACATAGTTCAGATCAGCGTCGTTGCGGTGGATCTCGGTTTCGGCTTCAATCTGCACCGGGTCGGGGCCGAGCCGGTCGTCCTGCCGCCGCAGCCAATAGGCCCAGCAGAGGCCACCGCCATACTTCGAATGTGCCCGGACGCCGGCGGCGTAGTTCCCGTCATCAAGAACCTGTTCACGCAGCCATTCGGCAATCGCCGTGGTCGCGTCGCGGTTCTCCCCCGCGAGGGTTCCCAGTGTGATCGTGCCGATGCCGAAGGCATCGTCCAGCTGCTGCCCAAGGTGGCGGTTCAGGGCGGCGATCGATTCGGCTGCCGTCAGGTCAACCCACCGTGTCGGGATGGGGATTTGCAGCGTGTACATGAGGCGCCCGTCGCGCCAGTTGGCCGGCAGCCAGCCGGGGACCATGTTCCCGTTCCTGGTCCAGTCATCCTGGATCATCTTCCGCGCCGTCTCGACGGTGATGCCGAACTGGCCGGCGGCGAAGGCGACGGCGTCCCGGAAGTCCTTCCCGACCCTGGCCATGGCCAGGGTCTCCGCGTACGCGGTGCGCCGGTCCCCGGCCAGATATACGGTGCTGCCGGGGGTATCGAAGCGCGACCAGGAGGAACGGTCAATCGTCCCCGAGCTTCGGGGCAAGGGATTCAGCGGTCCGTAAGACGATTTTGCAATGCGGTAGCCCCGGACCGGGCCGGCCACGTAGGCCAGCCCGGTACTCGCGCACACTCCCGTCAACCCGGGAACCTGTCTTCAGTCATGGCTGCCGCGGCGGCGATGACGTCCTTGGCGCGCATGTCCTTGATGGCCTCGATGGGTGAGATCTCCTCCAGCCAGGGATTGGCGCCGACGAACCACAGCCTGGCCACGTGCTCGCCTTCCACGCTGGAGACCGCGGTCCACGCGCGGTGGGCCAGCTGTAGCCGGGCCTGCGCTTCGGGCCGGGGTTCCGGACCGTCAGTCCTCGCCCACCGGTAACTGATCTTGGGGTCCTTGCTGCCCGCCAACGCGGCCACCAGGGTCGCTCCGAGTGCGCTGTTGAGCTGCCGGACAATTTCCCGGATGCCCAGACGGGCCGTGCCACCGTGGGCAGCACCAACATCAATGGAAATGCTCATGGCGCCTCACCTCCTATCGTGGAACTACTACTCTACTAAAAATCCACCATAAACACACTGCTTCAAGGTATCGACAAGGCTCTTGGTGCTGCGGGGTATGGATTCCTCCGGACTGGCACCCGGCCATGCCCTGGTGGCACCCGTCGCATTCAGCTCAGGGGAGGGATGGCCCGGAAGGCTGGCCGGAAGCTGTCGCGGCTGATCGGGTGCAGAGCCTTCGGATAAGGCGGTGTCGGCTGCCGCCGGAGTGGATGTTTGTGCGGGCTGGGCCGGCGACCGGGAGTGTGGCATCCAGTCTCAGAGATGCCGTTGGCCGCCGGCCCTGCCTCGTGCGTAAGGACCTGCCCCCAACAAGCGGGACCTTGGGCACAAGGGTAGGGCCCGTAGCCCAACGCCAACCCACGATCTACACAAGGTTGGCTCAAGGCTGGGCTGGTCCCCCAGCTCAAGCCGGGCCCTAAGCCTCAGGAATGACCGTACGGCTCAGCGATAGGGTGAAGCCATGACGTTGGGGGACGCGGCGGAGCCGCTTGTGCACATTCAGGACTTCCGCATGGATTTCGGCGAGACGACAGTCATCCGGGACCTGTCGTTCGACGTCCATGCCGGGGAGACCTTCGGATTCCTGGGCAGCAACGGGTCGGGAAAGACCACCACGCTGCGGGCGCTGCTGGGGATATACAAGCCCACGGCCGGTATCATGCACATCGACGGGAAGGTCTTTGAGCCCAGCGACGGGGCACGCCTGGGGTACCTGCCGGAGGAACGCGGCCTGTACAAGAAGGAAGCCGTCCTGGACGTGATGGTCTACTTCGGCCGGCTCAAGGGCCTGTCCAAGGCTGCGGCCAGGTCCTGGTCTGAGGCCTATCTGGAGCGGGTCGGGCTGGGCGGGAAGGCCAAGTCCCGGCTGGACAAGCTCTCCAGCGGCCAGCAGCAGAAGGTCCAGCTCGGCGTGACCATCATGAACAACCCGGAACTGCTGATCCTGGACGAGCCAACGAAGGGCTTTGACCCGGTGAACCGGCGGCTCCTGATGGACATCATCGAAGAACACAAACGCGCCGGCGCGACCGTCATCATGGTCACCCACCAGATGGAGGAGGTCGAACGGCTCTGCGACCGGGTGATCCTGCTTAAGGACGGCGTCTCCCGCGCCTACGGCACCGTCGAGGACGTCCAGGAAGAGTTCGGCGGCACCCTCTACCGGGTCACCTACGACGGCGTCCTGCCCGCATCCCACTTGTTCGACGTTGTCTCCGACGACGACGGGCGGGCGGAGCTCGCCCCACGGCAGGGAGCCAGTGAAGACAAAGTCCTGCGCGAGCTCGTGGAGGCCGGCGCCGGAATCCGGTCCTTCACCCCGGCGAGGATTTCCCTGGATGAGATCTTCATCAAGGTTTACGGCGAAGAGCACGAACTGGGAGAAGGCTAGAGATGGCACTGGCACAGCACAACCTCGGCACCGTGATCGCGTTCGAGTTCATCAGGACGATCAAGAAGCGCGGTTTCGCTATCGCGACCCTGGCGATCCCGGTGCTGTTGATCGTGGTTTTCGGCCTTCTGTACGCGTCGAACACCACGACCAAGAACAGCGCCGAGGCGCAGAAGAACGCCCAGTTCTCCTTCACCTACAGCGACGCCTCCGGGATCATCGCACCGGCCGGGGCGCAGGCAGCCGGCGGTACGCGTGCCACCGACCCGGCCGCCGCCATCGAAGCGGTCAAGAACGGGACATCCGCTGCGTATTTCCAATACCCCGCCGACCCCACAAAGGAACCCGTGAAGGTCTACGGCGCCGACAAGGGCATGTTCGAGAACGGCAAGTACGAGGCCGTGGCCAAGCAGCTGCTCGAAGCCTCAGCCCAGCACCAGGTCGCCTCACCCCAACTCACCGCCGCCCTCACCGGAGCCGTGAAGTTCGACTCCGAAACCTTCAAGGACGGCAAAACCGCCGCGGGCGTCGGGGGAGTGATCCCGCCGCTGCTGTTCCTGGTGGTGTTCTACATCTCGATGATCCTGCTCTCGAACCTGATGCTGAACTCCACGCTGGAGGAGAAGGAGAACCGGGTCACCGAGATGATCCTGACCACCCTGAACCCGACCACGCTGATCACCGGCAAGATCATCTCGCTGTTCATGGTCGGACTGGTCCAGGTACTGGTGTTCCTGGCACCGGTCGGGCTCGCGTACCTGTTCTTCCGCGACAGGCTCGCGCTGCCGGAGATGGACCTGTCCTCCCTGGTCTTCGAACCCGGGGCCATGATCACCGGAGCCCTGCTGCTGCTGGGCGGGTTCACTGTCTTCACAGGCGTGCTGGTCGCCATCGGGGCGATCATGCCGACCGCCAAGGAAGCCGGGACGATCTTCGGCCCGCTGATGGCGATGATGTTCATCCCCTTCTACACATTCAGCCTGGTCATCTCCAACCCCGAAGCGCTGATCGTGCAGATCTTCACTTACTTCCCGCTGACTGCCCCGGTCACCGCGCTGCTACGCAACGGCTTCGGCACCCTGAACCCCATCGAAGCCATCATCGTCATCGTCGAACTCTTCGTCGTCGGTGTCCTCATCCTGCGCCTCGCCGTCCACCTGTTCCGCTACGGGTCCATCGAATACGGCCGCAAACTTAACATCGCCGGGACCTTCCGCCAGAGCGAACTCGCCGCCAAGTGACCATAGTGACCGCCTTGGACCTAAACGAGGAGTAGGCAGCAGCACCCAATTGTGCAGACAGTGTCTGCACAATTGGGTGAAGTCGTCGCGGATACCGGGGGAGTGGGCAGGAGCTGTTGTCCTTCTGCGATCGGGTCTTTACCTGGCGGCGAGGCCGTATGCAATCAGGTAGGACCATCGATGTATCTTCGAGCGGCGATTCTCGCGGTCGGCTGCGATCCAGCTCCTTTGGGCCTGTCTGAGCGCTTGACTCGGCGGTGAACCGGCGGCGAGTGAGGCGTAGAGCAGACCCATGATTTGGGCCGTGGCTTCGTCGGGTATTGCATGAAGACTCCCGATAATCGTGGCCGCACCCCTGAGTTGGAAGGCCATAGGAAAACCTCCGAGCTCACCTAGATCATTTGCGCGGATGTCAGTGTTGCACGAGCCCGCGACGATGAGTTTCGGAAAGTACCACTCGAGGATGTGAGCCGTCGTTAGGTATTGGCCGCTGGGCAGCTTTTTCCGTTGAGACCACCCGTCGAGTCCACGTAAGCCGTGTACCGCTAGAGCTAGCAGTCCAGCGGCGCCTTGCAGGGAGGCGTCCCCGCAGGCTTCCCCTATTTCTTCGAGGGTTTTGACCTCCTTGATTTGGGGGTGATGGAGGATGAGTTCCTCCATTTCGGCTTTAGTGTGGGTTAGTTCCTCCGTGTCAAAGACGGCTAGCGCGAACGGCAGCTTTGCAGGCGATGTTTCTTCCTCGGTTTGAACTCCGGCTGAGGAGAGCGCCATCGCCGTGTTCAGGGATTGCACGACGGTGACGGAGGCCAGATCTAGAAGCAGGTGTTGCCTGTCAAGGGCCAGGGCACTGAAAGGGATCCCTAGCAAGCCCGTCGGCACGATGGTGATGTCGACGGGATTTTCGGGGTCTCTGGTCAAAACAAATTCCAGGAGCGGCTGGGGCAGCAGCCGAGTGGTTAGAAGTTCCAACCGGGAATTGAACAAGTCCGAGTCGATACTGGGGTCGAAGCCCGCGAGCCAATCTGGGGCATCGACGACGTCGATGTGGTTGAGCGCTGCCGACTTTTGGTGCGTTCGGTAGGCGAGCCTGCGGACTATTCGTCGGCGCTTTTCGGGCCCGGTTAGCCACAGGGATAGAACTGCTCCTGGTTCATCCCCATGCAGACGGTTGAGTACGTCTTCCGCAGTAACTTTGATGACATCGGTCGGATCGAACAGCCGTTGGGCAACTGGGCCGAGCACGGCGCCAATCACATCGAGAGTTTCCTCCATTTGGGAGTTGACTTCGACCGCCCGGTTTTCCAGGTCAGCTTTGCTGTCTTCTCCTTCGTCATCGACTTCGCTGATGGCTACCTTTAGGGTGGCCGTAAACTGCTTCGCAAGGGCTGCAAGGTGCTCTGGTATGTCGGCGTCATTGGAGAGGGCGGACAGCACCGTTCCGACAAGGTCACGTCGTGCCACCTCAGCTACGAAATCAGCTTCAGCGGGGGCGCCCAGATTCGCTGCTGTTTCTGCGGTCGCATTCAGCCAGTTGCTGTAACGGCTTGTTACCAGTTCGCGTTGCTCACGGGAGACGGATGAGGAATATAGACGTGCTATGGCCGGCAGAGAGCGAATGCGAACTGACAGCGCTTCCCTCGGCCCGGGGAAGTCTTTCCCACCCAATTCGTAGAGACTCTCAAGGGCAGAAACTTCCGTCTGAATAGCCTCAATGTAGCGCTTGGGGTCGAGAATGAACGGGGCACCCTCCGATGGCGTCAGGACTAAGCCTTCTGCAGCGCTTTCAGCCGTACGCCAGGCAAGGGTCCAAGCACTTATTGCCTGCTCCTTTTGGGCATCTTCATGATGTTGGTCTCCTGCATTTAAATACCATTGGGCAATCCCTGCATCCAGATGCGCAGCATCCAATGCCGGCGCAGAACTACGCAGCTCCATCAGCCGCTCGAGTACCGTATGGTCGCCCGGAGAACCACAGCGTCCTGCTTCGAGCGCCGCTCTACGCTGACCCACCGCTCGGCGCCATTCGCGGCTGAGCCCGACCATCGTGCGGCCTACGTCAAGAGGTTTTGGCGCTCTTCCTTCGATAACGTCGAGTTGCAGACGACGGAAGGAGATGGCAACTTTGCCGTTCATGGCTATATCTCGCCATGCAGCGTCTGCCACGTCGAGCCATTTCCGGGCCTCGACAGCAGCGTCCGTGGAAGCCGCTGCGGCGCCGGAATCGAGTAGGTTGCGCGCTAAGTCGTCAGCTATGTTTCCGATGGCTGTATTGAGGCGTTGCTGGTTCTTGGCATAAATGTCCTCAACGGCGAGGCGGACCTGATCCGGGTCCCGCTCGTTAGTACCGTCATGACCGCCTGCAGAGAGACGGTTCGCCAGCCGGGCCAAGTTGGCAGCCCTCATCTCACCCCAATCGGCGAAGAAACCGGCATTGGCTGCGATGCTCCTGAGAGCAATGCTTTCAGCGACATTCGAATGTGCATTATTCGTGAAATCTGCCTGGCGTGCCAAGAGGGCAAGGCTGGACCGAACATCACCCAACGAGCGAGCCAGGCTGGCGCGTTGGCCGAGAGCATCGGCAAGAAGTCCGGGCTGGACGTCAGACAACTGCTCGGCTGCAACAATTTGCAGGTCGCGCTCCTGGACGGCCCTTTCGTACTGCCGTGAAAAGCGAGCAATGGCGGCTGCCCTTTGGTGAGAACGCACCTTGAACCGTGCCATCAAAACCCCAGGTTCGACCATCCACGACGCATCCGGCAGCATCTGGTGCAACTTGGACGATTCAGCAGTCGGGACCGGGCCGCGAGCAATGTTGATCATTCGGTCTGCCGCGGCCAGCGCATCGGCGGAATTGAACATATCTCGGTGCCGCACCGTGAGCTTTACCAGTGCGAGCAATCCAAGGAATTCATCAAAGCCTTCGGCAAGATCAGCAGCCTTCGAGGTGTCCTCAAGCGACAGGCGAAGTTCTCCGTCGTGGTTATCGTCACCGTGCTGAGGGTAACTCCACCGCCACAACAGCCCTAGAATTCGCCAAACTCTCGCTGCATCCGCGTCCGTCTCGCTGTCCGCCCAGGCCAGGAGTTTTTCGGCAGACCGTCGGAGCATCGCTTTAGGAGGCTGACCTGCGGGAAGCCGCCCTGCCAGGTCTTGGTGAACCAAAGTCCCTGTCGCCATGAAATGTGACTCCTCCGCTAGGAGGAGTTCTGCTAGGAGGCGGGCACTCATATTTCGCACCGCGTTCTCATACCAACTGGACCACGTGGTCGTAGCAGAGAGATCTTCAGTCTTTTCGCCCATGTACCTCTACCTCTACTGATTGGATGTCCTCAACGGAGAACGGAAATGGTGAAATCCGGCCTACCAATCTGGCTACGTCTCCGGGAACTTCTTCCCAGACCATAACCATTTTGAATTTTTGAGTAGGGGTGACGACCAGCAGGATGATATCTGCAGCACTAGGGTTTCTCTCCGGAAGGACGATAGAGGCGTTCAACGCCGATTCACCATCAGCGGTACCCCTAGAAAAGCGGAGTTCCGGCCAGCCCTGATTGTCTACGCGCTCATGTCCCCGCAGCATTTGAAATAGAGCTGCGTGTTCAAGCGGTTTGATGGCCGTGTTTGTCGCAGCCTTCGGCGTTTCGGCGCGGACAAGTTCCTCTTTCTGGAGTCTTTCAACAATCAAGTCGAAGTGGGCGTGCATAAGCAAACGGTCGGCACCTGGGTCCGCTTCACTCATTAGTGCAGGGACTTCCAGACCTAAGACCGGGTGCGCTGGTTCAAGTTCCAGCAGACGACTGGTAGCTTCACCATTCCTTCTTGACCAGAGTTCAGCCTCTTTGTGACGACCGGCGCTTTGCAGCAAGGACGTGAGTTCCTTGTATCCAACGATCGCAGCACGCAGGGCCCCGCCAAGGGTCTGTTTGCTCTCGTGGAGTTCGTCGGGACGATCAACGTAGGGGATGAGGAAGTCCTCCAACAGGTGGATCCCTTGCAATATGTCAGCTTCGCTTTTGCCCATGGTGAGCAGTGCCGCGTAGTGGTGGAGCAGCGGAACCATAGCCTGGGCGAGTGGAGAAAGCTTCGACGTAGTTGTCGCTTGGTTTAGCTCTGCGTCGAGATCGAAGCCAATAGTCGTGAACGTTTTCCTCCATAGGAGGAGAAGCTCCCGGCGAAGTTGCTCGGCGGTTTCGGATGACGGATTTGTGGTGCGCTGCTCCATGATGTGTCCGTGTAGGCAGGACCCCGAGCTGATTAGGAACTCCAAAAACGTACCGTCCGCTATGTAGCCTGACTGATGTTGGTCGCTGAGACGTAGCAGGGTGGCGCGAACAAGCGCCGCACCTTCCGATGAAGCTTGCGGATCGGAACGCTGGAAGTCCCAGTACGTCATGTTGCCCAGGCGGTTGCGTGCCCATAGCGTCAGCATATTTCCGGGACCCAGGACCGCTTGTGCCAGGCTCGCCACTCTGGCAGCTTCTTCCCGAACCGACCCATGACTGACTGAGAATATGAGTCCCGGTTCTCGTCGCAGGCCTCGGTACGTCTGTAAAAGGGTCCATATCAGAGCGGCCTGGGAGCTTGGGGACAGCTTACGCAGTTCACCTTCACTCGGGATGCGTGGCAACACGGCCGCACCTTGGGCTGCGTCTTTTCCAAGATGAGCGGGAGCCAAGATTTCGCCTTTTGTGGCAAGGAAGCCAGCCAGGCTCCGGGCTAACGGCGCATACACTTCAACTCGACGCCCTTGGGGGCCTTTGTCGGTTAGCCAGCTGATCGAGGGCGCGTCTCCGAGCAAGTGGGAGCACCATCCGTCAATGATGGTGTCCACATATCCCTGCGTGGCCCGTGAGATCGTCGCCAGAGGAAACTCCGTCAGAGTCTGATCCAGGACGTTGATGCGCCTAGGGGCGAGAGTTTCCTCCATCTTCGACCAGTCAGTGGCTTCCGTCGATCCGAATTCGCTGCGGGCGACCGGGAGGCCTAAAGCAGGGAGCGGCACCCATGTCTGGGTTAGAGCCCGCTGAATTGCACGTCCCTGAACGGCTGCCGCGAACAGGGCAGGCTGGGACCGGAAGGTCTCCTGGACCAACGTTGCCCAAATGATGACTTTGGTGTGATCAGCAAGCGGCTCTCCGCTGTCCAACGTTCCGATAGTCCCCATCACGTCCCGGAATACGGGCATAAGCGATTCGAACAACTCGTTCGCGCCGAGGAGGACTGCGGCGGCCTTCCGATCAGGGCCAAACCGGTTAAGTGTCGCTGGTGCAAGTTCGTCTACTCCTGCGACAGCTTCTCCTGGCGGCAGACCGGCGTCTGCAGGACCGACGCCTTCAATCAGTGCTTCATTTACAATCCGCCAGGTACCTGCGGCAATCCGCTTCGACTGGCCCAACGCGATGGGGCCGCCATGGGCGCGCTCCTTTGCGTGCCACGCCCTCGAGGGTAAGGGCGCTCCTCGACCAACTTCTGCAAGCGTTAATGCACTGAAGTTGCAGAACCAAACTCGGCTGTCCTTTTGCCAGTGAGGCCGCACCCCGAAAAGAGCCGCAACCTTCTGAGCAAGTCGAACAGAGATGATCTGACTTCTAGTTCCAGCGCGCTCAGGAACAACAACGGGCATCAAGAACTCCATGAGGCCACTTTCTTTGCAGGGGCGTAACTAGTGAAGCGTTTCACATCAGCGTAAGAACAGCAATAGAAACTCTTAGCAGATGAATAAAATCTTTTTGCATGATTTTTCTATAGACAGCTATAAGAAACTATGCGAACCTGTTTCCACGCCGAGCGAGGAACACGGCAACCACACAACAACTAGGGAGGCTCCAAAATGAACACCAACCTCAAGGGCAAGGCGGCTCCGACGGGCGAAAGCGTTGAATTGGGCACGGGCAGCCGGCCTTCTCGTCCAGAAGGAAGGTCCAGCTCCTCTGGCCCTTCCCGAGTGCGCCGACTGACCGCAGTCATCCCGGCCCTTGCGATCGCATCGGCTTTCGCATTCGGTTCCGTCCCCGCAGCTTCGGCCGCAGTCCCCGCTACCGCTTCGCTGGCTGCACTCCACAGCACTTCGGCTGCAGCAAACGTGGCAGCTATCTCTCCCGTTACCGCGTCCGCTCCGGCAAAGGTTGCCCCAGCGGCCAGGGTAACGACGTCTGCATGGACCTACACGGCCTCGAAGACAGCAGCCTTTGCCCGCTGCATCTTCCTTGTCGGAGTACCCATTGGAGTCGCATGGGAAGTTGCTTTCAACCCGGCCGTTTGGTCCTGGGTGGCTAAAGGCGGAGCGCTTCCCGCTTCCGTAGGAGGAACTGCCGCCCGGTATCTCGGCTGGATCAAGAGCAGCTGCGGATACGCCCTGCGGTAACCAACCAGGGTCGCGGGTCGGCGTGGACACGCGGGCCTGCGGACCTAACGGACCTAACCAACGCTAGGCAAGCATGACGCAACGGGGCCCTCCAGAAGTCACTTCTGGAGGGCCCTCGTTGCGTCCGTGAGCGGATACTTCCCAACTGTCAGGCTTGGGTCTCTGAAGTCCACCAGGGGATGCCTAAAATGCAAGTTTCGGAGCCTATTCTGACGCTGCTGAGCTTTTTCCCTGACGTCAGGTTGGGGTGTGGCTCACCCTGATTTGTCTGGTAGACGGTGGAGGCTCGCGCCCTGTCGCTAGTGTTCTTCTTTTACGACTTTGAGGTGAATCCATGTCTCGACGTGAATAACTTCAGGTATCGCCCGGACTTGGTCAACGGTGCGGAGTGCTGAGCTTGCGTCCGTTCCGTGAACGGTGGCGATGATGTCGTGCTGGCCGATGCTGGAGGCCAAGAAGGTAAAGCCCGGGATGGCCTCGAGTGATTTGACTAGTTCCGCAGCTGTCCCTTGGATGCGCAGTCCAAGCCCCATGCGGGTCACTCGTTCTTGGGAGGCGGGCCGCCAAGTGAGTCCGATTTTTACGATTCCGCTGTCCAAGAGACGCAGGACGCGGGTTCTTGCGGTTCCGGTTGATATTCCAAGGACAGAGGCCATGGTTGTGTAGCTAGCACGGCCGTCCTGGCGCAGAATCTCGATGAGAGCTAGATCAAGTCTGTCGAGGACGAGGTCCTTGATTTGAGCCGGATGCAGGATGTCAATGAGGAGATCGGTATAGATGCTGGTGCGCATGTAGGTCACTCCGGGAATGTTACGGATGTCCTCGATGCATGCCTGAAGTTCCTCATGGTTTTGGGCCCTGACTTCTGCTATCAGAGACATGATCCCGGCAGTGATGGAAACGAAGAGAACACGGTGATCCTGCGCGATTTTTTCGGCAAGCCCCTGAACCGGGGTCGCAGCGTCAATCGAAACGTGGGCCATGACAGGCAGCCCCACGACGGCGGGGTGTGCCAATCCGATCACTCTGACACCGGACTCAGTCAAGAGCGTGGTCATTCGACGAGAGGCCGAGATGCGGGTAAGGCCGACTTTGTCGGCAAGCTCTGTCACGGTGATGCGGCCGTTGGCGAGCAGTTCCTGCAGTATCTGCTCGTCGAGCTCATCCATATGTCATCCTTCCCGGATTCGTTACGAGAAATTTTCTGTGCCCTTAGGTCCTACAGATTTATAAAAGAAAGCCGTCGTTCTAGCCGATTGTCATCATTTTACGTAGTGAGCGTTTACATATCTGCTTTCACACACTTAGAGGCTGACATTCCGAAATTTATTGCGTCTTAGCATGTGAGGAGCGCCACACCCGTGGGCTGGTCGACGAGAAGGATTGTCATGAAGAAATTTGTCTTTGGTTCCGTAGCTGCTGCCGCAGTGGTGGCGCTGACCGCATGTTCAGGGGGAGCCGGCGCTTCCTCATCGGAAAGTGCCTCTGGCCCCAATGGTTTGCTGAAATCCGGTGAGCTCAGTGTATGTATGACGCCGCAGTACAAGCCCATGGAGTTCTATAAGGACGGCAACACGGGGACCCAGCCCATCGGTTTTGATGCCGACGCGGCGGTTGCACTAGCGGACTCGTGGGGTGTGAAGGCCCGCTTCTCTGACGTGGCTTTCGACGGGCTGATGCCGGCGCTTCAGGCTGGGCGCTGCGATGTGGTGTGGTCGGGCCTATATGTCAATGAAGCCCGCCAGCAGGTCGCCGACGCCGTGCCGTACCTGAAAACCGGATCGGTGATCATCGCCCCAAAGGACTCGAACATCAAGAGCGCTGAGGACTTGGCGGGAAAGACAGTAGCTGTACTTGCCGGAGGCGCGTATGAGTCCAATTTGAAGGAACTGTCAACGGCGCTGAAGAGCAAAGGCCTTCCTGATCTGATCCAGCAGTCATACCCGCAGAACACCCAGACCTCTGCGGCGGTGACGAACGGCAAGGCTGACGCCTTGATCGATACCGACGTCTCTGTTGGTGAGATCGTTGAGAAGACAGGCGGGAACTTGCAGCCGGTCCCTGGAATCTTCGAGGCCGACGCTGTATTCGGCGTTTACGTCAAGAAAGGTTCACCCCTGACCGCGGAGGTCCGTGACGGACTGAAGAAACTCGCCACCGAGGGAAAACTGGCCGAGATCGCCAAGAACTACGCGTTGGACGCCAGCCGGCTGACTGATTCGGCGAAGTAATGGATTTTGATCAGAGCATCTTCCTGCAGGCCCTGACTTCCAAAGAATTCCTATCGGGGGCGGTGCTTTCCCTTGAATTGGCTGCCGTTTCCCAAGTGGCCGCTACGCTGATAGGCCTCTTTGTTGCCCTGGCAGGCATATCGAAGAGCAAGACTCTTCGTAGCTTGGCCTGGGCTTATGTATGGTTCTTCCGTTCCGTGCCAACACTGCTGCTGCTCCTCATTGTCTGGAACGCAGCACCGCAGATAATTCCCGCGCTCCGGGACAACTGGTACTCACCCTTCCTTGCCGGGTTTGTTGGTCTCTCAGTCGTCGAAGGCGCTTTCATGGCAGAAATTCTCCGTTCAGCCCTGCTGAGCGTAGACAGCGGACAGAAACTCGCCGCCCGGGCCTTGGGGCTGACCCCCGCGCAAACCTTCCTTCGGGTCGAACTGCCACAAGCCATCAAGGTCGCCCTGCCTCCCACGGGCAACGAGTTCATCGGAATGATCAAATACACGTCGCTGGCCTCTGTGATCTCACTGCAAGAGCTGATGACAACAGCCCAGGTCCAGGTAGCGACCACCTTCCGATATGCCGAATTTTATACGGCCGCGCTCGTCTATTACCTGGTCATTGTCAGCGCCGTCATGGTGCTCCAGCACCAGGTCGAAAAGCGATACCGGTGGGTTTCCCTACCCGCCAAAACCCGGCCCCGCGTCGAGCGCGTCCCCGCAACCCTGAAGGGACTCTGATGTCCGAGACCACCACAACTCCTCGTCAAACCGTAAAGACCGTGCTCGAAGTGAGGAACCTCCACAAAACGTACGGGAATCAAGAAGTCCTAAAAGGTGTCGATTTCACCGTGGGCTCGGGTGAAGTCAAAGTAGTCCTTGGCCGGTCCGGATCAGGGAAATCAACGATGCTGCGTCTGATGGCCCTGCTGGAACCCCTCGACGCCGGAGAGGTTATTTTCAAGGGCAAAAGGATCGGCGTCGACGCCAACAACCGGCCCGTACGCGAACGTGCCCTGGCCCGCCAGCGTTCCGAGATCGGCATGGTCTTTCAGCGCTTCAACCTCTTCTCCCACCTCACCGTCATGCAAAACGTCACCTTGGCCCAACGCCTGACCAGGAAAGCCGGCGCTGCCGAGGCCAAAGCCCGGGCAGCTGAAATGCTCGACCGCGTCGGGCTCGGTTCCCACCTTCACCACTTTCCCAGCGAGCTTTCCGGCGGCCAGCAACAACGGGTCGCCATCGCCCGGGCACTGGTCCTGAACCCCTCCGTGATGCTCTTCGATGAACCGACCTCGGCGTTGGACCCCGAGCTGGTCAACGACGTGCTGGCCGTCATGGAACAACTTGCGGCAGATGGCATGACGATGGTCGTGGTCACCCACGAAATGGGTTTCGCTCGGCGAGTCGGGACGGACGTCGCCCTTTTCGACCAGGGCGTGCTCGTTGAACAGGCACCGCCGGAGGAGTTCTTTACCAACCCCCAGCAGGAACGCACCCGCAACTTCCTGA
Source organism: Pseudarthrobacter sp. fls2-241-R2A-127 (assembly GCF_030209355.1). Lineage (GTDB taxonomy): Bacteria > Actinomycetota > Actinomycetes > Actinomycetales > Micrococcaceae > Arthrobacter. The sequence continues at coordinate 25,297 of NZ_JARVSF010000015.1, forward strand.
GGCACATACATTGAGCGCACCCGCCCCCCAACAAGCCGCACCCCGCACATCCCTGCAGTGGTATGCCATTGAACAAGTCCTCCCAGGACTGACAAAGATTACCGAACCCCATGTCCATCCGATGCTCCGATCGAACATCTGGTGGCTTCAGGGCCAGGACCGGGACGTGGTCATCGACGCGGGCCTCGGCATCGTCCCCTTGCACCGCGAGATTCCCCAAATGTTCGAACGGGATCCACTCCTGATCATCACCCATACCCACCTGGACCACGTCGGAGGAGCACATGAGTTTAAAGACATCGCAGTCCACGATGAGGAAGCCCACATCCTCATAACACCGGGACCCGTCTCGCTGGACACCCACACCTTGTACGGCATCCTCGGTATAGACGTTCTACCGAACGAAGAGCCCTCAATGCTCCGCCGCGTCCCGAACCCTGGATACGACCCAACCCAATACGGGCTGGTGCCGGCCACCCCAACACGACGACTCAAAGACGGAGATGAGATCACTACTTTGGGAACCCCCATGGAGGTCCTCGCAACCCCAGGACATTCCCCCGGAAGCATCTGTCTGTACGATCACCAGCGCCGATGGCTCTTCACCGGAGACACCATTTACCAGGGCCAACTCCTTGACACAATCCACGGAGCTGACCAAGCCGATTACCGGCGCACCATGAACCTTTTATCACGCCTCGAAGTAAGTGCGGTCTTCCCAGGACACGGACCCGGTCTGGGTCCCGGCTCGTTGAAAACCATCGCGGATAACTACCTCTCCCGCTCGTAGCAGTAAGGAAAACATGCTGCTGCTGACACTTCCCAATCCACACCCCCGGCCCCCTGCCGTTTGACCTATGAAGAGTGGACGGACCTGAAGCCCGGAAACAGGGTCAGAGTACAACGGCCGCGAGAAGTGCCCCGCGAAGGCGCGATAGACCTCTGCACACAACGCGTCCTATTTCTGGGGCTGGCTGGACGAGGGCAGAGGCCGCGTGCTACGTCACGGATGCCGCCGGGTCGCAGGATCCTTACTGGAAACCTACCGGCCGCCTGGTCAGGATCGACAGGGACACCGCTGAAGGGATCGTTCTTGCCGGAGACTTGCCGGCGCCGAACGCTATTGCCTTCACCGCCGCTTATGACGGGCTAGGGGTGAGCCACAATACCGGCAATCAGATTGACTACCTGAGCCTCAGCGCTGACGGCCGAAAGGTGCAGACAGCTCATCCTGCCGTACATGTAAGCGCAGGCGTCGGCCAAGTGGATTCCTTGGCCGTCGACGCAGCAGGGAACACGTACGTCGGGCTGCACAACCGGGCGACTGTCCTCGTCTATCGGCCCGATGGCGAACTGACTGCCACCATCGCCGCACCTGGGAAGGACGGCGTTTCATCAGCAACCAACATCGCCATCAGGCCAGATACCACGGAAGGTTATATGACCGTCAGTGGCAAGGATGGAGGATTCATATACGGCTTCACGGCCCTCGCCGATGGAGTGCGGCAATCCAACGGTGGATAGAAGGCCCGATGGAGCGTAAGGGCACCAGGATCTCATCTTGTTCCGGCATCGGCTGCGGCAGGCAAGAGCAGCTTAGCCATGTCGTCGCACTCCGCGTCCGTTAAAGGCACGGGATGCGTTTGCGTCCACATAACGGCGCCAAAGAAAGCGAGCTGGGCTATGAGGTCACGCTGCTCCGGTTCGATCTCGGCCCGCTCGACTGCGCGAGTGAGCACGGCGTGGAAGGGGGCGAGGGCTCTGTGCAGCGCCGCTGACATCAAATCCTGCAGCTCGGCGGACGTGGATCTTGCCGCCTCCGTGAAGGCCTGACCCTCGGGCAGCTCTGCATTGTCGCGCACAGTTTGTAACAGCACGGACAAATCATGACAGCTCGAGCCGGTGTCAGGAACAACGTCATAGCGGGCCAGGAGTGGCTCCAGGACGGCAGCCAGCAAGGCCGCCCGCGTAGGCCAACGCCGGTATACCGTCGTGCGGTTTACGCCTGCAAGCTTGGCTACGGCCTCAATCGTGAGGCCGGCATAACCTCCCCGTGACAGTTCCGCGGTGGTAGCACTTAGAACGGCATCAACTACCTGCGAACTGCGCGCACCTTTCTGGACTCCCCGTGTTCTGCGCATTGAATCGGCCATGGAACAGCATTCTATTGACCTTTAGAAAAGGCAACAGTATGTTGCCTTTAGGCAATGGAGCCCCGTCGTCCGGGAGCCCGGCGCCCTCCATAACCAACGAGGAGCATGATGAGCACACAAAACGTTGATTTCGCCGAGACGATGGGCTTCGACCGACTGCCGACGCACATTGTCGAAAAGCGGGTCACCGACCTGATGGATCTCACAGGAAAAAAGGCAGTAGTCACCGGAGCAGGGGGAGGCGGTCTGGGCCAGGCCATCGCCAACCGGCTTGCCGGCCTGGGGGCCGACGTCGCTGTCATTGATTTGAATAAGGACGGCGCCGTCGCTAACGCAGAGACCATCGAACGCCGATGGGGCACGCGAGCCATCCCGTTCCAGGCAGACCTGTCCGATTGGGATCAGGTGCATTCTGTTGTCTCGGAAAGCACGCAGGCTCTCGGGGGCCTGGACATCATGATCAATAACCCCGTTCAGGTGGTCTCCGACAGGTTCGAAAACCACACCAAGGCGGACATCGACTACACAGTCCACGGGAGCTTGACGATGCTGATTTACGGCGCACATGCCGCGGTCGAGCACTTCCTGCCCCAGGGCCACGGCCGCATTATCAACATCGCGTCTGTTGGTGGACGGATACAGCACCGCGGACTTACCGTCTACAACGCGGCAAAGTCGGGTGTTATTGGCTTCACCCGCAATCTTGCCCATGAGTTCGCCTCACGGGGGATCAATGTCCTGGGGGTAGCTCCCGGGCTCATGATCAACCCCCTCCTGAGGGACATCCTGGCCAATGCCTCCGACGAGCAGGCTCTGGCCGCGAAAGGTTCGATGCTGGAAGCGGTTGACCGCTATATCCAGCTCGGTCGGGTATCCATCCCGGAAGAGGTTGCGAACATGGTCGCCTACCTCAGCACAGAGGCCGCTGACTATATGTGCGGCCAGACAATCGATGTAGCGGGCGGGCAGTGGATGGGGTGACGCCCCCAGGCCCACTCCATAGGGGGTGTGAGGTCAGCAGGAGGTCACCATCCTCCTGCTGACCTCACGGTTCAGGGAGCAGGGCAGCCTTCGATGCTGGGACGCCCGCCCACCCCTCGATGCACAGCTGGCAGGCGCCCGCTTCCTCTAGAAAGCACAACTCAATTCCCGGAACCTTCTCAATGATGCGCCTGTACTGAGCACCGTCCTGCATGAGCCACAGGATCTTTCCGTCGGCAGTTATCGCCTCGACCTGGCCACGGTCAACCTGCACACCGTTTCGATATATTGCGACGTGCCGTCCTGCGGCCGCCGTCCAATCGTCGACTGCGGACGGCACCGTCCGATCAGAAAAGCCTGCGGCGTGAATGCTCATATGAAGGCCTTTACGAAACCGGGGGGGTAGGTGGCAGGAGAGTGCGGCGGGTGGAGCATGCGTGCCCTGAGCTGCACGTTTCAACACAGGGCCGATAGCGCCGGGGCGAGGTTAGCGTCTTCGCGCCTACGAGGGCCGCCTTCCGGGGCTGCCCGAAGGCGCAAGTCCTGTTCCAGCACGATCCCGCGCTGGACGTCACTGGAGAATTGGACGGTGAACGTCCTGTGGTCGTGGCGGGTCACCAGGATCCCGTCCCGGGCGTTCGAGTTTTGCCTGGACATGAGTTCGGCGACGGCGGAGTCCAACGCCTCCTCCAGCTGCCTGCGGCTGTCTATGGTCAGCCGCAGGCGGCCAATTCCATTGCTAGGTACTTCCATGTCAACTTTTCCTTTTAGCGGTTGGGCAAATGCAGGGGCACCGCGTTGATAGCAGGACGGCCACGGCGTCCTTGCGTGGGAACTTGTTATTCCAAGGGCAGGGGAGCTCGGGGCTACGGGCTTCAGAGTGTGGCGGCTTCCCGGCTTGGGCCAGCGGTGCGGAGGCCACGCTTGGCATTCGCCGTGCCTCAACAATCGGTCTCACATTTCGAGATCTTGCAGGCTGGTAAGGCCTCAGGGACTCAGGTAGAGTCTGTGAGACCTCTCTTTTCGGGATTTTTTCCCGGCGTGGTAAAAAAGATATGCGGGGATACCCGTAAGGTCAAGTCACTGCTCCAGGCCGGCCCTTCGCGAGCAGAAGTGGACTAAGGCGAGTGCGGTCGGACGCGAAAAGGAGTGGCTATGACAAGCGTGGAGAGCGTGAAGCCACGCCGGGGCCGGCCGCGGCGGGTTGATCGCGAACGAATCATCGAGGCCGCCAAGGTACTTGACCCAGCAACTTTGACAATGCAGGCCCTCGCTGAGGAGATTGGCGTGGACCGGAAGACTCTGCATTACCACGTAGACAACCGCGACTCGCTGCTGCGGATGGTTGCTGCCGATGCATTCCGTGAGGCAGTTGCGGCCCACGATTTCACTCCCGAGAAGGACTGGAGGAAGGCCATACGCGCATTTGCCCATATCACCAGGGATGCCGTCATGGCTGCCGGTGCATGGGCAAGTTATGTCGGCTACGAAACCGAGGCCGATCTTGAGGCTATCCGACCGGCCGAGGCGGCTGCGGAGGCGCTCGTTGCCGCGGGTCTGGCCGAAGCTGAAGCCGGACGGTTGATCGCAATGCTGGCAGGCCTTGCCTTCACGTCCGCCACGGACCGCTCCATCCCAAAAACCGCTGGCCGACACCCTCAGGAACCCGTCCTTGAACACCTGCTTGAGAAGGCCCCGCAAGAGGAGTTCACACTTCTCCGCAAGCTGGTTGGAGGCCGGTCAACGGAACTCGGCACCGAAGAGCAGTTTGCCTTCAATCTCGACATTGTGACTCTTGGCGTGGAGCGCCTGCTCGAACGGCCGTGAGGCGGAGCTTCGTCACGATTTGCACCATTAGGGTCAACGGCGCACCACTTAGGCACCTCCCTCGGGTGACAGGCCGGGAGGGACTGCCACAGCTGCATGCCGGTTGACTGCTGGTTCCACGCGTGACTTTTGTCGACCTCCGCCTTCTCCTGACTGCGCCAGCGCTGCGGGGTTCTCCAAGGTCAAGTCCGTTTCCTGCCCGCGCTCCCTCCGGTCACCCCATCGTGCATCGCTGGACATGTCGGCCCCTTCGCCGACCCAAGCACTGCTTCTGGCCGCCCGGCCCAACTGCCAGGCCAAGCTCCCGCCATGCGATGCCGCAAGCTGACTTTGGCGTGCGACTTGACTCACGCTGCTGGGCCATCTAGGGTTTTTCCCACCCCGGGAAAAAACGGGCGCCGCAGTGGGAACACCAGCGGCCTGCTTCAACGGTGAAGGACAACCGTGGCGAGGACAGCCTGCAGACCCACGGGTCTGCACCGCAGACCAGCTTTGTTCCGGCGTCGTCAGGCACACCAGTAAAGCGTTGAGGGACTGACCCCCCTCTTGCCACGCCCGCGGTGTCGCGGGCTGGCGGAATAGGAGACCCAGTGAAAAACCAAGTACTGTCCACCCCTGATGTGGCGGTTCCCGTCGCAGACCAGGTCGAAGACCTCATCTCGCGCATGACCCTGGAGCAAAAGGTCGCCCAGCTCCAGTGCACCATCCCCATCACAGGCCACCTCGACAGAGGCTTGGCCAAGTTCCCCAACGGTCTGGGCGCTTCGGGAAGCATCAGCACCGGGGTATCCATCGAGGCCGACGCCGACCACTACGACCAGGTCCAGGACGCCGTGATGGCCAAAACCGACCTGTCCGTGCCGCCGTTGCTCCATGGCGAGGCTGTCTCAGGCTGGACGGGACTTGGAGGGACAGTATTTCCCTCGGCGATCGGGCTGGGGGCCACGTGGCAACCGGACACGGTCGAAGGCATGACCGACATCGTCCGTGAGCAGATGCTCTCCGTTGGGGTGCGACAGGCACTGTCCCCCATCATGGACGTCGCCCGGGATCCCCGCTGGGGCCGCGTAGGCGAGACCTACGGCGAGGACCCCACGTTGTGCGCTGCCATGAGCGTTGCCTTCGTGAAGGGCCTGCAGGGGCAGAACCTTGCCGACGGCGTGGCCGCCACCGGAAAGCACTTTCTCGGCTTCGGCCTCGGGGAAGGCGGTCTGAACATGACATCCAACCCGATTTCCCCGCGCGAGCTACGCGAGGTCTACGCCAAGCCGTTTCAGGCTGCCATCACCGAGGCCAACCTCGCTGGCATCATGAATTCCTACGGCACCATCGATGGTGAACTCATTATCGCCTCAAGGCACATCCTCGATGATCTGCTGCGCGAAGAAATGGGCTTCGAAGGCCTGGTCGTTTCCGACTACATGTCCATCAACCTCGCCGTCGACCTGAACGTCGGAGCAGACCCCACCGACGGTGGCATTAAGGCACTCAAAGCCGGGCTCGATGTTGAATTGCCCACGCCCTACGGCTTCACTGACGGCTTGGTCGAGGCAGTCAGGCGCGGAGAGCTCGAAGGGCGTTTCATCGACCGCGCGGTACGCCGCATGCTGACCCTTAAAGCTAAGCTCGGCCTCCTTGAAGACAACGCAGCACGCAAAGAAATGATCGCAGCCGCCTACGAGCCGGAATCCACCAAGGCACACAGCCTGAAGGCGGCGCGCGAATCGATCGTTCTGCTGAAAAATGAAGGGCTTCTTCCGCTAAGCAAGGCTACGAAGAAGATCGCCGTCATCGGCCCCCACGCCAACTCTTTGCGGCTGTTCTTCGGCTGCTACACCTACCCGGCTTCAATCGATCTGGCAATGAGCGGGACCATGTCGGAAATGGCGGGAATGCTCGACCTTCCTGAATTGACCGCCTCATATGAACAGCCCCCGCTGGCGCCGCTCTTTGAGGGCAGCGACGTCCGCTCGGAGCCCGCAGCGGTCGAGCAGGCGCTTCAAGGTGCGCTGGGGCACAAAACCCCGACCATCGTTGCCTCCATCCAGGACAAGTGCCCCGAAGCCGAAGTCGTGTACGAAAAGGGCTGCGACATTGCCGGCACCAACCGCACGGGTTTCGATGCTGCTGTTGCCGCCGCCAAGGAGGCGGACGTTGTCATTCTGACCCTCGGCGGTAAGTACGGCTGGGGCAGTTCCTGCACCTCCGGGGAAGGCATCGACACGGCCAACGTCGGCCTTCCCGGGATCCAGGAAGAACTTGCCCAGCGCATCTTCGAGACCGGCACACCCGCTGTCATGGTGCACATGGACGCCAAGCCGCTCTCCAGCGTCTACGTCGCCGAACACTTCCCGGCCATCATCGAAAACTGGTTCCCGGGTGAAACCGGAGGCCAGGCACTGGCTGACGTACTTTTCGGCGACTACAACCCTGCGGGACGTCTGCCGATGACGGCGGTCAGGGACGCCGGCCAGATCCCCCTTTACGCAGCCCACCGCCGCAGCAACAGCTTCAGCAGCGCCGGGACCATGATCATGAACCGGTACGTGGACGGTTCCAAGGTCCCCCTGTTCCACTTCGGGGAGGGAAAGAGCTACACCACCTTTGAGTACTCCAACCTCAACCTGACCCCGACGGTTACAGCCGACGGCGCGGTGCAGCTGTCCTGCGATATCACCAACACCGGGCAGCAGGACGGCGAAGAGGTCGTCCAGGTGTACGTCCGTGACGAGCTGTCCAGCATGGTCCGTCCGGTGCAGGAACTGGCAGGCTTCAACCGGGTGTTCGTCAAAGCCGGGGAAACAAAAACCGTTCACTTTTCGATGCGGGCTGACCAGTTCGCCTTCCTTGACGTCGACATGCGCTGGGTTGTTGAAGCCGGCCAGATGACCGTCAACGTCGGGGCTTCCTCAGCTGATATCCGCTTGACGGGATCGTTCGACATCGAGAACTCCGCCGTCATTGATGGAAAAAACCGCGGCTTCTACGCCACAACCACCGTCTCCTGACTCCACACTGTGCGGGACACGCCGGGCAGGACGCCCGCGTGTCCCGCACTCGTCCGCCCGCCACCACAAGACCGGGGGCAGATAAGAAACCCAAGGACTAAACATGCCAACAACAGCAACCCAAACGGAAACATTCAATGAGGCCGTCGCACGCATCCGCAACGGCGGCCACCTGTCGGAAGAGGCTGACCAGCTTCTGGGACAACTGACGCAGGACGAGAAACTATGGCTCCTCGACGGCGACGCCGAGTTCTGGTCCGGCATGGCAGAGATGAGCGCGGGATATAACCGCAGGCCCATTGTCATGGGCGAAATCGCCCGGCTCGGAATCCCCGGGCTGCGGTTCAGCGATGGCCCCCGCGGCGTCGTGATGGGCGAGTCCACCGCTTTTCCCGTTTCCATGGCCCGCGGAGCGACCTGGGACCCGGAGCTGGAGGAGGAAATCGGCACCGCCATCGGCCGGGAAATGCGCGCACAGGGCGCCAACTTCTTCGGCGGGGTTTGCATCAACCTTCCCCGCCACCCAGCCTGGGGCCGGGCGCAGGAAACCTATGGTGAAGACCCTTACCTGTTGGGTGAATTCGGCGCCGCCCTCGTCCGGGGTATCCACCCGAACGCGATGGCCATTGCCAAGCACTATGCCCTGAACTCGATGGAGAACGCCCGCTTCAAGGTCGATGTCAAGGCCGATGACGCGACACTGCACGAGGTCTTCCTTCCGCACTTCCGCCGGGTCGTCGAAGAAGGCGTCGACGGCATCATGACCTCCTACAACTCCGTGAACGGCGAATGGGCCGGCCAAAACGAAACCCTCATGGAGGACATCCTCCGGCGCCAGTGGGGCTTCGAAGGCGTGACCCTGTCCGACTTCGTCTTCGGGCTCCGCGACGCCGCACTGTCGCTGCAGGCCGGCCTGGACGTCGAGGCGCCCATGCGTCAACAACGCGCCCACCGGCTGCCCGCAGACCTGGAATCCGGCCGCGTCACCTGGGACCAGGTGGACCGGGCAGCGCGACGCATCCTCCGTACCCAGCTCGCCCATTACGCGGCCAGGAACACCGAGGAACCTGGCCTCGACGTCATCCTCAGCGAGGAACACCGCGCCCTGGCCCGAAAAGTCGCCGCCACATCGATGGTGCTACTAAAGAACGAGCCCGTCGACGGAACACCCCTGCTGCCCCTGAAGGCAGACGAGATTGCGTCCGTGGCCCTGATCGGGCGGCTCACCAACCTGCCCAACACCGGGGACCAAGGATCCTCAAACGTCCGCTCGCCCGAGGTTGTGACTGCCCTGGACGGCATCAGAACTGCGCTCCCGGCAGCCAGCATCCTATCCGTTCTGGACGATGATGCCGACGCAGCCGCAGCAGCTGCAGCCCAAGCTGATATCGCCGTCGTTGTCGTCGGCTACACGGCTCAGGACGAAGGCGAGTTCATCGGTTCGGAAGGCATGTCTGACCCCGCCATCCTCGCCGTGTTCCCCCCCCTGCCCGAGGGTGTAGATCCGTCAGACCTGTCAGGAGCAGCCGGGGCCATGGGCACCGCCGAGGGCGGCGACCGCGCAAGCCTTCGGCTTCGCCCCATCGACGAGGCCATCATCAAGGCGACGGCACAGGCTAATCCGCGCACCATCGTCGTCGTCGTCACTGCCGGCGCTGTCATCACCGAGGCCTGGCGCTCACAGGTACCCACCCTGCTGATCGGCTGGTACAGCGGCGTGGAGGGAGGACACGCCCTTGCCGACGTACTGACCGGCACAGTGGATGCCAGCGGCCGCCTGCCTTACTCGATCCCCACCACAGAGGAGCACCTGCCGTACTTCGACCGTGATGCCAGCAGCATCACGTATGACCGCTGGTTCGGCCAGCGGCTGCTGGACCGCGACGGGCACCTCGCCGCTTTCCCCCTCGGCTACGGACTCTCCTACACAAGCTTCGAGACCACTGAACTGTCCGTGACTGGTGTATCCGGGGAGTCTTTGGCAGCCTCCGTCCGCGTTACCAACACCGGCAGCCGCGCCGGCCGTCCTGTCGTCCAGCTCTACGCCACGACCAAGGCGGAAGATTTCCCCACAAGGGTTCTGATCGGTTTCACGCCCGTCCACCTGGAACCAGGCCAAACCGCCACCGTCACGCTGGAAGGTTCCCTGCGCCCCCTGCAGCGCTGGGCAGACGGGGGTTTCTCCTGGGCCGCTGCCGAAGCGACCCTGGAAGCCGGCGCCTTCTCCGGCGACCCGAACGCTTCGACTGCTGCACTTCACCTGCCCTGACCAACCCGTCAACGACCGACGGAACAACGACACGCAAGGAAAACAACGATGCAGAAAACATCCTTTAATCACGGCTGGGGTGTCCGCCGCCAAACCAGCCCTTTCCTCGAGATCATGGGCCAGGCACAGGCGCCGGTTCCTGTCACGCTGCCCCACGACTGGCTGATTTCCCAGCCCCGCTCCGCCGACAACCAGCCGGGGGGCCTCACCGGATACTACGGCGAAGACGTCATCGAATACGTCAAGACCTTCCACGCGCCGGAGGGCTTCCGGGAAGGGCGGGTCGAGATCCAGTTCGACGGCGTCTACCGTGGGGCGATGATTTTCGTCAACGACGCCTTCGTCGGCCAGCGTCCGTACGGATACATCCCCTTCTCGGTCCGGATCGACCCCTACCTGCACGACGGCGACAACGAAATCCGGGTGGAGTGCCGCAACCACTTCGACGCCCGCTGGTACTCCGGCCTGGGAATTTACCGGGACACCCACCTGCTTGTCGGCCCGCCCCTCCACGTGGCACGGAACGGCGTCAAAATCCGCACCATCAGCGCCGACGCAGAAACAGCGGTCGTCGGGGTCATCACCGAGCTCCAAAACGACTCCAAAGAACTGCACACCGTCAAGGTCGTCACCGAACTCGTGGACAAGACCGGCACGATCGTTGCGGCCGAATCGGCTTCCCTTGCGGTACGCCCGCTGGAGTCCGCGCGGCTGCGCCAGCAGTTCACCGTAGATGCCCCTCAGCGCTGGAGCGTCGACTCCCCGTCGCTGTACACCTGCCGGACCCGTTTGGAACCCAGCAACAGCGCTGGCGAAACCGTTGAAACCAGCTTCGGTATCAGAACGCTGGAGTGGGACGTGCGGCACGGCATGCGAATCAACGGTGAAACAGTGAAATTGCGCGGCGGCTGCATCCACCACGACAATGGCTTGATTGGCGCTGCCACCATCGCCCGCGCGGAAGAACGCCGCGTTGAACTCCTCAAAGAGGCGGGCTACAACGCCATCCGCTCCGCCCACAACCCCATCAGCGCTGCAATGCTCGATGCCTGCGACAGGCTTGGCATGCTGGTCCTCGACGAGTTCACCGACGGCTGGACCTCCTCCGGACTCGGTTTCGGCTACGGCGTAGACATGAATGAATGGTGGCGCCGCGACCTCACAGAAATGCTGGAGCGGGACTACAACCACCCAAGCGTCATCATGTATTCCATCGGCAACGAGGTCTCCGATACCGGCAACACCTGGGGCGCCATCCACGGTCGGGACATGGTCGACTTCATCAAGACCCTCGATGACACCCGCCCCGTCACCAACGCCATCAACCCCATGATGACCGTCCTCCACGACCTCAAAGCCCAGGTTGGCCAGCAGGCCGACGATGCCGGCGGAGTCAACTCCTTCATGCGCGACTTCGGAGAACTGACAAAAGACCTGGTCGCATCCGACCTCGCCACAGAGCGGCTTGAAGAAGCGATGTCCCAGGTGGACGTCCCCGGCTACAACTACGCCTACGGCAGGTACGAGCTGGACATGAAACAGCACCCTCAGCGGCTGCTGGTCGGCACGGAAGGCCTGCCCAACAAACTCGATGAAGTATGGGACTACGTCAAACGCCACCCGCAGGTCATCGGAGAGTTCAGCTGGACTGCCTGGGAATACATCGGCGAAGCCGGCCTCGGGGCGGACAAGCCCGCCGAAGAAGCCTTCTTCGGGAACTACCCCTGGCGCCTGTCCATGACCGCCGACCACGGCGTCACCGGCCAGCGCCGTACGCTCTCCTACTGGCGTGAAGTGGTCTGGGGGTTGCGGACCACCCCGTACATCGCAGTCCACCGCCCCGACATCACCGACAAGGAAAGCCTCAAAGCCTCCCTCTACACCTGGAGTGACAGCGTCAGCAGCTGGACCTGGGGAGGCTACGAAGGCACCCCGATGACCATCGAGGTGTACTCCGACGCCGAGGAAATCGAACTGCTCCTCAACGGTCAGACCGTAGGCCGCGCCCCGGCCGGGGAGACAAACCGGTTCATGGCAGTTTTCGAGGTGGACTACCAGCCCGGTGAGCTCGTCGCTGTCGCCTACCGCAACGGTCAGGAGACAGCCCGCGAAGTTCTGCGGTCCGCTGCGGCCACTACCGGGCTGACAGCAACCCCGGACCGGACCGAAATCCGCGCCGACGACAACGACCTCGCTTTCGTGACCATCAGTATTGCCGACAATGCCGGCATCATTGATGTTCTGAACAATACGGCAGTGACAGTGACAGTCAGCGGCAACGGCGTCCTCCAGGGTCTTGGCAGTGCCGATCCAAAATCAGAAGACGACTACGCGTCATCGGTCTGCACAACCTTCCTCGGTCAGGCGCTTGCCGTCATCCGCCCGACCGGTCCCGGAGAGATCAAGGTCAGCATCGAGTCTGAAAAATTCGCGACGGTGGAAACAGTCATCAAGGCCATCTAAGCTGCAGCGGGCGGCATTGCCTGGGCCAGGGAAACAGGACCAGGCAGCGCCGCTAGCGTTGACGCACGGGAAGATCCGGGACCTTATGCCCTGGACTCCGCCACCCGCCTGCCAGGACCAGGGGTTCTGACCCAAAGCCTCAAACAAAAGGGCCTGGGATCCGGTACAGCCGGATCCCAGGCCCCTTGCACAATCAATATCTTCCTATTGGCTGCAGGGTTCTCCTCAGGCGCCGGCGGCTACAAGCTGGTCGTGCGTTTGGGGGTGGTGGCTCAAAAGGCCGCCATCGACAGAAATGATCTGGCCGGTGATGTAGGCAGCGGCGGGGGAGGCAAGGAATGTGACAACCTCGGCCAAGTGCTCCGGTGTGCCCAGATACGGGGTCAGGGTATGCCGGCCCAGAATCTCGAGTGCGTTGTCGGTAATTCCACCCTTGGCTGATGCGCTCAGTGTAAAGCCCGGGCACACGGCATTGCATCGGATTCCCTGTCGGCCGTACTGGGTTGCGGTGTAAATGGTGAGTGCATTGATTGCCGCTTTGCAGGCGCCGTAGGCCACCCGGGTGATGTCACCGCCAAGGGCGGACACGGAGGAAGTGTTGACAATCGCCCCTCCTCCGTTCTGCAGCATGAGCTTCACGGCGTGCTGGGAGGCAAGGGCATAACCCCGGACATTGATGTCGAACATTGCATCCCACACGTCGATCTCCAGATCGATAAGGGTGGTGTCTTTCGATAGAACGGCGGCGGCATTGTTGTGCAGGATATCGACCGTACCGTAGGCAGAAACCGCACGCTCAAACAAAGCCTTGATACTGCCCGGATCACTAAGGTCCAGACGCTGTGCGATCGCTTCGCCTCCTGCGGCGCCAATCTCTTCCGCCAACGCCTGCGCAGCATCTTCTTCGAGGTCCGCGACAACCACCTTTGCCCCCCTCCCGGCCATCATGCGCGCGGTGGCTCCACCAATGCCTACCCCAAGCTGCCGCAACGTCGCACCCGTAACGACGGCGACCTTGCCAGCAAGGTCCAAACCGGTGGTTGCTGCTGTATTCATCCAAAGCTCCTTTTAAAGTAGTTATGGACCCGGCCGACCCTTTCAGCGGACCCGCCACCGCCCGTTCGAGCCGTTATCAACCGATCAGTGTCTTGACCCGGTCAGCGACCATGTCAATGGTCCGGGTTGGGGAAAGACGTCCGAGGCGGTCAACACCGCGGGCGTCGGCACCTATGAGCACACGGAACGATTCGGACGCCACCGCGTCGACGATCTGCCGTCCGGCATCCTGGGGTGACGTAGTTTTCGGTGGTTTCCCATTCGGTAGCGTCAGTTTTGAGGTGTCGAGGGTGACTCCTGAGTTCCCCAGAATGTCCGTTCCGACACCGCCGGGAAAGACGACGGTGACGTTGATGTTGGTATCTCGCAGTTCCGCGTAGAGCGTCTCGGTGAACAACTTCACGGCAGCCTTACTTGCCCCATAGGCGCCTTGGCCCGGGGAGGGAACGAGTCCTCCCATGCTGGAGACGTCGACAAGACTCGCGGTCGGACGTTCGAGCAACGCGGGGAGGAACGCCTTGACCATGTACACGGTGCCCCAGAAGTTGACGGACATGACCCGTTCAATCTCCTCGATCGAGAGTTCCAGGAGGGGAACAAACCGGTGGATGATCCCGGCGACGTTAATCAGGCCATCTATCTGGTTGTGCTCCTTGAGAATGTCTTCCGGGAGTGTCTGCACGGCTGCTCGGTCCGTGATGTTCAGGGTGTGCAGCGACAGTGCGCCGACGGGTGCGCCGGCACGCGAGGCAGTTTCGGTCAAAGCGGACTGATTGAGATCCACAGCCGCGACGCGCGCTCCCCGCCGCAGCAGCTCGAGAACGACTTCGCGCCCGATGCCGTTGCCGCCACCGGTAACCGCGAAAACCTTGTTCTTTAGTTCCATTGATCAAATCCCCTTTGAAGATTCCCGGGCATGTCACTTCGACCGGGTGGTCGCTTCTGAGTCGCGTAGCGCCCGGTTTCGAGATCGCTGCCAGGACGATTGTGCTGAGCCTTCCGCAGCCTAGCCGCTGCCGGTTTGGCTTGAAGTTGCCGAGATCGCGCTTACCTTTTTTGAAGCAGTGGGTGCAGCGCCAGGACGGAACGCGGATATTTCCCGGGCTGGGGAAAATTTAGCCGTGCTGACCGTGCAAGTCAACCCCCGACGCGGTGAACCGACGGGGCGCCGCGGAGCCCACGCCGCCGGGGCTGCTGGGCCTTGACGAAATCAGGGGGCGGGTCTACTGTTTTTCCCGCATGGGAAAAACTTGCCGGGCGATTCCTAAGAGAGTAATTACCAACTGGGCATGAGTAACTCAGAGCGACTGGGATGCGCCTGGAGCCAATGCGCCCTTTGATGGCTCCGCCTCCGTGACCGGGACCGGTGTGGGGAACTGGTTCCCAAGGCGGCGTGACATAGCCGCCGGGGTCGGTCGGACACTCTGCGGGTGAACCTCCATCAACGAAGGTCACTCATGTAGGGACCACACGGACGAGGCCGACCCGTGTTGCGGATTGTCCGGCATTACTGAAGCGCTAACACCTGCCTCTACTCAAACCCCCAAAGGAGCGGACATGACGACAGAGTCGCGGAATGCATCGCAGGACCCGATCCGCGTCGGTGTGCTGGGAGCGGCCACCATCGTGAAGGAGGCACTCCTCCGCCCAAGTTCACGGGTCGACGGGATCCAGGTAACTGCCATAGCGGCGCGGGTCCCGGAACGGGCGGCCCGTTACGCGGCCAAACACCACATTGCCAGGGTGCATTCTTCATATGCGCAACTGTTGGATGATCCGGACATCGATGCCGTATATATCCCTCTTCCCTCTGCTCTGCACGCTCAATGGATCGTAGAAGCCCTAAATGCGGGAAAACATGTGCTCTGCGAGAAGCCGTTTACAAGCAACGCAACGGCTGCGGAGGAAGTGGCATCAGTTGCTGCCACGTCTTCCTTCGTCCTGATGGAGGCTTACCACTCGCACTACCACCCGCTGCGGAAAAGACTGCACGAGATTCTTGAATCAGGCGAGTTGGGGGAAATTTGGGGTGCAAATGCCTACGCCTGTGCCCCCATTCCGCCTGGGCGGGACATACGGTGGAACTTCGCTTTAGGCGGTGGCGGCCTGCTCGACCTCGGCTACTACCCGTTGAGGCTGCTTCGCGACTTGTTTGGCGAGACCGGCGAGGTACAGGCCACTGCAAGGACGCGGGGAGCCATCGACGCCCGGCTGGAAGCGCAGCTGACCCATGTCGGGGGAGTCACGTCAACGTTGATGTCCTCGATCTGGTCCAAGACCCTGCTGGCCTCGCGACTCGAAGTTCAAGGCTCCAAGGGCCGCATGCGTGTCGGCACCCCCACCCACCCGCAATTGGGCGGAAAAATCCGTATAGAAGGTATTTGCGGCTCACGTACGGAACGTCCGGACCGGCGTTCCACATACGACTACCAGTTGGAAGCCTTTAGAGATGCAATACGGGGCGGGGCGGTTCAGACGGGCGCCCGCGAAGCTGTTGCCCAGCTGCGGGCAATCGACGCCCTTTACGAGGCAGCGGGACTTCCAGTAAGACCGTCCAGCCCTGTCAGGGCACTCAAGTAGCCCCCATGGCTGCCCGAAGCACCCTTAGCCCACAGCAGGAGGCCACCGTGGACACGCCAGCTGATCGCGCAAAGCCATGCGGCAAGGGACAGTTTGCAGGCAAGACCATCATCGTCACTGGCGCTGCAGCGGGGACCGGTCAGGCAACCGCACTGCATATAGCCAGCCAGGGGGGACGCGTCATAGCCGTGGATATCAACGAGGAACGTCTCGACTACCTGGTGGCACAGAATCCCGGCCTGGACCTGGTGCCCGTCCCGGGCGATGTAGCCAGCACTGAAACCGTCACTGCGGCCGTTGCTAGTGCCGGGCAGGTGGACGGGCTGGCGAACATCGCCGGTGCTGTCGATAACTTCGCCCCCATTCACGCCATCGACGATGAGCTGTGGGAACGCGTCTTTCATGTGAACGTCACAGCTCCGATGCATCTCACCCGTGCAGTTCTGCCGATGATGCTCGCTCGTGGCCGGGGGTCCGTCGTAAACCTCGCTTCCGAGGCAGGATCGATCGAATCCGCGGCGGGGGCTGCCTACACCGCCTCGAAATACGCTGTGCTCGGGTTGACTAAGAACTCGGCCTTGGCTTTTGGCGCCCGGGGCTTGCGCTTCAACGCAGTAGTGCCCAGACCTTCCCTCCCAGGGGATTCAAAGTGGCGGTCACCTGGCCTTCTGGAAGGACTTGGCGCATCAAGGACGGCCACTCCGTCGCTGGCTCCAACCGCCGTGCAGGTTGCCGAGTGCATCAGCTTCCTGCTCAGCGACGAAAGCTGTGAGGTGAATGGAGCCCTCGTCCACACCGATGGCGCCTGGAGAACGATATAAATGAGGCGCTGGTGCGCGGAAACCACCGGCCCCGGACGGGGTAGGCCCGGGGCCGCTGGAATGCCTGGTCGGCACCAAAACGTGGCGTACCGCGCAGCCGGGGGCTGAGGAGCATTACTCGCTCAGTCATAGGGCGAAAATACTGCAGCTGAGCCGATGTTCCTCCCCAGCCAAGAGGCGGATGAGGTCCTTACCGCTGTTGAAGGCATCCGGAGGGCAGCTCATTGGTTCCACAGCGAGACCCAACCTGGTGGGCAGGGGTGGCGTGCGGTCGGCCGTGTGCAATTGAAGCCAAGGGCAGCTGCAGTCCCAGGACATTCCTACCCCAACACCGGTAGGGTCCCAGAGCGTCAGCCCGGCCCGGCCGGAATCGTCGAAGGCAAGTCCTGTAAACGCGTGGTCCATGGCCGTCGAACCGATGGGCCGGGGATCCCTATAATCAAAGGCATGGCCGTGCACGTCGCGCTCCCCGGTCGGAAGTAACCGGTCTGCGGTAACGGCGAGGAACCGCTCGGCACCGAACTGAAGGATCCACTGGTCCAAGGGAGTCGGGCCGGCCACCAGGTATGGGTGGGGACATGCGCCGTAGGGAGCTGCCGATGTACCCGTGTTCCTGGCGGCCAGCGTGATGCTCAGGCCCTCCGGTGTCAGCCGGTACTCGGCAGTCAACTGCAGGCTGAACGGATATCCCTTAGAGGCTGAAACAGTCGTCTCGAGGATCACCGTCGTGTCCTCGTGGAGCACCGGCTCCCAACCCTTGTCGAACACCAGGCCATGCAGTGCATTGCCGCGGGCCAGCTCGTTGCGCGGCAGCTCCAGGGCGCTGCCCTCAAAGGTGTAGCGCCCGTCCGCGATGCGGTTTGGCCAGGGCGCTGCGATGATGCCCCTGTAGTCCGGAGTGGGATGTCCCGTGCGCGACGGAAGGACCAAATCCCTTTCACCGAACTGCAAGTTCAGCAGGATAGCTCCTGTTGCACTGACGGTGGCAGTGTAGCTGCCGGACCTGATCGCGTACTCGCTCACCGGTGCGTCCAACGCATCCATCAGGCGTAAAGGCCTGCATAGCTGCGGTACCTGGAGAGCACCTGCGCAGTGTCTGCAGCCGCGGGACGTTCCACGGCATTCAGTGGCCAGTCAGGAAAGCTCCCCGTCAGGGCGGCGGCAGCCTGGCGGGCGGCCCCGTCCGCGACGTATTCGCCGGGTTGGGGGACGGTGATGTCGATACCCAGGAGTTGAACTGCCACGTCCTGAACAGCAGGTGACTGGGCGCCACCGCCTACCAGGATAATTCTTCGAGCCTTGACGCCCTGGGCCTGCAGGGCGGCCAATCCGTCCGCGAGTGAGCACACGACTCCTTCGACGGCGGCACGGGCCAGGTTCTCGGGGGTGTAATTGGCTCGGGTGATGCCATGCAAGGAGCCTGTCGCGGCCGGCAGGTTTGGGGTGCGTTCGCCGTCGAAGTAGGGGACTAGGGTCAAACCGCCTGAACCGGAGGCCGCAGAGAGCGCCAGGGTATTAAATTCCTGCAGGGTGACCCCCAAAAGCGCCGCGGTGGCGTCGAAAACCCGGGTGGCATTCAAAGTGCATACGAGGGGGAGGTAATGGCCGGTTGCGTCGGCAAATCCGGCCACCAGACCGGAGGGGTCGGAGGATGGTGCTTCGGAGACCGCGAAGACCGTGCCGGAGGTCCCCAGTGACATGACGACGTCCCCCAGCCGGGCGCCGGCTCCCATGGCGGCGGCGGCGTTGTCTCCAGCTCCTGCAGCCAGGAGGACCCCGTCCGGGGTCTTTCCCGCCGCTTCAAGGGGACCAAGTACTCGCGGCAAGACGGGCAGGTGGCCGACCGAACCCGAGATGACTGCAGGAAGATACTGACCGGCAGCAGTCGAATAGTAGCCGGTGCCTGACGCATCGGAACGGTCTGTCACGAGGGCCTGAAGACCTTCGGCACCGGAACCCGGACCGTAACCAGCCAGCCTCCACGTCAGCCAGTCGTGCGGCAAACACACAGCGGCAACTTTCGCAGCATTCTCCGGTTCGTTCTGGGTCAGCCAGTGCAGTTTGGTGAGTGTGAGGGATGCGACGGGGACTGTTCCGGTGGCACCGGCCCAGTATCCCGCTCCGGCAATCGGGTCACCTCCACCGGCGGCCTTAATCAGTTCCGATGCGGCTCCAGCGCTGCGGGTGTCATTCCACAGCAGCGCGGGCCGGACCACGGCACCATCGGCGTCGAGGCAGACCATGCCGTGCTGTTGCCCGGCGACGGAGACGGCGGCGACGTCGTCGAGGCCGCCCGCCTGCGCGATGGCCTCCTGGAGGGCAGTCCACCAGTGGTCCGGGTGGACTTCGGTGCCTTCGGGGTGGGTGGCGCGGCCCTGGCGGACGAGTTCTCCGGTGTCCGCGTCGCGGATGACTACTTTGCAGGACTGGGTGGAGCTGTCGACTCCGGCTACGAGCGGCATGGCTGTTCTTTTCTTTGTGCAGGAATGGAAACGCTGCGGGGCCTGGATTATCTCCAAGGCCCCGCAGCGGGTACTAAGTGGCTAGTGGGCGCCCAGGAGGTGCTCGATGGCCAGCTGGTTGAGCCGGACGAACGCGAAGGAGCGTTCGGCGGCCTTGTCGGCGTCGAAGTCCTCAAACGCTGCGGCGTCTGCGATCAGGTCCGCGGTGCTTTCACCAGCGGCGAGGGTGGACTCGCCGAGTTCGAAGACGCCTGAGGTCTTGAGGGCTTCCTGTACCTGCGGGTCTGCGCGGAAGGCCAGGGCACGCTCCTTGAGCAGGAGGTACATGGCCATGTTGGCCTTGGCGGACTCCCACACGCCGTCGTAGCCGTCGGTGCGGGAGGGCTTGTAGTCGAAGTGCCGCGGGCCGTCGTACTTGGGGCCGCCGTTCGGGAAGCCGTTCTCCAGCAGGTCGACGGTGAAGAAGGCGCTGGTGAGGTCGCCGTGGCCGAAGACCAGGTCCTGGTCGTACTTGATGCCGCGCTGGCCGTTGAGGTCGATGTGGAAGAGCTTGCCCGCCCACAGGGCCTGGGCGATGCCGTGGGTGAAGTTCAACCCTGCCATCTGCTCGTGGCCGGTTTCGGGGTTCAGGCCCACGATGTCGCCGTGTTCGAGCTGGGCGATGAAGGCCAGGCCGTGGCCGACGGTGGGCAGGAAGATGTCGCCGCGGGGTTCATTTGGCTTGGGCTCCAGGGCGATGCGGAGGTTGTAGCCCTTGTCCTTGATGTAGCCGGCGGCGGTGTCCACGCCTTCCTTCATGCGGTCCAGCGCCGCGGAGAGATCCTTGGAGCCGTCGTATTCGCTGCCTTCGCGGCCGCCCCACATGACGAACGTTTCGGCACCGAGTTCGGCGGCGAGGTCGATGTTGCGCAGGACCTTGGACAGGGCGAAGCGGCGGATCGAGCGGTCGTTGGAGGTGAAGCCGCCGTCCTTGAAGACAGGGTGGCTGAACAGGTTGGTGGTCACCATGGGAACCTTTAGGCCGGTCTCGGCGAGGGCTGCACGGAAGTTCTTCAGGATCAGCTCCCGCTCCGAGGCGGAGGCGCCGAACGGAACCAGGTCATTGTCATGGAAGGTGATGCCATATGCGCCCAGCTCGCTGAGCTTGTGCACTGCTTCCACGGGGTCGAGGGCGGCGCGGGTGGCGACACCGAACGGGTCGGCACCCGTCCAACCCACGGTCCAGAGGCCGAAAGTGAACTTATCCGCGGGGGTGGGGGAGAGAGTCATGATGCGTCCTTGCAGTAAAGGGGCTGCTGCGGCAGCCAAATAGTTTATGCTCTGAACTATAAGGATGACCCCGGTGCGGGTCAACATCAGTCCGGGCAAAGCCCCCGTGACGTGAAGGAGTAGATGTGGTGATGACGGCCGTGCCTCCCTACATCCAAGGTGTCACCGGGGCTGGACATATGGAGGCTGTACGGAGGGGGAACTTGGCGCTGGTGCTGGGCAGAATCGCTGAAACCTCACCTGCCGGTCGTCGCAGCCGGGCTCAGATTTCCGCACTGACCGGGCTGACAAAGGCGTCGGTATCAAGCCTTGTGCTCGACCTCATCTCGAGCGGCCTGGTCACTGAGGTGGGGCTGAATCAACAGTCGAGGGGCCGACCGGGAGTGGAGCTGGAGTTGAACCCCAACAAAGCGGTCCTCGGCGCGGAAATCAACGTTGACTACCTTGCCGTTGGTGTGGTCAGTCTGGCCGGGACCCTGCTCATGCACGAGGTTCGGGAGCGCGACAACCGCTCCGATGGGGTGGAACGAGTGATGGCCGCCCTGAGTCAGCAGTGTGCTGTGACAGCCGTGGCGGCGGAGAAGAAGGGCATCGATGTTCTTGGGGGTGGCCTTGCGGTGCCGGGACTGATCGATGCTGCCGGCCAGGTTGTGGTGAGCGCCCCTAACTTGGGCTGGAAAAATGCCAGGCCGGATCTACGCGTACTGCTTCCGGGCTCTCCGCTGGGTGTAGTCCTTTGCAACGAGGCCAACGCCGCAGCCTTGGCCGAAATGGACCATCAATCCGACACCGATTTCATGTTTGTTTCAGGTGAGGTGGGTGTCGGCGGCGGGCTCGTTGTCGGCCGTGAACTTTTCACTGGCGCTGATGGTCATGCGGGGGAGGTGGGCCACGTCGTGGTTGATCCTTACGGTTCTGACTGCTTGTGCGGTGGGAGGGGCTGCCTGGAAACGGTGGCCGGCCAGGACGCGATCGCCGACGCCGCCGGGCTCACAGGACATCCAGCCCGAAGCAGCCGCTCACTAACGTTGTCCGTGCTGCTGGGGTTGTTGAAGGAAGGCGACGCACGGGCCCTGTCGGCGGTTGAGCGCGCAGGTTTCTGTCTTGGCTTGGCCCTGGCGTCCTCGGCGCGGATCGTACCTTTTACGTTGGTGGTCCTTGGCGGGCACCTTGCCGTTCTTGATCCGTGGCTGAGAATTTCGCTTATGGATAGCCTCCAGAGGTATTCCGCGGGAAGATTCCCTTCCGGAAACGTGCTGGTATCGGCTTTGGGGAGTACAGGGGCTTTGTTGGGTGCGGCGGGCCTCGCGCTTAGGTCAGTGCTGGAGGCACCGCATACACTGCGACGGTGATCCCCAGGCCTTCTTTCGTGTACATGATCAAGACGGTGACGCCTGATTTTCGTGGCGCCACCGTCTTTGGAGTGATTCGGTCAGGAGCTGGCGCCGGGGTGCGTCAGCTGTTCCACCAGGGCTTTCGCTACTGCTGCATGGCCGGCTTCGTTCGGGTGCATCATGACAAAACCGCGGGAAAAGTCATACCCAGTGACCCACGGATCAGCTGAGCAGGCATCGTGTCCCTGGCTGTCCTTGGACGCGGTGACAAGTTCGGCTCCCGTTTGCTGGGCGGCGTGCTTGGTGGCAAGGCTCATCCCGCGGGCAACGTCAAGAAGAAACTTCTGACGCTGCTGCGGGATGGGAACCGATGCACAGGGCTTGCCATTGTCCGGGAGGACTGACAGGTAATCAACCAGGACCACCCGCGCGTGTGGAGCCTTCTCCTGGACAGCGTTCACGGTCGCTGCTAAGGCATCCTTGATGCCGGCGAGGCGGGCCTGCACGACCGAGTCCGGCACAGGAGTGCACAACCCGTACAGCTTCAGCTGGTTGCTGATCACGCTCAGCGGGTTTGCCGCAAGGTCTCCTCGACAGGCTTCGGCCATGAGGTTGCCGACATAGTTGACGTCATTGCCGCCAATGGTGATGGTTACCAGATCCGTGTCCGCGGTGACGGCGTTGATCTGCAGCTCGCCGGTCTGGCTGGAGCCATCCCAGCTCCAGATCTGCTGGGGCGTCGTCGCGATGTTGGGGATCGAGGCGCCGCCGCATGTCGCGTTCGTCAGGTTCAAATGAAGCTGACTGGCCACAAGGTATGGATAGGCAATGGTGGTCCGCCCGCATCGGCCACCGGGGTCCGCTGGATCCGCGGGTCCGAGACCACCTCCGGCGGCGTAGGAGCTGCCAAGGGCAACGTAGTGGGCACCAGGCTCGGGTGCAGGAAGAGGCGCGGCGTTGGCGGGCAGAGCTGTGCAAAACGCTGTAAGGGCGGTGACGGCGCAAGCTGCCGCCACCTTGCGGACAGCACCGAGGCATGCGGGCATAGATCAATCTCCTTGGGGGTTTTGCCGGGCTCCAGTCGCTACTTCGCGATCCAGATTGTTCCCGGGTGGGAAAAATTTAGCTTTCGCTTGCGGCTTCGTCAAGAGCCGGCCGCCCCGGTGGCCATGGGCGTCGAACCCAACGGCCGCTGGCGCGGGCAGAACTTCATTCGAGGAAGCATTTAAACATTTATTGGTCGGGCTATTGCCATTTTTCCCGGTGCGGGAATATTGTTTTGCGAATGCTTCCGCGGGTGGATGCCCGCGGCGATCAACGAAGGAGTTGTACATGGGATCTGTTGATGCAGCCCAGGGAGCGGCCGGTGCTCCGCCGGTGGAGCCCCGGCCGGCGAAGGATGATTTGTCCCCCGTCTATGAACCGAAAACGCGGCCCTACCGCCGCTATGTCAGCACGTACGCGCTGGCAAGCGTGGCCTTTTCCCTGCTGTGGGGAGCGGTGCTCACGGTCCTGCTCCCGCTGCAGGTTCAAAACCTGGAGTTCGCCCGGATCTTCGGGCCCGACAGTGGTGTTGACCTGACCGCACTGAATAATTTGAGCGGCCAGGTTGCTTCCGGCGCCGTGACGCCGACCTCAGAGCAGCAGCAGCAGCTCGATCTTTTGGCGCAGTTCAACTCTTCACGTGCTGCCGGCCTGTCGTTGGTGACGTCGGTAGGCGTGGTCGTGGGCATGGTCTTGTCCCCGATCATCGGGACGCTTT
The DNA here is from genome assembly GCF_030209355.1 of Pseudarthrobacter sp. fls2-241-R2A-127. GTDB lineage: Bacteria > Actinomycetota > Actinomycetes > Actinomycetales > Micrococcaceae > Arthrobacter. The sequence continues at coordinate 49,282 of NZ_JARVSF010000015.1, forward strand.
CAGATCTGACCCGGACAAAGTGGGGCCGGCGCGCCCCTTATATCGCTGCCGGCGCTGTCGTCGGAGCAGCCGGCATCACGCTGATGCCGCTGGCGCCGAACCTGTTTTTCCTGGTTCTTGCCTGGTCTGTCATCCAGGTCGCCGGAAATGCCCAGGGCCCCCTCGTGGCCACGGTAGCGGACCGGGTGCCCAAAGAGCGCCTGGGGTCGGTATCGGCGGTCACCGGAGTTGTGGTGTACTTCGCGGCCATCCTCGGCGCAGTGGTGGCCGGAGCGCTTTTTGCTGCCATCGGCCTTGCCAGCTACTACCCGTTCGCCGTGACGCTTCTGCTGCTCACCGTACCGTTGCTTTTCCTTGCCCGGGACCGGTCATCCAAGCACCTGCCCCACGGAAAAATCCGGATTGGCACCATCTTTGCTTCGTTCATCGTCGCCCTGCGCGACCGGGACTACCGGTGGGCCTGGATCTCGAAGGTCTTGCTCTGGACCGGGTTCGGCATCGGCACCACCTACAGCATCTACATGCTCCAGAGCTACATCACCCCGGCACTCAGCGCGGCAGAAGCAGCCCAGATGAGTCCCCTCCTGCAGGTCGTCGCACTACCTGCCACAATGCTCGGAATGGCCGTTTCGGGAAAGCTTTCCGACAAACTGCACCGTCGGAAGCCTTTCGTGATCGCAGCTGCCGTGATCATCGCACTGGGCTTCATCGTTCCCTGGGTTTGGCCGTCTCTTCCTGCCATGTTCATCCAGGCAGCCATGGGCGGACTCGGCCTTGGCGTCTTCCTCGTCGTTGACCAGGCCCTGTTCATCGACCTGCTCCCCGACCCCGAAGCAGCAGGCCGCGACCTCGGAATGTCCTCAGTCGGACAAAACCTCGGCAACGCCATCGCCCCCGTCACCGCCGGCACCGCAGTCGCCCTCGTCGGCGGCTCCTACGGCATCGTCTGGCCAATCGCCTTCATCATCGTCATCATCTCAGGCCTCCTGGTCCTGCCAATCCGCCGCGCCCGCTAAACACCACCCACCGCTCCGGCCGTCACCCCCAACCCTGACGGCCGGAGCACAAGCACTTTTGCCCAATTACGCGTCCGCTACGTACCCCTCCCACCCGTAGAACGCCCACCCGGCTCTCCTTCGGACGGAGGCATGTCATCTCCCATCATCACCAGAAAGACCAGCATCATGCCGACCAGCCAGACCGATAGCTTCCACAAAACAACCAATAGCTTCTACGAAGCGGTCAACATCATTCGGCAAGGAGCTGACCTGGACGCGGCCACAGAGCAGCTTCTCGGCCAGCTCACACAGGATGAAAAGCTGTGGCTGCTCGATGGTGACTCGGATTTTTGGGTCGGGATCGCAGAGATGAGCGCCGGCTACAACCTGAAACCCATCGTGATGGGCGAGATCAAGCGACTTGGGATTCCCGGCCTCCGTTTCAGTGATGGTCCCCGTGGAGTAGTGATGGGCGCGTCCACAGCGTTTCCAGTGTCCATGGCGCGTGGCGCGACGTGGGATGTTGAGATGGAAGAGCGCATCGGCGTCGCCATTGGCCGTGAACTGAGAGTCCAGGGAGGGAACTTCTTCGGTGGCGTATGCATCAATCTTCCGAGGCACCCCGCATGGGGCCGGGCACAGGAAACCTACGGCGAAGACCCCATTCTCCTGGGCGAGTTCGGCGCAGCGCTCGTCCGTGGCGTCCAACGCAACGCCATGGCCGTCGCAAAGCACTACGCCCTTAACTCCATGGAAAATGCACGCTTCAAAGTCGACGTGCTGGCCGACGAACAGACGCTCCACGAAGCCTTCCTCCCGCACTTCCGCCGGGTCGTCGAGGAAGGTGTGGACGGCATCATGACGTCCTATAACTCCGTCAACGGCGAATGGGCCGGCCAGAACGAAACCCTCCTGGAAGGCACCCTCCGCAGTGAATGGGGTTTCGAGGGCGTCACCATCACCGATTTTGTGTCCGGCTTCCGGGACGCCGGCCTGTCGCTGCGCGCAGGTCTCGACGTTGAAGCGCCCATGCGTCAGCAGCGCGCCCAGCAACTACCCGAAGACCTTGAATCCGGCCGGGTCACTTGGGAGCACGTCGACCGGGCAGCAAAGCGGGTCCTGCGCACCCAGCTTCGACACTATGCCTCCGCACGTGAGGAAGAGCCCGCAAAGGAAGTCATTTTCTGCAGCGAACACCGGAATCTGGCGCGGGAAGCAGCGGCCACGTCCATGGTCCTGCTGAAAAACGATGCAGTTGACGGCACACCGGTACTGCCTCTCGGTCCGGAGAAGACGAATTCGGTCGCGCTGATCGGCAGGCTGGCCAATCTACCCAATACGGGCGACCACGGATCGTCATCAGTCCGCTCCCCGGAGGTAGTTACTGCACTCGAAGGACTCCGGAACAACGTTCCAGAAGCACAGCTCTTCACCTCATTCGAAGACGACCCCAAAGCAGCCGCCGCCACAGCGAAAAAGGCGGAGGTAGCCATCGTCGTCGTTGGCTACACCGCAGAAGATGAAGGCGAATACATCGGCGGGGACAGCATGCTGGAACCGGACATTCTTGCCCTGTTCCCTCCTTTCCCCGAAGGCATGGACCCAAGCAACCTCATGGGAGCCGCAGGCGCCATGGGCAGCACCGTTGGCGGCGACCGGGCCAGCCTGCGGCTAAGGCCTGTCGACGAGGAAATCATCCGGGCAACCGCGGCTGCCAACCCCAAAACCGTGGTCGTTGTGGTCACCGCAGGAGCCGTCATCACAGAATCCTGGCGCGACACCGTCCCGGCGATGCTCGTGGGATGGTATTCAGGATCCGAGGGGGGAAATGCCCTTACGGACGTCCTTTACGGGAAAGCCGATGCCAGCGGGCGGCTTCCCTACTCCATCCCAACAACAGAGGAACACTTACCCTACTTCGACCGGGACGCCACCAGCATCACGTACGACCGCTGGTTCGGGCAGCGCCTCTTGGACCGCGACGGCCACAACCCTGCCTTCCCACTCGGATACGGCCTCTCCTACACCACCTTCGACATCAGCGACCTGACTGTCACGCAGATCGCCGCAGATAGCGTGACGGTGACAACACGAGTCACCAATACAGGAGAACGCGCAGGCCGTCACGTCGTACAGCTTTACGGTTCGATCGAGGCAGAGGACTTTCCCCGACGGGTTTTGTTGGGTTTCAAGCCCGTGAACCTGGCGCCAGGGGAGACCAAGACGATGGAGGTGGCCGGTTCTCTTCGCCCACTTCAGCGCCGCACCAACGGGCGGTTCGAGTGGGCTGCGGCGGACGTGGTCTTGGAAGCGGGCGCCTACTCCGGTGATCCAAAAGCGTCAGAAACAAGCCTTCGCTTGCTTTAGAACCGGAACGGACCACCGCATGCACTCATGATTCTCGAATGACAAGCATGTGCGAAGCTCCTCTCGCTCCGCTCGAACTCGTACACGCCGAGAACCAATAGAAGCACAGAGCCGGAACAACGACGTGCTCGCCCAAATATAGAAGCCAGCCTTGCCTTTTTCCCCAGACGGGAATAATCTTTGGCGAACGCATCAGTTCAAGGGCCCAGGTCATTGGGCCCGGGATTAAGTAAGCGGCAAGGTGAGGAATAGTGACCATCCTTGAGACTGCGCGCTTCAATATTGTTAGCGCTAACCAAGATCTGAAGCCTAGGGCTCCTTTGGTTGTCCCCTCACATGTCGAAAAATTACCTGGCCTGAGCCAGCAAGAGAAGGATTGTTGTGAATCTTCCCGGCACGTCATCTGCAGCCGATGCCATACGTTCCGGACGCGCTCGTCTGGGGATTGAACTAGGCTCAACCCGCATCAAGGCGTGCCTTATCGGGGATGATCCCCGGCACGTGCTCGCATTGGGGAGCTTTAGCTGGGAAAGCAGCTTTCAAAACGCGGTGTGGACCTACTCGCTGACAGACGTCTGGACCGGTATTCAGGCAGCCTATGCAGATCTCGTTGCGAACTGCGAAGAGCGCTATGGGGTGCAACCACGCATTCTTCAAGCGATTGGTGTTTCCGCCATGATGCACGGCTATCTGGTCTTCGATTGCGATGACCAACAACTCGTGCCATTCAGGACCTGGCGGAACACCACTACGGGCGCGGCGTCTGCCGAGCTTACAAAGGCATTCGACCTGAACATCCCCCTCCGCTGGTCGATTGCCCACCTACACCAGGCGGTGAGCGACGGCGAAGACCACGTTCCACGCATTAATTTCATGACCACCCTTGCCGGTTATGTTCATTGGCGTCTGACTGGAAGGAAAGTAATTGGAATCGGTGATGCTTCCGGCATGTTCCCGATCGATTCTGCGAGCCACACCTACGACTCGGACCTTTTGGCACGTTACAAAGCACTTGTTGCTCATGCCGCTCCCGCGCTCGACCTCAGCCAGGTGCTCCCCGAAGTGCTGGTGGCGGGTGAGTACGCCGGCACACTCACGGATGCCGGCGCAGCGTTGCTTGACTCGTCAGGTGCCCTGCAGCCCGGGGCAGTTTTCTGCCCGCCGGAAGGTGACGCCGGTACTGGAATGGTCGCCACATGCTCCATAGCCCCCCGGACGGGCAACGTCAGTGTCGGCACGAGCATCTTCGCCATGGTCGTCCTTGAAAGGCCGCTGGCTCAGGTCCGCCACGAGCTCGATCTCGTAACGACTCCGGCGGGCGCTCCGGTAGCAATGGTCCACTGCAATAACGGCGCAAGTGAACTTGCAGCTTGGGTACAGGTCTTCACCCAATTCGCGCGTAAAGCAGACTCCCCTATCGACCAGGACACCGTATTCACTGCCCTCCTTCAGGAAGCGCTCGAAGGCGACCCAGATGCCGGCGGATTAATCGCGTACAACTACGTCGCCGGTGAACCTCTTGCTGGCGTGCGCGATGGCCGGCCACTCCTTGTACGAGCACCCGACAGCACGTTCACCCTTGCAAACTTCGTGCGCTCCCAGGTGTACGGCGTGTTCGCAACGCTGATACTTGGCATGCGCGTCCTTGCCGACGAAGGGGTTGCGGTCGACCGGATGTTCGCGCACGGCGGCATGTTTCGAACCGCAGGAATCGCTCAACGCTTTCTTGCCGGCGCTCTAAACGCGCCCGTTTCCGTCGCAGAATCCGCTTCCGAAGGTGGGGCTTGGGGTATCGCCGTGCTTGCGGCCTTCGCCACCCACCCCTCAGGAGACCTCAATGAATTTCTCCGCAACAGCGTCTTTGGTGGCGCGGCCTTTGAAACGACTAATCCTGACCCTGCCGACGTAACGGGGTTCTCGACGTACTTGGACCGATATGCCGCTGGGCTTGCGGTCCAGCGCGCAGCCGTTGACTCAATCTCTCCGAAAGGAAGCCAGCCATGAGATCTAGCACGACCAGCCAGCCATCAAGCCAAGTGCCAACCGAGATAGCCGAGGCTATTAGAACAGTCCGAAGCAACGTCGCCAAGCTGCATGCGGAACTTGTGCGGTACAACCTTGTTGTATGGACCGGTGGCAATGTCTCCGGGCGCGTTCCAGGGACTGATTACTTCGTGATCAAACCCAGCGGCGTCCTGTACGACGAACTGACCGCCGACAACATGATTCTCTGCACTCTCGATGGCCGGGTCGTCCCTGACGTGCCCGGTTCAGAAAGGACACCTTCAAGCGACACGGCTGCACACGCGTACGTTTACCGCCATATGCCCGAGGTCGGGGGAGTGGTTCACACCCATTCTCCGTATGCCGTAGCCTGGGCCGCGCACGGCGAACCCATACCCTGCGTGACAACAGCGATGGCAGACGAGTTCGGCGGCGAGATTCCTATCGGCCCCTTCGCAATCATCGGCGATGATTCCATTGGGCGTGGAATCGTCGATACCCTCAGTGGCCACCGCTCCCGTGCCGTACTGATGAAGAATCACGGCCCGTTCACCATCGGCAAAGATGCCCGTGACGCTGTCAAGGCAGCCGTCATGGTTGAAGATGTAGCCAGGTCAGTGCTGTTCTCGCGACAGTTAGGAGAACCGCACTCAATTGCACCAGCAGCGGTTGATGCCCTGTTCAACCGCTATCAAAACGTTTACGGGCAAGAACCCACAGGGGCCATAAATTGAGGGAGCCCGTCCGCCACGGGCGTGACGGCGAGTCAAACATGCGGCCGGTATCCATACACGACACAGTGGCTCGGTGAACCATGGGCAGGACCTCTGATGGCAAGGCACCAAGGCTGAAGGACGTCGCTGCCGTCGCCGGTGTTTCACATCAGACGGTGTCAAGGGTCGTCAACGGTCACCCGAACGTCCGCACCGGCACAAGAGAAAAGGTCAAGGCTGCGATCGCCCAGCTCGGGTACCGGCCCAACACTGCAGCCAGGAGCTTGGTCACCCGCCGTTCGCGGAGGATCGGGGTACTGGCGAGCGAGTTGTCCCAGTACGGTCCAGCCAACACGCTGATGGGCATAGAACAGGCAGCCAGGGACGCTGGCTATTCCGTCAGCATCGCTGCGCTGCGTGAAGTGAACAGGGCGAGCATATGCGAGGCCATCAACCATTTTATGGACCAGTCCGTTGACGGCATTGCCGTGGTAGTACCCCACGAGGAAGCTCTTGCAGCTTTGGATGACATGGAGCTGTCCGTTCCTGTTGTAACTGTCGGATCGCCAACCAACAGCAATGTCAGCGGGACAATAGTGGACCAGGGACAGGGCGCACGTGCCGCAGTGCAACATCTTCTCCAGCAGGGCCACCGCGCGATAGCTCACCTTTCGGGTCCGCCGGGGTGGCCCGACAGCTCCGAACGTAAAGCGGGCTGGCGGGAAGCTCTGCGCGGAGCCGGCCTCCCCGATGAACACCTGTTTATAGGTGACTGGGGCGCCGGCAGTGGATACACCATCGGCAGAAAAATTGCCCAGGACCCTCGGATAACTGCTGTGTTCGTCGCCAACGACCAAATGGCCTTGGGAGTCCTGAGAGCCTTTGCTGAAGCAGAGGTGCGGGTACCGGAAGACGTCAGCGTTGTCGGCTTCGACGATCAGCCGGAGAGCGCCTACTTCATCCCGCCACTGACAACAGTGAGACAGGACTTCGAAGAACTGGGCCGCCATGCCGTTGACTCGATGCTTCAGGAGCTCGACTCCGGAATGCCCGCGGGCACAACGGTGATCACCCCAGCACTTCACATCCGCGCAAGCACGGCACACTACCAACCGGCACCCCACTTATCGAGCTCACACTCCCCGAACCCCAGACCATCGACGGTCCGGACGCTCCCCGAATAGCACGCAGCGCAACCGAACGTCCGTTGGGTTAGTCATTGGTCCGCAGCCGACCCCACTATCCACTATCGAATCTCAATTGGAGAACCTAATGAGTACCGCAGCAAACACCACCCTGGACGGCTACGAGGTCTGGTTCCTCACCGGCAGCCAGCACCTCTACGGCGAAGAAGTCCTCAAGCAGGTGGCCGCGCAGTCGCAGGAGATCGCGAACCAGCTGAACGCCTCCTCCGCCGTGCCGGTGCGGATTGTGTGGAAGCCGGTCCTGACCGATTCGGATGCCATCCGCCGGACCGCGCTGGAGGCGAACTCGGATGACTCGGTCATCGGCGTGACCGCCTGGATGCACACCTTCAGTCCGGCCAAGATGTGGATCTCCGGCCTGGACCTGCTGCGCAAGCCGCTGCTGCACCTGCACACCCAGGCCAACCGCGACCTGCCGTGGGCGGACATCGACTTCGACTTCATGAACCTGAACCAGGCCGCGCACGGCGACCGCGAGTTCGGGTACATCCAGTCCCGGTTGGGCATCGCCCGGAAGACCGTCGTCGGGCACGTCTCCAACCCCGAGGTGGCACGCCAGGTGGGGTCCTGGCAGCGCGCCGCCGCCGGGTGGGCCGCCGTCCGGAGCCTGAAGCTGACCCGTTTCGGGGACAACATGCGCAACGTCGCCGTCACCGAAGGTGATAAGACCGAGGCCGAGCTGCGGTTCGGCGTCGCGGTGAACACCTGGTCCGTCAACGAGCTCGCCGACGCCGTGCACGGCGCCGCGGAGGCCGACGTCGACACCCTGGTTGCGGAGTACGAGGACCTTTACGACGTGGTGCCGGAGCTCCGCGCGGGCGCGGCGCGGCACGAATCGCTCCGGTACGGCGCCCGGATCGAACTTGGCCTGCGGTCCTTCCTCGAGGCCAACGGCTCGGCCGCGTTCACCACCTCCTTCGAAGACCTCGGGGCCCTCCGCCAACTCCCCGGCCTCGCCGTGCAGCGGCTCATGGCCGCCGGGTACGGCTTCGGCGCCGAAGGCGACTGGAAGACCGCCATCCTGGTCCGCGCCGCGAAGATGATGGGTGCCGGCCTGCCCGGCGGGGCGTCCCTGATGGAGGATTACACCTACCACCTGGAACCGGGCTCGGAGAAGATCCTCGGCGCACACATGCTCGAGGTCTGCCCCTCGCTGACGGCATCGAAGCCGCGCCTGGAAATCCACCCGCTGGGCATCGGCGGCAAGGAAGACCCGGTCCGGCTGGTGTTCGACGCCGATGCCTCCCCGGGCGTCGTCGTCGCCCTGTCCGACATGCGGGACCGCTTCCGCCTGGTGGCCAACGCCGTCGACGTCGTCCCCCTGGACCAGCCGTTGCCCAACCTCCCCGTCGCCCGGGCCCTGTGGGAGCCAAAGCCCGACTTCGCCACCTCCGCCGCCGCCTGGCTCACCGCCGGCGCCGCCCACCACACCGTGCTCTCCACCCAGGTGGGCATGGACGTCTTCGAGGACTTCGCCGAGATCGCCAAAACCGAACTGCTCACCATCGACGAAGACACCACCATCCGCCAGTTCAAGAAAGACCTGAACTGGAACGCCGCCTACTACAAACTCGCCGGCGGCATCTGACGGTTCCCTTCAGCCGGCCGGACGCAGGGCTGCGCCATGGGCCCGGCCGGCTTCCGCCTACCTTTACCCAGCACTTAGATCACATGCATAAGAACGGAAAATTCAATGTCCACGGACACGCAACTCTGCCCCCGGGTCCATATAGCCACTGACCACGCCGGGCTTGACCTTAGCGCTGATCTCGTAAGGCGCCTGGCAGCAAAAGGGTATGAAGTTGTTGACCACGGGCCAAAGACGTACGACCCGCAAGACGACTACCCCGCTTTTTGCATTCGTGCAGCCCAGGCTGTTATCACCGACCAACAGTCGGGGAGGCATGCGTTGGGCATTGTTCTTGGCGGTTCCGGCAACGGTGAACAAATCGCGGCAAACAAAGTGAGGGGCATCCGTGCGGCACTAGTGTGGAACCACTCAACGGCCGTTCTCGCCAGGGAACATAACAACGCCAACGTTGTTGCCTTGGGAGCAAGGCAACACTCAGCTCAGGAAACGTTCGACCTCGTGGAAGCTTTTCTTCAGACTCCTTTCAGCAATGACGAAAGGCACGCCCGACGTATCGGCCAAATTGCCCACTTCGAGAACGCCGGCAGCGCTATGGAGTAGCAGCGGTTGGCAATACCGCCCATGGCGGCGTTGGTTTTAGTCGGTGCCGCTGAAACCGCCACTTAGTTGCAAGACCATCAGCTCGCATCCAAACGGCGCTCACTCAGTTCCGGCTGCTTTCTGTCAGTTCAATCACCATAACGAGGGATTATGAAACGCACACCGTTCAATACAGACTGGCTTGTTTCCGGCATTGCCGGGTCTGCGAAGCCCACGGCTGTGACACTCCCGCACGATGCCATGCTCTACGAAGAACGCGACCCGGCAACGGCAAATGGCTACCACACAGGCTTCTACCCAGGTGGCGTGTACAGATACAGCAAGACCTTCGTTGCGCCCGAAGCGTGGCGCGGGCAACACGTTGTCATTGAGTTTGAAGGTATCTATATGCGCTCGGCGGTTTACCTCAACGGCGTACTCATCGGGGGACGCCCCTCGGGCTACGCAGAGTTCCGAGTGGTGCTTGATGACCACCTGAAGTACGGGGAAGATAACCTCCTTGAGGTAGTTGCCAATAACCCGTCAGGCCCAAATTCGCGGTGGTACTCAGGAAGCGGAATCTATCGCCCGGTCAGCCTCCTGATCGGTCCTCTTCTGCATATCGATCCGACCGGCCTGCAGTTGCGGACAGTTAGCCTGGAGGGCACCAACGCTACGCTTCATGCCCGTGCCACTGTCACTAACGACGACATCAAAGCCCGCACCTCCACATTGACAGTCACACTCACGGGGCCGGACGGCAAAGAGATTTCGGCAACCTCCCAAGAGGTAGTGACCCCGCCGGGAACAAACTCCGTCCATGCCCTCGAATTTACTATCGACGGCGCACATCTTTGGTCGCCGGAGCATCCGCACATGTATAGCGTCTACGCAGAGCTCGCCGACAAGAACGACGGCCTCGATACAGTCGAGGATACGTTTGGGATCCGGCTTGTTACTGTCAACGCGCACCAAGGCCTCCAAATCAACGGCGCCACAACTAAATTGCGCGGGGGCTGCATCCACCACGACAACGGAATCATTGGCGCCCACACACTGGAGGCTGCCGAAGAACGCCGGATCCGCATCCTCCGTGATGCCGGCTACAACGCGATCCGAAGCGCTCACAACGCCCTCTCACGGGCGACTCTTCGAGCATGCGACAAACTCGGGATGCTCGTCATGGATGAACTCGGCGATGAATGGTGGAGGCCCAAGTCCCGCGATGGGTTCTCTCGGCACTTCCTGGAGTGGTGGCAACGTGACCTCGACGCGCTGATCGCCAAGGACTACAACCACCCTTCAGTGATCATGTATTCGATCGGCAATGAGATTGGCGAGATCTCCACTGACCAAGGCAAGGCGCTCGGCTACGACATAGCCGCTCACGCCCGATCAGCGGACCCCGACCGCTTCATCACCAATGGGGTGAACGTCTTCCTGAGCTTCATTGCCCCTAAGGACGACCCCAAAGTGGAGTCCGAAAAGGTCGAGAACAAAGAGAAGGCGGACAATCCTGAAAAGACGATCGCGATGCTCAACTTTCTGATGGGCGCCTTCGAGAAGCTCACTCCGCTGCTGCTCAGGCTCCCCCAAGCCGAGAATAGGACGAGGGAAGCACAGTTCGCCCTCGATGTTGCGGGTTACAACTACGGGCACGACCGGTGGGTCAGGGACACCAAGCGGTACCCGGACCGCGTTATCGTTGGCACGGAAACGACCCCCAGCACAACCGCTACACTATGGCGGCTGATCAACGCCATGCCCAACGTCATCGGCGAATTCGTGTGGACAGCCTGGGACTACGTAGGGGAAGCCGGCATCGCCACTCAGCAGTATGACAGTCCCCGCAAACTGTTCCAGCCCTACCCGGCACTCCTGGCTGGGGCACCGATCATCGATATCACCGGTTACCGGCAACCCTGGTCGTACTACAACGAGATTGTGTGGGGCCGAACACGAGGCCCGTTCTTGTCCGTGCGTCCCTTGAACCATGCCGGTAAAAAACGCACCAAGAACAATTGGCGGCCGACCGACACGGTTCACAGTTGGAGCTGGAGCGGATACGAAGGCGTCAAAGCCGAAGTGGAAGTATACGCTGACGCTCACCGTGTTGACCTGCACCTGAACGATAAGCTCATCGCTTCCCGAGAAGTCAGGGAGAAGAAACAATTTCGCACTGTTTTCACCACGCCATATGCGCCGGGGAAACTCACTGCCACGGCATACGACAAATCCGGCAACGTCGTCGGTTCAGAGACCCTAGCCTCGGCCGGCCCCGAAACGGTACTTCGAGCCACTGCTGAAAGCAGCGAGGCAACGGCAGACGGCGCTGACCTGGTCTTCATCGATGTCGAGCTCACTGACAACACAGGCGTGCTCAAACCACTCGATGACAGGCCCGTGACAGTCAATGTAGAAGGCGAAGGAACGCTACTAGGCTTCGGAAGCGCCAACCCTGCGACCGCTGAACAACTGAGCTCTCCAACGCACAGCACCTACCAGGGACGGGCTCAAGCAATTATCCGCACTACAACACGTCCCGGAGAGATCACGTTCACGGCCAGCGCGGACGGCTTGACCCAAGCAATCGTCAAGATTACGACCAGCGACAACTCCGGCAAATCAGCAAGGTGACGCGGTGACATCTTGCAAGCGTGAGAGATGCCTTTTCGAGAACGCCGGTAGCAAGACCGGCATAGGCCGACGGGCCTCACCAGCCATCGATTGCCACCGCCGCTCCTTTCATACAGAGACCTACAACTGCCGGCGCCGACCCGCAATCCTCGAGGAGAAATAAGTGAACAGCAGTCCCGCAGAGGCTTCCGGCCAGACCAGGCACGAAATCACGCACCTAAGTGCTTTGGGAAGTTCGTTTGCCGCTGGTCCAGGCATCCGGCCTATAGAGAGTCGACGCGCTCAACGATCTACCCTCAACTACCCGCACCTTCTGGCTGAGAAGCTAGGTTGCCGGCTCACAGACCTATCCATATCGGGTGCAACCACGGAAACAATTCTTACCCGTTCACAGCGGGTCGGCCTCCTAAAATTCCAGCCTCAAATCCGGGGCCTGTCTCACGACAGCGATCTCGTCACCGTGACAGCGGGTGGCAATGACGTCGGATACATCGGTTCGATGTATGCAGCCGCATTGAAGGGCTGGTTGTTAACGCAGCCTGTCCTTTCGCGAATTAAACTCCCACAGATAAGCGAGAAGCCGGGAATACTAATTGACCGTGCCACTGCGGGACTAGTGAGCGTCGCGGAGGAAATTCACCGTCGGGCCCCAAAGGCACGCGTCGTCTTTGTCGACTACCTCACGATAATCGGGCATCGAACAACACCGGGGCCCTCAGCACCTTTCGACAGTGAAACCATGTCCACACTGCGGGTGCTTGGCGAGCAGGTTGCACAAATGTTCCAAGACGCTGCAGCTCGTTCCGGATCTGAGCTAGTTAAACTCTCGCAGTTCAGCGAGAACCATGCCCTTGGAAGTCCAGAACCTTGGGTCAACGGTTTCCGGCCCAAGCCCGGAAACGGAGTTTCGTTCCACCCTAACCGAGAAGGAATGCGGGCTGCCGCCGGGCTAATCAGCGATCATTTGGCATGCTAACTCGGATCACTTAGGGTGCCGCCCTTGGGTTTTCCCCCGCCCGGGAATAAACTATGAATCGTGCTTGCCCTTCGTAAAGAATCAATGAACCCCATCGCTCGTTTGATCCTTGGATTCGTTTCGCGGAGCATCACCATGCGCCGTTCCCAGTTTAAAGAGCTGCCCCTCCCACCTCAGAGAGTCCTGTTCCTAGGGGACAGCATTACCGAAGGGGGGCAGTGGGACGAATGGTTCCCCGAGCTGCAAACCCTTAACCGCGGCATCGGTGGCGACGACGTACAGGGAGTCCTCACCAGACTGGACACTGCGATCCATGACCCCGTGGCTATATCTCTGTTGATCGGGACGAATGACCTGGGCGGGGCAAAACGAAAAGCAGAAGACATCGCAGCGTCTATCCAAGAACTGGTCAAGGAGATCAGGAAACGCGCTCCCAAATCTCCTTTCCTGATTAATAGTGTTATGCCGCGGCGCCGCAAGTACCGCGAAAATATCACGTTCTTGAATTCACTACTCCGCAATATTGCTGCTCGTGAAAACGCGGTTTTCGTAGACTTGTGGCCTGCGCTGGCCGATGACAACGGCGCACTGCGGGAGGAATTTACCGCTGACGCCCTACACCTTAACGGCCTGGGCTACGCCGCGTGGGCCAAGGTCCTCCGTAGCGAATTTTCAACACTAGGCCTCGTGCCAGCGACGAACCCACAACTGGAATCCGCAGGCCCGGCAAAGCAAGAGAAATCCTCTCCTGCAATCTGATAAGGATGGACTGCCAAACCATCCCGAATACCGACCCGCGTACTCTCCAGTGGACGGTTCTCCACTAACGACGGAATGAACGCCGATAATTAAGATTCTGTCAAGTTCCGGTGGCGTATATATGGGAGAAGCGCTGTTCATCCATTTGAGGTCAGGCTGTCCGCCTGGAAATGCTGCTCCTGGGCTACTGATCTTCTCGTTCGGATGAAGTCTTCTCTGCTTCAACCTCAGCAATGATCTTTTCTTGCTCGGGCGAGGGATGGAGCGATCGCAGGATCTCAACGAACGTCTCTTCATCGCTTGCTGCTCTACTGGACGAGTGTTTAGCCATGTTTTTCCCTCCTCCTTTCTCCGATCCTAACGGCTACCCAAAGCCTTGGCGACGAAGGCAGCGGCACCTGTGGCGATTTGTTCACTCTGCTTATCACCAAGGAGTGAAGTGGTGAGATCGAGCTCATTCCTATTAGGAATGTCGATTGCTAGCACTCCCAAGAGCTTCTCGCCGTCGTCCGCCAGGATCGGCACTGCCAAACTCTCGTAGTAGCGCTTCCCCATACGGGCCAGCTCATCGTCCGTAAAGCCATAGCGCTCTGAGTCTGGAACAGCCGTCAAGAGTTTAGCCCTGGAATCAGGGCTACTGTTGAGTTGTGTAGACAGTTCTACCCAGTCGCAATGCGCCGCTTCGCGTGTTGCTGCGGCCGCGCCAATTGCACCCTTCCCCGAAGTCCATTCGATCCCCGAGGGAGACGGGTAGGCATCGAATCGGTAGCGAACCAAAGACTCAAGTCGAAAGCTCTTACCTTTCTTTTTGTACTCGAAGACTGAACCGCCGAGATAAATGATATTGATGCCGGTCTTGTCGCTGATAAATTTAAGGGCGCCCAGCAGGAAGAAGCTGACATTTTCTCGCACGGCCTCGAATCGAGTTTGCCTGCGTTCCTTTACTAGCGTCCACGCAGCGTCAACGAGAACCAAGGCAGCCAATGCGATGCCCACGACCACCGACCAATACAACCAATCGGCCTGAGCCACTCCGAGAAACGGCGAAGCCGAGGGGGGCTGCCCAGTCGCGGGATCCGGTTTGTCGGGCAACTTGGAAAGGCCTAGTGTGGCAGCCGAAAGAAATGCCGCAATGGTTGTAAGGACTTTGAGCCCAATAGCTAAGCGCTTACCAATCTTCAATTCTGTCTGGCCTTTGTTCATATGTTATAGGGCAAGATGATACGGCGCGCTCCGATCTGTTTCGCCAATGCTACGCGGCCGGTGGGTGGCACGCGGGGCCGTATGAACCTCTGCGGGGCGATTTAACAATGGAACGCCACCTCAGGGCCAATTGGTCAACAGAGACAGTGCGAACCCTAGAGCGACAAGCTATATGCCCGCTCTGCGTCGAGCTCGTTTCGCATTCCTTGATTGGCTGTACCGCATCCACACGGCGGCATCGAGCAGTCTTATTGTTGAGATGAGGGGAGAAACTCCATGTGGCCTAAGGGCTTCCAGCGCTGTACGACGACATTGATCCGATAGCGCAGCGCGCAGCTCTCGTGCCGGCTCGGAGCCCAACGGAAGCCCCTTCCGCACTACACTGTCGATGACCGGCAGGAGTCGTGGACGTTTGCGGGCCAAAAGTTTACTGGCCTTGGTTTCTCCAACTCCTGCATAAGCATCGATCGCTCGGAAGAGTTCGGCGGCTGCGTCAAGGTCGCGGTCCTGAGCATCCCAGATGTCGACGTCGGCGGGTATAGCGATGAGTAGTTTCGAGAGCTTCGAGGCGTCGGAATCCAGCAACGATCGTACGGCTCGTGGTTCAAAGCGGACGTCCAGAAGGCTTACGGCAACGAGATCTGCCGGACTGATGCTTTCTGGCGGATTCTCTCCGAGCTCGTCGAATGTTGACCCTGCGAACGGTCCCTGTGGATCAAAGAAATCGGTCAGGAGATGATGGGCGGGTGAAGCAATCACTTCATCAATCCGCTGTGTCAACGTCATGGCGCTCAGCATAACCGCCGAAAGACGCAGCCGCTCCGTATCGCCGATTCCTAGGGTGGGTGCATTCACGGCGCAAGACGGATCAACTCTCGCCGTATGGAAAGGCGGCGCTTTAGCCTCTCGTCTTGTCATCTTGAAGAGCCGATAACCGGCGTTCCGTCAACCCGAGGGGTGACCTCGGGTGGATCGTGCCCGTGGCCCATTGCGCGTACGGGGGGGGCCGGACTTCCTCGGTAGTATCACTCGTCCAGGACTGCACGGGCCGCGGCCGTGTCGTGAAGGTCCGACAGGTACTTTTCCTGTTCTTCAGTCTTTCGACTGTAGAAGTCGTGGGCGGCCTGTTTCGTGATCCCGAGCGCCTCGCCAATTTGAGCCCATGTCGCGCCTGCCTCCCGAGCGGACTTCATGACGTACCAGCGCCGTGCTGTGAGTAATTCGACGGCCTTCGCGTTCGCCCGCAAAGCCTCTAGTGCTGCGACTTCCGAGATCTCGGCCAGAGCCTCCGCGCCTGGTCGCTGCCGGTGGCAGAGATTTCGCGCCAAGTTTCGCCGCTATTGAAGTCTTCCCATACCTTGAGCAGCTGGTGGACATCGCCGCTGCTGAGCGCCTGCTCGATGGAGTCCGCATCACGTTCCATTGGGTCAAGTTAGCTTGACGCAGGGTGCGGGTCAAGAAGTAGCCACCGCGTTGCCGACCCGGGTCAAAGGCCTTGGAATTGGCGAAACTCCGGCCAAATAGCGGTTGGCCGAAGTTCCATGAACAACCTTGGAGGGTCAACCTTGAGGTTGGCTGGGAACGAGCGGGGGAGGGGAGGTTCTACTTTACGGTGGCTTGGCGGAGGTACTGGTAGACCGTTTCCCTGCTGATCCCGTAGTCGCGGGTGAGGACAACTTTCGGGATGCCGTTGCCGGCGCGCCGGATCAGTTCGGCAGCGCGTTCCGGCGTTAGGGTTTTCTTCCTTCCTTTGTAGGCGCCGCGCTGCTTGGCCAGGGCAATACCCTCCCGTTGGCGTTCCTTGATCAAAGACCGTTCGAATTCGGCGAACGCACCCATGACCGAGAGCATCAGGTTGGCCATGGGGGAGTCCTCGCCGGTGAAGACGAGCTGTTCTTTGAGGAACTCCACCCGCACCCCGCGACGGGTGAGGCCTTGGACGAGGGCGCGCAGGTCATCGAGGTTGCGGGCGAGCCGGTCCATGCTGTGAACGACGACGGTGTCGCCGTCGCGGACGAACCGCAGCAGCTCTGTTAACTGTGGCCGCGCGGTGTCCCGGCCGGAGGCCTTATCTGTGAAGACTCTGTCCAGGACGTGGCCTTCGAGCTGGCGTCGCTCATTCTGGTCGAGCGTGCTGACCCGCACGTAGCCGATGCGCTGACCGTTCAAGGCTGCCTCCAACCTCTTGGTTTGTGGAATCGAGTGTCGGACCGTGGCGGAGAAACGTCAAGGTTCAGGGATGTGGGAGCGGGGTGAGGCGGCTCAGTCAATGCCGTCGGCCACCTCCTCGAAGACCATGCAGTCACCGTGCGCCGGCCGGAATCCGAAGGTTTCCCAGTACCGACGCAGGGCGGCCTTCCCGGCCAGGTATTCCGGGCTGCCTTCCATGGGTCCGTTGTCTTCAGCGGGGGAGTGGTCTCGATGAGGACTTTTGTCGTTGACCTGCCCATCGAGCTGAGGATGGCTTGCAACATCGACCCGCGGCGTACTAAGGACCGGCTCGGGGAGTTCGGGAGAAGTGCGGCCAGGCGGACCGAGAGCCGGGCATCACTTCGCCTGGATGCAAGCCGAAACCTTGCGCCGGCATGAGTCCCTGCGAAAGACTCGTCAAACACATGCTGAATTGAAGAAGATTTGGCCGCGGGATCCACCAAGGGAAAACGGAGGCGACGACGCCTCCTGCCTGTCTGGCGGCAAGGATGCCGCCCCAAGATCCCGCAGGCCGAAAGGATCGCAATGGCAGGAATGTTCGAACTATTTGTTGACGCGGAATCGGCCTTCAGGTTCCGGCTGACAGCGCCAGACGGCACCATCATGGCAGTGTCCAAACCTTTCGACACCAAGACCGATGCTGTTGCCGGCATCGCCGCGGTGCGCGAATACGCCGGCATGGGACTGATCACCGACCACTCCACAACAACCAAAAATGCCGCCCCGCAGGCAACCTGGAGCGACACCGGCAATCACAAGGACGACCCACCGCTGCCAAAGATCGACTTCCACGGACGTGCCAGGGCTGTCCGCCGGGCCGTCTCCAGCCCTCGCTGGGCGGGGACCATCCACAACCTTTCCTGAGCGGCCGGGAAAGGCCTCTTTCGGCCCCTTCTGACCCCTGATGGCGAAGTACGTTATCCGTTTTCTTGCCATGCGCGGGCGTTAGGGACGCTGATTCTTCTTGAAGACGATGTAGTCGGACATTCGCGTGGCTGCGCGGGCTGCGTGCTGTGTGATGACCGCGGGGCTGTAGTCGAGTAGATCAATGAGTGTTCGGGCGTCGACTTCCTGGGTGAGGTCGCGGAGTGTGGCGTTTCGGGCCCGTTGTGCGTCGATTCCAAGGACTTTGAGCCGCTCGGAAAGGGTCGCCGGGTGAAGGTGCTGGCCGGCGCGGGTGCCGGGGAAAAGCCACGAGGTATTTGAGTTCGTCGTGTTCTGGTTCTCAGATCCCTCACGCTGGCTCCAGAACATCTCGGTTATTGCTGCGGGGATAGTGGCCGGCGTGGTCCCAAGCTTGAGAAGCATGCCCTCGGGAGTGATGCTGATGTGTTCGTGGCGGAGCATGACGATCTTGTTCAGTGGATGTGCCCAGAGCAGCAAGATCAGCCCAGCGAGGCGTGTGGACCTTATGACGTGGTCGTGTTCCAGACAGTTGCGCACGAGTTCAATACGTTCGGCCTGAGTGATCATTGGCGTGGATTGAGCGGGACGGAACGGCGCGTCGAGGTGCCCTCGTGGTGTGCTGTCGCGGTTGAGCCACCGGACAAAATTACGGATGTGCTTGCGGGTGCTGGGCCCGGTACTGAGATATTCGTCGATGTGGGCTTGTCTTAGTTCTCCCCTATTGCGATGCCGTGGGAGTCACGGAGCCAGATGAGGAGCTTGCCTGCTTCGGTGATGTCCTGTTTGGCCGCGTGGGTAACGGTTTCGAGATTCACGGCCGGGTCTGTGGCTTTGTCCCGGATGCGTTTGAGGTGGTGCCATGCCGCGTAGCGTTCGATCAGTTGGCTCGTGCCGTCGTCGGGGAGGTTGCTGATCCTTGTGGCCAGCCAATGTTCGAAGCGGGTGAGATTTTCATTGCCGCGCCCTGGCATCATGCGGTGGTGGACCAGCAGTGCGCGCAGGTGTTCGGCGGCAGTGGACCGGGGAAGGGCGTCGAAGGCCTCGTGAGTGAGCGGGAGTGTTCGGTCCCCGATTGCTTCGAGTAGTTCCCGGGCCTTGGTGCCGCGGCGCATGTAGGTGTAGATGCTCTCGGGCCTGCCGGTTACGGTGAGGAGGCTGATCAGCCGGCGCAGACGGAAATCATCATTGGGTTTGAGCACTGCCGTGAGGTCGTCTGTGAGGGTGCAGCGGATGCAGAGACCGCTCCGGAACCGTTCGGATTCGCGTTTGCATCGTGTGCAGGTCAAGGCGGTAGTGATGTCAGCGCAGTCGCGGCAGATGGGTTCTTGGTCTGGCGAGCGGCCAGGGAGCATGCGGGTCTCTCCGCAGTTGGAGCACTTCCCGCGGCTGTGGGTGGCCTCTGTGAAGCAGGCTCCGCAGACTGGGCCGTCGGGCCAGTGCACCCGGATCTTGGCGACTTGCTGGTGGCACCGGCCGCAGGTGTAGTCTCCGCTTGAGCGTGGTCGGCCGCGTTTTTTGGGGGTGGGCAGATCGGTGAGTGTTGGCGGGCGTGCGGAGCCGTTGCCGCCGGTGGATGGACGCCCTCGGCTAGTCATCGTCCTCGACGATCCGGGCGCGGACTGGGCGGTAGTTGCGCATGTCCGGGATGTCTTCGCCAGCTGCTTTGCGGTGCTGCCGAACGGTTTTGGTGTCGGTGGCCGTGTAGGTGATCAGGTCGTTCGGCGTCACGTCCAAGGCGTCGCAGAGTGCAACGAGGACCTTAAAGGAGATCCGTTCAGGTTCCTGGGTCACGATCCGCCAAATGGCGTTGGCGGTCAAGGTTATGCCGCGATCGTGCAATAGGGCGGCGAGTTCCTTGGCCGTATGGACCCCGCGGCGTGCCATGATCTCGCGGACCCGCCACGTGTAATCGATCTCTCGTCTACTCATCAGTGTTTCCTCTCGCGCAGTTCCAGGGCCGCATTGATGATTCGTTCATGCACCCGCTCAAGTGCGAGGCGTTGATAGTCGGGGGAGGGCAGGGTGTAGATCGAGGTCGTGGCCGCGTGCTCGTGGCCGAGCTGCAGCTGAACGAAAGCCACATCGAAACCTTCACCGGTAACCAGGTGCGTGGCATACGAACGGCGGAAAGAGTGCAGGTCCAGTCCCGGCGGGAACCCCAGCTCGTCTACAAGGTCATGGAGCCGGCCGATCAGGTGTGATTCGCCAACAATTTTTCCCGCGCTGGTTGGGAAGAGGTCTGTGACGGGATGCCCATAGCGGGGGAGTCCGTTCCTGATCCAATCGGCAACCATTTCCGCGGACCACTCCCAAACCGTCAGGACGGAACGGACCTTCTTCGCGGAGCCGCGGTGCGGCTTGCCCCAGCGCACCCGGAGTACGCCATGGTCTCCAAGAAACGGAGCCTTGCCGTTCCGCGAAAAGTCCGCCACCTGCAAGTGGCGCAACTCGTCCGAGCGCAACCCCCATCCGTAAGCTGTCTTGAACGCAATCGCATCACGCCAGGCGGCCAGTGCACCCTTGCGGCCCGAGTCCAGGATCCGCACCACCTCGAGGTCGGCCAGATCAAACAGCTCCTGCAGCTCACGCTGGCTAAATGGCCGCTTGGCAGGACGGGCTTCGGTGGGCTGCGCGTGCGTCACCCGGTTCAGCTCAGTTACCACCTGGGCAAAGACCTGACCAAAGAGCCTCGCACTCTGCTCACACCAGTCATAGTGCGGGCTGCAGGCATAGTCGCAAAACAACTTCACAGCACCTTGGTAAGACCGGACCGTCCCATGAGACAGATTTCGCACAGCACGCGCATGAGAGAAAAAATCGTCCGCGTCGCCCAACGTCCACTGCCACGGATACCGGCCGGAAAAGTCCACCAGGCTCAGCACGACGTTCCTCCTGGTGCGGATAGTCGACGGCGAGAAATCCTTCGCGCGCTGCTGGCGCTCCCAGCCGTCCAGGACAAGCGTCAGGAACGACTCCGGATCCGGCGCTTCGCCGCCGAACGGAACAAACAGAACATTCTCATCATCCTGCGCCATGGTCAGTCCTTGCCTCATCGCAGCTCTTTGCGATATTCGCACGCAGATTGCGAGAACCGCAATCATTGATTGCAGAACTGCTGGTCACCGGCTACTTACGGCCGCCCGTTCAGGCCCTCTGCGGAACTCACTCGCGGCATTCATTGGCATCCTGACATCAAGATGAATCTGCAGGTCAGGCACAGATTAGGGGAGAGCCTCAATACGTTCCCCGAAAGCTCACGATGTGCACGATTCGCACTTAGAGTCATTACAGCTTTACATAAGATCCGATATCGGCTTTTAAAGCACGGGAGTGGAAGTGGATGCGAGAACTCCCGCCTCATGACGAATCTGACGTTTCCGCAGGTCAGCCGGGCTTTGCCCGGGGCGCGCATTCTTCACGCCACGACTGAATTTGCCCTCGGATCGCTTATGGCTATAGGTTTCCTGCATCTAATGCATGTTTCCATGGTTTAGGGGTTGCAGTGAGTGGTGCCGTTCCGGGTTTTGTCCCGAGGATGCTGGTGGATCCGGATGTTGGGCTGTTCAGGGCCGACGAGCGTGTTTTCACTGCCATGCTGGATGGCTGGCGGGCGCAGATGCTGGCCCGTGGGCTCACGACGGACACCATCAAGCAGCGCTGCCAGCTGCTGGAGCGTTTTCAGCGCTTTACGGGTGAATTTCCGTGGCAATGGCGTCCGGCAGACGTCGATGATTTCCTGGCCGGACTGCGTTCCGGTGAGAAGCCGATCAGCCTGAAGACGTTGCGCTCGTACAGCAACGCTGTGGCGATGTTCTGCTCCTACCTGACCCATCCGGGCTATGGGTGGGGCGAGTTCTGCGAACGGACTTTCGGTGATATTCCAAGCCAGATCTGCTTCGAGTGGAACATGCCACGGCACACCACCGATGATGCCGTCCCGGCGAAGAAGCGCTCATTCACCAAGGCGGAACTGCAGCGGCTGTTCGACTACATCGATGACCTCGTCGACCGGGAATACGCCGCCGGCAGTAAGCGCTGGCTGCCCCTGTTCCGCGACTCGGTGGCGTTCAAGGTCTGTTATGCCTACGGGCTTCGCCGGCGTGAAATGACCATGCTGGACCTGGAGGACTTCGGCCCGAACCCTCACGTCAGCGACTACGGCCGGTTCGGGGCAGTCCAGGTTCGGTTTGCCAAGGGCACCGCGGGCTCAGGACCCAGACGGCGCACCGTGTTGACCGTGCCGGAGTTCGACTGGGTCGTGGACCAGCTCAAGACATGGACATCCGGTGGATTGCGGCAGCAGTTCCCCACCGCAGAACGGTCCTCGGCGCTTTGGCCGAGTGAGCGTGGCGCCCGGATGTCCCTGGGCTCGTTCGGGGATGCGTTCGCCGCTGCACGGGATGCCGCCGGCCTGCCCCAAGAGCTGGGCCTCCATTGCCTCAGGCATTCCTACGTGACCCACCTGATCGAAGCCGGCTACGACGCAGCATTCGTGCAGACGCAGGTCGGCCACTCCTACGCCTCAACCACCGGGCTCTACACCTCGGTATCGTCGGACTTCAAGCAGAAAACCGTGCAGCAGATGATTGCACGCCGCATCGCGAACTTGGAGGACCCAGATGCCTGAACAGCGCCGGATCGGCTACCGCTGGAACCTGCGAGCCCTGATGGCAAAACAGAACCTCTGGAAGACCACCGAACTGATGCCACTCCTGAAATCCCGTGGCATCAACCTCTCCGAAAGCCAGGTCTACAGGCTGGTCACCTCCACGCCGGAGCGCATTCCGGCCAGGACATTCGCCGCGCTCTGCGACATCCTCAACTGCACACCCAACGACTTGTTCGAACCATTCGTCGAAATGCGCGCCGCAGCGACAGCCAACGCCCCCAAGCGCAGCGAAGACCTCGGCATCCAACCAGGCAACCCGATCGCACGACGCGTCCGACTCGTCGCTCCCGAAGACGGGTGAGTAGGCCACGCAAAGCAGAGGACCCCATCCGCTGGCCAGTCCCCTGCGGCCGCTGCGGCCAGCACCACCAAACCGTCGCTCGATGGCCCGACGGCGGAGTCTGCGGCTACTGCTACCAGCAAGCCAAACGCACTCGTGGCACCTGCGCCTGCGGCCACGAAGGCGTCCTGCCCGGAATTATCGATGACCAACCTGCCTGCCGTCGATGCTCAGGCGTCCGGCTCAACATAGACTGCGAGAGCTGCGGAGCAGAAGACGAACTCCACAGCGGCGGCCGCTGCTGGAGCTGCGTCCTCGCCACGATTGTTGACGGCCTCCTCACGGACCCATCCCGGGGAATCATGGCCTCCGAGCTCATTCCGCTCGCCACGGCACTGAAGTCGATGAAACGCGCCAACAGCGGCATCACCTGGATACAGCAAAAGCACGTCACCGCTTTCCTCCGAAACCTCGCCGCCACACCAAAGATCACGCATGAAAGCTTCGATGGATTGCCCGACTCGCGGACCCGCGAATACGTCCGCGGCCTCCTCACCGAACATGGCGTGCTGCCCCGCCGCGACGAACTCCGCACCCGTTACGAGAACTGGTCAGCACAGGCCTTAGACCGGGTCAGCAACCCTGAGAACCGTGACATCATCCGCCGCTACATCCGCTGGCATCACCTACGCCGGATGAACCAGATGGACGAAGTCACCCGCGGCACTTTCCTGCGTGCCAAGCAGCAAGTGACAGTCGCCATCGATCTGCTCAACTGGCTCACCAACCACGGCACCAACCTGGCCGGGCTGACCCAGGCTCATCTCGACCTATGGCAGGCAGAAGGACCTACCACCAGGCGGATCGCTGAACATTTCCTGAAATGGGCCATCAAGGCCAAGGCCGCTCCTGCAGGACTGGCTATCATCCCGCATCGTCGGGGAACGAGCCCCAAACTCGACAAGTCAGGACAGGATGAAGCACTCAACCGCGTGTTCCAGGCCGGTGGACAAATTGAAGCACGCGATCAGGCCGCCGCGATCCTCATCCTCGTCTTCGGGCAACAGGCCGAAAACATAGCGCGCCTAACCTGGGATGACGTGACCGTCACCGAAGAACTGGTCACCATCCAGCTGGGAACGATCCAGATCGCACTGCCTGAGCCCTTAGATGCGCCCTGGCGGGAACTCGCCGCAAACCCCGGCCACAACCTGACCGCCTCGCACCCGAACACCAACTGGGTATTCCGCGGAACCTCACCCGGCCGGCACATCCACCCAGGACACCTCACAACACGCCTCAGCAAGCTATTCAGCACCCGAGCCGCGCGACTCGGAACTCTCCACGAGCTCACCAAACTTGCACCCGTGGCCATCATCGCCGACACCCTCGGCTACTCCCCTACAACCATCGAACGCCACGCTACCGACTCAGCAGCCGCCTACGCCCAATACATCTCAGCCGTGCGCGGCGCTGTTACAAGCAGATGAGACTGATCAGTTCAGAGACACTCTGCCAATCGGACGAACACACTGCAGAGCTACTTCTACTCCCGGCCCACGAATACCCGTGCATGCCAGTTCAAATCGGACGGGGGAGAGCCGTAAAAGAGGCACTTTCCTGCCCGTTTTTCATGGAGTTTCCGGGCGCAGGTTCCCAGCGTCAGAACAATTCAGCCAGCGACCAGTTCACGTCGGCAATGTCAAGAAAGGCCGGGTCAAAAGGCTCAGTGGAGCCGGTCATATCGGCCACCCAGGCAGAGTACTCGTCATGGTCATGATGAGACGAGTCAGCCAAGGCGTCCATAACCTCTTCATATCCCGGCAATCCGCCAGAGTCCTCCAACGGGCCGCGTCGGGCGCCGTCGACCAGCCGGGCCGGCGGCGCGCCTTCGTCCGCCGGCCGTTGGGACACCATCTCGAGCCGGTGAAGCCAGCTGTCACCAAAGTCGTACTCGTAAAAGGCCACTCCGGAGCCCAGCACGAACAGCTGCGCCAGGGAGAGATCCTCCTCGGCTCTGTCGTCCGGATCAAGGCACTCCTGCTTAGGGAGCCACTGCAGGTCATCCGGAATCTCGCCGTCGACCGGCCGCAGCCGCACAAAAGGCTCCAAGGCTGTAAACCTGTGCAGGTGCATGTCCTCCCAATCAAAGGCCGTCTGAAGGACCCGGTGGACCTGATCCAGCGTCATGGTGCTTCGGATCTCGAGCTGGCGCCAGATCGCAGGGTCGCTGTCGACGAGCTCGACACGGATCTCCAGGAACGCGTCACGTCCCAATCCAATGCCAGCCTGAGATTCGCCCATGCAGCCCATTCTTACAGGCCTCGCAGCTCTACTCGTAAGACAGGGCGGCCTCTCCCCTGTCGAAGCTGTAGCTTGACGAAATCTTAATTATCGGCTCTTAAAAATGCTTGGGGAGCAGCCTAAAAGTGGAGTCCGGCGGGGCCAGCGCTGTAAAAGAGCCATACAGCAACGGGAATAATCGAGGACGGGTCAGACGCCGCTGGTAGGTCGTGAGCTGATACCCGGATCAAGACCGACTGTGGGCTGCCGCAGCTAGCAGCATTTCAGCGGTGCGGTCTGGCTCCGTCAGCATCAGGTCGTGACCAGCATCTATGAGCCAAGCGCGGGACTTTTCTTCGTCTGTGATCATCCCGGCCATCGTGAGTCCTTCTGCAGTCTTGTGTGTGTAGATATCAGTTCGAGGGATGGAAGCGAGCACTTCCGAGTTCTCGATGTGCAGCCGGTCGATGAAAGTTTTCCATGGATGAGGTGTCAGGTGCTGCTGCGCCCAAGCCACATCTCTCGGCTCTAACAGCCCGAGGAAGGTAAACGTATCTCCGTCGGGGTAGAGATTTACTGTGACACCATCGACCACTCGAGGCTTGGATACAGCGGGGACATGCTTTATTAGCGGCTGCGCCTCGATGAGGCTCTGCCCGGGCTGAGGATGAACGGCGTCCAGATACACCAAATGCCTGATGCGTTCGGGGACGCGGTCCGCCACGCCGGTTATCACCATTCCTGCGTAGCTGTGGCCGACCAAAACGACGTCTTGTAACCTCTGGTCGCGCAGGAAGTTGACGACGTCAACAATATGGGTCTGCAAACCCGTTTCGCGAGAAAGTTCACCACGCCGTTCTCCGACCCCAGGCAAGGTAACGGCGTGCACCGTTCGCCCTTGCGCTTCCAAGATTTTTTGTACCTGGTCATAACTCGCGGCAGGATGGCCGGCGCCTGGGACGAGTACATATGTGGCAGTGTCTTTCAGCACATCCGCATCCTGGTTCTGGTACTCCGCGAAATGATTAACGGACTCTTTGCCGTGGTGCGTGGTCTCCGGAAGCTCTGCAAGCTGCTTGCTCATAATTGTTCTCTCCTGACGTCACGCTGAAGACGATGAAGTTGCACGGTCATAAGGAGGCAGACCCGAAGCCGGCCGGATGCTTTCCCGCAGCCGAGGACCGCCTTCTGATTGCGCGGGTTCCACACCTTGGTCTGAGACTCCGAGATGACGAAGTAAGTAGGCGAATGCGCCCCGGACGTCGATCGTTTTGTCGTAGAGCCACTGCATCTGCAATCCGTCGAACGCTGCGGCGAGCAGCGCTGCCGCGATGGCCGGGTCGGCGTCGCTTGGGAATTCTCCTCGCTCCTGCATGGCTGAGAGTGCCGTCGACGCAACCTCCCGGAATGACGCGTATCGCCGCTCAATTTCCGCGTGAGCGATATGCCCTTCCTCCGTCGCCTCGGTCGCCAGACTGAGAAGCAGTTGGCTGATGCCGGGCTCTCGAACGCTAGCCCAGAGGGCCTCGGTGCTGCGTTGCGCGAAGTTGTAAGAGAAGTCAGCGTGCTCCGAGTCCACTTGGATTGCAAGCACCTCCGCGTGGTGACGAAGGATCTCCACGTAGAGCGCGTCCTTCGACCCGAAGTAGTGGAGCAGGCCGTTTTGACTGAGGCCTACGGCATCGGCGAGCTGCTTCACGGTGGCGCCGCTGTAGCCCTCGCGCGCGATTACCTCAAGGGCTTTGTCAAGAATTTGGGCGCGCTTGACGACGCCTTTCGCATAAGGTCCTCGTGTTGCCATAACAGCATGATATGCGGTTTTCGTTTGCGGCACTAAATACCGCATGTCATACTCTTTTTAGCCGACCGTTGTGACCTAACAGTTATTAGTGCCGGGCATGTCGAAACATCACACTCCGACGGGAGCTCGCCATGAGCCAAACACGGGCTTCCGGCCGGAGTCGAAGCCGAAGGGCAGTCGGGAGTTCGTTCTTGATCTCGCCGACGGGCCGGGACCCCTGCCCCGCGTGTCCACGGTCCGTCCTTACCTACAGTGGTTCGGCCTCCCACCGTCGCTGTTACTGAACTGCGGTCACCATGGTAGGCACCCTGTTGCCCAGCAACTTTCAGATGCGTGAGTTCGGACCTGGCGTCACCGGGGCGAAAGCGCACGTCGACGATTCGAGCAATGCAAACAAAGGAGCAGAACGATGACTACCGATAGGACGATGAGTGCAGACGGGGCTACCGGCCTGGCCGGCCTGTGCGCCGTCAGGTGGAAGGGGCAGACCGCAGATGATCTGTTTGCCAGCCCGTTCGTGGACGTCGACGAGTGGCGGGATACGCCGGTGCCGCATCGTTACGTCCATGGGGGATTTGAGGGCACCGACACCTTGTTCTCGTACTATTTTCCGAGCGAGGATGCCTACGAGGGGCGGTTTTTCCAGCATGTCACTCCAGTGCCGCAGAGCGAAAACTTAGCCCCGACTGTTGTAGGCGCGCACAACAAGATCGCGTTCGCGGTGGACTCCGGCGCCTACTTCGTCGAGACGAACGGCGGAGGTCCCCACGCAGCCAACCCCTTGTCGGGGCTGGACTCCACGATTGGCGCATTCCGGGCTAATGCCGCCGCTGCCCGTTTCTCTCGCGAGGTTGCAGGGCACGTCTATGAGCGCGAGCACCGGCCGTTCGGCTACCTTTATGGAGGTAGCGGTGGTGCTTACCGCACGATGGGGGCCTCGGAGAACACCACGGACGTTTGGGACGGATTCGTGCCCTACGTTCCCGGCAGCCCGATGTCGATTCCCAGCGTGTTCAGTGTCCGGATGCACGCTCAGCGCGTCCTCCGGGACGTGCTTCCCGCGATAGTTGCCGCGTACGACGTCGGAGGTGATCCTTCATCTCTCCAGTTGACCGCCGATGAGGCCGCTGCTCTCTCAGAGGCGACGCGGATGGGTTTCCCGCCGCGGTCGTGGTTCGGGTGGGAAACGATGGGGATGCACGCGTTCAGCGTTCTCTTTCCCGCAGTGATGGCCGCCGATCCTACCTACGCTGAAGAGTTTTGGAACGCCGAGGGGTATCTCGGCGCCGATCCGACGTCCTCCGTTCACCGCGACCGGGTACAGGTCGACACCTCGATTACCGAACTGCTCGCCGCCGCTCCCGCCGACGGACTGGAAACCAATGCGGGCGGCGTTGACGAGTCGTTCCTGCACGCCGCATCCGTTGGGCAGACGGTCTCCGCTATTCGACTGGCTTGTGCCCCGGCGGGTCCCTTGCTCGGGGCGGAACTCGTCGTGCGAAGCGGGACGTTGGCCGGCGAGGTCATTCGCCTCTCGGCCGTCCGGGGCGATGTTGCCACGCTCGAGGCCGGTCAGGACGCTATCATCGCCGGCTTGGCAGCAGGCGATGGAGTTACCCTCGACAACTCGCGTTTTCTTGCAGTGCAGACCTACCACCGCCATCAGGTTCCCGGGGCCGATTACACGGTCTGGGATCAGTTCCGCGACACGGACGGCGCTCCCCTTTATCCTCAACGGCCAACGCTGCTCGGACCGATGTTCACCGAGCGCACCGCAGGCGCGTTGCCAACCGGGCGGATAACGGGCAAGGTCATAGTCGTAGCCTGCCTGCTCGACCGCGAAGCCTTCCCCTGGCAGGCAGACTGGTACCGTTCACGCGTCGCCGAGTATCTCGGGGACGAATCGGGCGAACGGTTCCGCCTGTGGTACATCGACAACGCCTTACATGGCGACGCCGACCGTCAGGAGTTCCCCGACCGCAGCGTTGATTATGTTGGCGCTCTGGAGGCTGCTCTCCGGCAGCTCGCGGCATGGGTGGAGCGGGGAATTTCACCGTCTCCCGACTCGGAATATCAGGTTATCGACGGCCAGATCGTCCTCCGCGAAGGGGGTCGAGACGCCGGTGGCATTCAGCCGGTTGCGAGCCTCACCCTCAACGGCTCGACGAGTGCCGAGGTGAGCGCCGGTCACCCGGTTTGCATTCGCCTCGACGTCAAGGCCCCAACGCCCGGAGTAGTCGTGGAGGTCGTCTCGGACATCTTCGCGGCACGTCAGACGGCGGAGCCAATCGCCATTGAGCCTGCTCCCGCCATCACCATTGAGCAGGAGCGAGCTTTTCACACACCGGGAACATACTTCCTGTCTGCCCGCGTCACCGCTCAGATGGAAGGCGAGGCCTCCTCGTCACATGCTCGCGTGCAGAACATCGTTCGTGCGCGACTCACGGTTACCGAATGAGGGCAGCATCAGGCCAGACTCGACAAAACCTCCAGGACCTTCGCAGCATCACGTCGACGCCGAACCGGCTGCTCTGCGAAGACCACATCACCACAAAACGAATCTAGAAGGAGTTGCACATTGAGGTCAGCGCGTTTCGCACTATTAGCCGCCCTGGACCGGTTGTCGTGGTTCGGAAGGCCGGCCCATGGTTCGCGTTGGGGGAAGATAGGTGTCCGGACGAAGACCAGCCGAACCGCGTCTAGGCAAAGAACCGTGACAAGCCAATGACCCGGGATGGATGAGAGGCGTAGCGCACGGCGGACTAAACCAACGCCATCAGCTGGTTCCCCTCCCCCGGTTGACACTGTTCCATCCGGCGAAAGTTCGGAATCTGCTGAGTTCATTGTTCCGTCATCGCCAACCACCCAGGATGTACGGAGTGCTGTAGCGCAGCCCAGGGCGATGGGCACGTGCAGGCCTTGGTAGGCAGGTTGGCGCGACGCAAGTACCTCTCCACAAAGCACCTCTCCCCTCGGTCTAAATTGCACCCGAACCGTGCGTTCCGGTCTTGACAGCGCCCGCCACAGAGATATGCGGCAGGGAAGCCAGGCCGCAATGGCTGACGCACCCCAAAAGGGCATGCCAGTTGAAATGCTCAGTTATCCAAGCACAAAACGGCAGCCCGAGCGCTCCGCCAACACCAAGCGATGCACTCACCAGGGCAATTGCCGATCCCATGCGCTCGTTCGGGACGTTGTCGCGAAGAATCGAAATTCCGAGCGGGATCACCCCCGTGCCCGTGCCTTGGAGCGCCCGTCCCCACGATCAGCGGCGCAATTGTGGGTGAGAGTGCGCAAATGAAAGCACCCTACGACCAACAGGGATAGTAGAACCAGCGCCACCAGCCGTTTCCCATACATGTCCCCGAGCTTGCCGGAAATAGGCGTGCAGATCGCTGATACAAGGAGAGTCACTGTGATAACCCAAGCATTGTCCGCGCGAGCAGCGCCAAGTAGATCAGGGAGCTTCGACTGAATCGGAATCAAGATCGTCTGCATGAATGATGTCCCCATCCCCGCAAACCCGGGTACGGCTATCAGCAGATTGAGCCGACCCTTTCCAGACCCGCTGCACCGGGCTTTCTGTGGCGGAATTCCGCTGCCTTGCTGCTAGCTCCGCTACATTCGTTGCCACCGACTCGATCGCGGCGATATCGCGCGCTTTGTCTGCAACGGTGCGGCATTGCCGTCACTTGCAAGCCTAGTATCACGTGTGCATAATAGTTACACGCGTCACAATGAATCGTTACAACTGGCAATCGAGGCTCCGCGTCCTGACAGGGTGCCTCCACTTACAGAGCTAGCACCTTGGTATCTGTGCCGAACGCATCCAAGGCCGGTGACGAATTGTCCGCCCCTAACTTCGCCTTTTTTTGCCCCCACTATGACAAAGGAGTTCCCAGTGACCAAAGTACTGCGCCCGAGAGCCGTGCGGACAGGGGGCAGCGTTGTTGCTGTCGGCCTAACGCTTGCCTTGGGGCTTACCGCATGTAGTGCCCCGGCCAAAGAAGCTTCCCAGGAGTCGCGCACTCTCGCTTTCGCGATCGGCGGACAACCCTCCTCATTCGACCCCGCACAGGCCGAAGTCGGGGAAGCGGCCTACATCTGGACGGGAATATACGACACCCTGCTCAAAGTGGACGCTGACGGCGCTGTAAAGCCCTCAGCGGCAAAGAGCTGGGAATACTCGAGCGACGCAATGACGCTCACCCTGGACCTGCGGGACGGCCTCAAGTTCAGTGATGGCGCGGAGGTAACGTCTGAAGATGTGGCGGCCACTATCGAGCGTAGCCGCACTACCCCTGGTATCCGCGTGCCGGACTTGGCGTCGGTTAAATCCGTTGATACGCCGGACGACCACACGGTCGTTCTGAACCTTTCCAAGCCGGACCCCGCTCTGTTGGTGAACCTTGCAACAGGGGCCGGCATTATCGCTGAGGCAAAGAAGCTCGGTGACGAAAATCTTGCCCTCGACCCGATCGGTTCGGGTCCCTATGTTTTGGACAAGAATGCAACCGTGAACGGTTCGACTTATGTCCTTAAGAGGCGCGATGACTATTGGGACCTCCAGGACTACCCGTACAAAACCGTTACCATCCGCGTTATTGAGGACTCACAGGCAAAATTCAACGCGTTGCAGGCCGGTGAGCTGGACGCAGGTACAGCGTCTGCGGCACAGATTGCCACGCTTCCTGAGGGAGCCTTTGAGAAGAAGAAGATCGAAGCTCAGGCTTGGGGTGGACTGCTCTTCCTCGATCGGACTGGCAGTGTTGTACCAGCGCTGGGCGACAAACGTGTGCGTGAAGCCATCAATATGGCCTTTGACCGGGATCTCTACGCAAAGCAGCTTATGTCGGGCGGTGCCCGGGCCACGAGTCAGTTCTACAACCCAATCCAGTCCGGATACGATCCAGATCTTGAGGGCTACTACAAGCACGATCCTGAGGGGGCGCGAAAGCTCCTTGCCGAAGCTGGCTACCCCGATGGCTTTGCTCTCACCATGCCAAGTTCTTACTTCTCGCATACTTTTGAGCCGGCGATAACGCAGTCCTTGGCGGATATTGGAATCAAGGTAACTTGGGAATCCGTCCCTCCCCAAGACGTTTTTCCATCCCTTTCGAGCGGAAAGTACGGAATGGCTTGGTATTTCGAGGGTTTGAACTCCCCCTCCATTCAAACCCGAGCCAACCTTCAAAAGGGCGGTGCACTTAACCCGTCGGGCTATGAATCTCCGGAGCTAAACAGCCTGCTCTCTGAGGCTGCACAGACGACGGACCCCGATGCCCAGGGAGCGGTGTACAAGCGGATCAACCGGTACTCGGTAGAAAACGCCCTGGTGGCACCGCTGGTATATTCCAGCGGCACGTGGTTGACCAAGCCGGGGGTGAAGTACCTGCCTAACGGCGCTGTGCCTATCTACCTCAGCAATATCGGCGCCAACTAAACCTTGTGCGCGGCCCCGGAGCGACCTGGGGCCGCGCACCTTGAATTGCAACTTTTAGGAACAGCATGATCACATACGTGCTGCGGCGCCTCGGCGCTGGCATCATTCTGGCGGTTCTGGTCACCTTCATCACTTACCTCCTTTTGGCACCCTCCTTCGAAAAAATTGTTAGGTCCATTCTGGGCACGGCTGCCACAGACGCAAACGTTGCAGGGAGAATGCAGAAACTGGGTTATGACCGCCCCGTCGGGGTGCAGTATCTGGACTGGTTGGGCGGCGTATTTAAAGGCGACTTCGGCCGTTCGCTTTTCACCAGTGAATTAGTAGGACCGGCGGTCACTCAGCGGTTGGGCGTAACCCTGTCCATCGTGCTGCCAGCGTTGGCGATCACTGTTTTACTGAGTATCGCCCTCGGTGTCATCGCTGCTGTCCGGGGCGGAACAATTGACAAGATCTCCCAAGGTGTTTCCCTTATTGGCATGCTCGTTCCGTCGCTACTGCTTGCCATTGTTCTGGTGCTGATCTTTGCAGTAACACTGCGCTGGTTGCCCGCGACGGGGTATGCAGCGCCCTCTTCCAACTTCGACGGCTACCTGCGTACAGCGGCGATTCCGATTTTTGTTTTGCTAATCGGAGGCGTTGCCAATATGGCAGCACAAGTCCGCGGGGCGATGATAGGCGAGCTTCGTAAAGACTACGTACGCACACTCCGCGCGAGGGGTATGAAAAACACAACCGTTGTCATGCAGCACGCACTTCGCAACGCGGTCGGCCCGGCTGTGACGGTGCTGGGGCTCGAGTTTTTAGCGATGCTGGGCGGCGCGCTTTTCATAGAGAAAGTGTTCGCTCTTCCTGGCTTCGGAACATACGCATTCTCCGCGGCGCTACGGGGGGACGTGCCCGTCGTCATGGGGATCACAGGTTTCACTGTTCTTCTGACCGTCACTATCAATCTCCTCGCTGACCTCGTAAATGGATGGCTCAACCCGAAAGCGAGACTTCAATGAGTGTCGAGCAGCTGACAGCCGACCCCGACCTTGAAGCATCTGCAAGAACACCACTATGGAAGCGCCTGGCTGGCGACCCTCAGGCGGTGATCACCGGGGCGATCCTGACGGTGATCGTGTTGGTCGGATTCCTCGGACCATTTTTCTGGACGCACGACCCCAACGCAGCAGATTTGAACTACGCTAACGCCTTACCGGGTGACCCAAACCGGCCCTTGGGGGGTGACCAAAACGGGCGGGACATTCTCGCCCGTCTTCTGGCGTCCACCCAGACCAGCATTATCGCGGGCTTGATTGGCGTGATAGTGGCACTTCTTGTCGGAGTCACGGCAGGGCTCGTGGGCGGATACCTCGGTTCCAAGACATCAGCTGTCACCGAATGGCTGTTCAACCTGGTCATGACCTTCCCGGGTATTCTCCTCCTAATCCTGTTGATGCCGGTCACGGGCGGCGATTACCGCGTCACCATGGTGATCTACGGCGTACTGCTGTCACCTGCCATCTTCCGCATTGTCCGCGGACTTGTTATTGCAACCAAGGGGGAACTCTTCGTCGACGCAGCGCGGGTGTCAGGACTCACGGACACACGCATCCTCGCCCGGCACATCCTGGCCGTCATCCGCGGCCCCATCATCGTGGCTTCTGCTTTCCTGGTAGGTACCGCCATTGGTGTGCAGGCAGGCCTCGCATTTCTTGGGGTAGGTTCCAGCGCCGTTCCGAGCTTCGGGTCTATGGTCTCTGAGGGCTTTACCAACCTATACCTTCGGCCGATGCAATTCCTGTGGCCCAGCATCACGCTGGGACTGATCACTGCCTGTCTCATTCTGTTTGGCAATGCGCTTCGAGATGCCCTGGAAGGCGGGCAGAAGAACGTCGGTGGCAGAAAGTCACGCCGTCCCGCGTCCTCGGCAAGGCCTCTCGAACCCATCCCTTCCGAGGAAAACGCGTTGTTGGTGGTGCGGGATCTACAAATCGGGTACCCCGCGTCCGACGGAACCGTCCGCCCTGTGGTCAAGGGAGTCAACTTCACCCTAAATAAGGGCGAAATTCTGGGCCTCGTCGGGGAGTCTGGATCGGGAAAATCGCAAACAGCCTTTTCGATCCTTAAATTGCTTCCTGCGGAAGCGGTCATCTTGGGCGGGTCGGTTTGGTTCGATGGCATCAACCTTCTGGAGGCCTCAGAACGGGATATGCAAAAGATCCGCGGCCGTCGTATTGGATATATTCCCCAGGAACCGATGTCCAATTTGGATCCTTCCTACCGAGTGGGCGCGCAGCTTGTGAAGTCTGTTCGGGCTACCACAGGGGTTGACCGCAAGGAAGCAAAAGCACGGGTCATGGAGTTGCTGGAGCGCGTCGGGATTGCTAACCCGGAGCGGGTGTACCGCTCGTACCCCTTCCAAATTTCGGGTGGCATGGCTCAACGTGTCCTCATTGCAGGTGCCGTTGCCAGCCGTCCGGCACTTCTCATTGCCGATGAACCAACCACAGCTCTTGACGTGACGGTCCAGGCTGAAATTCTTGACCTTCTCCGGGACCTGCAAAAGGATCTGGACCTTGCAATCATTCTTGTTACTCACAACTTCGGGGTCGTCGCCGACATCTGCGAGCGAATAGCCGTTATGAAAGACGGGCGGATTGTGGAAACTGGTGAAGCCGTGGACGTGTTCGATAACCCGGCGTCGGCCTACACAAAGTCACTTTTGGCCGCAATTTTGGACGAATCCACCGTTCGCGCTGATAGACCAGCCGCACTAGCGCAGAAGCAGGAATGATGAACCCTTTACTGCAAGTTAACAACCTGCACGTCGCCTACCCCAGTAAGAAGTTCTTCAAACCCGCCCTGGAAATCATTCATGGGGTGTCCCTCGATCTGGCCCCAGGAGAGACCCTGGGTATCGTGGGTGAATCAGGCTCCGGGAAAACCACCATCGGCCGCGCCGTTCTCGGTCTTGCACCTGTCACCAAGGGAAGCATTGAGTTTGAGGGTAAGGACATTTCCCATGCCGGCAAAGCAGAACGGCGGAAGATCGCACGCGATCTTCAGGTCGTGTTTCAGGATCCCTACAGTTCTCTAAATCCAGCTATGGCCGTCGGCGACATTCTCAGCGAACCGCTGGTAACGCTCGGCGCGACCCGCGCTGACGCACGCAGGCGGGTGCGGACGCTGCTCGATCAGGTCGGTCTTCCCCACGACGCCGCTGACCGGCTTCCCAGGGAATTCAGCGGAGGGCAACGCCAGCGCGTTGCCATCGCCCGGGCCCTCGGCCCCAAGCCCAGGCTCATTGTCTGCGATGAACCTGTCTCCGCGCTGGACCTTAGCACGCAGGCACTCGTGCTTGAGCTGCTCTTAGACATACAGCGCGAGACCGGCGTGGCATACCTCTTCATTTCACATGATCTCGCCGTCGTACGTCATATCAGTCATCGCGTGGCTGTGGTGTACCGCGGTGAAATCGTCGAGACTGGCCCGGCCGAAGACGTCACGTTAAAGCCGGAACATCCCTACACCCAGAGGCTGTTGCTTGCCGCTCCCATCCCCCATCCGGTCCAGCAGGAGCGGCGCCGCGCCGAACGCCTTCGGCTTCGTGAACAGCAACGGGAACAGCACGAACAGACCGCAGTAGGCCTAAGCCGCGCCTGAAGCCAGAAATCTGTCGTGGAGCTGCAATCCCGGGTAGCGAAAACAGTAGCCAATATTGATTTTCCTGTCGGCTAACAGGCACTTGCTAAAACTCCCATCGGGCCATGTTTACTTCGATATCGTTCCATGGCCACCGCCACCTGTTGGGTGTTACGAACAGCTCCCCGGGGCTCCGTGGCTTCGAAAAACCTGCAACACCTACTACCCAAGGAGATTTATATGAACAGCTTTCCCGATGGATTTCTTTGGGGGGCCTCTACAGCACCCCACCAGGTAGAAGGCAACAACGTCAACAGTGACTGGTGGGCCAGGGAAAGCAAAGTTCCGGGCATGGAGCCCAGCGGCGACGCGAACGACAGCTACCACCGATACCGGGAAGACATCGCACTCCTGGCTGACGCCGGACTCAACACCTACCGCTTTGGTCTCGAGTGGGCACGGATCCAACCCCGGCCCGACCAGTTCTCACGAGCGGAGCTCGCCCACTACCGCCGCATGATCGAGGCGTGTTTCGAGTTCGGGATTACTCCCGTTGTTACCTTGCACCACTTCTCCAACCCGCAGTGGTTCCAAGAAGAAGGGGGCTGGCGCAGCCCGGGTGCCACGGACCGGTTCGCAGCGTATGTTACCGAAGCATCAACAATTTTGGGTGGCGTTGAATGGGTCCTTACCATCAACGAACCGAATCAAATGGCAATGATGGTCATGCTCCAGGAAGCGGCCAAAAAGGGCACGCTTCAGAAGTGGCAAAGCCCAACGGTCCAAGGAGAACCGGACCGAGCGCGAATTGCAGCAAGTCTTCCGATTCCGGAACCGGAATACGGGGAGCCTTTCATCAGGGCTCACCACGGCGTCCGTGACATCGTGCGTGAGCGCACAGGAGCAAAGGTTGGTTGGTCCATCGCCAATGGAGCTCTGACCTCCACTCCGGGAGATGAGGAAAAATTCCGCGAGGTCCTTTACAACTTCGAAGACATGTACCTCCACGCGGCCGAAGGGGATGACTTCATCGGTGTACAGTCCTATTCGAGCCAGGCAGTGGATAAAGATGGGCTCGTCCCGCATCCCGAGCACCCGGATAACACCCTCGTTGGTACCTCCTACCGTCCCGACGCGCTGGGCATGGCAGTTCGCCACGTAACCGATGTAACGGGGCTCCCGATCCTGGTTACCGAGAATGGGATTGCCACTGCGGACGATCGGCGCCGTATCGCCTATACAACCGAGGCCCTTCGCCACCTTGCCGATGCTATGACCGACGGCGCAGACGTGCGCGGCTACCTGCACTGGAGCTTGCTGGACAACTACGAATGGGGCCACTGGGGACCAACGTTCGGGCTCATCGCCGTTGACCGGGATTCCTTTGTCCGTTCTCCGAAACCAAGCTTGGCTTGGCTCGGAGAAACTGCCCGGACGCGTGGCAAAGCCATTCTTCCGTAGGTTTCAGTATCAGCAAATAGAGTTTTGCCCACCGCCCTCTCCTTGGTGCCCAACAGGCCGGCCCACAGCCGACGATCCTGAAGGCCACCAACAAGGGCTGTGCGCAACTTAGCGGTTAGTCGGCGGCAACTGACGGCGGGGCGGGTTGGTCAGACCAATCGCGGCATTAATTCACACGACAGAAGAGGACTATGTTGGGGACCAACGAGGACCAGCTCCTGAACCTTCCGGTAAGGCGCAACTTTCTAGACCCTGCCCGATTCCAGTCGCCGCAGGTGACCGACCGGCCCGGAATGCGCTGGTGGTGGCAATCGCAGGTGAGCCCGTCGGAACTGGTAAGAGAGCTGAGAAGCATCGCCGAAGCAGGGTTTGGCGAAGTTGAAATTGCGTTTTCCCAGGGTTTCTGGGCAGACGAGGCGCAACGGCACGCGCTGAGTGCTGTGCTGGCAGAAGCGGACAAGCTCGGGATTGGCGTGGCAATGACGCTGGGTGCAGAGTGGCCCGTCCGCACACCTAACACCACAACCGGCACAAAACACGCCGCCCAAGAGCTTCAATACGGCGTCACTCGACTTGGGGATAGCCAGGCTGTCGTTCCGATCCCGCCGACCTTCGACGACCCTCACTGTTCCCGGGCATCGCGGCTCCTAGCTGTGACCGCGGCAAGGGTGGTCAGTTGGGGGGACCCCCCTTCCATAGTCCCTGGGAACGAGCACTACGGACCGAAAAGAATCATCCTTCCCCCTGAGCAGTCGACGGTCTTAGACACATCGTCGCTGGTAGACATCACCCCCCAGGTAACGGGAAACACCATTGAATGGCTTCCGCGCCCGGGCGATTGGGTGTTGTTCGCTTTTTGGATTCGAGACAGCGAGCAGGGCGCCACCAGCTTCCTTGACAAGGATGCCGCTTCTGCCGCCACGGAGTACTTGGATGAGCACCAAATTGGAGCGGAGAACTTTCCGATGCTCCGCCGCGTTGGTACCGAGCTTTTCGAAGACTCGCTTGAGCTCAACGCAGACTCCTTGTTCTGGAGCCCCAGTCTTCCTGATCGTTTCCTTGAGCGGCACGGCTACGCCATAACGCCTTACCTCCCCGTGCTCTTCGCGCATGGGATGTGTCGGTACTGGGTGCCTAACGAGGAGCCAACTCCGGACTATGAGCTGAATGACTTGCAAGGTGCCCGGATCCGTAGCGATTACTACCGATTAATCAGTGACCTTTACATCACGGATCACCTCCTGCTGTTCCAGCGGTGGGCGACCACCCACGGGCTTAGGCACAAAGCCCAGGTAGCTTACGGTCAAAATCTAGAACCGGTGCGGACCAATCGTGAGTTTGTCCGCCATGGAGGTCGGGCAGAAGGAGAGTCCTTAAACTCGGGCGATCGCGCTCCCCTATCCAAGGACCACCCCAATTGGCGCTACGCCCTTGACTGGCAGCGCGCCCTGGTCGGTGGGGCCCACCAAGGCGGCACAAACCGGATCAGCACTGAGCTTGGTGCTCAATTCGGGGCTGCCTATGCACTCACCCTTGGAGATCTGAAGCAGATGCTCGACAAGGAGTGGGCTGCCGGAATTACCAAGCCATTCGTGCACGGCTTCGGAACGCAAGAGCCGGACGCTCCCTGGCCAACACAGAGCCGATTTCAGGACTACGTATCGGACACGTGGAATGACGTTTTCTACCCTGAATGGAAGCACTGGCGGCCGCTTACCGACTACTGGGCCCGAGGAACTGCGGTGCTCGAGACAGGTGTCCCGCGAACTGACGTCGCAATTTACCGCGACGGCTTCCTTACCACTGCGGCCCGTGGTTTCGGCGACGTAGACTTCACCGCACCGGGCTTACTAGCCGACACCGAGGCGCTGGAGCGTTCCGGCTATTCTGTCCAGTATCTTGACCCGATCGGACTTTCCGAAGCATCTGCTGTCGGAAACGGAACCCTTTTTCCGGACGGTCCCGCTTATCAGGGGCTCGTAGTTGAGGAGCGCGCCATCACGCCCGAAGCAGCGGAAGCGATCCATAAAGCAGCCGCTCGGGGACTGTGCGTGGTGTTCGTAGGCGAATCTCCCACCGAGGACTCCGGTTTCGGTGGCAATGCCAAGCGCTCGGAACGAGTGAAAGCGGCGGTTAACCGGGCCCTCGAGCTACCGACGGTAACCACTGTTGGAGCGTTTTCCGAGACTGCACAGGCACTAAGCCAACTTGGTGTTTCGCCTCGCGTATCTTGGAACGGCCCACCTCTGCTTACGCAATTGCGGGACGCCGGCGACCGGCGCTACATCCTGGTCTACAACCCAGAGGCCGAGCAGCACAGCGCGAACTTGTCCATTGAAGGGACAGGCGCCCTGCGCGAGCTGATTCTGATGTCTGGCGAGACGGTTGACATCAATTCAAAATGTGATGCGAGCCGCACCATACTCTCGCTGAGTCTTGCTCCCCTCGACCTTCGAATCTTTGAGCTTGATCTTGAAGCGACTGGACAGTGCACGCAGGAAACGGCACCTCAAGGCCGGATGAGGCTTGATGTCAGCGACTGGCGTCTCAGCGTGCAATCCGTCGAGGAAGGAGGTACCCGGACCATAGAGCTTGACGGGCAGGGCCCAGCCGACTGGCGCACGGTCGACGAGCTTGCCCGCATTTCCGGGACAGGCCTTTATTCGTGCCGGGTTGCGGCGGTTCCGAAGGGTTCCACCGGCGTCGTTCTCGAGTTCGGTGAGCTCGCTGGATCGGCGACGGTTCGTATTGGCAATCAGACCTTCGGCCCCGCCTACGTCTCCGGGACCGTCCTCGAGCTCGGCGACGCATTGGCAGGTGGTGAGGGCACACATGTCCAAATAGAGGTTCGCACCGCTCTGCGGAACGCGGTCGCTGAGACAGGCCGACTCCGAGGACCTTTCGGGCAACCCTGCCCGCATGGACTTGTTGGCCCCGTGAAGTTCTTCGCAGTCGGTATCAGCCCTGGCAGCTAATCGTCGTACTAACTCATCGCCTGGGGGGGACGAGAACGCTGCCTTGGCCGTCACATAAACAGTGGCGCCGTGAACCTGCGGCTTACCGCGGATCAGTAATCGGCTCGTCGGTCACGGGAAATGGGATCAGGGAGTGTGCAGTACAGGCTCCGCCAGTTCGGTCTGAAGAAGCCCTAGCCGAACAGGACCGCGGCTTCGTCGTAGCGGTTTTGCGGAACGGTCTTCAGCTGGCCCAGGGCTTCCTGGAAGGCCACGTGGCGGATGTCCGTTCCCTTCAGTGCCACCATGGTGCCCCAGTAGCCTTCCACCACCGAGTCGATGGCGGCCATGCCGAGCCGGGTGGCCAGGACCCGGTCGAAGGCGGATGGGACGCCGCCGCGCTGGATGTGCCCCAGGATGGTGGCACGGGTTTCGATGCCTGTCCGTGCTTCGAGTTCTGGGGCCAGCTGGTCGGCGATGCCGCCCAGGCGGGGACGGCCGAAGGTGTCCAGGCCGCGCTCGGAGTGGGGGCTTTCAATGTGTTCCGGAACGAAGCCTTCGGCCACCACCACCAGGGGTGCGCGGCCGCGGGCGTGGGCTTCCTTCACCCATCGGGTGATCTGCTCGATGCTGACTTTCTGCTCGGGGATGAGGATGGCGTGCGCGCCGGCGGCCATTCCTGCGTGCAGGGCGATCCAGCCCACGTGGCGGCCCATGACTTCGGCGATCATGCAGCGGTGGTGGGATTCGCCCGTGGTGCGGAGGCGGTCGATGGCTTCGGTGGCAATCTGCACGGCGGTGTCGAAACCGAAGGTGTAGTCCGTGGCGTCGAGGTCGTTGTCCACGGTCTTCGGCACGCCGACGATGTTCAGGCCCACATCGGTGAGCCGCTTGGCCGCGGCGAGCGTTCCCTCACCGCCGATGGCGATGATCGCGTCGATGCCGAGCCGGTCCATGTGGGCCTTGATGGTTTCGGGGCCGCCGCCGTTTTCGAACGGGTTGGTGCGGGACGTGCCTAGGATGGTGCCGCCCTGCTTGGCGATGCCGCGGACCATGGTGCGGGGGATCTCGATGATGTCGCCCTCCACCACGCCGCGCCAGCCATCCCGGAACCCGACGAACTCGTGCCCATGATCGGCGATGCCCTTCAACACGGCGCCGCGAATCACGGCATTCAGTCCGGGGCAGTCGCCACCGCTGGTGAAGATTCCAATTTTCATAATTTCCGCTCGAATCTTTGCAGAGGGGGTTTACAGCAGAAAGCCACGCTGGGCTCATTCAAAAGCCTGAGGCAAACGTGGTCCTCGAGATGCCATTACTCGTATGTGCAGGACCCAGTCACCGGTGTTTGTGATGTTCCTACGCTGGGTCGGGGGCACTGCCTATTCAACAAAGTCCCGGGGGCGACGCGCGTCGGCGAGGGGTTTATGTGGCTCTTGAGCTAGTTCATACCTGAAGTACGGCAGTAGATTCTGATGGGAATCATGTCCTGCCGCTACGAAGACCGGGGCTTCCGGTTTTCCGGCCAGGGGCCGAGCTTCTCCTTGTTGCTCGCGAGCTCGCCGGCGCGGGTCGAGTCGGCGAGGTCGCTCACCTTGTGCACCTTCAGGGAGTTCGTGGAGCCGGCTTTTCCGGGAGGCGATCCGGCAGCGATGACCACCAGGTCGCCGTCTTCCACCAGGCCCATTTCCTCCAGGCTGCGGTCAACCTGGGTGGTCATGGCGTCGGTGTGGTCGACCATCTGCACCAGCACCGGCTGGATGCCCCAGGTGAGGGCCATCTGGTTCCAGACCTGCTCCACCGGGGTGAACGCGAAGACCGGCTTGATGGGCCGCAGGCGGGACAGGCGGCGGGCCGAGTCGCCGAACTGGGTGAACGCACAGATGTACTTGGCGTCCAGCTGGTCCGCGATTTCGACGGCGGCACGCGTGATGGCGCCGCCACGGGTCCGGGGCTTGGTGCCCAGCGGAGGGACGCGCTCCAGGCCGTGGACCTCGGTGGATTCAATAATCCGGGCCATGACCTTGACCGTTTCGATCGGGTACTTGCCCACGCTGGTCTCACCGGACAGCATGACGGCGTCAGCACCGTCCAGGACGGCGTTGGCGCAGTCGGAAGCCTCCGCACGGGTGGGGCGCGGGTTGTCGATCATGGACTCGAGGACCTGCGTGGCCACGATGACCGGCTTGGCCCAGCGGCGTGCCAGTTCGATGGCGCGCTTCTGCACGATCGGCACTTCCTCCAGCGGAAGCTCCACACCGAGGTCGCCACGGGCCACCATGATGGCATCGAACGCATCGATGATCTCCGGCAGCTGCTCCACGGCCTGCGGCTTCTCGATCTTGGCGATGACCGGCACGCGGCGGCCTTCCTCGTCCATGATCTCATGCACCCGGGTGATGTCGGAGGCGTCCCGGACGAAGGACAGGGCCACCAGGTCAACGCCGCGGCGCATCGCCCAGCGCAGGTCGTCCTCATCCTTTTCGCTCAGCGCGGGCACGTTCACGGCCACGCCGGGAAGGTTGATGCCCTTGTTGTTGGACACCATGCCGCCGACGGTCACCTCGGCGACGACCTTGACGTCGTCCACTGCCGTGGCACGCAGGGCCACCTTGCCGTCGTCGATCAGCAGGGCGTCGCCCACCCGGACGTCCTCGGTGAGGCTCTTCAGGGTGGTGGAGCAGATTTCCTGGGTACCGGGGACGTCCTCGGTGGTGATGGTGAAGATGTCACCCACAGCGAGGGCGTGCGGGCCGTCAACGAAGCGGCCCAGGCGGATCTTGGGACCCTGCAGGTCGGCCATGATCGCCGCAGGTTTACCAAGCTCTGCTGCTGCCTTCCGGACGTTCTCGTAGGTGTTGTCGTGCACGGTGTAGTCGCCGTGGCTCATGTTCATGCGGGCGACGTCAACGCCGGCCTCCAGCACCGCGAGAGTGTTCTCGTAGCTGGCAATTGCCGGGCCAAACGTGGCCACAATTTTTGCGCGTCTCATGGAATACCAATCAGTTCTTTTTTATGTCAAGTTACTGGCGGTGAGGTAGAGGCGGCGGTGACGGCCGTCAGTTGTACTTATAAGGTTCTTCAACTGGCGCCGGTAAGACTCCGCCGAACGCAACGTCAACGCTTTGAACCCCTGTCGCCCAGAAATGGACCACACTCAGGCGATGGGTGCACCCACTTGCCGCGTATCCGGTTCACGTTGAAATAAAGGATCATTCGCTTCGGGAGCGCTTCTGCGT
This sequence comes from Pseudarthrobacter sp. fls2-241-R2A-127, assembly GCF_030209355.1. GTDB lineage: Bacteria > Actinomycetota > Actinomycetes > Actinomycetales > Micrococcaceae > Arthrobacter. The sequence continues at coordinate 93,191 of NZ_JARVSF010000015.1, forward strand.
TCCTCGTAGGAAGGGCAAGCAGGGGTCCTCTACGAGTGGCTTGAGGCGGTGGCCCTTCCGTTACGTACCAATGGCTGGACTCAGCGGGTGTAAAAGCCCGCGTAAGAACGGTATCTGCTGAGGACCCCGTCGTGGTCTTCTGATGCAGCCCGCTCAACGGTGTCCAACGGCCATTCGGGGAAACGGCCTGAAAGAGCAGCCACCGCCTGGCGTGCTGCTCCGTCCGCGACATATTCGCCAGGCTGAGGAACAATAATCTGAGTTCCCAAGAGCCGCACCGCAACTTCCTGCACGGCGGCAGACTGAGCGCCGCCGCCTACCAGGATGATTCGTTGGGCGTTGACGCCATGGGCCTGCAAGGCAGCCAAACCGTCGGCGAGGGAACACACAACACCTTCGACGGCCGCACGAGCCAGGTTCTCGCGGGTGTAGTTCGCACGGGTGATGCCATGCAACGCGCCAGTCGCATCGGGCAGGTTCGGGGTGCGTTCGCCGTCGAAATAGGGCACAAGGGTCAGCCCTCCCGCCCCCGAAGCGGCCGACAGCGCCAGAGTGTTGAATTCCTCCAATGTGACGCCCAGCATTGTGGCCGTGGCGTCGAAAACCCGAGTGGCATTCAAGGTACATACCAGGGGCAGATAGTGACCGGTTGCATCAGCGAACCCAGCTACCAGGCCCGAGGGGTCAGCGGCGGGCGTCTCACAGACGGCGAATACGGTCCCTGAAGTGCCCAAGGACATGACTACATCTCCCAGCCCGGCGCCGGCTCCCAATGCGGCGGCAGCGTTGTCTCCCGCTCCCACAGCAAGGAGGATACCGTCCCGGGTCTTTCCCGCCGCCTCAAGCGGACCAAGGACCTTGGGCAAGACTGGCAGGTGGCCGAGTGAGCCTGACACGACGGCGGGAAGGTACTGCCCGGCTGCCGTCGAATAGTAACCGGTGCCGGAGGCATCCGAGCGGTCGGTCACGAGCGCCCGCAGACCTTCAGTGCCGCTGCCGGGACCATACCCGGCAAGCCGCCAGGTGAGCCAGTCATGCGGCAGGCAAACGGCGGCGACCCGGGCTGCGTTCTCCGGCTCATTTTGCGCCAGCCAGTGCAGCTTGGTGAGTGTAAGAGATGCCACCGGGACCGTTCCGGTGGCACCGGCCCAGTATCCTGCTCCGGCAACGGGGTCACCTCCACCGGCAAACTTGATCAGCTCGGCTGCCGCCCCAGCGCTACGTGTGTCGTTCCACAGGAGTGCGGGCCGGACCACGGCCCCGTCGGCATCCAGGCAGACCATGCCGTGTTGCTGCCCGGCGATGGAGACCGCGGCGACGTCGTCCAGGCCGCCCGCGCCGGCGATGGCCTCCTGAAGGGCATCCCACCAACGGTCCGGGTGGACTTCAGTGCCTTCGGGGTGGGAGGACCGGCCCTGGCGGACGAGTTCTCCGGTGTCCGCGTCGCGGATGACTACTTTGCAGGACTGGGTGGAGCTGTCTACTCCTGCTACTAGCGGCATAGCGGTTCTTTTCTTTGTGTGGAAGATGGAAATGCTGCGGAGCCTGCATGAACCGCAGACCCCGCAGCAGGACTATGGGGCTTAGCGGGCACCGAGGAGGTGTTCGATGGCGAGCTGGTTGAGCCGGACGAACGCGAAGGAGCGCTCGGCGGCCTTGTCGGCGTCGAAGTCCTCAAACGCGGCGGCGTCTGTGAGCAGGTCCGCGGTGCTTTCACCGGCGGCGAGGGTGGACTCGCCGAGTTCGAAGACGCCGGATGCCTTGAGTGCTTCCTGGACCTCGAAGTCTGCGCGGAAGGCCAGTGCGCGTTCCTTGAGCAGGAGGTACATCGCCATGTTGGCCTTGGCGGATTCCCAGACACCGTCGTAGCCGTCGGTGCGGGAGGGCTTGTAGTCGAAGTGCCGCGGACCGTCGTACTTCGGACCACCGCCCGGGAAGCCGTTCTCGAGCAGGTCCACAGTGAAGAAGGCGCTGGTCAGATCGCCATGGCCGAAGACCAGGTCCTGGTCGTACTTGATGCCGCGCTGTCCGTTGAGGTCGATGTGGAAGAGCTTGCCCGCCCAGAGGGCCTGGGCGATGCCATGGGTGAAGTTCAGCCCTGCCATCTGCTCGTGCCCGGTTTCCGGGTTCAGGCCCACGATGTCGCCGTGCTCGAGCTGGGCGATGAACGCCAGGCCATGGCCCACGGTGGGCAGGAAGATGTCGCCACGGGGCTCATTGGGCTTGGGCTCGAGGGCAATGCGCAGGTTGTAGCCCTTGTCCTTGATGTAGCCGGCGGCGGTGTCCACGCCTTCCTTCATCCGGTCCAGGGCAGCGGCAAGGTCCTTGGACCCGTCGTACTCGCTGCCTTCCCGGCCGCCCCACATGACGAACGTTTCGGCGCCAAGCTCGGCGGCAAGGTCGATGTTCCGCAGGACCTTGGACAGGGCGAAACGGCGGACCGAGCGGTCATTGGACGTGAAACCACCATCCTTGAAGACAGGGTGGCTGAACAGGTTGGTGGTAACCATCGGCACCTTCAGCCCGGTTTCCGCCAGCGCCGAGCGGAAGTTCTTCAGGATCAGCTCCCGCTCCGAAGCCGAGGCGTCGAACGGGACCAGATCGTTGTCGTGGAAAGTGATGCCGTAGGCACCAAGTTCGCTGAGCCGGTGCACCGCTTCGACAGGGTCAAGGGCCTTACGGGTGGCCACGCCGAACGGGTCGGCGCCGGTCCAGCCGACCGTCCAGAGACCAAAAGTGAACTTGTCGGCGGGAGTGGGGGAAAGAGTCATAATGCGTCCTTGCAGTTGAGGCGCCGATCACAGCGCTATAGTTTATTGCCTGAACTATATGGGTCGAAGTAGGCTGTGGTCAACACCCGGCGTGCAGGGACGGTATTTCTAGTGGAGGAGCGTCTGATGGCAATGCGTGCGTCAGGTATGGTCCCGCCCGCTGCGTCAGCGCCGGGCAGCATGATGAGTGTGCGCAGGAGCAATCTCGCTCTGGTCATGAGCAAAGTGGCCGAAAGCTCCTCGGACACGCATCTGACTCGAGCGCAGTTAGCGTCCATCACCGGGCTAACGAAGGCCTCGATATCTAGCCTGGTACTCGACCTCTTGAACATCGGAGTGATCCGAGAATTCGGGTTGAATCCGCGGGGTGATCGTGGTCGGCCCGGTGTCGGGCTGCAGCTAAACCCAAGCCAGGCCGTAATGGGCTTGGAAATCAACATCGATTACATTGCAGCTGCTGTAACAGACCTGTCGGGCACGCTGCTGGTGCACCGCACTCAAGAACGCAATAACAGAAGTAGCCTTTCCGATCCTCTGCTGCAGGATCTAGCCGTGCTTGCCGCCAGCGTTGCAAGCGATGTGCGCGCCCGGCAGGTCAGGATATTGGGTGCTGGTTTGGCCGTCCCAGGATTGATAGATGCTCAGCGGGGGGTCGTGATGTCCGCTCCGAATCTCGGCTGGAAAGACGTCCTATTAGACCTCGATGCGATCGGACCGGGTCTGCCACTGGGAGTCACACTTCACAACGAAGCCAACGCATCGGCATTGGCTCACTTGCGGCAGGGAACCGGCGCAGCCCAGGACTTTCTCTTCATCTCGGGCGAAGTCGGCATCGGCGGCGGATTGGTTGTCGGCTCGCAACTCTTCACGGGGCCGGGCGGCCACGCCGGCGAGGTGGGTCACGTCATCGTGGATCCTGGCGGTGCCGATTGTTCTTGTGGCGCAACGGGATGCCTCGAAACTATCGCGGGGCAAGACGCGATATTCGCTGCTGCGGGCCTTCTGCCACAAACCTCCCACGCCGACATCATGGCTGAACTGCTGCGGGAGTTGGCCGGAGGCGTGAAGGACGCTGTTTACGCTGTGCACCGCGCGGGATGGTACTTAGGTGTCGCGCTGGCTTCGACAGCGAAGATAGTAAGCGTCAACTCGGTAGTGCTGGGCGGTCATTTTGCCATCCTCGCCCCATGGCTCCGGTCATCGCTTCTTACCAGCCTCGCCAGACATGCTCCGGGAAGATTTTCGCCAGAACAAGTCGAGGTATCCATCTTTGGGAAGACCGCAGCCTTGCGTGGTGCCGCCGGCAGCGTGGTCCGCGCGGTGGTGGAAGCACCACACCGGCTGTCGGACGGGTGACTTTCGTTCGTTCGGTAGCCACGTGGCGTTTGCCTAACGTGTAAGGGGAATCAGCCCTAAAACGAAACCGAAGCACGGCGGCTTGAGGCCGCCAGTTAGGACTGTCAATGACATCGATCGAACTGACGGCAGGAGACTACCGTGCGGTTGTTGACACGCTCGGGGCCACACTTTCGTCGCTAACGCACCGTTCCAATGCGATGATTCTTCCGCAGGTACCTGGGAAAAAGACTGTGGATTACCGAGGCGTGGTCTGTGTGCCCTGGCCAAACAGAATGGCAGATGGCAGCTACACCTTTGAAGGGAAACGCTATAACGTTCCCATCAATGAGTCGGCGCAAGTAACCGCACTTCACGGACTGGGCTATGCGCGTGAATGGGAAGTTTTGCGCAAGGACTCCAGTGCAGTGGTCTTCGCGATTCAGTTTGGCTCAGACCCCGGATACCCCTTCCAGGTCCAGGTTCAGGCGCGATACAGCCTCTCGGAGGCGGGTCTTACTGCGCAAATTCACGCTGTGAACAACGGGTCAGCATTGGCTCCCTATGGCTCTTGCCCTCATCCATATCTCGTAGCTGGACAGGGAACCGTCGACGATTGGACTCTTCATCTTGATGCCGAGCAGTACATGAAAGTATCGCATAAGCGTCAGCTGCCAATTGGACTGGCCGACGTCCACGGGAGTTTCTTCGATTTTCGAGCCGGACGAAAAGTTGGCACCACGGAGATCGATCACGCGTTCACCCGAGTAGCTGCGACCGATGGCCGCTGTGAAGCGAGGATCACTGCCCCGAACGGCGAGGGAATTGTCATGTCCTGGGATTCCGCCGCCAAGTGGGTTCAGCTGTACACCGCTGATTCCGTCGACGGGCTCCCCCGAGCGGGTTTGGCAATAGAGCCAATGGATTGCGCGCCGGATGCTTTCAACTCAGGTCGTGATTTGGTCGTCCTTCCAAGCCAGGGAGTCCATACCCTTTCGTGGACTCTGGAGGCTATCTAAACGGGTGCAGCACGTAAGCCAGCCGCTCGGGTCCCCCTATCTGCTGGCCTAGGTGGTTAGGCCGGGAACTACGCGCAGCATACCGTTGCCCATCTCAGGGCCAGGCATCTCCGAACCTCCGAGCTGCGCGCGGAGCTGGCCTAAAGCCACATTGGCGAATACGCTCATGTCGGCTTCTACCGACGTAATTCGTGGCACCCACAAACGCGCGATCTGCGAGTTGTCCACGCCGATTACGGATATATCCTCGGGAACGCTTTTCCCGAGCCGGGTACAGGCGGAAAGCACTGCCGCTGCGACTTCGTCGTTATAGGCGGCGATGCCCAAGGGCACTCTTCCGAACTTCTTTATCTGTTCGGCTGCCCCATCAACGTCCAGGGGCACATCCATGCGCAGGGGTGCAGCGAGTCCGCGTCTGCTGCAGGCGCCCTCAAGGGCAGTCCAACGACCTGCTCCATAAGCATCATTCTTGTCGCCGTGCAGGGCGGCGTACACAATCTGCCTGTCACCCCTGCCGCCGAGTTCCTGGACCTGCAAATCGCCGATTGCTACGTCTATCGTCATGCCGTGGTAACGCACGGGGTGCTCGATGTCGGGAACGACAGCGACACCGTGCGATTGCAGAAGCGCCTTGTGCTTTGTCGGAAGAGCTCCGAGTTCAACGACTGCAAGGGGTTGCAGTTTGAGGAGGGCTGAAACTGTGGAGCCGGCGTCCTCGTCGGCGATTCTAAGCACCACGTTGGCATCCGGTCCGGTCAGGCTTCGAGTCAACGTCTCAATTGTTTCCTGAAGCCGCATACCACCGATGCTGACTTGAGGCAGCAACACGACGATGGTGTCGCTGCGCCCCCGGACCAGGCTTCGGCCTGACGCCCAAGGCGAATAGTTCAGCTCACGGGCAGCTTTTCGAACTCGCGCACGGGTTGGTTCGGGAAAGCGTTCTTCACGTCCGGACAGAATATGACTCACGGTGGCACGTGATACACCTGCGCGGGCTGCGACGTCAGCAGCCGTCGCCGGGCGAACTTTCTCAAGTGAAGTCATCTCAACATTTTTGCATACAGGGGGCGCCAACCGACGGGGATCGACGGCTGAAAGTAAAGGGAGCCTCTTGACAGTTTCCCCGAGCGCTGAGCTATAGTCTCTGCTATCACGTGATACTAACCACACGACAAGGAAGTCAGAAATGATTGATAGCGGTACTCCCGAGTGGCTCGGCACTCCCGCCGTTGCGGCAGTGGATGGCGCTGCTGCCATCGGTACTCAGGTGGCTCTAGCCCCTGAACCTGAGGCCAAAGCTCCCAAGAAATACGTCACACTTCTTACTCTCGCCATGTTCGGCAACTTCATGGCGATCGTGGCTCCAATCGCATTTTCGCTCTCAGTCCGAACGGCGCAGCTTGAGCCAGCTCATCAGAGCTGGGTGGGATACGCCGTTTCCGCCGGCGCGTTCGCCGGCGTTGTTTTTGGGCCGATCGCGGGCGCCCTGAGTGATCGCACCCGCTCCCGTATTGGCCGCCGTCGCCCCTGGATCGCGTCATGCCTCGTAATCGGTGTAGCCGGGCTCCTGCTTGCTGCACTTGCTCCAAGCTTTGCGGTCTTGATCGTGGGCTGGTGCCTGGCGCAGCTCGGACTTGGTACAGCGCAGTTGCAGTTGCTGAACACAATTGCTGACCGGGTCCCCGAGAAGCAACGCGGGCGCGTCTCAGGGCTCACGGGCGTCGCGCAGTTGATTGCCGGCGTATTTGGGGCAGCCGTCGCAGCTTCTTTCGTGTCCAACTCTGTTTTGCTGTTCTTGGTTCCTGGAGGAGTCGGGGCACTCCTGATGCTGGCGTTCGTGATCTTCATTAAGGAGCCCGATACCCGGAGCACTGACTTCGGTCCCCGCCCGTCGGCTCTGATGTTACTGAAAAACTACGGCTTCAACGTTCGTAAGTACTCCAGCTTCGCCTGGAATTGGCTCGGTCGCTTCCTGTTCAACTTTGGCGTTTCGCTTGGAACGGCCTTTGGCGCTCTGTTTTTCGCTACCCGGCTGGGCATGGGCGTTGCAGAAATTGGCGGGATCGTCGCCTTGTCAGGCCTGGTTGGTGTTGTGTCCAACGCCGTGGCTGCGGGCTTCAGCGGATGGCTGTCGGACAAGGTTGGTCGGCGGAAGCCCTTCATTCTTGCATCCGGCTTCATACTCGCTGTCGGCGCCGGGATCAGTGCCGTCGCAAGCGATGTCCCCTTGCTGATGGTCGGCCTCTTTGTACTGAATTTCGGTTTGGGATTGTTCTTCGCCGTGGACCAGGCCCTTTACATCACTATCCTTCCTGAGCGTGACACCGAAGCGGGCCGATTCGTTGGGATCAACCAGTTTTCCACCCTGCTGCCCCAGGTCATTGCGCCTGCAGTTGCTCCCACTCTGCTTCTCGTTGGAGGCACCGAGGCCAGCGGCAACTTCGGCCTGCTCTATATCGTGGCTGGCGCTTTCGCTGCAGTGGGTGGAGTAGTCATCACCCTCGGCGTCCGCAACGCGAAGTGAATTGACTCAGGTCCAAACGCGACTCGCCAGAGATGCACACCTCCCCTGAGAGGGGAACTGAACTACCGCCGTGCGCCAAGCCTTGTAACAAAGTGTCTGACCGCATCCCCTGCTCTCCGAGCATCAACTCTCGGTTTTGACACCCGATCCATCATTTTAAGGAAGCATTACCATGGGTATTCACCCCACGCCGCACGAGCGCGCAACCGCGCTGCTTGCGCAAATGACCGTCGAGGAAAAGGCGCAGCAGGTGTCTGCCTTAATGCCAAATTTTCTTTATGGGCCGACAGGGCTCGACGAGAAGGCGATGCAGAAGCACATCGGGAACGGCATCGGTCATTTGTCCAATGCCGGTGCACTGCCAGAGCCGACCGCCCTGGCAGCAAGGAACAACGGAATTCAGCGTTTCCTTGTCGAACGAACTCGTCTTGGAATTCCTGCAATTTCTCACGCAGAAGCCCTTAACGGATTCCTGGCCCCCGGCTACACCTCGTTCCCGACTGCCATCGGTCTCGGCGCCTCTTGGAACCCTGAGGCGATCCAGGAGATGGCAGACATTATTCGTCAGCAGATGCGATCCGTAGGGGTACAGCAGGCATTGTCGCCGGTCATAGATATCGCGCGTGATGCGCGCTGGGGCCGTGTGCACGAAACGTACGGGGAGGATGTTTATCTGACCAGTGCCATGGGTGTGGCGTTCGTGCGCGGTATTCAAGGATCGGAGTTGTCTAATGGGGTCCTCGCCACCGCGAAGCACTTTTTGGGCTACTCGATGACCGAAGGTGGGCAAAATATGGCTGCTACCACTATCGGGGCCCGTGAGCTCTATGACGTTTATGCCACCCCGTTTGAGGCCGCAATTAAGCTGGCTAACCTGGGCAGCGTAATGAACTCGTACTCAGAAGTTGATGGAGTCCCGGTTGGGGCAAGCCGGCAGCTGCTCACTGACATGCTGCGTGGACGTATGGGCTTCGACGGGGCCGTTGTCTCTGATTACAGCACCGTCGAATGGCTGGCCACGCGGCAATTCATTGCCGAGAACGCCCAGGATGCTGGGCTCCTCGCGCTCGAAGCAGGTCTCGATGTGGAGCTGCCCACGATCATTGGATATGGGCACCATTTGGTCGACGCGGTGGCTGCAGGCCGGTTGAAGGAAGCAACCCTTGATGAAGCCGTTCTTCGCGTTCTGGTCGATAAATTCAAGCTGGGCCTGTTCGAAAATCCTTACGTACGCGAAGACGCAGGAGAGCTGCAGTCCCTCGCTGCCAGTGGCAAGGAGCTCGCGAAGTCAATTACCGAGGAATCGATCACTCTGCTAAAGAACGAGGGCGTACTGCCAATCTCCAAATCGAAACGGGTGGCTGTAATCGGACCGCACGCCGAGTCCTCGCTGATCAATTTCGCTGCCTACACGCACCCGGCATCCATCGACATGATGAAGGGCATGGCGACCGGTGAATCGCGCATGGCAGGGGTGGGCGGAATGATGGAGCTCAGCCCGGAAATGGAAAAGGCCCGGGCAGCGAACTGGGCACGGGCAGCCGCTGTTGACACCAACGCGGTAGCCCGCGACCAATACGATGCATTGAGCCTTAGTGAGGCAATACGCGAAAGCATCGGCGAGAACCAGGTTACGAGTGTCACTGCCGTCGGCGTGACCGAGGATGAACCCCGGGACATAGCCGCCGCTGTCGCCGCCGCCGAGGAATCCGATGTGGTTATCCTTGCCATTGGCGGCAGGGCTGGTTGGTTCGGCACCAAAATCACCGAGGGTGAGGGCACAGACATCGCCCACATCGAACTCTCCGGCCCGCAGGTGGAATTGGTGAAGGCGCTCTCAGCCACAGGGACTCCCCTGGTGGGGGTGGTCTATCAAGGCCGACCTTACGCGCTGACCGAGATCGACCACTTACTGTCCGGTCTCGTCGTAGCCTATTATCCGGGACCCGCAGGTGCCCGTGCCGTCGCCGGTGTGCTGTTTGGGGATACCAATCCCAGCGGCAGGTTGCCGTACACCATGCCCCGGGCAACCGGGCAGGTACCGATCTACTACTCGCAGCATCACGGCAGCGGCTATCGGCGCAGCGATGCAGATATGTTCCGGGGATACATCGACCTCGAGCACACGCCTCTGTACCCGTTCGGACACGGACTGAGCTATACAGCTTTTGAGTACGGGGACGTGAGCGTCAACGCAGAGGAGATCCCCGCCCAGGACGGGCGCATCGTCGCAAGCGTAGCTGTGACAAACGCCGGCGATCGGGACGGCGTCGAGGTTGTTCAGCTTTACGCTTCTGTACGCGTTCCCGGCATCACCCGCCCGGCGCTGCAATTGGTCGGTTTCAAGCGTGTGCAGCTGCATCCTGGCGACAGCGCCACCGTCACCTTCGAATTCGACACCAGCCTCCTTGGTTACAGCGGGATCGACGGTCGATTCACCCTGCAGCCCGGAAACCTGGAACTTATCGTTGGTCGAAGCTCGGCCGACGATGTCGGTCGAACCCACGTCAAACTGGTTGGCCAGGCGGCAGACCTTGAAGGGCGCCGCAGCTACCTCAGCGAGGCCCGGGTGACCGTGGAGACAAAGGTCAGCGAACTGGTGCCCTGACCGACCATGCCGGGCGCAGCGGTTCTGGCGCGCGCAGGAATGCACGCGTCAGAACCGCTGGCACCCCGGTGCACACGGCTTCAAGGATGCACCTTCCAATAGCCGTCTTCCGTTTTGGAATAAGAAAGAAAGCAACAATGCCAGCCACAAATGACTTTTCAAGCCCCGGCGTGGTTGATGTCTCGGTCCAAGATCCTGCCCAGATCGACAGCAAGCTGGACAGCGCCGTACATGTCGTCAAGCCCGCAGCAATCCGTCACAGGACAGGAATTCTGATTACTCGGACAAGCCCGGGCCAGTATGTAGTTCGGGCGCATCCCGCTGTTCCGTTCGGCCTCATCCGCCAGCGCTACGCGTAGCTTCATCGCCAGGATCCAGCAACAGGGCTGCCCAAATTTAGGATGCCAAGCACCTCGGCTTGCTGTCAGTATGCCGTCCACGCCAAAGGACTTCTTCCGCAGGCCATCCCGGGAGGTCCTCGTCCCTAATCGAAAGACATTCAGGTGGAACCTTCCAATCACATCATCCATTCACCGCACTGGTCACAACCTCAGCGCGTATACCGAGTCAGTGGATGCAGCGAGATTTCCAAGGGCGACTACATCGAGGCGCGGATTGCCGAAACCCTCTTCTTTTCCGGACGGATCGATGATATTCAACCCGCCATGGACCTCTTCTGGGTCATTACTGAACAGGGCGCACGTCAAATAGTCGAATTCAGTGAGTTTGACGTATATCTCCGAACATGACTCAATCCACGCTAGAAAAGAGAGAAAATGCAGATCCAAGCAGGTCAGGTTGCCGTCATCACGGGTGCCGCGAGCGGAATCGGGTACGGGTTGGCAGAGGCACTCGTGGATAGAGGCGTATCAGTAGTCCTCAGCGACGTAAGGGCCGAAGCGGTCCATAAAGCCACCGAGCAGCTCACCGCCCGGGGAGCCCTGGCAATCGCCGTGGTCACGGATGTAACAGATCCCGACTCGGTGGACGCCCTGGCCGCCCGAACGATGGAGGCGTTTGGGCGGGTTGACCTGGTGTGTAACAACGCCGGGGTTGTCTCGCCCGCGGCACCGACGTGGGAACAACGACTGGACACATGGCGACGCATGATCGACATTAAACTGCTCGGTGTGGTTCACGGGGTGAGGTCGTTCGCGCCGCATCTTCTCGCTCAAGGCCGAGGACATATCCTTAATACGGCGTCGTCAGGAGGCCTTGCGCCGCTGCCCGATCGCACTCCATACTCCGCCACCATGCACGCTGTCGTCGGAGTGACAGAATCCCTTGATATCGAGCTCAGGTCTACCGGACGTGGTGTTGGTGCCACCGTTCTGTGTCCGGGCCTTGTGGACACTCCCCTTGGAAACAACTCTGCGACCTTGGGAATTATCAACCGCCAGCCGAGCGCGGATCCCAATCTGATGAAAAAATTGGCTGCCTCACATGGTGGCATCATTACGGCCCGTGCTGCAGCCGAAGCCGCCCTGAACGCAATCGAAGCTGACAGGGTCCATGCTGTGCCGGGCGGTGGAGTCTTTGAACGGGCAGAAGCAAGAATGCATGCACTCCTCGCTGACGCAGCCCACGACCGGTTCAGCGACCACGCATCAGCCTGACACAACAGGTGACCTTACGGACCGAAGAGCGCCGGGGCAGCGATCCATGCCGTGCCCCCAGCAGCCCGGATGGCACCGATCGACGGGCTCTAGGGGCTCGACCCGGATGCCGGACCAATGGTCCGGCATCGGCCTGCCAAGTGTTCCTTGATCAGACAGGGCCGATTTCCGATTGTTGTCTTTCTTCCGATCCATAAGCACATTGGTGGTCAGCAACATCTTTGATAGTAGCGGCGGTGGGAGTGCCCTGGTTTTTTGCGAAGCCAGATTGACGCGGACGGACGCTCAGGCGGACTTGCAGGAATTCGTTAAACAGAGAATAGGAATCTCATGGCAGCAAAGGCAGATCAGCAGGGCTCATTAAGATGGGGAGTCGTAGGAACGGGCTGGATCTCTTCCATGGTTGTTCCGGACCTCGTATCCTGCCCGAACGTCTCGGTCGAACTCATCTACAGCAGGGATATTACTAAAGCCCAAGCATTTGCTAGCGGTGTTTCAGGAGCCAGGGCCACGAATGATTACGAACAACTCCTGGCCGACCCCGTCGTGGACATCGTGTATATTGCAACACCTATTTCGACACATTATGAGTTGGCACTCCAAGCGCTCTCGGCTGGGAAACATGTGCTGATTGAAAAGCCTATGGCGCAGACAGCCAGTGAGGTTGAGGAGCTGTTCCGTACCGCCGGCGAAAAGAATCTCTTTCTCATGGAGGGCATGTGGACAAAGTTCAACCCTGCTTTTATCCGGATGACGCAGGAAATCGCTTCAGGTACGATCGGTGAACCCCGCAGTTGCAGGGGGATGTTCGGTATTCCACTGCCGGAAGAAAACCGCAGCCGATGGGACGTCAGGCTCAGCGGCAGCACACTCCTGGACCAGGGAATTTATCCAGTTACGCTCGGACACGTAATCTTCGGGCCACCTGACTCGGTCCACGCGGTCGGAACAGTTCGCCCCGACGGCCTTGACCTCGCGGAGCACTTTACGTTGGAATACAGCGATGGACGTTTTGCCCAGTGCGCGACGTCAATGAAGGAATTCGCTGACCTTTCCGGCGCGGTCAATGGAACCAAGGGCTGGATCGAATTGCCCGGGCCTTTTTGGTCAACCACATCTTTGCGGATACACGCAGGTTCATGGCAAAACATCATCCATGACCCAACGCAAGTCGACCTCCCCCGCGAAGGAAACGGCTACATTCCAATGCTACGGGCGGTAAGCGATGCCGTCCGGGCAGGCCTTGTGGAGCACCCGGTCCACTCGGCAAGAGACACGATTATGGTGTTTCGGACACTTGACCAGATCCAACAAGCTATCGGCGCCTGTCGGTGAACAAATTCGTCCCTCATGAGGGACGCGGCCTGCTTCAGAATTTGGTCGACGATGTGTTTGATCGTGCTCGGCGTGCGCTCCTCTGATGGGCTTCCGCGCCCGTCACTGTGCGGTCGCAGAGGCGACGCTCCATCCCCCAAAGAAGGGCCCGGCTAGGAGCGCCAGGCCAGGGAACTACTCTCAGGACTGTCATGAGCAACCACTTTCACAGCGACCCAGATACGGGAAAATCCAACGCTGCCGTGAATGATGCCCTCCAAGAGGTCGAACACCAACTAAGCATGCTCTGGCGGCGTGCCCGTTCCATGTCACATCAGTTGTCTCGTCAGGTACACCCCGATGTGGAACCGGCTGCGTATGGGCTAATGACCTTCATCCGCCAGGAAGGCGACATCCGCCTAACAGATCTTGCCGCTATCGTCGGCATTACCAAGTCCTCCGCTAGTCGGCAGATTGCCCTACTTCAGAGTCTCGGCCTCGTCGAGAAGAAAGCCGACGCAGCAGATGGTCGTGCGCAATATATCGGCCTAACGGAAAGAGGTGAAGAAAGAATGCATGAAGTTCAAAATGCCAGGAGTAATGAGCTTCTTGCGCGGTTCGCCGAATGGCCGCAGCAGGAAGTGCAGACGCTGGCGGGCTACCTGAACAGACTCAACGCCATGCACATGGACAAACTGTCTTCCGAAAAGTACCGCTGCAACGATCAATCTCGTGAGTCCGTGCCTGCCGGGGGCTGAGACGCCTGTGCCGTTCGCAGTCCCCTGAACCGGCCGTGGGCCGGTCTGGCCGCCGGCGCCGGGAGACATCAACATCAGGCCGAAGACTAATCGACACGCCTGCGCACTGCCGTTTCCGCGGCCTGTTGAACGAACTAGAACTAGCAGAAGCGCTTTCGCACGCTGTTCTTAGATGAACTCCCTGACGGCGGTGTTCTCCAAGGGCTGTGATGGGTCGCGGGAAAGCTACTTCCGAAGGTGCGGACCGGCACCGGTTCAGAGCGAACTCTAACCAGCGTCTATTCCTGCCGAAGAAACCTCTGTCTTGCCTGGCCGTTCGAGGTGGGCCAGAGAAGCGCCTCCAGACTTCTCTTGCCCCACCCTCGGTCGGGCCCAATAGGACAGTTGAACCCGTTAGATCTCTCTCTTGCGATCTTTCCTTTCCCTAACCCCAACGCTCCGGCTCAGGAGACGAGATGACCAACTCAACACCAGCGGTGCGAGAGAACTGGACGACAGGACACAAGAATCCTCCACGGGATCCGTTCCGGGAGAGAGGCAGAGGGAAATATGTATCTTCCACAAGGTCAGTACGTTGCTTCCTCGAGCGATCTCTATCACGGTGACCGTGTTGAACCGGTCAACGGCGCCGGGATTCTGAGCTGCGCAGTCGTCGACACGGTGGCAGATTCAGGCGAGATCATTTGGCTGCAAGGTGAAGGGAATAGGCAAAGTACGCTGTACTACTCGAGGACCCGATAGAGATCTACCGGCGTTGACTAGATGCGAACAAACACACCAACGCCATCTTTAGCCACGTCTAGATGGGGCATGCATGGACTCAGTGGGGATCTTTCCCACGCCTGAATTGCACGTCTGGGAATGTGAGCCTGCGAGGGCTTAAATCAAAAACCCGACTCGTTGATCTTGGCAAGCAACGCGACGAGCCGACGGACCTCGTCGATGTCCCATGTGGAGAGGCGATCGTGTAGTAACTGGTGAACCTCCGCGAGGTTCGCTCGGAAGCGGGCGTGGGCCTCTGCTGTCATTGATACGAGCTGCGCCCGTCCATCGTTGGGATCGATGTCCCGGGTGACGAGGTTAAGGGACTCCAACTGGCTGATCGTTCGGCTCATCATCGCTTTGTCCGTTGCCATCTCCTGCGCCAGCCAGCCCTGTTGCCGGGCCCCAAATTGGTAAAGGACCGTTAGAACCATGTACCCCTGTGCTTGCAGGGCAGGGTCGATGGCAAGAGCGCGTGTCTTGATGTTGTTGCGGGACCGCACAATTACGTTGCTAAATTGCTGCTCGACCTCTGCGATGACGCCATCGAAGTCTGTGTGTGGTTCTTGGCTTGGCGAGTCTGCGGTGATCACGGGGTGTCCTGTCGTTGTACCTTGCCGTTTCCGGGCCCCAGGCTTGGGGTGACCGCGACAACGGCCTCGCTGACCTCGGCCACGTTCTGCTCGACGGCTTCCAGGCCTGGAGACAAGGCTGTCGCAGCCTCACTATTTTCGCGCTGCTGGCGGGTTTGGTTGCTTAGCTCCCTGTTCGGTACGAAGACAATTGCAAGGACGGTCAGAATACTCAACGGTGCGGCGACCATGAAAACGTAAGCGACGGAATCACCGTATACGGATTCAACAATGGTGCGCACTGAGTCGGGCAGACTATGGGCATCAGGCATGTTCCCGCTGGCCAGCGCTGCACTAATTTCCTTGCCCTTGTCACCGAGGGCCGCGATAGCTGCCTGGAGTTCGGGAGCCTTGCGTGCCATGAGGGCAGTTACTTTGGTTGCCATAAGAGCCCCCAAGACTGAGACGCCGATTGTTCCTCCAAGGGACCGAAAGAATGCGATCCCAGAGCTGGCAACGCCTATTTCAGCCGACGCGACGCCATTCTGAACAATCAGCACCAGGTTCTGCATAATCATGCCCAAGCCTGCACCCAGGATGAACATGTATAGCGATACCAAGAAGAAGTCCGAGTCGTAGTGGATAGTGCCGAGCAGGTACAGGCCTGCCAGTTGAAGCATCGATCCGATGATCATGATTAGCTTCCATTTGCCGTATTTGGAGATAAGTGCTCCTGCAATAGTGGAAATGATCAGCAGTCCGCCCATCATCGGGATGGTCATCAACCCGGATTGGGTCGCATTCGCCCCCCGGGCAAGCTGCATGTACTGAGCCAGAAAAACGGAGGTGCCAAACATGGACACACCGACGGCGATCGAGGCTATGACCGAAAGTGTGAACGTGTGGTTCCTGAACACTGAGAGCGGAATGATGGGCTCGGCAGCTTTGAACTCCACAAGGACGAAGGCGATCAGTGCGACGACAGCTCCGCCGACCATCAGTGCCGAGTAGATACTCACCCATTCGAACTGCTGCCCGGCAACGGATACCCAGATGAGCAACAGCGAGACTCCTACAGACAGCAGCACGATGCCGGCGTAGTCAATGGAGACCTTGCGCTTGCTCTTGGCAGGGAGGTGCAGGGTCTTATGGATCAAGATGAGGGCAATGGCCGCGAACGGCAATGCGACGAAGAAGTTCCAACGCCAGTTGAGAGTGTCGGTAATAAAGCCCCCAATGAGTGGTCCCCCCACTGTCCCCAGTGCCATCATCGCACCGAAGAGGCCCATGTACTTGCCGCGTTCACGGGGGGAAATGATGTCCGCCATGACGATCTGACTCAGCGCCGTCAAACCGCCCGCGCCTAGGCCCTGGACCACGCGCATTGTAATGAGCATTGAGGTGTCTTGGGAAAAACCGGCGATCGCGGAAGAGACAACAAAGAGGAGCAGCGAAAACTGCAGCAGTGCCTTGCGGTTGGAAAGATCGGCGAGTTTGCCCCAGACCGGCGTGGAAATGGTGGTGGCCAGAAGGGTAGATGTAACCACCCATGTGTAGGCGGTCTGGTCGCCACCCAGGTCGGAAAGAATAATCGGAAGTGAGGTTGACACGACGGTCCCGGCGAGAATCGTGACGAAAATGCCCATCAATAGGGCGGTCAGGGACTGGACTACCTCCCGCTGGGTCATCCCGGAGGCGGACAACCCAGGGTCGGCTGTCGTTGAGTCGGTGTTTTTAGACAAGGTCGCTCCATAGATTTAGTTGATTAAAGTCAACTATATCCTGATTGATTGCTCGAGGCAACCAGTCAGGTAACGAACGCCAGCAGCGCGTTCACTTCCTGGCAGTACCCTGTTCTTCTTCACTCCTGCACACCCCCTGAGTTAGTCGGCAGCCTTGAGAGCTGCGTAGAAGGCCTGCCGCATTCGAAACAATCCACCGGCGTCCTGGACTTGCTGCCGCAGCTGACTTGATGCTGTGGATGGCTGCCTCGCCCAACGATCGTTTCGAAGTAACTCGAATGCCGCTCCGGTCTTTCAGGATCAGGCTATGACGGCTAAGCCACCCGCATCTGACGAAGGCTGACGTGTCATTAGGCATAATCGGTTTAAGGGGAAGCGTGGTTTCGACGAGCTTTCGTGCATCGATGTTGCCAGCGTAGGGTGTCGACGAATCGAACGCGGTGAAAGAGCTCTCGTCATCAGGTTGGGCCACACCCAAACCTGACGTCAGAGCAACCAATGGAAATCGTCAGTATAGGGTTCGAAAAGCAGTTTCTGTACGCGTGCGCAGGGAAGTCAAGGACTCAACCTGACAACCGTCGAACTTCTGGACCTCAATCCCCTTTGCTCCAGATCCGTCAGGAGAGGCCAACATGCTAGTAGCGCACTTGCTGGACACTTTCTAGGGTGACGACTGATGAGCACGCTAACCGGATCTAGGACCACGTCTGTGGCCCTTCACGGAGGACCAGTTCAAGACTCACAGCAAGGACCACGCTGCCCCGTACGGGCGCCAGGGCAGCGTGATCCAGTTTGCCGCGATACACCCCGTCAGAGGTCAACGTTGAGTGTGCTGCCCCAGAAGGGCCGGTATACGCGGACCCAGGTGTTGTGATCGCCGCCAACGGTGCAGTGGACAGTGAACCAGGCCCACCCGCCGCCACTGGGCACATTCGTGAAAGTGACGCTATATCGGGTTGGCATGCCGCCCTGAACCGACGTGTGTCCCTGGTTATTAAGCTCGCCGTATACAGTCGCCTGCTGCCCCCCCTGATCCCAACAACCCGATTTGCCGGTCACTGTCACGGTGCTGCTACCCGACCAGGCGAGGGCAGGAGCGGCGGTCACGAGAGGTGTTACTAAAGCCGCGGACGCCAACGCGAATAGTGCACCCCTTCTGCGAATTGATAATTCCTTCCGGCTGGAAGTGTGGCAAACCCAGATTAGATCAAGGGGTCGTTGTCCGTGACGACTTTGCGATGATCTGACGTGCAAGAAGTCGTCGCCGCGGTCCCTCGAATGCCATACGATTCGAGAACCTTAATTTGCAATTTTCTCTGGGAGTGGCGTCGCGAGCCGATCCTTCAGTGACGCGGTCTCCGGGCAAACTCTCGACTCATCGCTGGCAGAACCACGTGTACGGGTTGTACTTGTTCCATAGACCCGCATAGGCCCCAGGCCCGTACTGAGTGACGCACTCACGGTTCACGTCGATTCCGGCTGTGTAGCCCCAAGGTGATACGCACTTCCATGAGTAGGCGTTGTACTGATTTTGGACGACTGCTCGTAGGCCGTAGCCCGGATACTGGACGTCGCATGCGCGTTGCATGTCCACCCCGCCTAAGTACGTGGACGCGGATGCTGGGGCGGAAGCGGCGAGAGTGCCTGCCATCAAAGCTCCGGAAGTCATGCCCAGAGTCACAAGTAGCCGCATCCGTTTCTTCAGCGTGGGAGTGCACCCGCTGCTCAATGCTGATGGCTGGGCGAATTTTTCATTCATGGTTGTGTCCTTAGGAAGAGCCGGGGACCCGGCATCAGGGATGAAAATATGGGACCGAAGTCCTGCACGACAACGGAGTTGTCGGGGCGCTTTCATGTTTCCTGAGACCTCACTTGGTCTCGGATCCCGGAGGACGATGGAACTGTATTGCAACCGTCCCAGCTGCGGATTTTGGTTTGTCCGGCCCGTGATCGTTTGATGATACGAGTGGACAGGCCCTCACTAAAGGGGCGAGAGCCGTCTGGCCACTAATTGTCCGCTGAAGTGCGTACGCCAAGTCCATGGCTGGATTTCCGGTCGCTACACGCGGCTCTTCAAATCAAAAAATTTCAACCAACGTCGGCTCGTCCGAGTTTTCGGAAGCCGTGGCAAAGATCGTCACGGCGGATGCCCCGCCGGCAAGTCTGATTCGAACCGTAACAGTCCCTGTCTGTGCTTGGTCAAGCACACTAATGACCTTGTCAGCAGCTCTGGTAACCAAACTTGGAGACAGGTCCTCCCCACCGTCGTCGATAAGGTGAACAGTCACACCACGTTTCCTGGCCCTCCACGCCGCTTCAAGGACGTGGTCAGTGGCAAGGCTGCGACCTCGGACTTCATCGCGCAGCTGGGCTTCGATAAGCGTGTATTCCTGCCGCTGTACTTCGCTGGGAATATGCTCGTGGGTGCAGATCTGCTCCAATGCAGGAGCAGCGACGCGGCGAACGTGATTAATCCATTGTGTTCGGGCAACGCCGAGGGCCTTTTCCGCCGCGTAGCGGTCCACCGACGCCCGGGCATCAGCTGCATATTGAATGATGAGGCGGTTATTGTTGCGCAGGAAACGGCTGACCCCGGTGGCCACGGTCAGCCATCCGATCGTCGCGATACTCATCAACATGCCACCGATCCATCCACTAGCGGCGTCGGATGCCCAGATGACGGTGAGGACAACAGACAGAATGCCCCCAATCCACGAGAGGAACACCCTTCCGCGAAGATTTATCACAACTAGTAGGGTGTAGGACGCTGCGGTGTGCCAGGCAGCATAGCCGGGCCAAACGACCTTGGGTAAGACACTGTCGACCAGTACCGCCATGACAATCACAGTTCCGACGCCTGTAAAAGCCCGCCAGATCGCTAGTTCCTGAGGCGCTGGACTTAGAACGATAACCGTAGCCGTTAGGTACAGCATCATCGCTGCAAGGGGCGGCCAAGGGCTGCTCACCTTGTCAAGGCTAAGCAGCCCTACGACGACATGGACACTCGAGAATAGGGCGCACAGAACTGTCAGCATTCTTGTTGAGCTGGTAGCAATCACATCGAGGCGCCTTCCCACTCAAGGTCGACTTCTGTTCCAGTGCCCGGCGTGGATCTAACCTTTGCGGAACCTCCCACGGAATCAAGCCGGCCGATAATTGAAACACGGATGCCAAGCCTTCGTTCCGATACCGAGTTTTCATCGAAGCCCCTTCCGGTGTCCTTTATCCGGATGAGGATCCAATTCTTAGCGGAGTGCTTTCCCGCCACGACATTTACCTCGCACTGTTCTGCTCCGGAATGGCGCGTTGTATTTCGCACTGCCTCGGTTGTGGCCTCAAACAAGGCCCTCGCAACTACGGGGGGAAGGGTGACCCTTGTTGGAGAGTCGCAGCCAACCGAGATTTGAGTGTCACTGTTGCCGTCATCGACAGTGAAGCGAATCCGGGCGGCCAACTCCTTTACTGTTTCGAAGGAGCTGCTCTCGGCACCAGTTTCATAAAGTTCGAGACGTTCAAGGGCGTCACGAGCCAGCAGCGAGCTGGCGTCGTATTCGTGGATTGAATGGGCATTCGCGGCCGTTAGCAATGCAGCCATGACACTGTCATGGAGGAGCCCATCAAGTCTAAGCCGCTCGCGGCTTAGCGCCGTGGCGGACGCAGCCAGCGTGTATAGCCGGATGGCCTCTTCGGCGGCCGCATCCAGTCGGACAGCCGACTGTCGGACGACACCTATGGCCGAGCAGATGACCAGTGCAAGGATGGTTGCAAAGACTGTGTCTTCTCCTGCCCATATCGTCGATCTCAACTCGACCTGGGCGGTCGTGCGAAGAGCCACAAACACTGCACCTGTTGCCAGAGCGAAAAGACATCCCGTCCTCGTGCCGGCAACAAAAGTTACCCACACAGCACCAACATTCACCGCCGCCCACAACCAAGGGGTACCGAATTCAGGCGGCGGGTCAGGCGGCGCAGCGACCTGCCAGAGCGTAAACCCCGCTAAAACCATAACGAGCAGGAGAATATGCGTGATGCGATGGGATCGCCCGTGAACAGAGGCAATAACGGAACAAACAAAGACAGTCAGGATGCCACACAAAAGAATGGCTGCCCACCAAGATCCCGTCCCTTGAACTTGGGCCAGGACGAGACCCAGCGCCTGCAGAAGCAGCACCCCTGAGAATGCAGTGATTCCGCTCCCCAATAACCGCTCCGTCGCCTTTGCAGAAGCTCCCGAGGAGGCGCCTGGAGTCACGCTTACTTCTTTCGCCCGGGCAGTAAAGGCGGGAGGACTCCGTCCTCCACCGCGCGACGATACAACTCTATTTTTGTCCCAGCCGGCCGACCCACTTCCTCGTACTTTTCTCGTATTCTGTCGATGTATTTCTTGACGGTGCCTGATGCAACGTTCATGCGCCGAGCGACCTGGTACTGAGAGAATCCCGTCGCATACAGGCCAAGGCACTCGGCTTCCCGGTCCGATAGGTTCGCAGCGAAGCCAGCGTCAGTCTCGATTGCGGCGGCCAGCTCCTGGTTATCGATGGACTCCCCCGCTGCGACTCTCCGGAGCTTGGATAAGGTCTCACTCATAGGTTCGGATTTGCGGGAAACCCCCATTGCTCCGTTGGCCAGTGCCTGCTGAAGTGACCGAATGTCGTCGCCAAGCGTGTAGATGAGGACCTTGTAGCCAGCCTCGACGAGACGTCTAACGTTGTCTCCCGGGTTTGAACCATCTGCCAGGGAAAGGTCCAAGGCGACTACGTCGCAGATGTTAGCCCCAGCACCCAAGAACGAATCAACTGTGGGAGCGACGCCCTTGATGCTCACCCGGGGCTTGTTTTCGGGAGAGTCACGGATTGCGGCTTGAGCGAGGCCGATCCGTATCGCTTCATGGTCATCAATTAGGCCCGCACGAATCACACACGAATCCACAACTCCTCCGCTCCGCTTCCAAGCCACCGTGACTTCAGTTTGAAGGCCGGCCGACTGTATGCCAATGGGATCGTCCCCCCAATCATTGATTGTTGACTAGGGGGTTTCGCGGCTCGTGTAGCTTTTCTTGCGAAGGAATTATCCGTGTAGCCGCGGGGTTGTGCAGCCCAAAGTTAAGGGATATGGGCTCGCCTGAACTCCTCGATCGAGCAGCCCTCGGGCCGATCTGGTTTAGAACAGCCCCGCTGGCGGTTCCTCGCAGGGCAGAGGCGTGAGTTTGGAGCGGTGGCCGTCGTCTGGGGTACAGCCCTTGAATGGTCCGTCGGTTGAGAACAGGCGGGCATGTGGTGGTCTGCGTGGTCGCGCCACAAGACGCTCATCCTGTGGTGCCGTCAAGGCGGAGGAATTCCCAGGCGCGCCAGAGCGCTTCGAGCCGGCTGATGGCTTCGGCGTGTTTCCACCATTGCGGGCACCAGGTCACGCCGCCTTGCACGTTGAGTTGCCGGCGGTAGCTGGTCGCCAGCCTGTTGGTGACGAATTCGGCGACGTTCGGGTAGAACAGCTCAGGGGCGTCCGGTTCCTCTTCGGCTGGCTCCGGGGCTGTTGCGGTGTCTCCCAGTTCGTCGTCCCACTCCCCCAGTCCTTCACTCATTGGAGGCGCCTGCGGCGATCCACCGGCTCCCTGCGCCCCCGGGCACCCTCCGCCCCTTTGAACAAATTCTGGGACTGCTCATAAGGGCCGGCTTCTCTTCCGCCGACGCCCTCCACGTCTACCGGGCCTACTACGGCTTCCTTTACGGCCACATCCTCAACGAACTCCAGGAATACATCGTGGACCCGGAAGAAAACGAAGCACTCCTCCGCCTCGGACTACACCGCCTCCCCGCGAAGGCATTCCCCCACCTCCGCGCATTGGGACCCGTCCTCGCCGATTACGACGGTGCCGCCGAACTCGACCAGGGACTCACCATCCTCCTCAGTGGACTGAGCCCCCAACTCGCCCGACACGACCCGCCACCGAGTCACTGAGGCAGCACCGAAGCGGATTCGCCGCTTGAGGGGTCACGTCCTGTACGCGCCTCCCACTGGGGTGTGGGCGAGTGCTTCGCAAATTTTGGGCAAGGGCCTGTCGCGCAATCACTGAGGTGTCGTCTGGGCACTCTGTTCCGCTGCCCACAGCCAGGGACATTCCTGATAGCTTATCCACCGCTACGGCTGCCTAGGGAGCTACCCCAATGGCTCCCAAGTTTCACCCGTGGATAACCCGGATTGACCCCAACCATGGACTGCTCACACCCGCACTCTTCCCCTTTTGCCGCCTCACTCAATCTGAATCTAAAGGCTACAAATCTGTGGCGGGAGTATTTACCCGGTCGACGCCCTATGGGGGAATCCCGATGCTGAATCGACTGCTAGCCTTAATTCATGGCAAAAAAGACAGTCGTGCTGCTGGAAGATGATATCGACGGCTCGGAAGCGACCGAAACCTTATCTTTCGCCCTCGACGGCAGTGAATACGAAATTGACCTCAATGAGGGCCACGCCCACGAACTGCGCGAAGCCCTGGCCCGCTTTACCAGCGCCGGCCGCAAAGTATCCGGCGGACGCGGCCGCGCGGTAGCCCGTACCAAGTCCTCGCAGGGTGGACCGGACGCCAAGGCGGTAAGGATGTGGGCCGCTGAAAATGGCATCAACGTAAACACGCGGGGTCGGATCCAAGCGGAAGTCATGGAGAAGTACGAAGCTGCTCACTAGAACCGCAACATTCAAGAATCAGGGCTGGGACATTGATGTGTTCCAGCCCTGATTTTTGTTTGCGTCCAGGTTATCCTGCCGATATAGCCTGTCAGGCAGGAATAGTCCGCACATCCGGGAACCACCCGGCCGGGGCCTTCTTCGGCTCCAAGTGTTCCGGGTCGCGGTGCTTTTGCATGTCGCACTTGTAGAACGGTCCGCGTGGGTCCAGGAGGACGCTCATGTGGTGGTCTGCGTGGTCTTTGAACCAGACGCTCATCCCGGTGGCGCCGTCGAGCCTGAGGTGTTCCCAGGCCCTCCACAGCGCCTCCACGCGTGAGACAGCCTCCGGATGGAAGTACCATTCGATGCACCATTTCGCGGCACGGCCGTCCACGTCGCGGACGTAGGTGGGCAGCAGCTGCTCGTGTAGGAACTCTTCGGCTGAGCCGTAGACCAGCTGCGGGGGCTTTTGCTGCTCGCCCGCATCAGGGCCAGTTTCGTGGCCGTCGGTGCTGGGACTTTCGCCGAAGCGTCCGATTTCTACTGTCATGGCCTTCTCCCTTAACCCGTTACCCAGGGGTTTGCGGTCGGCGCCGCTGCTACCGGTACTGGTTCGTCCTCCGGCCGGGGGCTGTACTTCTTGATGGATGCTTCCACGGCGTCCTTGTGCGGCCCGGTGTACCAGGGCATGGTGCGGACCAGCGTGGCGGGTGCGCCGGAGGCGAGGACGACGGCTCGGCCGCGGTCCAGCTCCGCCAGGTTGGAGACGTCGAAGATGCGCTCCTTTGATTCCTGCCGAGAGCGGCTGGAACCGGTTTTCCCTGATGAGACGGAGACGTTGATGTAGCTGTAGTCCCCGATCAGGTCGGAGAGTGCGCGGAGGAAGCCTTCTTCGGCGACACCGCCGCCGTAGACCTTGCCGTTGGCGGCGGACCAGATTTTCCGCATGTTTGCCTCACCCCAGAGCTCGACGCCTTGGGACCAGGACTGCAGGATGCCCATGACGATCAGGCCCTTGGAGCCGTAGTGGCTGAACTGGTCCGGCAGGCCGGCCCAGCGAACGACGTTGGCCAGCTCGTCCAGGGCGAACAGAGCCGGCTTGGGGAGGCGGCCGCCGCTGCGCTCTGCGCGCTCTTCCATGGCTTCGGCGATCGCCACGGTGAGTGCCGTGGTGAGCGGGGCGGCCGAGCCGGCACCTTCCTTGGAGAGGATGTAGATGGTCTCTTGGGAGGCTGCGAAGGCGTGGGGGTTGAATTGCCGGCGCGCATCGCTCGCGACGCTTGCGCCGCCGGCCGGGGCTACCCAGCGGCGGGTGTTGCGGCTTTTGAGGCACTGGATCATCTTCTCGGCGGTGCCGAAGATGCCGTCGCGTTGTTTGTCGGCGAGCTTGAGTGTGGACTCCAGGCCCTTGTACTGCAGCTCGTAGTCGTGTTCCCGGAGGATTTCGATGGGTTCCTGGCTGACCTGCTCCGTCACCCACAGGTAGACCTGCGTGATTGGCCGGCAACCGAGGGCGGCTGCGAGGAAATACGAAGAGAGGATGTCTTCGGCCTTCGGGTCGAAGTAGGCATCCGGTTTGGACCCGGGCACCCGGGAGCCGACGGCGAAGTGCTGTGTGAGCTTGTACGCTTTCTCTTCGTCGGTGACGTAGGAGAGCGGGTTCCACCACCAGTCCGGTTCTTCCTGGGCGATCTTCTGCGGATCGAACACCCATACCGGGGCCACGTTCTCGCGGACGCCGCGGGTGCCGTCCACGACGTCACGCTTGTTCGACGTCGAAACTACCGCGCCGGGAGCGTCCAGGATTGCGGGCATCACCCGGGAGGTTGATTTACCGGTTCGGGGGCCCCAGATGTCGAGGCTGAGGTCTTCCCAGGACTGGACGAATTTCTGGCCGGTGGAGACCACCTTCCCGACGACGATGCCGGGGTTGTCCTTGATTCCCAGCCGTTCGGCCTTGGTCTGGGCTCCCTTGTCGGAGAACGCGGCGAGGGACTTGCCCCGGCCCAAATAGCGGGCTGCCTTGTCCACGCGGGCGCGCTTGGAGGCACCCTGCCGCCACGCCACCAGGACGACGAGGGCCAGGGCCAGGATCAGCCCGGCCATGACGCAGACGACGATGGTGGACTGGGTGGGCCAGGGCACTTTGCCCTTGACCAGTCCCGCAATTAGGTCAATGGGGTGGGCCGGCGGTGCGTCGATGCCGGCCATCCACGAGCCGAGGTGTACGGCGGCGTAGGTGCCGCCGCCGAAGACGACGATGAAGCCGATGGCCAGCCATACGAGGATGGCGTCGCCCAGGCCCATGCCTTTGCGGTTCGGTGCGCTCACAGCGTGCCTCCTTCGGTGGGCAGGATGGGCGCGGCCGGGTCCAGCATCGGTTCCGGGGATCCGTGCCATTTCCCGTCGGTGTCGTTGACTCCGTCGGGTCCGTGCTCGACGGAGGTCAGGCCGACCTGGACCGGGATTCCTGGACGGCCGCCGACCTTGATGAGGAACTTTCCACGCCCTGGCGGTTCGGCGTCGACGCCGCGGGAGTCCCAGGCGGGCGGGTCCTGCCAGGAGATGAGCTTTTGCTGTTCCTGCCGGGACAGGGGTATCGCGGAGGTCAGCAGCGGCATTTCTGAGGCGGGAAGGCCGCCGCAGATGACCATGCCGGAGCGTTCGACGAAGCCGCGGGCTTTCATGCGGTCTTCTTCTGCGGGCAGGGCCAGCAGGTCGGACATGGTGTGGGAGATCATGATCTGCCCGACGCCGACGGATCGGTTGAGCCGGGTGAGGGCGTCCACGCGGTCGACCATGCCCTTGCCGGCGCGCAGGGCCCGCCACAGCTCGTCCAGGACGACGAAGTAGTTCCTGCGCGGCTCCAGGCCTGCATCGGCGAGGGCGTTGGCGACGTTCACGGTGCCGAAGCCGTAGGACCAGCAGGCCAGCAGCACGGCGGCCTGCAGGTCGGTTTCGGTCTCGTCGATGCTGGAGACGTCGAAGACGACGGCGCGGTCGCGCTTCATGGGGTTGGTGGTTTGCCGCGAGAAGATTTCGCCGAGCTTTCCGCCGCCGGTCAGGCCCAGGAGGGTGGCTTCGAGTGCCCGGGTTTCCTGCAGGTAGATGTTCATGTCGCCGCGGTCCAGTGCGACCTGGCGCAGTTCGTCCGGGGCGGAGACGATCACGTCCAGCAGGTCTTTCAGGACCGGGACGCCGTCAAAGCGTTCATCGAGGACCCGCAGGGCACGGTCCAGGATGGTCTGCTCCTGGTCTGTGGGCGGGTTGTTCCGGCTGATGGTGATGAGGGAGACGACCATAGTCAGCCGCCGGCCGTGGGCGTCGGCGCGGACCCGGGCGGCGTCTTCATGGTGGCCACTGTCTTCCAGCAGCTGGGCTGCTTCGACGGCCTGGCCAGGGTCGAGGATGTTCATGTAGCCGACGCCGCGGCCGAGCTTGATGACCTGGCCGCCGAGGGCTTTCACGGCTTTGACGTGCTCTCCTTTGAGGTCGCCCAGAATCAGCGGGTGGACGCCTTGGGCGGAGAGGCCGATGAACATCCTGCGGACCACCGTGGACTTTCCGAGGCCCGGTTTGCCGAGGATGAATGCGGACGGGTTGGAAATTAGCCGTGCGCGCTGGAACCAGCTGATCGGGTCACAGCAGACCGTTGCCTGGGTTTCTTCATGCCGGCCCAGGGGGACACCGATCATGGGTGATGACGCACCCGAAGAGAACGGCCACAGTCCGCAGACCTGGACGGTCGTTCCCCGGTACTCCCGGACGGACGGGAGCAGCTGGGCCATGCCGCCGCCCCGTCCTGTCCAGCCCCGGGAGCCAGGCCCTGCTTCCTTTGCCGGGGCTTTTGCTGTCTTTGCCTTCTTTGCTGTCAAAAGCTTCATGCGGGCCATTAGAGGGCGTCCTTTATCTCGGTGGGCACCATGCTGTGCTTGGGCAGGACCAGCCCCAGGGGCAGGGAGGCTGCGAAGGCGGTGTCCTGGGATCCGTAGGCGCGGCGCAGCAGCACTCGGGCTGTGCCTGAGGTCTGCTCGATGGCGGCAACGGCGTCCGGCAGGCGTTCCTTGTCGGTCACCGTGGCGGTGACGACCATGCCGAAGTTCACCAGGCCTGCGCCCTGGGCTTCTTCCTGGGCGGTCTGGACAGCAGAGCGGGCATCGATCAGTGCCCGTGCAGTGGGGCGGGTGCCGGAGGTGATGCGGACGTTGGCGTTGTTCTGGTCCCGCTCAACGACCGTTGCGGCGCGGGCCGAGTCCATCGGGCGGTACAGCAGGGAGACGCGTTTGCGGTCAATGTCTCCGTGCGGGGCGAGCAGGCGGGAGAGGACCGATGAGTTCACCGAACCGCGGGGAGCGCCGGTCATGGTCCAGGAGGCTGAGAACGCGGAGTCGTGTCGGTAGTCGTCCCAGCTTGCCTGCGTTGCGGTCGGGCCGACCTCGCCCCAGTTCAGGGATACCGGGGTGCCGGCGGCGTGGGCTTCGTCGATGATCAGCGCTGCGGGCGGGTCGTAGGCGATCCGCACGACCTCGCAGAGTTCCTGCGCGGACATGGGCCGGGCGATCCCGGCGCCGGTGGACTGCAGCCGTGCCGACAGGCCGGGGATCCGGGAGGCCAGGTCGCGGGCGACATCCTCCGGTGTGCGCTTTTTCGAGCCCGCACGGAGGGAGGCGTTGAAGGTCAGGGACACCCAGGCGCGGACCGTGGCCGAGCCTTCCGGGTAGGTGTCGACGACCTCATGGAGCATTTCCCGGGCGAACTGCGGGGCGTTTGGGTCGATGTTCATCATGACCTCATTCCGCAGCCGGTACCCGGAGTCCGGGGCGGTCTCGACGGTGACGGCAGCGGCATCCAGGCCTGCCTCGTCGGAGAGCCCGGCGAGCCAGCCGCCCCAGTTGGCGACCCAGGCATCGACCTGCTCGGGGTCAACGAGGGAGGCGCCGTCGGGTTCGGTGGAGAAGATGACGGTGAAGTGGCTGGTGGCCGGGACGTGGAGCATGGCGAAGGGGCGCTTGTAGGAGTCGGTGAACTCGTACAGGGTGGACTTCGCCGCCAACCCGGGCAGCTGGTACATGCCCCACTTGGTCACGCCAAGAGGGCCGGAACGGTACAGGTTGGTGCCGGAGGACTTGGACACCTTGAAAGCCAATCGGGTACCGAAACGGTCTACTACGGACTGGCCGTGCTTGTCTTTCACTGTCAGCAGCAGCGCGCAGGCGCCGGCGACGGCGAGGACGCCAAGGCCGACGAACAAGCCCCAGATGGCGAAGCTGACGATGCCCAGCAGGAGTCCGACCATGACAATGCCGGTGCCGATAGCGCCGAGGTTGCCTAGGCCGGCTGAGCGCGGGACGCGCCAGTTGCCGTAGGACGGTTCCTTGTATTCGGTGTTAATTGCTGCCACTGGGGCCCTCCCCGGTTGAATCCTGCGCGGTCGTCTTGATTGCCTCTGATGTCCTGGATGCCACCTGTACGCCTGCGGCTACGGCCATGCCGGTCGGCCCCGTGGCTGCGGCACCGGTCGTGGCTGCAGCGCCGCCGGCCGGTGCGGCCGCTCCCGCTTTGCCTGCGGTGCCAGCAGCGCCGCCCGGACCCGAAGAGCCAGGCGTGGGCTGCCCTCCCCCGCCCCGGGGACCGGAGGATCCGGGGCTGCCTTTGGGAGAGCTGCCTGCGTTCGTGTTGGACGTGCTGTTGCTGCTGGCCGGCATCGGTGTTGCATTACCTCGCCCACTGCCGGGACGGCCCATGGAGACAGCCCCGGTTGCAATAGCGCCGACCGCGGCCCCGGCGGCCGCGCCACCGCCGGAAGCAACGGCTCCGACCATTGGGGTGACGAACCGCATCAAGGCCGGAAGTGCGAACAACGCCACGATCATCAACGTGAACCCGCTGATGGAACCCACCAGCGCGTCACGGCCGCTTGTGTTGCCCATCAGTAGAAACGCCACCGAGTACACGATCGCCGCCGCCGGCTTGTAAAGGATGAAGGCGATGGTCCAGCCGACGGCCTTTTGGAACCATTGCCTGCCCATTTCCGTGTTCGTGAATGCGGCGGTGGTGGGCAGGATGCCCGCCAGGATCACCAGCATGCCGCTGCGGACAACCATGAGAACGATCTGAACCAAAGATGCGATCAGACCAACCAGGCCGAGAACGATAAGAATGAACCTGGCGATACCGCTCTGGCCGGTCATAACCAAGCCATTCATTGCCTCGGCAAAACCCTTACCATCCGTGGACCGCTGGATGATCGCGGCCGCGAACGTATCGGCTGCGATCACCAAGATGGCGATGACTCCCAGACCGAGTCCTGAAACCAGGGTGAGTGTGAGAAGTGATCGGAGCAAATCCTTCAGGGGCGCGCCGCGCTGTTCCCACACCATTCGGATACCGCCGATAATCACGGCAAGGACGGCCAGGGCCAGAGTCCAGGGCATCAGCTCACTGTTCACGGCGGATACCACGGGACTGGCTGCTGATCCGTCCTCACTGGTCAGGTTCACGGTTGGCATGGAAACCCAGAAGGTGGATAACGTCGTGACCATCTGGCTCATGCCTTCAGTGATGGCCTTGCCCAGGTTGGTTATGGCGTCGTCCACGGCTCCTGATACCACGTTGCCGGCAACGCACGTGATGTCGCCCAGTTTGCAGTCAGCCATCGCTTAGACCCCAGACCAGGCAATGAAGCCGCTCAGATCAGTGAGCTGGGCTGTACCAGTGAATATCTGGCCATCGTCTGAGGCTTTAACCTTCCAGTCCCCGTCCACCCACCGCAGCGAGAGGACGCTGTGCGCCAAGGCCCCGTTTTGGAGCTGAAAGGCCAAATCAACATCGGCCTCAGTGGGGCTGTAGGACTTCATGATGAAGCCCCTGAATTGTGCGCTTTGACTGGATTCAGTAGATGAACTTCGTGTTGTCGCGGCCTTGATGGCCGCATCCCTGCCAGCGCCCGGGACCAGTAGCCGCTCCGCAAGCTTGACCTCGTCCTGAGCGGACGAACCGAGAGCGACGGCGTTCGCTGCAGAATAGAGTGCACCAGTCGGTGAGTGTGCGAAGCATGAGCGGAAGCCGCTGGCGTCGGTGACACCCGGGCCCGAGGTCGTGGGTTCACTCGGTGCAGCCATGCGGCCGACCAGTTCCCACTTGGATTGGGGAGCCTTTCCCAGTGCTGTGTCAGAAGAAGAAGGCAGCCCACAGATGCTTTTGTCTGCACGGTCGGGGCTGACACTTGCCGAAGCTGAGGCGGATTCCAGTGTGTCCGGGATCGGGCGGGCATCGCTCTGCCCCTTGGGGAGAAGGAAGATCACAATCCCCGCGGCGGCCAGCGTAACCACAAGCGCGGCCGCGATGATGAAGCCGGGTTTGGTGAACGGATTGCTTTCGGTGGTGCTCTCTGTTGACTGGCTCATACGGAACCTCCCGTTGATGGTGCTGGTTTAGACGAAGGCGCGGACGATGCCTGCGGCACCGGTGATGATGATGCAGCCCATGAGGACCCAGCCGAGCTTGCCGATCGCCTGTGCGCCTTCACCGCGCTGGAGCTGGATGACCATGCCGATGCCGACGATGATGACGCCCAGGACGCCCAGGACCAGGCCGATACCGGAAGCCCAGTTCAGGATGGTCAACAGGCCGCCGGCCTGCGCAGGGACGACGGGGGTGGGGTTGGGAATAACGCTGGTTGAGAGTGCAGTGAACGTGTTCATGGTGAGACCTTTCAGTGATTGGTTGCCGTGGCCAGGGCGGCCACGTCGGTAATGAAGCGCTGGTATTCGCGGACGGCTGGCAGCTCCGTGGCGTCCGTGTGCCGCCAGGCGTCCACCCAGGGCAAGGACCAGAACCGGGGCGCTCCGCCGCCTACGAGGGCGGTGAAGTCCCGGAGGGCTTTGGGTGTCTTTCCCGGGGCGTCTGCAAGGACGGCGAGGCCGAGCAGGTCCACCTGCGGGGCGGCGCCTGACGCCCACTGGGTGAGTGCGTTCCTGGCAGTTGTCAGGCCCCGCATGTCTGCGCGGCAGACCAGCAGCACCTGCGGGCTGGCTCCGCTGGGGAGAACGGGCCAGCAATGATCCGTCGGACGGGCAGATTCGATGAGGTCAGCGATCCGGCTTTCGCCCGCTCCCCCATGTGTACCAACGACCCAGAGGCGGGCTGTGCCGGCCATGCTGCGGGTCGCAAGCCTGTCTGCCGCGTCGGGTTCAACCATGCCCCGAAGCGGTGTGCTGATGACCGCCACCGGCGGGGCAGCCGCAGCCCGGGATTCCTCAGCCGGTTCATCAGCCGTGGGGCGGGCAACCCAGGGGTTCACGGTCTGTTGCATGGTCCCTCCTCTCAACTCTCAAGTTCCGTAGAAATGGTTAGAAGCCTTTGGCGACGGCTGCCGCTGCAGCGAGCCATGCCCGCTGGGTCGCGGGCTGGAGCGCTTCGTAGCGGATCGGCCCGTTGACCAGGGCAGGGTCGTACGGGATGCGGACGACGGCGCGCACGAACGGCTCGAAGCCGTCAGCGATCCGCTGCGCCTCGGCCTTGGCGCGCTTCAGGGCATCCCCGGTCATGCTGCGCTTGGCGTCGGTGGACTCGGAGACGATCACGACGGCGTTGCGTGCCAGCTCGGCGTCGTGGCCGCCGCGGGATTCGAGGGTCTGCAGTGTCAGCCGGGCGGCTTCTGCACGGTCCTCGATGGCAGTGACGGGGACGACGAGCTGGTTGGTGTGGTCGATCATCCGCCGCCAGTTCGCTGCCCGGGCGGTGTTGCCGGAGTCCATGATGACCAGCCGGTAGTACCGGGTGAGGACCTGGTGGGCGATGTCCACTTCCTCGGCGGTGACTTCGTGGTCGCCTTCTTCGTTTTCGTCCGAGCGCAGCACGTCGAACTTGTCGGCGGTCTGGTGGTGGACGAACTTGGCGATCTCGGCCGCGTTAGTGGACGGGGACAGCAGCTCGGTGGAGGAATCGATCAGGTCCAGGACGCTGCGGTCGTGGGCGCCTTTCTCGGTCCGCCATCCCAGGGTGCCCTGGGATTCGTTGTTGTCCCAGGCCACCGTTGCTGCGCCGCTGTAGCGGGCAAGGATCGCCGAAAGCATCACAACCGTAGGGGTCTTGTTGGCCCCGCCCTTGCGGTTGACCACGGCGATGGTCCGCGGGCCGGGCCAGTGCTGGCTGACGGTACGGATGTCTTCACGCTCGGACAGTTCCTCCGCTGAGGGGTCCATCCGGAAGCCCAAGCGGGTCAAGGTGCCGCGCCAGCCCTGCGTAGCCGGCTCCAGCACAGGGGCGCTGACCAGGAAAGAGGTCTCCTTCAAACTGCGTCGGGTCACCGGCGCATCGGCTGCAACAGCCTGATGCGGTGCCTCATCGTCGGCCGGAACCACATCCTCGGCCAACACCGTCTCGGCGGGAAGGGGCGGCCACGGCTTACGTTCCACCGTCGGCTGGGCAGCTTCAGGCTTCCCCACGGGCGTTGGCGCTGGAGCGGTGTCGCTGGCTTCGACGGCGGCCGCAGCGGGAGTGCTGGCGGGTGCGGCAGTTCTGCGGCGGGCGGCCCGGGGCTCGTAGGAGACGGATTCGACGTTGCCGCCCGGGTGGACGATCAGTTCGCCGTGGCCTTCGGGATCCTCAATGCGAACCCGGACGGGGCGCTGCAGCGTCTTGGCTTCGGCCACCACGAGGGCCAGTGCGTTGTCGCGCAAGTCCTGCAGGGTCTCCCCTGCCGGGACGACGCGGGAGTTTCCTGCGACGACGACCTCGGCGGTGCCGTTGTCGCTGATGATGGCCTTGATGTTCGGGAAGGCCAGGACCTCTGTTGGAGTGGTGCTCATGAACCTGATTCCTTACGTTGACGGGGTTGGTGAAGTGCGGGCGCTTAGGACGCGGTCGGGGTGAGCCGGTTGACCTTCCACGGAGCTTCCGGGCCGGTGCGGAGCAGCTGCAGGGTGTAAATGCCGGCGTCGGTGGGCACGGCTGCCATGACGCCGTAGCCGTTGGTCTCATCGACCGTCAGTGTTGCGGGGCCGGTGACGCGGGTGGCGGGGACGTTGGCGGGGTCAACGGCTGAGTAGTCGGCGGTGGCCTGCGGCGTGAGCCAGCGGGCGAGGTCGTTGGCCCACTGTTTGTCCTGCACGCCCGGGCGGGCGAAGTCGGTCATTGCCTTCTGGGCGGTGTCGACGGCGGCGTCCTTGCTGGCCTGATCCCAGCTAATGCCGATGGTGGCCGGGACGGTGCCGTCGGGGGCCTGCGGGCCGCTGCCTGCGCTCAGGGAGACCGGTGCTGAGGCTGTGGCGGCCGTGCTGGTCGCCGGGACCGGCGTGGTGTTCGCTGCCGGTGCGCAGGCCGTGCACAGCAGGACCGCCGCGGTCAGTGCCAGGGATTTTTTCACTTCTTCTCCTCTTGGGTGGGCAGGTACAGGAAGGCTGACGGAGCCGTGTTGCTGACCGTCCGGGTGTAGTAGTTGTGGTCATCCGGCGGGGGGTTGCCGTTGTAGCCCTCTTCGACGTAGGTCCCGTTGTCTTTGACTTCCTTCACTACGGCGACGTGGCCAAAGGTCGGGTCCGCTCCCCCGGCGCCGGGTGCGTACCAAACAACGGCACCAACACGTGGTGTTTTGCCCGTGGCCCAGCCCTTGGCGTCCCAGCCGGACTTCCAGGTCAGCGCAGAACCCAACTTCTGGCCGTCCGGGCGGAAGGTGCCGTTGAGGAATTTGAACGGAGCGGTGGTGGACCCCATCTGCTGGTTCACGCGCCACAGGGCAAAGTCCACGCATTCGCGGTAGAACATGCCCAGCGGCGACGCCACCGCCGGGCCCGTGCCGGCTTGCACCCAGGTTGGTGAGTTCTTCCACGGGTAGTCATCCTCGGCGCCGGACTGCCCGGGGATAGGGCAGCCGCTGCCTTCCAGCGAGAACTTGCCGTCCGAGAGTGCCTGGACGATTTTCACGGCCTCGGGCCAATACTTCTGGTAGTGATACGGGTCCGCGTTGCGCTGGACCTTGTTGCCGGCAATGGTCGGCTCCAGCAGCTCCCAGCCAGCCACCTTCTGCAGCGCCTTGATGAAGTTCGTGGCGCTGATGGTCGGGTCCATCCGATCCGCGTACGATCCCCACGCGCCGTTCCCGCGCTGCTGGAACAAACCCCGTGAATCCGGCCCCGCGACGTCGCCGCGGTCAAGAACACGGAGCCCGGACTCCCCCAAGGCGACCATGACGCTGATCATCTGGCCTTTCACAGGCAGATTCAGCGCCTTGCCCGCCCCCATGATCGCCGCAGCGTTCTTCAATTGCTCCTGGGAGTAACCATCGACCTTGGTATCGCCGTTGATCGACACCGAGACGGTCGGGCCGCAGTCGGCAGCGGCGGGCTTCGCCGGGGCAAGGAGTAGGAGTAGGGAAAAGACCAGCCCGAACATGAGACCGGGGACCATGATCAGCGCCACAAGGCCAAGTGACTTCCGCTGCATGTGAATCCCCCCTGAGCCGCAGGCGTTAACAAGCTCCCCCAAACGATACAGGCCTGTAGTGAACATGTGCAATGCCTGTAGTTGGCATGCATTCTACATATACAAGGTTAGGGGGACGTTACGATGAGTTGGCTTCGTAACACTTCTTGAATCCGCGCTGGAGGGTGGGACCTGATGCTGACGACACGGCGCGGTCTAGCCTGCCTGGCGTTCCTTGCACCCGTGGCTGCACTGTCTGGATTCGCGGTTCTGATGGCGCGCAAGGTCGTTGGACGGGGACCGAAGGACTATCGTCGCGCCGAGCTGAAAGATGATGGCCGCAGGCTCCGAATCGACTTGGATGACTACACCAAAGCCCAAGGCGACTTTGGCGTGTTTGACCCTGCAACAGAACGCTACACAAGAGTCGGTGAGGTCATGCTGATCGACGAGGATCAAAAGTTCGTTGAGCGGCTAATCCATACGCAGGACTCCCGGCCGACGTCCCTGGGGCCGGTGGTCGATTGGACCCCTGATGTGTTCTTCGAACCTTCTGCGGTGGCCGGGCGGTTTGAAGAGGTGCACATCCCCACCGAATACGGTGCGGCACCGGCTTGGTTATTCGAAGGTAATAACGCGGGCACATGGGTGATCCATATTCATGGCAGCTGGACTGACCGCTCGATCATGTTTCGTGACGTCCACGCTTTCAGTCACCTGGGCTTCACGTCTCTGGTTCCTTCATTCCGCAGTGACTTGGAGGTCAGCCCGCCACAGGCCGAATCGAGCCACCTTGGGCAAACGGAATGGCGTGACGTGGAAAGCGCTGTTGCCTATGCCGTGGCTCATGGAGCGAAACGAATCATCCTCTCGGGCTGGTCAATGGGTGGCACCATTGCCCTGCTGACAGCAGAACGCAGCGCCTACCGTGACCGGATCGTCGGGATAGTCCTGGTTGGGCCAGTCACGAGCTGGCGTAAGACCATTACAGCGGGGGCGGCACGGGCAGGAGTGCCGCCGGTAGGGGCCAACCTTGTGATGTCCCTGCTGCAGGCTCCCCTCTTCGCGAGGATGCTCGGGCTGGAGGAAGCGATTAACTTCGATGACCTTGAATGGGTCGATGTACCCAACCGGGTGGCAGTTCCGACGTTGGTTCTGCATTCCCACGCGGATCAGGAGGTTCCCTGGGAAATCTCGGTGGCGTTCCAACGCGCGAATCCGGGCACCGTCACCCTGATTCCTCTACCGGAGGCGCACCACACTCAGGAGTGGAATGCCTCTCCCAGTGCTTTCACGAATGAATTGACGAGTTGGATTAGCAGGACGATTCTGACCTAGCACCCCTAGCCCTGGGCGTCGAGCTTCGCCTCAATCTGGCTGATCCTGCCCTGAACAGACTCCGGGAACGCTGTCAGGTTCCCTCGCTGGTAGTTGTGCAGGACGATGAGGCTTTTGTAGACCCCATTCTCCAGCGTTTCATTGAAGAGGTCCCATGCCGGGCTGACTCGAGAGTGGTCTGCGTGCACCCGGATCCTCAGCCCAGTCAGCCAGAGCGCGTCAATCATCCAAAGCCGCAACTTCGGGATTTGCTTCGACAGGAAGAGAATCAGCCACCCGGCTGCCGTC
Source organism: Pseudarthrobacter sp. fls2-241-R2A-127 (assembly GCF_030209355.1). Taxonomy (GTDB): domain Bacteria; phylum Actinomycetota; class Actinomycetes; order Actinomycetales; family Micrococcaceae; genus Arthrobacter. The sequence continues at coordinate 129,928 of NZ_JARVSF010000015.1, forward strand.
ACCGAGAGGCCGGCGTAGAACAGACGGTCAAACCATGATCCGATCGCCTCTGCGAAGGTATGCCAAGGCGAGAAATGGAAGAGCAACACGTACGTGAGGTGGCACGAGACCGCTGCCGCAACTACGAGCAGGCCTGCTGAAAATGTTGCGTACAGGCCCCTGGCCTTGTGCCGGAGCATATAGATAATCCTCAGCACGGTGAACAGCAGCGCGAGCATGTAAGAGCCGCTGTATACAGCGGTTGCGAGCTGGTCCATACGGTAATCGATGAAGTCCGCCGACGTTGGAGCTTTGTCCTTAACCAGGGCGAAACTGGCAATCATGATGGGAATGCTCAGCAACGGAGCATAGTAAGGCCACCGGACCGCCACATTCGCTAGCCTCCGCACGCTGTCGTTGAAGAAGAAAATGGCCAGCAGCGCGAAGATGGCTTGAAGTAGATTCGCCACGTTGATACCACCGAGGTAGCTGTCGATGGTCTCTAGCGGTGTAACAGTTCCCAGGACGTAGAGCGCCGCGAGGCCGAACACTGATGCCACCCAGGAGGCCCGGGCTTCCGCCACCTTGACCACTGAGGGGATCCGAAGGAGGCATAGGGCAGTCAGCAGCGCCACGAGCAGCAGTTTCATGGTTTAGAGGAAAGGCTCAGGCTCGAACGAGCTCCGTGCTCGGGTCATTTTCGACATTTCGAAAGCGAACTCCTCTACCCAGCGTTCGACGGGATGGTTCGGGACAGACCGGCAGGTGATGCTGATTGCATCCGCGGTTTCCCGCAGCATCTCTTCCGAGAGGTTCGGCAGAGCCAAAGAAGTCCGAAGGCTCTCCAAGTAGATATGGCCAAGCTCGTGATAGATGCAATGAAGTTTGTACTGCTGCGACTTCTGCGGAGGGAAATAGACGTTAATGCGGTCTTCAAATTCGGCTTTGAATGCCGTCAGCGCGCCCCAGGACTCCTTGTACTCGACCAGATTGATCGGCTTCTCGCAGATTATGGTCAAGCGGTCGACGACTTCCTCCATCGACGTCGCACCGTCTCCACATAGCTCCTGGACCTTTTCGGCGACAGGCGGGAGGCTCATTTATTCTTCCTCTTCGCCGTTCATCGATCCATCGATAATCCTGGTGATCGTCTTCAGCATCTCGGGCGAGGTGGCGCCCAAGTTTCTCGCCGCAAAGTTCTTCACCTTGAGCTTGCGCATCTGCACAAGGAATTCCATACGCGCTTCTACTTCAGGAGGAGTCTCGCTGTTGAGATCACAGAGATAACTGGCGGGTACGGCAAAAACGTACTCTGCTATGCCTTTCAGCAGTTCCTGATCGGTCACCAGGCTGCCGGTGCCGTTAATCAAGTAGGACCACCGTGTCCGTGACAGCTGGATACCGTGGGCGGAGAGTGCCTCCTCCACGTGAGGGTACGTGAGCGCGCTGTTGTGATCGGACTCCCAGATGTCCACCAGAATGCCCATGCGATCCGCCAGCCGCTCTTTCTTCTGCTGTTGCGTGAGAAACACGCTGCGGCCCCCATTTGCCATCAATAAAGCTCCTTAGCCAAGCTCAGCCTCTTGTGTAGGCCGCCACACAGAGCAGGCGGGCAGCTAACAAAATGCTACCCGACGCCTACCAGGGCGTACAGGCAGTGAGTTGTGCATGTGCGGAACATGTATGTAGTCTGGCGCTTGCATGGTCTTTTGAAGGAGCACCGCGTGCCGCCACGGCAGAACTTGTACGTCTACAGGTTCTCTTGAACCGAAGTGAGGGTGAGTGACATGGAGGAATACCGTCCACCCAAGCTGCTCGGTAAGAAGGCGCCGTTGAATTGCCTTGTGCAACCGGATCAGCATTTCGCTGCCTGGAAGGCGAGACAGCGGTACAACATGTCTTTCGGTGAGTATGTAGGCGCCCTGATAGACCGCGCGGAAGGCCGGCCCAACAAGCTTGATGGGATGCAACAGGGGACACTGACTGGTCACAAAGACGACACGCTCCCGTTTTCTGAAAACAAATCCCATGAGGGTTGCTAGGCCGGTGATAGTTTCGGAGCAGTCGCGAAGGATCATCCTGTGGTTCTGCGGGGCGGGCACCACAACGATGAAGCTGTAGCGGCTTAGGCGGCTACAAAATCAAAGGACACAGCAAATGACGGCAGTAGCAGTAAATCGAGGCGGCGGGCGTCCTAGCAAAGGGCTGCGCAAGTTCATTGGTTTCCGCTCACCTGAACCAACCGCTGACGGTATCGCCAAAGTGGCAGCGCACAAGGGCCTGACCGTTACGGAATATCTTCTGTCCGTTGTCGAGCCACAACTCAAGGAAGACCTGGCCGCACTCGACCGGGATGACTATCAGCAGGAGTTGCCCATCCGCATGGCCTCATAACCAAAAGAAGGCCCGCACTAGGCGGGCCTTCGAAGCTTGAGACTTACCCTCTGGATTGCTTGCCGGCGGATCAGATTGTAAGTCGTGGAAGGCCTGAAACGGCCATCCTTTGTGTTGCTATGAAACCGATCTGGCAGGATCGGCCCTTTTTCGTACCTCAATCCCCGAAAGGATTACTGACATCGTACATCAGCACGTCTCCGTGCTGCCATTACACCCCACTTCTGGCGTGTCAGGACAGCAGGATGACCCAGCCACCCTTTGGACAGCACTAACACCACTGCTGGCCGGTCAGCCGCGCGTACGGTTGTCGCGGGATGGGGGCAAGACCTACCCGCAACGACACGAACGGAACCTAACCGAAACGCTCCCCTCTTTGCCCGCGGCCGTGAGAATTTTTGGCAAGGACGGCACCTGCGCGGCGATCTTCCTCGACTTCGACTCCTCGGTAGCAGGTACGGACTGGGTCCAGGCCGACGTCCGCGCGGTCCAGACCTGGCTGCACTCGGTCGGGGCCCGGTGGATTGAGGACTACTCCCCCAACGGCGGCCGCCACGTCTACGTCCCGCTGGCGCAGCGGGTCACCTTCTCCGAGGCGCGTGATCTTGTCGAGGCGCTGGGCACCCGGTACCGGACCCTGGACAAGACCCCGCACCAGAACCTGCTCCACGGCTGCATGCGAACCCCCGGCTCACCGCACAAGCGAGGCGGCCACCAGGAACTGGCGATGAGCCTGTCCATGGCCTACGACATCGCCCGTCGGCCCAACAGCGCAGCGGTCTGGACCGCTATGACCCAGGATCTTTCCGCAGAGATCAAAGCCGTCAGGGCACTCCGCCAGGAAGAGACCTTCACCCCGGCAACCTCCTCTGCACCCGTCGTGGACCACCCCGTGGGCCGCATGTCCCGGGCTATGCAGGTCCTCGCCCAGACCGGCATGTACGACACCAACCGGTACGCCTCAGACTCGGACGCTCGCCAGGCAGTCATCGTCGGCGCCGCAGCCGCCGGCCTCGAGCTCGTTGACGTGGAGCGCCGCATGCTCCAGGGAACCTGGCCTGGTCTGGCATCCTTCTACGCCCGGTACAGGGCCCGTCACAGGCTCCCGGCCCTGCGCCGGGACTGGATGAAAGCCCTTAGCCACTTGAGAAAAAACCCCGCAAAAACCGACCCGAAGGACAGTGTCCGCAGATCCCCCACAAGCCAGCCAGATACACAGGCGGCAGGGGTAAAAGGGATTTCTTCAACTTCTAACCCCGATGCAGAGCATCGGTTCATCCGAAGCTGGCGAAATGCGCTGCGCATCAGGGAGGTGAACTACCAGGAATCCCGGACAGGAATGGCACGACGGATGGTGCTTAGGGCGTTAGGGGAGGCAGCACACATGACAGCTTCCCGGTTTATCGAATTCGGCGTCCGGTCCATCGCGGTCGCCACAGGCCTCGACCACACCACAGTCGGCCTGCACCTGAGGGAACTACGTGGCGAAAAGGATCCCCTGATTACCCTCGTTGAAGAAGCCCGTGGAACTAAGGGCGATCTATACATGCTGACCATTCCCGAAGAGCTGAAGACAGCAGCCGAGGACGCCTCCTGGCGGAAAGGGAAAATCCATGCCCTCCGCCCGGTGTTCCGGGAACTGGGGCTGCCGGCCGCGTTCGTCTACGAAGCTCTGGAACACTCTCCCTTCATGGTGACAGCCGACATCGTGCGCGTCACCCGGTTGTCCCGGTCCGCCGTGCATGAAGCCCTGGAGGTTCTTGCCGCCTGGAACTTGGTCTCCCGAGGTGCAAGCCGGGCTTGGTCGATCGTCACTGGCACCTCGCTAAGGCTGCTCGCCGAACAGTTCGGGGTGTTCGAAGCTGTGGCCCTCCAGTTGCATCGGTATCGCAACGACAGGATTATCTGGCGGGAATGGCTCGCAAGGAACGTCGACTGTGTTCCGCAGCTGCTCTCCCCCGATGATGACTATCCTTGGGAACTCTTTGAGGGGCCCCCTGATGAATGGTCGCTGTCCGATATGGCTTTCAACAGAGCGGGGTGAAGGCCAGAGTCAAAGTCGGTCAGCGGCAAGTCCATGTGGCCGTATGCAGTTCTTTACGGCGTGCAGCTGAAGTAGCTGTCTTACGTGTACCTCGGGACGAACCGTGGGTTATTTACGTCATGCCATAAGGCATGCCATAAGTACTATGGGAAGGCACTTCCTAGTTTGGGAAGGCGGGATCACTCCCCCACTTTTTGTTCCGCTTGGATATGAAGCTTGAAGACGGTCGAGACCAGCGCGCTGCGCGAGGGTGCGTCAAACTCAGTGACTTTCTCATCCAGCCACGCAACCTGAAGTCCGTCGAGGCGTAGTTGGATCTGAATGCCGGCTTCTCCTCGTTTCCGTGGTGCGCGCCTAGGCATGCCGGAGTTGGTTAACGTGGTCATTGGGGTGAACTCATCGGCGATTTGTTTGTCGTCGACGGCTTCGAAGGCATCAATCAACAGGTCAGCATATGTGGTCCGCTGCTGGTAGACGGCATCTTTGACCTGTGCCAGGAGTGCCGGCGGCAGGTAAACGCCGACGTTGCGCAGAGCCCCGGGGACCAGCTCAGAAGCCTTGGCCGCACTAGTCGCCTTCTTGGAAGCAGGCTGCTGCGGTTTGTTGGCCTTCGGCGTCTTGACTGAGGGGGGCTTGGAGTCCTCGCGCTCCCCTGTTCCCTCAAGGGGCGCCTCCTCAACAGTTGCCTGTTCAGCGGGCGGAATATCTGGCCCTGGCTGTTCAGTAGGCGCCTGCGTATCATCGGGCTCGGGTGCTGCTTCTGGCGGCGCCTGTACAAGTTCCCGGGCCGGCACCTCCGGGGTTTCTTTGAGAGTGGGTTCCGGGGTAGGTGTGCCCCTCCCCCGCTTTGGAGCCAGCAACCCTTGCAGTGCTGCGCCACGGGCAGGCGCTACAGGTGCGAATGCCCCGGCAAGACTCTGCCGGCCGCTCATGCCTGGTTCCCACTTTCGATCTCGTTCAGTCGGGCGAGGATCTCGCCGGTCAACTGCTCGTACTCTTCAGCCAGTCCGCTGGCATTGCGTGAAAAGAAGCCGTCTGCTGGCTTCTCCCCCGCTCGGAGCGCCTTCAGGCGGTTCTTCTGAGCGTCGGTAACGGCACCTTCGAGTTCGTGGAAGAGCAGGCCCTTGCGACGGGCGTCGGCGCTTGCGCTCTCTAGGTTCCTGATGCGGGTTTCGAAGACCGGGGCGACGGTGCCGAGCATCTCTTCCAGAGTTTCTCGCACGCTGCGTTCCAAGCGAAGGGAGCGCGGTCCAACGCCGAAGAGGACGATCCCCGCCAATTGCAGCGATGGGTTCCGGTCGCGGACCGCCATGAAGCGGCGGGCGATGCGTTCGACTCCGTCGATACTCGCATCATCGGAGCGGGTAGGAATGACGACGGCGCTGGAGATGGCAAAGGCACCCTCCACGAGAATCCGCTCCCCCGGGGGGGTATCGATCAGGATCAAGTCGTAATCGTCTGCCAACGGGGCCAGGGCGGCGTAAAGCATGTCACCGAAGTCGCCGGCGTCGGAGCGGCTGGAGCGGGACACCATAAGGCCCTGGATGTCTTCCAAATCCTGACCACCAGGAATGACGTCCAGGTTGTCCCGCACGTCACGCAGGATCATCGGCGTCGTGCCGGTGATGAGGGCCTGAAAAAATTCCCTGCCCGTCTGGCGCTCATATCCGAGGTCGCGAGCCAGGTCGCCCTGGGGGTCAAGGTCGATCAGTAGCACGCGGGAGCCAGCCAGGGCCACATACCCGCCAACGTTGGCTGCTGTTGTGGTCTTGCCCACTCCACCCTTGCCGTTCGCCAGGGAGACCACACGGTCAATGGCGCGCGTTGCCTGGGGTTTCGGCGGTACGGGGGTTTGCAGAGATCGTGCCATCGACCGGTAACTCTCCTACTTGGTGGGGGCATATTGTCTGCATTCCACGCTAGGTGCACTCCTCCGGGAAGGATGGCATTGACACGCATATGAGACACCACAATTTGTCGTGTGGGTCCATCCATGGGAGGCCATGTCATGCATGCGGCTGAATGTCTGGCGCGGGTGTCTACGTGTGCCCGAGTGACAAAGCCCATGGGAGGCCACATGGTAAATCAGGCTCAATTTAGAATTCGGCATATCGTGTCGCTTGAGGCAGTCCGAATCGTGGTTGGGTCAATGTTTGTAGCAACGGGAAGAGCTACGGGAATGCACATGTCGTGAAAAGCGTGGTTCTCTACGAGAGCAAAGGCGTGTATTTACGTAGATATGCATGCAATGTCAACCACAAGAGGACCTGCGGTAGACCAAGCTGCCGTGACCGTGTGGCGTCCCATAGGGCGTATGGCATAGCTTATGGCATGAAAGATGCTAGTCGAGAGACGAGCTTCGCACGAGATACCAACAGGAATACGGATAAGCCTTGCGTAGCCCCCCGCTGGTGGCTTATGCAGAGGAGGCCGTGACGGGCAGGGGAGAGGCCCAATTAACCCGCTTGTGCTAATCCGGCTGCTTAGCCGGAGAAGCAGGCCGCAACCATCCACATTCGGTATCCTGAGTGGCAATTACTTGCTAGTCGAAGTTCCACTCACGAACGTGTCAACTGACGCTTCGCTTTGATCGGTAAGCGGCGTACTTTCCCTAGTGACACCTTTTTGTCTTCAGAACAGGGCTCCGTTGGCAAAGCGACTGATCCAGTTGGTGGTCACCTCGTCATTCTGCGGGATTGATCGCGGAGGCTCCTGCAGCCCGATAGCCAGGGGCCGAAGTGGCTCGTGAGCGTGCGTATGTGCAGGGGAGGACACCGCGACCGTTTCTGACTTACCTTCGGCATGGCTCCGGAAAAAGCCGAAGAAGTACTCATATTGTTGGTCAAAACTGGTTTTCGAAATGAAAGCTGGTCAAAACCTGTTTTGGAGGATTTTTGACGTGCCTGGCAACGTAATTGGGTATGCGAGGGTAAGTACCCGCGGGCAGTCCTTGGATTCCCAGGTGGATGCGCTCGTCGCCGCCGGGGCCGTGCGGGTGTTTCAGGAGTACGCCTCAGGGGCCACCCAAGCAAGGACGCGTTGGAGGGAATGCCTGGATTACCTGCAGCCGGGGAATGTCCTGACCGTTGCTGATCTAACCAGGTTGGGCCGAAGTACCTCCGATTTGGCCGACATTGTGACCGTACTGGGACAGCGGGGGATAGGGTTCCGTTCTCTCGCCGAACCGTGGCTCGACACCACCAGCGCCCATGGAAAGCTCATCTTCGACATGTTCGCCTCGCTGGCCGAGTACGAACGGTCCCGGTTGTCTGAACGGACAAAGGCCGGCTTGGCGGCGGCAAAAGCCCGAGGCCGTCTTGGCGGCCGCCCTCGAACCATGACCCCAGCCAAGACGGAGGCCGCTAGGCAACTGCGCAGCCAGGGAAAGACTCTGAAGGAGACAGCGCAGATACTCAGTGTCAGTGTTTCTTCGCTGACCCGTGCTCTCAGCCGCAATGACGTGCTGGAAGTCGCAGATGCAGCTGCATAACGCTAACGATTACGACGGGTTAGAACCACCCCTTGGCCTCAGCCGTGACCCAGAGTTCCTCAGGTGGGCTACCCGAGTGCAGGCTATTTCATCGTCTGCGGTTTCGATCCGGGAGGCTTCCCCGGTTCCGCTCGATGGCCGCCGAATGAAGGACCTGCAATTCGTATGTTCTCCCATATCCGTCCGATCCATTGAAGAAAACCTCTCGACGATTGTTGAGTGCCTGGTACTGATGGCCGAAATCGATAATGTTCACGTCGGTTTCTGTGTTTCATCACCGGGAGTTCAGGATTCTGATCCGCTGTTTGTGCAGGTAGTCGCGGTTGCTCCGGATGTGCAGGGACGAGGAGTGGGGCTGGCACTGCTCGCCGCAGCGGTTCAACGGGAGCCTCGGCGTGATATCGCGCTTGCCACGCAGGACGACAATGTTGCGGCACGCTCGCTGAACGAAAAGCTCGCTAAATCAATAGGTGCAAAAATTCGAAAAGTCAGCCTCAGCAATTATCGGGGTAGCGATCTGGGTATCCAACGAGGTCTAGGCTACCGGGCTTGGGTCATCCAGCGTCCGCCGTTTGAACCGTGAAGGAAGCGCAGTGTTCGTGGGAGCAACCAAGCTCTTCCGTGACCAGAGTGCCAAGAAGTCAATTCCAGACGCCCCCGTCGTACTAAAGACGGCGCGCCGCCGCCCGTGGTTGCTGCGTCGCAATGCTATCGAAACGGGGCGCGCCACAAACGCCTCATCCGAGGCAGGCACTCGCAAGCAGAGCTAACCGTCCGAGTCCCTATCAGCTGATTGGGACGCCTGGCCTTGATAGCGGTCTTATATCTGGGTCGGATGCTCGTACTAGGACGCGTCGAATAGAGATTCCTGCCAGACGATGCGGGGCGTTCGGATTTGGACATCCTCAACTGTGTGGTTCAGAGGGAATCCGCCGTCGTGGCTGAAGAAGTAGTCACACCCCAGGCGTACGGCAGCGGCCAAATGCAGGGCATCGGCGGAGCGCAGCTGCTTCGAACTGTTGAAGCGGAGGTGTCCAAAATCTTTGACCATTCTGAGGGCATCTCGCGCGAGGAACCGATCGATTTCCGTCCACGCGGTTGACTCCGCCTGGAACCAGCCCCGGAGCAGATTCCGAACGCGGTCGGTGTTCTTCCGCGCAACGCCGTTGCACAGGACTTCGGCTTCCAACAGAGGGGATGCAGCGAGACGGACCTGACCATTTTTGGCAGCTTCGAATACGGACAAAGCCGCTTTCCATCTGGGTTCGCCGCTTACCTGGTCAAGGTCCTCGTTTCGAGTAATTAGGTCTAAGTAGACGCACGCGTCCACATAGATGAGCGGCACCGGTAGGGTTATTCGATTGCTCTTAGGCACCCCGGATACCTCGCATGTAATCGTCCACTGTGATTCCGTCCAGCCAATCGGGGGCAATGCCCAGGAGCTCGTGGGGTGAAGGCATTCCGCTGTCGTCCTCCGGAAGGCGTTCGATTTCTGTGATTTCGATGCGTATTGCTTGCCCTTGGGCGTTGCGTGTTACCAAGCCACCGACCAGTACTCGGTGATTCCAGTGCTCTCGGAGAGCTTCAGATAATGCCGGCGCCGCATTACCCGAGACGGCGCGTTGGGTTTGCCTGTCGAATAGGCGGACGCGCAGGATGTTGCGGCGTGGGGTGGCGCCCACGGTGTCAAGGACGCCGGACAGGGATCCGTGCGCCGTGTCTTTGCCTTTCACTGCATCAGCGGCGTTTTCTCGGACTGTGGATGAGAGCACAGCGGTCGTATTTATCTTGCCGTTGTAGGACGCCATCGATATTTGGCTGAATTCGTTGCCTGATGTTGCGATGCGTTTGATGCGTTCAACCGTTTCGGGACTGTACAGCTTAGGGATCTCCGCTCGTTCGCCAAGGCTGTTGATGCCTTCCACGAATGCGTCAATGGGGCGGAGCATGTCCGACAGGTCACGCCTTCGTGAGGAACTTCGCGGTTCGAGCCGTATGACTGCGTCATTTGCCTGGTGGTGGAGAGATTCGATAACCCAAGTAGGGCGTGCACCCCGGTGAAGGTAAAGTCGGTCGATCTCGCGCAGGGAGAGAACAACATCGTCTAAAGTTTTCGTGAACCGGTGAACGGCGGCTTTCTCCCGGCCTTCACGGAGGCGCACCTCCAGCCCGGTCGTAGTCATGGTTTAAAGCTAATGGATGATGAGCGGTCAGCAGTGCAGGCGGCACTTGACAAGCAGTGACGCCCTATCTTCACCATTCCGATGTCAGGGACAGTGTGGTCCCTGGGGCAAGTCCGGCGACGGTGTCGAAACTATTTGCGACGACGGGAGTGCGTGTCATGCGCTTACTAAGGCCGACAAGGTCTCCAACCCGCTTTTTAACACCGGCTTGCCAAGTTTTGAACTTGCCATCCCACGTGTTGAAAAGCTCCAAGGCATCTTCCTCGGAGGCAGGAAGAATAAGCGTGCCAGCAAAATCAGGACTAACCGCAAGATGTGCCCGAACTAGAGTCGCATGGATGTGCGACGGGGTCTCAACCCTTATGCGTTTGTTGATCAGGACCGAAGAGTCATCCAAAAGGTCGTAGGGCGTCGCCAACTCTTTGACCGGTCCGTGTTCAGGGACGGTGACGATTGTCGAGTCCAGAGTTCCTTCAGGGATGTCCAAGCCGGCGTCGATAAGACTCGGTGGACGGGAACAAAAGCGAAGGACAGATTCGGCAACTGGAGCGGCATCGAAAGCCTGCCGTGCCCGAGAGGCCTCTTGGACTTTCCTTCCCTCGGACGCCTTTACTATTCGTTCTTCTGCGAGAGCGATCAATGCTTGGTGCACGTCCTGAAGCACCTCCGTGACATCATCTCGCCGCAACATCAGCTGCAAACCGAGCCTGTCAAAGTTTTGCCGGTTGACCTCCTGCAGTTCCTGGGTGACCGACATAGCAGGGCGTCCCGAAATCTCATCAAACGCTGCCACCAAATCTTTGGTCTCATCCCCACTAAGCACCAGGGGATTCAGAATCGGAAGCATCATCAGCTCACGGATATAAGTCTGGAGCACGCCGTCCCCGCCGGCCCGGCGCCCGAACTGTTCAACCATCAAATGAGTCCAGGATAAATTAGCGATAGCGGCTAACGCGCGGGGATTGGTAAGGCCCGACGGAGGGCGCGAAACGAGGAAGTTGTCAGGTACTTGAACGCCTTCCGGAATCTCGGTCACGTAATGGACCTGACCCCGGCCTTTAACCCACACGATGCGTCCGGGAGGAGCGGGCTGGCTAGGGACGGCGTACCAGTTCTTGCGGGACGATGCCTGAGCGCGACCGGAAATGGCACCACCGGCGCGACGGCCGCTGGCTTTAAAGTCCGTGCTTTCGCCGTACTCGATGTACTTGAGCGTGTGCCGCAGCCTGTTGCTCGACAGCTCTTCAATGCTGTCTGTGACAGAGAACAAACGAGATGGGAGATCATCGTCCGCAGTTATCACAAGGCGGGCCTCAACCTTTTTCGGGTTGCGAATGAGTTTTTGCAGCGAAGTACGCTCTAGCAGGTGACGGGCCCCGCCCCCGTCTTCTACCAATGCCACGCGTTGACGATCCCTACTGGTCCTCAGCTGCGCCTGCAAAAGTGCTTCTTCATCCGAGATCTCAGTTACGCAGAAAAACTTAACTGCTCGGGTGGGTATGCCGCTGTAGGGAGGGGCGATCTCGCCCAGAGGGACGAGCATGTCTTTCGCCTCTAAGCGGATGCGGCGGATATTTGGCGACTCCACGAGGGCTGCGGACCAGCTGTTGAGCAGTGAGCCGCCAAACGCACTCTTTGCTCCCATAGTAGAAAAATCAACCGTACTCACTGCTCGAAGTCCTCGATAGTCATCGAATCAGACCTTTCCACCAGCTCGCTTTGCCGTATGAGATTGATGTCCCAACGAACATCGTCAGCATCGGACGCATTACCCCCCGACTTGAAAATCTCGTCTATCAAATCTTCAGCCCTTTGGCCGCGAGGCAGCGTGGAATCAACCAGTTCAGCTACCGGCCGCTTCAAGCGGACAAACCTAATTTGATGCTCCGGGTCTATATGTGGGTTGGGCTCGTTCGCAACGGTTCCCGGATCATCAACTTTCCTAGCCAGGAGAAGGAGCGTGTTCTGTTTGGCGGCGAAGAACCGCTCAATTTTGGAGTCAATAATTGCGTCGATCTGGAAGTATCTGCCAAGAAAGCTCAGTACCGCATCGCCATAATTTGAGCTGAGTAGTGACCAAGACAAGACAAAGGCTAGTCGTCCACCTGGCCGTAGGTACTGGGTAGCCCGAGCTACGAAGAACGCCCACAGATCAGCCTTCCCCGTGAAGTTAGGAAAGGCGATCTTGTCTTCCGCATGCACCTTTGAAAGAAGTTCGTGAATGTGCCGTCGCTCGTCCTGGCTTATGTTTTCGAACCGAATATAGGGGGGATTCCCGACGACGGCATCAATTTGGGTCGGCATGAAGACCTTCCCCGTTTCAGGTAGCACGAGCTGGGTTGCGCCGCCGGGTGCCAGCTTGAAGAAGTCTGATACGACCACCCGTGGGTAGGCGGTATCTGCTTTGCTGTTAGCCAGCACCAAATTCAATCCCGTGAGGGAAGCCGCGAATTCAGCCAGTTCAACTGCGTACGTCTCGGACAGAGCCTGCTCATGACTAGACCCAAGCAGTGTCTTTCGATCGACGCACATGCTCACAAAGGTTCCAGCGCCCGCGGCAGGATCCATAACAACGTCATTGCCGCGTTCGATCGCGTAAGCAGCGGCAATCTCGGCTACGGGTTCAGGGGTGTAGTGGACCCCGGTAGCGTGGCGGTGTTCTTCGTCGAGAAGGGACTCGTAGAGTCCAGGCACATATTCTGCAGGGCCGCTCCAGTCGGAATCAGAAATAAGGCGAATCAGGCTGTCCCAGCGCCTACCAACGTCGCTGGCCGCTTGCGAAGCGGACGGTACGAAGGCCACATCGTCCAAGGGACCAGGGGTGAATTGCACCTCGAAATCGCCGGTGTGATAGCGGGCGTGGTCGTAGAAGCCTTGGAGAGTCTGGGCAACCCGCGCGGGGTCTGTTGCTCTTGCGGGAACATCCAGCGCGTCCAACTTGAACCGTCCATCCCTGAGCCCGGAAGCGCGCAGGGCGGTGTAAACCATCAGCCGTGTGGCAACCACAAAGCAAGCAATTTCCGCCACTTGAAGCGAGTCATCTTCTAACTGTTCTGGCTTCGTGGGATCAAGCTTCACACTCACACCAAACTGATCAGAAAGGATCTCTACGATTTGATCGTGAAAAGACTGATCATGCTGGACCGCCTCAGCAATGCGAACCGCAGCCTCCTGAGCAGCCTCATGGACAGCATCGCGTAGATCCGAAACCTGCGGAGGGGCGCTCCGTTCCCTTTCCAGCTGGTTGGCCTCAACCTCATCTAGAAGCAATTCAACTCGGTCGATGAAGGTCATCCATTGCGAGCCGAGAGCGTCGCGGTTTTTCTTCAACGTCGCCTTGGAAGAGTGAGTCAGGTCTGTAACCAAGGGGTGTACGAAGAGCGGAGAGGTCGGCCGGGGGCCGTCATGAGTCGACCACAACGCGATTTCCTTGAAGTTGCACGTGCCATACCAAACCAAACCGCGACTGGCAGCCTTCTTATGAGCGTCTACCGTCATGACTGGGTCCCGCACATCTGCTACTTCAGGCCGCTTCATCTCAATCGCGACAACAGCGGTCTTCTTGCCCCTAAGCGTGACGTCACAGCGCAGCGTACTTCCGGAATCGGGATCACGGACATGCTCTTCAATTTCAGCCGACAGGATCCGTGCTGGCTTCTCATCACCCTGCTGACGTGCAGCCGCGCGGATTGCCGTAGGAGGGAGAATCCATGCCGCCATCGTCCTCTCGTCAGTGATGGACGAAGCTACCTTTGCGGCCAATGTTTCCCCTTCAATTTCATCGCGTGAGCGGTGCACTCCTCCCGCAGAGGGCAAACAACGTCCTAAATGACTTTGCCGCCTATGGGCAGATAACCGTGCCTTCAGGTTACAAGGCAGCGGTCCGGCAGCTGCCACTTGCGCAACTGTCAGCGACGTGTTGGCGGGGCCAGTGCAGAAGGACGGTAAGCAGCGCGGCCTCAGCCGGGATCGAATCAAGGCCTTAGCCAGGGCCAACGACACGGGCGGATGCAGGCTGGGGCTCCTCCTCTGTCATGGCGCCACGCTACCGCCGCCGGCCCTGTCGGGCTTAGGCGGCGGCCGCAGCCCCCGCGTCCGTGATGGCACCCAGCAGCCACTGCTCCGATAGTGGGTCGCGGCGCAGCTCGAATGTGCGCAGCGCCGACGTCGAGGTCAATCTGACCTGGACCTGCCAGTGTTCGACGGTGACCAGGTCCCCGCAGCCGAACGCTGCCCGCTTGGCGGTGTTCCACCAGTCCGCCCGGGTGAACCAGCGCACCGGGTCCGCGGCCACGGCCCAGATCCGGCCTTCATACCTGACCGCCAGGGGAATTCCCTTCGCGGTAAACCGGACCTGCACCGGCGCATCCAAGGGTGTTTCACTTGCTGTTCTTGCCACGGGTCCGCTCTCCCAAATTCCTGTTCATCATTTCCTCCCGGCGGGTCACCGCCGAACTCCACACCCAAGTCCGGTACGTGACCGGCCCGTCCTTCCACGTCACTTCCGCTGCCTTCGCTGTCCAGGCAAACACTTCGCCGTCCACCAGCTCCGCGCAGTTCGGGAACCTGATCCACGCCTTCACCGGGATCCCCGGATACCCGTTCTTGACCGGGAAGTGCTCGAAATCGAGCTCTTCCACGGTCAGTCCGATTGGGCCGGGCCGCCGCGCGTACTGCGCCTGCAGCGCGGCCGCGAACTCTTCGGAGGACATACCACAACCTTAGAACATATATTCGAATAGACACGCCAAAGAACGGCGGCCATGGTGCTGGCCGCCGACTCCCATCATGGGGGAGGGGTACGACAACGAGGACCAGGGCTATAACCCAGTGGGGACAGCTTTGAGCTGTGCGGAGGGCTCCACCTGCCCGCCAATGGGCATAACCCGGGGCAAGAGCCCTGGTTTCCGCTGCGCTGCATCCAGGAACCGGTCCTTCGCTGCGCTTAGGCCTGTAAATGCTTGTTTGTCCCTTACATGTGGCTGGGTTATTCTCCGTAACGCGCGCTCCCGCGCCGTCTTCCCGTGAGCGACCGGCAGCCGCCCCTGGGCATCGTGAAAGGCCAGGACCTCGGCAAGGTTCCGCAGCCCCACCTCGGTTGTGCGCGGTTCCGGCGGCGGTGCCAAGGCCGCCTTGCGCTCATCCTGGAGGCGTGGGTCCTGTTTGGCCGCGATTTGCAGGTGATACCGGACGGTTGTTTCCGCGACGCCGGCCCAGGCCGCGATCTTCGACGTCGGCGTCCCCGATCGGTACATCTGAACGAAACTCAGGGTCAGGCGCCGCCCGCCGATTGTCTGTCATCGGCTCTCGCCTAGGAGGCGTCGCTGTAGGTCTGCTCTGGCCACTTCCATCGGCCGTCCGGCTCGATGCTGTAATTCATTTGGCCGAAGAGGATGTCGCTCGTTCCGTCCGGGTTTCCTCCACGGGCCGCGTAGAGGGCCTTGGCCTTGATGCCGCGGCGCTTAAGGCTCCGCAGAGCTAAGCAAACTGCGGTCAGTGCACCGGCCAGGGGAATTCCGATCAGGGCCCACTGACGCACCCCAAGCCAGTGAAGGAGGAAGAGCGGCGCTATACCCGCAAGGGCAACGTAAAAGGTCAACCCGAGGGCCATGTTCACCCTCAGTTCCCAGTTGGCCGGCCGGTTGTGGATGTCGTAGAGCTCATCATCGGGTGAAGTCACAGTGTCCTTCCTATCAGGATCCGTCGCTCTTGCTTGCCCAGGTTCATGCTGTGGCCGCCCGCCCCGGGATTGGGAGCTTTCACCCTGTGTGTCTACGACGATGCTCCTATAGCCGTCAAATTGAATTTCGGGAGGAGTGGGTGATTCTGTCAACTGGTTTTCGTCTGGCTGGACGGCTATCGCGGACCCACTGAGTGGCTGATTCGAGCCAAAGGTTTGGACGTGCTGCCTGCGACGTGGGATCAACCGAAGTGTGGAGCTGGTCCCCGCTACCGACGAGATATTTCCAGGGGGACGGTCCCGTTGATGGTTGCGATGTAGGTGGCCATGAAGGCGTATCCGAGAACGTAGACGAGCGTATAGGGCCATCTCGTTTTGGCTTGGGCATCTGCAGGGAGGGCCCTGCGTCCGTTATTGCTGGCGAGCCTGGTCCGCAGGTCCGTGACCTTGACGCGGTATAGGAATAGCGACGATAAAAAGAGGGCTGCCGCGATGAAGGCCAGCGCGGGTATTCCGACTAAATCGGTGGTCAGGGGAAGAATCATTGCCAGAAGACAAAGGCCCGCGTTGCAGAAGGCGTTGATCACGCCAAGGATTCTGTCCATCCGTGACCCCCTCTTCAGAGCGGGATTCCTGTACCGTCCCCAGTAAGCCCCAGCTTGGCCAATAAAGGCACAAAAGACATAGATCAGGATTCTATTCACGGCTCAGAACAGACTGAATGCATCGGTGGCCTTCGGGTAGCCAAGTTCCTCCAAGCACGCGAGCACGGTGGCGGGTTCGCGTGTTACGAATGTCCATGGGCGACCAACGACAGGTATAGCTCTGACACCTTGGTAGGGAGCTAACCATGTCCGCACACATTGGATCTCTACTACGTCCTCCCGCTTAAGAATCCAGGGCCCAACGAACCGTCCCAGGCCATACGCCAGGCTGAACTCCAAAGCTTCCGCCGTCGGGCTCAGCACCAGCATCCGCAACTGCGGCGAGACCCTAAAGACCACGGGTTGGTTTCCCCACGACTTGGATACGGCTTCGGCTTTCACGGGTATGGTCCCACCGCCGTCGAAGTGCTCCTCCTCAAGAAATACTTCGGGGAGTGCCGGTTCTTTCCTCAGGTTGGTGACGGCCACTGCGATTCCGACCACGGCAAGCTGCACCCCGGAGATCATAAGCTGACCGGGCGTGGGATTCATGGCAGCAAAAATGACCGCCGTGAGCAGGAAAAAGAGCTCGAGAACTGTGATCCTGATTCGAGGGAAGCGCCGCGAATAACGTTCCTGCCCATTCATCGCGGCCCCCGATGACTGATGTTGCCGCCCTCGATAGCCAACTGGTTGATCACAGGCTCATCTTGGCATGAACGGGGCGACTCGCAATCAACCTAGGGAAAGGAACCGTTGATGTTTTTTGCAGTCTCGGCGCGGAGGTGACGTTCGGCTCATCAATTCGACTGGGTTTTAGCGGACCTGCGGCTCGCTCAGTCAGCCATTGTCGGTAGGTCATAGCGAGGCCGTCGTTACGGATGTGCCCGCGTTCCAAGCGCGAAATGATAGATACCCATTGACCGAGTTCGCCGGCAACGGTGGTGATGGTGAGGCCGAGTTCGGTCCGTATGCGGCGGAGGTCGGAGTTGTCTGGTGCCGGCCGGGGGTTGATGATCTGGCGGTAGATTTCCCTGGCTGCGTAGCGTTTGAGGCAGCGCATGACTTCGCGTTTACTCTTGCCTTCGGACGTGCGTTTAGCCACGTAATCCTTGGTCCGCTGGCACGAGCCCATGCGGACCAGGACTACCTGGTGCAGGGCGTTGTTGGCGTTGCGGTCGCCGCCCCTGCTGAGTCGGTGGCGGGTTGTCTTGCCTGATGAGGCTGGTACCGCGGCGACCCCGACGAGCGAAGCGAACTGGGCTTCGTTTCCGAGACGGTCCGGGTTGTCCCCGAAGGTGATCAACAATTGGCTGGCTACTTCGGTTCCGACTCCGGGGAGGTCACAGAGCATCGGAGCGTAGCTGTCGAGAATTTCCTTGAGCGCTGCATCCGCAGCCTCGATTTCCGTTCCCAGTGCTTGGCAGCGTGTTGCCAACGCCTTGAGCGTCATAAGCGTGACGTACTCGGGGTCAGCCATATGTCCGGAAGGTCTCGTGCGTTGCAGGGCAGTAATCAGCGCGGAGGTGGCTAATGCCCGGTATTTCGCCCGGACTTTCTCCGGGGCCGATACGAGGAGCGCCTTGATTTGGTTGATGGCCGCGGTGCGGGCCTTGATCGCTGAGGCGCGCCCGGAACGTAGGATCCGGAGGCATTCCACGGGGCCGTCTTTGTCCTTCGGGATCGCCTTCGTCCGCCCCTCGAGCACCGACTTGGCGGCCTGGTAGGCATCCAGCGGGTCTGACTTCCCCTTGAGCCGGCGGGCGGCCCGGTTCGGGCGGTTCACCTCCAAAACGCTAAGCCCTTCACCCCGAAGGGTTCGGGCGAGTTCGGCGCCATAGGATCCGGTTCCTTCGACACCAACGGCTATCACTGTGCCGTAGGAGGTGATGAAGTCGATGATTTTCCGGTATCCGGATCCCACGGTCAGGAACTCCTTGTCCGCGAGGGGTTTACCGTGTTCGTTGATGACGGCTACGTGGTGTGTGTCGGCGTGGGTGTCGATACCCGCGATTACTTTCGTTGGTTCGCTTGCCAAGATGGAATTTGCCCCTCAGTCGCGTCGAGTGCTGATTGATCGGGCGCGGGCCAGGTGGGCAGACAAAACGGTAATGGGACTGGTCGTATCAGGCTCCTATGAGGTCATGTCCGCCTGGCTCGACACCCCTTTTAGCGGACCTTGAGCCGGCGGACAGATCGTCGGGAAGACAGTGCCGCCTGGTACGTCAATTTTTGGCTGGGTCACGCCGGCTCAAGGACTGTTCCAGTATTACCGTTTTTGGCTGCTGTCCTTATGTTGTTACAGGGTTCAGTTCCTCGGCCGTTGTAGGGTCGTGGCTACCCAGGGGAGGAGGGTATGGCTTTGGTTGCTGTGCCGGGCATTTTTGTGACGGCTTCGAAGGATTGGCCGCCCGCCACCCCGCGATGACCCGACCGCTGATTGAGAGACGCGACATGATCGCCGGATAAGGACACGACGGCGCGGTTATCTGCTGGGCCCTTACCCAATTCGACAGACTGGAGGCTGTTCTTGGTGCAACTATGGGCCGGTATCGACGCCGGGCAAAGCCCATCATCACTGCGTTGTGATTGACGCCGACGGAAGCCGGCTGCTTTCCCAACGAGTCCCCAACGACGAACCCGCCCTGTTCCAACTCCTCGCTGGCGTGCTCGAGCTAGCGGACGGTGACGAGGTGGTGTGGGCGACCGATCTAAACCATGGTGGACCGGCGCTGTTGATAGCCCTGCTCGTCGGTCACGGTCAGAAGATCCTCTACATCCCCGGCCGGACAGTGCACCATGCCTCCAAGATTTACAGCGGCGACGGCAAGACAGATGCCAAAGACGCTGCCGTTATCGCCGATCAGGCCCGGATGCGAACTGACCTGCAACCGTTACGTGCAGGGGATGAGATCAGCACCGGCCTGCGGCTCCTGACCGCCAGGCGTGCCGATAAGTCCGCGGACAGGGTAAGGGCGATCAACCGTCTCCAGGCCCAACTGCTGGAATACTTTCCCGCACTGGAACGGGCCTTCGACTACAGCCGCTCCAAAGCCGCCCTACTGCTGCTGACCAAGCACCGCACGCCGGACGGGATCCGCCGCACCGGTCAGGCCAGGATCCACGCTTGGCTGAAGAAGCGCGGCGCCCGTTCCTCGGCGGCAGTCGCCGTGGCAGCTTTTGAGGCTGCGAAATCCCAGCACACGACGGTTCCTGCCCAGCACATGGGGGAGGGGATCGTCGCCGCACTCGCCCGGGAAATCCTCACCTTGAACGAGGAACTGGCCGAACTCGATGCGATGATCCGTGAGAAAGTCGCGGAGCACAAGTACACCGAGGTGCTGTTGAGCATGCCCGGATTCGGACCCGTCCTCGCCGCCGAATTCCTCGGTGCCACCGGCGGCGACCTCACCGTCTTCCAGTCCGCCGACCGATTCGCGGGCGTTGTCGGACTGGCCCCTGCACCCCGGGACTCAGGGAGAATCAGCGGCAATCACCACCGGCCCAGACGTTACGACCGCCGGCTCCTCCGCGTCTTCTACCTTTCCGGCCTCTCGGCACTGAAGTCATGCCCCGCTTCGCGTGGCTATTACGACCGAAAACGTGCGGAAGGGAAATCCCACATCCAAGCAATGCTGTCGCTTGCCCGACGGCGGCTCAATGTCCTCTGGGCCATGCTCAGGGATGGTGCCCCTTACTCCCCAGTGCCGGTATCTGTAGCGAGCTAAGCCGCCAGTCTTGGTGAAATGAAGACCCTATCGGGGGGGCGTTTTGTTCCGCTTCTGGTCCAAAATGACACCACCCCACGTGCGTGTGGAAGGACAACCGCGGACCAGCTGGTTGACAGTCATCCTGAGCAATGCTTAGAATTATGAGCAGAGCCAAAATATGGCTAACAGTGGACGAGGAGACATGATGAAAACTTCACTAGAGGGGCTAAGCCCCAACACACGGCCCCAGAAGCAAGTTGAGGTAAAAATCGACGGAGAGGATACTCTCCTCCCGAACAGCGAGATCACTCCTAACGAAATTCTTTGTCTCGTGGGCCTTGATCCATCGAGCCATTATCTTGTTGAAGTGCAAGGTCGGCATCAGAATTCGTACCAGGGTGCAGGCGACGAAATCATTCGGGTCCACAACAACCAGGTCTTCATCAGCCTCTCCACCGGCCCCACCCCGACCTCATGACCGGGCCGGAAGAGTTTGCTCGCCAGGCCGAAGCTCTCGGGCTGGCGGAAGTTCGGGTAGAAGAAGGCTGGCTTTTTTTCGAGTTGCCAATCCATGCTGGAAAGCACGCGGGTGAGAGCCGACGAATCGCGGCTCAAGTTCCAGTGGACTTCCCTGACACGCCACCTCCCGGGCCGCATGTCAGCCCTGCCACCACGCATCCGGCGGGTGCAGTTCACGCATCGCCTCTCGGCTCAGATTGGGTTTATTGGAGCAGGCCCGTGCAGGCTTGGCCAGCTGACCGGTCAGTCAAGGCATGGGTCAGGCATGTTCGAAGCGTCTTTGCGCAGGTGACTGATGCGTAGTTTTAGCGCAGCATTCACGGCCGGCATCCACACGGCGCTTCTGACGCATCTCACCCGTGATGACGGTGACGAGGATCTGACGTTCGTCGTCTGGAAGCCCTCTGTTGGCGCTGGCCGTGAGACTGCGATCCTCACCGACCTCGTTCTTCCTCTATCCGGGGACCGCCAGGTGCACGGAAACGTTTCCTTTCAGTCTCAGTACTTTCTACGGGCGTGTAACGTTGCTGCCGATATCGGCGGCGGAATTGCACTGATACACTCCCATCCCGGAGCTCGTAGCTGGCCGAAATTGAGTAGCGATGACTTCAATGCAGAGGCAGGACACGCAGCTCAGGCTCTCGCGCTTACCGGCCACCCGCTGGTTGGCCTAACACTGGCCGGCGGCAGCAAAGAGTACAGTGCGCGGATCTGGCGACGCGCGGAAGAACGCCGATGGGAGCCGCAGTGGGCGGACAAAGTCCGTGTGATTGGAGATCGCCTAGAGGTCTCAATGCCCAAGGGCCCCGAGAGGTATTCACAGCGGTATCAACGCCGCACGATTGATTCGTGGGGGACCGGTGTTCAGCAGACCATCGGATCCCTGCGCGTCGGTGTCGTAGGGGCAGGGAGTGTTGGGTCCCAGATAGTTGAGGCACTCGCCCGTACGGGTTTCGGGGATCTTGTGATTCTTGATTACGATTCCGTTGAGAACCATAACCTCGATCGGATCCTCAATGCGACGGTGGAGCACGCCAATGGTGCGGCGCCAAAAGCCGAGGTAGCAGCGGCAGCAGCTAAGATGCATGCCACGCATCCGAACTTCAACGCAGCATGGAGTGAAGCCAGCGCAATCGAGGCCCGCGGCATCGAGTTGCTTAAGGATTGTGACTTAATCTTCTCGTGCGTTGACCGGCCGGCCGGCCGCGCGGCACTGAACGCCCTCGCCTACGCGCACCTGATTCCAGTCATAGATGGTGGCGTTCTCGTGAGCCCAGGACGAAATATGATGCGAGGTGCCGAGTGGCGGGCGCACGTGGCTGCTCCGGGGCGCCGGTGCCTGGAGTGCTTGGGGCAATTTGATCCCGGACTGGTCCAAGCAGACCGGGACGGGCTGCTCGCTGACCCCAGTTATATTGATCAGCTGCCCGACGATAGTCCGCTGAAGCGGAATGAGAATGTGTTTGCATTTTCGGCGGCGGTGTCTGCACAGCAGGTTCTTGCCGCCTTGCGGATGATCGTCGCACCAGCTGGAGTTGGCGATATCGGTGCGCAGACGTTCCACTTCGCTAGTGGCACCGTGGACCTGGACACCAGGGGGTGCGAGCCGGGCTGCCTCTACCAGGGAATGACTGCAGCAGCGGACGGCGGAGGACGCCCGACAGTTCACAGGCATGTTTCCGCTGAACTATCGCGAGCAGAACGTTGAAGGCTTAACCGGCTCTTCCACTTTTGCGTGGCGGCAGGTGTTCAGCAGGCTTGTTGGGCCGGGGTGTACAACGGTAACCAGGTCAGCGGTTTCCGGTACTTCCAGGCGGATCTGTGGCCCGGCCGCGCCTGCCGTGCAGGTCGTGGGCGCGGCGCCGACGGACTTCGGTGACCATTTGGTTCGCCAGGTCAGCACATGCCAGTGGTCCACGGTAATTGCCGCCTTGGGTGCGTATGTCAAAGTAATTCAGGACCACGAGGACGGCCTGATCCGCCACCGCCTCGGCCGGGCACGGATACAGTCCCGGACCGCCTGACCGCGGCGGCCGTCCACAATGTCCAGGATCGCCCCGTTATCCAAGCCGGTGAACACGATCGACCAGGGCTCGACCCTGGTGATCTTGCCGGCATCATCTTTGAGAAACCGGACCGACCGGAAGCCGTGTTCATCAACGCCCAGACGGCGGACGAGTCGTCGGTCCACGCCTCCCCACAGGACTGCGACGTCGGCAGTGACGCGCATGACGGTCGTCCAGGAAACGCCGGCGGCCGCAGCGACCCGGGGGACGGCACGGAGCTTGGTGGACAGCCCGGTGACGATGCCGGCCACCTGCCTGCTGGTCAGGCGTGAACGCAGCGGAATCTCGTCAGTGGTCTGCACGAAGGACCGCCTCGGACACTCCGATTCCGAGCACGCCAGCCGCCGCTTCCCTGACATGGACTTCCGCGGTGCACCGCCGCCCTGGATGTCTCGGACGCGCTGGACCGGGCGGGCCTGGATCCGGGAAGACAGGACGCCGCAGTTCGGGCAGGCGCCTTCCCGTTCGACGGGCTCGACCAGCACAGTGCGGGTGTCGCCGGAACGCTCGGCAGAGAGCACAACATGGCCCTCCAAAAAATTAAACAGAATCGACGCGGCCTCGCACGTCTGCGCAATCTGTAACAAGGCTCGTAGTCCTCAGCAATAGATGTCTCGACAACACCTATGCTCGCGGGGCTACGAGCCCCTTCATTTGAAGGACACCACGCCAAAAGTTGATGCGCCGCTTAACCCACGGACTCCGCACCGATGAGCCAAATAACTTGGCACATGGAGGAAGAACCTCTGGAATTATTCGCCAGTGGTTGAGCGTGCATCCCGATCGCTGAGGTATGGAGCGATGGAGGCAAGCTTAACCTGCCGAACAGTCTCGTGGTCGAACGCCTGACTTATGGCCATAGATTCCACGTGTGCACACAGAACGCCTGTAAGAGCGAGCCGCTCCGGCGACGCGTGGGTTGCGTCCAAAATGATCTCCCCGAGAACACTGGGTTGGGAGTTTCTCCTAGCAGTGCGGTCGATCGCTTCAATGACCCAAATATATTTCGGCATATGGGTGGTCCGATAAAGCAGCATCAGGTCCGGGTCGAGACCACGAAGGGGCAGCCGCTTCTTGTAGTCATTCGAGGCTACGGCATAGGTCTGGTAAGCCATCTCGTCTACAGCCATCGCCTGGGCAGCACGGCCAGCCGTTCCATCCGGGGCTAAAGACCACTGTTTGGTCGCGATCTCCAACCAAGCTGCACCAGTCGCCTCAGCGCGCTCAGCATCGATGTTCATCCGCGGCATGAGAGGCGTCAGGATAAACTTCCACGGCCGGTGTGCCTCATCGGGCTCGTTCCACGGATCATCGACAGGGATGTAAGGGCCGCGTGCGTCGTCGTGGCGCCAAAGCGTCAGTCGGCCGTGTCCACGACTTGGAGTGCGGTCCCAAGCCACGACAACCCATGCATGCGAGTTAGAGACGACTATGGGCGGTAGATCCGAGTTCACGTAACGGCACAAGACCCCGTACAAACTTGTGCTCCCAGCTGCCGGACGTACGTTCGGTCCCGAATCATTCGCCGGCTCTAGCATTCCAGTCGGGAGTCCAAGACGATCGAGCGCGTTGAGCATCTGCGATGGAGACAACCCGTCGGAGGGCATTTGTCGTCCCACCACTACACCACCAGTCGCAGCATCTCGTACCTCGCTGGGTGTTCGCTTCGGCAGCCCGTGTCGCAAACTCGCATGGCGCAAAACCATCCAAATCGAGGCGTGGGCGCACCGCAGGTACTGCGCGTCCTGACTGATGAAGGGCATGGCCGTGACCGTCAGCTCGAAACCAAAGAGGTTTACCCTTTCTGGTACTCCTGCAACCGAAGCTGCCTTAAGTTCGGGCGGAGCCTGGATCATGGTTCGTCCCACTGGAGTTCCTGGCAGGGGGCGCATTACCGAATACCCGCGGTATGCCTCCTTGTGATCGTTTAGATCACCGAAGTCCGGTGGAACCTGAGCAGCAAAGAAGTGCAGTCGGTGACAGACGGAGGGATAGCGGCGAAACGTGGATCCGTAGAAATTAGAGTGTTCGCTGCGCCAGTCGCTATCAATGTATCGCTTCTCAACGACAACCGACTGCACTCCGTGAGCTTCGGCGATCTCGATTATGCGTTCTAGCGGCAAGGAAGGCGTCGACGGCGCCGTGTAGTTGGATCGGATGGCATCCCATCCGGCTGGAGCCCCGACGTCGACCACTTCACCAGGGTCGTCGTCGGGGCTCCATTGGTCGAACGCCAGCGACATTCAGTTCGCTCCTTGTGTTCTATTTTTATAGAGAGTGCAAATCAATGGATACGGACGCTTGCTTCCTCGTTTTCGGCGTTTCGCTCTGACTCCTTGATATCGCGCATACGCCTCTCCCACTCGACGACGACGTCGCGGGACTGTTCAAAATTAAGTAACTCGGCAAGGGTTGTCTGGACTGTCAGGCCCGGCCGAGCGATTGATTGCGTGGACATACTCGCTCCTCCTGTTGATGGAAGGATACAAGTGTGGTCTGACATTCTAGGGACCACAGCTTGCAACCCAATGGTCGCGGACTGTCATGCTAACGCTGTGACTTCAGAAAGGCGAGAAAGTCCATGACTTGTTTCGTCTCCTGTTCAGTGAGGTCGTTGAGTGCGCTTGCTGGAACGCCAGCGATCCTTGTGACGTGGGATTCGGGCGGAACTAGACCTGAATCCGATGGGAGGCCTGCAATTCGAAGAATCTCCGAATATTCAACCCCATACACACGAGCCAACTCAAAAAGAATCTTCGTAGAAGGAACTTTGATCAAGCCGCTCTCAATTTGGCTCAGGTAGCCGTTTTTGACGACCCCCCCGGACAGCTCTTCAACCCGTCGAAGTGTGTACCCTACTGCTTTTCGAGCAGCACGAAGATACTTGCCGAGATCAGTGTCCATTTGTAAAGAATAGCAAGTGTTGCTCAGAATAACTAGCAGACGTAGAAGTGCAGACTCATCCATGGATGCTGAATCCCGGGTAGCCGTGGCAGCCGCTCTCATCTCTGCTTTCGGTTTGGTCCGTGGTGAGCTTCATCAAAGTCGCCGAGTCTCGAAGGAGGCCCAGTAACCTACGCGAGTCCTGTGTAAAGCATCTCGGCTCGTCTCGGAAAGGGACAGCTTTTCGAGACAGTCCATTGGCCTCGTCTGGCGTCAGGCAAGTCGTTGGAAACACTGCCCTGCCCGCGTCTCGTAAAGCCGTCTCACTACAATTCGTCTCGCTGCGGCCACGCTTGGGGCTTTTCAAGTCAGAATTGCTTTGTGAGGCTACTGAGTTACACCCGCGTCAGTACTTCAGGACAGGACGCCCGGCTCCAGCTGGATGCGCTGGTTGCCGCTGGTGTGCAGAAACGTGACGTCTTTACCGACGTGACCTCCGGCAGTAAGACCGCGATCGAGCGGCCCGGTATGAAGAAGCTCCTCGAGTACGCCGAGGAAGGCGACACCGTTGTTGTGTGGCGAGTCGACCGGCTGGGGCGGTCACTGATTGACGTACTGAACACGGTGGCCCTCCTGCGCGGCCGCGGTGTCCAGGTCCGGTCCATTGCCGATGGCATCGACCCGGCAACCTCGACCGGCCGGCTGATGTTGAACATGCTCGCAACCCTTGCCGAGTATGAACGCGAGCTCATCGTCGAACGGGTCAATGCCGGCATCGCTGCCGCCCGTCAAAACGGCACACGGTTCGGCCGGCCGCTGTCCGATCCCGCCGTCATCGCGGACAAACTCGCGATCGCCCAGGACGCCCGCGCCAAGGGACGCACCGCCGAAGATGCCGCTCGGCTTGTTGGCTGGAGCCGCGCAACGCTCTACCGTCATCAGCAAGCCCGCGCCGCACGCGAAAGCACTGCAACCTAGCCCGGAAACCGCACGCTGCCTCGAGACTCCGGTGTCCGGCAACCCTCTATCAGCGCCCGGGTCTACTGCATGGACCTCGCTTCGCTCGGGCTGTAGAAGCGTTTTTCTGTTTTTTGCTGCTGTCCTTCGGATCGTACGTGCCCGCTCCACCGGCTCAACCGCCCTGCGGACGGCTGCGCAGCCGATGGTTTGTGTCGGCGCTTCGCTTATTTCCTCCCACAACCCATCCGCTGCTTGCCCTTCGGGTTGCCCCGGCTCCGTCGGGCACAGCTACGCGATGCTCCGCCAGCAGGCAAAAAACACCCGGGGGAGAGGGGAAGCTGGCCGGTCACCAAGACCGCCCCACCCACCGGATCCTCAGCAAAGGACGAGAAAAAACCATGAATGACCGCATCGCACGCGCAGCCCTGACCCGCCTCTTCGATCCCGGCGATCGCGTCGGCCTTGCCCTCGTCGGCAGGCTCGGCGCGTACGCCGCGCTGAGGCTCGCCACCGGCGCGCAACCCGTCCACACACTCCCGGACGTGACACCCGAGGAGCTGGCCGCCGCGTTGAAGCGCTGGGCCCCACGGGTTCCCGAGCTCGACCCGGAGAAGGACCTGGCCACGATCGAACGCCTGGGCGGCGGGTTCCTGATCCCCGGAGACGAGCACTGGCCGGAGGGTCTGGATGACCTGCCCGACGCCCCGTACGGGCTTTGGTATCGGGGCAACATCGACATGGGCATCCCGGCACCGTCGAAGTGTGTGGTCCTGACCGGATCCCGGGACGCGACGAGCTACGGCGCTTCCGTTACCGGGGACATGGCGTACGGGGTGGCCCAACGAGGAATCTGCGTGATCTCAGGCCTTGCCTACGGCATTGACGCGCACGCGCACCGGGCTGCTCTGGCCGGGAGCCGGGGAGCGGGACCGGCTACCCTCGCGGTGCTGGCCGGGGGACTGGACCGGGACTATCCGTCAGGTAACGCTGATCTCGCGGCCGCGATCCGCGGTAACGGATTGACGCTCTCGGAGCTCCCGCCGGGTTCCGCCCCGACCCGGTACAGGTTTCTGCAGAGAAACCGCATCATCGCCGCCCTCGCCGGGGTAACCTGCGTGGTGGAAGCTCGGTGGCGGTCAGGCGCGCTGAACACCGCCCACCACGCCGAGAACATCGCCCGGCACGTCGCCGCCGTCCCGGGAAGTGTCCACAGCGCCAACTCCGCTGGATGCCACCGGCTGCTGAGAGAAGGCGGAGCGGTGCTGGTGTCCGATGCGGCCGAGCTCACCGAACTGCTCGCCAGCTAACCGCGAAGGTGCCCGGTCCCGTGCCTGGGGCCGGTCACCGCGGGCGGTTCGCCCAAGGTGCATGCCACGTGCACGGTTCCTGGGCGGACCGCCAAAACGCCCCAACACCACGCCGCACAGATGACGTCGGCGGCGATCCGCCGGGCAGGGTGTCAGTGCCTGCCGTTACGATGCACAAGACAACAAGGGAAGAAGAACCACGAGATGAGCCTGAGGTACATGGCAACCGGAAAGAATGCGGACAACTCGGCCGAGACGGCGAACAAAAGAAAGGCGCAGCTCCTCGGCTGGGTCGGTGTGCTGGTCCTCTTCCTGGCCGCCTTTGTTGCGCAGTTCCATTCGAGCTTGTCCTTGACCGTCATCGGGGTGGGTATGGTCATGCTGGGCGCAGCCATGCTGATCACCAAACAATGGGGTGCCCGGCTGCTGATCGGCGTTGGCGCGGCCGTCGGTGTCGCCGGGGTCGTCCTGGCCGTCATCTTCCAAGGCTAGGTACCTCGCACCAGACCCCACACGCCTGCGCCAAGGAGTGAGAAGGACCGGCACGTTTGTGCCGGTCCTTCCTGCTTGATGCAAGCTCGCAGGGCTCGCAAGGATCGGGCGTCCGCTGGCGCGGCCGGCTGTGGGTCCAGGGCGCGCCGTCGCAGAGCTCCGGACCCCCTGGACTGGCTTGTCTACGACGTTTTGGCTGCTGTCCTGACGGATTGTGTCCGCTCCGGCCCGTCTAGCCCCTCCTTCGTCGGGGCCTGCGGTGCAGGAAATGTCCCTGCGGCGCTCCTTCGTCGCTGATTTCCTCCGGGAATTTCCCGCCCCTTGCC
>NZ_JARVSF010000004.1 GCF_030209355.1 Pseudarthrobacter sp. fls2-241-R2A-127
GTGGTCAGGAGAGTGTTTAGTTCGGGGTTCACATACCGGGTTTAACACTCTCCGCTTTACTTTAAAAGGCTTCTCACCCGTCCTACGCAATAGGACTTACTCATCTAGTGCCCCGCCATGCCGGAAGCCGCTGAACAGGACAAAGCCATCCTGATAAGGGAATATATAACTATGAAGGCACGCATTCTGGTTGTAGATGATGACGAAGCGCTGGCCGAGATGATTGGAATTGTCCTCCGTAATGACGGCTTCGAGCCCGTCTTTTGCGCCGACGGCGCCCAGGCACTGGACATCTTCCGGTCTTCCCGGCCGGACCTGGTCCTGCTTGACCTCATGCTTCCCGGCATGGACGGTATCGAAGTTTGCCGCCAGGTCCGTGCCGAATCGGATGTGCCTATTGTCATGCTTACAGCCAAGTCGGATACCTCCGACGTCGTCCGCGGGCTTGAGTCCGGCGCTGACGACTATGTGCCGAAGCCCTTTAAACCGGCCGAATTGGTGGCCCGGGTGCGCGCCAGGCTCCGCCCAGGGGACCAGAAGGCGCCCGAGACCCTCCGGATCGCGGACATCACCATCGACGTCGCGGGCCACACCGTCAGCAGGGGCAGTGACCGGATCTCGCTGACGCCGCTGGAATTCGACCTCCTGGTGGCTCTGGCCCGCAAACCCTGGCAGGTGTTCACGCGGGAACTGCTGCTGGAGCAAGTCTGGGGCTACCGGCACGCCGCCGATACCAGGCTGGTCAACGTCCATGTCCAGCGGCTGCGGTCCAAGATCGAGCAGGACCCGGAAGCCCCGGAAGTCGTATTGACGGTGCGTGGTGTCGGCTACAAAGCAGGGGTCTGACCCCGCCGCGCAGGACGGGGGACCTGAGCGGAGCATCGCAGCCTCCGGGCAGGCGCCGCCGGAGCCCGCCGACGGACGGACCGGCAACCCCGGCGAGGGCGGGCCCGGGCTTGCCGAATCCCCGCCTCCGGGTTTGCCGCACGTGGTGTTCCGCGCAAGGATCTGGCAGCGCCGTGCCCTGATCGTCTCCCTGCGGGTGCTGAGGCTGGTGCGGACCGGTGTGGTGCGGTTCCTTCCTGGCCTCCGGTACCTCGGCCGGGCCCTGCAAAAACGCTGGCGCCGCTCGTTGCAGTTCCGGACGGTCTTGACCACCTTGATGCTTGCCGTGACCTCCTTTGCGGTGGTTGGCGCCTACCTGTCCAACCAGATTGCCAACAACCTCTTCCAGGAGCGGCTGACCCAGGCGGAGTCGGAAACCCGCTACAACGTCAAGCAGGTGCAGGACACCTTCGACGGCGCGCAGGTCACCGACCAGTCCAGCGTCATCACCCTGGTTTCGGACACACTCAGCGCAGTGGAAGGCAGGGGATCTGTCATCCAGCGGCGTTACGTCTTCGAGGCGATGCCCAACCAGACAAAACCCCGGAACCGCTGGGTGGAGTCCCGCGCCTCCGACCAACTGACCGTCAGCGTCATCCCGCCCGACCTGCGCAAGGCAGTCCAGGACTCGGGCAAGGAACAGTTCTGGGCGTCCACCGTGATTCCGGTGGGCACCGAGGACCGGCCGGGAATCGCCGTCGGAAACAAGGTGACCTTTAACGGCACCGTCTATGAGCTTTACCTGATTTACGACCTGAACACGGCACAGCAGACGCTCAATGAGATCCAAAGCGTGCTGTGGGCAGGCGGCGCAGTCCTGGTGCTCCTGATCGGCGCCGTCGCCTGGTACGTCACCCGCAACGTGGTGAGCCCGGTCAGCCACGCCGCCATGGTGTCGGAGAAGCTGGCCGCCGGGCAACTGCAGGAACGCATGGTGGTCAGGGGCGAGGACGAGGTGGCACGCCTGGGCGCCTCCTTCAACCACATGGCAGCCAGCCTGCAGGAACAAATCACCCAGCTGGCCACCCTCTCCCAGATGCAGCAGCGCTTCGTCTCCGACGTCTCGCACGAGTTGCGGACACCCCTGACCACCGTTCGCATGGCGGCCGAAGTGCTGTATGACGCGCGCGACGACTTCGACCCCATCAACAAGCGCTCCGCGGAACTGCTCTACAACCAGGTGGAGCGTTTCCAGTCCCTCCTCTCCGACCTGCTGGAGATCAGCCGCTTCGATGCGGGCGTGGCGGTGCTCGATGCTGAGCCCGAGGACCTGCTCCAGGTGATTGCGCATGTCATCGAAGGCGCGGCCCCGGTGGCCGCCGAGTACGGCTCGGACATCGTCCTTGCGGCCCCCGAGGGCGCCCTGGTGGTGGAAATGGATGCCCGCCGGACCGACAGGATCTTGCGGAACCTGATCCTGAACGCCGTGGAGCACGGCGAAGGCAGGCCGGTGACGGTGACGGTCGCGGCCAACGAGACGGCTGTTGGGGTTTCCGTGCGTGACCACGGCATCGGGATGGATCCGGCCGAGGCGGCCCGCGTCTTCGACAGGTTTTGGCGGGCGGATCCGGCCCGTGCCCGGACCACGGGAGGCAGCGGACTGGGCCTGTCCATTGCCATGGAGGACACCAAACTGCACCACGGCTGGCTGCAGGCCTGGGGCCGCAAGGGCAGCGGCGCAAACTTCCGCCTGACCCTGCCGTTGCGCCAGGATGGCGGCATCACCGAGTCGCCGGTACAGCTTGAGCCCAAGGACGTCACCATCCCGGGAGCACCAGGGAACATCCCCGCAGAACAGGACAATAAAAACATGCTGGTGCTGCAGACAGACGCCACCAGGCCCGCTCCGGCCCGGGCTCCCGAGGAGTTGCCATGACGCGGCGCGGACTGCACGCAAAGTACCCCGCGGCACTCCTGGCGTTGCTGATCGTCCTGTCCGGGTGCGCCCGGATCCCGACGTCCGGCCCGGTGGGGAAGAGCAGCGAAGGCAGCGCCGGCAACGTCAGCGCACCGGTGTTCCTTCCCGCAGCCCCGCAACCCGGCGCGTCGCCGGAGACCATCATCGACTACTTCTACCGGGCCGGCAGCGGTTATGAAGACGATTACGCCGTCGCCCGCCAGTACCTGACCCAGGCGTCGGCGGTGTCCTGGAAACCCGACAAGCGGGCACTGGTGTACCGGGAGGCGCGGGTGGTGCCGACAGGCACCGAAAACGTTTACAACTACGAGCTCGATGTTTCTTACACCGTGGACGCTGACGGCATCGCAACCCAGTCACCGCCGGGAACCGTGGAACGGATCCCCGTGACCGTGACGCAGGTGGACGGCGAATGGCGGATCTCGGCGATCCCCGACGGAACTGCCATCGCCGAGGAAACCTTCAAGGTGATCTACGGCGCCTACCCGATCTACTTCTACGACCCCACGTTTACCTACGCGGTCCCGGACGTCCGGTGGTTCCTCAAGAACAAGACCGTCAAGGCCATGACCAGCGCCCTGCTCGCCGGGCCCGCTCCCTACCTGCGCGGCGCCGTCGTCAGTGCCTTTCCTTCCGGGATCAAACTGGCCCGTGAGTCGGTGCCGGTGGTGTCCGGGGCTGCCCAGGTCGATCTGACGGCAAAGGAGCTGACGGAAACGTCCGCCGAAGACCGGCTCCGCATGCAGATGCAGTTGACCCTGACGTTCCGCACCCAGCCTGATGTGGTCAATGTGGAGCTGCGCGCCAACCAGGACCTGGTGCGCGTGGAGGACAACGGTTCGGTTCTTCCCCCGGTGCTGGATAAGACGGTGCCGTCCCGTCAGATTGCCATCAGTGGCGGCGAGCTGGTGCGGTACGAAAACAACCGGGTTTCGCCGTTGCCCGACATGCAGCCTGTCTCAGCCCTCAACCCCCGGTTCCCCGCAGAATCACCGGTGTCCCAGGCTGCCGCGTTCCTCAACGAAGGGCGCACTACCCTCTACAGCATCAGCCCGGGCCAGCCGGCCCGCGCCCTGACCACCAGGAGCACCCTCAGCCGTCCGTCCTTCAGCATTTATGACTGGGTTTGGACGGCAGGCCCCGGCGCCACCGGGGCAACCGAGGTGGTGGCGTTCCACCCCGGCGGAGTTGCGGAAGGCGCGCCAGTCCCCTCCGTGACCCTGGTGCCGTCGTGGCTCGCAGGCCGCACGGTCAAGGAATTCCGGATCTCGCGTGACGGCGTCCGCGCCCTGGTGATCTCCGAACAGAACGGCAAATCCAAAGTGCAGCTGGCGGGCGTGATCCGCGGCAGCGACGGCACTCCGCGCGAACTGACGGCTCCCATCACCCTGGTCACCGCCACCGATCCCGACCAGGGGGTCTGGGTCAACAGCACCACTGTCGCCGTGATGAAGGCGGCAGCGGGCTCAAACGTCACTCCCGAACTGTTGTCCCTCACTTCCGGCGCGCCGCAGCAGCTTGCCCCTTGGCCGGGCGTGGTGTCCATCAGCGCCGGCAACGGTCCCGATGACATCTATGTGCAATCCGGAGAAGGGATCTTCCAGCGCCTGGGCAACGGCTGGTCACCGCAGATCAAGGGCCCGGTCGACCCCTCTTTTCCGGGCTGAAGCCTGACGGGCGGCGGCCCTACGGATATCCACATGGGGCTGCCCGGGCCTTACCCGGCCGGTAACCGTGCGGCAATAGTGGAACGGTGAACGACACCTCGCGACCCATCGGCCCAGTCCGGTCCCCTGACGGGGAGCCCGGGCGGGATCCGGACCTTCATCCGCCGCTGCCGTGGGCTGCAAAGCACAGGGCGGAACAACCGAGCGCCCTTCTCCGGCTCTTCGACTGGGTGGCCGGCGCCGGGGGAGAGCTCCTGGCCTTGGCGGTCCCGGTGGACTGTGTGTGCTGCGGCGCGGAGGACAAGGCCCTTTGCGCAGCCTGCAGCGGCCGCATCCGCCACCTGACCCGGCGGCCGTTCCGTGCTGAGGGCGGTGCCCCCGCGCTGATGGATGTGGCCGGCACCGTCCTGCTCCCCGTAGTGGCTGCGGGCGTTTACCGGGAAGAACTGGCGCAGGGCCTGCTCTCGTTCAAGCGGCACGGCCAGCACCAGGTTGGTGAGAGCCTGGCCAGGGCTTTGGCCGCGGCCGTCCGGGCGGCAACAGCTGACGGCGACGGGTTCGTGCTGGTCCCTGTCCCCACCAGCACGGCGGCTTACGTCAACCGGGGCTTCAGTCCTGTCCACCTGCTCCTCAAGGAAGCGGCCGGGCACCTGCCGGGCGCCGCCGTCGTCGATGTCCTGCGGAAGGTCCGGCCGACGGGGGCCCGGACGCCGGCGTGGCCAGGACGGCCGGGCGGCCAGAAGGGCCTGGGCAGGGGAGCCCGCTCACAGCGGGTCAGGGGTTCCATGCGGGTCAGCGGCCGGTCCCGTCCATTGGTCGCCGGGAGGTCCTGCATCATCGTCGACGACGTCCTGACAACGGGGGCCACGATCGGCGAAGCGGCCCGTGCGCTGCACCAGGCCGGAGCGAAGGTGAGGGGCGCCGTCGTGCTTGCCGCGACACGCCCGCCCGAGGCTCCGGAGCCCGCCGCCGGTGCCCGCGCGGGGCCGCCGAAGCAACCATGACTTAGAAAAAAATAAACCGGGAAAGGATGAATAACAGGTGGCTATGAACTAACGTCGAAGGTGGGTACCAAGAACAGAATGTACCTTTCGATGGCGGCTCGGAGAGGGGCTCGACTGTCAGACAGCCCGGCCCAGGGAAGTGCCGCCGTCGTGTCACCGAAGTCATTTGGAGGGCACCATGGAGTTTATGATCAGCGGACGAAATCTGACCGTTTCAGACCGGTTCCGCGAGTATGCCGGGGAAAAAATCGCAAAAATCGAATCGCTGGGTGACAAGGTCCAGCGTGTCGACGCGAAAGTCTCCAAGGAGACCAATGCCCGGCAAACCGGCGACCAGCTGACCGTAGAGGTGACAGTCCTGGGCCGCGGACCCGTAATCCGTGCCGAAGCGAGCGCCGCAGACAAATTCGCTGCCTTTGACCTCGCCTACAACAAACTGCTTGAGCGGCTCCGCCGGGCCAAGGACCGCAAGAAGGTCCACCACGGGCGCCACACACCCAAGGCCGTTCGCGAGGCAACCGCATCGCTTGAACCCGCCAGTGCGCACGAGCCGCTGTACCTTGAGGCAAACCACCGGGATGAGGCCGCGCAGGCCGCCGACAACAAGTCCCCCTACGATGTCGACAACGACATCCCGGCGGGAAACTCACCAGTGCTGATCCGGCGCAAGGTCTTTCCCGCGGCATCGCTCTCCCTCGATGATGCCGTGGACAACATGGAACTGGTCGGGCACGACTTCTATCTCTTCGTGGACAAAGCCACCAACACGCCCTCCGTCGTGTACCGCCGCCGTGGCTGGACCTACGGTGTCATCACCCTGGACCACGAATGCGAGCCCGGAGACACCATCGTTGAGGAAAAGATCCTCGCGTACCGCTCCGACGACGCACCCGCCAACGCCTAGGGTGGATGACACCACCTCTTGAGAGGACTGAATGTCAGCAACGCTGAGCCTTGACCAGGCACGGCGCATCGCATTGGCAGCACAGGGACTCCACAAAGGACGGCCCACCGGCCCCGTGACAGCACGGGCGGTGGGCCGTACTTTTGCCCGTCTCCAGCTCGTCCAAATCGATTCCGTCAACGTACTGGTCCGCAGCCACTACTTGCCCTTCTTTTCGCGCCTTGGCAATTACGACCGCGAAATCCTGCACCGCATGTCCGGGCAGGCTCCCCGCCGCATGGTGGAGTACTGGGCACACGAAGCCAGCTATATCCGGCCCGAGCACTACCGGGACCTCCTGCTGTGGCAGAAGCGGTCATGGGTGGGTGCCTCACGCATGGATCCGGAGCTGCGCAGTGACATCGCCGGTAAGATCCTCTCCGTTCTCGCCGGGTCCCGGCCCACGACGGCCTCGGAACTCACAGCCAGGATCGGCCACGTCGAGGAACGGCATACGGACAACTGGGGGTGGAACTGGAACGCGGTGAAACGGGTCCTGGAACACCTCTTTGAGGAAGGTGCGGTGTCCGCAGCTTCCAGGACCGGGCAGTTCGAGCGCAAATACACCCTGGCAGCCAAGGTCCTCCCGCTTGCGGCCAGCATCACGGAACCCGATCCCGCCGCCGCACTCCAACGGCTGACCGATGCGGCCGCCATGGCACACGGGATCGGAAGCGTCCGATGTTTCGCCGACTACTTCCGGACACCCGTGAAAGCGACCGCACTGGCCGTCGAGAACCTGGTGGCGGAAGGCAGGCTGGAACGCGTCACCGTGAACGGCTGGAACCGCGAAATCTTCCGGCACGTGGAAGCTGCCCTGCCACGGCGTGCCACCGGACGGGCCCTGCTGAGCCCCTTCGACTCCCTGGTATTCGAGCGGCGGCGCCTGCTGGAACTGTTCGGGTTCCATTACCGGATCGAGATCTACACCCCGGAGCCTAAACGGCGTTTCGGGTATTACGTGCTGCCCTTCCTGTTGCGGGACAGGATTGTGGCCCGGGTGGACGTGAAGGCGGACCGGACCGGGGGCCGGCTGCTGGTGAGGTCCGCTTTCGCTGAGCCGGACGCCCCGGCGGACACCGCCGTCGAACTGGCTGCGGAGCTGAAGCTCATGGGGCAATGGCTTGGCCTGCCTGAGGTGGAAGCCGGCCCGGCGGGCGACCTCGCCGCAAGGCTGGCACAGGAGCTTGGACGGCTGGGGGACTATCCGCTCTCAGGGAAAAGGGAGCAACGGCCGGGTGTGTCTCCCGTAGACTGAACACGCCAGAATTCGGCGGCATGAGACTGGGAGCATCTTCACGTGGCATCACTTATCGAAAAAATTCTCCGCACGGGTGACAAAAAGACACTCCGGCAGCTGCGGAACTATGCCGACTCCATCAACGCCCTCGAAGACTCGTTCAAGACGTTCACCGATGCGGAGCTGCGGGAAGAGACCGACCGCCTCCGCGCACGCCACCAGGACGGCGAGAAGCTCGACGACCTGCTTCCGGAAGCCTTCGCCGCCGTTCGCGAAGCCTCTTCGCGGACCCTCGGAATGCGCCACTTCGATGTCCAGCTGATGGGCGGCGCCGCCCTGCACCTGGGCAACATCGCAGAAATGAAGACCGGTGAAGGCAAGACCCTGGTGGCGACCGCTCCCGCCTACCTGAACGCGCTCTCCGGCAAGGGTGTCCACGTGGTCACCGTGAATGACTACCTCGCCGAATACCAGTCCGAACTCATGGGCCGCGTCTACCGTTTCCTCGGGCTGACCAGCGGCGTCATCCTCGCCAACCAGGATCCGGCCGTGCGCCGCCAGCAGTACGCCGCCGACATCACCTACGGCACCAACAACGAATTCGGCTTCGACTACCTGCGCGACAACATGGCGTGGGAACGAAACGAACTGGTCCAGCGCGGCCACAACTTCGCCATCGTTGACGAAGTCGACTCCATCCTGATCGACGAGGCCCGTACGCCGCTGATCATCTCCGGGCCGGCCCAGGGTGACACCAACCGCTGGTACAGCGAATTCGCCAAGGTAGTGCTCCGGCTGCAGCCCGAGAAGGACTACGAAGTCGATGAAAAGAAGCGCACGGTGGGTGTCCTGGAGAGCGGCATCGAAAAGGTTGAGGACTACCTCGGCATCTCGAACCTCTACGAATCCGCAAACACCCCACTGATCGGGTTCCTTAACAACGCCATCAAGGCAAAGGAACTCTTCAAGCGGGACAAGGACTACGTCATCCTGGACGGCGAAGTGCTGATCGTCGATGAGCACACCGGACGCATCCTGGCCGGCCGGCGCTACAACGAAGGCATGCACCAGGCGATCGAGGCCAAGGAAGGCGTCGAGATCAAGGCGGAGAACCAGACCCTGGCGACCGTGACGCTCCAGAACTACTTCCGCATGTACGGCAAGCTGTCCGGCATGACCGGTACCGCCGAAACCGAAGCGGCCGAATTCATGAGCACCTACAAGCTGGGCGTCGTGGCGATTCCCACCAACCGGGACATGCAGCGGATTGACCAGCCGGACCTCGTGTTCAAGAACGAGGTCGTCAAGTTCGACGCCGTCGTTCGGGATATTGCCGAACGCCACGAAAAGGGCCAGCCCGTCCTCGTGGGCACCACCAGCGTGGAAAAGAGCGAGTACCTTTCGAAGCTGCTCGCGAAGGAAGGGATCCGGCACGAGGTCCTGAACGCCAAGAACCATGCCCGTGAGGCCGCCATTGTCGCGCAGGCCGGCCGCAAGGGTGCCGTCACCGTGGCCACCAACATGGCCGGCCGTGGTACGGACATCATGCTGGGCGGCAACGCCGAATTCACCGCCGTGGCCGAGCTCGCCAAGCGTGGCCTGGACCCGGAGGAGAACTCCGAAGAGTACGAAGCCGCGTGGCCTGCTGCGCTTGAGGCAGCCAAGCAGTCAGTGAAGGACGAACACGAGGAAGTCCTCAATCTTGGGGGCCTGTACGTCCTGGGCACCGAACGACACGAATCCCGGCGCATCGATAACCAGCTTCGCGGCCGGTCCGGCCGCCAGGGCGACCCCGGCGAATCCCGCTTCTACCTGTCCCTGACGGATGACCTGATGCGGCTCTTCAACTCGGGTGCCGCTGAACGCCTGATGAACAGCTCCGTCCCGGACGACGTCGCGCTGGAATCCAAGCTTGTGTCGCGGGCCATCGCCTCGGCCCAGGGCCAGGTGGAAGGCCGCAATGCCGAACAGCGCAAGAACGTCCTGAAATACGACGACGTCCTGAACCGCCAGCGCGAAGCCATCTACAGCGACCGCCGCCGCATCCTTGAGGGCGATGACCTGCACGAGAAGGTGCAGTTCTTTGTAGAGGACACCATCGTGGCCCTGATTAATGCCGCTACGGCGGAGGGCAACGGCGATGACTGGGACTTCCACCAGCTGTGGACCAACCTTAAGACGCTGTACCCCGTCAGCGTCACGGCGGAAGACATCATCGAAGAAGCCGGCGGCAAGCCCCGGGTTACCGTGGAGCTGCTGAAGGAAGAAATCCTCTCGGATGCACGCCTGCAGTACCAGGCACGTGAGGAGGCAATTGGCTCCGAAAGCATGCGCGAACTTGAGCGCCGTGTGGTCCTGTCCGTCATTGGACGCAAGTGGCAGGAACACCTCTACGAGATGGACTACCTCAAGGAGGGCATCGGCCTGCGAGCCATGGCCCAGCGCGATCCACTGGTGGAATACCAGCGTGAAGGCTTCGCCATGTTCCAGGCCATGATGGAAGCCATCAGGGAAGAAAGCGTGGGCTTCCTCTTCAACCTTGAGGTGGAAGTCACCCCCGCCCAGGATGTTGTGGTCCAGGATGCTTCCGGCGGCCACACGGAACATGTAGACCCGCAAGTGCGGGCGGCGGGCCTTGAAGCACCCGAGAAGCCTGCCCAGCTCCAGTACACGGCCCCAAGCGAAGGCGGTGGAACGGAAACCCGGGTGGAAACCCGCTCAGGCGGACGTTCAGGCAACCCCGCCAAGGCTGCAGCCCAGGACGCATCCAAGCGGTCCGCAAAGAAGAAGAAGCGCTAGGCCGCCACGCACACCTGGTGCGCAGGCATCGGCCGACAGGGCAGGGACCATTGGTTCCCTGCCCTGTCGGCATATCCGGGTGCCGCAGTTTTCCCTGTTTCACCCGATGACAAGTTCGACCACGCGCCAGATCTGTTTGCTGCGTTCCAGTCGGACAGCGACGGCGCGGGCGCGCACGTCATCCACCACGACGGCGCTGGCCTCGTAAATTCCATCGGCCACCTCACAGACGCGTACCGAGCGGACCACTGAATTCCGGTGAAGTCGGGCCAGCGCCGGATTGCCGCTCCGGGTAAGTTCGCGCCTGATCAGTGCTGCCCGGTGTTGAAGGGCTGACAGGCACCGTGGCTCAAGCCGCCGTGCGAGCTGATGGACGGGCCGGATTCCGGCCAGCACCTCCATGGAGGCCTGGACCGTCCCGCGGGTGATGGCCCTGACTTCCGCGGCCTCATCGAGAGGCCGCAGCGGTGCGGGATTGGCGCTCCGGGAACGCTCCGCGGACGTGGCGCCGTTGACGGCGGTCCCTGCTCCTCCGCTCTGGTTCCTGGACCCGGCGCCCCGGTCCTGCTTGGCGTGTATTGGTGTCACGGCGATCATTGGGTTCCCCTTAGAGTTGTTGGCTGATTCGACTGCCCGATAGTCAGGGCGCAGTCACGATGCCTTTGGTGGCTGGAGGATTTGGCCCGGCAGCAGGACATCAGGGTTGCCGCCGATTTGCCCCCGGTTCGCTGAGTACCAGCGCGGCCATTCGAGAGCTATGTCGACATCCGAAGCTCCGGGGCCCAGATGGGCGGCCACGATGTCCCACAGTGTGTCCCCGGCCAGCACGGTCACGGTCGCAGCCTCAGTCCCGGTCACCTGACCACCTGCGGACCTGTTCCCGGGTGCTGCGAGCAGGCCGGGTTCCACCACTTGGGGAGCAGGACGCCAGCCGGGTGCCAGCGTGGCGATGGGCGGTTGGGTCCGGGGTTGTCCCGCCGCTGGGCGGCTTTCCTGGCTCCCGGGTGGTTCCGCTATTGGCTGTGCCTTCGCGGCTTCTCCGCCAGGCTCAGGAGTGCTCACCGCGGGCGCGGAGCTGAAGGGGGCCGGTGACGAATGACTGGGTGTGGGGGCCCACGCGGGTCCCGGATCGGTTCCGGTGGCTTGTGCTGCCACCCCGGTCAGGAGTTGGACCGAAAGGGCTGCAACCATGGCGCGTTGCATGAATGCGGGAGAGAACCGGCGCACGGATGCCGCGGCCCGGCGTCCGCCCAGGCGCTCCAGCAGGACGCCTGAACCGGCGCACAGGATTGCGACAACCCACCACAGCAGAATCCCTGCGCCGGCGGCCGCTGCGGCGGCCGCCACCAGGACTTCCACGGAGATGTCCTGGTTATGCGCGGCGGAAGCCTGTGCCTGGGCGAGGAGTCCGCAGCCCAGGAAACAGAGCACGATGCCGAGCATCAGCAAGCCAAACGCCGCCCCGGCGTCTGACCATCGAGCTTCCCCCGTACGATTCATGATCAATCCTTTTGATGTCATTTGATGTTGTTTGATGTTGTCTGCCTTAGTTTGGACCGATCAACAACTGTTTGTCCATACGTTGGAGAGAAAATCCTTGTTGCGTTGACCGGGGGAGAATGGCAACTTACGCTGGCGGAATGCGCTGGGATGCACTCTTCAACGACATCGAAAGCCAACTTGCGGAAGCTGACCGGCTGGCGCTGGACGCCGAAATCAATGAGCGGACCCGCGCCGAGCTGGTAAGCCTGTCGCTGGAGGACAGGCTTCGGGCCTCCCTGGGGTACCGGATTGGCGTCCACCTTCTCTGCGGGGAATCCGCGCGCGGTGAGCTCACCCATGCCGGGGCTGATGCGCTGGTACTGGACGAAGACCCGTATCAGGTGCTTGTTCCTTATGCGGCCGTAGCACGTTACGTAGGGCTGGGCCGGCATGCGCAAGCAGAAAGTTCCTCGGTCCGCCGATCGATTGGGCTCGCCCATTCCCTCCGCGGCCTTGCGCGGGACAGGACGGAACTGGCGGTGACGATCGGGGGCGTGGAAGGGTCGGTCCACCTGGCCGGGGTGATCGACCGTGTGGGAAGGGATTACATCGACCTGGCGGTGGTCATGCCCGGCGAGGTCCGCAGAAGCCAAGGGGTAAGCCAGGTTTCTGCCATACCCTTCGCCGGGCTGGCGATGATCAGGTCACGCAAAGTGGGCGGACTATAGCCGCGGCGCGACTGTGGGCCCTGGGACGTGTGCGGACACTGTCACATCGACTTGGCGCGGGACTCCTGGATCATGCGGCTGGCCTCGGCGTAGCGTTCCTCGATGTACTGCTCCAGCATCTTTTCTTCGACCCGCCACTGGCCCCGGCCACCCACCTGGATGGCCTTCAGCTCGCCGCTGCGCACCAAGGCATACGCGGCGGGCGAATTGATCTGCAGCTGCTCAGCGACGTCTGCGAGCGTGAGAAACCTTGGCATGTACTCATTTTGCCATCAAGTGGCACGGTTTGTGGCCGTTATCCACATATTGGGGGGTTTTAGCCAAATGACTTTTGTTCCACCGGCCTTGCGGTAACAATGAGGAGTCCGGCCACCGTGGGGAGGGTCCGGGATACAAGGGGGAGAACGGTATGGTTCCTGATTCAAGCGTCCGTGCTGCGCGGCTCAAGCGTCCATCGTGGAAAGACCCCCGGCTGTTGGTTGGAGTACTCCTGGTCCTGGTATCCATTGCCGGAGTCGTCTTCCTTGTAGGCAGCGCGGACCGGACAACCGAGGTCTACGCCGCCCGTGACGGTATTGCGGTGGGCGAACGCCTCACGCCTGAGAACGTGGTGCGCGCGAGGGTCCGGCTGGGAGATACCGAGCAGCATTACATCACCGTGGAGGAGGGGTTGCCGCAGGACGTCGTGGCCATGCAGCGGATCGCGAAGGATCAACTCGTTCCGCGGGCAAGCCTTGGCGAAGTGGACCGCTTGGACAGGAAGCCCGTAGCGCTCACCATCGATCAGACATTGCCGTCACAGGCCATTGCCGGCGCCCGGGTGGATGTATGGGTGGCACAGCCGGATGCCAAGAACGGCTTCAGTGAGCCGAAACTTCTCCTGCCCGGCGCCGAGATCACCGAGGTGGCAACGGGGTCCACGGCCCTTGGATCATCGAAGACGACGGTGCTGATGGTCTTGGTGGAGGACAAGCAGATGCCGGCGTTGCTGGCCGCGCAGGCCAATGAAGCGAAGATATCCGTCGTGTGGAACCCCGGTGGCGCCCGATGAGCATCCCCGTGGTCACCGTGGGCCAAAGCCGGGAGGATGTGGTGGGCGGCCTTGAACGGCTGCACGGCCCCGTCACTGTGGTCCGACGATGCTCGGAACTTCCCGAACTGCTGGCTGCCTGCCAGAGCGGCCTCGCCAGGGCCGCCGTCGTGGCCGAAGGTTCAGAGGGGCTGACGGCCTCCCTGGTTGACCGCCTCGGCGCTGTGGGTGTGGCTGTCATTGCCCTGACTGACAACGCCGATGAGGCCGCGAGGCTCCGTAAGATCGGTGTGGCCTCGGCGCTGACAGGAGTTCAGTCCGCGGAGCTGTCGGACAGGATAGCGGACGCAGTCGCGCGCCTGACCGGCATGGATCGTCCCCTGACGCTCAGCGCCGAAGCTGATACGGGAGCCGCGCTCGCCGCCGATCCGGTCGAACCCAAGCTTGGTTCTGAGGATGCCGGGAGCGGAAAGATCATCGCCGTATGGGGTCCGGCGGGTTCGCCGGGAAGAACCACAATTGCTGCGAACATCGCCGGAGAAATGGCGGCTGA
The DNA here is from genome assembly GCF_030209355.1 of Pseudarthrobacter sp. fls2-241-R2A-127. Classification (GTDB taxonomy): domain Bacteria; phylum Actinomycetota; class Actinomycetes; order Actinomycetales; family Micrococcaceae; genus Arthrobacter. The sequence continues at coordinate 14,250 of NZ_JARVSF010000004.1, forward strand.
TGGCCGGGATGTCCTCCTTGTCGACGCCGACACCTACGGTGCAAGCGTCGCGGCGGTCCTGGGATTGCTGGATGAGTCGGCCGGATTGGCCCAGGCGTGCAGGCTCGCCGACCAGGGGACGTTGGACACTGATGCGCTCCGGAAAGTGGCCTCAACCGTTGCCACCGCGTCAGGAACCTTCAAGGTGTTGACGGGGATAACCCGCGCCGACCGGTGGACCGAAATCCGTGCGACCGCACTGGCCCTGGTCCTTGAGCGGGCCAGGCACATGGCGGAGGTGGTGGTGGTCGACACCGGCTTCTGCCTGGAGGCTGATGAAGAGCTCAGCTTCGACACGATGGCGCCGCGGCGGAATGCGGCGACGCTTTGCCCCCTGGAGGTGGCTGACACCGTCTATGCGGTCGGGGCGGCGGACCCGGTGGGTGTACCCAGGCTGGTGCGGGCGCTCGCCGAACTGGAAACAGCGGTTCCACAGGCCGCGCCCACAGTGGTCATGAACAAGGTGCGTGCCTCCGCCGTTGGCAGAAGCCCCGAGCGCCAGTTGCAGGATGCGTGGGAGAGGTACGGCCCGGCACTTAGTCTCACCGCCTTCCTCCCGTACGACTCCGCGGCGGCGGATGCCGCGCTCCTGGCGGGATCACTGCTGCACGAAGCTGCGCCGGAGTCGACACTCCGCAGGGCCATCCGGGAAATGGTTTGTGCACCCGTCCAGCGAAAATCGAAATCCTCTGTGTTTTCTTCCACACCATGGCGCAAGGCAAAGGACTAGGCTCGCCATAAGAGCTGCAAAGGTGCAGCGAATTTCTCTAGTGGAGGCGTTGTAGATGTCGTCTGGATCCGGTGTGGAGGATCAGCCCCTCTCCATTGAAGGCCTTGAAGGTTTCATGGGGGACTACTACCAGCACTTGGCCGAGGAGGATGCCCGGAGCTACCCTCGCGAGGTACTGGAGGCCCGGGCGGGGGAGCATCGTAAGGCGGCGTCGGTCCGGCAGCCCGGACAGGCAACGGTCTCGATGGCCGACGAAGAGGACAGCACCGTCATTTTCGTCGTCACCGACGACATGCCTTTCCTTGTCGACTCAGTGAACGCGGAACTGGTCCGGCAGCATGCAGCCATCAAACTGGTGGTCCACCCGCTTTTTGTCGCCACCAGGAACCGGGAAACCGGCGAGTTGGTCAAGGTCAACAGGGTCCCGGCCCACCTTGGCATTTCAAGTGGAGACACGGCCGCCATGCCCAACCTCTCCCACCTCATCGCCGAGGGTGAAAATGCCTCCCACATGGAGTCGTGGATCGCCGTCGAAATCCAGCGTATTTCGGACGACGCGAAGTCGTCCCTGCTCGCCGGCCTGACCCGGGTACTCCAGGACGTCCGGGCCGCCGTAGAGGACTGGCCAAAGATGCGCCAGAAGGCGCTGGAGATCGCCAGGAGCCTGGACCAGGTGGCCCACGCCGCACAGATCGCCGAAGTGCGCCAGGCCAAGGACCTCCTCCGCTGGCTCGACGACGGGAACTTCACATTCCTCGGCTACCGGGAATACGACCTCCTGAACGTTGACGGCGAAGATGTCCTCGAACTGCGTGAAGACAGCGGGCTTGGACTGTTGCGGGCAGCCGCAGACTCCCCCCACATCCAGCACCTCACCGACACCGGCCGCAAGAAGGCACGGGAAAAGCGCGCCCTGGTCATTACGAAGGCCAATTCCCGCTCGACCGTGCACCGCTCGGCCTACCTCGACTACATCGGAATCAAGAGTTTCGACGCCGCAGGCAACGTCAACGGCGAACGCCGATTCATCGGGCTTTTCGCCACCAGCGCCTATGCCGGGTCCGTCCGGGATATTCCGATCGTCCGCGAAAAGGTCGACGCCGTTCTGCAAACGGCGGGGTTCCCGCCGGACTCGCACTCGGGCAAGGACCTGCTGGGAATCCTCGAGACGTATCCCCGCGACGAACTGTTCCAGATCGAAATCCCCGACCTTGCCGCAACGGCCCTGGGCATCCAGAAGCTCCAGGAGCGACGCCGAACCCGGTTGTTCCTCAGGCCCGACATCTACGGCCGGTTCATGTCCGCCGTCGTTTACCTGCCCCGCGACCGGTACACCACCAACGTCAGGCTGCGCATCGAGCAGGAACTGCGGGAAACATTCCAGGCCGTCTCGATCGACTACGAAGCGCGTATGACCGAGTCGGCCCTTGCCCGCCTCTTCTTCCGCATCCGTTTGCCCAAGAACGCCGACGTCAGCCACGTCAACAGCGACGAACTGGAAACACGGCTGGTGCGGGCGGCACGGTCCTGGAGTGAAGGCATCACCGAGGTCCTTCGGGAAGGGCGTGACGCGGCCGAGGCCAAGGAACTCGCGGCCATCTGGGCCGAGGCATTTCCCGCCAGCTACCGGGTGGACTACGAGGTCGAGGACGCACTTGAGGATATAGCGCGCTTCGAGAAGTACGGTGCCGCCGCCGAGCGGAGCACCGGCGCCCGGCAGGACCGACCCGGCGTCCACGTCTACCTCCCCGAGGGGGCAGGCGCCACCTTGGAAGAGGATGCCCGGGTCAAGCTCTACATGCTTGAGCCCAAGAGCCTGAGCCAGATCCTTCCCTACTTCCACAACCTGGGACTGGAGGTCCTGGACGAACGCCCGTTCGAGATCGAAACCGCAGACCACAGGGACTTCTTCCTTTACGACCTTGGGTTGAAATACCCGGCCGGGGTGGATCCGGTCAGCACCGGGGAGCTGCTTGCCGATTCCTTCGGCGCGGCCGTCACTGGAGCGGCAGAGTCTGACAGCTTCGACCGCCTGGTGCTGCGGGAGGGCCTGCATTGGCGGCAGATCACGGTGCTGCGTGCTTACGCCCGCTACATGCGCCAGATGGGCAGCAGCAGCTCCTTCGGATTCATGGCGGACACGCTCCTGGGGAACGCCGACGTGACCAAGGGCCTGATCGCGCTTTTCGCTGCCCGCTTTGACCCGTCCTTGGACGACGACGGCCGTGCCGGCGCGCAGGCGTCCGTGCGGCAGGCCCTGGCCACTGCCATTGAGAAGGTCGCCACCCTGGACGCCGACCGCGTGCTGCGTACTTTCGGCAACCTCATCGAGGCCACCCTGCGCACCAACTTCTTCCAGGACAAGCCGCACCTGAGCTTCAAGCTGGATCCGGCCCGGATCGAGGGACTGCCGTTCCCGCGGCCCATGTTCGAGATCTGGGTTTACTCGCCCCGGGTTGAAGGCGTCCACCTGCGATTCGGCAAGGTGGCCCGCGGTGGCCTGCGCTGGTCTGACAGGCGGGAGGACTTCCGTACCGAAGTCCTGGGCCTGGTGAAAGCCCAGACGGTCAAGAACGCCGTCATCGTTCCCACCGGAGCCAAAGGCGGCTTCTTCGCCAAGCAGCTTCCGGATCCGTCAGCCGACCGCGCGGCCTGGATGGCGGAAGGCGTCGAAAGCTACAAGACGTTCATCCGTGGCCTGTTGGACCTCACCGACAACCTGCTCACTGAAGGCGACGGCGAGCGGCTGGTGCCGCCGTCGAACGTTGTCAGGCATGACGACGACGATTCCTACCTTGTGGTTGCGGCGGACAAGGGAACGGCTACTTTCTCGGACATTGCCAACGGATTGTCGGCAGAATACGGATTCTGGCTGGGGGACGCCTTCGCCTCCGGCGGTTCCGTGGGGTACGACCACAAAGCCATGGGCATTACCGCCCGGGGCGCCTGGGAGTCGGTAAAGCGGCACTTCAGCGAGCTCGACCTCGACACCCAGACGGAGCCCTTCACAGTGGTGGGCGTGGGGGACATGTCCGGTGACGTGTTCGGGAACGGGATGCTCCTGTCCCGCCACATCAGGCTTCTTGCGGCATTCGACCACCGGCACATCTTCCTGGATCCCACGCCGGACGAGGCGTCCTCGTTCGCTGAGCGGCAGAGGCTATTCGACCTGCCAAGGTCTTCATGGGACGACTACGACAAGTCGCTGATCAGTGAGGGCGGCGGCGTCTTCGCCCGGCAGGCCAAGTCCATTCCCGTGTCCCCGCAGGTACGGGCTGCGCTGGGGCTGGCCGCCGAAACCACCGAACTCAGCCCCCCGGAGCTGCTCCGGGCCATCCTCCTTGCACCGGCCGACCTGCTGTACAACGGTGGTATCGGCACCTACGTCAAGGCCAGTTCCGAGTCCAACGCAACGGTAGGCGACAAAGCCAACGACGCCATCCGCGTCAACGGCAGGGACCTGCGCGTGAAGGTGGTGGGTGAAGGCGGAAACCTCGGCATGACCCAGCGCGGCCGCATCGAGGCGGCGCTGCAGGGTGTCATCCTCAACACGGACGCGATCGACAACTCGGCCGGCGTGGACTGCTCCGACCACGAAGTGAACATCAAGATCTTCGTTGACCGGATGGTCGCAGCGGGCAAGCTGCAGGCGGCCGACCGCGCAGACTTCCTGGCCTCCATGACCGACGAGGTGGGCAGGCTGGTCCTGGAAGACAACATCGACCAGAACATCCTGCTCCTGAACGACCGCAGCCGGGTGGCCGAGTGGAGCCCGAGCTACGAGCGGCTCATGGACTGGCTGGAGAAGAGCGCCGACCTGAAGCGCGATCTCGAAGCATTGCCGACGACCGAAACGCTGCGTGACCGGCTTCAGCACGGACAGGGCCTGACGTCCCCTGAACTGTCGGTGCTGGCCGCTTATGCCAAGATCGAGCTGGCATCGGCGCTTCGGGACAGCGATCTTGCCGACGACCCCTGGTTCCGGGACACGCTGCGCTCCTACTTCCCGCACCAGCTGCGCGAACGCTTCGACGCGGAGCTGGACACGCATCCGCTGCGTCGCGAAATCATCGCCACCGTGGTGGCCAACGACATGATCAACCTTGGCGGCATCACGTTCGCCTTCCGCGTCATGGAAGAAACGTCGGCCAGCGAAGTCGCTGTCGCCAAGGCGTTCGTGGCGCTGCGGGAGGTGTACGAACTGGACGCGATGGTGGCAGAGCTGAACAGCTTGCCCGCGTCGTTCCCCACGGAGCATTGGAGCACCGTCCACCTGGATATCCGCCGGCTCCTGGACCGTGCGGTCCGGTGGCTGCTGGGCCAGGAAAGCGTTTCGCGCCCCATCGCTGACGTAGTAGCCGAGTTCAAGCCGCTCATGGATCCGATGCGGGCCCGCCTGCTGGAATACCTGCGCGGCGATGACCGTGAACGGGTGGCCGACTGGCTGGCGAAGGGCCGCGAATGGGAGCTCCCGGAAAGCCTGGCGCTGCGTTGGGCCGAGCTGTTCGAGAGCTTCGTGCTGCTGGATATCGCCAAGATCGGGCGGACCCGCAAGGACCCGGTGGAGGAGATCGCGGCGACCTACTACACCGTGTTCAACCGGTTCCACGCGGATTCGCTGCTGGAGCGGATCAGCAGCCTGCCGCGGCAGGACCGGTGGCAGGCGCTGGCGCGGGCAGCCTTGCGAGATGATCTGTACTCGACGGTGTCGGATATGACCATGGCGGTACTGGAAGCAACATCCCCGTCCGACTCGCCGGAGGCGCGGCTTAAGGACTGGGAAGCCCAGAATGCCGAACAGCTGGGCAGGGCAAAGAGCATGTTCGACGAAGTGAACGCACTCGAGGCCGACGACATGGCTTCACTGTCGGTAGCATTGAGGCTCTTGAGGTCAATCGTCCGACGCTAGCCATGCGGCGTCGAAACTGGAGGTGCAGTGGCAATCTTTACGGACCCCATCAGGGAACACGCTGATTTCGGGCCGGGCGATGCCGAATGGCTGCACCTTCTGGTGGGGGACTGGCAGATGGTCGCGGACCTGGCGTTCGCCGACCTGGCACTCTGGTTCCCCCACCCGGAGCTTGGTTATATCGCGCTCGCCCACGTGCGCCCTTCCACCACGCATACTGCGTTCCACAGCGACTTCGTGGGGGAAGGGATCCGCTCGGACCTGCAGCCTCTGGTGGACAAGGCCTGGAACAGCCGCTCGATTGAGAGGTCGAGTGAAACCAACTGGAACAGTGAGATGGCGCTCCGGGTGGAGGCTGTCCCGATGGTCCGGAACGGGCGGACGCTTGCTGTGGTCACCACGCATATGGACTTGTCCAGTTCGCGGATGCCGTCCCGGCTGGAGCTGACCTACCGCCAGTGCGCGTATGACCTGCTGCGTATGGGAACCCTCGGACTATGGCCGGATTTTGCTTCCCCCACGGGGTCGCGTCGAGGCGCACCCCGAGTGGGGGACGGCCTGATCAGGCTTGATGCCGATGGTGTGGTGCAGTACGCCAGCCCTAACGGTGTCTCCGCGTTCCGCCGCCTTGGCGACGGCGAATCCCTGGAAGGACGGTCCCTCGCCGAGGTCACGGCCGGCCTCCTCAAGGACCGGCGGATGGTTGACGAGACGCTGCCGCTCGTGGTGACAGGCCGCATGCCGTGGCGCAGCGAGATCGAGTCACGCGGGGTCAGCCTGTCGCTGCGGGCCATTCCGCTTCGGGATGAGCAGCAGCGGTTTGGTGCACTCGTACTGTGCCGCGACGTCTCTGAACTGCGCCGTCGTGAGATGGAGCTGGTCACCAAGGACGCCACTATCCGGGAGATTCACCACCGGGTCAAAAACAACCTGCAGACTGTCGCAGCTCTCTTGCGGATGCAGTCCCGGCGGATGGTGAGTGATGAGGCGAAGCAGGGACTGGAGCAGGCGATGCGCCGTGTGGCCACCATCGCCCTGGTGCACGAAACGTTGTCGCAGGGCCTGACCCAGAGTGTTGATTTCGACGAGCTGATCGGCCGCCAGTTCAGGCTCTCGGCTGAAGTTGCGTCACCGTCGCAGCAGGTACGGACCGAACGCTCGGGGACCTTTGGTGAGTTGCCCAGCGACCTGGCCACGCCGCTGGCCCTGGTGATCAACGAATTGGTGACCAATGCCGTTGAGCACGGCCTTGAGGGACGGGCCGGGACAGTGTGGCTGCTGGCCGACAGGTCCGAAGGTGAAGACGGCGAAGAGTTGACGGTGACCATTGCCGACGACGGCGTGGGCCTCCCCGAGACCCCCCACGTTGAAGGGCTTGGATTGCAGATCGTGCGGACTTTGGTGACGAGCGAACTGGGCGGCACCATCGCCTGGGAACGCCGGGAGGGCGGCGGAACCGAGGTCAAGATCAGGCTCAGCCTGCACGGAAAGTAGGCATCGGGCCACTTCGGGATCCTGCGGGCTGATAAGGCACCAGGTGCGGAGTGGCCCGGAAACGGGAGAGACCCCGGGCCGATCCTTGCGGATCGGCCCGGGGTCTCTGTTTATAACGGTCCGTTGGACGGTGCCGGCTGGTGACCTTCTAGGAGGCCCGGCGTGCGCGGGCGGCGCGCCGTTTCAGGGCGCGGCGCTCATCTTCGCTCATACCGCCCCAGACACCGGCATCCTGGCCGGATTCAAGGGCCCACTGGAGGCACGTGTCCACTACAGGGCACCGGCGGCAGACGCTCTTGGCTTCCTCGATCTGCAGGAGGGCCGGGCCTGTGTTTCCGACGGGGAAGAACAGTTCCGGGTCCTTGTCGAGGCACGCTGCGCGGTTACGCCAATCCATGCTGATCAGTTGCTCCATTTCTGGGAAGTGCCCTTTGTGAAATTATTCACTAGTGGCTACAAAGGAAAGGGGCCCTCTGGGCCCCCTTGGTCATCTGCATCAAGCCTGTCATGTTAACGCTGTGTAAACAAGGGGTAATAACGCCTGATATCAGTGGAAACCTGAGCGATGCATCACAGTGGCGGCTCCTGCCCTCACCAGTGTCCGACTATGTCCGGTAGGGTGCCAGTGTGTCAAGACCCCCGGTAAACCCAGCAGGTTCCCCATCGTCTCCGGACCAGCCCGGCGAGCGAGCCGGCCTTCCGGCCGTCCCGCATCCCAGCGCCGCACCTGTCGCGGCCACGGTGGTTGCCGTCATTGCCGGTGCCGAAGCGATCGCTCTGCTGGCTGCCGCAGCCTGGTACGGGTATGAGCTTTTCACCGGCAGCCCCGTCCTTTCTTTCTGGGGAGCTGTCTTCACCCTGGGCCTCCTCTTGGCCTTTTCCGCGTGGCTTTTTGCCGTATCCGTCTTCCTCTACCGCGGGTACCGGTGGACCAGGGCGGCGGCGCTGGTGGCCCAACTGTTCGTCCTGACGATTGGTGTGCCCACCTTGACCAGCGGCCTTGTCCTCGCAGGCGTGGCAATGGTGGTACCGGCGGCAATCGCGATAGTTCTTCTGTTCTCCAACAAGGTGATCAGCCACGCATCCCGAACCGGCAGTCCGCCACCTGCCCTCTGACCTCATGAGTTCACTCCCCAGGGCGCCCTGGCTGGTGAATCGACGCCCGTATTAGGTTGGCGGCGGGGAAGACCCAGTGGTTCAGCCCGCGGCGCCTGCCCAGCCCACTTGAAGGGCACATGACCGCCCTGCGGAAACCAGGATGCCTCTTCCCGGCGGTGGATTGGCCTCGACCTCAAACCGGACCCCAAACAGGTCACCGTCAGCTATCGACCGTGGGCACAACAGAAGTCCGAGGCCGGCCGCCCGGGCGTTCATGATCAGAGGAACGCGTTGCGGCAATACGGGGCTGTACCCTGCTGTGACCACCAAGGAATGGCCCAGGGCGTTCAGGTGGCCCAAGTCCTTCACGGCCGGCAGGTCAAGAAGATCTATATCGTCAACCAACAGCAGCGTGTCGGGCGACAGATCACCGGCCTCCGCCTGCTGCAGCACGCCCTTCCAAAAGTCTCCGGAACTCTTGGGCGGCACGGGACTGGAGCACCATTCCTTATCGGGATTGAGCGTTTTCATGGCGTGCAGCAAGTTGCTCTTGCCGCTTCCGGGGCCCCCGAGGACTGCCATCACGCCGCTTGCTGGAATCCGGAGGGCCGTCGCCTCAAGCTCGTCGCCCGCCACCCCCAGCAGGACCGCCCGGGACTGCCTTGTGACTGCGGAGGTTCTTGCAGCGGCGGCTTGCCCCTCCCGGGAACATGTCCGGGAGGCTGAGTTGCGCGATGCAGCGGGGACCGCAAGTGCCACGACCTCGCTGGTGGTGATCATAGCCGGGAGGGGTTCCACCCTAAAGGGAGGCGAAGCGGCTGGCAGGCCGATCTCACCGGGACCGGCCTGTCCTGGACCAGCGAGGGGTTGTCGGTAGAACTGGCAAACCGCCGGCCCGCCATCGGCTGCCGGGCCAAATGCCACTGCCCTTCCCTCCACCGGGGGAGTAGAAGGCATCCGCGGCCAGGCGGCGCGGCTCTCTTCGGTGGAGCCGAATGGAAAATAGAAGCGGTTGGGGATGGAACCGTAGAATCTCGCTGCGACCAGTTCCCGGTCACCGGAAAGCAGCAGTGTTATTCCGGCCCTGCTTCCGTCGCGGGCGAGGTCCTGGACCAAGTCTTCGGCCCAGGCCAACGGGCCGGACCGGAACGCTGAAACCCAGGAGCCCCAGCCAGACACAATGAGAACAAGCGGTACGTCCCCGGCAGCCGGCCGGCTGAGGCGCCTGCCCAGTTCACGGGTAAGGCGCTCCAGTATTCGGACTCCCCTGCGAAGCTCGTGGATACCGGCGTGGGCCCCGGTCCGGCCGGCGTCCGCGAAGGGCAAAAGGCTCCCGGTACTGTCCAGGAAGTAGAAATGGGTCTCGCCCGGGCCGGCCATCAGTCTCCGCGCCGCCAGTTCAAGGGCTGCCGGTGCCCCGGATGCGGAACTGCCAAGGAAGGCGGCGTGGCCATGGCCGGCACGGCTCCAGGTCAGCGTCACCACCTCTTGCTTTTGGGGCAGATCCATCAGTCCCAGTGGCACGTTCCCTTCTATGTCCCCAGGTCCACCGGACATCATCGACCTGGCCGCCGGGGACCCGGATGGTGACGAATTCGGGCCCGGTTCTTCCAGGTATTCCGGCAGCGGAGGGGCCACCGGTCTGCGGGGGATACGATTCCCTTGCACCACGCAAAGGGATTCCACGAGTCCCACCAGGGGAGCCGCGGCGTTTGCCGGGGTCGGCGCGGGGCCGGGCTGGGTGGGGCCCCTTGATTCCCGGGAAGCGAGGTACGCCTTTGTCGGCTGGATGATGACAGCATCGTGCAGCTGGTCCTCGGAACTGGAAGCCAGGGATGCGGCCTGGAACTCCGCGGCAGGTTCCGCACCGCGGGCCAGGAAGGCGCGGCCCGGAGCGTCAACACCAATGGCCGCCGCAGCCTTCGAATTGACGATGTCCACTGACTCCATATCGGACTGCACCCGGAGGGCGATGCTGGACGTGACGTTCGCCCGGATATCGGCTGTCAGGGCGCCTTGGGGCCTTTGGGTAGCCATCACCAGATGGATACCCAGCGAGCGCCCTATGGAGGCGATCCGCAACAGTTCGCGGAGCACTTCCGGTGCATCATCCACGAGCATCCTGAACTCATCAATGATGATGACAAGGTGGGGGAGGTCGAATTCCTTGGCCGCCGGCGAGGAGCGGTACGCGTTGAGGTCCGGCACCGCCGCTGCCGAGAAGCGCTTCTCCCGGAGCCTGACCTCAGCCCGCAGGGACACCAGGGTACGCTCCATTTCGGCGATGGACAGGTCGGTTTGGAGTCCGACACAGTGGACCAAGCCATGGAGCGGGCCCAGGCCGGAGCCGCCTTTGAAATCGATGAAGAAAAAGTTGATGCGCTCCGGAGGGTAGCTCAGCGCGAGCGCCAAGATAAGAGTCCGGAGCAGTTCCGATTTTCCCGATCCGGTAGTTCCTGCAATGAGCACATGGGGACCGTCGGCCTGGAGATCCAGGGTCCTCACGCCTGCCGCCCCCAGTCCCAGCGGCACCGGGAGTCCCTGCCGTTCCGCGTTGGCTTCCCAGCGTCGCGCGGTGTCCGCCGCCGTCAGGGGCAGGATTTCGCTGAGACGGACGGTGGCCGGAATCGACCGCACATATCCATCCTCCCGCTTCGGCGCCTTCGCCAGGCGACGGCAAAACGTGGTGAATACTGCCTCCGGAACAAGGTCAGGAACAAAGACCGTCTCACGGTGGCCAAGGTGCATGACCGACCTGCGCTCGGATACGAACACATCAGCTGACGGGGATTCGGTGTCTTCCGGAACGAAATGGACAACCTGCCATCCCCGATCCATCGCGGCTTCACGAATCTGTATGTCATCCGGGTCCGCCGGGCCCGCACTGCGAATCAACAGGACGGTGCGCTCCGAACCGGAATGACCTCTACCGATGAGCCGGAGGCCTTCATCCGGTGTGCCGGTGAGGGTTACCCCGGGAAGGTAGCGGGCTGCCAACGGCAGATTCTCCGGCCGCCCGTGGATAACCACCCCGGTTGTGTCGGCGAGCGGGTAGCCCGCAAGTTGCAGGAGAAGGGAACGGATGACGCCGTCGACTCCCGCCGACGAGCCACCCACAACGGTGAGCGGATGGCGGGGGTCAAGGACCACAGGTACCCGATCGGCGGGGGGAACCGTTCGTACGCCGCCTGCCGGCTCAACCCGGACGTTGGCGGCCTGTTCGGCCTCGCCCAACCTCAGCCAGACGCCGTCGGAAGCAGAATCGGCAACGGGCGTCTGTGCGCCCCGCCCCGCTGCCAAGGCAACGACGGCGAGGGACGGGGCGCACCGCCGTCGGCGTTCCCTGTCCTCCCGGACGGCAGCTTTCACCGCAGCCAGCAATTCCCGCTTCTGCCGCCGGCCCGCGATGATGGGCGGGAGTACGGAAAACGCCGACGCCGCTGAGAAGGCAAGGAACATCCACATCCCGGTGATGACTGCCAGCCCCACGCCAATAGCCAGCGGGAGAACTGCAGTCAGCAGGAGCAGGGCGCGGTTGCCGGCCTCAGCCCGGCCGGAGACCACGATGGGTTCGGCCACGGATCTCCCCGCGTCCGCCAGGACCCGCTCCGGCAGGTCCGAAAACACCAGCGACATGGTGGACTGCCCGCATCGGATGCGGGAATCCGTGGAGATGACGGTGTTCCGGATCCGCTCACCATCGACATACGTGCCATTTGCACTGTCCAGGTCGATCATGATGATGTCCGTGTCCGTGACAACAAGGCGTGCGTGCTCGCGGGACAATTCCGGATCCGGGATGACAACGCGCGTGCCGCCCCGGCCGATGGCGTAGCTGCCCCGCCGGATCGGCACCACGGTCCCCGCGGCCGCTCCGCTGTGAACGGCGAGTGACAGCGGAGCTGCCGTATCAATGGTCGCGGTGCGACGAGGCCGTTGACCCGGGGGCGACGTGCCCCCGTCGACAAGAATTGCCGCGCCCACCAAGGGCGGAACTCCGGAAACCAATGTGCGGAGATCCTGCCCGTCCACCGTGACCGGCCCTGTGCCGAATTTCTTCGACAACTGTTCGTTGATGTCGGCCCCCGAGGTGCCGGGCGGGGCCTCGATGGACAGTTCGAGAGGGGGCCCGGGACGTGAAGATCCCGGACCGCCAACCAAGGTGCAATGCAGGGTCATAAGTGCTAATCCTTCGTGCGTATGGCGCCACGCTATCCACGAACGGGGAGTATATGGAGGCGGTTCGGACCCTATGTGGAAAACCCGTCAAGGAGTGCTGACTGCCCGGCTGGAGCTCGACTAGGATCGCTACACCCGGTCCCTCTAAAAAGCGGACCATGAGCAGCAAAGGAGTCTCCTTTGGGCACCATCGCGGACAGTGCTGACGTTGATGCAGGCGCAAGTATCGGGGCGGGCACCAAGGTGTGGCATCTCGCGCAGGTCCGGGAGGCGGCGCGCCTGGGGGAGAACTGCGTCGTGGGCCGTGGCGCCTACATCGGTCCCGGTGTGGTTTTGGGGGATAACTGCAAGGTCCAGAATTACGCCCTGGTATACGAACCCGCCGTTCTTGGGGCGGGGGTCTTCATCGGTCCCGCAGTGGTCCTCACCAATGACGTCTTCCCCCGCGCTGTGACTCCGGACGGCACCCTCAAAACAGAGGAAGACTGGGAAAAAGTGGGTGTCACGATCCGGGAAGGAGCGGCTGTCGGGGCCCGTGCAGTCTGCATAGCGCCCGTTACCATCGGCGCATGGGCGATGGTTGCGGCCGGGGCGGTGGTTACAAAGGACGTGCCGGACTTCGCGCTCGTCGCCGGTGTCCCCGCCCGGCGCATCGGCTGGGTGGGTAAGGCGGGCCAACCGTTGATAAACGAAGGCGGCCAATGGGTATGTCCCGGCACGCGGGATGCGTATTTCGAACGGGACGGGGTTCTGCGGTCCGCATGAGGTCGGCTGTGCGTCGGATCACAGAGGCGAAGCTGATTCGACGGACGTTGCGGTCCCTCGGGTAGGCTAGAACAGCAGACGATGCAGTCCATTGTGCTGCCCGTATTCAAACCAGGAGATTTTGTGACCGCTGACCTCGTCATTGTAGGGTCCGGCTTTTTTGGCCTGACAATCGCAGAACAGGCCGCTAGCGAGCTCGGCCTGAAGGTCGTCGTCCTCGACCGCCGCCACCATATCGGCGGCAACGCCTACAGCGAAAAGGAAGAGCAGACCGGTATTGAAATCCACCGGTACGGCGCACACCTGTTCCACACATCCAATGAGCGCGTGTGGGAATACGTCAACAGGTTCACCACCTTCACGAACTACGTGCACAAGGTATACGGCGTCCACAAGGGCGAGGTGTACTCCCTGCCCATCAACCTGGCCACCATTAACCAGTTCTTCCGGGCCAACCTGACTCCGGGCCAGGCACGGGAACTCATCCAGGAACAGGCCGGCGAGCTGGCCGGCACCGATCCCCAGAACCTCAACGACAAAGGCATCCAGCTGATCGGCCGCCCGTTGTACGAGGCCTTCATCAAGCACTACACCGGCAAGCAGTGGCAGACGGATCCGAAGGACCTGCCCGCGGGCATCATTTCCCGGCTGCCCGTGCGCTACAACTACGACAACAGGTACTTCAACGACAAGTACGAGGGCCTCCCCACCAACGGTTACACCGCGTGGATCGAGAAGATGGCCGAACACCCGAACATCGAGGTGCGCCTGAACACCGACTTCTTCGACGAGTCGCACGAGTACAGCAAGAACAAGGTTGTCGGCAAGATTCCCGTGGTTTACACCGGTCCAGTGGACCGCTACTTCGACTACGCTGAAGGCGACCTTTCCTGGCGCACCATCGACTTCGAAGAAGAAGTACTCGACGTCGGCGACTTCCAAGGCACCTCCGTCGTCAACTACAACGACGACGACGTCTCCTACACCCGCGTCATCGAACCTCGCCATTTCCACCCTGAACGCGACTACCAGACCGAAAAGACGGTCATCATGCGGGAGTTCTCGCGATTCGCAGAAAAAGGCGACGAACCGTACTACCCCGTCAACACCTCGGCCGACAGGGAGCGACTGCTCAAGTACCGCGACCTTGCAGCCGCCGAATCGGACGTCCTGTTTGGCGGCCGGCTGGGCACCTACAAATACCTGGACATGCACATGGCCATTGGATCCGCGCTGAGCATGTTCGATAACAAGATCCGGCCGCACTTCGAAAGCGGCGTGAAGCTGGAAAGTGGAGGCGTGGACGCATGAGCGTGTCAACTGCGAACCAGAAGAAGGCCGCGGCTGCGGCAGCTGACGAATCGTCGGCGAACTGGAATACCCTTCAGCGGATCATTCTGCCCAGCGCAAGCCAGATGGATACGGCCCCGCTGTATATGGACATGGGCACGGCCACCGGCATCCAGCTCCCGACCATTGGCGACGGAGACGCGAAGGACGCCAAGCCCCGGACCATCAGCAGCCCTTCGAAAGAGGCGCACGTAGAGGACTTCCTCTCGCGGCACTCCACCTCCGTGAGGTCGGGGGAGCGCGTTTCCTTCGGCACATACTTTAATGCGTTTCCCGCCAGCTACTGGCGTCGGTGGACAACCGTGGACAAGATCCGGTTGCAGGTCCGCACCCAGGGCGCCGGCTCGGTCATCGTCTACAAGTCAAACGCCCGCGGTTCGCTGCAGCGGGTGGACACCCGCCGCGTCGAGGGGATCTCGGAAAGCTACTTTGAGCTGTCGCTGGCCCCCTTCGGAGACGGCGGATGGTACTGGTTCGACCTGCTGGCCGGAACCGAGCCCCTGATCATGCTTGACGCAGAGTGGCAGGGGCCCGCTGTCGAGAGCACCCCGGGATCGGTAACCCTCCAGATCACCACGCTCAACAAGACCGACTTCTGCCTGAACAACCTGCGCCTGCTCGCCGAGAGCGCCGAGGCTCTAACGCACGTGCAGGAGATCCTGATCGTTGACCAGGGCACACAGAAACTCTCTGATGCACCCGGCTTCGACGCGGTCAAAGAGGCCTTGAACGGCAAACTCAGGATTATCAACCAGTCCAACCTGGGCGGCTCCGGCGGATTTGCACGCGGAATGTTCGAGGCCGTCGAAAACGGCAGCGACTACGTGCTTCTGATGGACGACGACATCGTCGTCGAGCCTGAGAGCATCATCCGGCTCCTCACCTTCGCGGACCGGTGCAAGACCCCGACACTGGTTGGCGGACACATGTTCGACCTCTACAACCGGACTGTCCTGCACACATTTGGCGAAGTCGTTAACCCTTACCGGTTCCAGCCCGCCCTCCCAAGCGAGGACATGATCCTCGGGCACGACTTCCTGTCGTCCAACCTGCGCCAGACGTCCTGGCTGCACCGGCGTTGCGACGTCGACTACAACGGCTGGTGGATGTGCCTGATCCCCACCAAGGTCATCCGCGACATCGGGCTTTCGCTTCCCCTGTTCATCAAGTGGGACGACGCCGAATATGGCCTGCGGGCAAAGGAGCACGGATACCCCACAGTCTCCCTTCCCGGTTCCGCCGTCTGGCACGTGTCCTGGATCGACAAGGACGACCTGGTCGGTTGGCAGGCCTACTTCCATTCCCGCAACCGTGTGGTGGCTGCCTTGCTTCACAGCCCCTACGAGTTCGGCGGCGAAGTGGTCAAGGCCTCACAATACGGGGACGTCAAGCACATGGTTTCCATGCAGTACGCCACTGCCCAGGGCCGGCAGTGGGCGCTGGAGGACGTGCTGAAGGGGCCGGAAGCGCTGCCCGACCTGTTGTCGACCAAGCTTCCGGAAATCCGGGAAATGATGTCCGGGCATTCCGACGCCGTCTTCCGGCCGGACCCGGAGGACTTTCCAGCTCCGAAGATGGACAAGCCGCCGCGCCGCGGCCACGGCCCGTCCCAGCCTTCGAGAATCACCCTCCTGCCCTGGGCCGCCAAAACCATCGCCCGGCAACTTGTTAAGCCGGTTACGGGAACCAGCGCCGAACGTCCGCAGACGACCGTGGCGCACCAGGACAACCGGTGGTGGCGCATGGCGCAATACGACAGCGCCGTGGTCTCAAACGCTGAGGGAACCGGCGCCTCGTGGTACCGGCGCGATCCCAAGCGGCTGCGGACGATGCTGGCCGAAAGCGGCCGGCTCCACGCGGCGCTGCTCCGGGAGTGGCCCGCGCTCAGCAAGAAGTACAAGGCAGCGATGAACGATCTGACGTCGATCGAGTCGTGGCGGAAGACGTTTGAGCAGCATACGCAGAATGAGATCAAGTGAGCGTAATTTCCACCGATGAGTTGACGACGCCCGGGCTGGGCGGGGGACTGCGGGACATCAAGCAGTCGAGTTTCCTGCTCAAGCTGCTGGTGCGGAAAGAGCTCAAAGTCCGCTACCGAGGCTCCGTTCTCGGACTTTTGTGGTCCTACGTGAAGCCGGGCGTCCAGTTCATCGTCTTTTACGTGGCACTGGGAATCTTCCTGGGATTGGAGCGGAGTCCCAAGAATCCGGACGGGTTGGCAAACTACGCCGTTTACCTGTTTTCCGGCATCGTCCTGATCAACTTCTTTTCCGAAGCCCTGGGCAACGCTGCACGGTCCATCGTGATGAACGGAAACCTGATCAAGAAGATCTACCTTCCGCGCGAACTGTTCCCTGTGGCATCCGTTTGGGTTTCTGCTGTGCACTTCTTCCCGCAGCTCGTGGTGCTGGTGGTGGGCTGTGTCTTCGCCGGCTGGCACCCCAACGTCATCCAGCTGTTGGCTGCCGTTGCAGGCTTCATCATCGTCGCACTGCTCGCAACCGGCCTGGGCCTGTTGTTCGGCTCTGCCAACGTCTACTTCCGCGACTCTGAAAACCTCGTGGACATGCTCCTCATGATTGCCACCTGGGCGTCCCCCGTCATGTACGCATGGTCCATGGTCGAGCAAAAGCTTGGAAGCACAGTATTTGCCATTTACCAAGCGAACCCGATCACCATCGGGGTGGAATTGTTCCACTATGCATTCTGGTACCCCACCACGGACGGTGCAGCGGCAATGCCGCCCAACCTCTTCGGTCTTTGGCTTCCGGTCGGCCTCGTGGTCGCCGTGGTCATTGTTGTTCTGGGTCAGTACACCTTTCGGCGCCTTGAGGGCCGTTTCGCACAGGAGCTCTAAGTGGTCACGGCGATCGAAGTTTCGAACATCAGCAAACAATTCGTGTTGCGCCACACCAGGTCCCTGAAAGAGGCTGTGGTGTGGTTGGCGAAGGGGCGCAAAGGCGACCTTTCCGAAAAGTTCCATGCGTTGAAGAACGTTTCTGTGGAGGTCCAGGCGGGTGAAACCGTGGCGCTCCTGGGCCTGAACGGGTCGGGAAAATCGACGCTCCTCAAGCACATCTCGGGCGTGATGCTGCCGGACACCGGAACCGTTAAGACGCGGGGGCGGGTAGCCGGCCTGATTGAGGTGGGCGCCGGCTTCCACCCGGACCTGTCGGGCCGGGACAACGTTTACCTTAATGGGGCCATCCTCGGAATGACCGAGCAGCAGGTCAATGACCGGTTCGACGAGATCGTCGAATTCTCGGAGATCGGCCAGTTCATCGATACCGAAGTGAAGTTTTACTCTTCCGGCATGTACTTGCGGCTGGCCTTTTCCGTCGCGGTCCACACCGACCCTGAGGTCTTCCTCATTGACGAAATCCTCGCAGTTGGCGACGAGCCCTTCCAGCGGAAGTGCATCGACAAAATCCAGGAACTCGCCCGTGATGGCAAGACGTTGGTGGTAGTGAGCCACGACCTGGACCTCGTTTCCAGGATCTGCGAACGGGGCATCCTGCTCGAACACGGGAACGTTAAGTTCGACGGCTCCATCCACGATGCGGTTGCGATCCTGCGGTCCTGATCCCGCGCACGCGACAGACTCTCTGATGAATACCCGCATGAGATCGCGGCTCTGATGCCCCGAACAGTAGAGATGCTTGTTGGCCGCCATGTCCGGTCCACACCAGGTGGTCGAACACCTGGATCTGTCCGATCTGATATCCAGGGCCTCCGTGCGGTCGCAGTGGGACTGGTCATCGTCTACCACATCTGGCCGGCCGCTCTCCCCGGAGGCTTTGTCGGCGTTGACGTCTTCTTCGTGATCTCCGGATTCCTGATCGTGGGTTCACTCGTTCGGGAGATTTCCAACTCCGGCAGACTTGACTTGTGGTCCTTTTACGAACGAAGGATCGTGCGGCTGCTTCCGGCTGCTACCCTCGTGCTTCTGGTCATCGTCCTTGGAACGGTGATGCTCCTTCCGCAAAGCAGATGGCAGTCGATCAGCCTCGACGTGATCGCGTCCGGGCTGCAGGTTCAGAACTGGAACCAGGCGTTCAGTGCAAACAGCTACGCGCACGCCACAGCTTTGGTTTCGCCGGTCCAGCACTATTGGTCCCTGGCCGTTGAGGAGCAGTTCTACATCTTCATGCCCATTTTGCTTCTTGGCGGGGTTCTCCTCGCACGGAAGTTCAAAAGGGCTGCACCATCTGCCTGCGTCGCTGTCCTCGCCGTCCTCACAGCCTTCTCGTTCGTCCACAGCATCTTCCTGTCGGTTTCCTATCACGACATTGCCTACTTTGCCACGAGCACCCGTATCTGGGAGCTGGGGGCAGGAGGCCTGGTTGCCGTGCTCCTCAAGGCTGGCCTGCCGGGACGCAAATCCAAGCTGCTTGCCGGGTGGGCCGGCCTGGCAGTCATTGCTTTCGCGGCTGGGACGTTCTCCACGTCCATGGCGTTTCCGGGCTACCTGGCCTTGATCCCAGTCATGGCGACGATATTGATTCTGTGTGCGGGAGGCCAGGATCCGGCGCCCGGATTCCTCTCCGTGCCTGCACTGTTGAGCTGGAGGCCAGTAACCTTCATTGGCGATATCTCGTATTCGCTGTACCTGTGGCATTGGCCGATTGTCGTCTTTTACGTGTACTTCCTGGGCCGCGAACCAGGGATCTTCCACGGTGCTGCGATCGTGGTGCTCAGCATCCTTTGCGCAACCCTCTCCTACCATTTCGTCGAGCAGCGGTTCAGGCATGTTCGTCCCAGTTCCAAGAGAATCCAGGCGAGGACCACATGGGTCCGGCTTCGTTCCGCAGCCACCTTCCTGACGGCAGCGGGTGTAGTGGTTGCAACCTCGGGGTCCGCGTTGGTTCCGTGGGGCATCGTGGAGGCCAAAGCCCAAGAGCTCCAAAGTTTGCTCAACACCCGCGAATACCCGGGGGCCATGGCCTTTGATCCCGGGCAGGAAAAGCCAGTCCCGGCCGGACTTCCCATACGGCCGGAAGCCTCCCTGGCGTTGAAAGACCTCCCGATGACGGCAGGCGATGGCTGCGGCGTCTACGATCCTGCGGCCATGGGTCCCGAAAAGTGCGTCTATGGCGACCCGGACTCATCCAGGCGCATGGTGATCGTGGGTGACTCCCACGCTGCCCAGTTCGTGGACCCTATGGTGCTCGCCGGGAAACCGGCTGGCTGGCAGATCCATGCGATGGTCCGTAACGGGTGTCCGTTCAGTGCCGTGCCACCGGCCGATGAATCAACAGTCTATTCAAACTGTTCGGCGCAGAACCAAGTATCCCTGCAAAGGATCCTGGACCTCCGGCCGGACCTGGTGGTGATCTCCGGGATGGTGCCCCGTGGATATGAGCAGGCACTCCACTGGAAGTGGGACACCCCGGATGCGCTGGTGAAAGGCTACGTTGACCTCATCAAGCCTCTCAGGACCGCGGGTCTGAGGGTCGCCGTTATCCTCGACAGTCCGTACCCGACCTTCTCAGTCCCCGACTGCGTGCAGCGCAGAGGCCCGGAGTCACCGCAGTGCCAGGTAGCCAGGAGCGGAGGGGACGATCCGCTGCAACGCGCAGCTGACCAGGTGCCGGGCGTTGAGGTGCTGGACATGTCCGACTATCTTTGCCGGCAGGAAACCTGCCCCGCAGTAGTCGGAAACGTGCTCGTGTACCGTGACAACCACCTGACTAGCACCTTTGCCAAGTCCTTGGCTCCGGTCCTCTCGCGGAAGCTGAGGCTCTAGGCAAGAACCGCCGTTCCAAGTTGGCTG
Organism: Pseudarthrobacter sp. fls2-241-R2A-127; assembly: GCF_030209355.1. Lineage (GTDB taxonomy): Bacteria > Actinomycetota > Actinomycetes > Actinomycetales > Micrococcaceae > Arthrobacter. The sequence goes on from NZ_JARVSF010000004.1 coordinate 34,587, forward strand.
CCCAGGGGAGACCACGACAGCTCCGTCCGCCCAGGACCACTGGTTGCAGAGGGGGCTACCGGCTGCGGACGGAGGTCACTGGCACGCGGTTACCTGGAAAAGCTTTGCCTCGCCCTTTTGGTCCAGAAGCCTGAAGCCCGGAGTCGCATCGGGGATTTGCAGTCCTTGGAAACCGTGATTCCCGCCGTGGACTTCGCGCGTGCCGAAGTCAAGGACGTAGCGGACATTGCCGGCCCGTGCAGCCGCGCACACCGAGGGGTCGGTGGCTGCTTCACGGAACTTGTCGTTCAGCAGTTCGGTGGCTTTCGTGTAGGTCGTGAGGGTGTGCTTCGACGTAGTGTTGCGGTCGGCAATGGCAAAGGCCATGGCTCCGCCGGTCCAGGGGTTGACTGCGACGGTTGCATCCGCCGGCACGTAGTTGTCGAGTTCATCGATGATGGCCATCTCATCTGAACTGACCAGTGGAGAATCCGGGGTCGTCGAGTAGTTCGCCTGGGCAGACAACACGGGGGTCACCATGGGCGGTGCCTGCAGCAGGCCAACGGCCACGAGGGCAATAACGGGGCCTGCACTGTGCAGGAATCCCGGAGCCGCCACGGCGGCCGCTTTACCCCGGAACCTCAGGGTCTGTTCCTGCAGCCGTTCGATCAGCCAGGCGGCACCGAGCGCTGCCAGCGGCACTCCGACGACGGGCAGGAGGGCTGCGAGACGATAGCTGTCGTTGTACCAGACCCCCGTCAGCAGGTCCCTGTACCGCCCTGCCGGGCCGGCTGACACAACGACGAAGAGCAGGGCGACGATGATGAACGATCCCGCGAGCCAGACTGTGGCGCGACGCCGGAACACGACTGCCAGCCCTGCGATGGCCAGGGCGCTCACCGCCCATGCAACGGGACGTTGCATGGCTGAGTTGGTAAGAACTTCGCCCAAGGCCTGGCCTTGGGTCTGGATTGGCGGCCAGAACGCCGCCACAGCGGGAGGCCTGATGATCTTCCACAAGACAGCCATGATGCCGAACGTGGCAAGCAGGCCGATCCCGGCCGCCAGGGTGAGCCGGACCGGCCGCCCGGCCCTGCGCCGGTCGACGGCAAGGAAGACCCAGGCCGCAATCAAGACGGGTACCGAGAGCGCGAAAAGTGACATGACACCGTTGGGGTGCGCAATTGCAACGCCAAGCGCCGCCATGGGAGCCAGCAGGAAGCGGGCTGCCGGACCGACGTTCACGAACTGCCGGTTCCCGAAGAAGATGCTCACGCAAGCCAAAGCTGCCGGCAGCATGCTTACCGAAAGGAAGTTGGGGTACAGGACGCCAAAGTCGAGCAGCAGGATCGGGAAGGAGCCGAAACCGGCCGCCAGGACCCCCGCTGCACCCACGGCATAGGGGTTCGACCCGGCCAGGGTTCGCACCAGAAACATGCAGCCCAAGGTCCAGACGGCGGCAGCGATGCAGAGGTCCAGGACATTGACAGCGGCCGGCAAAGGGGCGCCGGTCAGTTGGATAAGGAGAGAGGCCAACCCATGCCATGCCGCCGGGTAAAAGTATGGCGGATTGTCTCCGTTGGTCATTGCCGTCAGCGTCATTGATGATGCGTTGCCAGTATCCAAGACGTACCGGACGGCATTGAGGTGGAAGACGTTGTCAAACGTTTGGGAGATGTTGTCCGGCCTGCCGAAGGCGGTCCGGAGTTGAACCGCTATGGACAGGGCGCCAATGCCAAAGCCAACGCCCGCCAGGAGCAGCATCCGCCGCGACCCTGCCAGCGCAGTCCGCCAAGGCGGCACCGGTTGGCGGAGTGCCGGGATTCTTCGGATGGCGAAGAGGACGGCCGCAAGGAGGACCGTTGCTGCCGCCACGGGCAGGATCGACCACCCGATGCCGAGATAGGGGGCAATGATGGCGCTGGCCGAGACGACGCTGACGGTCAGGACAGGTGCGACGGCCAGGAAGGCAGGATTTCGCAATCCCAGGGCCAACAACAGGAGCGTGCCGGGAACAAAGAGAAGAAGCAGGCACGCTATGGCGGTTGGCAGGACGGAAAACCAGCTCATTAAAACTCCAGGAACGAGGACGGGAAATCGGCCGGGGACGGCGCGGTGGCCATCACTGCGGCCTAGTCCTCCAGGAGTCCCAGCAAATAGCTGCCGTAGCCGCTCTTCACCAGAGGCTCGGCACGCTGGCGGAGGTCGTCGTCGGTCAGGAAGCCCTGGCGCCAGGCAATCTCTTCAGGCGCACCGATCTTCAGTCCCTGGCGGTTCTCGACTGTACGGATGAAGTTTGATGCGTCACTGAGGTCATTGAAGGTTCCGGTGTCCAGCCAGGCGGTCCCGCGGGGGAGTATCTCCACCTGCAGCTTGCCCCGCTCAAGGTAAGTCCGGTTGACATCCGTGATCTCAAGTTCGCCGCGGGGAGAAGGCTTGAGGTCCCGCGCAATCTCAACGACATCATTGTCGTAGAAATAGAGGCCGGGTACTGCATAGTGGCTGCGGGGCTTCTCTGGCTTTTCCTCCAGGGACAATGCTCTGCCGTCGTTGTCGAACTCAACAACACCGTAGGCCTTGGGGTCCTTCACCCAGTAGCCAAACACGGCGCCGCCGTCGATGTCGGCGTGCTTCCGAAGCTGGGTTCCCATGCCCTGGCCGTAGAAGATGTTATCGCCGAGGACAAGCGCCACCGTCTCGTCGCCGATGTGGTCAGCACCAAGGATGAAGGCCTGTGCGAGTCCATCGGGCGAGGGCTGCTGTACGTAGGAAAGGTTGATGCCGAACTGCGATCCGTCACCCAGCAGGCGCTGGAACTGCTCGGCGTCATGCGGGGTGGTAATGATCAGGATGTCCCGGATTCCAGCAAGGATCAGCGTGGAAAGGGGGTAGTAGATCATCGGCTTGTCGTACACCGGGACGAGCTGCTTGCTGATGCCAAGAGTAATGGGGTGCAGCCGCGATCCAGTTCCGCCGGCCAGAATAATTCCACGCATGGGATCAATCATTCCCCACGACGCAGCCATGGCCAAAACGGGGTCAAGTGCCGGGCTGCCGCGCGGGCCCTGGGCCTGACTTCCGTCGGAGTCCGTCCGCGAGGCCTTGGCGGGCTGCGGCGAGGCGCTGGCGCCTGCCGGGGGCAAGGATGCTGACGATGGCCAGATGCCGGAGGTCCGTGACTAATCCCCGCACGGTCCAGTAAGGTTCCTGGCGCGCAAACCTGGCCGCGAGCAGGACGCGGTTGCGCACAATGAAGTAATAGCGCCAGGTGGACGCCGTCCTCACCTGCAAAGGCTGTCCACGCCAGGCGACAGGCCACGGACCCAGGCGGGCCGGAACCATGGTGCCGAGCGAATGGCTCAGTGAGCAGTCAAGGGCAAGGACGCAATGCAGCTGTCGGGCCTTGGCGCGCAGGTAGAACTCGCTGTCCACACCGTCAATGAACAGCTGTTCATTGAAGGGCCCCACGGCATCCAGGGCGGACGTTGGAATCAGGAGGCCTGACTGGACCGGTTCGTCCCCGATGGTCACTCCCTGTTGGGTTCGTACCACCCGCCGTGGCAGTCCGCTGACTTTCCCCGGGGCCACCATCCCCACCCCGAGCCCGGCGGTGGTTGCCGCGCCGGCAGCGTCTTCAAGGCCCTGGACGAATCCGGGCTGCACCAGCGAGTCCTGGTCCATGGTGAGGATGAAGGCAAGCGACGGGTGGCGGGACCGTGCCAGGGCGACGCCGCTGTTCAGGGCCGCCGCAATCCCGGAGTTTTGCCGGAGCCGCAAAATTGTGCAGCCGAGTGCCTCCAGTTCCGCATAGACGGACTCGTCCGCGGCGGTGCTGCCGTCGTCGACGACCACGACGTCCAGGCACTGGTCCAGCAGTGCCGCGCAATTCTCCAGGACGTTGCGGTGAGGATTGAAGGTGCTGACGACGGCGGCCGTCAGGGTGCTTCGGGAGCGATCAGCCATCAGGCGCCCAACCCGTGCCTGGCCATGGTGCGGATTGCTCCGAGGTTGCGTGCTTTGAGCAGTCCGGGCATGAGGGACAAGGCATGAAGCCTCGACGTGAGGCGAAGCTTTGCGGCGCGTTCCGCGCGGCGCCAGCCCCGCGACCGGGTGAGCGTGGCTGCGAGGCTGAAGTACTCGCGTTCGCCGTCAAAGCGGGAGCCGTCCTGGAGCAAAAGGGAAGACGCGCTTTCGGTATGTCTCCGGTAAGCGAAGGCAACGGTGGGTATCACCAGCAGTGAGCGGTCTTGGAGGATCATGTCGATGATGAGGGCGAGGTCCTGGATGATGCGGAACTCATTGCGGAAATCGACGGTGCGAACGGACGAGGTCTTGAAGGTGAGCGAGGGCCAGTACAGCCAGTCGCCGTGCAGGAGGCTCGTGGCAAGCCTCTCACCGGACAGGAGCAGGGGAGCCCCTGCCGAAGGCCTGAGGAGCCGTTGTTTGACGGTGTCCACGAGGGTGCGTGCCGGGTTGCCTGCCGCATCGATCACCTGGACCCCTGGCTGGATGATGTCCGCGTCAGGGTTGTCGCTGTAAGCCTGGAGCACGGTTTCCACATAATTTGGCAGGAGGATGTCGTCGCAGCCAACTACGGCGACCAGATCCTGCTTGGCCATCTGGATGGAGGTCCGGAAACTCTCGGTGATGCCTTCGTTCGTGGCCTTCTTGATGTACGTGATCCTCGGGTCATTGATCTTCCGTACGTAATCCTCCACCGTGGGATCCGGGTAGGCGTCATCCACTACAGTCAGGAACCAGTGCGGATCCGTTTGCGCAAGGACGCTGTCCACCGTGGTCTTCATGTAGTCGGGATCGCCCCAGTAGGGCACGAAAATGTCCAGCGAAGGTTCCAGCACTAGGGCTCAACCTCCGGGTCCTTGCTGCCTGCGGGGCGGCCGGCAACCATCACCTCGTTGATCCGTTCAATCTGGATCCGGAGAATGGCCACTTCTTCGGCCAGGGCCCGGGTCTCCTCTTCAACGACCGAGATCTCCCAGGACAGATGCAGGCAGACGCCCAGGAGCATGAGGATGCTGAGGATGAACAACAGGTTGGAGGGCAGCTGGACTCCGACGGCCTGGGCTACGTAGTCCAGGAGCTGCGGGAAGGCGGCAAGGACCAGGGTGGCAATTCCGACGACGAGCCACCAGATAGCGTACTTTTCGCGCAGCTTCTTGCGCCGGAGCATCTCCGCGACCAGCCCGACGATGGCCAGGGCCAGGAAGAATGCGGCTATGTTCGGCATCAGTTCTTTCCTGCCATCAGGGGGAGGGGCAAAGCCACGTTTGACCGCTTGCGCGTGAGCGCGAAGGCGAGTGCGAAGAAGGAGCGGCCGAGGTAGACGGCGGCTTTGATGGGGTGGTGGCTTGGCGTGCCGCCCTGCCTGGGCCGCATTTCCACGGGCACCTGCGTTACCTTCAGGCCGGACCGGATGGCCACCACCAGCGAATCGATCGTGTCTCCAAGATACTCAGCCGGGTAGTGGTCCAAATACTGCGCAATCGCACGGGTGTTTCCAGCGCGGAATCCGGAAGTCACATCCGTCAGCGGTGTCTTGGCAAGTTTGGTCAGGACGCTCGCCAGGAGCTTCATTGCCCACTTGCGGGGGCCTTTCACGGTGTAGTCGCCGCGGTCGGCGAACCGGGCACCGATGGAGATATCGGCCAATTCCAGGCCGTTGAGCACTTCGCGGATATTCCGTGGGTCGTGCTGCCCGTCTGCGTCAACCTGGATGACTTGCCGGTAGCCCAGGCGCTGGGCGTACTTGAATCCAGCCCGCATGGCACCCCCGACACCGAGGTTGAATGGCAGGTTCAGGACTGTCGCGCCCGCCGCCGCTGCAAGCTGCGGTGTGCCGTCGGTAGAGCCGTCGTTGACTACCAGGACGTCGTAGGGCTCGTCGAGTCTCAGCACTTCGGCTACGGTTGCCCCTACGCAATCAGCCTCATTCCACGCCGGCATGATGACCAACACACGGTTGTTTTCCAAATTGCGCATAATGTCCCAACTATATCAACGCGGCGATTGCGCACCGTCCGTACCCTGCGCGGGCAGCCGGCAGGCCGCGGCGGGTCCCGCCAGCCAGTCGGCCAGTGGTTCGCATCCTAGCGCGTGCCGGCCGGCCCGGCCGAGTCGACGGCGCGGGACCTGGCACGGGAGCGCATCGCAGCTGCCACACCCGGAGATATGGGTGAATCAGTTAGTGTCGGTTGCATGACCAGCATCCCGCCCAGCGCTCCTTCCGCCACCCGTGTCAGCGTTTGCATGGCGAGCTACCGGGGTGCGTCCTTCATCGCAGACCAGATCCGTTCAATACTCGACCAGTTGGATGCCGTGGACGAGCTTGTAATCTACGACGACGCGTCCCCCGATAACACCGTTGAGGTCATCAACGGTTTTAACGACCCGAGGATCCGGCTGATTCAGGGAGCCAGCAATGTGGGGTACGTCCGCGCGTTTGAAGCTGCCATCGGTGCGAGCAGGGGCAACTTCATCTTCCTGTCCGACCAGGACGACGTATGGGTCCCCGGCCGGGTCGCCCTCATGCTGGAAGGCCTCCGGGATTCAGCCGTGGTCGCCACGAACTTTGCCATGCTCGGTGGCGGCCCCCGGCCATGGATCCCCCCATTGACGGCGAAAATGAACGGCCGGCGCCTTGCGAACCTCGTTGGAATCATGGTTGGTTACCGCGCCTATTACGGTTGCGGCATGGCGTTCCGACGCGATTTTGTTGACGTCGTCACCCCCATCCCGTCCTACGTCCGCGAGTCGCATGATCTTTGGATCGCCATCTGCGGCAACCTTGCGCAGTCGATTGCCCACCTTGAAGCACCGAGCCTCCTGCGGCGCCTTCATGAACAAAACGAGACGCCGGCGGGCTTCCGTTCGCTCCGGCGGATAGCGGCCGCACGGTTCATGCTCGCCCGGCTGGTCGTTGAGGCGTCACGACGACTCAGCGGTCGGTGAGGGGGAGGGTCGAGACGCTAAGCTGGGCTAATGCAGAATCTCCTTGTCACCGGCGGCGCCGGCTTCATTGGTTCCAACTTCGTCCACTACGTTCTTGAGAACACGGATGACCGTGTAACCGTCCTGGACAAGCTGACGTACGCAGGCAACATGGAATCCCTGAGGGGGCTGCCCGAGGACAGGTTCGAATTCGTCCAGGGTGACATCGCCGACGCAGAGCTGGTGGACCGGCTGGTGGCCGCCGCCGACGTCGTGGTCCACTATGCCGCCGAGTCGCACAACGACAACTCCCTGCACGACCCCCGTCCGTTCCTGGACACCAACATCATTGGCACGTACACCCTCATCGAGGCCGCCCGGAAGCACAACAAGCGTTTCCACCACATTTCCACGGACGAGGTCTACGGAGACCTTGAGCTGGATGACCCGGAGCGTTTTACCGAGCAGACGCCGTATAACCCGTCCAGTCCCTACTCATCGACGAAGGCGGGCTCGGATCTGCTGGTGCGGGCGTGGGTGCGGTCCTTTGGCCTGCAGGCGACCATCAGCAACTGCTCGAACAACTACGGCCCCTATCAGCACGTGGAGAAGTTCATCCCGCGCCAGATCACGAACATCATCGACGGCGTGCGGCCCAAGCTCTACGGCAAGGGCGAGAACGTCCGCGACTGGATCCACGCCAACGACCACTCTTCCGCTGTCCTGGCGATCATTGCCAAGGGCCGGATCGGCGAGACCTACCTCATCGGCGCCGACGGGGAGAAGAACAACAAAGACGTCGTCGAGCTGATCCTCAAGCACATGGGTGAGTCCCCGGATGCGTATGACCACGTGGTGGACCGCCCGGGCCACGACCTGCGCTACGCCATCGATTCCACCAAGCTGCGCGACGAGCTCGGCTGGTCCCCGCAGTTCTCGAATTTTGACGCGGGCATCGAGGACACCATTGCGTGGTACCGGGCCAACGAGGACTGGTGGCGTCCCCAGAAGGCCCAGACCGAAGCGAAGTACAAGGATCAGGGCCAGTAAACGATGACCATCGAGTTCTCTAAAAAGCTTGCCGCCCACCACACCCCGATTCCCGGCGTCGTCGTCTACGACCTGCCCGTCCACGGGGACAACAGGGGGTGGTTCAAGGAAAACTGGCAGCGTGAGAAGATGCTCGCCCTCGGCCTGCCCGATTTCCGGCCGGTACAGAACAACATCTCGTTCAACGAGAAGGCCGGCACTACCCGCGGGATCCATGCAGAGCCCTGGGATAAATTCATCTCCGTTGCCACCGGCCGCATCTTCGGTGCCTGGGTCGATCTTCGCGAAGGCCCGTCTTTTGGCAGCGTATTCACGGCCGAACTCGACCCCAGCCAGGCCATCTTCATTCCCCGCGGGGTGGGCAACGCGTTCCAGACTCTGGAAGACAACACTGCGTACACCTACTTGGTGAATGACCACTGGTCGGCCGATGCGCAGGGCCAATACACCTTCCTGAACCTGGCCGATGAGTCCGCAGCCGTCCAATGGCCCATCCCGCTTGACCAGGCCGAACTGTCCGACAAGGACAAAGCCCACCCACGGTTGGCCGACGTAGTGCCAATGCCTGCGAAGAAGACGCTGGTGGTGGGGGCGAACGGTCAGCTGGGCAAGGCCCTGCGGACCCTTTACGCCGGGGACGCGTCCGTGGAGTTCGCCGGGCGGGCGGAGTTCGACGTCACCAATCCCGAATCATTCGCAGCCAGGAACTGGAAGAACTACTCGACCATCATCAATGCGGCCGCGTACACGGCCGTCGATGCCGCCGAGACTCCTGAAGGCCGGGTCGCCGCCTGGTCCAACAACGTGACCGCGGTCGCGCACCTGGCCAAGACCGCCGTCGAGCACGACCTGACCCTGGTCCACGTCTCATCTGACTACGTCTTCGATGGTTCCGAGGCGATCCATTCCGAGGACGAGCCTCTCAGCCCGCTGGGGGTGTACGGGCAGACCAAGGCAGCGGGTGACGCGATCGTCAGTACGGTTGCGCGCCACTACATCCTCCGCACGAGTTGGGTCATCGGCGAGGGCAACAACTTTGTCAGGACGATGGCGTCCCTCGCCGCCCGGGGGGTTGAGCCGTCAGTGGTCAACGACCAGATCGGCCGCCTGACATTCACCGAGGACATTGCGGCGGGAATCCGGCATCTTCTCGATAACGCAGCCGACTATGGAACCTACAACCTCACAAACGACGGTGAGCCGCAGTCCTGGGCCGACATCGCAAAGGACGTCTACGCGCTGGCCGGTGGGTCCCGTGACGCAGTTTCCGGTGTCAGCACGGCAGAGTACTTCAAGGGCAAGGATGCCGCCCCGCGGCCGCTGAACAGCGTGCTGGATCTGGCGAAGATCAAGGCAGCGGGCTTCGCTCCGAGGACTGCGCGGGACGGTCTCGAAGCTTACCTTGCGCAGCAGTCGGCGACTGTCTAGCCGTTCACCATGCCTTTTGACTCCCGCTCCTTTGGAATCATCGCCCTGGCGGCATATAAACCTGACTGGGACCTTTTCCGCGCCCAGCTGCTGTCGATTCAGGCGCAGACGCATACCAACTTTGAGTGCCTGATTTCTGCCGACGGCGGCCATGCTGAGGTCCAGGAATTCGTCGCCCGGGAGCTGAACGGGGATCAGCGCTTCAAGGTCCTCGGTTTCCCGGACCGCTTGGGGTTCTACGGAAATTTCGAGCGGGTTCTCCAGCACGTCCCGGACAACGCCGAATGGGTTGCGCTGTCCGACCAGGACGACTCCTGGTACCCGGCAAAGATCGAAACGCTTCTTCCGCACCTGGATGACGTCAGCCTCGTTGCCGGGCAGGCCCGTGTGGTCAGGCGCCCCGGGAATGAAATTGTGGCCGAGTCAACGTACCGCAAGGACGTCAGCCTCGGATCGTTGATCGCCCAGAACCAGGTGACGGGAAGTCTCTGCCTCTTCCGGCGTGACCTCCTGGACCTGGCACTGCCGTTTCCCCGGTTCGCGGCGATCACCCAGGTCCATGACCACTGGCTCGCCGTGTGTGCCAAGGCCACAGGGGGAGCGCTGATCGTCGACGACATCGTCCAGGATTACGTACAGCACGCCGCCAACGTCCTGGGCGAGGTCGAGGTCCGCAGGAGCCTGGCAAAGTCCTTGGAGAATGTCTCGGCCATGTCGCGCAAGTACCGCGGGGGCAGCGGCCCCCTTGACCTCCTTCGCACTGCTAATGACTTGAGTTTCGGCTGGCGCCGGACCATGGCAGACGAGCTGGTGCGACGGGTGGGGCCGGCTGGTGTAGGTGTCGGTGGGGAACTTGCTCCCTTTGAATCAGGCCACTCCTGGGCCTCGACCATGCGGACGCTTCTTTCCGGGTTGCGCCGCGGTGAGATCGCGAGGCCATGCTTTCTCGAATTCGTCGCCGGCAGCCCGGTTGAGCTTTTTCGCGCGGGCGGACGCAAGAACTAGTTGGAGACTGCAGGGCAACGCACCCCTCGCCATCAGGCGTTTAGGGTGCCTTGCTTGCAGTGTCAGTGACCGGGGCAGAGCTGCGGAGACTGTCGTGCACAACTTTGAGCTGGTAGGCCGCCACGATGAGCTCGGCAACGCCAACTGCCCACGCGACGCCGGGGGCGCCCCAGACGATGCCCAGGGCGAACATGAGCGGAACGTTGAACGCTGCCCCGATAGCTGTCGATTTTGCCAGGGCTGCGCCCTTTCCCAGCGGGATGAGGCACGCGAGGCCTACAACCTGGGCCACGATCACGCCCCCGAGTATCAGACCGAACGGGACGCTGAGGCTGTAGCCGATGAGTATTTCCCCGCCTGAGAACAACGCACTGGCCCACGGCGTCAGCGCTGCGAGAAGTACTCCGGCGACCAAGCCCGCCACGGGAGCCAGTCTCGCGACGGTGCGGATACGGTGGTCCCGTTGACCGGGGCCTCCTTCCGGTATCCACCCCTGGATAACCTGCAGCACGGGGCCGAATCCGGCAACGGCAAACCGGAACAGCTTATCGGCCAGCGCGTACTGGGGGAGCGACGCCGTCACGACCTGGTTCACGGCCAGCATGGGGAGGTTGCTGTTCAGGCTGCCCGTCCCGGCAGCGATGACGCCGTATTTTTGGCTCTTGAGTCGCGCCATGGCGGCTGTGAAGCGAAAGTCGGCTTTGACGTGGTGCCCTGTTCTTGCGGTGGCTCCGGCTGCGCCAAGCAGGACGGCGAGGAGATTGAAAAACAGCAAGCAGGCCACAAATACGATCGGCTCGGGGACGAACTGGATCAGCAGAACTCCGGAGATGATCCCCAGCCCCTGCGGGAGGACGTCCAGGAAGAACAGTTTCCACGGCTTGGCCTGGCCGATGAAGAACCACGACGCGCCCACGAACGGCAGAACGTAACTGACGGATGCAAGCGCGGCCACTTGCGGGCTGTCTTGCGTGATCAGCAACATGACGACGTACATCACGGGAGCCGCCATCAGGAAGAGGTAGATCCTGCTGACCAAAGAGTCGACATACATTTGCGGTCGTTCCGGGGGAGTCAGCGATGCGACGAGCGCCGCTCCGACGGTTCCCCACCCGAACGCAACGATGATCCCAAAGATGGCTGCAGTGGCCTGGGCCAGTGCCAGTTCACCCCACGTCTCTTTGCCAAGAGTGACAATGACGAAGGGGATTGCCAGGAGATTGATGGCCGTCGAGAAGACGAGGGATGCCGCAAATCCGCCGAAGCGGGTCAGCAGGGCGGGAAAGGCCTTCACAGCCAAGGTGGGGACTCCGATCATGGGATGGACAGTGTCCGTCGGCAGGTGCCGGCGGACAAAGTACAGTCCTGAATCCTATCGCGTGCTGCGACGGCTCCGTTCGTCCGTCCTACGTTCCAAGGGTGGCGCCTGCCTGTCCGTGATTCCGGGATCTGCCCTAGTACACCAGGCTGCGGCACCCCAGTTGGGTGTTGAGGGTACTGAACACTGAGACCGCCACGCCGTATGTGCACACGGTGTACTGGCCTCGTGCAGTAATTGGCACGGTGGTGGAGTATCCGTGGTCTCCGATGGTCTGAAGGGCAGAATTGACGTCCGGCCGTTTGAGGTTGGCGGTGAACGGATACCCCTTTGTGGTGCCGTCAGGGTAGGTGATGTAGACGTGCACGGGGTTTGAGGAACCAGGCATGGCCGGATCAAGGGTCCACCCCTGGGTGGTCAACGACGCCTGGCCGTTGGAGACCTGGATGCCCGCAACGTCGAGGCTTCCCATGGTGGGCGGAGTCGACCGCACGGTGACGTCGCGGCAGCCCAGCGGCGTGGGGCCGGCCGAGAGGGGGGCAACACCGACGGCCTTGGCGCAAACGGTGTAGTTGCCCGGGGTGCTGATCGCGATTTGGGCTTGGTACCCGTGGTTGCCGATCGTGTTCAAGGCGGCGTTCACATCAGGCCGCGCAAGGTTTGCCGTGGCCGTCACCATGACTGGACTTGCTATGGGCGTGCCGTCCTTGGCCGACACGTACACGTTCACCGTGTTGTTCTTCCCCGGGTAGCTCGGGTCCAAAGTCCAGCCGCTCAACTGGAGGTTGCCGGTGTTGGGCGCCTGAACGAGCGAAACAGCATCGTAGGAACCCATGGGTGCCGGGCTGGCAGCAATAGTGATGCTCTTGCAGCCAAGGGGCAGATTCGAGTTCTGGCCTATTGCATAGGTGCACGCCTGATAGGTCCCCGGCATCGTCAAGGTCACTTGGTAATCGAAGCCATGGTTGGAACCAAGGCCGGTAACTGTCTGAACATCGGGCCGGGAAGTGTTCGCGGTCATGCGGTAGCCGGTCGTGACCCCGTCCGGGCCCGTAATGTAGGTATCCGCGTAGGTGCTGGCGGCTGGGTTAGCCAGGTCAACTGCCCATCCGCGTAGCTGGACCGCGACTTTGTCAGCCGTCCTGACCTCGCTGAGGCTGTCGAAATTCCCAATCGGGGCTTCAACGCCGGTAGCCGTGATGCTCTTGCAGCCGAGTGCGGTGTTCCCGAAGGTACCTATGGAGAAAGCGCAGGCCTTGTAAGTTCCCGACTTGGTGATGGGCACGGTGCCGTCAAAGCCATGGGACGATCCATAGCCAAAGACATTGTTGACGTCGGGACGGGAAGCATCGGCAGTCCACGGATAGCCGGTTGTCGTGCCATCAGGGCCGGTGATGTAGACGTGTGTCTGGTTTGAGGCCGGGATATTGGCCAGATCGACCGACCAGCCCCTGGCCCGAAGGCCGACGTCGGTCCCGTTCCTGACGACTGAAAGGTCGTCGAAGCTGCCGGTGGGCAACGCAAATCCGGCAAATCGTTGCAGCGACGCGTAATCACCATTCCATACATTCGAGTCGCCGGCCATCGGGCCGGTGCTGCTGTATTGCCAGACGCTGTACGTCGACCAACTCGCGGGAAGGGCGCCGGCGTCGTTGCTGGGCGAGCCGGGATATGCAGCAGCCCAAAGCGGGTAGTCACCGAAACCTGTCTGGGTGCCAAGGCACTGATTCCACCAGCTCGTATTGGTGTAGATCATGGGCAACCTGCCGGTGAGTGACTTGACCGTATTGCCAAAGTCCTGGACCCAGGCTGCCAACTGGCCTGGCGACATGTTGTAGCAGGTATCGCCGAAGTAGAAGCCGTTGATGGTCCTGCCCTCGTAGGGATTGAATTCAAAGTCGAGGACCGGCGGCAGAGTGTATCCGTCGGGGGACCATCCTCCACCGTTGTTGACAAAATAGGTGGCTTGATCGGCTCCGGAAGACCAGTTTGGAATCGCGAAATGGTAGGCGCCCCGGATCATTCCTACATTTCGGGATCCCTGGTATTGGGAACTGTAGGCGGGGTTCGTGTAGTAGTTGCCTTCGGACGCTTTTACATAGGCAAAGCGCGCTCCCATGTTCCATTGCTGCTGCCAGTCGACTGCGGACTGGTAGTAGCTGACGTCCAGCCCCTGGACTCCGAATGTCGGCATCCATGTGCCTTGGGCTGAGAGGGTTTCAATGCTGGCCGATTTGGTGCTTGCCGGGGCCTTGGAAGAGGTGACCCTTGCTGAACGCTGCCCCATTTGCGCACCACCGGGTCCGATGGCGTCGGCCATGGATTGGGGTTGTGGGGATGGGGCAGCCGCGGCGCTCTTCGTAGGAAGCGGTGAGGGCTGCGCTGTGCTGCTGGCGGCGGATGGCGGCGTGGCAGAAGGGGAGGCCGTGGCTGAAGCCGAGGGAGCGGGTGGAGTGGGCGCCGGGCTCGGTTCAAGAGCGAAGGCGGGTCCGGTGAGACCCGGGCCAACGACAAGAGCAAGCGCGAGCGGAACCACCCCTAGGTACTTCAGGAATGGGGTACGGGACTGAGACAGGTTCCGCTTCATATTGGCTCCGGAAGACAATGCGCGCTCCCCCGAACGCCCATCTGGTTTGCTGCACCGGTGGTCCCCCCAGGGACGCGCGGAACAGGGTTATTGACACTTAACGCGCTCACCATAGCATCGTGTTGCGTGGGGGACTAGTGGTATGGGTGTTTCTGCTGGGGCTCGTGTGAGGTATCGCCGCCAGCAGGGCTTTGATTGAATCGCCGGCGCATCCGATACCATTCATGAGGCGCGTCCGCAGATGGCTTTCATTGACCGCGCATCCAGATCTAGTTGGCTTCGTGCGTTCAACGCAGCGGGTCATGGGGGACGATGAACAGCAACCACGGCTCAAAAGCTTCCATGGCGCTCGGCTGGAGAATGGCAGCAGCTCCGGTCGCTGTTTTGGGGGCGGGCCTTATTGCCTTCGCCAGGCTGAGCCCAACGGCCCAAGGGACCATCTGGGCAGAAGATGGAGCTGTCTTCGTCCAGGATGCACTGGCACGTCCTGGAATTCTCGGAGTCTTTTCCCCTTACCAGGGTTACTTGCACGTGGTGCCTCGACTTGCGGCCGCATTCGTTGTCCGGCTTTTCCCCGTGGACGCTTATGCCGTGGCTATCTCACTTCTGAGCAGCCTGATCGTTGGTCTCGTAGCCTTCATGGTCTTCCTCTGTGCCAGTGCCATCTCGACACGACTTGTGCCGAGGCTGGCGTGGGCATCGATCACGATCCTCGTGGCACCCGCGGCGCTGGAGACCTCGGGGAACCTTGCCAACCTCCACTGGTACCTGCTTTGGCTGGCTCCCTGGCTTCTCATCAAGCCGGCGCGGAACGGGGCCGAAGGAATTGTTCTATTTGTTGTGGCTGCGCTCGCGTCCCTGACTGAGATCCTCACGCTGATGTTCGTGCCGCTCTTCCTCTACCAGTTCCGGGAAAGGAAGTTATGGCCTGCCAGGGCCGGGTTGTTAATCGGTATCGCATGCCAGGTCTTCACGACCGTAAGTTATCCGCGTTCCGCTCCGTTTGAGCCTGCAAACTTTCTGTCTGTCGTGGCCGGTTGGTTCCTCAACAGCAGCTCGGCAGTAATGTTCGGTACGTCCAATCAAATTGCGCTGCTTATTTTGAACTTTGGGGCACTCCCTATTGTGTTGGCGGCCCTCCCTTTTTTCGCGGCCTTTCTCTTTCTCTTGTTCAGGAGCACTGCTGCCCATCGTTTCGTTGCCCTGGTCGCTGTTGCGGCGTCCGTGGGCGTTTGGGCTGCGGCCGTGCTTTTCAATTTCTCGAAAGAGTTCAACTACGCGGAATTCCAGGCCGCCCAGTGGCATGAATTCCTGCTGGGCCGATACAGCGTATTGCCGTCCATGTTCCTTCTTGCCATCCTTCCCCTCTTAGCAGTCGCTTTGGAAGAAACTTCTGCCAAGGCCGCAACTTCGGTGCTGGCCGTATTCGCCCTCTTGCAGTGCTTGTATTTCTTCCCCTCTTTTTCATTCCGCCAAGACGGTCCCATCTGGGCTGTGGGAGTTGCCGACGCCCGCGCGGCCTGCGCGGAGAACCCGGAGATGGCTGCGCACGCGGTCGCAACGGCGCCGGGAAACTGGAAGGTGGATGTGCCTTGCGCCATCTTGCGAAGGTGAAACGCCTGGCTTGGTCCGGAGAACATCGGCGCCTGACAAGCCCGGCGAAAATTCCACGCCAGTGCATTGCTGGTGCACATGTTGGCATTGTTCTGGCGTTGTCGATTGAAGATCGTGTTCCCAGCGTCCGCTAGCTGATCTTCTGGGACTGCCGCCGGAGGATGGGCGTCTTTGTCCACAGGCGCACCCATATGACTTGGCAGCATGGTGTACGCTCCCTAGGCTGTTACCCAGTCGCACTGCCTCCGATGGAGGTGGCATTTGTATGGGGGAACATATGGACGCGCTGGGAATAGTTGAGGACGAGGTCCGCGAACTTATCCGCCGCCGCGGATTGGATCCGCTCCGGCAAGCGGGCGAAGTCCGGCGCCTGGTGGAAGCTGCGGTCACCGACTATGACGAGCGGGCTTTGATCGGACCGCTTCCGCCCATCGGGCCGCTGGACGCAGCCCGCAGATTCCTGTTCGACGCGGTTGCAGGGTTCGGTGTGCTTCAGCCGCTGCTCGACGATCCTTCGATCGAGGAGATTTGGCTCAACGCCCCGAACGAAATCTTCGTGGCGCGTAATGGCGAGTCCGAGCTGACGTCATTGAGCCTCACTGAGCAGCAGGTGCGCGACCTCGTGGAGCGTATGTTGAAAAGCTCGGGCAGGCGCCTGGACATGTCGTCGCCCTTCGTGGATGCTGCTCTCCCGGATGGCTCCAGGCTTCACGTCGTCATCCCGGACGTCACCCGCCGCCACTGGGCGGTTAACATCCGCAAATTCGTGGTGAAGGCGAGCCGACTTGAGCACCTTGTTGAGCTCGGAACGCTGACGCACCAATCTGCCCGGTTCCTTGGGGCGGCAGTTTCCAGCGGCCTGAACATCCTGGTTTCCGGCGCAACACAGGCCGGAAAGACCACCATGCTGAATTGCCTGGCGGCCAGTATCGGCAGCCGGGAACGCGTGATCACGGTTGAAGAAATCTTCGAACTCCAGTTCCCGCTGCGCGATGTGGTCGGCCTCCAGTGCCGCCAACCCAACTTGGAGGGTGAAGGCGAGATCCCGCTCCGGCGTCTGGTGAAGGAAGCGCTGCGGATGCGGCCCGACAGGCTGGTGGTGGGGGAGGTCCGCGAAGCGGAGAGCCTGGACATGCTGATTGCACTGAACAGTGGACTTCCCGGGATGTGTACCGTCCACGCTAACTCTGCCCACGACGCTGTCACCAAGATTTGCACGCTGCCGTTACTGGCCGGGGAAAATATCTCAAGCGCCTTCGTATTGCCCACAGTCGCATCATGCATCGATCTCGTCGTGCACTGCAGCAGGCAGGCAGACGGGCGGAGACAGGTAACGCAGATCCTTTCACTGGGGCGACGCGTGGAGAACGGCATCATAGAATCCTCGCTTGTCTTTGCCCTGGAGAACGGCGTTTTGCAGCCCAGGGCAAACGCCATGCCGGCGGCTGAAAAATTCACCCGGGCCGGTTACGACGTCGCCGCACTGTTGGATGCTCGATGAATTCCGCGATATTGGGGGCCACTGCGGGGGTTGGCTTCTTCCTCATCTGGTGGTCATCCTGGGAGACCCCAAATACCGGACGCCGGGAGCGGAAGCCCGGACGCCTCAGCGACCTGCTCAGTGCCGCCGGCGTCGAGAAAGTATCCGCCCGGGGACTGGTGGGGACCTGCCTGGGCATGGGACTGTTCATTGCCCTTGCCTTCTTCGCGATCAGCCGTTCATGGCCGATCGCCGGCTGCTTCGGACTTTTCGGAGCGTGGCTGCCAATCACGCTGCTCCGCTGGCGGGCACGAAAAAGGACGGCGCTGCTGCGCCAGCTCTGGCCCGACGTCGTTGACCACCTGCGCTCGGCAATCCGCGCCGGCCTCCCGCTGCCTGAAGCCCTCATCCAACTCGGCGACAAAGGGCCCGAAGAGCTCCGGCCTCTGTTCCGGGAGTTCGGCGCCGACTACCGTGCCGGCGGCCAATTCGACGGCTCCCTGAACAAACTCAAAAACCGGCTTGCCGACCCCGTGGCAGACCGTATCGTGGAAGCGTTGCGGCTCACCCGTGAAGTGGGCGGCTCCGATCTGGGCCGGCTGCTCGGTACCTTGGGAGAATTCCTCCGCGAAAGCGCCCGCACACGCAGTGAGCTCGAAGCGCGGCAGTCCTGGACGATCAACGCGGCTCGGCTTGCTGTTGCCGCTCCGTGGATCGTACTGGTCCTGCTGGCAACCAGACCGGAAGCAATCCAGGCGTACAACACGCCCATGGGCGCGGCAGTCCTGGTGGGCGGTCTTGTTGTCTCGCTCATTTGCTACACCGTCATGTTGAAGATCGGCGCCCTGCCCCAGGACGAAAGGGTGCTCCGATGATGGTCATCCCGCCCGCCGCTGTTGTCTGTGGAATGGGCCTTGGACTCGGCTTGTGGCTGGCAGTCTTCAGGTCCCCGCCAATGCGTGCCATGACACTTTCTGAACGGATCGAGCCCCAGCTTAAGTCCCAGAACCTGGAGTCGCGGCTCCTGAACGCGGGCAAACAGACCTTGACACCATTCGGGCCGCTGGAACGGATTCTGCGTCCGGTCTTCCGTGACTGGCTTTCCGCATTGGCCCGGTTGAACCCGTCGCCGGGAGCCACGGAGCGGCGGCTTGCCCAGGCGGGGATCAGCAAGTCGCCCCTTGACTTCCGCGCGGAACAGCTGCTGTGGGCAGCGGCCGGGTTTGCCATATCCCTGACATTCACAGTCATTGGAGCCGCCGCAGGAAGGTTCAGTCCGCTCTTCGCGGCTGCCCTAACCATCGGCAGCGCAGCAGCAGGTTTTGTACTGCGGGATTACTGGTTGGGCGCCCAAGTCCGACGCCGGGAGGCCCGCATGATGGCTGAGTTCCCCAGCCTGGCTGAGCTGATGGCCTTGGCCGTCAGCGCGGGAGAAAGCGCGACGGGTGCATTGGACCGGGTCTGCCGCAGCGCCCACGGAGAACTGTCCAAGGAATTTGCCAAGATCCTCGCAGAGACAAGGGCAGGCAAACCCCTCATCCTCGCCTTGGAGGAATTTTCGGCACGCACTGACCTTGCGCCCCTGGTCAGGTTTGTTGACGGCATCATCGTTGCAGTGGACAGGGGAACCCCTCTTGCGGAAGTGCTCCGCGCCCAAGCCCAGGATGTCCGTGATTCGGCCAAGCGCGACCTCATGGAAGCCGCAGGCAGGAAAGAAATAGCGATGATGGTGCCGTTGGTCTTCGGGGTCCTCCCGCTGACGGTGGTATTCGCCGTCTTCCCGGGCATTGCAGCGATCAATTTGGGCTTCTAAGGGCTGTGGACGGCACTCAGTCGTGCTGCGGCCCCTGTAAGGACATATAAATCAGGAAAGGATGCAACATGAAAATGATCGGAAACCGTCTCTTCGTGCTGTTTATCGGAATAGCTGCTCTGTTGCAGTGTGGAATACAGCCCCCGGGAAACCGGCGCCGATCGGAAATGGCTCCGGGCGACAACCCCGAACGTGGGGACGTGCCGGGTTGGGTAATGATTACACTCATGTCCGCCGTCCTGGTGGCGGCTCTCCTGGCGCTCGCCGGCCCGGCACTGGAAGCCATGTTCAACCAGGCCATGGATAAAGTAGGGAACTGATCCATGGCACGATCCGCTCCAGGGCTCGGGGCGCGTCCCGGGCTGCCCTCCCAGGGGGAGCGGGGAGCCGCCGTCGTGGACTTTGTCCTCGTCGGCGGGCTGCTCACGTTGTTCTTCCTCGCGATCATCCAGCTGACCTTGGTCCTGCACGTTCGGAACACACTTATCGATGCTGCCGCGTCCGGGGCCCGGTACGGGACCTTGGCAGACCGCAGCGCTGCAGATGCGGAGGACCGGACCCGCAGCCTCATTGTGATTGCACTAAACCCCGGATTTGCCGAGCAGGTCAGCACCAGGGAAGTGAATCTGCAGGGAACGCGCACGCTGGAAGTTACCGTCAGGTCACCACTGCCTGTCATCGGCCTGATCGGCCCCCGGGACATGTTGGAGGTGAAAGGGCATGCAGCCATCCAGCCGTGATCCGGGCGCACCTGACAGGCCGCCCGGAACCGCGAGCACGTTCCGCCTCGTGACAAGGTTCGCGGAAGCACTCTGCCGGCAACCACCCCGGGACGCCGGCCGGCTCCCGGGAAATGCAAACGTCCCCGGCCTCCAGCACCGGGGACACCCGCAGCGGCACTCCACAGAGCACGAACAGGGGAGTGCGGTGGTCGAGTTCACCTTCCTGGCGCTTCTGCTGATGGTTCCGCTGGTGTATTTCGTCATCACGGTTGGGCAGATCCAAGGAGGTTCCTTCGCCGTGGTTGGCGCCGCGGACCAGGCGGCAAAGGTGTACGTTGCCCAGGCCGACCCCGTCAACGCGCAGGCGGCGGCGGAGCGGGCAGTATCCCTGGCGCTTTCCGATTTCGGGCAGGAACCAGGGCGGGCAAACGTGACGACAAGCTGTGAACCTGCAGACTGCACCGCCGCGGGAAGCGCCGTCACGGTGACCGTCAGCCTCAATGTGGCGCTCCCGTTCCTCCCTTTTGCGGAGGGATTGTCTGCTACGGACGTCCAGGCCTCCGCAACCCAGTTGGTGGGGCGGTACCGGTGACACCCAGTGAGCAAAACGGCGAAGACGGCCAGCTGACGGTGATGATCGTCGGCTATGTGGCCCTGGCCTTGCTGGTCGCCACGGTCGTCATCGGAATATCCAGCGTCTACCTCGAGCACAAGCGGCTCCTCTCCTTGGCTGACGGAGCATCCATGGCCGCTGCCGACAGCTACACACTGGGCGACGTCTCATCACAGGGCGGAACCCCGTCTGCTGTCCTCAACCCTGCCCGGGTGCGCAACGTGGCAGCTGACTTCATCGGCAGAAGCCCGGCCTCACAACGGTTCTCCAGCCTTGCCGTAGCCCCGGGAACGGGATCGCCCGACGGTTCGACCGCCGTCGTAGTCCTTACCGCCGCGGTGCATCCGCCAGTGGTGAACTTCCTGGTGCCCGACGGAATCCGCATCGAGGCGTCCTCCACGGCACGTGCCCGGCTGGTCCGTTGACGCCTGGCCCGGCGGAGCAGCCCCGTTCACGGGCGGCGCAGGGCCGTCTGCCCCGATAGCGTAGGCTTAAACCACCATGGCCAATATTGATTTTTCCGCTGAAATCCGCGCTCTCCGCGCCACCTACGAGTCCATCGAACGCGTCTCAGACGTCGATGCCCTCCGTGAAGACATCGCCGAACTCAGCGAGCGGGCAGGGGAGCCGGACCTGTGGGACGACCCCGCAGCGGCCCAGAAGATCACCTCCAGGCTCTCCCACCGCCAGTCCGAACTGGAGCGCCTCACCAACCTGGCCTCACGGATCGACGACCTCGAAGTGCTGGTGGAACTCGGCCAGGACGAGGACGACGCCGCCTCGATGGGGGAGGCCGCGACCGAACTGGAATCCATCAAGAAGGCCCTCAAAGACCTGGAAGTGGTCACCCTGTTGTCAGGGGAATATGACGAGCGCGAAGCCGTGGTCTCCATCCGGGCGGGAGCGGGCGGAGTCGATGCGGCAGATTTCGCCGAAATGCTGATGCGCATGTACCTCCGCTGGGCCGAACGGCACGGTTACCCCACGACGGTCATGGACACTTCGTACGCGGAGGAAGCCGGCCTGAAATCGGCCACGTTCGAGGTCAAGGCGCCCTACGCCTACGGCACCCTCAGCGTTGAAGCAGGAACCCACCGGCTGGTCCGGATCAGCCCGTTCGACAACCAGGGCCGGCGCCAGACGTCGTTCGCGGCCGTGGAAGTCATCCCGCTGATCGAACAGACAGATTCCATCGACATCCCGGACAACGAAATCAGGGTCGATGTATTCCGTTCGTCCGGCCCCGGCGGACAGTCGGTTAACACCACCGACTCCGCGGTGCGCCTCACGCACATTCCTACCGGCACCGTCGTCTCGATGCAGAACGAGAAGTCACAGCTCCAAAACCGGGCCGCGGCCATGCGCGTGCTGCAATCCCGGCTCCTCCTGCTCAAGAAGGAACAGGAAGACGCGGAGAAGAAGGCCCTGGCCGGGGACGTCAAAGCCTCCTGGGGCGACCAGATGCGCTCCTACGTCCTCAACCCCTACCAGATGGTGAAAGACCTGCGCACGGAACACGAAGTGGGCAACACGTCTGCAGTGTTCGACGGCGAGATCGACGACTTCATCGACGCCGGCATCCGCTGGCGTACTGACAACCGCAACGCCGAAAAGTAGCAGGCCGGGCCGCCGGCCGCCATGTGATCCGGCGACACGCCCCCGAAAGCCCGCCCAAGCGCCGGGCATCCTGCGTATAGTCGAGGGGCCGGGGCCCTACTTCCCCCAAACGAAAACCCGTGCACCGGCTGCAGAACTGGGCTGCATCAGAACAATCAGCCATGCCTGCAGGGTACTTAGGGCCATGATCCGATTCGAAAATGTCACCAAGGTCTACGACCAAAAAGCCCGGCCGGCGCTGGACTCCGTCAACCTTGAGATTGATCGCGGCGAATTCGCCTTCCTGGTGGGGGCCTCCGGCTCCGGAAAGTCCACCTTCCTTCGGCTGGTGCTGAAGGAAGACCGCGCAACCTCGGGCGCCGTCTACGTGGCCGGCCAAAACGTCGCCAGGATTTCGAGCTGGCGCGTGCCGCGCCTCCGCCGCGGTATCGGCGTCGTCTTCCAGGACTTCCGCCTCCTGCCGCAAAAAAATGTCTTCGCCAACGTAGCCTTCGCCATGCAGGTCATCGGCAAGAGCCGCAGCGTCATCCGCGATACGGTGCCCGAGGTCCTCAAGACCGTTGGCCTCGAAGGCAAGGAACACCGCATGCCGCACGAACTCTCCGGCGGCGAGCAGCAGCGCGTCGCCATTGCCCGGGCCGTGGTCAACCGGCCCGGGATCCTCCTGGCCGATGAACCCACCGGAAACCTTGACCCCACCACGTCCATGGGCATCATGGGCGTGCTGGACAAGATCAACCAGAACGGGACCACGGTGGTGATGGCCACCCACGACGACGACATCGTCAACGAAATGCGCAAACGGGTGGTCGAGCTCAAGAACGGCGTGGTGATCCGCGACGAAGCGAAGGCTTTGTACACCTCGATGATCCCCGTCGTCGGCCAGTCCAGGCGGCTCAAGGACGCCAGCGGCAGGGAAGCGCCCGACGACGGACTGCCGGGGAACGGTGCCGAAGGTGAGGCACGGCAATGAGGCTAGCATTCATCCTCTCCGAGATCGGCAGCGGCCTGCGCCGCAACCTTTCGATGGTGGTCTCGGTCATCCTGGTGACGTTCGTCTCCCTCACGTTCGTGGGCGCGGCCGGAATGCTCCAGATGCAGATCAACCAGATGAAGGGGTACTGGTACGACAAGGTCCAGGTGGCCATCTTCCTGTGCAGTGACGGTTCGACGGCGCCAGGGTGCGCGTCGGGGCCGGTCACGCCTGAGCAGCAGCAGGGCCTGAACGCGCTCCTTAAGTCGCCGGCCGTTGCCCAGTACATCAATGACTTCCAGTTCGAGTCCCGGGACGAGGCCTACAAACACTTTAAGGACCAGTTCTCCAACTCGCCCATCGTTGATTCCGTCACCCCGGACCAGTTGCCGGCGTCTTTCAGGATCAACATGAAGGACCCCGAGAAGTACCAGATCATCAGTGAGACCTTCTCTTCCCAGCCGGGCGTGGAGACCGTGATCGACCAGCGACAGCTGCTCGAACGCCTCTTCTCAGTGATGAACGGTGCCTCGTTGGTGGCAGTGGGCATCGCCGGGGTGATGATCGTCTGCGCCATTTTGCTGATCGCCACCACCATTCGGCTCTCCGCGTTCAGCAGGCGCCGGGAAACCGGGATCATGCGGCTCGTTGGCGCGTCGAAGACTGTCATCCAGTTGCCCTTCATCCTCGAGGGGGTCATCGCCGCGGTCATCGGTGCGGCGCTGGCTTCCGGCACCCTGTGGGCCGTGGCCCAGTTCTTCCTGGGTGACTACATGTCCCGCCAATACCCGGACACCGCCTTCATTTCTTCAGGCCAGACACTGATCCTCGCGCCGGCGCTGCTGATCCTTGGCGGATCCTTGGCAGGAATTTCGTCTCTCTTGACCCTTCGCAGATATTTGCGCGTTTAGGCTATGCAAACCGACCAAGGAATGCTCATGAACGTAACCGATCAAACCTCTCCACGCCCCCGGTTCCGCCGGGGACGGGCGGCCGGCCGCCGCATGGGGATCGTCAGCGGTGTTCTGGCGGTCATACTTTCCGCGGGGATGGCCGTGGCAACGCCCGTGGCCTTCGCCGACGACCTCGAAGACCGCAAGGCCGCGCTCGAGGCCGAAGCTGCCCGTGTCCAGGCTTCCCTCGAGTTCGTCGATTCCAAGATCGCCAAGGCCGCCGGTGACCTGGTGATCTACCAGGGCCAGTTGCCGGGTGCGCAGCAGGCCCTCCTTGACGCCCAAGGCCGTGTGGCCAGTGCGGTGAAAGAATCGGAGGCCCTGGCTGCGCGCGTCGACATGGCCCAGCAGAACAAGGCCAAGATCACCCAGCAGCTCGAAACGGACAAGCAGAAGATTGCCGACACCAAGAAGCTGATCGGCCAGATCGCCACCCAGGCTTACAAATCCGGCGGCGTGCCCTCCAACCTCTCGCTCTTCTTCGGGTCCAGCGGCGGCGGCAGCCTGACCGACACCATGGACCTCGCCGACCAAGCCATGCGAAGCCAGAACGCGGCGATGGACAAGCTCAACCAGCAGAACGCCACCAACGTCAACTCCGAAGCCCGGTTGCAGGCTGTGGAAGCGGAAATCACCGACCTCAAGGCCAAGGCCGATGCTGCACTGGAACGCGAGAAGGCTGCCCGTGACGAAGCCGCGGCCAAGAAGGCCCAGGTTGACCAGCTGATCGCCGACACCACCCGCCTCGATGCGGAGCTCCAGGCGGCCAAACCCGGTATCCAGGCCCAGCTCGCGGGCGTCCAGGCCAACCAGAACCAAGTGGCCAACGAGATCGCTGAACGCGACCGAAAGGCCCGGGAGGCATGGGAAGCCGAACAGCGCAGGCAAGCTGAGGCGGCCGCTGCCGCAGCTGCCGCCGCAGCGGCGGCAGCGAACCGCCCGGCTCCGCCCGTCCAGCCCTTTGTTCCGCCCGCAGCAGGATCGCCGTCGGCCTTTGGCCTCCGCCACCCCTTTGACGGCAGCATCCCCATTACCTCCGGCTTCGGCTACCGCACCACACCGCCGGGCACCATCGACTTCTATGGCACCGGCGGCTACATGCACACCGGCATCGACTTCGGCGCGGCCTGCGGTACGCCCGTGTACGCTGCAGCTGCCGGTGAAGTCTTCAGCTCGGGCTGGAACTCCGCCGACGGCGGCGGCTGGCGCGTCAAGATCGACCACGGCGTGGTGCAGGGCAACACCCTGACGACGATCTATTACCACAACTCGAGCATCGTGGTTTCGAACGGCCAGCACGTCTCGCAGGGACAGCTGATCGCCTACTCGGGCAGTACCGGCAACTCCACCGGATGCCACGCCCACTTCGAGACATGGCTCAACGGCAAGGCCGTGGACCCCATGGGGCTGCTCTAGGAAGAACGCTGCTGCCGTAGACTGGTATAGCTCCGCGCCGCCGGGCGCGGGGAGTCCAACCTGAACCCGAGGAGTTGCCCCGTGCCTAAAGAAAGTGGCCGTAAGGTGGTGGCCACCAACCGCAAGGCCCGGCATGACTACCACGTGCTGGACACATATGAGGCCGGCATCGCGCTGATGGGCACCGAGGTCAAGTCGCTGCGCGAAGGCCACGCTTCGATGGTGGACGGATTCTGCACGTTCTACAACGACGAACTGTGGTTGGAAGCAATCCACATTCCTGAGTACAACCAGGGCAGCTGGACCAACCACGCCGCGCGCCGCCGCCGTAAGCTGCTGCTGCACCGCGAGGAGCTCATTAAGATTTCCCGCAAGGTCCAGGAAGCCGGTTACACCATCGTGCCGCTCCAGCTGTACTTCGTGGACGGCCGGGCCAAGGTGGAAATCGCCGTTGCCCGCGGCAAGCGCGAGTATGACAAGCGGCAGACTTTGCGGGAACAGCAGGACAACCGTGAGGCCCAGCGCGAGATGCGGGAGCGCAACCGCCGCCGCTAGGAATTATTTCCGCAGGGTGTGCGTTAGTATTGGTAGTCCGGCAGGCTTGCCAGCCGGTTTGGTAACAAAATACGGGGATGATCGGTTTCGACGGTGTTAGTCGCGACAGGTGAAGCGGGCCGAGGATGCAGAATTATCTCGTAAACGCTTTCTGCAAACCAATAAGTGCCGAATCTAAGCGCACTGACTTCGCTCTTGCTGCCTAAGCAGTAAGACAGTCCGTCAGCCCGGGGATGCTATCGCCCCGGATCCTGGCGTCATTTAGATAGCCACTGCTGTTTGCTCCCGTCACCGGAGTAAACGGGACTCTTAGGTGACTGGGCCCGGATCAGCCAGCTGTTTGCGGCATGGCTGGGGCCGAGAAAATCCGACGCAAACTGCGCCCGGAGAAGCCCTGACAACACGACATCGGACGGGGGTTCAATTCCCCCCATCTCCACCCACGGCAAAGGCCGGGACGTTCCAACGGATGTCCCGGCCTTTGTTGCAACGCCCCGGTCCCTGGACCGGGGCGTTTTTCGTTTATTCGGCGACGGAGCGGGCAGCACCCAGGGATGCCCGCACCTATTGCCGGGCCTCGTTGAACCGCTGGGACAGGACCGGGACCAGGGACCGGATATAGCTGCGGGCGGCATGATCATTATCGAAATAGACTTGCAGTCCGCCAATCACCGCGTAGCAGCGCTGGCCATCGCAGAACTGGTCCGAGAGGTCGAGGACCTTGACGCTGGGCTTGCCCATGCCCTTGGCGGCTTCGGCAACCGGGTCCGGAACCAGCGCCTCGCCGCGTGCATTGGCGCAATCGACGGGTTGCTGCGGGTTCAGCGCCACGCAGTCAGGGCTGGTGCGGTGAAGGGGTAGTGGCGGGTCCCGGAAGACGAAGACCCGGCTGCCTGCCGATGTCCAGTCACCCAATCTCTTCGTCACGGCATCCTTGTACTGGTCCATTTGCGGCCGGCCGGTGCCATCGTCGAGAGTTTCACCTGCTCCGAATGAGGACGCGAAGACCATGTCAGGCTTTTCCTTGACGATCCGATTGGATACCTGGGCGCTCCACCCAAGGCACCGCTGCTGTGCATGCGGATCGGTGGCAGGCGCGCCCGCCACGGTCACCCGCTTCACGTCAACGAACGGACAACCGCCAAGCAATGATTCCTTCACCTTCCACTTGTGCAGCCGTGCCAGCTCGTACAGGCCGGCCTTCCACTGCTCGGCATGCGAGTCGCCTACCAGCCAGACAGTCGCCTCCGGCTGCGCCCCTCCAGTGAAGTCGCACTCGGCCAGGACCTGGAGGTCCTCGTAGACCACCGGATCCGCGGACGGGTGGCATTCAGGTGCGCTGAACCATGGTGCTTCGTTCGGCCCCACGTTGGCGACCTTGGCGGCACCGAAGGGATCGCTGCAGCCATTGCGCGGGTCAAGGCTGCGCGCCCCGTGGCATGGTTCGCCGATGAGGCTTTCCAACTTCGCCGCCTCGGCGGCCTGGGCTTTGCCGAAGCTTAGAAGCATGCCACCTGACAGTGCACAGACCAGTCCCGCCGTGACTGCCATGGCCGCAAACACGCGGAGCGGTTTGGCACCCCGCAGGAGCCTGGTGCGGCCGGGGTCTTCGACGAGTTTCTTGGAGACATAGGAAAGCGCTATCGCACCCACCAGGATGGCGAGCTTGTCCCGGTTCCCCAAGGAGTGGCCCAGAAACGCCGGGAGCAGGACAATCATGGGCCAGTGCCACAGGTACAGGGAATAGGACACATCGCCCAGAAACTGGATGGGCCGGGCGGCCAGGACCTGGTTTGGCGACCACACCGGTCCTGTCGGACCGGATGCGATCACCAGCACGGTCCCGGCCACGGGCACCACCGCGGCGAAGCCCGGAAAGAAGGTCTGCTCGTTGAAGCAAAAGGCGGAATAGGCGATCAGGCCGTAGCCGAGCCACTGCGCCGCGCCTGACAACGCCAGATGATGGTTGGGCAGCCGAAGCCGCAGCGCTGCCATCGCATGCGGGCCGCCGATGGCAATTAAGGCACCGGCTCCGAACTCCCAGGCCCGTGCCGGGGTGACAAAGTAGGCGGGGCTCCTGTTGGTGTAGGTGACCCAGATGCAAAATGCCAGCGCAGCAGCGCTGGCCAGTGTGACTCCCAATGCCAGCAAGGCCCGCCGGCGGAGTCGCAGCCGGATCACTGCCACCGAAAGCCCCATGAACAGCAGTGGCCATACCAGGTAGAACTGTTCCTCCACCGAGAGGGACCAATAGTGCTGCACCGTTGAGGCGGCCTCGCTGTGGGCCGAATAATCAACCGATTTCGCTGCCAACACCCAGTTCTCCGCGTAGAGGACGGCCCCGATGGTTTCCTGGGCGATTGCCAGCCAGCGCGAGAACGGCAGCAATGCCCACGCCGCAAGCAGGGAAACCGACGCAACGAGGGTTGCGGCGGGAAGCAAACGCCTGATCCGCCGGGCGTAGAACTGTGCCAGGTTGATGCGGTTTGACCGCTCCAGCTCGCCCAGAAGATGCTTGGAGATCAAATAGCCCGAGATCACGAAGAAGACATCGACACCGACGTAGCCGCCGGAAAGCCGTGCCGGCCACAAATGGTTCAGGACCACCAGGCCAACAGCCAGTGCGCGAAGCGCCTGGATATCCTTGCGGGTGGCGTCGACCGCCTCTGTTCGCCGCATTTCCGCACGGGTTCGCAGGACGACGTGTCCGGTCACAGGTACTCCTTGTCGATCTTCGTTTGAGCGCAGCGCGCCTGCCGCTCCGGTTGCCGGCATGGACGGAGGGCCACCAGGGCTGTGCACATTGCTTGCCGTGTTCCGGCGACATCCGGAAACAGCACGGCGCCGGCAGCCCTTCCCGGACTGCGGGCAGCAACCCCTTACGGCGGAAACGGCTGGACGAATACCGGCCACCTTGGCGGCGGTGGAGTCGGTGAGGTCATGGAACAAGCGAGCTCTGCATTTGGGCCGCTGTTGCAACCCCCCGGGGGTACTCTAGCACCGCGTCATGCCCCTGCCGGTGCTCCGCGGCTTGCAGGTGCAGCCCATTCGTTGCCCTGATACCACGACATCGCCCGGGCCTTAATGCTCTAGCGGCCTGCTCCCGCGCGCCGCTACCTTCGACTGTATGCACAACGATCCGCCGCAAACACCCACGGAGATCCTGGACGCAAACAGCTGCTGGGACCTCCTTCGCGGTGTCTCGGTTGGCCACCTCGCCGTGTTCGTCAACGGGTACCCGGAAGTCTTTCCCATTAATTACAAGGTGGACCAGCAGTCGCTGGTCTTCCGGACGGGCGAGGGAACCAAGCTGCGCGCCGCCGGCGGGCCACTCGCCGTCGCGCTTGAAGCCGACGGCCACGACGACGCCAAAGCCTGGAGCGTCCTGGTCAAGGGAAAAGCGGTGGTCCTGGAGCCGTCCGATGAGCTCCTCGCCGGAGCGGGCCTTACCCTGTTTCCCTGGCAGGCCGGAGAGAAAGACCATTTCGTCCGGATCGTGCCCGCCTCGGTGACCGGCAGGCGCTTTACCATCACGTCGCCGCTGACCTGGTGGAACCACGTGGGACACGGCACCCCGCACGGCACCGCATAGGCCGCGGCAACCGCCGGCGGGCCCAACGGCCCTGTCCGGGGCACGTTGCGTGCTGGTACCACTGAACCTATGACCGGGTCGCCAACCGCCGCTGCCGCCAAGCCACCATTCGACGCCGTCATCTTCGACCTGGACGGGGTGGTCACCAACACGGCAGTAGTCCACCAGGCTGCATGGAAAGATGCGTTCGACCGCATCTTCCGCGACCCGCGGATGCCCGCCGGCGCCAACCGCGCTCCGCTGACCCGGGCGGAGTACCTCACCTTCATCGACGGCATGCCGCGCGAGGATGGAGTGGTCCGGCTCCTGGCAGCGCGGGGGGTGGAGATCGGCAGGGGAGCCGAGACCGATGCACCGGGTGCGTGGACAGGGTTTGGCCTCGGCGCCTGGAAGAACGAACTGTTCCACCAGCACCTACGCCGGGACGGGGTGCAAAGCTACCCGGGAACGCTGGAGCTGCTGCAGCGGCTTGCCGGCGCGTCGGTCCCCACCGCAGTGGTCACCTCCAGCCGCAACGCCGCGCCGGTCCTGGAAGCCGCAGGCATCAGGCACCTGTTCACGGTGGTCATGGACGGCGCGACGGCGGCAGGCCGGGGTTTGCGGGGAAAACCGGCACCGGACGTTTTCCTCGCCGCTGCAGCCCAGCTGGGCGTCGCACCCCCACACGCCGTGGTGATAGAGGACTCGGCGGCGGGAGTGGAAGCCGGACGCCGGGGCGGCTTCGGCATGGTGGTAGGAATCGACCGCAGCGGCAGCCGCCGCCAGTTGGAGGCTGCCGGCGCGAGGATTGTCCTCAACGATGTGGGTGAGCTGGACCTGGGGCTGGTAATCGGCAACGCCTGGCACCTCGTTTACGAAGGCGTCGACGCCGGGCACGAAGGGCACCGTGAAGCCCTGACCACGCTGGGCAATGGCTACATGGGCGTCCGGGGGGCGGCGCCCGAAGGCGGCCCCTTCAGCTACGCGGGCATGTACCTTGCCGGCGTGTATAACCGGGTCACGGTGCAGGCCGCCGACGAGATGCTGATCGAGGAACACATGGTCAATGCGCCCGATTGCCTCCCGCTGGACCTGCGGATCGCCGGACTGCAGTGGTGGTCCGACGGCGGCCTGGCCGTAGTGCGCGAGCGCCGGGTCCTGGACCTCCGACGGGCCGTGCTGGAACGGCGCCTGCTGCTCGAAGGCGCGGACCGCCGTCGCATTGAGGTGGTCCAGGTCCGCTTCGTTTCGATGGCCGAACCGCACCTCCTGGCCCTGGAAACCACCATCACCGCCCTGGGCTGGAGCGGGGCCGTGGAGGTGCGCAGCGGCATCAACGCCGGCGTCCGCAACGCGAACCTGCCGGAGCGCGCCCAGGGCTCGGATATCCATTTGGCAGACCTGACGCCATCCCGCAGCACCGCCGCCGAACTGCCCCCGGACGCCCTATCCGTCGTTGAAGTGCAGACAACCCAAAGCCTCATCCGTATCGCTGCGGCCTACCGCACGCGCACATCCGTGGCGGCGGAACCGGTGGGGGATGGCGGAAGCAGCCCCTTCCACTACCGGACGTTCCGTCTGTTCCTCACACCGGGTACCCCTGCCCGGCTGACCAAGACGGTGGCGGTGGTGACGTCCCGTGACCGCGCCATCTCCTCCCCTGAAACCGGTGCCCGCGCGGTGCTGGAGCGGGCCGGCGACTCATTCCCCGGGCTCCTGGCGTCCCACGAGGACGCATGGCGGCGGGAACTGCGCCCGTTCCTCGTGGAAATCGATGCCCCGGTCCAGGTACGCCTGGTCCTCAACCTGCACATTTTCCACCTCTTGCAGACACTGACGCGCCACACGGCAGAACTGGATGCCGGCGTCACCGCGCGTGGACTGCACGGGGAGGGCTACCGCGGGCACGTCTTCTGGGATGAACTGTTCGTCCTCCCGGTCCTCACCTCAAGAACCCCGGCGGTGGCCCGCTCCGTGATCGAGTACAGGTGGCGGCGGCTGCCCGCTGCCCGGCACGCCGCCGCCGCGGCAGGCCTGGCCGGGGCGAAGTTCCCGTGGCAGAGCGGCAGCGACGGGACCGAGGAGACACCAAAGTGGTTGTACAACGACCGCTCCGGCCGGTGGGTGCGGGACTATTCCCATCTTCAGGTCCACTCGGGCCTCGCGGTGGCCTTCAACGCCTGGCAGTACTTCCAGGCCACCGGCGACAAGATCTGGCTCCTCCAAAAAGGAGCTGACCTGGTCATCGAAGTGGCCCGGTTCTTCCGGTCCCTGGCGGTCTTCGACCTCCGGGACGGCAGATATCACCTGCGCGGTGTTGTGGGCCCCGATGAATACCACACGGGATATCCGGGGCGGCCCGAACCGGGCTTGGACGACAACGCCTATACCAACGTCATGGCGGCATGGGTGTGCCTGCAGGCGGCGGACATCCTTCGGTACCTGCACGGAAGCGAGCGTGCCGGCCTGATGGACTCACTCGGCGTTGCCGAAGAGGAAGCCGCCGGCTGGGAAGCCATGGGTGCCGCCATGTATGTCCCGTTCCACCGCGACGGCGTCATCAGCCAGTTCGAGGGATATGAGCAGCTAAGGGAACTGGACTGGGACCACTACCGCGACGCTTACGGCGACATTGAGCGGCTGGACCTGATCCTCGAAGCCGAAGACGACGGGACCAACTACTACAAGCTGGCAAAACAGGCGGATGTCCTGATGCTGCCGTACCTCTTGGGCCATGAAGGCCTGCTGGGAATCCTAGAGCGCCTCGACTACAGCTTTACGAAGGAACAACTCCACCGGACCATCGAGTACTACCTGTCCAGGACGGCCCACGGATCCACGTTGAGCCGGGTGGCCCACGCCTCCGTCCTGGCCGGTGTGGATGCCGACCGCGCCTGGGAAAGTTTCCGGGAAGCGCTCGACGCCGATCTCGACGACACCCAGCACGGCACCACGCGGGCGGGTATCCATTTGGGCGCCATGGGGCGGAACCATCGACGTGGTGCAGCGCAGCTTTGCCGGGCTGCGCTTCAGCGGGGACAGCATCGTGTTCGCGCCCAACCTGCCCACACGGCTCCGCGCGGTGGCCTTCGAGGTCCTCTACCGGGGACACCGGCTGCGGGTCCACCTCAAGGACGGACAGATGAGCATCGCGTCGGCCCCCGGTGACGCCGGCCCCATCACCGTGCACGTGTACGGCGCCGACGTGGTCCTCCCTCCGGGCCAGACCCGGCAGTTCCCGATGCCTGCCCGGAGCACCGGGGTGGCGGCATCGTGAGGCGGCTGGGCATACTGACGAGCGGTGGCGACTGCCCCGGAGTAAATGCGGTGATCCGTGGAGCGGTGCTGGGCGGCGACGTCGCCCACGGTTACGAGTTCCTGGGATTCCGCGACGGATGGCGTGGGGTTCTTGAGGATGATGTCCTTCCCCTGCCCAGGACGGGTGTCCGAGGGATCTCGCGCCTCGGCGGGACCATCCTTGGAACATCGCGGACCAATCCGATCGCCGCGGGCGGCATCGAGGCCGTACGTGCCGGCTTCCAGCGCAACCGGCTGGATGGCCTCATTGCCATCGGGGGAGAAGGCACCCTGGCGGCCGCCAGGGAATTGTGCACGCAGGGGCTCAATGTCCTGGGTGTCCCGAAAACCATCGACAACGACCTCAGCGCCACGGACTACACCTTTGGCTTCGACACCGCCGTCCAGACCGCCACCGAGGCGATTGACCGGTTGCGGACCACGGGGGAATCCCACCACCGGTGCATGATTGCCGAGGTCATGGGAAGGAACGCCGGCTGGATAGCACTGCACTCGGGCATGGCTTCGGGTGCGCACGCCATCCTGATACCGGAACATCCCGTCTCGATCGAGCAGATCTCCGCCTGGGTGCTTTCGGCGCGGGACCGCGGCAGGGCTCCGCTGGTGGTGGTGGCTGAGGCCTTCGTTCCGGAGGGGCGGCAGGCGCCGTATGCGCCGCGCGGCCTCGACACCTTCGGCCGGCCGCGCCTTGGCGGGATAGGGCTGCTGCTTGAGGAACAGTTGCAGGAACGGACCGGCATTGAAACCCGGGCCACCGTGCTTGGCCATATCCAGCGCGGCGGCGAGCCCACGGCTTTTGACCGGGTCCTTGCCACCCGGCTTGGCCTGGCCGCCGTCGAATCAGCCGCGGCCGGACGGTGGGACACCATGGTTGCGCTCCGGGGCACGGACATCGTGAACGTGGGCCTGGATGCGGCACTGGGCGAGCTCAAGCGGGTTCCCGAGGCCCGCTACCTGGAAGCCGCGGTGCTGTTCGGGTGATTCGACCGGCCGGAAGGGGAGGCCGGAAGAGGCTGCCACGACGGGAGCCTAGCCGGGCTGCTCCGGGCGGACGCGCAGGACGGCGGACCCGGTGATCCTGTCTGCAGCCAGATCTTCGAGCGCTTTGTCGGCGGCGTCGAACGGGTATTCGGTTGTCCTCAGGGTCAGTGACAGCCGGGCTGCCACGGCCAGAAACTCCCGCCCGTCCGCCCGGGTATTGGCTGTGACGCTGCGCAGCTGGCGTTCATAGAAAAGCTCCCGGCCGTAATTCAGGGCCGGAATATCGCTGAGGTGGATCCCGGCAACGGCAAGTGTCCCGCCACGGTCGAGGGCCGCCAGCGCCACCGGCACGAGATCGCCCACCGGTGCGAACAGGATGGCGGAATCCAGCGGCACAGGTGGCCGGCCAAAGGCGTCGCCGGCGTACTCGGCTCCCAATTCCAGTGCGAGTGATCGGGCCGCCTCCGAGCGGGTCATGACGAATACTGAAGCACCCTGCCTGATGGCCAGCTGCGCGGTGATATGGGCGGAGCTGCCGAAGCCGTAAATGCCAAGGCGGCCCCCAACCGGCAACGCAGCGCGTTTCAAGGCCCGGTACCCGATGATCCCGGAGCACAGCAACGGCGCGGCCTGTACATCGGAGAAGGCAGGCGGGATCGGGTAGGCAAAGTCCTCGGCGACTGCCAGCCGTTCGGCAAAGCCGCCGTCCGTGTCCCAGCCGGTGAACACCGGCGATGAGCACAGGTTTTCGTCGCCGCGGCGGCAGTAGTCGCACCTGCCGCACACTCCGCCGAGCCAGGCGACGCCTACCCTGTCGCCGGCGTGGAACCGTGAGCAGTCAGCGCCCGTTTCGATGACGACGCCGACCGCCTCGTGCCCGGGGACCACATGCTGGTGTTGGGGCGCCAGGTCTCCTTCAGCGAGATGGAGGTCGGTGCGGCATACGCCGCAAACGCTGACCTGAACCACGAGCTCATTCGGCCGCGGCCTGGGCGTGGCCCGGTCCCCCTGAACCAGGGGATGCGTGGAGATGGGGCCGGGGCTTCCCACCCACCATGCACGCACGGAACATCCCTTCCGGTGGCGCTTACTCGAAGCCGGCGCGGGTCGCGTCGTCCAGCGGTGTTTGCCACAGCAGCGGTGCTGTCATGGTGAAGCGCCTCCCCGTGATGGACTCGGGGGTGATACGGATGAAATATTCCTTGCCCACCCCCTGCCAGGGGAAGAGTGCGCGCCGGATGTCGTCGAGGTCCGGGCCTGTTGGCGTCGTCTCGACGGCCTTGCCCTTGACCACGACGCTCCATGCCAGGCCGAATTGGGAACTGACCGCATCTGCTTCGAGGGCCACGACGGCGTCGGACTCGATGGCCTGCTGTTTGGTGCCGCCGCCCGTGCGGAAGACAAGCGTATGGCCGTCCACCTTGTAATTGACGGGAAAGACGTCAGGATGGCCATCCGCCAAGACAGCCAGGCGTCCCACCCCGGTCTGGGAAAGAAGCGACCAGCACTCTTCAGCATCGAGGATTTCTGCTGCCGGTACGTTTGTGTTCTGTGTCATAGGGCACAGCGTAGGGAAGTCGCCCGCGCCCGGAAAGGGCACAAAGGCCCGGCCTAGGCGGACGAATGTGCTTGCGGCTAGAGCCAATCGGCGGCGAAGTCCACGGGCGGCCACCACCGGGTGGGCGGCGTGACCGGGAAACGGCGGCCGGTGAGTTCGGTGGGCGAGATGGCGATCAGGTGGTCCTTAATCCCGGCCTCCCAGGGTTCACGGTCGGCGTCGACTGCCGGCAGGCTCATGCGCGTTTCGTCGAACGGTTCCGGCCTGCCCTTTGCAACCACGCTCCACACCTCCGTGGCGTATGGATTGAGTCCGTCAACCTCCAGCGCTGCCACCGCCCCGCTCAGCAAGGCACGAAGCTTGGTTCCCGGCGCCGTCCGGAAAAACAGCATTTCGCCGGAGACGGAGAAGTTCACCGGAAAGATCTCGGGAATGTCGCCGTTGATGACTGCCAGCCGGCCGATGTAGGAAGACTTCAGGTACTCCCAGCACTCGTCAGCGTCCAATATTTCCGTGGGAGAGCCTGCCGGGGAACCAGTCATGGTACCGATCCTAAAGCCTGGGCAGCTGCAGTGCACCGGTGGAGGGGGAACGCTGTGCCGCCGGGTGGTGTTCAGCCAGGGCGGGGCAGGTTGCGCGACCGGAAGAGCTAAACTCCCGGGGTGGGCGCTTCGACGTCCGCGATGCCTATGAAACGCGTCCCGACGCCGTCGTACTCGCCGCGGACGAAGCCGGGCTGTACCGGTGGTACCTCGGCCGGTGCGTGGTGATCACACACCACATAGGTGAAGTCCGGCCACCACTTCTTGGGCCGTGCCGCTTCCTCATACCCGCACACGGCGCATTCCAGGTGGACCCACACCGGCCGCTTGCCTGTCCGGTTGGCGCGTGACTGCACCAGCCATGGGGGCGGATTGTCCAGGATGTCGCCGAGCTCGGCCTCGGACATCCACTTCGGCAGGCCATGGCGTTGCGCCATTTCAAGGGGTACATCGAGGGCTATTGCTGCGTCACGTCTGCTGATCATCACAGTCCACGATACGGGAGCAGGCCAAATCCCGCCGGTGGCCATGGCCACACCAGCCTGCTGTTCCGGCAGCTCCGCCGGTCAGGGTTGGTCCAGGACGCAGCCCGGGTGCGGGGCGTCGCTGGAAACCCACAGCGCCGCGGCGATTTCGTCAGCGAGGTCATACTCCCGGGCACCGCCGATCCGCACCACCAGCGCGCCGCCAAAGGGACGCCGTCCCAACACTTCCACGCCGGCGTCAAGCTCGATGTCCTCAGAGGCCAGGTAACGGAGCAACTCAGGGTTGTCGTCGCTGATCCTGGTGATCCTGCCGGAATGGCCCTCGTCCAGCTCGGCCAGGAGGTGGGCGCGCGGCATCAGCACCTGGCCGTCCGCCGTGGGAATGGGGTCTCCGTGCGGATCCCGGCTGGGATCCCCGAGTTTGGCGGCGACGCGCTCAATGAACGTGTCCGATACCGCGTGCTCCAGTTGTTCGGCCTCATCGTGCACTTCATCCCAGCTGTAGCCCAGGCGCTGCACAAGATAAGTTTCAATCAGCCGGTGGCGCCGCACCATGGCCAGCGCAAGCCGCAGCCCTGCATCGGTCAGCGTTACCGCGCTGTACGGCTTGTGGTCCACCAGGCCCTGGTCCTTGAGCTTGCGGACCATCTCGGATACGGACGAATTCGCCACTCCGAGCCGCTGGGCCAGTTGGGAGGACGTGATGGGCTTGTCCTGCCATTCAGTGAAGGAATAGATGACCTTGACGTAGTCCTCAATGGAGGAGGATGGCGCGCTGGTCTTCACAGGCTCAAGCCTACCGGGTTGCGCGCCGTGGCCGGGTCCGTGGAGCCCGCAGCGCCGGGCAATCCCATCCTGTTACGCCTTCACGGCGCGCCAGACCAGGGTGAGGTAGGGAAGGTCGAGTTCCTGGTCCGCCCCGTAGCCAAGATGGTCGTGGAGGTACCAGTCCAGGTTCGCCAGGACTTTGGCCCGGGTCGCCTCACCGGCCCGCAGGTAATAGCTGCGCGACTTGGTCAGTTCCATCAGGTCGGTGGTGGTCACCCTGTCCTGCCAGTGCGTGACATGCCCTTCGAGTCCGGTGAATTCGGGCCCCACCACGGGCTTGTGACCCGGCCGGTATACATCTCCGGCGTGCATGATCCTGGAGAGCCTGTGCACCCACGGCACCGAGGTATCCAGTTGGTTCCATATGAGGCCGAGCGTTCCGTGCGGACGGAGGACACGGGCAAGTTCGGCGCTCGCCGGCAGCGCGTCGCACCAGTGCCAGGCCTGGGCCACGGTGACGACGTCGAAGGAAGCGTCGGTCAGCCCCGTCGCCTCCGCGGTTCCCGTCACAGCCGTGGCGGCGGGGCAGTGCGCCGCCAGTTGGGCGAGCATGTCCGTGGAGGGGTCGACGGCGGTTACCTCCAGCCCCAACTCCAGCAGCAGGGCCGTGAATTTTCCGGTGCCAGCCCCGACGTCCAGTGCGTCCCGGGCCTGGGCGGGCACCAGCCACCGCGCAGATTCCAGGGGGTATCCCGGCCGGACGCGCTGGTAATGCCGTCCGCCGTCGCGGAAACTTCCGCCAAGTTCCCGCCGCCGCCCGTGATCAAGCTTGGGGCCACCCCGAACCACGCGTGGACTCCTTCAATTCCGCCTGTTGATGTCCCTCGAATTTACCGCACGCACCGCCTTGGAACGTGCCGAGGGACAAGCGGAGGGAAGTGCCAGGGGTCAGTCGTCGATGCAGGGAGCAGCGCCGGCCGTACCCGGGGTGTTGGGTGCCCAGTGCGGGTAGGTGCGGGAATCGTTGGCCGGTACCCAGCGGCCTGAGTCCACCACATAGTCCCAGCCCAGTCCGTCGCTGCGCAGCGCCCGGATGCCGGCCAGGAGGCGTTCGGCATCCTCCAAGCGTGATCCCACGCCGAAACTTGCCCGGAGGGAGCCGTTCGGCAGGCCCAAGCGCTTCAGCAGCGGGTGGGCGCAGAAGCGTCCGTCGCGCAGGCCCACGCCGTGTTCGGCCGAGAGGTAGGCGGCCACCAGCCCGGCGTCGTAGCCCGCAACCGAGAAGTTGACCACGCCGATGGTGTCCGTTTCCGGATTGGTGTCCTTGAAGATCTGGTGGACGGTGACGCCGTCGACGCCCTGCAGGCCCCCCACCAGGAAGGAGCGGATGGCCGCTTCGTGGGCGTGCCACCGGGCCTGGTCCAGTTCGGCGATGACCTGCGTGGCGCGGGCCAGCGTGGC
Source organism: Pseudarthrobacter sp. fls2-241-R2A-127 (assembly GCF_030209355.1). Lineage (GTDB taxonomy): Bacteria > Actinomycetota > Actinomycetes > Actinomycetales > Micrococcaceae > Arthrobacter. Next base: position 73,342 of record NZ_JARVSF010000004.1, read on the forward strand.
GGCGCCGAGGACGTTCGGTGAGCCCCCCTCGTGGCGGGCCGGGCCGGTGGCCCAGCTGACGCCGTCGAGCCTTGCCTCCTTGACCGCGCCGCCGCCGGCGAGGTGGGGGGTCCCGGCGTCGAGCCAGTCCGGGCGTCCCACCAGGACGCCTGCACCGAACGGTGCGTACAGCTTGTGGCCGGAGAAAGCGAGGTAGTCGACGTCATCCGTGCTGATGTCCACCCGGCGGTGCGGCGCGAGCTGCGCGGCGTCCACCACGATCCGGGCGCCGTGCTGGTGCGCCAGTGCGGCGAAGGCGCGGATGGGGAGGATTTCCCCTGTGACGTTCGAGGCGCCGGTGATGGCCAGCAGGCTGACGCCACCCTGCTCCAGCTCAGCGCGGACGGCCTCCAGCGTGCCGCTGATGGTGTCCTCGGCGACGATGCTGCGGTGCGGGACCCCCTGCCACGGCAGGAGGTTGGCGTGGTGTTCGATGTCCAGGTACAGCACATCACCGGCGGGGCGGCCGTCTGCCAACGGCAGGCAACCGGCCAGCAGGTTCAGGGAGTCGGTGGTGTTTCGGGTAAAGATGACCGAATCATCGGGGCGGCCTCCTACGAAGTCCCGGACAATGCTGCGGGCGTTTTCGTAGACGGAGGTGCTGATCTGGGATGCGTACCCGGCGCCCCGGTGGACACTCGCGTAGTACGGGAGGATCTCGTTCAGGTACGCGGACACCACTGACAGTGCGGGGGCGGATGCACCGTAGTCGAGGTTCGCGTAGCGGACGTGGCCGCCCGAAATGAGGGGCGCCTGGATTTCAGCGCCCGTGACCGCAGCGAGCGGCCGGCCGGCGACGCCCTGGCGCGGATCCGCCGCGGCTGCGGTGGCGATGGCGGACTGGGGGGAGACGGTGGCAGTTGTCACAGAGACCTCACTTGGACAGGACTCCGGCATAGTGGAATCCGCGCTTGCCGTATCCGCTCCGGACCGGCCTGGTCGTCACCCGGGGCACCCCACCGCGAATGGAGGGTTGCCGGCCAGCAAACCGGGGTTTTGCGCTGGCACTCGTGACCTGGATAAAAGCGTAGAACATGGAATGGCCAGGACTAAAGCTGCGGGAATTGTTAAGGCCTTTGTTACGTCCTGCCGAACAAACGGCGCCGGACACCCCCAAAAAGAGGCGTCCGGCGTCGTATTATTCGAAATTCGCGCGGTCAGGGCGCCTGCTGAAGCAGGTCGTCGAGGTCCGGGTTCAGCCGGTGCAGCACCTCTGAATGCAGGATCGAGTTCGTGGCCAGCGCATTGCCGCCGAACGGTCCGTCCTCGCCTTCGAGGGAGGTGAAGCGGCCGCCGGCCTCCACCACGATCGGCACCAGGGCAGCCATGTCGTACAAATTCAGTTCGGGTTCGCAGGCGATGTCCACCGAGCCTTCGGCCACCATGCAGTAGGACCAGAAGTCCCCGTACGCCCGGGTCCGCCACACGTCCTCCGTCAGGCCCAGGAAGTCGTCAAGGTTTCCGCGTTCCTTCCAGCCGCCCAGGCTGGAGTAGGAGAGGGAGGCGTCGGCCAGGTTGGAGACGTTGGAGACCCGGAGCCGGGTGGCGGCGGCCAGGGACCTGCCCATGTACGCACCCATGCCTTTGGCCGCCCACCAGCGCTTGCCGAGCGCCGGTGCGCTGACGACGCCGACTACGGGCTCGCCTTCGTCCACCAGGGCGATCAGCGTGGCCCAGACCGGGACGCCGCGGACGAAGTTCTTGGTCCCGTCGATGGGATCGATGATCCAGCGCCGCGAGCCGTGGCCGGTGCTGCCGAATTCCTCGCCCAGGACTGCATCGCGGGGCCGGGAACGGGAGAGCTGGCCGCGGATGGCTTCCTCGGCGGCCTTGTCGGCATCGGTGACCGGCGTCAGGTCCGGCTTGGTCTCGACGTGGAGGTCCAGGGCCTTGAACCGGCTCATCGTCTGGTCATCCACGGAGTCGGCCAGGACGTGGGCCAGGCGCAGGTCATCGTTGTAACTCGAAGCGGGTTGGATCATGGTTCCAAACTACCGTCTGCGGGCGTTTCTGCCGGGAGAACGCGTCAGTTGACGCTGCCGAGCTCCTTGGTTTCCTGTGCTTCCATCCTCGGGTCGGCGCCAAGCAACCGCCGCAGGGATGCCAGGCGGGCGGCTCCGGTGGGGCCGGCGTGTCCGCCGTTAACCCACTCGTCCAGCCCGCAGTTAACCGCCGTTGCCGTGTGCTTGCAGCCCCGTTCGCAGTTTTCGATGCCGGGGGAGAGGTCCGGGAACGAGCGCAGGATCCTGTCCGGGTCCACGTGTGCCAGGCCAAAGGAGCGGATACCCGGGGTGTCGATGATCCAGCTGCCGGGCGGCGCGTCCGCCAGCCGCAGTGCCAGCGCCGAAGATGACGTGTGCCGGCCGCGCCCGGTCACGGCGTTGACGCCGCCGGTGGCCCGCTCGGCGCCCGTGAGTGCGTTCACCATGGTGGATTTGCCCACCCCGGAATGACCCAGCATGACGGTGACTGTGCCGTCGAGGTGGGCGCGGAGGGCCGCCACCGCTGCGCTGTCCAGCCGGGCGGAAAGGCCGTCGTCGGACCGCGCGTCAATTCCGGAGGCCTGCGCGTCGGCGGTCTTGCTGATGATGACCGGGAAGTCCAGGTGCGTGTAATTGGAGAGGAGCTCCGCGGGGTCCTTCACGTCCGCCTTGGTCACCAGGAGGATCGGCTCGATCCCGGCGTCATAGGCCGCCACCAGGGCGCGGTCTATGAAGCCGGTGCGGGGCTCGGGGTTGGCAGCTGCCACGACGATGACCAGCTGGTCCGCGTTTGCCACCACGGCGCGCTCCACGGGATCGGTGTCGTCGGCGCTGCGGCGCAGGAGGGTGCGTCGGTCCTGGATCTTAACCAGTCGGGCCAGCGTGTCCGGCGCTCCGGAGACGTCCCCGACCAGGGAGACGAAGTCGCCGGCCACCACGGGATTACGGCGAAGCTCGCGGGCGCGTGCAGCGATGACCACGCGCTCATCACCCGAGTCCTCGCCCACCACCGCGGTGTACCGGCCGCGGTCCACTGTGATGATCCGGCCGGTTACGGCGTCGTCGTGGCTGGGACGGTCCTTGGTGCGGGGCCGGGAGCCTTTCTTGCTTGGGCGGATCCTGACGTCCGATTCGTCCCAGGAATCAGTGCTGCGCGCCACTGCCGCGCCCTTCAGGTCCGGTGGCGGACGTGCCTTCCTGGGCCAGCATGCCCGCCCAAAGCTGGGGAAAATCGGGCATGGTCTTGGCGGTGGTGGCAATGTCCTCCACCTGGACCCCTTGCACCGCGAGTCCCAGGATTGCCCCGGCAGTGGCCATGCGGTGGTCCGCGTAGCTGTGCACGACGCCGGCGTGCAGCCGGGCGGGGCGGATGAGCAGTCCGTCCGGGGTTTCCTCGGCGTCGCCGCCGAGCCGGTTGATCTCCGCCACCAAGGCGGCGAGCCTGTCTGTTTCGTGTCCGCGCAGGTGCGCGATCCCGGTGAGCCGGGAGGGCCCCGAAGCCAAGGCGCACAGCGCGGCGACGGTGGGGGCGAGCTCGCTGGTGTCGGCGAAGTTGCCACCCTTGATCTCCGGGCCGCCGGTGACGGTCAGGACGCCGCCTGCCAGGGTGACGGTGGCGCCCATGGTGGTGAGGATGCTGCGCCACAGGTCGCCTACCTGCTGGGTTTCCGCCGGCCAGTCCGGGATCCGGACAGTTCCCCGCGAAGCGAGGGCCGCCGCCAGGAACGGGCCTGCATTGGAAAGGTCTTGTTCGATCCGCTGGTCGAAGGCGCGGATCGGTCCGGGTGCCACCACCCAGTGGTTGGGAACGGAGTCGTCCACTGACACGCCTGCGCCGCGCAGGACCGCGACCGTCATGTTGATGTGGTCCAGGCTGGGAACCGGTTTGCCGACGTGCTCAAGGTGCAGGCCGTCGTCGAACCTTGCCCCCACCAGCAGGAGCGCCGAGACAAACTGGGACGAGGCGCTGGCGTCAATCACCAGGTGCCCGCCGCGGACCGAGCCTCTGCCCTCCACGACGAACGGGAGGGAAGCAGGGGTGTTCCCGTCTTCGGCTGAGACCGCTACGCCCAGGGCCTTGAGGGCCTCGATGATGGTCCCCATAGGACGCTTGCGGGCGTGCGGGTCGCCGTCGAACACGCTGGCGCCGTTGCGGAGCGCAGCGAGCGGCGGCACGAACCGCATGACCGTGCCTGCCAGCCCGCAGTCGATCCTGGTCAGCGTTGCCTGGGCTTGTGCAGGCAGCGGAACCACTTCAAGGTCGGGACCGAAGGCTCCGTCGCCGGGAACCTCCGTGATCGTGGCGCCGAGTTGCCGCAGCGCATCGATCATCAGAGCGGAATCCCTGGAATGCAGGGGCGCCCGCAACCGGGACGGTCCGTCCGCCAACGCAGCCAGAACAAGGTACCGGTTGGTCAGGGATTTCGAGCCTGGCACCGTCACCGTGGCATTGATGGGCCGGGAAGCGAAAGGTGCATCCCAGTGCTGGACGGGTGTTCCGGACGTGTCCCGTGCGGCAGTTGCTGCGGTCATTCGTGCTTATGCTCCTGTGGCGTGATCGACGGCCCGGCGCACAGCCTTGTCCGCCTTGTGCAGCTTCTTGTTCGTGGTCTTGCGCGCGTCTGCCGCGAGGTGCGTTGCGTTCCGGCGGGCACCTGCGGCCAGGTGCTCGGCACGCCAGGCCAGTCCCGGCTTGCCTGCGGTGTCCACCGAAGCGAGCAATGCACCGCCGCTGAGGGAGAGGTTCTTGAGCAACTGGTTCCGGCGGGTCTCGCGGCCTTCCTTGCTGCTGATGTCCGCGCTGCGCCACTCAACGAACGTGTTCAAGAGGGAAACGACCGTCAGCAGGGATGCGGAGAGCCTGGAGAACTTGCCCAGCCCGAACAGGACGCCGGCGCCCACCTGCGTGCCGCCGATGACACGGGCAAGGGTCTTTTCGCTGGCCTGGAAGGGCAGCGAAGCCGCGGCCTTGCGCAGCAGGGGTGAGAGCTGCTGGGCAGTGTCGTCGGAGTTCTTGAGCTTATCCAGTCCGGCAATAACAAAACTGGAGGCGAGCATAGGCCGTGCGAGCGTGCGGACAAAGGACATGGATTTCCTCCTGGCTGGACGAACCGCGGAACGCGGCGGAGTCGGTCCTAGTCTTGCACTTTTGGGGAATATTTGCCTGCGGGAGGGGGTTATGGCAAACGGGTCACTGACATGCGGCCCGACGATCATTCACCCGATACAGAGCGGAGTTGGCCCTTGGGGAAGGTGTTGGACGGAACGAGGCCTGCGGGTCCGGTGGCAGTGGAAGCGCTGGCTGCCGAACCCGTTGAGTACGGCATGCCCCGGGCGGGAAGGCTGACAGTAGACTTGAAGGCAATGAGCACCCTGGATCCGGCCGTCGCGGCCATGTATGAGGCATCACCTGGCGCAGCGAACGGCTCGGCAGGGGCGCCGCCGGCGTCTGCCGCACCGGCGGAAGTGGTTGCTCCGGCCGCAGGGCCGGACACCGAGGACGCCGCCCTGGACGTTGATGCGGAGACGGTCGAGGACCGCCGCCTGCGGTTCGAGCGGGACGCCATGCAGTACGTTGACCAGCTGTACTCGGCTGCGATGCGCATGGCACGGAACCCCTCAGATGCCGAAGACCTGGTCCAGGAGGCCTACACCAAGGCTTTTTCCGCGTTCCACCAGTACAAGCCGGGCACGAACCTCAAAGCGTGGCTGTACCGGATCCTGACCAACACCTACATCAACCTCTACCGCAAGAGGCAGCGCGAGCCGCTTCAGTCCAACTCGGACACGATCGAGGACTGGCAGCTTGCCCGCGCGGAGTCGCATACTTCAAGCGGACTTCGCTCGGCTGAGGCCGAGGCGTTGGACCACCTCCCGGATTCGGACGTCAAGCGGGCGCTCCAGGACATTCCGGAGGAATTCCGATTGGCAGTCTATTTTGCCGACGTCGAGGGCTACGCCTACAAAGAAATCTCAGACATCATGAATACGCCCATCGGCACTGTGATGTCCCGGCTCCACCGCGGCCGGAGAATGTTGCGGGACATGCTCGCGGAATACGCCGCCGAGCGCGGATTCAAAACGGCCGCAGATGCATCGGATGCGGCAGGAAGCAAATCACAGGAGAGCAGGAAATGAGCGACTGCCAGGGATTGGGCGATTGCGACGACACACGGATGCAACGCATCTACGAATACCTTGACGGGGCGCTGACCCGCGAGGACCTGACCGAAATCAAGAACCACTTGGACGACTGCCCTGAGTGTGCGCAGCAGTATGACCTGGAGTGCGTCATCCGCAACATGGTCAAGCGCTCCTGCACGGAGTCCGCGCCGGACAACCTGAAGAACGCCATCCTGGACCGGATCCACGCCATCCGCCCGGTGGAGGCGTAGGAAAGCGACGCACCGGCGGACTCTGGCCGCCGACAGCAAAGGACCCCGCAAGCCGAATGGCTTGCGGGGTCCTTTGCTTGAACCGTAGTCCCTGGCATTTGCCTAGGTGTTGGGGCGCTTCCCGTGGTTCGCGCCGCCACGCTTACGGTCACGACGCTTGCGTGCACGCTTGCTCATAGCTGGCCTCCTTACTGTTGGTACTCAAAAGAGCTGCCCTCCAGTCTCCCACATGATGTGGCGCCCCGCGAACCGGAGCAGCCGGATGGCCTGCGGTGGTGCGGCGGAGTGGCGCGGCCTAGCTGTGGAGCGTGCTGCTGATGGCTGACCGGGCTTGTTCAAGGACAAGCCGGACCTGATCAAGTGCCACCGCGTTCAGGGGCCCGTGCGGGGACTGGCCTTGAAGGTCCGCACGGATGCCATCACCGAATTGCTGCAGCATCAGCTCTACGGCAAGCCGCTGCACGGACGCGGAGATGCCGCGTTCCACCGCTGCGAGGTCCACCCGGCGCCGGTTCAGCTCGGCAACTCCGGCTGCCGTGATGCAGTACGTGGTACGTCGCCCGGAAGGCTCAGTTGATACCAGTCCTTCCTCCTCAAGCTTGCCCAGCCGTGGGTAGATTGTTCCTGCGCTGGGCGAGTATGCGCCTTCGAACCGGCCCTCGAGCGCCTTGATGAGCTCGTACCCGTGCTTGGGTCCGCCCTCGAGCAGGGCAAGCAGGTACAAGCGCAACGCACCGTGTGCGAAGACGGGCGGCATCAGCCGTGTGCTTCCCCGCTGCCGGAGGCCGGGGCGTGGACAATGGACGTCCTGCCGGACACCGAGTTGGTCCTGACCAGCATCAACTGCCCGTCCGGCCCGGCAATCGTCTCCACTTTTCCGTTGGCCAGGAAGCACTGCTGGCCGTCAAGGACCACCGCTCCGCCGGCCGACTTGGCTACGATATCGACGCCGACATCGTGGGGGAGCTGGATGGTGAGGTCTCCGGAGACGGAGTTGGAACCGAAATCATGGGTGAAGCCAAGGAGTTCGAAACTGAGGTGGCCGCTGACGGTGTTCGTCCGCACGTTGGTGAAGTGTCCGGACGCGGTTACCGCCCCGGAGACGCTCTTGACCGTGAGGACGCCGCGGTGGTCCCTGACGGCGGCCGTACCGCTGACAGTGTTGACCTGCAGGTCACCGGAGGTACCGTCCGCCACGACGGAGCCCGACACCGTATTGAGGCGGACATGGGCGGCGACGCCGGAGACCACTCCCTCGCCACTGACGGTGCCAACTTCCACCTCGACGCCCGGTGGAACGGAGATGCTGATCACTGCCGAGTTGTCGCTGCTGTGATTGACGGTTTCCATCAAATTCTTGAACCATCCCTGCGGACCATTCAGCTGGTGCCGGACCTCCACCCGGCCGCCACTGGCCGAAACCGCCACGGGGTCCCCGTGGACCTCCGAGATCTCAACCCGCACATACGGCCCGGCATGGGCCGTCACGGTGAACGTGCCGCGCACCATGCCCAGCTTCAGGGCTGTGGCGTCCCCGATCTCGATGGTTTGCGGGCCTTGCACACTCCAGTTTCCGTCAGCCATGGTCCCCTCCAGAGGCGATATATCGCGTTGGCCTTCAACCTAGCCGCGCCGCCCTGCGCCGGTCAAGGCATCCTGTCCATGCCTACTGCGGGGCGTCCATCCCCAGCCACTGGAACCAGCCGCGGTGGAGCACCAGCCAAGCCATGAGGCCATATCCGGCCTGGCCCGGGGTGCCCCCGTTTGCGGCGAGGTCCTGGCGCCACTGTTCGTGGTTCAGCAGTGGCGAGAAGGTATCGACGTAAAGGTGCTTGCGCCGGGTGGTGACGTCGGCGAAGGCGGTGTTCAGTTCGTCCAGCCTGCGGTTCTGGGCCGGATCGAGGGTGGGCGGGGGTCCGACGACGAAGACCTCGATGCGGTTCTGCGAAGCCGAGTCCAGGATGTTGGCCAGGTTCAGCCTGCTCCGCGCGGTCGAGAGGCCGAATTCGATGTCACGTCCGGACAGGCCGATGACCAAGCGGTTCTCCGCCTGGTTGCTGAAGCGCCGGCCAGCTTCGTCCAACCACCGGGCCGCAAGCCCCTCGGTACCTTCCTGCGGACAGGGGAGGGCATAGCTTTCCAGCAGCATGCCGTCCTGGGGAGTGCGGGCCAGGACGCGGCCAAGCCAGCCCAGCGCCCGGGGGTCGCCCAGTCCGGCCAGCAGTTCGTCTCCTACAGCTGCGATCCGCAGCTTCCTGTCTTCCACGCGTTCCTCTTTACTTCCGAACCGGCCGCAGCCTCCGTTGCCGCCGCAGCTGCGGAGGTACGGGGCGGCGCTGTCCAACCATTAAACAGAACTGCCCGGCCGGACGCTGGTATTTCGACGTCCGGCCGGGCAGCCTTACGGGTTACTTCCGTGCAAATGCCTGCTTCAGCAGCAGATCCTGTTCCGCGGCGTGCCGCTTCATCGAACCTGCAGCCGTGGAGGCGGACGCCGGCCGGGATACCAGGCGGACCCGGCGGTCCAGGGCTTCCGGCAGGTTCAGCCCGATGAACGGCCACGGGCCCTGGTTGGCAGGCTCGTCCTGGGCCCACACGACATCGGCGTTCGGGTACTTGGCAAGCTCCGCCGCGATTTCGGCGTGCGGCAGCGGGTAGAGCTGCTCAACGCGCACGATCGCGGTGGTCTTGTCACCGGTCTTCTGGCGGGTGGACAGGAGATCGTAGTACAGGCGGCCGGAGACCAGGATCACGCGTTCGACGGCGGTGGCCGGCAGCTGCTCGTGCTCGCCGATGACCGGGCGGAAGGCTCCGGTGGTGAAGTCCTCCACGGACGAAGCGGCAGCCTTGAGGCGCAGCAGCTGCTTGGGCGTGAAGATGATCAGCGGCTTGCGCGGGCGGCTGTACGCCTGGCGGCGCAGCAGGTGGAAGTGCGAGGCTGCCGTGGTGGGGTTTGCCACGATCATGTTGTCTTCCGCGCACAGCTGCAGGAAGCGCTCGATCCTCGCCGACGAGTGGTCCGGGCCCTGGCCTTCGTAGCCGTGCGGGAGCATCAGTACCAGCGAGGAGCGCTGGCCCCACTTCTGTTCCGCGGAGGAGATGAACTCGTCGATGATGGTCTGCGCACCGTTGACGAAGTCACCGAACTGGGCTTCCCACAGGACCAGCGCGTCCGGCCGCTCCACGGAGTAGCCGTATTCGAAACCCATGGCCGCGTATTCGGACAGCAGCGAGTCGTAGATCCACAGCTTGGCCTGGTCATCAGAGAGGTTGCCCAGGGGCAGCCATTCCTTGCCGTTGGCGCGGTCGTGGAAGACGGCGTGGCGCTGGACGAAGGTGCCGCGGCGCGAATCCTGGCCGGCGAGGCGGACAGGAACGCCTTCCATGATCAGGGAACCGAAAGCTGCGATCTCGCCGAAGCCCCAGTCGATGCCGCCTTCGCGGGACATCTGCTCGCGCTTCTCGAGCAGCTGCTTGAGCTTGGCGTGGACAGTGAAGCCCTCGGGGACCTCGACGTGGGCCTTGCCAATCCGGGCAAGGGTCTCAGCGCTGATGGCGGTGGCGACCGGTGCGCTGACGTTGGAGTCAGACTGCTGTGCCATGGGCCGTTCGATATCGGACACGGCGGCGGAGTCGGCGGTCACGATCGGGATCGGCGAGGTCTGCGCGGCATGGGTCTCGGCGAAGACGCGCTCCAGCCGTTCCTGGTAGTCGCGGAGCAACTGCTCGGCTTCTTCCTCGGTGATGTCCCCGCGGCCGATCAGCGACTCGGTGTACAGCTTGCGGACGGAGCGCTTGGCTTCGATCAGGTTGTACATCAGCGGCTGGGTCATCGAGGGGTCATCGCCCTCGTTGTGGCCGCGGCGGCGGTAGCACACCATATCGATGACAACGTCCTTGTGGAAGCGCTGCCGGAATTCGTAGGCGAGCTGGCCGATGCGGACCACTGCCTCGGGGTCGTCGCCGTTCACGTGGAAGACCGGTGCCTGGATCATCTTGGCGACGTCGGTGGAGTACGTGGACGAACGCGAGGACGACGGGGCCGTGGTGAAGCCCACCTGGTTGTTGACCACCACGTGGATGGTGCCACCGGTGCGGTAGCCGCGCAGCTGGGAGAGGTTGAGCGTCTCGGCCACGACACCCTGGCCGGCGAAGGCGGCGTCGCCGTGGACCATGATGGGCAGCACGGGGAAGGACTCGCCCTGGTCCAGGCGGTCCTGCTTGGCACGGACAATGCCCTCGAGGACGGAATCGACGGCTTCAAGGTGCGAGGGGTTGGCGGCCAGGTAGACCTTGGTCTCCTTGCCGTTATCCGACGTGAAGGTGCCCTCGGTGCCCAGGTGGTACTTGACGTCACCCGAACCCTGGACGGAGCGCGGATCCTGGGTTCCTTCGAACTCGCGGAACACCTGGGCGTAGGTCTTGCCGGCGATGTTCGTCAGCACGTTAAGGCGGCCGCGGTGCGCCATTCCGATGGCAACTTCGTCCAGGCCGTCGTCGGCAGCATCGGACATGATGGCGTCCAGCAGGGGGATCAGCGATTCGCCGCCCTCAAGCGAGAAGCGCTTCTGGCCCACGAACTTGGTCTGGAGGAACGTCTCGAAGGCCTCGGCGGCGTTGAGCTTGGAAACGATCCGGATCTGTTCTTCGCGGCTGGGCTTGGAATAGGGGTGCTCAAGCTGGTCCTGGAACCATTTGCGTTCGGCCGGCTCCTGGATGTGCATGTACTCGATGCCGGTGGTGCGGCAGTAGGCATCGCGCAGGACGCCCAGGATGTCGCGGAACTTGAGCATCGGCTTGCCGCCAAAGCCGCCGGTGGGCCACTCGCGGTCCAGGTCCCACAGGGTCAGGCCGTAGGTGAGGACGTCCAGGTCGGGGTGCTTGCGCTGGACGTATTCCAGCGGATCGGTGTCCGCCATCAGGTGTCCGCGGACGCGGTAGGAGTGGATCAGCTGCTGGATCCGGGCCACCTTGTTGATCTCGTCGGCGGGGTCCACCTGGAGGTCGGGGCTCCAGCGGACGGGCTCGTACGGGATGCGGAGCGCTTCGAAGATCTCGTCGTAGAAGTTCTGGGCGCCGAGCAGGAGCTGGTGGACCAGCTTGAGGAACTCGCCGCTGCCTGCGCCCTGGATCACGCGGTGATCGTAGGTGGAGGTCAAGGTGAGGACCTTGCTGATGGCGTTCTGCGCAATGATCTTTTCGCTGGCGCCCTGGAACTCGGCCGGGTAGTCGAGGGCGCCAACGCCGATGATGGCGGCCTGGCCCTTCGAAAGGCGGGGTACCGAGTGGACGGTACCGATGCCGCCCGGGTTGGTGAGGGACACTGTGGTGCCCTGGTGGTCCTCAGCCGTCAGCTTGCCGTTGCGGGCGCGCTTGATGAGGTCCTCGTAGGTGTGCCAGAACTCGGCGAAGTTGAGGGTTTCGGCCTTCTTGATGTTCGGGACCATCAGCAGGCGGGTGCCGTCCGGCTTGGGCATGTCGATGGCGATACCGAAGTTGACGTGCGCGGGCTGGACGGCGACGGGCTTGCCGTCCACTTCGTCGTAGTACACGTTCATGGACGGGAACTGGGAGAGGGCGCGGATGACGGCGTAGCCGATCAGGTGCGTGAAGGAAACCTTGCCGCCACGGGCACGGGCGAGGTTGGAGTTGATGACAACGCGGTTGTCGATCAGCAGCTTGGCGGGGATGGCGCGCACGCTGGTCGCGGTGGGAACCTCGAGGCTGGTCACCATGTTGGTGGCGATGGCCTTGGCAGGGCCGCGAAGGATCGAGACGACGTCTTCTTCGGGAGCCGTGGGGGCCTTGACGTTCTTGGGCAGCTGAGCCGGGATGGGCTGGGCGCCGGTGCCTGCACCGGTCTTCGTGCCGCCGTCGCGGGCCTCGGTGGCAGGGGCCTTCTTGACCGGGGCCGGAGCAGCCGCGGGTGCGGCAGCGGCGGGTACTGCAGGGGGAGCGGCGGGGGCTGCTGCCGGCGACGGTGCCGGCGCGGCGGGAGCCGCCTTCACGACCGGGAGTTCCCGGGTGGCGGGGTGGGCTGCATGTGCGGAATTTCCATTGGAAGAAGAACCGTTGCCCGAGTCGAAGGATTCAAACAGCGGCCACCACTTGGCGTCCACGGCGTTCTTGTCCTGCTGGTACTGCTCGTACAGTTCGTCAACGAGCCACTCGTTTCCGCCAAATTCCTCTGGTAGACGGTGGCTTGGCTGCTCTGGCACTTGAAATACGCCTCTTCCATGAGTTTGATTTCTCTCCGGCCCCCCGGTGCCTCAGCACTTCGATCGAACCAGTCTCTGCGTCCTCTGAACCCAGACCTTTGCAAGTCTAGTGAGCATCCTGTGTTAACTGCCAATAAGGGTGACCCAAATCATGAAGTGACGTTCGGTGGCCCTATCGAGGGGTCCGCGGATGGCTCGGCGGGGGCCGCCGGAACATCCGGAACGGAGCGCTTGCGGCCGGGATTAAGGGCGCTGGGGACCGCCCGGTGCCGCGTCGTTGCGCGGGGCCGCTCCTGTAGACTGAAATCCTTATGGACAGTAAATCTAGGTGCCGGCCTGGGCGCTGTCAGCGGAGCTTGAAGAGAAGCGCCGCGCAGTCCGCCCCCAGAGCCGGCAAACCCCGACAACGCGCCCATCACCAGAAGACGGCCCAGCTTGCCGCAACCCGCACGGACCAGGGGTCGGTTTCGGCCGATCATCCTCCGCCGGGACGACACATCTTTTCCACTCCAGGTTTTGGCGCTCTCCCTGCGCTCCGGGCGGGATGCTGAATGGAGTGGCTCCTTCTCGCAGCAGGTTTGCTGCTGATCGCCGGCACGGGCTTCTTCGTGGCCGTCGAATTCTCCCTGATAGCGCTGGACCAGCCCACGGTCCAACGCGCCATTGACGACGGCGATGCCGGCGCGGTACCGCTGCTCACCTGCCTGAAGTCCTTGTCCACCCAGCTCTCGAGCTGCCAGCTGGGCATCACGTTGACCACCCTCCTGACCGGTTACGTCATGGAACCCTCCGTGGGCCATATCCTCACGGGCCCGCTGGCCGCCGTCGGACTGCCGCCCGTGCTGGTGGAATCGGCGTCGCTCGTCCTGGCCATGGTGCTGGCCACCTTGCTGTCCATGCTCCTGGGCGAGCTGGTGCCCAAGAATATGGCGATCGCCCTGGCCTTCCCTGTCGGCCGCGCACTGGCCGGCCCGCAATTGGTCTTCACCGCCATCTTCAAGCCCGCCATCCTGGTCCTCAACGGATTCTCCAACCGGGTCCTGCACGTGTTCGGGCTCGAAGCCAAAGAGGAAATCTCCGGCGCCCGGACCCCGGCAGAGCTTGCCTCACTGGTCCGCCGTTCCGCGGCAATGGGAACGCTCGACGCCGGAACCGCCAACTTCATTGCGCGCACCCTGGACTTTTCCACCCGGACGGCCGCGGATGTGATGACGCCCCGCATCCGGGTGGAGACGATCGATGCCGACCAGCCGGTATCCGACGTCGTGGATGCCGCGCGCCGGACCGGGTACTCCCGGTTCCCCGTGATCGGGGATTCGGCCGATGACATCCGCGGGCTGGTACACGTCAAGAAGGCCGTCGCCGTCCCGTGGGAACGCCGGCGGAACCTTGAAGCGGGCGCCATCATGACCGAGGTCCTGCGGGTGCCCGAGACCATCCACCTCGATGCCCTGCTGGCCGAGTTGAGGGAGGGAAACCTCCAGCTGGCAGTGGTGCTGGACGAATATGGCGGGACCGCCGGCATCGCCACGCTGGAGGACCTCGTGGAGGAGATTGTCGGCGAAGTGGCCGATGAGCATGACAAGGTCCGCCCGGGGTTGCTTCAAAGCGCCTCCGGCGACTGGTACTTCCCGGGCCTCCTCCGTCCCGACGAACTGTCCGAACAAATCCCGGGGCTCAGCGTCCCGGACGAGGCAGCGTACGAAACGGTCGGCGGTTACGTGATGAGCAAGCTTGGCAGGATCGCTGCAGTGGGGGACACGGTTCCCGTCGGCGGCGGAACACTCAGCGTGACCAGGATGGACGGGCGCAGGATTGATCGCATTTGCTTCCGGCCCGAGAAGGAAACCGGAACATCCGATGCCCGCGACAGGAGCAACCCATGAGTGACTGGGCCGGAATCCTGTGGCTGGGCGTGCTCCTGCTGGGCAATGCCTTCTTCGTGGCGGCTGAGTTCGCCATCATGTCTGCCCGCCGCAGCCAGATAGAACCATTGGCCGATGCCGGGTCCAAACGTGCCCAGACCACCCTGCGCGCCATGGAGAACGTCTCGTTGATGCTGGCGTGCGCGCAATTGGGCATCACCGTCTGCTCCCTGCTGATCCTGCTGGTGGCCGAACCCGCCATACACCACCTGCTGGCTGTTCCCCTCGAGACGGTTGGCCTGCCGGCCGAGGCGGCGGGTGTGGCGGCCTTCGCGGTGGCGCTTCTGCTGGTGACATTCCTGCACGTCACCTTCGGCGAGATGGTCCCGAAAAACATTTCCGTCTCCGTGGCGGACAAAGCCGCGCTGCTCCTGGCGCCGCCGCTGCTCTTCGTGGCCCGGCTGGTCCACCCGGTGATTTCAGTGTTGAACTGGTCCGCCAACCACATCCTCAAACTTTTGCGGATCGAGCCCAAGGACGAGGTGACGTCATCGTTCACCCTGGAGGAGGTCCAGTCGATCGTCCAGGAGTCCACCCGCCACGGGCTGGTGGACGACGACGCCGGGCTTATCAACGGCGCGCTCGAGTTTTCCGAGCACACCGCCGAGGACATCATGGTGCCGCTGGAGAACCTGGTCATGCTGGGGGCAGCCACCACCCCGGTGGAGTTTGAGAAGGCGGTCAGCCGGACGGGGTTCTCCCGGTTCCCCATGCTGGATGACGAGGACATGCTGTACGGCTACCTCCATGTCAAGGATGTGTTGTCCATCCCGGAGTCCGGCTATGAACTGCCGATCGCCGAGGGGCGTGTCCGGTCGCTGGCCAACCTGGCCCTGGACGATGAGATCGAAAAGGCCATGTCCGTCATGCAGCGCACGGGATCCCACCTTGCCCGGGTGATCGGCCCGGACGGGAGGACGCGCGGCGTGCTGTTCCTCGAGGACGTAATCGAACAGCTTGTGGGGGAAATCCGGGATGCCACGCAGGCCACCGGGATCCGCCGGCTGGGCCAGTCCAACGGACATCAGAATGCTAAATAGGAATCATTCGCATTTAGGTATAGGCTGGCATCGTTGTCTTCCCTTCCTGTGAACTGAGGTATCTCCCGTGCGCCGTAAAGCCGCTGCCAGCTCCGTCGTTGCCGCCCTCGCAGGGCTTGGCCTCCTGCTCAGTGCATGCAGCCCGCAGTCCGCACAGGCACCGGACCCGGCGGCGGGCATCAACGTCGTAGCGTCAACGAACGTCTACGGAGACATCGCCAGGACGATCGGCGGCGACAAGGTGAAGGTCACCGCCATCATCAACAACACGGCGCAGGACCCGCACTCCTACGAGGCAACCGCGCAGGACCGGCTCGCCGTTTCCAAGGCGCAGCTGGTCATCGAAAACGGCGGCGGCTATGACGACTTCCTCCACACCCTGGTGGAGGGAAGCAAGCTGGACAGCTCGGCCGTGCTCACCGCCGTCGAGATCTCCGGACTTGCCCACCCGGAAGACGCCACGGCCCAGGCAACGGCGTCCGCTCCGGCCGCCACCGACGCGCATGATCACGGCGACTTCAACGAACACGTCTGGTACAGCCTGCCTGCCATGGAGCGTATGGCCGACAGCATCGCCAATAAGCTCGGAACACTGGATCCCGCCTCTGCCGCTGCCTTCACCTCCAACGCAGCCTCGTTCAAGTCGGCGTTGTCCGACTTGCACGGCCGGCTGGACGCCGTGAAGGCTGCCGCGGCGGGCGGTAAGGTGGCCGTCACGGAGCCGGTTCCGCTTTACCTGTTGGAGGACGCGGGCTTGGAGAACGCCACGCCGGAGCAATACACTGCTGCGATTGAAGAGGGAAGCGATGTTCCGCCTGCCGTCCTGAAGGACGCCACTGACCTGGTGGCATCCAAGGGCGTGCGGCTGCTGGCGTACAACGCCCAGACCGAAGGGCCACAGACCGAGGCGCTGAAAAAGGCGGCGGAGGCTGCCGGCGTTCCGGTGGTGGATTTCAACGAAACCCTGCCCGAAGGCAAGACCTACCTGCAGTGGATGACGGACAACGTGAACAACATCAGCAAAGTCGTGGAGGCCAACCGGTGAATTCCGTTGTCAGCCTCAAGGGCGCCGGGCTTGCGTTCGGCCAGCGGACGCTTTGGTCGGACCTTGACCTGGAGATCAGGCCGGGCGAGTTCTTCGCAGTGCTGGGCCCGAACGGAAGCGGCAAGACCAGCTTCCTGAAAGTCCTCCTGGGACTGCAGAAGCTGCACGCCGGGCAAGCCACGCTGGGCGGCCGTCCCGTGGAACGCGGCAGCAGCCTGATCGGCTACATCCCACAGCAGAAATCGTTTCCGGTGGACACACCCATGCGCGCCCGCGACCTGGTGGGCCTGGGGGTGGACGGCCACCGCTGGGGTGTCCGGCTGTCTGCGGGCAGAACCAACCGGCGCGTGGACCAGCTCCTTGAACTCGTGGGAGCCACCGACTACGCCAGGGTGCCCGTGGGCCAGCTCTCCGGCGGCGAACAGCAGCGGCTCCGGGTGGCACAGGCACTGGCCACTGATCCCCAGGTGCTGCTCTGCGACGAGCCGCTGCTGTCCTTGGACCTGCACCATCAGCAGGCGGTCAGCGCGCTGATCAACAAACAAAGCCATGAGAAGAACAGTGCAGTCGTCTTCGTCACCCATGAGATAAACCCGATCATCGACTACGTGGACCGGGTGCTGTACCTCGCCGGTGGACGTTTCCGGGTGGGAACGCCGGAGGAGGTCATGACCACCGAGGTGCTCTCGGACCTGTACGGCAGCCATGTGGAGGTGATCCACGCCAACGGCCGGATCGTCGTCGTCGGCTTGCCGGATGCCACCACCCACCATCATCACGCCGGGGCGGACGCCCTCGCTGGGGAGGTGGCGTGATGGACGCCAACAGCATCCTGGGAGCCATCTTCAACTTCGACAACTACGGCGAGCTGCTTGTCCTGGTCCAGAATTCGATCTGGGCCGGCGCGGTCCTGGGCCTCCTGGGCGGGCTGGTGGGCACGTTCGTCATGAAGCGCGATCTTGCGTTCGCGGTCCATGGCATTTCCGAACTCTCCTTCGCCGGCGCGGCCTTTGCCCTCCTTATCGGCGCGGACGTGGTCTTCGGCTCGCTGATCGGATCCGTGGCGGCAGCACTGCTGCTGGGCCTGATGGGGGTAAGGGCCCGGGACAAGAACTCCATCATCGGGGTGATCATGCCGTTCGGCCTGGGCCTGGGCATCCTGTTCCTGTCCCTCTACCAGGGCCGTGCAGCGAACAAGTTCGGCCTGCTCACGGGACAAATCGTCTCCGTGGACACCGTCCAGCTCCAGGCATTGGCCGGCGCCGCACTGGTGGTGATGCTCGCCCTGATGGCCATCTGGCGTCCCCTGAATTTCGCCAGCATCGACCCGGAGCTGGCGGAGGCCCGGGGAGTTCCCGTCCGCACCCTGGCCATCGTGTTCATGATCCTGCTGGGAGTCAGTGTGGCCTTGTCCATCCAAGTGGTGGGGGCCCTCCTGGTGCTGGCACTGCTGATCACGCCCGCGGCTGCTGCACTGCGCGTGACCTCGTCGCCGGTTCTGGTGGTAATCCTGAGTGTCGTCTTCGCCGTCACCGCCACGGTGGGCGGGATCCTGCTGGCCCTGGGCGGACGGATCCCGATCAGCCCCTATGTCACCACGTTGTCTTTCCTGATTTACGTGGTGTGCCGCGTCATCGGTTCCGTGCGCACCTCCCGAGGACTCAACGGCAGGGTCCTTACAGCCGCCCGGCAGCCTTAAGGGCGGTGCAGTCCGGGCACAGCCCGAAGATTTCCACCGTGTGGTCCACCTCGGTGAAGCCATGGTCTGCTGCAGTCCGCGCTGCCCAGGTTTCGACGGCGGGCGCTTCCACCTCCACAGCCTTGCCGCAGTTCCTGCAGAGCAGGTGATGGTGGTGCACGGTCACGTTGCAGCGCCGGTACACGGCTTCGCCGTCGCCGTTGCGCAGCACATCCACCAGGCCCTCATCGGCGAGGGACTGGAGGATCCGGTAGGCCGTGGCGAGGGAGACGGACACGCCCTGGTTGTGCAGGATCCGGTAGAGCTCCTGCGTGCTGACGAAGTCATCAAGGTCGTCCAGGGCTGCGCTGACCGCCTTGCGCTGCTTGGTGACGCGCTGTTCCTTGCCGCCTCCTGCCGGGGATGGGGCGGCGGAATCAGCCTTGACGCCGATCGGCATGGACTATCTCGCTTCCGTGGGGGGCAAACACCAAGATTACCAGCCGGCGCCTCGTGGACACGGTTCCGGGACGCGCCCTAGGCTGGCGCCATGAAGCTGACCAAATACACCCATGCCTGTGTCCGGCTCGAGAAGGAATCCGGGGTCCTGGTCCTGGACCCGGGCACCTTCTCCGAATCAGCCGAGGCCCTTGCCGGGGCCCAGGCCATCCTGGTGACCCATGAGCACCAGGACCACCTGGACACCAAGGCCGTGGTGGATGCCCTCACCAGCAACCAGGACCTGGCACTCTATGCGCCCGGGTCCGTGACCGCACAGCTGCTCGGCGAAGCCGCCGGCGCCGCCGCGAGGATCCATACCGTTGAACCGGGCTCCTCGTTCCAGGTTGCAGGCTTCGAGATCCGCAGCTTCGGCGGACAGCACGCCCTGATCCATCCGCAGATCCCCATGGTGGCAAATATCGCGTACCTGGTGGACCAGAATGTCTACCACCCGGGCGACTCGTTCATCATCCCGGACGGACTCAGCGTGAAAACCCTGCTGGTGCCGTTACATGCACCGTGGAGCAAGTCTGCCGAGGTAGTGGACTTCGTTATTGGAGTGCGGGCACCGCGGGCGTTCCAGATCCACGACGGTTTGCTTAACGAGATCGGGCTGGGCCTCATTGAAGGGCACGTGCAGCGAATCGGCGCGAAATACGGTACCGAATACAGGCATCTGGCGGCCCGCGAGTCCGTAGAGGTCTAGTCCGCCGTCCACTCGCCGGTATCGAGGAACCTCGAGATCACGGCCTCGTATGGTGCCGGGTCCAGCCCCTGCGAGGCCAGCCACTCCGGGTTGTAATAGTTGCCCGCATAGCGTTCGCCGCCGTCGCACATCAACGACACAATGCTGCCCCGCCGGCCCTCGGACAGCATGTTTGCCACTGTTTGCCAGACGCCCCACAGATTGGTGCCGGTGGACGGGCCGGCGTGCAGGCCGGCGTAGGAGTCCAGGTGCCGCATGGCGGCGACGGACGCCGCGTCCGGTACCTGGACCATCCGGTCGATCACCGTGGGGACGAAGCTTGGCTCCATCCGCGCCCGGCCGATGCCTTCGATCCTGGATGGCAGGCCGGTGGGCTGCCCGGCCGTTTCCGCCATCCAGCCGGGGTAGAAGGCCGAATTTTCAGGGTCGACCACCAGCAGGCGTGTGGGGTGGCTGTGGTACCGCAGGTAGCGGCCGATCGTGGCACTGGTTCCGCCGGTGCCCGCCCCCACCACGATCCAGTCCGGCACCGGGTGCCCTTCCAGGCTGAGCTGGCCAAAGATCGATTCGGCGATGTTGTTGTTGCCCCGCCAGTCGGTGGCCCGCTCCGCATAGGTGAACTGGTCCATGTAGTGCCCGTTGCAGGTGGCAGCCACGTCTTCGGCCACGGCATAGACATCCGAGGCGTTCTCCACGAGGAGGCAGGTGCCGCCGAATTGTTCGATCAACGCGATCTTTTCCTGGCTGGTGGTCCGTGCCATGACCGCGATGAAGGGAAGCCCCAGCAGCCGGGCGAAGTAGGCCTCGGATACTGCCGTGCTGCCGCTGGAGGCCTCCACGATGGTGGTGTCCTCCCGGATCCAGCCGTTGACCAGGCCGAACAGGAACAGGGACCGCGCCAGCCGGTGCTTGAGGCTGCCGGAACGGTGGGTCGATTCGTCCTTGAGGTAGAGCTCGATGCCCCAGTGCTCCGGCAGCGGCACCGCATAGAGGTGGGTGTCAGCCGACCTGTTGTTTTCCGCCCTGATGGTCCGGATGGCGTTGTCCGCCCAGTCCCGGTCCGCCCCGCTGTGGCGGCCGCCGTCCGCGTTTCCGCTGCCCTCGATCTTCACCGGACCAGCCTACCCGGGCCCGCAGCCGCGTCGCCCGTAGAGTGGAATCCGTTGGCAAGACCCACAAACCCATCCTGAGCCCGCGGCCCGGATCCGCTGAAGGAGTTCACATGAAACCGCTGATGGACGTGTCCGGCCTCGAGTCACGGCGTGCCGCCGGCCACCGCACGGTCCTGCTGGACGTCCGCTGGGTGCTCGGGGATCCGCGCGGCCACGAGCATTACCTGCGGGAGCACCTGCCGGGAGCGGTTTTCGTTAACCTGGCCGCCGAGCTTGCGGATCCGGCCATCCCGGACCGCGGGAGGCACCCGTTGCCTGACGCCGCGCGGTTCCAGGAAGCGGCACGGCGGTGGGGGATCCGGAACGGCGACGTCGTGGTCGCCTACGATGACAGCGCCAACATGGCGGCCGCCAGGCTTTGGTGGATGCTGCGCAACGCAGGGTTTGCCGAGGCGTACCTGCTCGACGGCGGCCTGTCCGCCTGGCGAAAGGCCGGCCTGCCCGTTGAATCAGGTCCCGTCCAACCCGTACCCGGCGACGTTGACCTGGGCGGCGGCGGGATGCCGGTGATCGACGCCGGTGCTGCCGCCACCTGGTCCGGACGCGGGTTGTTGCTTGATGCCCGGGCGGGGGAGAGATACCGGGGCGAGGTGGAACCTGTCGATCCGCGTGCCGGGCACATTCCGGGAGCGGTCAGCGCGCCCACGGCGGACAACGTGGACGCGTCCGGGCGCTTCCTGCCGCCGGCCGAGCTGCGCCGGCGGTTCGAATCCCTTGGAGCCGGCGGTGGCCTGCCCGTGGCCGTGTACTGCGGGTCCGGCGTCACCGCCGCCCACCAGGTGGCTGCGCTGGAACTAGCAGGCTTCACCGCCGCGCTGTACCCGGGTTCCTTCTCCGAATGGTCCAACCGCCCCGACTTGCCGGTGGCAACCGGCCCGGAACCCGGAGGCACCGGCACCCGGGCTGGAAACTTCGCCGACGGCGAGGGTAGCGTCGAACCATGACACCTGGACGCCCTGTGCCGCCGCCCCTTGCCCACGCCATTGACCCCGCCGCCGACGAAACGCCGGGAAAGGACGGCGGCCGTCTGGCCGCGGCCTACGGTGCAACCTCTGGCGACAGCGGGCTGGTGCCGCTGACCGTGGCCCGGCGCGCTCCCAAGCCGGACGACGTCGAAATCGCGATTGAATTCTGCGGCCTCTGCCACTCGGATGTGCACGCCACCCGCGGAGAATGGGGCACGCAGGCCTACCCCCTGGTCCCCGGGCACGAGATCGTGGGAACGGTCAGCCGGATTGGTGCCGACGTCACCGACTTCGCCATCGGCGACCGCGTGGGAGTTGGCTGCATGGTGGACTCCTGCCGCGAATGCGAGAGCTGCCTGGACGGCCTGGAACAGTACTGCGAGAACGGGATGACCGGAACCTACGGCGCCAAGGACCGGCGGAATGGCGACGCCATCACCCAGGGCGGATACTCCTCCTCCATCGTGGTGGACCGGCGGTACGTCCTTCGGGTCCCTGCAACCCTGGACCCCGCCGCCGTCGCGCCACTGCTCTGCGCAGGCGTCACCACTTTCTCCCCGCTGCGGCACTTCGGTGTGGAGGAAGGCGACGTCGTGGGCGTGGTGGGCCTCGGCGGACTGGGCCACATGGCCGTTAAGCTCGCCAAGGCTATGGGCGCCACCGTGGTGGTGTTCACCACGTCCGAGGCGAAGACTGCTGCCGCCCTGGAACTGGGTGCGGACCGGGTTGTCTTCTCCCGGGACGACGCCGCAATGGCCGGTGCCGACCGGAGCATCGACCTCATTATCGATACCGTTGCCGCCCCGCACGACCTCAACCCGTACTTCCGGACCCTGCGCGTCGACGGGGCACTCTTCCAGCTCGGTTTGCCGTCCGAAGCCATGCCCCCGGTCAACCCGGGCGCACTGATCCGGCGCCGGATCAGCTACGCAGGGTCCCTGATCGGCGGCATCGCCGAAACCCAGGAGATGCTGGACTTCTGCGCCGAGCACGGTGTGGTGGCCGACATCGAGCTGGTGGCCGCCGGAGAACTGAATGACGCCTACGACCGAATGGTTGCGGGAGACGTAAAATACCGGTTCGTGCTGGACACCGGCACGTTGCAGGCAGCCGCCGAGGAGGCAGACGCATGAGCACCCTATTCAGCAGGATCCTGAACGGCGAGATCCCCGGCAGGTTCGTCTGGCGCGAGGACGACGTGTCCGCGTTCCTCACCACCGGACCGCTCGCCGATGGCCACACGCTGGTGGTTCCGACCGAGGAAGTGGACCGCTGGACGGACGCCTCGCCGGAAACCCTGGCCCGGGTCATGGAAGTGGCCCGGCGCATTGGGGCCGTACAGGTGGAAACGTTCAATGCCCGGCGGGCCGGCCTGATCGTGGCCGGCTACGAGGTCAACCACCTGCACGTTCACGTATGGCCGTCCAACAGCATGGCCGACTTCGACTTCGGGTCGGCCGACCAGAACCCGGACCCGGCAGTCCTGGACGCCAACGCAGAAAAACTCCGTGAAGGCCTCCGCGCGGCGGGTCACGGGAAGTTCGTGCCCGGGCAGTAGCTGCCGAAAACGCCCGCCGCTGCAGCGGCGGGCGCCAGGCTCAGCCCCGGCGCGGCGTCATCGCCACCATGCCGGCGTAAGTGAAACCGCCGCCGAACCCGAACAACAAGGCCGGGACATCCTCCGGGATGCGCCCGGCATGCCACCACTTGCTCAATCCGAGCGGCACACTGGCCGCGGAGGTGTTCCCCGACTCCGTGACGTCGGTGATCACGATCCGGTCCGTCAGGCCCAACGCCTCCGCGAGGGGTTCGATGATGCGCAGGTTGGCCTGGTGCGCGGCGAGGACCTGGATGTCGTCCATTTCCAGGCCGGCGCGGGCCACCACCTCGCGGGCGCGCTCAGGGGCCTTGGTCAACGCCCACCGGAGGACTTCCCGGCCGTTCTGCGAAAACCTGCCCAACGGCGGGGAGATCCGGACGGCATCGGCCATGCCGGCCTCCGAACCCCAGACCACCGGGCCAATGCGCGGGGTGCCGGACGGACGGACGACGGCGGCACCGGCACCGTCGGCGGTCAGGACCGCCGTCGCGCGGTCCGTCCAGTCCGTGACGGCCGAAAGGGTTTCCGCGCCGACCACGATGGCGTGGGTGGCGCTTCCGGTGCGGATGGCCTGGTCGGCCACGCCGAGCGCGTACTCGAAGCCCGAGCAGGCCGTGTTGATGTCCATGATGGCCGGGCCGCGGCCGTCACGTCCAAGTCCAAGGGCGTCGGCGACGCGGCCGGCGGTGTTGGGGGACCGCTCCGCCGCGGTGGTAGTGGCCACCACCACCAGGTCGATGTCCGTTGCGGCAACCCCGGAATCAGCGAGGGCCATTCGTGCAGCCGGAACCGCAAGGTCCACCACGGTTTCACCTTCGGCCGCAATATGCCTCGTCACGATGCCCGTGCGCTGGCGGATCCACTCGTCGCTCGTTTCCATCATGCCTTCAAGTTCATGGTTGTCCATGACATGCGCCGGTTGGGCGTGGCCCAGGCCGGCGAGTTCCGTCCCGGCAGCACCCCGGGCAAGCGTGATCTTCATTCGGTTCCTCTCCTCTGAACGGGGGCTGTCAGGCCGGGGCCAGGGCTTTGTTGAGCACGGTGCGGATGCGTTTCTCGGACACCGAATACGCCGTTCCCAGCTCAACGGCGAAGAGGCTGACCCGAAGCTCTTCGAGCATCCAGCGCACCTGGGTTAACTCCCGGCCGGCACGGCGGCCGGGCATCAGGGCCGAAACGGCGTCGTCGTAGTCGTCTTCGAGCCGCTGGACCGCGGACATGTTGACGGCGTCCCGCTGGACGTTCCCCGGCAGCCGTTCGAGCCGCTTTTCGATCGCCGCGAGGTACCGCGGCAGCTGGCTGAGCTGGGCGTAGCCCGTGCGTGCTACAAACCCCGGATAGACCAGCTGTTCCAGCTGGCTCCTGACGTCGTTCAACGCACTGATCAGGGCCAGGCTGGTGGTACCTTTGAGCTGCTTTTCAATCCGCCGGGTGCTGGCCAGGATGCGTTCGACAACCGCGGTGACGGTGAACACGGTGTCGATCAGTTCGGCGCGGACCACCTCGTAAAGCGCATCGAATGCCGCGCGGTCCCACGGCAGCTCCGCCGGCGTGAGCTTGTCAATGGCTGCCAGCGCGCAGTCAGCGATCAGGGCCGAGACCGAGCCGTGCGGGTTCTGGCTGAAGGTGAGCTTCTCCGTGTTGCTCAGGTGCTCCAGGACGTAGCGGTCCGGTGCCGGCACGCGCAGTGCCAGCAACCTGATGACGCCGCCGCGCATCGCCTCAAGCTGCTCCTCCTGGGTTTGGAAGACGCGAAGGGAAACTGATTGCCCGTGGTCCACCAGCGCCGGGTAGCCGGTGACGGTGTGTCCCTTGACCATGCTGCTGACCTGGCGCTCGATCGCGCCGAAGCTCCACTCCGTCAGGCCGTCCTGCTCCACGAACCCGGATGCCGCCTGCCGGCCCGGCACTGCGGAGGACTGCTGCCGGGCCGCCCGGCCGTCGTCGGACGCGTTGCCGCCCCGGCGCTGCGCCTGGCCTTTGCCGCCGGGCGCGGTGGACGCCGGCGTGGCGCCGAGGGATTCGGCGATGGCGCGCCGCGTTGCGGGTGCCAGCTGCTCCTGCAGGTCGGCAAGATCCTTGCCCTCGCCCAGGACCTTTCCCTTGCTGTCCACCACCTTGAAACTGACGCGCAAGTGCGCGGGCACGGAATCCCAGTTCCAGGAGCCGGGCGGGATGATCGCGCCGCGGAGGCGCCGCAGCGCCAGCTCCAGTGACGGCTCCAGCTCATCCGTTGCGGGGTCGAAGTCGGTTTCGAGCAGCGCCACGGCCTGGCGGGCAACGTCCGGGGCCGGAACGAAATTCTTCCGGACCTGCTTGGGCAGCGACTTGATCAGGGCTGTCACCAGTTCCACCCGCTGGCCCGGGATCAGCCAGCGGAACGGGGCGTCGTCCAGCTGGTTTAGGAACAGGACAGGCACTTCGGCCGTGACTCCGTCGGAAGGGTCGGGCAACGCGCCCGGAGCCACCGGATGGAACTCGTACGTCAACGGCAGTTCAAAACCCTTGTGCAGCCAGGTCTTCGGATAGGCGGATTCATCAAGGTCGTCGGCGTCATCGCTGAGCAGCAGCGACTTGTCGTAGTCCAGGAGGTCCGGGTTATCGCGCCGGGCCTCCTTCCACCACTTGTCGAAATGCCGCTCGGACACCACCTCGGAGCCGATCCGGGCGTCATAGAAATCGAACAGTGTCTCGTCGTCCACCATCAGGTCGCGGCGCCGCATGCGCGCCTCGAGTTCTTCGACCTCGTGCAGCAGGGCACGGTTGCGGTGGAAGAACTTGTGATGTGTGCGCCAGTCGCCCTCAACCAGCGCATGCCGGATGAACAGCTCCCTCGCCACCACCGGGTCCACCCGGCCGTAGTTGATCCGGCGCTGGGCAATGATGGGCACACCGTAGAGGGTGACCTTTTCATACGCCATAACTGCGCCCTGCCGCGTGGACCAGTGCGGTTCGCTGTAGCTGCGCTTCACCAAGTCCGGGGCCACCTGCTCAGCCCAGACCGGATCGAACTTCGCGGCCACCCGCGCCCACAGCCTGCTGGTCTCCACCAGTTCCGCTGCCATCACGAACGTGGGGGACTTCTTGAAGAGCGCGGAGCCAGGGAAAATGGCAAAGCGGCTGCCGCGGGCGCCGGCGTACTCGCGTTTGCGTTCGTCCAGGATTCCTATGTGGCTCAGGAGCCCGGAGAGCAGGCTGATATGGATTCCCTCGTGGTTGCCCACCGGATCCGTGATGCGCTTGTTGTCCAGGGGGATACCCAGCGGCCTGGCCAGCTGGCGAAGCTGGGCGAAGAGATCCTGCCACTCCCTGACGCGGAGGTAGTTGATGAATTCGGCACGGCAAAGGCGGCGGAACGCCGACGACGACAGTTCCTGCTGCTTCTCCTGCAGGTAGTTCCAGAGGTTCAGGAAGCCGGTGAAATCGGAGTTCTCATCGCGGAAACGGTTGTGCTTTTCCGCTGCCAGCTGCTGCTTGTCCGTGGGCCGTTCGCGGGGGTCCTGGATGGTGAGGGCGGCGGCCAGGACCATGACCTCGCGGACACAGCCGCGTTTACCTGCCTCCACGATCATCCGGCCCAGGCGCGGGTCCACCGGCAGTTGGGCGAGTTGTTGCCCGACGGCGGTCAGGCCGCTGCCCTTCGTCCCGCCCTTGGCGCCGGCTTCCGGGGTGCCGGCGGCGTGCGGCGCCCGGGGCGGGGCCAAGGCGCCCAGTTCCCGGAGCAGGGTGACGCCGTCGTTGATGGCCCGCGTTTCCGGCGGTTCGACGAATGGGAAGTCCTCGACGTCCTTGGGGCTTTTGGCTACGCCCATGGCAGTCATTTGTAGGATCACGGCGGCAAGGTTGGTCCGCAGGATCTCCGGATCCGTGAACTTTGGCCGGGACTCGAAGTCTTCCTCGGAGTAGAGGCGGATGGCGATGCCATCGGACACGCGTCCGCAACGTCCGGAGCGCTGGTTGGCTGACGCTTGCGAGACCCGCTCGATGGGAAGGCGCTGGACCTTGGTGCGGTGCGAGTACCGGGAGATACGGGCGGTGCCGGTATCGACGACGTACTTAATGCCCGGGACCGTCAGGGATGTTTCGGCTACGTTGGTGGCAAGGATGATCCGGCGCTTGCTGCCCGGGTGGAACACTTTGTGCTGTTCCTGCAGGCTCAGGCGGGCGAACAGGGGGAGGATCTCGGTGTTGGCCAGCTTGCGGTTGGCCTGGATGCGCGGCTGGAGCGCCTCTGCCGCGTCGCGGATCTCGCGCTCGCCGGAAAAGAACACCAGGATGTCCCCGGGCGCCTCCGCCGCCAGTTCGTCGACGGCGTCGCACACTGCGTCCAAGGGATCGCGGTCTTCCTCGAGTTCGTCGTCCGAGGCGTCGTCCTCATCCGACCGCGGCTGCGACAACGGGCGGTAACGCACTTCAACGGGGTACGTGCGGCCGGAAACTTCGATAATGGGAGCCGGCGCGTCCGGACTGCCGAAGTGGTTGGCAAACCGTTCGGGATCGATGGTGGCCGAGGTGATGATGACCTTCAGGTCCGGACGCTGCGGGAGGATCCGCTTCAGGTAGCCCAGGATGAAGTCGATGTTCAGGCTTCGCTCGTGGGCCTCATCAATGATGATGGTGCTGTACTTGCGCAGCAGCTTATCGCGCTGGATCTCGGCGAGCAGGATGCCGTCGGTCATCAGCTTGACCTTGGTCTCCTTGCTGACCTCGCCGGTGAACCGCACCTGGAAACCCACCTCCTGGCCGATCTCCACGCCCAATTCCTCGGCGATGCGCTCGGCCACGGTGCGGGCGGCCAGCCGGCGGGGCTGGGTGTGTCCGATCAGGCCCTTCTCGCCCAAGCCCAGTTCCAGGCACATCTTGGGGATCTGGGTGGTCTTTCCGGAGCCGGTCTCACCGGCGATGATGGTCACCTGGTTGGCGGCGATCGCTGCCATCAGGTCCTCGCGGCGCTCGGAAACCGGCAGCTCGGCGGGATAGGAAATATGAAGAGTCATGGCTGCAGACAGTCTACTGCGGGCCGGCGGACCAACCCGCAGGAAGCCCGGCCGTCAAGCTGGGTCTCCCTGCCCGCCGGCGGCATGTGCGCCGCCGGCGGACTCCTCCGCGGCGGCCCGCGCGGTGTCCACCAAGATCCGCCAGGGACCGGTGAGGGCCTGTTCCGGAAGGGCCGCCCTGCGCCGCCCGGCGGTGATGGCGTAGAAGAAGCGGTCCGGTTGCGGCGAATCCATGGCGGCTGCCGCCGCCCGGGTGGTACGCGGAACCGCATCCCACGGGCAGGCCTCAAGGAGGGGCTGCCACTGGCTAAGGTCGCTGTCCGTCCGGGCATCAACAGTCCACACCCTGGTGACGGCCGCGATCCCGCCGCTGCGCTCCACCGTGATCTTCATTGCACGCCCCCGGGCTCTTCGGATATCCCGGCGGCCGGAGGCCGGCACGCCGGAACAGTGGCTAAACCTTGACCCTCACAGTTTCCCACGCACCACGGACGGCGTCATGCTCCTTGGTTCCGGAACCAAACAGGTCCGCTGCAGCGCGCACCGTGGCACGGGCAAAGATGGTGAACGTGGCGGCGGCGGGCAGCGAGCCGTTGGTCAGTGTCTCGTACCAGATGCGGCCGGGCGCCTCCCAGGCATTACCGCCGAGTGCGCCGGCCACCAGGTAGAAGGCGCGGTTGGGGATGCCGGAGTTGATGTGGACGCCACCGTTGTCCGCGCTGGTCCGGACGTAGGAGTCCATCGAGTCCGGCTGTGGGTCCTTGCCGAGCACGTCGTCGTCGTACGCTGTCCCGGGCGCTTTCATTGAGCGGAGTGCGGCACCCTGCACCTGGGGTGTAAAGAGGCCCTCACCGATCAGCCAGCTTGCCTCGGCGGCGGACTGTTTCCTGACGAACTGTTCAACGAGCGCGCCGAAGACGTCTGACATCGATTCGTTCAGGGCGCCCGCCTGGTTCCGGTAGGCGAGCCCGGCAGAATACTGGGTGACGCCGTGGGCAAGTTCGTGCCCGATGACGCTGACGGACTTGGTGAAGCGTTCGAAGACCTCGCCGTCGCCATCACCGAACACCATCTGGCTGCCGTTCCAAAAGGCATTGTCATACAGCTTGCCGAAGTGCACCGTGGCATCGAGCTTCAGGCCGCGTCCATCCACTGAGTCCCGTCCGAAGGCCTCGGCATATAAGCGGTGCGTATGGCCCAGCGCGTCGTAGGCCTCATCCGTCGCGGCGTCGCCGGAGGGAGCGGCGCCTTCCGCGCGGACCAGGGTGCCCGGCAGCGTTTCGGCGCCTTCGGCGTCGTATACGCTGCGCTTCACCGGTTCCGGCGTTGCCTGGCGTAAACCGGCCGGGACGGCCGGCACCCCTTGGGCACGTGCAGCCTGGAACGATTCGACGTGCCCCAGGGCCTTCCTGGCCGCGCTCGCCGCGGAAGAGTATTCCGGGGCGTCCTCCCCGGCCAGCCGCCGCAACAGGTAGGGCGGAACGATGGAACAGAACGGAACATGCATGGTGTACCCCCTCAGTCAGGTCTCTTCAGCCTAAGAGCGGGCAGTGACAATCGGCTGCAGGCACGGAACCGGACCTGATGGGCCGCGCCGGCGTCCGGAAGCCCGGCGGTTGGGTACGGTAGGCGCATGGCGCAAACCGAAAAGCGATCCAAGTCCAGTTCCACGTTGCTGACGGTTATTATCGCGTTCGCGGCCAACATCCTCGTGGCGGCCGCCAAATCGGTGGCGGCTGTCCTGTCCGGATCGGCCTCGATGGCCGCGGAGGCAGCGCATTCCTGGGCGGACACCGGAAACCAGGTGTTCCTGTTTTTCGCGGAGCGGCGGTCCGCCCGGCCCCGCGACAAGGGCCATCCCATGGGCTACGGACGCGAAGCGTATGTATGGTCGATGTTCGCGGCTTTTGGGCTATTCACCGCCGGTGCGGTGGTTTCGATCATGCACGGGATCCAGGAGATCATTAAGCCCGAGCCCGCGGCCGACTTCATGGTGGCCTACGTGGTCTTGGCCGTCGCTTTCGTTTTCGAAGGGATTTCCTTCATCCAGGCCTTCCGGGAAACCCGGAAGGCGGCCCACGAGCTGGAACGGCACACCCTGGAGCAGGTCCTTATCAGCTCCGACCCCACCCTGCGGGCCGTGTTCGCGGAGGATGCGGCCGCGCTGATCGGACTTGTCGTGGCCTTTATTGGCGTGTTCCTGCACCAGGTCACCGGCTCGCCGCTGCCCGATGCCATCGGTTCCATCTTCGTGGGGGTGCTGCTCGCCGTCGTCGCCGTCCTCCTGATCGACCGCAACCGTCGCTTCCTCGTCGGCCAGGGCGTCACCCCGGACATCGAACGGTCCATGGCACGGCGGATCCTGGAGCACCAGGACATCGCCAGGCTCACGTATCTGCACCTTGAATTCGTCGGGCCCCGCAAGCTCTACCTCGTTGCCGCCGTGGACTTGCAGGGCGACCACCCTGAGCACGAAGTGGCCGTGGCCCTGCGCCGGATCGAGCGCGAACTTGAGGACCACGCAACCGTGGAGGAAGCCGTGCTGACCTTGGCCACACCTGACGAGGCCGCCCTGCATTTCTGAACCGGCAAA
This sequence comes from Pseudarthrobacter sp. fls2-241-R2A-127, assembly GCF_030209355.1. Lineage (GTDB taxonomy): Bacteria > Actinomycetota > Actinomycetes > Actinomycetales > Micrococcaceae > Arthrobacter. The sequence goes on from NZ_JARVSF010000004.1 coordinate 104,197, forward strand.
AAACGGAAAACCCCGCCGCTTCACTGAAGCGGCGGGGTTTCCTGTGGTGCCCTCGATAGGATTCGAACCTACGACCTTCTGCTCCGGAGGCAGACGCTCTATCCCCTGAGCTACGAGGGCAATCCGGATGTCCTGCCGTTGCCGGCGGGACGTCCTAGAGCTTAGCAGGAAGGTGGCCCGCAAGGGAAAACCGTCCTCGGCGGCACACTTTGCGCTGGCGGCGGGGCCCTCAGTAGCCGGAAAAGGAATCGGTGTGGACACGCCGGGCGCCGGCCCTGCGGGCTGCGCGCCGCAGGGCGGCAACGCTCGCCGGGGAACCGGACACATAGACCTCCCGGGCGGCAATATCCGGGACCAGTGCGGTGAGCGTGGCTCCGTCCAGCCGTTGACCCGGAGTGCCCTGGCCGACACCTTTGGATCCGGCAGGTGCGGGAGCCAGCCCCGACGGCGGCCCGGAGCCATCCGCCACCCGCACCAGGACCCGGATGCCCGAGGCCCGCAGCTCGTCGGCATACGCCACTTCGTCGCCGCTGCGGGCCAGCAGCAGGAGGACGGCATCCCGGTCCCGCAGCCCCCCGGAGGACAGGTGCGAGACGAACGGGGTGATGCCGATTCCTGCCGCGATCAGGAGGACGGGCCGTCGGGGATCGCGGGGAAGGACGAAGTCGCCGCCCACCGACGTGGCAGTGACTTCATCGCCCGGGCTCAGGTCCAGCAGCACCTTCTTGGCCCCGGACACCGGGCCGGCTGTCTGGACCCCGAACCGGAGCAGCCGGTCGCGCGGGGAGCCCGTCAGGCTGAACACCCGGCGCCGCCCCCTGCCGTCACGTTTCCGGTGCGGTAGATCCAGTTCCATGTATTGTCCTGGAACGAACCGGACCGGCCTGGACGGTTCAAACGAGAACTCAGTGGTGCTGGGCGTCAACGGCCGGGTGCCGGCGAGCCGCAACTTGACCGCGCCGCGCTGGCCGGCCATGAAGGCCAGGAGGTTGCCGGCCAACAGTGCCGCCTCTGGCGAATTCGCAAAGGCTCCCAGATTGTAAGGGGCGGCAAACAGGATTCCCACCACGGCGGCCAGGGACAGTTGCTGCCAACGCCGCGGAGGCAGGGTCAGGGGTTCGGTGAGCATGAATCCCACGAAGAACAGCACCGGCCGCTGGGCCAGGGCCTGGTAGACGCCCATGCCGGCTGTCATGCCCGCACGGAGCAGTTCAACGGTGATGATGGCCGTGGCCACCGCCGTGAATACAGACGCCATCAGGATCTTGCGGGTCCGGTACAGGACCAACACCACGCCCGGAACCACCAGCCACAGCATGGCAGGAGTGGCGGCCCACCAGGTGGCGATGTTCAGCCCGGTGAGCCCGGTGACGAAAGCCCCCGCCGCGGCCGGATTGAAAATGTGCCGCCCCCGCCACGCCAGGGCATATTTCGACGCCGAAGCCAGGACGCACGCCAGCGCCACCCCCGCAACGTCCAGCGGCTGCACGGACGGCCAGAACAGGAAATACAGCAGGAGTCCCGTGATCAGCGACGATTCCGAATGGGGATTCACGCGGAAAAGCGCTGCCAGCCCCCGGTTGGTGGCATAGGTCAGCATCAGGCACAGTACCAGGTGCGCCAGCATCTCCGGAATGCCGAACTCCAGCCGGCCCAGCACGTCCAGGAGCAGGCTGTAGGCGGCAAGGACGGCCAGGACCAGCAGGATCAGGCGGTACATGGTGAGTTTGCCCACGGCTGTGCCCACCCTGCCGGCCAGTGCCGGACGCGGACCGGCCGGCGGTGTTTCCACGGGGTTCATGAGAAGAGTGTCCCTTCGAAAGCGGCTGAGTAGGCGGCGCTGCCGTCGGAAAAGACGGTCAGCCAGGAAAAGTCGAATTCCTCCTGGAGAGCGGTGCCCGGCACGAAGAAGAGGGCCGTCGCCAGGGTGTCGGCCAGCATCGCGGTGTCCGCCACTGCCCAGGTGGCGACGGCGGTCCGGACCGGCCACCCGGTTGTTCCGTCAAGCACATGGTGCAGTCCGTCGCCCCAGGAGCGCCGGTTGGCTGCGGAAGCGCACAGGGCGCGCCCGGCCAGCTCCACGACGCCGATGGCCTGCTCCGGGTTGTAAGGGTGTTCGAGGGCAACGCTGATGGGCTCGGGGCCGTGGGCCAGCAGGTCGCCGCTGGCGTCGATGATGAAGGAGCCGGCGCCGGCAGCCTCCAGCTCGGCAGCCAGCAGGTCAACCAGCAGGCCCTTGCCTGCGGCGCCGATGTCCAGCACCACCGGCTCGCGGGCGGCAACGTCGGCACCTGACCAGCTGAGCACCGATTCCCAGGCGGGCGCGGGGAGCGGCGGACCTGCCGGTTGGAGTGCGTAGCCAGGACCGTATCCAAGTTGCTCCAGGCTGCCGCCGATCAACGGCGTCATGGCGCCACCGGTCAACCCGTACAGCGTGGAATACAGCCGGCCGAGCGCTGCGGCCTCGTCGGGAAACCGGTAACGCCCGGGCTTGCGCGCCATCCCGGCGATCAGGGAGTCGGCCCTGAACCGGGACCATGCGGCGTCGAATCTTTCAACGCGGTCCAGGAGCCGCGCCCGCAGCGGCGCCGTCAACAGCAGGGGAGTGGAGATCTCCCAGTCGGTGCCAATCCCTTGGAACGGAAAGCCCTCCCAGTCCGTGACGGACACCGCCTACTGCGCCTCCGACTTGATCTTCCCCACGGCCTGGTTGAAACCTCCGCTGGTCAGCGATGAGCCGGCAACCTTGGAAACGTTGAGCTCATCAAGGTTCCTGCCCACTACATGCGCCGCGATGCCGCCGGCGAATTCGCCCTGGAACTTGCGGGTATTGGGGTTGGACGGGTGCTGGGTGATCTGCACGTCGGTGACTCTTCCGGCGGCCAGCGTCAACTGCACGCCGACGGTCTCCGTGCCGTTGGGCGAGACATAGTTGCCGTCCGCGCTGTACGTGCCGTCCTTGTAGCTGCCACCACTGCCGGCCAGTGCCGTGGACCCGCCCGATGGTGCGGCGGACGTGCGTCCGGCGGCGCCGTTGCCCGCCGGCGGGGCGTCGGCCGCCGAGGGTGCGCAGCCGGCTACGGTTCCGGCCAGTGACAACCCGGCGATTCCGGCATAGAGGGTCCGGCGGAGGGCGCTGTTGTTTGCCGGCGGGCCTGCGGGTACGGACGGGCTCTTGCGGGTGGAGGGTCTCATGAAGGCTCTCGTTTCACTCGGGGGTCATGCCGTGCGGCAGTGGCTACGCTTTGGACAACGCCGGATGCGCCCGAAAGGTTCAGCCGCGGCGGCGGGCCGGCGTCAAATTCTTTGCTGTCACCGGCCCCCGGTAGGCTAGGGGGGTGACTCCCGAAGAACTTTCCCTCGCCATATCCGCCTGCCTCAAGGACGCCGTCACCGCCGGCGAAATCGCCCTTGCGGAATCAGCAATTCCTGCTGAGGTGCGCGTGGAGCGACCCAAGAACAGGGACCACGGCGACTGGGCCACCAACATCGCCCTCCAGCTGGCCAAGCCGGCCGGAACCAACCCGCGCGCGTTCGCCACCATCCTCAGCACCCGGCTGCAGTCCATCAACGGTGTTTCCGCGGTGGACATCGCGGGCCCGGGATTCCTGAACATCACCGTTGACGCCGCTGCCGCCGGAGCCCTGGCCAAGGCCATTGTTGAGGCCGGCCGGAGCTACGGCACCAATACCGCGCTCGCCGGGCACACCGTCAACATGGAGTTCGTCTCCGCCAACCCCACCGGGCCGCTGCACATCGGCCACACGCGCTGGGCAGCGCTCGGGGATGCCATAGCACGGGTGCTGCGGGCTTCGGGTGCCGATGTCACGGCCGAGTACTACATCAACGACGCCGGGTCGCAGATGAACACTTTTGCGCATTCCGTCTACAACCGGTTGCACGGCCTTCCGGTGCCGGACGGCGGCTACCCGGGGCAGTACATCGCCGATCTTGGCCACGAGGTCATCTCGGCCCACCCGGACATCCGCGAGCTGACGGAGGTGGCTGCGCTGCCCGTCATCCGCGCCGCTGCCTATGAAGCCCAGATGAAGGACATCAAGGCCACGCTGGCTGACTTCGGCGTCGAGTTCGACGTCTTCTTTTCCGAGCAGGAGCTGCACGACGCCGGCGCGATCGAAAGTGCCGTGGCGCGCCTGCGCGAACAGGGCCACGTGTTCGACGACGGCGGCGCGGTCTGGCTGCGGACCACGGACTTTGGCGACGACAAGGACCGGGTGATGGTCCGCGCCAACGGCGAGCCCACCTACTTCGCCGCCGACGCCGCCTACTACCTGTCCAAGAAGGACCGCGGCTTCACCGAGAAGATCTACCTGCTGGGTGCCGACCACCACGGTTACATCAACCGGCTCAAGGCGATCGCCGCTGCCGCGGGCGATGATCCCGACGTGAACATCGAGGTCCTGATTGGCCAGCTGGTCTCCGTCAACGGAGCCAAGCTGTCCAAGCGCGCCGGCAACATCATCGAGCTCAAGGACCTGATCGACTGGCTGGGCAAGGACGCGGTCCGGTACTCGCTGGCCCGGTTCCCGGCCGATTCACCGCTGACCCTGGACCCCGAGCTGCTGAAGAAGAACAGCAACGAGAATCCCGTGTTCTATGTCCAGTACGCCCACGCCCGTTCCCGCGGCGCTGCCCGCAACGCGGTGGCCGCCGGCGTCGAACGCCAGGTGGACGGCCAGGACAGCTTCGAGGCGTCACTGCTGGACCACGCCACGGAGAACGAGCTGCTGTCCTACTTGGGCAGCTACCCGTCGATCGTTGCGAAGGCGGCGGAACTGCGTGAACCGCACCGCGTGGCACGGCACCTTGAAGCCATTGCCGGGGCCTACCACCGCTGGTACGACGCCTGCCGGATCGCCCCCATGGGCGAGGAACCGGTCACCGACCTGAACCGCACGCGGCTGTGGCTCAACGACGCCACCAGCCAGGTGCTCGCCAACGGACTTGACCTGCTGGGCGTTTCGGCGCCGGAACGGATGTAACCGCCATGTCTGTAGCGTCAAATACCGCCGCGTCCCCGCTCGCCCCTGATTGGCTGCAGGTCCCGGCCGATCTCAATGCGCTGCACGAGCCCATGTGGGCCGGCAGCGTGGTCCGGAACGGCGCCGGCGCCCTCACGGTCGGGGGAATGGATGTCCAGGCCCTGAAGGAGCAGTTCGGGACGCCGCTGTTCGTCATGGACGAGGCTGACTTCCGCTCCCGTGCCCGGGCCTTCAAGGACTCCTTCGATGCAGCCTTCGCGGACATCTGCGGCGGCGTGGACGTCTACTACGCCGGGAAATCGTTCCTCTGCACCGCCGTCGTGAAGTGGGTGGAGGAGGAAGGGCTGCGCCTGGACACTGCCTCCGGCGGCGAGCTGGCAGTGGCAGCCCGGGCCGGCATTGCGGGCGAGCGGGTGGCGCTGCACGGCAACAACAAGTCCGACGCCGAGATCAACCGGGCCCTGGACATGAAGCTGGGCCGCATCGTGGTGGACAGCCTGGACGAGCTGGTCCGGGTGGGCGCCCTGGCCCAGGCCCGCGGTGAGCAGGCCAAGGTGATGCTGCGGCTCACCCCGGGCGTGCACGCCCACACCCACGAGTTCATCGCCACCGCACACGAGGACCAGAAGTTCGGCCTGTCCATGGCGACGGATACCACCGACGAAGCCGGCCTCTCCGCTGCCGAGGAAGCCGTGGCAGCAGCCGCGGCGCACCCCGGCATCGAGTTGCTGGGCCTGCACTGCCATATCGGCTCGCAGATCTTCGAACCGGACGGCTTCGCGCTGGCCGCCGAGAAGCTACTCCGTTTCCTGGCCGCCATGCAGGAAAAATACGCCATCACCATGCCGGAACTTGACCTCGGCGGCGGCTACGGGATCGCCTACACGCCGGTGGACACCCCGCGCCCCGCGGCGGACATCGCGGCGGCGATGGCCGCCGTCGTGCGGTCCACCTGCGCCGAGCTGGGCATTGACGCCCCGCGCATCTCGATCGAGCCCGGCCGTGCCATCGTAGGCAGCACCACCTTCACCCTGTACGAGGTTGGCACGCTCAAGACCGTCCGCGTGGACGCTCCGGCGGGGTCCGGCGGTGACGGTGACGGCGGCAACAACGTTACGTATCCGCGCCGGTATGTTTCGGTGGACGGCGGGATGAGCGACAACGCCCGCCCGGTGCTGTACGACGCGGATTATTCTGCCGTCCTGGCCTCCCGCACCTCGGCCGCGGCCCCGCAGCTGTCCCGCGTGGTGGGCAAACATTGCGAGAGCGGCGACATAGTTGTTAGAGATGTATATCTGCCCGAGGACGTGGCAGCCGGTGATCTGCTTGCCGTACCGGGGACCGGCGCCTACTGCTGGGCCCTCTCGAGCAACTACAACTATCTGGCCCGGCCGGGCGTTGTCGCGGTGCGCGACGGATCTGCCCGGCTGATTGTCCGCGGGGAAACCGAAGAAGATCTTTTGAACCGCGACATGGGAGCCTGAATGACGGAAATGCGAACCCTGAAAGTGGCCCTCCTGGGCTGTGGCAACGTCGGGGCCCAGGTTGCGCGGATCCTGCTGGAGGACGCCGACGCCCTCGCCGCCCGCGCCGGAGCGCGCCTGCAGCTCAGCGGCATCGCCGTGCGCAACGTGAACTCCAAGCGCGACGTCGAGCTGCCGCAGGAACTGTTCACCACCGACGCCGAGACCCTGGTCAAGGACGCGGACCTGGTGATTGAACTGATGGGCGGCATCGAACCGGCCCGCACCCTGATCCTCACCGCGCTGCGCAACGGCGCCTGCGTGGTCACCGGCAACAAGGCACTCTTGGCGCAGGACGGCCCAACCCTGTACGAAGCGGCAGACAAAGCCGGCGTCCAGCTCTCCTACGAGGCCGCCGTCGCCGGAGCCATCCCGATCCTCCGCCCCATCCGCGACAGCCTCTCCGGCGACCGGATCACCCGGGTCTTGGGCATCGTGAACGGCACCACGAACTTCATCCTCGACCAGATGGACAGCACCGGCGCCCAGTTCGCCGACGCCCTCGCCGAAGCCCAGCGCCTCGGCTACGCCGAAGCGGACCCCACTGCCGACGTCGAAGGGTACGACGCGGCGGCGAAGGCCGCCATCCTGGCGTCGCTCTCCTTCCACACCCGGTTCGCGCTGGAAAACGTCCACTGCGAAGGCATTTCCGCCGTCACTGCCTCGGACATCGCCGCGGCAAAAGACGCCGGCTTTGTCATCAAGCTGCTGGCCATCGCGGAGAAGCTGACCGGTTCCCACGGTAAGGAAGGCGTGTCCGTCCGCGTCCACCCCACCCTCCTGCCGCGGGAACACCCACTGGCCGCTGTCCGGGGCGCCTTCAACGCCGTCTTCATCGAGGCGGAAAACGCCGGCGAGCTGATGTTCTACGGCCAAGGCGCCGGCGGCACGCCCACCGCCTCCGCCGTGATGGGCGACCTCGTGTCCGCTGCCCGACGCCTGGTCCTGGGCGGCCCGCAGCGCACCGAGACCACCACCGGCCACGTCCCGGCGCTGCCCATCGAGGCGGCAACCACCAGCTACTACATCGGCCTGGACGTCGCCGACCAGCCCGGTGTGCTGGCGCGGATCGCCCAGCTTTTCGCCGAGCACGGCGTGTCCATCGAAATCATGCGGCAGACCATCCACCGCGACGCCGAATCCAACGTGGAGTCGGCCGAGCTGCGGATCGTCACCCACCGCGCGTCCGAGGCTGCCCTTGCAGCCACCGTCGAGGCCGTGAAAGGCCTGGACGTCATCAATTCAGTTACATCCGTTCTGCGGGTAGAAGGAGTCTAAGTGGCTCACCAATGGCGCGGCGTCATCCGCGAATACGCTGACCGTCTGCCCGTGACGGAGTCCACCAGGGTCATCACCCTGGGCGAGGGCGGCACCCCGCTGGTGCACGCGCAGAAACTCTCCGAACTCACCGGCTCCCAGGTCTACCTGAAGGTGGAGGGGATGAACCCCACCGGATCCTTCAAGGACCGCGGCATGACCATGGCCATGACGGCCGCCGTGGCTTCCGGTGCCAAGGCCGTGGTGTGCGCCTCCACCGGCAACACCTCCGCCTCCGCGGCCGCCTACGCCACGGCCGCCGGCCTGCAGTGCGCCGTCCTGGTGCCCGAAGGCAAGATCTCCATGGGCAAGCTCAGCCAGGCCATCGCGCACGGCGCCACCTTGCTGCAGGTTGACGGCAACTTCGACAACTGCCTGGACATCGCCCGCAAGCTGGGGGAGTCCTACCCGGTCTTCCTGGTCAACTCGGTCAACCCTGCCCGTATCCAGGGCCAGAAGACCGGAGCATTCGAAGTGGTGGACGCCCTGGGCGACGCACCGGACATCCACGTCCTGCCGGTGGGCAACGCCGGCAACATCACCGCCTACTGGAAGGGCTACAAGGAGTACTCCGCGCCCTTTGAATCGGAAACTGCCGGGACGCTGCCGGCGGTCTCCACCAAGACGCCTGCCATGTGGGGCTTCCAGGCAGCCGGCGCGGCCCCCTTCGTCGCCGGCCACCCGATCACCGAGCCGGACACCATTGCCACCGCCATCCGCATCGGAAACCCCGCATCCTGGGACGGCGCCGTCGGCGCGCGTGACGAGTCCGGCGGACTCATAGACGCCGTCACGGACGAGGAAATCCTGCACGCACACCGCTGGCTGTCCGCAAAAGAAGGCGTCTTCGTGGAGCCCGGCTCCGCAGCAGGCGTGGCTGGCCTGCTCAAGAAGCATGCCGCAGGTGAAGTCCCCGGCGGGAAGACCATCGTCATCACCGTCACCGGGCACGGCCTCAAGGACCCGCAGTGGGCCCTTCGCACCGAGGACGGCAGCGACGTGCAGCCTGTCAAGGTGCCCAACGACGTCGTCACCGTTGCCGCTGAGCTGGGACTGGAAGAAAAGTAGCCTTGGACACCACCTCGCAGGCCGCCGTCGGACTGCACCTCATCGAGCCGGGCCAGCGCGTCACCGTCCGCGTCCCTGCGACGTCGGCCAATCTTGGCCCCGGCTACGACAGCCTGGGGCTTGCCCTGGCCCTGCACGACACCCTCACCGTGGAAAGCCTGGACACGGACGAACTCTTGTTCGAGCTGCACGGCGAGGGTGCCGAAACGCTGCCCCGCGATGCCAGCCACCTGGTCATCCGTGCCATGGACGCAGCGTTTGGTCGGCTGGGATACCGCCACGGCGGCCTGAAGGTGACTGCCCAGAACGTGAACCCGCACGGGCGGGGGCTTGGTTCCTCCGCCTCTGCCGTGGTGGCCGCCGTCTCCGCTGCCAACGCCATGGTGCCCGCCGGCAGCCGGCGCGGAAAGGACTGGATCCTCCAGCTCACCAGTGAAATCGAAGGCCATCCGGACAACGTCGCACCCGCCATATTCGGCGGACTGGCGCTGTCATGGCAGGACAGTGAGCAGTACAGCAGCACCAGTGCCACCGTGGCCGGTGACGTCATCCCCGTCGTCGCCGTGCCGGACTTCGAACTGTCCACGGAAGCCGCCCGCGCCCTCCTCCCTGTGTCAGTGGGACACCACGCCGCCGCAATGAACTCCGGGCGGGCGGCCTTGCTGATCCATGCTCTTACCCAAAAGCCGGAATACCTGCTCCCGGGCACCGAAGACTACCTGCACCAGAGCTACCGGGCAGAGGCCATGCGGCCCAGTGCGGCCCTGATCGGGGCCCTGCGCAAATCCGGCTTCGCCGCAGTGGTCTCCGGGGCCGGCCCCACCGTCCTGGTTCTGGCGAACGGCGCGGCCCAAGCAGGGGACGCGGTGGCTTTCATTGAGTCCTTCACGGCAAACAACACGCCGGATATCGGCTGGCGGGTACTGAAGCTCGCAGTGGACGTTGAAGGTGCTAAGGTGGACTTGCACCGGCGGTAATTCCGCCTATCTGATCTGCTCGTGCATTCAGTTGCTGTTTTGATCTACCGACTGTGAATGTATTCCGGTGCCGCCTGCTTGGTCTGTCGCAGGAAATTGCAGCATCCAACTGCCCCTGAACCGTCAGCCCGGTGTTGCTCCATGAGTGCAGCGCAAGGTGAATCAGTATCCGGCCCTGCTGGCCGAAATCCAACCGGCAAGGCCGAAAAATCCCGGCTGCAGATCTGAACTGCAGCCCAGATCAAATCATCGCGTCCAGCTCCTCGTCTGGGCGCCGTCGAGGGGGAAGGATCCTTCGTGACCGAAACCACTGAGCTGTCACCAGCTGTGGAACACACAACTTCTGCTGCCGAATCATCGGCTGCACCCGCCAAGAGCAGCGGCCTTGCAGGCCTGAAGCTCGCCCAGCTGCAGGCCCTCGCCAGCCAGCTCGGTATCTCCGGCGGCTCCCGCATGCGTAAGGGGGACTTGGTCTCGGCCATTTCCGCCCACCGCGCCGGAACCCTCACCGCCAAGGCCCCGGCCAAGGCAACCGTCAAGGCCCCCGAGACCGCAGCCGCCCCGGCGGCCGCTCCGGAAGCTTCCGCCGCAGAGGCCCCCGCCGCAGAAGGCAGCCGGGCCCGTGGGCGTGGCCGTAGCCGCCGCGCCGTCAGCGACGGCGTGGTTGCGCCGGCAGCCACGGCTTCCGTTGTCGAAACGGCTGCTGCTGCGCCTGCCGCCGAAGCGCCGTCGGCCGTTTCTTCCGAAACCACCGAAGGCGCGGAAGGCGCCACCGAGCGCCGCCAGCCCCGCACCCGCAACCGCCGCCGCAGCGAGGCCGCTGCCGCCTCCGTCCAGGAAGCTCCGGTGGAAACCCCGGCAGAGCAGCCGGCCACGGAGCAGCGTGCGGGCGAGCAGCGCACTGAAGCTCCCGCAGCCGACTCCGGTGACGCCGGCCAGCGCAGCGATCGCCGTGACGGCGGCCGCACCCGCGGCGGCCGCGACACCACCTCCCGGGATTCCGACGGCGGCCGGGACAACGCCGGCAGCCGCGACGCCGGCCAGCGTGACGGCAACCGCGACAGCGGCCGTGACAACAACGACGACACCGACGGCGGCAGCCGCCGCAACCGCCGGAACCGCCGCGACCGGAACGACCGCAACGACCGCTCCGGCGGCCAGGACCGGGACAACTCGCGCAACGACCGCTTCCGCGACCGCAACGACCGCCGCCGCGGGCGCACCCAGGGACCGGACGTCGACGACGTCGAGGTCACCGAAGACGACGTCCTGCTTCCGGTCGCCGGCATCCTGGACGTCCTGGAGAACTACGCGTTCATCCGCACGTCCGGCTACCTGCCCGGCCCCAACGACGTCTACGTCTCGCTCGCCCAGGTCAAGAAGTACAACCTGCGCAAGGGCGACGCCGTCGTCGGCGCCATCCGCGCCCCGCGCGAAGGCGAAGACCGCAGCAACCAGCAGTCCAACCGCCAGAAGTTCAACGCCCTGGTCCGCGTCACCTCCGTCAACGGCAAAACCGCCGAAGAACTCAAGGACCGCGTCGAGTTCGCCAAGCTGGTGCCGCTCTACCCGTCCGAGCGCCTGCGCCTCGAGACCGACCCCAAGAAGATCGGTCCCCGCGTCATCGACCTGGTCGCCCCGATCGGCAAGGGCCAGCGCGGCCTGATCGTCTCCCCGCCCAAGGCCGGAAAGACGCTCATCCTGCAGTCCATCGCCAACGCCATCACCACCAACAACCCTGAGGTCCACCTCATGATGGTGCTCGTTGACGAACGTCCTGAAGAAGTGACGGACATGCAGCGCACCGTCAAGGGCGAGGTCATCGCCTCCACCTTCGACCGGCCCGCCGACGACCACACCACAGTGGCCGAACTCTCCATCGAGCGCGCCAAGCGCCTCGTGGAAATGGGCATGGACGTGGTGGTCCTCCTGGATTCCATGACCCGCCTTGGCCGCGCCTACAACCTGGCAGCACCGGCCTCCGGCCGTATCCTGTCCGGTGGTGTGGACTCCGCAGCCCTGTACCCGCCCAAGCGCTTCTTCGGCGCCGCCCGCAACATCGAAAACGGCGGCTCGCTCACCATCCTGGCCACCGCGCTCGTCGAGACCGGCTCCAAGATGGACGAGGTCATCTTCGAAGAGTTCAAGGGCACCGGCAACATGGAACTGCGCCTGTCCCGCCAGCTGGCTGACAAGCGCATCTTCCCGGCCGTGGACGTCAACGCGTCCGGTACCCGCCGCGAGGAGAACCTGCTCTCGCCCGAGGAAGTCAAGATCATGTGGAAGCTGCGCCGCGTCCTCTCCGGACTCGAAACGCAGCAGAGCCTTGAACTGCTCACCAACAAGATCCGGGAAACCCAGAGCAACGTCGAGTTCCTCATGCAGGTGCAGAAGACGACGCTTGGTGCGAAGTCCGATAACGACAAGTAGCTGAGTTTAGGGGCGGGGTGCCGGAAAATCCCGTGGCTTGGGGGCCGCGCGGATTTTCCGCCCCCGCCCCTTCGCGTGGCGGCTCAGTCCTGACGGACGTGAGCCGCCACGCTCCGGCAGGCCCGATGCCACTCCCGGGACGGAAAATCCGCGCGGCCGGCGCCGGCTCACCGGGTGTCGCGCACGCTTTGGGAATGGATTCCTGTGCCTGACTAAACTAGGCACAGAACGAAAGAGGTTTATAGATGTTTGAGTCCGTACAGGGCCTGCTTGATGAGCATGACGCTATCCAGGCGCAGCTGGGGGATCCTGCTGTTTATGCTGACCAGCGGCTTGCCCGGAAGCTGGGACGGCGGTCGGCTCAGCTTAATGGCATCGTCGAGGCCTACCACCGGTGGGAGGGCATCCGGGATGACCTTGCCGCGGCCAAGGAGATGGCTGCCGAAGACCCCGAGTTCGCAGCAGAGGTGCCTGAACTGGAAGCCTCGCTGGAAACTGCTGCCGCCAAGCTGCGGCGCCTGCTGATTCCCCGCGATCCGGACGATGCCCGCAACGTAATCCTCGAAGTCAAGGGCGGTGAAGGCGGCGACGAGGCCGCCCTGTTCGCCGGCGACCTGCTGCGCATGTACACCCGGTACGCCGAGTCCCGCGGCTGGAAGACCGAAATCATCTCCGCCACGGAATCCGACCTCGGCGGGTACAAGGACGTCCAGGTGGCCGTCAAGGGCAACTCCAACGACCCCGCCGAAGGCGTCTACGCCCGGCTCAAGTTCGAAGGCGGCGTGCACCGCGTCCAGCGCGTGCCGGTGACCGAATCCCAGGGCCGCATCCACACCTCCGCTGCCGGCGTGCTGGTGCTGCCCGAGGTCGATGAGCCCGAAGAGCTCGAGATCAACCAGAATGACCTCAAGATCGACGTCTACCGTTCCTCCGGACCCGGCGGCCAGTCGGTCAACACCACAGACTCAGCCGTCCGCATCACGCACCTTCCCACCGGCATCGTGGTGGCCATGCAGAACGAAAAGTCCCAGCTGCAGAACCGCGAAGCCGGCATGCGCGTGCTCCGCGCCCGCATCCTGGCGCACCAGCAGGAGCAGATCGATGCCGAGAACTCGGCCCAGCGCAAGTCGCAGATCCGCACCATGGACCGGTCCGAGCGCATCCGCACCTACAACTACCCGGAAAACCGGATCGCCGACCACCGGACCGGCTACAAGGCCTACAACCTGGACCAGGTAATGAATGGCGACCTTGAACCCGTCATCCAGTCCGCCATCGAGATGGACGAACAGGCGCGGCTGGACGCCATCGGCGACTGACGGGGCCCAACCCATGAGTGAGCCCACCCACGTGGCCCAGTCCCTGGCCCAAGCGGTCCGCGAGGCCGCGGACCGCTTGGCCGAGGCAGGTGTCCCCAGTCCGCGGGCCGACGCCGAGCTGCTGGCAGACCACCTCCTGAAGGTCGGGTTGGGACGCCTCCGCGCCCTGATGCTCGGCGACACGCCCGCACCCGCAGGTTACGCCGAACTGGTGTCCGAACGCGTCCGCCGTACGCCCCTGCAGCACATCACCGGGGTGGCGTACTTCCGCTACCTTGAATTGGCGGTGGGTCCCGGCGTCTTCATCCCGCGGCCGGAAACGGAATCCGTGGTCCAGCTGGCCATTGACCACGTCAAGGGCATCCGGGCACCCCGGATCGTTGACCTGGGAACGGGCTCGGGCGCCATCGCCGGCTCCATCGCGCACGAGGTGCCAGACGCCGAGGTGCACGCGGTTGAGTTCAGCCCGTTTGCGCACGCCTGGGCGGCGAAAAACCTGGCACCCCTCGGCGTCAACCTCGTCCTGGGGGACCTGCGGAACGCGCTGCCGGAGCTCAACGGAACAGTCGACGTCGTCATCTCCAACCCGCCGTACATCCCCGCGGCCGCCACGCCGAATGAACCCGAAGTGGCCCTGCACGACCCGCCCGAGGCCTTGTACGGCGGGGGAGCGGACGGCATGGAACTTCCGACGGCGGCAGCGGCCTCAGCTGCCCGGCTCCTTCGTCCAGGGGGCTACTTCGTCATGGAACACGCCGAAGTCCAGGCCGGCTGGATTGCCGCCATGCTCCACCGGACCGGCGCCTGGACAAGCATCAGTACGCACCTGGACCTCAACGGCAAGGAACGCGCCACCAGCGCCGTCCTCGCGGACCAGACCCCACGGAATGAAAGAATGGGCCAGTGACCACAACCTACAACTGCACCATCGATGACGAGCGGGCACAGGGCCTGGAACACGCCCAGCGTGCCATCAGCGAAAAGAAGTGCGTGGTTCTCCCCACGGACACGGTCTACGGGATCGGCGCGGACGCCTTCTCGCCCCAGGCCGTCACCATGCTGCTGGTATCAAAAGGGCGCAGCCGGACCATGCCGCCTCCCGTCCTGATCCCGCGCATCAACGCCCTGGACGGGCTTGCCACCGAAGTATCAGCCGACGCGCGCAAGCTCGCCGAAGCTTTTTGGCCCGGCGGCCTCACGCTGATCCTGCACGCCCAGCCCTCGCTCGACTGGGACCTCGGCGAAACCAAGGGCACCGTAGCGCTGCGGATGCCCGCTGACGAGGTAGCGCTGGAACTGCTGACCCTGACCGGACCGCTTGCAGTCTCCTCTGCCAACCGCACCGGCCAGGCAGCGGCGCAGACCGCGGCAGCGGCCCGCGAACAGCTGGCAGACTCCGTCGAGGTGTACCTGGAAGGCGGCCCGCGGCCGCTGGAAGGCGAAGCCGGCGTCCCGTCGACCATCGTGGACGCCACCGGCCCCATCCTCCGGGTTGTCCGCAACGGGGCCGTCAGCCTCGACCGCCTGCGCGAGCACGTCCCCGGTGTCCTGGGGCTCGGCGAGATTCCGATGGCAGCCGAAGAACCGGGCACCGACACCGCCGGTGAACCGGACGCCAGCGTTGCGGACAACGCCGACGCCGCTCCGGAAAACTGACATGCAGCCCAAAGTCGCCGTAGCAGCCGTCACCTTCGACCGCCACGAGGAGCTGGCCCTGCTCCTGCAAGGCCTGGCCGCCCAAACGGCGCCCATCCATTCCATCGCCCTGGTGGACTCCGGCACCGTCCCCGCCACCGACGTGGTCAACGCGGTGGGAGCGGACAACATCAACTACCTGCGCTCCGAAGCAAACCTCGGCGGCGCCGGCGGGTTCGCGTACGCCATCCTGGCCGCCATGGCCAGCGGGGCGGAATGGATCTGGATGATGGACGACGACGGACACCCGGAGGACGCCAGCTGCTTGGCCGAGCTGCTCCGCACCGCCGACGAGCACCAACTGGACATCATCAGTCCGCTGGTTGCCGCCACCGCAGATCCCAACCGGCTCTCCTTCAATTTCCGCATCAACGGCCTGCTGACCAACGACAGGTCCCGGCTGGCGCCCATGGGCTATCTCCCGGACATGGTCCACTTCTTCAACGGCGCACTGATCCGGACTGAGGTCTTCTACAAGATCGGCATTCCCGACGTGAAGTTCTTTATCCGCGGGGACGAGGTGGACTTCCTCTCGCGGGTGAAGAAGGCAGGCCTCAAATACGGAACGCTGGCCACCGTCGCCGTACAGCACCCCGCCACTTGGACCGAGATGAAGCCGGTATTCGGCGGCTTCATCACCCCCGTCATCCCGGAGGGCGAATTCAAGCGCTACTGCTATTTCCGCAACCGTGGCTACCTGACCCGGAAGTACCGCAACCTGCGCTGGTTCAGCGCCGACATCGTCGGTTTCCCGTACTACTTCCTGAAGGCCGGTGACTTCAAGGGCCTCGCCCACTGGTTCGGCGCCTATTCCACCGGCTTCCGCGGCAAGGGCTTCGGCTCGCCGGCGGAACTGATGTCCGCAAGGAACTAGGCCGCCGTGGACAACCTGTACGCCGTCGTCGTCACCTACAACCGGGCCGACTTTCTCCGCAACCTGCTCCAGTCCTTCACCCGGCCGGGCAGCGCCCCCGCGCAGGTCCTGGTGGTGGACAACGCCAGCACCGACCACACGGCCGACGTCGTAGCGCAGGCAATCTCCGCCGGCGGACCGCCCATCCGGTACGAAAGGCTGGACCGGAACGTGGGCGGCGCCGGAGGATTCTCCCGCGGCGTCGAACTGGCGCTGGAGTCGGGTGCCGAGTGGCTGTGGCTGATGGACGACGACGTCGAGGTCCTCCCCGGCGCCGTGGACGCCTTGGACAAATTCACGCCCGACTACTCCTGCATGATCGGGCGCCGTTACGATGCCAACGGCAACCCCTTCTTCTGGCAGCACCACTTCGTGGAATCGCTGGGCATTTTCCTGCCGGTGTCGCGGGACGTGTTCAAGCATTCCGACGTATTCCGCACCAACGTGGGAAACTTCGAGGGCATGCTGGTCAAGGCCACGGTGGCCCGGGACATTGGACTGCCGGACCCGCGCTTCTTCATCACCTGGGACGACCTCATCTACGGCTGGCTCGCCGCGCAGCGGACCCCGGTGGTGTACGTCAACGCCTTCGTCATCAAGAAGGTCCGCGCCCAGCGGCAGGTGGACCTGGGATTGCGCCACCTCAATGATTCCTCCGACCTCAGCCGACGCTACGTGATGCGCAACCGCGGCCACGTGGCGCACTACCTGAAGTCGTACGGCAAGTACAACCGGGCCGGCTTCGCGGCCGGGACGGCGCTGACCTTCCTGAAGGAAGTAGCCCGGCTGGTCCTGGTGGAACGCACTCTCAAAGGCTCCGGCGCCCTGTGGCGCGGATGGCGTGAATCCCGATCGATCCTCGCGGACACGGACTGGAAACCCATGCCTCCGGTGCCTGCGCATCCGGGAACTGGAAGGCGAAGAGACTAGTATCGTTCCAGGCCCCGACGCCGTCCGACGGTTTTTGCGGCGGGGCATTTTAAAAAAAGGCGCTGGCCGCCGTGGTAGTGGAAGTCGGTTGCATCTTCTGTTGAGTACAAAATCTGAAACGCGCGCACCCGCCGCAGTACGGGACGAGAAGCCCGCCCTCTGGATCTGGATCCAGATGTTCCTCGACTCCATGTCGTGGGTCGTGGCCATCGTCCTGGCACTGCTGCTTCGCTACGAGATGGGCATCCGGGTGGAGCAGTTCGCCGGTGCCTTCGCCATCGCCGCCATCGCCGTCGTCGTCCAGATGCTGGCAGGGTACTCGCTCGCCCTGTACCGGGGCCGCTATCCATTCGGAAGCTTCCAGGAAGCCCGGGCATTGGTGTTCGTCACCGTCATCGTGGCAGCCTCCATCACCGCAAGCCTGCTGGTCCTCTATGAGGCCATCAACATCGGCCGCAGCGTCGGCCTGATCGCCTTCCCGTTCGCGTGCCTGTTCATGGGCGCCGCCCGTTACGCCAAGCGCCTTTACGCCGAAAGCAAGACCCGGCCCGGGGACGGGGCGCAAAACACCCTGGTCTACGGCGCCGGGTTCCTTGGCAACTCCCTGGTGACACGGATGCTGCAGGACCCGGACTCGCCCTACTTCCCGGTGGGCCTGGTGGATGACGACCCCGCCAAGAAGCACCTGCGCCTCTCCGGTGTCCAGGTGCAGGGCCGCGGGGATGACCTCCCCGCCATCATCCGGCGCACCAGGGCAACCGTCCTGGTGGTGGCCTTCGCGCACGTCGAGGCCGGCCTGGTGCGCCGCATTTCCGACGCCGTGGCCGGGCTCAACGTCCGCGTGCTGGTCCTGCCGCCGCTGCGGGACATGCTCGGCAGCGGAGCGCCCGCGGGGTTCTCCGATTTCCGCGACGTGGCAGTCGAGGATTTGATCGGCCGGCGCCCCGTGGACATCAAGGTCGACGAGATTGCAGGCTACATTACGGGCAAGCGGGTGCTGGTGACCGGCGCCGGCGGATCGATCGGCTCGGAACTCTGCCGCCAGATCGTGCAGTTCGACCCCGCCGAACTGATCATGCTGGACCACGACGAAACCGGGCTGCAGCAGACCCAGATTTCCATCACCGGCCGCGGCCTGCTGGCCGGCCGCGATACCGTGCTGGCCAACATCCGCGACGGCGAAGCCCTCCAGGAGATCTTCGCGGACCGGCGGCCCGAAGTCGTGTTCCACGCGGCAGCACTCAAGCACGCTCCGCTGCTGCAGCAGTACCCCGTGGAAGCCTGGAAAACGAACGTCTGCGGCACGCTGAACGTGCTGCGCGCTGCCCGCCGGGCTGGCGT
Organism: Pseudarthrobacter sp. fls2-241-R2A-127; assembly: GCF_030209355.1. GTDB lineage: Bacteria > Actinomycetota > Actinomycetes > Actinomycetales > Micrococcaceae > Arthrobacter. Next base: position 122,713 of record NZ_JARVSF010000004.1, read on the forward strand.
GTCGAACTTCGTCAACATTTCCACCGACAAGGCCGCCAACCCCACCACCGCCCTTGGCCACTCGAAGCGGGTTGCCGAAAAGCTGACCGCCTGGATGGCCGGGCAGACGCAAAAGAAGTTCGTCTCCGTCCGCTTCGGCAACGTCATGGGCAGCCGCGGCTCCATGCTGCCGCTCTTCACCGAACAGATCCGCGTAGGCGGTCCGGTCACCGTCACCGACCCGGATGTCACGCGGTTCTTCATGACCATTCCCGAGGCCTGCCAGCTGGTGATCCAGGCCGGAGCGATTGGTGCCGGCGGCGACGTCCTGATCCTGGACATGGGCGAACCGGTCCGCATCCTCGACGTCGCGCAACGCATGATCGCCATGTCCGGCAAGAACGTGGAGATCATCTACACCGGACTGCGGCCGGGGGAAAAGCTGCACGAGGAACTGGTGGGCGCCGGCGAGCTGGACAAACGCCCGCTGCACCCCAAGATTTCACACACCCGGGCGACCGAGCAGGATCCGGACAAGCTCGACCTCAACGTCTGGCTGGCCCGCTGTGAAGCGGAACAAGGCGTCAGCATCAGTGATATTCCCGACGACGAGGCCGACGACACGGGCGCCATCAGGGTTGCGTCATGACGCCGCTGGTGCTGGTCGCAGTGGTAACCCTGCTGGCCAGCCTGCTGCTCCCGTTCGCGGTGAAGCCGTGGCTGGTCCGGATGGGGGTGGTGGACGTTCCGTCCGCCCGTTCATCGCACGTCAAGGCCACTATCCGCGGCATGGGGGTCGCAGCTGCGATCGCCACCGTCATCGGTTACGCGGCGGCTGTGCTGCTGGGCGTCGTCACCGTTGACAGGTCCGTGGCCGCCGTCGTCCTGGTGATCATCGTGGCCTGCGCCGTCGTCGGATGGGTCGAGGACCTGCGCGGCCTGTCCATCCGCGGCCGCGCCGCCGCCCAGCTCGGAATTGGTGCCGCCGGATCGGTGGCTTTGATCGTGCTGACCGGCCAGTCGTTCTGGTGGCTGCCGCTTGCCGCCGTGGCGATTGCGGCGTACGTCAACATTGCCAACTTCATGGACGGCGTCAACGGCATCTCGGGCCTGCACGGGGTCACCGCCGGCGTTGCCTATGCGCTGGCCGGCGCGCTGGCCGAACAGCCGTGGCTCACGGCGGGCGGCGCCGTCCTGGCGATGTCCTTCCTCGGATTCCTGCCATGGAACCTGGGCCGCGGCTCCGTTTTCCTGGGCGACGTCGGCAGCTACCTGCTCGGCGCCTCCGTGGCCGCCCTCGCAGTGGCCGGCTTCCTCAGCGGTGTCTACGTGGAGTATGTCCTCTCTCCCATCCTGGTTTACGCCGCGGACACCGGCTACACGCTGCTGCGGCGGATCAAAGCGGGGGAGCGCTGGTACGCCTCCCACCGCGAGCACGTCTACCAGCGGCTCACGGACGTTGGCTTTTCGCACCTACAGTCGGCTGCTGCCGTCACTGCCTGCACGGTTGCCGTCATCATCCTCGGCTTCGTCGCCGCGACCGCGTCTTTGCCGGTGGTGGCCCTGTGCGTTGCCGGCACGGCCCTCGTCCTCGCCCTTTACCTGGCCAGCCCGGACCTGATCGGACGCCGCCGCCGCAGGTCCAAAGTCACACGGCTGCCGGTGACCTAGCCATGTTCTATCTCGTGTAGAATTTAGGGGCAGCCCAAGCTGCTCCTCCACCCTTTGCCTCCTGGCGCTTAGCCATGGGGTTCCGACGATTGGGATCGAATGACCTCCAACGCCGAGTCCGGACCTGCGTCCGGCCATCGACACGTTGGCTCTTCGGGTCCCACCCCCTCGCTCTGGCTGAACCTGCTCAAGCGCAGTTCGATCGCCGCCACCGCCGGACTTGTGCTGTGCACCATTCCTGCTGCGCTCCTGAATGGAGCCAGCGGTGCGGTGTCCAGTGTCCTTGGCGGCCTGCTGGTGATGCTGTTCTTCGGAATCAGCCTGCTGGTGGGCCACTTCGTGGGACGCCGCAATCCGTCCGGCGCGATTGGCGTGTTCGTGGCCACCTACTTCATCAAAGTGGTTGGCTTCGCGGCCGTTCTGTTCGTCGTCGGGGCTCCGGCGTGGCTGCATGGACGCTGGTTTGTCATAGGTGCCGTGGTCGCCGTCGTCCTCTGGCAGGCGGCCGAGATCCATGGCTTCAGCAAAGCCCGCCTCCAGATCTACAACGATCCGGAAGAGAAGGGACCCACCCATGCGTAACCCGAAGAAATCTGACGCTGCAGCCAATGCCAAGCGCCGATCCAACGGCTCCGCACCCGGTGATTCCGAGGCTTCGACGGACGGCGGCTACAACGCTGGAATGGCGGTGTTCAGCTACATCATTGGCGGAATCATCGTCTGGAGTTTGATAGGGTGGGGACTGGATTACGTGTGGGGAACGCGCTGGATCGTGCTCGCAGGCGCTCTGCTTGGAGCCGTCGGAGGTTTTTACCTTTCCCATATGCATGGCCTTACCAGTTCTCGCACAAACGCTGGTGATCGCCATGCTGCCAGCGGGCCGTCCCAGGACGGCAACACTAATGCCAAATAATTTCACAGGGGGAACAGCAGGCTGTCAGGCTGCCGGACCCCGCCCAACGCCCAATGATGGACACTGCAGAGAGGAAACGCGTTGATCGCGCTTGCGCTCCCGGCCCAAGATTCAGGAGAGTTCACTCCTCCTGGAATTAACGAAATGCATTTGCCGGCAATCCTGCCGTGGGGTGCCGCAGAAGGATTCTCCAAGCAGATGCTGCTGGTCCTCCTCTCTGTCGTCTTTATCGCCGTCTTCTTCGTGCTGGCCGCACGCAAGCAGCAGCTGGTACCCGGCAAGCTCCAGTTCGCCGGCGAAGCCGCCTACGGCTTCGTCCGCAACGGCATCGCCAAGGACATCATCGGCGGCAGGGACTTCATCAAGTACGTCCCGCTGCTGTTCAGCCTGTTCTTCTTCATCCTGGTCAACAACATCTACGGCGCCATCCCGGTCTTCCAGCTCCCCACGTTCTCGCACGTGGGTGGAGCGTATGTGCTGGCCGGCCTGGTCTACGTAACCTGGATCGCCATCGGCATCAAGAAGAACGGCCTGCGCTACTTCAAGCTGGCCACCGTACCCTCCGGTGTTCCGTGGTACATCCTGCCGATCGTCATCCCGATCGAAATCATCTCCAACTTCGTTGTCCGGCCCGTCACGCACAGCCTCCGTCTGTTCGCGACCATGCTCGCCGGCCACCTCATTGTGATGATCGCCGGATCCGGCATCGAGTACCTGATCATGCAGGAGAACTTCCTGCTGAAGGGAACCTCGCTCCTGGTCCTGGCCGGCGCGATCGCCATGTACATGCTTGAAGCCCTGATCATGGTCCTGCAGGCCTACGTCTTCACGCTGCTGACCGCGATCTACATCGAAGGCGCACTCCACGCCGACAGCCACTAAGGCACGCCGGCGGGGCGGCACGTCCCCGACGGTCCATACAGAATTCCCCTCGCGGGGATGAAGCAACCCAAACAACCTGCCACACAAGTGGCATCTTGAAAGGAAAAAAAATGGAAGGCTCCATCAACGGCTCCCTCAACCTCATCGGCTATGGCCTCTCGGCTATCGGCGGTGGTATCGGTGTGGGTCTCGTGTTCGCTGCCTACATCAACGGCGTTGCACGCCAGCCGGAAGCCCAGCGCGTCCTGCAGCCCATCGCCTTCCTTGGCCTGGCGCTGACCGAAGCACTCGCCATCCTTGGCCTGGTCTTCGCGTTCGTTCTCAAGTAAACCCCGAGAACTTCAGCGAACATTCAGAACCGAGTAGATAAAGGACGGGTGAAATATGCATCAGCTGATCATCTCAGCCGCCGCTGAGGGCGACGTCAACCCCCTTATTCCCAATGGCTGGGAAATGCTGGTTGTCTTCGTTGGCTTCGCCATCCTCTTTTTCATCGTGGTCAAGTACGTTGTCCCGATGTTCGAGAAGACCTTCGCCGAGCGTGCCGAGGCCATTGAAGGCGGCATCGCCAAGGCTGAAAAGGCCCAGGCTGAGGCGTCTGCTGCACTCGAAGAGTACAAGCAGCAGCTGACCGACGCCCGCACCGAAGCAAACCGCATCCGTGAGGAAGCCCGCGCCGAAGGTGCCCAGATCCTCGCGGATCTGAAAGAAAAGGCAGCAGCAGAGTCTGCCCGCATCACTGCGCAGGCCCACGCACAGATCGAATCCGAGCGCCAGGCGGCCGTTGTGTCCCTGCGTTCTGAGGTCGGCACCCTGGCCACCACCCTGGCAGGCCGCATCGTGGGCGAGTCCCTCGATGACGACGCCCGCGCATCACGGGTTGTGGACCGCTTCCTGGCAGATCTGGAGTCCCAGAACGCAGGTGCAGCTAAATAATGGCAGGCGTATCGAGCGAATCGCTGGCAACAGCCCTAACCGCCCTGGAAGCCAAGCTTCCGACGGCGTCGCTGCAGCTGGCAAAGGAACTCTTCGGAATTCTGGGAATGGTGGACAGCTCGGCTGGTTTGCGCCGTGCCCTGACTGACCCCTCCCGCAGCGGCGACGAAAAGTCGGCACTGGTCAGGCAGCTGGTTGGCGGAAAAGTCTCCGCTGATGCGGCTGAGATCGCGGGCGGACTGGCCAGCTCACGCTGGGCATCGGCGCGCGACATCGGCGATGCACTCGAGACTCTTGCCGCAACGGTGGTCATTTCCGTTGCTGAAAACAAGTCGGCCGTTTCTGCCTCCGGAATCACTGGCCTGGAAGAACTGGAAAACGACCTGTTTTCCTTCAACCAGGCTGTTGCCTCCAGCCACGAGGTACAACGTGCTCTGTCCGAACCGCAGGCCAGCGCGGCGGCCAAGGCTACCCTCGCCGAGAGGCTGGCGCCTGGCGCCAGCGAAGAAGCCAGGGTCCTCATCACGCAGGCCGTTACCCAGCCCCGCGGCATCAAGCCCACCCGGCTGGTGGCACGGTTTGCCGAGCTGGCGGCCAAGCGGCAGCAGCGCTGGATTGCAACAGTCAGCGTGACCCGGCCTTTGTCGCAGACGCAGCTGGCACGCCTCCAGGCGGGCATGAACGCACTGTACGGCCGGGAGCTGAAGGTCAACCTCAGCGTTGACCCGTCGCTCATTGGCGGAATCCGCGTCCAGGTGGGCGACGAGGTACTTGATGCCTCCGTGCTTACCCGGCTGGGACAACTGCAACGCCAGCTGGCCGGCTAGCCGGACAAGCACAACCAAACTGATAGAAACCCCGGTCACCGTTTGCGGTGATCACAAACAGGAGAGCAGGGACTGCAGATGGCCGAATTGACCATCAACGCCGACGACGTCCGTAATGCGCTGAACGAGTTCGCGGCGTCCTACGAACCCGGGAACGCAGAGCGCGTAGAGGTCGGCCGCGTAACCACCGCAAGTGACGGCATCGCCCGTGTTGAGGGCCTTCCCTCGGTCATGGCGAACGAGCTGCTGCGTTTTGAGGACGGCACCCTGGGCCTGGCCCAGAACCTTGACGTCCGCGAGATCGGCGTCATCATCCTCGGTGACTTCACCGGCATCGAAGAAGGCCAGGAAGTACACCGGACCGGGCAGGTTCTGTCCGTTCCCGTGGGCGACGCCTTCCTCGGCCGCGTTGTCGACCCGCTGGGCGTGCCCATAGACGACCTCGGCGAGATCAAGGCCGAGACCACCCGCGCCCTGGAGCTCCAGGCTCCCGGCGTGACCCAGCGCAAGTCGGTGCACGAACCGATGCAGACCGGCCTGAAGGCCATCGACGCGATGATCCCGATCGGCCGCGGCCAGCGCCAGCTCATCATCGGCGACCGCCAGACCGGCAAGTCCGCAATCGCGATCGACACCATCATCAACCAGAAGGCCAACTGGGCTTCCGGCGATGTCACCAAGCAGGTCCGCTGCATCTACGTTGCCATCGGCCAGAAGGCGTCCACCATCGCGGCGGTCCGCCAGACCCTGGAAGACAACGGCGCGCTGGAGTACACCACCATCGTGGCTTCTCCCGCCTCCGACCCCGCCGGCTTCAAGTACCTGGCACCGTACGCCGGCTCGGCCATCGGCCAGCACTGGATGTACGGCGGCAAGCACGTCCTCATCGTGTTCGATGACCTGTCAAAGCAGGCCGAGGCCTACCGTGCAGTGTCACTGCTGCTCCGCCGCCCGCCGGGACGCGAAGCCTACCCGGGAGACGTCTTCTACCTGCACTCCCGCCTGCTGGAGCGTTGTGCCAAGCTCTCCGACGAGCTCGGTGCCGGCTCCATGACGGGCCTGCCGCTGATCGAGACCAAGGCGAACGACGTGTCCGCCTACATCCCGACCAACGTTATCTCCATCACCGACGGCCAGATCTTCCTGCAGTCGGACCTCTTCAACGCCAACCAGCGTCCCGCTGTCGACGTTGGTGTGTCCGTGTCCCGCGTCGGTGGCGCGGCCCAGGTCAAGTCCATGAAGAAGGTCTCCGGTACCTTGAAGCTGGAACTGGCCCAGTACCGCGACATGCAGGCCTTCGCCATGTTCGCCTCGGACTTGGATGCGGCTTCCCGCCAGCAGCTGACCCGTGGTGCGCGCCTGATGGAACTGCTGAAGCAGGGCCAGTACTCGCCGTTCCCGGTTGAGGACCAGGTCGTTTCCATCTGGGCCGGCACCAACGGCTACCTGGACGACGTTCCGGTTGAGGACGTCAACCGGTTCGAGTCCGAGTTCCTGGAGCACCTGCGCCACAAGTCCTCGATCCTGACCACGCTGGCACAGACCAACGTCATGGATGACGACACCCTTGCAGCTCTGAAGTCTTCGATCGTGGACTTCAAGAAGGGCTTCTTCGGCGAGGGTGACAACCACCTGGTAGGCGCCGGCCACGAGGAGCACGACGCTATCTCCGAGGGCGAAGTCGACCAGGAAAAGATCGTCAAGCAGAAGCGCTAGTTCCGCACCGCCGGTTGTGCCGGGCCGCAAAGGTCCGGCACACCCGGCGCCGGAATGTTAGGAAAGGATAAGTATGGGAGCCCAGATCCGGGTCTACCGCCAGAAGATCAGCTCGACCACGTCGATGCGCAAGATCTTCAAGGCGATGGAACTGATCGCTACCTCGCGCATCGGGAAGGCCCGTGCGCGCGTAGCAGCTTCACTGCCTTACGCGAACGCGATCACGCGCGCCGTTTCTGCTGTCGCCAGCCAAAGCGAAATCGACCACCCGCTGATCACTGAGCCGGAGCAGATCCGCCGTGCCGCAGTCCTGGTAATCACCTCGGACCGCGGCCTGGCAGGTTCCTACTCGGCCAGCGTCCTCAAGCAGGCGGAAGGTCTCAACGAGCTGCTCCGCGCCGAAGGCAAGGAAGTCAAGACCTACGTCGTGGGCCGCAAGGCCCAGGCCTACTTCGATTTCCGGAACCGCGAGTACGCGCGGGTCTGGACCGGAGGAACCGACGCACCCGAGTTCGCTACTGCCCGTGAAATCGGCGCAGCGTTGCTGGCAGAATTCGCGACCGACTATGAAGACGGCGGCGTGGACGAAATCCATGTTGTCTACACGCGCTTCAAGTCCATGGTCACCCAGGAGCCGACGGTTATCCGCCTGCTCCCGCTTGAAGTAGTGGAAGAGCAGGCTCAATCCGAATCGGATCTCCTGCCGCTGTACGAGTTCGAACCGGAGGCCGAGCGTGTCCTTGACGCCCTGCTGCCCCGGTACATCGAGTCCCGTATCTTCGCAGCCATGTTGCAGGCAGCAGCTTCCGAGCTCGCAGCCCGCCAGCGGGCGATGAAGTCCGCAGGCGACAACGCAACGGACCTGATCAAGAAGTACACGCGTCTGCGCAACACGGCCCGCCAGGCCGAAATTACGCAGGAGCTCTCCGAGATTGTTGCCGGTGCCGACGCCCTCGCGTCCTAGCCTGCACCGCCCCGGTTCCGCGTAACCAGCACCACCACAGATAAACTTAACCCCACGCCATCTACTGAATGAAGTGAGAGAGATGACTGCCACTGCTACCGAACACGTAGCCGCAACGTCCGGTGCAACCGGCCGTATTGCGCGCGTAATCGGCCCGGTTGTCGACGTCGAATTCCCGGCTGACGCAATCCCGTCGATCTATAACGCCCTTACCACCGAGATCACTCTCAACGGTGAGACCAAGACCATCACGTTCGAGACCTCCCAGCACCTGGGCGACAACCTCGTGCGCGCCATCTCCCTGCAGGCAACCGACGGCCTGGTCCGCGGCACCTCCGTAGTGGACTCCGGCGCCCCCATCTCCGTGCCCGTCGGCGACGGCGTCAAGGGCCACATCTTCAACGTGCTGGGCCAGCCCCTGGACGTTGCGGAGTCGGAACTGAACATCAGCGAACGCTGGCCCATCCACCGCAAGGCCCCCAGCTTCGCCTCGCTTGAAGGCTCCACCGAGATGCTCGAAACGGGCATCAAGGTCATCGACCTCCTCACCCCGTACATCAAGGGTGGAAAGATCGGCCTCTTCGGCGGCGCCGGCGTGGGCAAGACCGTCCTGATCCAGGAAATGATCACCCGTGTTGCCCGCAACTTCGGTGGCACCTCGGTGTTCGCCGGTGTTGGCGAGCGTACGCGTGAAGGAAACGACCTCTGGGTCGAAATGGAAGAGGCCGGCGTCCTCAAGGACACCGCCCTTGTGTTCGGCCAGATGGATGAGCCGCCGGGAACGCGTCTGCGCGTGGCCCTGTCCGCGCTGACGATGGCGGAGTACTTCCGCGATGTCCAGAACCAGGACGTGCTGCTCTTCATCGACAACATCTTCCGGTTCACCCAGGCCGGTTCCGAGGTGTCGACCCTGCTGGGCCGCATGCCGTCGGCCGTGGGCTACCAGCCCAACCTTGCCGACGAGATGGGCCTCCTGCAGGAGCGCATCACGTCCACCAAGGGCCACTCGATCACCTCGATGCAGGCCATCTACGTTCCCGCGGATGACTACACCGACCCGGCTCCGGCAACGACCTTCGCGCACCTGGATGCGACCACGGAACTTTCCCGTGAAATCGCCTCCCGTGGCCTGTACCCGGCCGTTGACCCGCTGACGTCCACCTCCCGGATCCTGGACCCCCAGTACATCGGCAAGGACCACTACAACACGGCTGTCCGCGTGAAGCAGATCCTGCAGAAGAACAAGGAACTCCAGGACATCATCGCCATCCTCGGTGTCGATGAGCTTTCCGAAGAGGACAAGATCGTCGTGTCGCGTGCACGCCGCATCCAGCAGTTCCTCTCGCAGAACACCTACACCGCCAAGCAGTTCACCGGTGTTGAGGGTTCCACGGTTTCCATCAAGGACACCGTTGAAGGCTTCTCGGCGATCTGCGACGGCGAACTTGACCACATCGCGGAGCAGGCGTTCTTCAACGTCGGTGGCCTCGATGACGTAGAGCGCCAGTGGGCCAAGATCCAGGAACAGACCAAGTAATATGGCTGAGCTTGAGGTTGAGATTGTCGCAGCGGACCACTTTGTGTGGTCCGGAGCGGCCAAGATGGTCAAGGCCCGCACCAGCGATGGTGAAATCGGAATCCTGCCCGGCCACTCGCCCCTGCTGGCGATCCTGGCCGAAGGTGAACTGGCCATCCAGCCAGTGTCAGGGGACCGTATTGCGGTAGATGTTGACGGTGGGTTCTTCTCCGTGGACAACAACCGCGTGGTCATCGTTGCTGACAACGCCCAGCTGGGCGGCTCGGCTACCGCTGGGATCCGCTAGCACGACCTTGATGGACGCGCCGGGTATTTCGTTCATCGCACTGGCAATCGTTTTCGGATTGCTGATTTTTGCACTGTGCCTTTCGGGGGTGCGCCGTTTCAACTTGCGGCGTGCCCTCGGCACGGTGGACGCCTCCATTTGCGTCGCTGGAAACAGCTGGCAAATGGGGGTTTGTCGTTATCAGGACAACGACCTTGAATGGTTCCGCTTGATCTCCCTGAGTGTACGGCCGAAGTACACCTTCAAACGCAGTTCGCTGGAACTGCTGGGCAGGCGCAAGCCCACAGAAGCCGAAGCCGTCAAGGTCCAGCCGGACGTGGTGATCGTGGAACTCCGCTATGAGGGGCAGGACCTGCACCTGGCCATGAAGTTTGATGCCTACACAGGCCTTTCCTCGTGGCTGGAAGCCGGCCCGGTAATCGGCGTAGGGACCTGGCGCTAGCCGCGTGGATTGGTTTTCAGACATCAGACTTACGGACGGCCCGCTGTATTGGACTGTCCTTGTATTGGGACTGGGCGGAGCCGCCTACCTCCTGGTACCCCCAAGGCGTGCCTGGGAAACCACAGGCCTGGGCATCCGGGCCTGGTCAATCCGTGTCTTCAGTGCCACGGCCGCGGCTTTCGTGCTGGTCGCAACCGTCCACTGGATCATGATTAACGTCCTGGCGGTTTTTCCCGAGGACATCCCCAACACCGTTCTGCTTTGGTTCGTCCCGGGAGTTGCCGCCCTCATCCTGGCAATCCTGCGCCTGCAGCGGACCACCTGGACCCACTATGGAAAGGGCTTTGTTGCCGCGTTGCTGGTAATGCTGCTCTCTGCCATCCAAATCAATGCATACTTTGGCATGAACCGTACCGTGAGCGACTTACTGGGCACTGCGCTGGCCCGGGTACCCGTCCTGGAACAGGAGCTCATGCGGCACCCCGGTGCATCCGATGGCGTTCCGCTAAAGGGTTGGAAGCCCTCCGGGGGCCTGCCTGCCGGGGGTGTGCTGCGGAAGACCCCCATCCCGGGAACGGCGTCCGGGATGAACAACCGCGATGCCTACATCTACTTGCCGCCGGCCTATTTCGCTGCCAACCGCCCGGCGCTTCCGGTGCTCGTCCTGGTGGCCGGCCAGCCCGGTGGCCCTGCGGACTGGCTCGCCGGCGGTGCGATCCGTGGCCACATGGATTCCTTCGCCGCGGCACACGGGGGAGTGGCACCGGTGGTGGTCATCCCCGATCCCAACGGATCACAGTCAGCGAACACCATGTGCATGGACAGTAAGATCGCCAAGGCCGACACCTACCTGTCCCAGGATGTGCCACGGTGGATCGGTGCCACCCTGGCAGTCGATACCAACCACAGCCATTGGGCCGTGGGTGGATTCTCGTTCGGCGGCACGTGCGCCATCCAGATGGGCACCCGGCACCCGGATGTCTACGCTGACGTGCTGGGATTCTCCAGCGAAGCCGAGCCCGCCATCGCCAAGGAGCGGCAGAAGACCATTGACGCAGCCTTCCCCGGAAACCCTGATGAATTCATCAAGCAGACTCCACTGGAGATCATGAAACACCAACGCTTTGAGGGCAGCGGCATGTACCTGACCGCGGGCCAGAACGATCCGGACTTCGTGGGGAACCTCAATACGCTTGCCGCGGCCGCCAAGGACGCGGGCTTCACCGTGCAGGCGCACGTGGTTGAACACACCGGACACTCCTGGGACACCTCCTCGAAGCGCTTCGGTGATGCCCTGGCGTTCCTCGGCAGCCAATGGGGGCTGAAATGGTGAGTACCAGGAAACCCGAGCGCACGGTGGCGTTGATGTGGGCCACCGTGGGCCGTCCGGCAGTTCACCAGACGTTGGGCACCTTGAGATCCATGCCGTTCACCTTGGGCGCTGTTGCCGTGTTCCTTGTGACCGCGGCCGTGACGGGCAGCTTCCTGGACGGGCCCCCGGAGCAACTCCTGGGACTTGCCTCGGTCAGCGGGCCCGGTCTCCGTGCCGGGCAGTGGTGGTCGCTTTTCACCAGCATGTTCTTTGCCACCAACCCGCTGGCTTACCTCACCGCGTCCCTGATGATGATCCTGCTGCTGGGGCTGGCCGAGCGGAAGCTGGGACGGCGCGCCGCCGTCGGACTCTTCCTCGGCGGCCAGTTCGCGGCAGTGACCGTCTTCCTCCTGGTCACCCAGGTGGCCGTGTACGTTGGCGATGGCTGGCTGGACCAGATGTCGAATGACATCCTCATCGGCCCTTATGCCCCGATCCTGACGGCGGGCCTGGCGGCCAGCGCCCGGATTACCCTGCTGTGGCAGCGGCGGCTCCGTACCGCTGTGCTGTCCGTGTCGATCCTGCTGGTCCTCTACGTTGGCCACGCGGAAACCGTGATTGGCCTCATCGGTGCCCTCCTTGGCCTGCTGGCGGGCTGGTGGATCCAGGGCGACCAGGGGCGTCTCCACCGCCACCGTTCCACCGGCCGCGAGACCAGGAACCTGCTGGCCCTTACCGTGGCCGTCTTTGCAGTGGGGCCGATCTTGACCGGGATCACACGCGCCCCCACCGGCCCGCTGGCACTGTTGCGCGACGTCGTCCTCAGCCCGATGCCAACGCTCAGCCAGCTGGTCTTCAATTGCGGGGCAACAGTGGACACTTCCTGCCTGGAAACCGGAAGGGCCGGGTTCGCCGGACCGTTCGGACTGGCGCTGGCAGTGGTTCCGGTTATCCTGCTGCTGATCTGCGCGGACGGAATGCGCCGCGGCCGCCGGCTGGCCCTCAACATCGCACTGGCCATCCAGCTGGCCGTGACGGCGCTGGCCACTGTCTACCTGACCCTGTTCGCCTTGGTCCCGTCACGCCTGCAGGGCACCCACTCGACGCCCCTGTCGTCAGCCTTCGCCCACGTGCTTCCCCTGGTGATCGTCCCGCTCCTGCTTGCGGTCATCCTGTGGCTCAACCGACGCCAGTTCCGCGTCCAGACCCGGCCCGGTGCACGACGGACCCTCGCGACGGTGGTCTGCGGCACCTGGCTTGCCCTGGCCGGCTCCTACACGGTGACGTGGTTCCTGTCCGGCGGCCTTGCCCGCGACGGCGGCGTGCTGGGCCTCTTCGCCGAATTGGCCCGGCAGTATGTGCCGGTCCCCATTCCGCAGCATTTCAGCCGTGTCTTCGCAGAGCGGGACAGCGCAGAGACGCTGCTGTTTGCCTATTCCGGGCCGGTCTTCTGGATTGTTGCCCTCGTAGCTGTGTGGTGGGTCCTCATCGGGCGGCACCACGGCCTCATCTTCGGCCGGCAGGACCGGGACCGTGCCCGCGAGCTGCTTCACCAGGGCGGCGGCCCCCTGTCCTGGATGGCGCTGTGGGAACCGAACACGTATTGGTTCAGTCCGGACGGCGCCGGGGCCATGGCCTTCCAGCAGCACGGGACCGTGGCCTTGACCCTGGGCGGCGCCCTCGGCGACCGCCGGGCGGAGCAACAGGTGACCGAAGGGTTCCTGGACTACTGCCGCACCCAGGCGCTGATTCCCGCACTCTATTCCTGTGACGACACCCTGTGGCCCACATTGCGGGAACGGGGCTTCTCCCGGGTGGCGGTGGCGCAGGAGACGAGGCTGCGGCTGAATGAACTCGAGTTCAAGGGCAAGGAATGGCAGAACGTTCGGACCGCCCTGAACCGGGCCTCCAAGCTCGGCGTCCACGCCGTGTGGGGCTCCTACCATTCGCTGCCTGCAGCCCTGCGCACCCGGCTTAACGAGGTCTCGGAGGAATGGGCGGCCGGGAAGTCCGTACCGGAAATGGGCTTCACGCTGGGCGGGGTGGACGAACTCGACGACGAGGAGGTCCTGTGCTGCCTGGCGGTGGACGGCAACGGCACCGTCCACGGCGTGACCAGTTGGCTTCCCGTGTACGACGACGGGCGGCTGGTCAGCAGGACGCTGGACGTCATGCGCCGCGGCAGCGAGGGATTCCCGGGCGTGATGGAATTCCTGATTGCTTCCGCGGTCCTGGAACTGAAGGATTCCGTTGACGTCATTTCCCTGTCCGGCTCGCCGCTGGCCAGCCGGCCGGAGGACCAGGACGGTGCGGGGGAGGAAGCCGAAGGAGACGCCGGCGCCACGGACGAGGGGGCACAAAACCTGGTGCGCATCCTGGACCTGGTGGGCCACGCGCTGGAGCCGGTCTACGGTTTCCGCTCTCTGGCAGCGTTCAAGTCCCGCTTCAAGCCCGAGTACCGCGCACTGTACCTTTACTACCAGGATCCGCTCCAACTGCCGGCCATTGGGAGGGCCCTGACCCGGGCCTACCTCCCCGGCCTCTCGCTTGCCCAGGGTGCACGCCTGGTCCGCAAACTGGTCACCTGACGGCGTGCGGCAGTGGGGCGGCCTTCCGCTGGGAGGACGCGGATTCCCGCGGTGCCGGGCGCACCGTGTGCAGAGACAAATGATCCCCGGCGCAGTCGCGCCGGGGATCATTTGTGTAACTGACGGCCGGACGGCCGCGCAGGGTGACTAGACGAGCGTTACGCCGGTAGCCTGGGGACCCTTGGCGCCCTGGCCGATCTCGAACTGAACACGCTGGTTCTCGTCGAGGGTCTTGAAGCCGCCGGTCTGGATCTCGGAGTAGTGAACGAAGACATCGCCATCGGCGTCGTCCGGGGTGATGAAGCCGAAGCCCTTTTCAGCGTTGAACCACTTCACAGTTCCCTGTGCCATTTATTTCTCCTCATTGTGGAACTTTTTAAGACCGGCACACTTCGTGCCGACCTTGGTCACTCCGCGAGAAGAATCCTGGATTGCCTTGCCCAAAAGGTCCGGCCCTGCAGGAGCTTCGCGCTCGCAACATGTCTTGCGAGCATGAAAAACACCTACACAAAGACTGAGACCAGAATTTCATGCCCGTTCCCGCAGGTCAACGGCTCGAACAGCAAAATGCATAAAATTTAGGTAAAAACCAGGTGACAATGGGGCCCGGAGATTTCACGCCATTTATTAGGTGCCCACAGCAACGGGCCACACGGTCAGAAAAGCCGGGATTCGCTGTCGTCCACGCCGCGCATGGCGTCGTAGTCCAGCGTCACGCAGGCAATGCCGCGGTCGTTGGCGAGCACCTTGGCCTGCGGCTTGATCTGCTGGGCCGCAAAGATCCCGCGGACCGGCGCCAGCAGGGGATCGCGATTGAGCAGTTCCAGGTACCTCGTCAGCTGCTCGACGCCGTCGATGTCACCGCGCCGCTTCAGTTCCACAGCGACGGTGGCGCCATCCGCGTCACGGGCCAGGATGTCCACCGGACCGATCGCGGTGAAGTACTCGCGCCGGATCAGGGAATATCCCTCGCCCAGCGTTTCTATCTGCTCAGCCAGGAGCCGCTGCAGGTCGGCCTCGACGCCGTCCTTGATCAGCCCGGGATCAACCCCGAGGTCGTGGGAAGACTCGGTGATCTTCTCGTGGATGTTGATGATGAGTCGGTCATCGGTCTTGGCCGACTGCACGGTCCATTGCTCCACCACGCCCAGTTCGAGTTCTACCTCGTCGGGGGATGAAACCCGCAGTGTGGCCGGCGGGCTCATCCAGTTCAGCGGCTTGTAGGAACCGCCGTCCGAATGCACCAGCACCGAGCCGTCGGCCTTGACCAGCAGCAGCCTGGTGGCGAGGGGGAGGTGGGCTTTGAGCCGGCCAACGTAATCAACGGAGCAATGGGCTATGACGAGTCGCACGCCGTACAGACTACCGCGTGGAGCCGCAGGGGCCACGCCGACGACGGCCGGCCGGCAGGGTACGGAGGCGCCAGCCGGCAGGTGGCTGGGGCAGAATGGTTGCATGCCGCGTTCGAACCGTCCCCGCCGTCCCGTTTCCGGAAAAGGCGCGTCCGGCAGGGGAGCGGGACGCAAGGGCCAGGAGGTCCCGGAACTTGACCTGGAGCGCGCCCGGGCCGGCATCGCGCGCCGGGAGAGTGCCCCTGACGGCGAATGGATGGTCCGCACCATGACCGCCAAAAACGCGGAGAAGACCTACATTTGCCCGGAGTGCTCCACGGCCGTCCTGCCCGGGGTTGCACACCTGGTGGTCTGGAAGGACGACCACCTCTTCGGGGCGGCTGCCGGCCTCGCCGAGCGGCGGCACTGGCACACCAACTGCTGGACGTCCCGCAGCTACCGGTACCGCTGACCACGCGGGCGGTGGCGCCACCGTGTCCGCCGTCCGGGATCCCAGTACCCGGTGGTCGCTAAGCTGGAAACCATGACTTTTGATCCGGCGTCGTTCCACTTCACCCAGGCCCAGGGCCCCGTTCTCATCCGTGCTTCCACCGTCCTGCCTGCCCGGCGGGAGAACATCGAGCTGCAGACCGAGGACGGCCACACCCTGGTGGGCGAACTCGCACTTCCCGAAACCGGGCAGGTCCTGGCCACGCTGATCACCCTGCATCCGCTGCCCACGCACGGCGGATTCATGGACTCGCACGTCTACCGCAAGGCCTCCTACCGGCTCCCGGCACTGGCCGGCATCGCCGTCCTCCGGTTTAACACCCGCGGCACCGCCTCGCCCCGCGGCACCAGCAGCGGCGGCTTCGAGGAAGGCATTGGGGAACGGTATGACGTCGAGGCGGCCGTGCGTTTCGCCGTCGACCGCGGGCTGCCCAACCGCTGGCTGGTGGGCTGGTCCTTTGGAACGGAACTGGCCCTGATGTACGGGGCTGTTGAGCCGGTGGCCGGCCAGATCGAGGGGGCGGTGCTGCTGTCGCCGCCCCTGCACCGCGCCACGGACAAGCACCTGCAGCAATGGGCGGACTCCGGCAAGCCCCTCACTGTCCTGGTGCCGGAGCACGATGACTTCCTCCAGCCGGCAGAGGCCGCGGAGCGTTTCAGCCTGGTGCCCCAGGCGGATGTTGTGGGCGTGCCCGGCGCCAAGCACCTCTGGGTGGGGGAGAAGTACGCAGCACGGGTCTTGAACGACATCGTCGCCCGGGTCAGTCCCGGTGGATCCGGAACGCCGCTGCCGCAGGAATGGGACGGCCCGACGGCGGCCGCCGCCTCCTGAGGGAACCTCCCGCAGGGTCCCGTCCCCGGGACCCTGCGGGTTCCGTTAGTGCTGGTCCTGGCGCGCGATGTAGATTTCGCGGAGCAGGAGCAGCACGGCGGCCGCGGTGGGGATGGCAATCAGTGCGCCCAGGACGCCCAGCAGGCTGCCGCCGGCGATCACGGAGATCACGGCCACGGCGCCCGGGACCGCCACTGCCTTCTGCATAATGCGCGGTGAGATGAAGTAGGCCTCAAACTGCAGGTAGGCGAAGTAGCAGATGGCGTAGACAGCGGCCGTCTGCCAGCCCTGCGTGAGGGAGACCAGCGTAACCACGATGCCCGCGATCATGCCGCCCACCAGGGGAATGAAGGCGAGCAGCACCACCACGAACGCCAGCAGCAGGGCGAACGGTACGCCCACAATGGACATCACGATGAAGGCGAACGTGGCGTTGAGTAAAGCGACGCACGCCTGGCCGATGACATAGTTGCCCACCGAACGGGTGATTTCCTCGGAGAGGGCAGCCACCCGCTTCCGGCGGGAACGCGGCGCCAGGCGGTAGCCCCACTTCTTCATGGCCGGAAGCGCAGCCAGGAAATACAGGCTCAGCACCAGCACGATCAGGGTGCCGAAAAGGCTGTTGGCCAGCGTTGAACCGAACCCGACCACGCCGCCGAAGATGCCGCCCATGGCCGCGGGGTCGTTGACGAACTTGTTCAGTTCTTCGGTGATGCGGTCCCTGACCCCGAACTGGTCATCGACGCTGCGGAAGAAGTCCGAATCCATGAAGTTGCGAACCCAGTCCGGTGCCTGGCGCACGATTTCGGATACCTGTTCAACGATCGTGGGGATCAGGGTGGCGAAGAAGCCGACGACGGCGCCCATCAGCACGGCCACCGAAACGAGGATGCCGGCGGGCCGGGGGATCTTCCGGTTTTCCAGCCAGCCCACCACCGGTTCCAGGCCCAAGGCGATGAACAGTGCGGCAACAATCCACAGCAACAGTTGCGTGGTGTGGGACCCGATCCAGTAGACGAGCAGCGCCAGGCCCACGCCCACCGTTCCCATGAATCCCATGTAGAGCGGATGCTGGGGGGACATGCGCGGCCCGGGATGCCCGAACTGCGGCTCGTCCTCGCCGTCGAACTCCGTTGCGGGAGCCGGGCCGCCGAATTCCGGCGGCATTTCGAACCGGAGCCGGGGCTGGGCGCCAGGCAACGGCTGGCTGAGCCGGCGGACCACCTGGCCAAGGGCTGCCGCGGCGCCACCCCGGCGTCGTGCTGCCGCCATGGCCTGCGGAGCCGGGGCGGGGACAGCCCTGCCCGGATCCCCGGAATTGCCGGCTGCCGGGGAGGACGGGTCCGTCTTGTCAGTCACTGGTTTTTGGGGCCTGTTCCGTGTGTGGCACCGCCTTCGCGGGCCGGTGTGATGATCATCGCAAACACTATCAGCAGGCTTGTCAGCAACTGCCGAAGGCGCCGTCGCCGGACGCTTGGGCTGCCCGCCGGGAGCCCGGATTCGGGGCCCGTGGTAACAAAAAGGTTACTATTGAAGGTAAACCCCCGCTGATGATAGGTGTTTCCCTTGCGTTTAAAGACTGCAGCCGCACTTGTGCTGCTCGGCCTCCTGACACTTTTGGCCGGCATCGGCCAGAGAACCATCTGGGCTCCCTCCGAGACGTTCACCGCGTCCGTGCCGGCCGACGCCGCCGCGGCCCCCTTGACTGTCATTGACCAGAAGCTGCGCACGCTGCACGGCGGAACCGTCAAGATCTCGGTCCAGGGCGACGGCAACTTCATGCTGGCAACGGGCCGGCCCGACGACGTTGACGCCTGGGTTGGCAAGACCGCCCACAACACCATCAACGGGGTTTCCGAGGACGGAAAGTCCCTCCAGGTAGAGCATTCCGACGGCGACGCCACGGCCCCCAACCCGGCGGGCTCGGACCTGTGGGTGTCCACCGAAAATGCCGGCGGCCAGCTGGACTACACCTGGACTCCGCCGGCTGACGGCGACTGGAGACTTCTCCTTGCCGCCGACGGCACCAAGCCGGCCCCTGCATCGGTGTCCATGACGTTCCCGAACGATACGTCCACGCCGTGGGCTGTTCCGCTGATGGTCATCGGCGGATTGCTGGTGGTGGGCGGAATCGTCCTGGCCTTGGTGTCCGCGCGAACCAAGGACGGCGAAGGCGGCGAGGGCGGCGGCAGCGGCTACGCCCGGCGTGCCCGTGCCCGCTCCCAGGCGCAGTCCGCCAACAAGGCCACCATGGTGGCCGCAGGTGTGGCAGCGGTTGTCCTGGCCGGTTCCGCTACCGCTGCCCAGGCAGCAAGCCCCAGCCCGCAGCCGTCGGGCAATGCGTCGTCATCGGCGGCCAAGGACGCAACCGGTTCTCCGGTCCTCCTTGAAGCCCAGTTCCGGCGGATCCTGGAGCAGGTCTCCAGCGCCACCGATGCCGGCGACGCCGCCAAGGACGCGGCGAAGCTTGCCGACCGCGTGGCCGGGCCCGAGCTGGAAATCCGGACCCAGAACTACAAAATCCGTTCCCAGGTCGGTTCGTACGAGCCGCGCATGCCTGTCCGCTCCACCAAGCTGCTGACCACCGTGATCACCAGCAGCCGTGACTGGCCCAGGCAGGTGCTTGCCGTGACCCAGGGCGACGGCAACGTGGTCCCGCAAATCCTGACACTGGTCCAGCAGTCCCCCCGGGAGAACTACAAGCTGATGGAGACCACCCCCCTCCAGCCGGGCACCACCTTCCCGACCATCGGCCGCGGCGGTACGCAGACCCTGGCGGCCTCGGACAAATCCGGGCTGCTCTACAGCGGCGAGGAAGCCATGTCCGGCCTGGCCGACAGGCTCACCTCCGCGGACTCGCCGTTCAAGGACAAGCTGGTGGAGGGTTCATCCTCGCCGTACATCGCCGACACCCTGTCCTACCAGGCAGAGGTGGTGAAGGCAGGCGAGAACGGCAACTTCTCCTTCACCCACAAGGTGGCACCGGAAAACACCGTGGTGTTCCGTACTTCTGACGGCGGAGCACTGGTCCTGGGCCGGATCAACTTCGGCTTCGAGGGTACCCCCAAAGCCGCCGGTGACAAGCTCAGCATCGGTGACGACGCCGCGGCCCTGGCCGGCGGCAAGGAAACCAGCACGGGCATGGTCCTGAGCTTTGCCGAATCCATGGCAGTGTACGTGCCGCCGGCAGGCTCGACGGACCCGATGAAGCTCGTTGCCGCCACCCGCGGCCTGGTGGGGGCCAGCTTCAAGTAGGCCCCTGACTGCATTGCCCCCGGCAGCGGCCGGAGTGGCTAGAGTGGGAAACATGAGTTCGCCAGCTTCCCGCCCAGTCCCTCCTGCCGCTGCCAACCTGCTTAACCTGCGCGGCGCCGTCGACCTTTCCTCGCTGAAGCGGCCCGCAGCTCCCGCCGGCCCAGCGGCACCGTCCGCCCCCGCGGCCTCGCCGGGCCCGGCACCTGCCCAGGGTGCGCCGGAAGGTGGACCTGAGCTCACGGTCAACGTCACCGAAGCGAACTTCCAGCAGCTGGTGGAACTCTCCGCCCAGGTTCCCGTGGTGTTCGCCCTGTGGGCCTCCTACTCCCCGGAGTCCGGCAGGATGCTGGAAACCCTCGAGCGCGTGGTGGCCTCCTTCGGCGGCCGCCTGGTACTCGGCGCCGCGGACATCGAAGCCTTCCCGCAGCTTGCCCAGGCCTTCCAGGTGCAGGCCGTCCCCACCGCCGTCGCCGTCCTGAAGGGCCAGCCGGTACCCCTCTTCCAGGGTGCAGCAGACGAACAGCAGGTGCGCAGCCTGTTCGATGAGCTCCTCAAAGTGGCGGCCGCCAACGGAGTGACCGGCAGCCTGGACGGCGGGCCCGCCGGCGAGCAGGAACCTGCTCCGCTCCCGCCGCTGCACCAAGCGGCATTCGATGCGATTGAAGCCGGGGACTATGCTGCCGCCGCGGAGGCCTACCGCCAGGCGTTGCGGGAAATGCCTTCGGACCACGAGGCCAAGGCCGGGTTGGCGCAGGTGGAACTGATGGACCGGCTTCAGCCGTTGTCCGCCGAGGACAGCGAGGCCCTCCGCGCCCGGGCCGCCAACGAGCCGGACAACCTTGACGCACAGCTTGCGGTTGCGGACCTGGACGTGGCGGGCGGCCATGTGGAGGATGCCCTGAACCGGCTGGTGGCGTTCATCGGCAGGAACTTCGGCCCCGAGCGGGAAACGGTGCGGGTCCGGCTGCTGGAACTCTTCGACGTCGTCGGCGCCGCAGACGAGCGTGTGGCCAAGGCACGCCAGGCGCTGGCACGGGTCCTGTTCTAGTGCCTGCCCTGTTCCAGCCGCTGACCCTGAGGTCGTTGGAGCTGCAGCACCGGGGCTGGGTTTCGCCGATGTGCCAGTACAGCTGCGAGCCCGACGCCGCCCCGGGCGTTCCCAACGACTGGCACCTGGTGCACCTGGGCGCGTTTGCCACGGGCGGCGCGGCGCTGATCCTTACGGAGGCGGCAGCCGTCAACGCCGAGGGCCGGATCAGCCCCCGTGATGCGGGCCTGTATAACGACGAACAGGCCGGAGCGTGGCAGCGGATCACCTCCTTCGTCCACCGGAACGGGGCCGCCGATGCCAAGATCGGCGTCCAGTTGGCCCACGCCGGCCGGAAGGCGTCCACGTATTGGCCGTTCTCCGGCAAGCAGGGCAGCGTTCCGGTCGCCGAGGGTGGCTGGGCGACCGTGGGCCCGTCCGAAACCTCCTTTGACGGGTATGCGGCCCCTGCGGCCATGACCGTGGAACATATCCGAGGCGTCATTGCCGACTTCGCAGCAGCGGCGGTCCGCGCCGTGAACGCCGGCTTTGACACCGTGGAGATCCACGCCGCGCACGGCTACCTCCTGCACCAGTTCCAAAGCCCGCTGATCAACGAACGCGACGACGAGTGGGGCGGTGACGAAGCCGG
This sequence comes from Pseudarthrobacter sp. fls2-241-R2A-127, assembly GCF_030209355.1. Lineage (GTDB taxonomy): Bacteria > Actinomycetota > Actinomycetes > Actinomycetales > Micrococcaceae > Arthrobacter. Next base: position 144,373 of record NZ_JARVSF010000004.1, read on the forward strand.
GCGAAACAGGCTGACCATTGCGGTGATCGACGCCGTCCGGGCCGTCATTCCGGATTCCATGCCCTTGCTGCTCCGGATCTCGGCCACCGACTGGGCGCCCGGCGGAGTGGACCTGGCGGGTTCGGTCCGCCTGGCACGCGAGGCTGCCGCCCACGGCGTGGACCTGGTGGATGTCTCCAGCGGCGGCGCCGTGGCGCACCAGCAGATCAAACCCGGCCTGGGCTACCAGACAGGGTTCTCCGCCGCCATCAGGCAGGAGGCGGACGTGGCCACCGGGGCGGTGGGGCTCCTGACCGCCCCGGGCCAGGCGGAGCACGCCATTGCCACCGGCCAGGCAGACGGTGTCTTCATCGCCCGGGCGGCCCTCCGGGACCCGCACTGGTGGCTGCGCGCGGCCTTCGAACTTGGCTACGACATCAGCTGGCCGCCCCAGTACGAGCGCGCAGTGCCGCGGCGCACCTTCTGATGGCAGCCTGAGCCATGGACAACGGGCCGCGGGACCACGGGCCGTCCTCCGTTGACGGCGAACTCGAAGCCAGCATCCTGGAGCTGCTGGCATCACGGGCCGCGACGTCAAGCATCTGCCCGTCGGACGCTGCCCGCGCTGTGGGCGGCGCGGACTGGCGGGGACTCATGGAGGCTGCCCGGCAAGCCGCGCGCCGGCTGGTGGATGCGGGCGAGGTGGAAATCACCCAAGGCGGTGCCGTCGTGGATCCGGCGGGAGCCAAGGGCCCTATCCGCATCCGCAGGCCCCGGTAGGCGGAACCGCCGGCAGGCCGGTCCGGTGCTCGTCAGCCCAGGAGGTCATCCACGTAGCACCAGCGCCACTGTTCGTCGGGTTCGATGCTCCGCATGACAGGGTGACCCGTTTCCTTGAAGTGGCGGCTGGCATGCCGCCCTGCGGACGAATCGCAGCACCCCACCAGCCCGCAGGCCAGGCACATGCGCAGGTGCACCGGGGTTGTCCCCTCCCGTTCGCAACCTGCGCAGGACGGGTTGTCCGGGACCGGAGACAGCATGGCCGCCGTCAGGTGGTCGCAGACGCCCCCGGGCTGGGCCAACCCCTCCCCGCCGCCGGCGTCCGCCGCCGAATCGAGCTCGTGGAGGGACGCATCCAGCATGGACTCCTCTATATCCAGGCGTTCGAGGACCTCGCTGAGGACTTCATGGGCGAAGTCGCCGCCACGGCGCAGCTCCAGGACCTTGTCCCGTTCGGCCTCCAGCATTGCCATCCGCAGCTGGGCATAGCGCTGGCTGGGCGTGGTGGACTCCGCCCCCGGCCGGCCCAGGCGTTCCCAGGCGGCCAGGCCCCGCTCCTGCGTCCGCCGCCGCAACATGTCCATCACCTCCGGGGGATCGCTCTCCTGCCGCAGCTGGTCCAGGCGCTCCATCCCCGCGGCAGTGGCCAACTGCATCAGCGAGGCCTGGTTCAAGGCATCCTCCCGCCGGTCCGGTCCGGGCACGTTCAGGGCCCGGACCAGGGCGGGGAGCGTGAATCCCTGCAGCACCAGGGTGCCGGCCACCACCACCATCGCTGCGAGGACCAGCACGTTGCGGTGCTCCAGGCCATCGGGCAGCGTCAGGACGGCGGCCAGCGTGACCACACCGCGCATGCCCGCCCAGGACACGATCGCGGGAAATTGCCAAGGGGGTGCCGGGTCCGTCCGCCGCACCGAGGGGATCAGGCGCGGCAGGTATGTGGCGGGGAAAACCCAAACGGGGCGCAGCAGCAGGACAGCCAGCAGGATCACGGCGCAGCCCACCCACACGCGGCCGGCACCCAGCGAGTCATCCTGGACGCTGTCGATGATGGTCCGCACCTGCAGGCCGATCAGCAGGAACACCGCGTTCTCCAGCAGGAACTGCACGGTGTCCCAGTTGCTCCGGGCACTTTGCCGGGCCGCGCCGTTGGGCATCGATGGCGCCTTGGTGCCCATGACCAGGCCGGTGACGACGACGGCGAGCACCCCTGATGCGTGAATGGCTTCGGCGGGGAGGTACGCAACGAACGGAGCCATCAGCGACGCCGAGGTGTTGATGGCGACGTTGCTGATCCGTTTGCGGATTTCGGTGAGGACGTACGCGGCGGCGAGGCCCACCACCAGGCCCCCGCCCGCGGCGAGCACGAAACCTCCGGCGACATCCAGGGCCGAGACGGAACCGGCGATGGCGGCGACGGCGGCGCGGAGGCACACCAGCGCGGTGGCATCGTTGAGCAGCGATTCACCTTCGAGGATGTTGACGATCCGCCGCGGCATGCCAACCTTCCGGGCGATGGCGGTCGCGGCCACGGCGTCCGGGGGCGCCACCACCGCGCCCAGGGCTATGGCGGCCGCCGGCGGGATTTCCGGGAACAGCAACCACACCACGAGCCCGACGGCCAGGGTGCCGAAGATGACGTACCCCACGGACAACAGGCCTATGGACCGGCGGTTCGAACTGAAGTCGAACAGCGATGTCCGGAACGCCGCCGCATAGAGCAGCGGAGGCAGCAGGCCCACCAGCACCAGTTCGGGATTCAGCTCAACGGGTGGAATGAAGGGCAGGAACGAGCCCGCCACGCCCGCCAGGATCAGCAGCAGCGGCACCGGGATATTGAATCTGCGGCCGATGGCGCTGCCGGCGCACACCACAGCAACGATCACCAGCAGGCCCAAGGCAATGTCCATGACGATAGTCTCCCACCCCGCAGAGCGCCGTTCCGCGGGCTAGGCTGGCACCATGACTGCTCCGATCCCAGGCCAGGCGTCGAATCCCGGACCCATCGCGGCCCTGTCCATCCGCGGGCTGGCCAAGAGGTTCGGTGGAAAGATCGCGGTCGACGGGATCAGCCTGGAGGTTCCGGCAGGCTCGTTCTTCGGCATTGTTGGCCCCAACGGCGCGGGCAAGACCACCACTTTGTCCATGGCGACGGGACTGCTGCGCCCTGACTTTGGCACCGCCGTGGTTCACGGGGTGGATGTCTGGCAGCATCCGCTGGAGGCAAAGCGGCTGATGGGGATCCTGCCGGACGGCGTCCGCCTCTTCGACCGGCTCACCGGTGAGCAGCTCATCACCTATGCCGGGTTGCTGCGCGGCATGGACAAGGCCGTGGTGGCGGCACGGGTTGGGGAGCTGCTCGCGGCAATGGACCTGGCCCAGGACGCAGGGACCCTGGTGGTGGATTATTCCGCCGGCATGACCAAGAAGATCGCCCTTGCCTCCGCCATGATCCACGCCCCGCGGGTCCTGGTCCTGGACGAACCCTTCGAAGCGGTGGACCCGGTCTCCGCCGCGAACATCCGCTCCATCCTGGACCGGTACGTGGCGTCCGGGGGCACCGTCATTGTGTCCAGCCACGTAATGGACCTGGTACAGCGCATGTGCGACCACGTTGCCGTGGTGGCCCGCGGCCGGCTCCTGGCCGCCGGGACGGTGGACGCCGTCCGGGCCGGGGCTTCCCTGGAGGACCGCTTCGTGCAACTGGTGGGCGGCCACAGCCACACGGAAGGGCTGGAATGGTTGCGCACCTTCTGAGGCTCAAGCTCACGCTGCTGCGCAACGGGCTGCGCCGCAGCCCCTGGCAGCTGTTGGGCATGGCCATCGCGGGGCTTTATGCGCTGGGCGTGGTGGCCGCGCTCGTGATCGGCCTTGTCCTGCTCCGGAACGCAGGCACCGGAACCGCGCACACGGCGGTGGTGCTGGGCGGCTCGGCGGCCGTGCTCGGCTGGGGTTTGATTCCGGTGGTTGCCTCCGCCACGGACATGACCCTGGATCCGGCCCGCTTCACCACCTTTGCCATCCCCATGAAGCAGTTGCTGGCAGGCCTCGCCGTTGGAGGCCTGATCGGCATCCCGGGACTGGCCACCGCACTCGTCGCCCTGGCCACGGTAGCCACCTGGTCCCGCGGAGTGCTGCCCGCGCTCGCGGCCCTCGTGGGCGCCTGCCTGGGCGTCATGACGTGCGTTGTGCTGGCGAAGGTCGTCACCACCGCCACGGCGAGCCTGGCCGCGTCCCGGCGGTTCAAGGACATCAGCGCCCTCGCCTTCATGGTGCCCCTGGTCCTGCTCGGTCCCATCGTGGCGGGCGTTGCCCGCGGGGTGTCGGCCTCCACGGGATTCCTGCCGGATTTCGCCATGGCCCTGTCCTGGACTCCGCTCGGCGCGCCGTGGGCCCTCGGCGGCGACGTCGCCGCGGGCCGGCCGGGAGCGGCTGCCGTGAAGCTGCTGGTGGCGTTGGCGGTCCTGGCAGGCCTGGCCTGGTGCTGGAAGCTGCTGCTGGAGAGGGCCCTCGTCACCCCGCCCTATGCCGGTGCCGTCAAAAGGAAAGGCGGCCGTCTTGGGTTGCTCGGCGTGGTTCCTCCCACCCCGGCAGGCGCTGTGATGGCCAGGTCCCTCACATACTGGCTACGGGACCCGCGGTATTCGGGTTCCCTCGTGGTGATCCCGCTGCTTCCCGTGATCATGCTGTTCCAGGGTGCGCAGACAGGACACTACGGGGGCCTCGCCTTCCTCGCCCCGATATCGGCGTTCATCCTGGCCTGGTCCATTTCCGCGGACGTGTCCTACGACAACACCGCGTTCGCCCTCCATGTGGCCACCGGGGTCCGCGGCGTGGCGGACCGGCTGGGCCGGTCCCTTGCCTGCCTGGTGTTCGCCCTTCCGGTGGTCCTGGTGTTCGCGGTGGGGGCTGCCGCACTGACCCGCGACTGGGTTGCGTTGCCCGGCCAGTTGGGGCTCAGCCTGGGAATCCTCTTCAGCGGCCTCGGCTTGTCCTCCGTGGTCTCTGCCCGCTACACGGTCACGGTTCCGCTGCCCGGCGACAGCCCGTTCAAGAAGCCGCCCGGCAACGTCGGACAGACCCTCGCCGTGCAGTTCGTGGGGATGCTGGTGCTGCTGGTCCTGGTGCTCCCCGAGGCAGCATTGCTGGTGGCACACGCCGTAACGGGCAACGCCATGTTCGGGTGGATCAACCTGGTTGTCGGCGTAATCCTGGGCCTCGTTTTCTTCGTGGCCGGCGTCCGCCTGGGCGGCCGATGGCTCGACGTCCGGGGCCCGGAACTCCTGGCGCAAGTTTCAGTCAACCGCTGACAAACCCGGGAGGGAAGAGCATGGAAATAGTCATCCTCGGCGGCAGCAGGCAGGCCGGAAAACTCGCGGCCGATGCCATCGAAGACCTGGTCCGGCGCAAGCCCGGCGCGGTTCTGGGCCTCGCCACCGGGTCCTCACCGCTGCCCGTCTATGACGAACTCGCTGCCCGGGCACCAGCAGGGCCTGGACTTCAGCAGGACTACCGGGTTCGCACTGGACGAATATGTGGGCCTGCCGGCTGGGCATCCGGAGTCCTACCGTGAGGTGATCCGCCGGGAATTCACCAACCGGGTGAACATCGCGGCCGGCAACGTCCATGGACCGGACGGAACCGCCGGCGACATCCCGGCCGCGTGTGAAGCGTACGAGCACGCCATCGCCGTTGCCGGCGGCGTGGACCTGCAGCTGCTGGGGGTGGGAACGGACGGCCATATCGGCTTCAACGAACCCGGCTCCTCGTTCGCCTCGCGGACCCGGATCAAGAGCCTGATCGAGCAGACACGCCGGGACAATGCCAGGCTCTTCGACAGACTCGCCGATGTCCCGCACCACGTGCTCACCCAGGGCCTGGGCACCATCATGGCAGCGCGGCATGTGATCCTCCTCGCCACCGGGGCGCAAAAGGCCAAAGCTGTCCGCGACTTCGTGGAAGGCCCGGTGGCGGCCATCTGTCCGGCCTCCATCCTGCAGTTCCATCCGCATGCCACGGTCCTGCTGGACGAGGCCGCCGCGTCCGGCCTGAAACTGGCGGATTTCTACCGCCATACCTATGAGAACAAGCCCGGCTGGCAGGGGCTCTAGGGGCTTGCTTTGCCGTCGTTTGCGTCGTTGAAAGGGACACGGCGGCCGGTGCCGGACCCCGGCGCGGGCGTGCCGGCGTCGAACGCCCGGCCGCCGGAAAGGCTAAGATGGATGCCATGACTAGCATGACGGACCCTCTCGAAAACGACCCGATGCGCGAGCTTTCCGGGGCTGGAACGTCCACGGCCACCATCGAGCGCGAGGAACTGCGCCAGGAGGTGGAGCCGGGGGACCGGGAGCGCTTTGCCCACTATGTGCGCAAGGAAAAGATCATGGAGTCCGCCATGACCGGCGAGCCCGTCATCGCGCTGTGCGGCAAGGTCTGGACCCCGGGCCGCGACCCGCAGAAGTTCCCGGTGTGCCCTGAGTGCAAGGAAGTCTACGAGGGCCTCCGGCCGGGCAACGACGGCGGGAAGGGTCCGGGAGACTCGGGCAACAACAAGTAGTGACGGAGACGCTCTTTGGCGGCCCCACCCTGCCTCCGGCCTATCCGGAACGGGCAGCCTGGGGAACCGCTCCCAAACTCCGTGCCTGGCAGCAGGAAGCACTCGACCTCTACCTGAAAAGCAGTCCCCGCGACTTCCTCGCGGTGGCCACCCCTGGCGCCGGTAAGACCACTTTCGCGCTGCGGATCGCGTCCACCCTCATCGATTCTGGGGCAGTGAACCGGGTGACCATCGTCGCCCCCACCGACCACCTGAAACGGCAGTGGGCTGACGCGGCTGCCAAGGTGGGCATCGCCATCGATCCCAACTTCAAGAATTCCGACGGCCAGCACGGCCGCGGGTTCATCGGCGTTGCCGTGACGTACGCGCAGGTGGCCAGCAAACCCATGCTGCACCGGGCCAAGACCGAGGCCGCCCGGACACTGGTGATCCTGGACGAGATACACCACGGCGGCGAAGCGCTGTCCTGGGGCGATGGCCTCCGCGAGGCATTCGATCCCGCCGTGCGGCGGCTGTCCCTGACCGGTACGCCGTTCCGCTCGGACACCTCGCCCATCCCGTTCGTGGAGTACGCGGAAGACCGGGACGGCATCCGCCGTTCCAAGGCTGACTACACCTACGGCTACGGCAACGCCCTGCGCGACCACGTGGTCCGGCCGGTGATGTTCATGGCGTACTCCGGCCAGATGCGCTGGCGCACCAGCGCGGGCGAGGAAATGGCCGCGTCCCTGGGCGAGGCGGCAGTCACCAAGGACATCACCAGCCACGCCTGGCGGACCGCGCTGAACCCGGCAGGGGAGTGGATCCCCGCAGTCCTGGCCGGTGCGGACAGGCGGCTCAGCGAAGTCCGGCGCACCGTGCCGGATGCCGGCGGCCTGGTCATCGCCACCGACCATGAGGACGCCCGTGCCTACGCCGGCCAGCTGAAGAAGATCACCGGGGAATCACCCACCGTCATCCTGTCCGACGACGCCAAGGCCTCCAGCAAGATCGAGGAGTTCACGGCAAGCGAAAAGCGCTGGATGGTCGCCGTCCGCATGGTGTCCGAAGGCGTGGACGTACCCCGGCTTTCCGTGGGCGTCTACGCCACGTCCACCTCCACCCCGTTGTTCTTTGCCCAGGCTGTGGGCCGTTTCGTGCGTGCCCGCAAGCGGGGCGAAACGGCGTCGGTCTTCCTCCCTTCAGTGCCGCAGCTGATGGCGCTGGCCAACTCCATGGAGATGGAGCGGGACCACGCGCTGGACCGGCCCGAGAAGGAAGACGGCGACGGCCTCCTCAACCCGGAAGACTCGTTGATGGACGAGGCCAACCGCGAGGAAAAGGCCTCCGACAGCCTCACGAAGGGCAAGTTCGAGGCCTTGGACTCCCAGGCGTCCTTCGACCGGGTATTGTTCGACGGCGGCGAGTTCGGCACCGGCGGCGAGGTGGGGTCCGACGACGAAATGGACTTCCTGGGGATCCCGGGGCTGCTGGATGCAGAGCAGGTGGGGACGCTTCTGCGCCAGCGCCAGCACGAACAACTGAACCGGAAGAACCGGAAGGCTCCGGCCGCCGAAAGCCAGGTTCCGGCCGTTCCGGACCACCGGATGTTGATGGACCTGCGCAATGAGCTGGCCAAGAACGTGGCCGCCTGGGCCGCGAGGACCGGGACCCCGCACGGCGTGGTCCACACCAAGCTGCGTACCGTGTGCGGAGGGCCCCCGGTGGCACAGGCCAATGAGGAGCAGTTGCAGTCCAGGCTGCGGAAGCTTCAGGACTGGTTCATCGGCCGCAAGTAGGGCTCAGGCGAAGTCCACGCCGCCCAGTTCCATTTCGGCGACGGCGTCTTCGAGGTCCTCGCCAATCCCTGCCGTCAGCGACCGCACCACGGTGACGCCGTAGCCGGCCTGGACGGCATCCAGGGCGGTGGCCTTCACGCAGTAGTCGGTGGCGATGCCCACCACCACGACGTCCTCCACGTCGTGGCTTTGCAGCCAGTCGTCGAGGCCGACCGCTTCCTCCTCGGCCCCGGTCCCGTCCGCGGGGCCGGGCATTCCGCCGGCCTGGCGCTCCCCGGTGGGGACGGCGTCCTCCGGCGCCAGAAGGCCCTCGAACGCGGAGTACGCGGCCGCGAACTGGCCCTTCCGGAAGTACGCGTCAATGTACTCGGTGTCCAGGTCCGGGTGGAGTTCGGCGCCCCGGGTTCCCGCCACGCAGTGCCGCGGCCAGCTGTCCTTGAAATCCGGTTCCTCGGAGAAGTGGCTGCCGGGATCGATGTGCCAGTCCTGCGTGGCTGCCACATAATCGAATTCGTTGTGGTGGGCGTCCAGGTACTCGCTGATGGCGCCGGCCACCGCCGCACCGCCCTCCACGGCCAGCGAGCCGCCCTCGCAGAAATCGTTCTGGACATCGACGATGATCAGTGCGCGGGACATCAGTGCTCCTCAGTGGTCTTCATAGAGTGTGGCGATGGCGGGCTCGCCGCGCTGCAGGCGGTTCACCACCGGAGGCAGTTCCGCCATGGAATCGGCGTGGCGCTGCCGTGCGCGCACCACTCCCTCGTGCCCGGTCCAGCCCGGCAGCAGTTCGCCGTTCTTCATGAACTGCTGCAGCAGTGGCCGGTCGTTGCCGTCGTCCTCGGGCCGGTGGCCCACACCCACCACCTCGGCGGTGGCGGTGCCGCGGGCGTCGAGTTTCCGCAGCGCGTACTTCCGCCCGCCAACGCTGGCCTTGTTCTTGGCCGCCTTTGCCACGGAGACGAAGTTTCCGGCATCGTCCGTCCGGCTGACCAGCTTGTAGACCATGCTGGCGGTGGGGGCTCCGGAGCCGGTCACCAGGGACGTGCCCACGCCGTAGGAATCCACCGGGGCTGACTGCAACGCGGCAATGGCGTACTCATCAAGGTCGGACGTGACCACGATCTTGGTGTGCTCGTTGCCCAGCTCGTCCAGCAGCCGGCGTACCCACTGCGCCTGGGCCACGAGGTCGCCCGAGTCCAGCCGGACAGCGCCCAGCCGGGGCCCTGCCAGGTCCACGGCCGTGCGGACGGCCTTTTCGACGTCGTACGTGTCCACCAGCAGGGATGTGCCCTCGCCCAGCGAGGCTATCTGGGCCTCGAAGGCCTCCCGCTCGGTATCGTGCAGCAGCGTGAACGAGTGCGCGGCCGTACCCACCGTGCGGATGCCGTAGCGTGCGCCCGCCTCCAGGTTCGAGGTGCTGTCAAAACCGGCGATCACCGCAGCCCGCGCAGCTGCCGCTGCAGCTTCCTCGTGGGTGCGGCGCGAACCCATTTCGATGCACGGCCGGCCGCCGGCCGCGCTGACCATCCGGGAGGCAGCGGAGGCAATGGCGCTGTCGTGGTTCAGGACCGAGAGCAGGTACGTCTCGAGCATGCAGGCCTCAGCGAAGGAGGCCTCAACGATCAGGATGGGGGAGTTGGGAAAGTAGGCTTCGCCCTCCGCGTAGCCCCAGATGTCCCCGGAGAACCTGTAGTTGGCCAGGTACTCCAGGGTTTCCCGGTTGACCACCTTGGTTCGTTCCAGGTACTCCAGCTCCGCCCCGCCGAAACGGAAATTCGCGATGCCTTCCAGGAGGCGCCCGGTGCCCGCCACAATCCCGTAACGCCGGCCGTCGGGCAGCCGCCGGGCGAAGGCCTCGAACACCGAATTGCGGTGCGCCGCCCCCGAATGGAGGGACGCCTGCAGCATGGTCAGCTCGTAGTGGTCGGTGTAAAAGGACGTGCGGGGATGGTCCCAGCCGGCGGAGGTGCTCACGAAAGTCACTCTAGTCCCCACCGGCTCCCTCGTCTCGCTCCGCTTCGCCGCGGGGCCCTCGCCGGCGTGGC
>NZ_JARVSF010000043.1 GCF_030209355.1 Pseudarthrobacter sp. fls2-241-R2A-127
CCACGAACTGGTCCGCGAGCCGGCCGGCCATGACATCCAGGCAGGCCTGCTCGATGGCGTCGGCGCGTTCGGCGTCCAACAGTCCCAGTTCACGGTTGGTGCGGGCGGCGGCCAGCTTCACCGCGGCCAGGCCCCGGACCAGGTGCATGTTGGAGGACAGCTTCTGCCCGGTAATCGGGAAGTTCTCCACAGCACGGAGCGTGTGGACGCCCCAGTACGCGTGGGCGGGGACGTCGCGGTCGCCGAGCAAGTCATGCTCCGACCGGGTAGCGGCGGGCACGGCGGTTTCAATGGTAGTCAAAAGAGTCCTCACAAGGCTTCGTTGTCGGGCGTGGACGAAAGTGCTGGGCTGAAAAAGGGCAGGGTGAACCAGGGAGTGGCGGGAAGGGCATAAGGGGAATGGCGCTCAGGTTGTCCTGTGAACTCAGGACTGCGGCAGCGCCGGTTGGCTGCCGCCTGAAGATCGGTCCGGGTTGGTCAGCCTCCCGGGACGATGGTGCCCAGGGCGCACTCGACGCCGTGCAGATGCATGGTCATGGCTTGGGACGCGTCCTCGGCCGAGCCCCGCTCGATGGCATCGAAAATGCGGGCGTGTTCGTTGCCTGATTCCTTGCGCCGGTCGGCCATCAGGTTGAGAGTACTTGACTGGTTTGCCATGGCCTCACAGATGTCCGACAGAAATGATTCAAACACGCCGTTGCCGCTGCACCGGGCGATGGTCATGTGAAACTCGGTATTCAGGAGCACCCATTGCTGGATGTCATCCTCCTGCGCCATTTCACGAAGGATCTCCCGGAGGGCTTCCAGGTCTTCGTCGCTGCGGCGCCGGGCAGCCAGGCCTGCAGCAGGTACTTCGACATGGGGCCGGGCCTCCACGAGGGCGCTGGCGGAGTACTTCCCGAGCTTGAGGTCCCGGGCGACCTTGTCGGCGATGACGAAGGTCCCCTTGCCCGTGTGGGTGGCTGTCAGCCCCAGGGCGGTGCACGAGCGCAGGGCCTCCCTGACCATGGTCCTGCTCACGCCGAACTGCCGGGCAAGCGTGGCTTCCGAGTCGAGGCGGGTGCCGACAGGGATCTGTCCAGCTTCAATGGCGCCACGCAGCGACGCGAAAACCTGCTCTGCCGCACCAATGCGCACCACCGGTTCTTGTCTAGCTGTCCAGCTGTCCAACAGGTCCATAGGAATGACTATGGCAGTAGTCACAGGCGCTGTCAAAAAGGAGCCGACATACTGCACGCCGGCAACGACTTGGGCGCGCGGGAGGCCGGATGGGAGGGGCGGCTGCAAGGTTAGCCAAGCCTTATTGCGATAAAGTCAAAATAAGTGTTTCAATGGAGCCATGATGGAACACTTTGACGGCCAGGAAGCATGGGCAACAGCCCTGCGCGCCCACGGCCGCAGGGTGACCAAGCAGCGGCTGGCCGTGCTGGCCGCCGTCGAACGCCACCCCCACTCCCCTGCCGAAAGCATCCTTGCCGCCGCGCGGGCGGAGCTGCCCGAACTGACGGCCCAGTCGGTCTACGTGGTCCTGGGCGACCTGACGGACCTGCAGATGCTGCGCCGCTTCGAACCGCCGCACTCCCCAGCCCTGTACGAGACCCGCGTGGGCGACAACCACCACCACGCCATCTGCATCAGCTGCGGTCGCGTGGAGGACGTGGACTGCGCCGTCGGCCATGCCCCATGCCTCACGCCCCACTGGAATCCTGACGCCAAGCCCATGACCATCCAGATCGCCGACGTCATGTACCAGGGCATCTGCCAGGACTGCCAACTGGCCCAACAACTTCCTCCCCACAGTCCCTCGCAAGAAAAAGAGAAATAGGAGAACAATGACTGCCGTTTCCACAACCCAGTCAGGCGCGCCGGTTACGTCCGACGCTCACTCGAAGTCAGTTGGTGCCGATGGTGCCATCATCCTGACCGACCACTACCTCATCGAAAAGCTTGCCCAGTTCAACCGCGAACGGGTGCCGGAGCGCGTAGTGCACGCCAAGGGCGGCGGCGCATTCGGTACCTTCAAGGCCACCGAGGACATCTCCAAGTACACCAAGGCCGCGTTCCTTCAGCCCGGCGTGGAAACCGAGATGCTGATCCGCTTCTCCTCCGTGGCCGGTGAAAACGGCTCCCCGGACACCTGGCGCGATCCCCGCGGATTCGCCGTGAAGTTCTACACCTCCGAGGGCAACTACGACCTCGTGGGCAACAACACCCCTGTCTTCTTCATCCGCGACGGCATCAAGTTCCCGGACTTCATCCACTCGCAGAAGCGCCTGCCGGGCACCCACCTGCGTGACGCCGACATGCAGTGGGACTTCTGGACCCTGTCCCCCGAGTCCGCACACCAGGTCACCTGGCTGATGGGAGACCGCGGCCTGCCCGCCTCTTGGCGCGAAATGCAGGGCTACGGCTCGCACACCTACCAGTGGATCAACGCCGAAGGCGAGCGCTTCTGGGTCAAGTACCACTTCAAGTCCAACCAGGGCGTAAACTCGATGAGCTCCGAGCAGGCTGAGCAGCTTGCCGGCTCGGACGCGGACTTCTACATCCGCGACCTGTCCGAAAACATCGAAGCCGGCAACTTCCCGTCCTGGGACCTGCACGTCCAGGTCATGCCGTACGAGGACGCCAAGACCTACCGCTTCAACCCGTTCGACCTGACCAAGGTGTGGCCGCACAGCGACTACCCCCTGATCAAGGTGGGCACAATGGAGCTGAACAAGAACCCGGAGAACTACTTCGCGCAGATCGAGCAGGCTACCTTCGCGCCGTCGAACTTCGTGCCGGGCATCGCCGCCTCGCCGGACAAGATGCTGCAGGCCCGCATCTTCTCCTACGCTGACGCGCACCGTTACCGCGTGGGCACCAACCACGCGCAGATCCCGGTGAACCAGCCCAAGAACCAGGTCAACAACTACAGCCAGGACGGCCAGGGACGTTTCCTGTTCAACGCCCCCTCTGTTCCGGTCTACGCCCCCAACACCTTTGGCGGCCCGGCTGCAGTTGAGCCGCAGAACGCTGCGGGCGGCTGGGAGAACGACGGCGAGCTTACCCTCGCCGCGCACTCCCTCCACGCAGAGGACGGCGACTTCGTCCAGGCCGGCGCGCTGTACCGCGAGGTCTACAACGAAGGTGAAAAGGCCCGCTTCCTGGAGACCATCACCGGCGCCGTGGGCGGCGTGAAGCGTTCCGACATCAAGGAACGCGCCATCCAGTACTGGACCAATGTCGACGCCGAACTGGGCGCCAAGCTGCGCGCCAACCTGGGCGCAGCTGATGCACCCTCGGCTCCCACCTCGGACGCGGAGGCCGCCAACAAGGTTGGCTAGTACCGCGCTTCCGGCCCCTGGGCCGCAGAACACCCCGCTCCCGGTTTTCCGGGGGTGGGGTGTTTTGCTGTTTTGCACATACGTCGGCCGGGATCTGGCTGGTTGCGCGCCGCGGTCCTAGGCTCCGTACATGAACACTTTCGCAGGCATTCCCCCGGAGGCCTTCGGCTTCTACGCGCAGCTGGAAGAGAACAACAACAGAGACTGGTGGCAGCAACACAAGGACACGTATGAGGAGGCGGTGAAGCGGCCGCTCACCATCCTGCTCTCGGAGCTGGAGCCTGAGTTTGGCCCCGCCAAGCTGTTCCGTCCCAACCGGGACATCCGCTTTTCGCTGGACAAGTCGCCTTACAAGACCGCCCAGGGCGCATTCGCCACACGCCAGGAAGGCGTCGGTTTCTATCTCCAAATCAACGCGGACGGACTTCTGATCGGTGGCGGCTACCATTCCCATACGCCCGCGCAACTGGCCCGGTTCCGTTCGGCCGCCGACGCTTCCGCCAGCGGGTCCGCCCTGCAGGACATCGTGGACGCCGTGGCCGGGGCAGGTTTTGCCATCGAAGGCGAGAAACTCAAGACCGTCCCGCGGGGCTTCGCCAAAGACCATCCGCGCGCCGAACTGCTCAAGCACAAATCATTGTCCGCCGGGGTCGAGGTTGGCCGCCCGGAGTGGGTTTCCTCGCCGGACGCGAAGCAGGAGATTGCGGAGCGGTGGCGCAAGCTCCGTCCCCTCGTGGAGTGGGTGGGCCGCTACGCAGCCCCATGACGCGCCGGCCCGGCGGTCGCGGCAGGCATGTGTGCTCCGGCTTCCTGTCCTGCGTGTTGCTGTCCTGCGGGTTGCTGTCCTGCGGCTTCCTGTCCCGCGGGTTGCTGGCCTGCGGCGGCGAGGCGCGTCTCAAGGTTGTTGAAGAACACGGCCAGCATCAGTTCGAATGCCTTGGTGGCGGCATCGGGCTGGTTCATCACCACGAAATCGAACTGCAGTCCGTAGAAGGTGGACGTGAAAAGCCTGGCGTCGGTGTCAGCATATTCCTCGGGAATGCCCTGGACCATCAACCAGTCGCGGGTCTTATGGTGCAGCAGGCGGAAATGCTCCTGAGCGGTGCCCCGCGGCGTGGCAGCCACAATGTCCTGCGCCGTGGCCTCGAATTCGAGCCGGGTCAGGTGCCGGTTCCGCTGCGCCATGGTCCACTGCCACGAGTCGAGCAGGAAAGCCCGCCAGGCGTCCCGGTCAATGTCGCGGACGTCGGTGTTGCGCATCCGGTCCAGGCGGGACTCGATGGACACCACGATGTCGTTGATCAATTGCTCCCGGCTCCCGAAGTGGTACACCAGCGTGTAGGAACTCATTCCCAGGCCTTCGGCGAGGCTCCGGAAGCTCAGTTCGGCCAGGGTCTTGTCCATCAGGTAGTCAAGGATGGCAACCAGCAGTTCCGCCTTGCGTTCTGAACGGGAGGGACGTGCCATACATCCATCCTAGGAGCCCGAAACGCCGCTGCCCGCCCGGAAGGAGCCGGGCGGGCAGTTCACAACGGGAGCAGGGACGCTCAGGTCCGGGACAGCTGGTCCTGGTCATCTGAGGCATCGGCTGCGCGTGCACCGGCGCCCGGGCCGCTGTTGACGGACGCGTTGGCTTCGGCGGAGCGCTCGTTGAGGCGCGAGTGGCGCTGGCCGTAGGCAAAGTAGATGGCCAGCCCGATAACCAGCCAGAACGCAAAGAAGATCCAGGTCTCCACGGCGAGGTTGGTCATCAGGTACAGGCACAGGACGGCCGAGACAACCGGCAGCACCTTTCCGAACGGGACACGGAAGGCCGGCTTCAGGTCCGGGCGCTTCTTGCGGAGCACCAGGATTCCCAGGCTCACCACCACGAACGCGGAGAGCGTACCGATGTTGATCATTTCCTCGAGCAGGTCCACGTTGGTAAGGCCTGCCACCAGCGCAACCGCAGCGCCACAGATGATTTGCAGGCGTACCGGGGTTGAGCGCTTGTCGCTGGTCTTGGACAGGGCCCGGGGCAGCAAACCGTCGCGGCTCATGGCGAGCACCACGCGGGACAAGCCCATGAGGAGCACCATGATCACGGTGGTCAGGCCCACCAGGGAGCCGAAGGCGATGACCTTGGCGGCTGACGTGTCACCGACCGCCTCGAAAGCGGTGGTGAGGGTGGGGCTCTTGGCCTCGGCCAGCTGGGCGTAGGACACCATGCCCGTCAGCGCCAGGGACACGAGGATGTAGAGCAGCGTTACCAGTGCCAGGCCGCCGAAGATGCCGCGCGGAAGGGTCTTTTGCGGGTTCTTCACTTCCTCGGCCGAGGTGGCCACCACGTCGAAGCCGATGAACGCGAAGAACACCAGTGCGGCCCCGGCGAAGATGCCCATGGTGCCGTATTGGGCAGGGGCGGCGCCGGTGAGGAAGCCGAAGAACGACTGCTTCAGGACATCCGCGGCGCCGGTGCCGGCGGTGGGCTCCGCTGCGGGCACGAACGGGGTGTAGTTTTCAACCTTGACGTAGGTGAAACCCACCACGATCACGAACAACACCACGGCGATCTTGATCAGGGTGAAGATGTTGCCAACCCGTGCGGAGAGCTTGGTGCCCAGGACCAGCAGCACGGTGAAGATGGCAACGATCAGGAAGGCGCCCCAGTAGAGGTCAACGCCGCCCAGGGAAATGGCCGGCGGGACGTCCAGGCCCGTCAGGGCAAAGACTTTGCTGAGGTAGATGCCCCAGTACTTGGCGATCACGGCGGCGGCGGTGAACAACTCCAGGATCAGGTTCCAGCCGATGATCCAGGCAAGGAGTTCGCCCATGGTGGCGTACGTGAAGACATAGGCTGAACCGGCCACGGGGATGGCGGTGGCGAACTCGGCGTAGCACATGATGGCCAGGGCGCAGGTGACGGCGGCGATGGCGAAGGACAGCGTGACGGCGGGGCCGGCGAAGTTCGCGGCGGCCTTGGCGCCAACGGAGAAGATACC
Organism: Pseudarthrobacter sp. fls2-241-R2A-127; assembly: GCF_030209355.1. GTDB lineage: Bacteria > Actinomycetota > Actinomycetes > Actinomycetales > Micrococcaceae > Arthrobacter. Next base: position 6,311 of record NZ_JARVSF010000043.1, read on the forward strand.
GGCGCCCACAGCAACGGCGACGCCCATGATCATGAGGTCCCAGGTGCTGAGGGAGCGCTTGAGCTTGCGTCCGGGTTCATCGGCGTCAGCGATCGATTGCTCGATGGATTTTGTCCGCAGAAGATTCATTGGGGGGTCACAATCCTGGTTTGTGATGGAAACAGACCTATCAACGATAGTGTCCATCCACTGGACGGTCCCAATTGTCCCGAATAGTGAGACGGCTGAATGGCCGAACTATATTCCGCCAACGCACTCGGGGCCCTCCTGATGGAGAGCCCCGAGGCGTGTTTGGCCGAACTTCCTAGATGGGCCAGTCCATCAGGGTTGAGCGGATGAGGAAGCGCTTGCCTTCGGGCGCCTCCACCGAAAACCCGCTCCCCCGGCCCGGAACAACGTCGACGGTCAGGTGCGTGTGGCTCCAGTAATTGAACTGTTCCCTGGACATCCAGAACTCCAGAGGCAGGGGCTGCACTCCGTCCGACAGGTCGAACAGCCCCAGCAGGATGTCTGAATCCCCGGTGATGAAATCCCCTGCCGGGTAGCACATTGGCGAGGACCCGTCACAGCAGCCGCCCGACTGGTGGAACATCAGCGGACCGTGCCGCTCCCACAGCGTCCGCAGGAGGTCCAGTGCCGCGGGCGTGAGCGCCACCCGGGAAAAGTCTTCCCCGGGCAGCGTCACTGCCGCATCAAGCCCATGGCTCTGCATCAGAACTTCAGCACCACGCGGCCGTCGATCTTGGCGTGCTTCATCTCGTCGAACACCGCGTTGACCTCGGAAAGCTCCCGCACGGAGACCGTGGGGTGGATCTTCCCCCGGGCGTAGAAATCCAGGGCTTCCGCGAGGTCCTGCCGGGTGCCCACGATCGAGCCGCGGACGGTCAGGCCCTTGAGCACGATGTCGAAGATCGGCGCGGGAAAGTCCCCCGGCGGCAGTCCGTTGAACACAATGGTGCCGCCGCGGCGGGCCATCCCGATCGCCTGCCCGAACGCTGACGGGTGCACCGCAGTAACCAGCACTCCATGGCAGCCTCCTGTTTCGCGTTGGATCACTTCGGCCGGGTCTTCATGCAAGGCGTTGACTGTCACTTCGGCGCCGTGTGCCTTTGCCAGGGCAAGTTTGTCGTCGGCGATATCCACCGCCGCGACACGGAGGCCCATGGCCACTGCGTACTGGACGGCGATATGGCCAAGTCCGCCGATGCCGGAGATGGTGACCCACTGGCCCGGCGTCGCCTCGGTCATCTTCAGCCCTTTGTAGACCGTGACGCCGGCGCAGAGCACCGGCGCCACTTCGACGGGGTCGGATCCCGCCGGTATGCGCGCCGCGAAGCGCGAGTCCACGAGCATGTACTCCCCGAACGAGCCGTCCACGCTGTAGCCGCCGTTCTGCTGCGCCTCGCACAGGGTTTCCCAGCCGGTGCGGCAGTACTGGCAGTCGCCGCAGGCGGACCAGAGCCAGGCGTTGCCCACGAGGTCGCCGACGGCGAGGGCGGTGACGCCTTCGCCCAGGGCCACCACTTCGCCAACACCTTCGTGGCCGGGAACGAACGGCGGTGTGGGCTTCACCGGCCAGTCTCCCTGCGCGGCGTGGAGGTCGGTGTGGCAGACACCGGTGGTAAGGACCTTGACCAGCGCCTGCCCGGGGCCGGGCACAGGGACATCGATGTCCTTCACTGACAGGTCCGTGCCGAATTCGGTTACTACTGCTGCTTGCATTGTCGTCGTCATTGGCGAAATCCTTGCGTCGTTGTAGTGGTACGAGCTGGGCTTAGAAGAAGCCCAGCTTGTTCTCGTCGTAGCTGACCAGCAGGTTCTTGGTCTGCTGGTAGTGGTCCAGCATCATGGCGTGGTTCTCGCGCCCGATGCCTGAGGACTTGTAGCCGCCGAAGGCAGCGCCCGCCGGATAGGCGTGGTAGTTGTTCACCCAGACTCGTCCTGCCTGGATCTCGCGGCCGGCGCGGTAGGCCACATTGCCGTTGCGGGACCAGACGCCGGCGCCCAGGCCGTACAGGGTGTCGTTGGCGATGCCCATGGCGTCGTTATAGTCGCTGAACCTGGTCACCGCGACCACGGGCCCGAAGATCTCCTCCTGGAAGATCCGCATCCGGTTGTGGCCTTCGAAGACGGTGGGCTGGACGTAGAAGCCGCCGGCAAGGTCGCCCGGGAGCTCGGCGCGGGCGCCGCCGGTGAGGATCTTGGCGCCTTCCTGCTTTCCGATGTCGATGTAGGACAGGATCTTCTCGAGCTGGTCGTTGGAGGCCTGCGCGCCAACCTGGGTCTCGGTGTCCAGCGGGTTGCCCTGGATCATTTTCTCCACCCGCGCCACGGCGTCGGCCATGAAGGAGTCGTAGATGTCTTCCTGGACCAGGGCGCGGGACGGGCAGGTGCAGACTTCGCCCTGGTTGAACGCGAAAAGCGCGAAGCCCTCCTGCGCCTTGTCGTAGAACGCGTCGTTCTCCTGGGCAACGTCGTTGAAGAAGATGTTGGGGCTCTTGCCGCCCAGTTCCAGGGTGACGGGGATCAGGTTTTGGCTGGCGTACTGGCTGATGAGGCGGCCGGTGGTGGTTTCGCCGGTGAACGCGATCTTGCGGATCCGGGAGCTGGATGCCAGCGGCTTGCCGGCTTCCACGCCGAAGCCGTTGACCACATTCAATACGCCGGCGGGCAGCAGGTCGCCAATGAGTTCCATCAGGACCAGGATGGAGCTCGGCGTCTGCTCGGCGGGCTTGAGCACCACGGTGTTGCCGGCCGCGAGCGCGGGGGCGAGCTTCCAGACAGCCATCAGGATGGGGAAGTTCCAGGGAATGATCTGGCCCACCACGCCGAGCGGTTCGTGGAAGTGGTAGGCGGTGGTGTTCTCATCCAGCTGGGACAGGCTGCCTTCCTGGGCCCGGACGGCAGAGGCGAAGTAGCGGAAGTGGTCCGAGGCCAGGGGAAGGTCTGCGTTGAGGGTTTCCCGGATGGGCTTGCCGTTGTCCCAGGTTTCGGCGACGGCGAGCATTTCGAGGTTTTCGTCGATGCGGTCCGCGATCTTGTTCAGGATGGCGGCCCGTTCCGCCACGGAGGTCTTTCCCCAGGACGGTGCCGCTTTGTGGGCCGCGTCCAGCGCCAGCTCGATGTCCTCCGCCGTGCCTCGGGCCACCTCGCAAAAGGCTTTGCCCGTGACCGGGGTGATGTTTTCGAAGTACTGGCCCTTCACGGGGGCCACCCATTCGCCACCAATCCAGTTCTCGTACCGGTCCTTGAAGGTAACCTTCGAACCGTCGGTTCCTGGCTGTGCGTAAACGGTCATTGCTTAGCTCCTTTGCTGTGCAGGAGGCCGGCCCGCAAGGGGCCCGCCGTTGGTGCCAGCGTAGGAGCCGGGAGGTTGCAGCAAGGTTGCAACGGTGAAATCCGGCGGTTGAGCCAGGTTTTAAGCGCGCAGTTCGGCTTCCAGCCGTTCAAGATCGGCGACGACGGCGGCCCGCTTGGGTGAGCGCGGCGGCAGGAGGCGCAGCGCGGCACGCCGGATGCCGACGTCGTCAATTGCCTCCGGAAGCGCGGCGAACTTGAGCAGGGACTCGGCGCTGCCGTCCGTCAGGACCGCCTCACGGAGCAGGGACGACACCCTGTTCCTGAGGTCCACGACACCGGGGGCCTCGGAGCGGGGCAGCACCGCACCCCGGTAGATCTCCAGCGCAATCCGGTGGGCACCCCGCTGCAGGCAGCTAAGGACCTGGCCGGTATCGGCCACAAAGTCCACCGGGAGCCGGTAGGGACGCGAGCCGGGGACGGCCTCCGGGCTGAGCTGCTGGATCACCTTGCGCAGGCGCACCATCTCGGCCCGGAGCGTCATGGAGGACCCCTCCCCCGGGTACAGCAAGGAACTGAGTTCCTCGGCGGAGAGCCCATCCGGATGCCCGCTCAGCAGCGCAAGGATTTCACTGTGACGCGCGGACAGGGCAACCGTCTTGCCTCCGAGGCTGAGCAGTGCCTGGTCCCGGCCCAGCAGCTGCAGGCTGTTCCGGTAGAGGCTGCCTTCCGCAGCACCCCGGCCCTGGCCGCCCGCCCCGGCCGGGGAACGGCGTCGTACGGGCTTCCGGGCCAGCTCCGCCGCGTGCTGCAGGCGCTCCACCCTCAGCTGGGCCTGGGCGGCGGCCACCGTGGCCTCCACCAGGGACAAGGTGTGCGGCGCCACCGCGGTGGCCGTCCCGGTAATGTCAACGACTCCCAGGACGGCTCCCGAGTCCGGATCGTGGAACGGAACGGCGGTGCAGCTCCAAGGGTGTACGGCGCGCTGGTAGTGCTCTGCGCCGGCGATCTGGATGCCGCGTCCCAGGGCGAGCGCCGTCCCGGGTGCGCTGGTGCCAACGCTGGCCTCGGACCAGTTGGCGCCGGGGACGAACATCATGCCTTCGGCCCGGCGCTGGAGCGCGGGATCGCCGTCCACCCAGAGCAGCCTCCCAACCTCGTCCCCCACCGCCACCAGGAGCCCGCTGTCATGGCTGGGCTGCACCAGGAGCCTGTTGATGACCGGCATAATCGCGGCCAGGGGGTGGCGGCGGCGGTAGTCCTCCAACTCGTCCCAGTCGAACGCCAGCGGTGCGGCGGCGTTGTCCGGATTCGCTTTGAACTGGGCAGACCGCTGCCAGGATTCGCGGATCAGGGAGCGCAGGCCCGGGATTTCGGGGGTGGCGTCGTCGAACGCATGGCCCAGGCGCTCGTGTCCTGCCAGCGCGGCACGCTGGCGCGGTTCAGGCTGGATCAGGTTCGTCATCGAACTCCCGGGAAGCGCAGGGGTATGGCGGCTATTCTAACCCCGCCGGCCGGGAGCGCCGGCGGCCGGTCACAGAGCCGGGCGGCGCAGGCTTATCGCATCTTCAAGGGCGTCCGCCCCGGCAGCGGCGCCGCCTGCGGCCGCGTACCCGGCAGCGACCCGCCGGGCTCCCGGCGTTTTGGTGAGCGCCTCCCGGACAGCGGCCCGCAGCGAGTCCGGGGTGAGGTTTTTCCTGTTGAGGCGCACTCCGGCGTCTGCGGCCACCACCCGTGCTGCCACCTCGTGCTGGTCACGGCCGAACGGGACCACCACCACCGGCACTCCCCTGGACAGCGCCTTCTGCGTGGCGCCCATGCCGCCGTGGGTAATGGCAACGGCGGCGCGCTCCAGCAGCGGGCCGTGCGGGAGGAACTGTTCAAGCCGGGCATTGGACGGGATGGCGCCGAAGCCGCCGGTTCCCGGTGCCCGCGCTGCCCCTGCCGAGCCCGTTTCGGCAGCAGGGAGCGTTGCGACGACGGTGAAGGGCTCCGCGGCCAGGCCGGCCAGTGCGGCGCGGACAATGGCCTCATCCGCCTGGTATTCGGAGGAAGTGGTCACCAGGACCACGGGATCCGCAGTATCCCGGAGCCATGCCGGCGGCTCCGCGGGCGGCTCCCAGCCGAGGGCGCCGATCATCCGCACGTCCGGGCCCCAGTCCGGATGCGGATACTCGAACGGCTGGGAGGTGGTCACGAGCATCAGCGGCGCTGTGCGGAAGAACTCGTCGGCACCGCTGACCAGCGGAAGCTGCCCGCCGGACAGCCCGGCCCGGAGCGCGTTGATCCTTGGCAGCATCAGCTTCTCCACCGCGCCAATCACCAGGCGGCGCGCCACTGCGTCGCGTGCCCTCCCCAGGGGTCCGGCCATGGGGGCAAGCCCCGGCCCGAAAGGCGGCGTTCCGCGTGACTGGAGCGGCGGGGTGTAGGGGCTGAAGGTGGCCCATGGCAGCCCTGAAGACTCGGCATGGATGCGGGCTCCCCATGCGTTGATGTCGATCAGCAGCAGGTCCGGGCCGACGCCGGCGATGGCCTTTTCCAGGTCCGGCGCATCAAAGCGGGCGCGGGCCGTAAAGGTCTCAACGCTGGAAGCCAGGGCTGCCTTTGCGTTCGCGGCGCGGTAATCCGTGGCCTCGATCGCGAGGATCCTCCCGTCCACGGGTCCGGCGTGGAACCCTGACGCGGTGAGCATCGGAACCTGGCGGGGCAGGGTGCGGACGTGGACATCATGGCCGCGGGCCTTCAGCTCCAGGAGAAGCGGGACCATCGGGAACAGGTGGCCGATGGCGGGTGAGGTGTAGGCAAGGACGGTTGGCATCAGGGCCTCCGGATGAAGGGCTCAAGCATTTCGTGGAGCGAGAGGGCCACTTGGTCACGGCTGAGCCCGGCGTCACGGCGGAGCAGTTTCCAGGTGTAGACGTCGCAGACGGCGACGAACTGGGCCAGCCGGCGGTCATGGTCCGGCGTGCCCGCCAGGGGTTCCAGGAACGGCGCAAACATCCGTTCGCACCAGTGCCGGTGGATCTGGCGGGCCGCCGCCGTGATGGCGGCAAGGTCCGCGGAGGAGTGTTCTTCGGCGAGCAGTTTCAAGGCGAGCGTCGCGGTGGTTTCGTAGTGGTCGAGGAGGTTCTCGACGGCGGCGTGGACGTCGCCGGGCGGGGCGGCATTCCGCTGGGCCGAGACGCGGGCGGCGGCTGACTCCGCCGTGGCACGGATCAGGCCCGCCCGGTCGCCGAACCGGCGGATGACTGTCTGGACCGTGACGCCCGCCCGCCCCGCCACGGCGTTCAACGTGACGCCGGCGAGGGGACCCTCCATGAACAGGTCCTCGGTGGCCTCCAGGATGCGGTAACCCGTCCGGGCGGCAGCCAAGTCGCGGTTCCTCGAGTCATATGTACGGGACTGTTGCCCGCCAACTTTCATGTTAACGATGTTAACTCGAATAATCGGCGCTGCACAGGGGTACAGCCGCGCGGAAGCGTCAGCTGCGGGAGATGCGGATCATTTCCTCACGGGGTACCACCTTGATGCGTTCGCGCACCACATGGTCCAGCCCTTCGGGACCGGTCCAGGCAGCCCCGAGGGCGGCTTCGTGGGAATCGAGCTTGTTCCAGCCCTCCCACGTGGTGTACTCGATGCCGCGCTCTTCCAGGAGGTCAATGATGGCCTGCGGATCCGGGTTCCCGGCCGCAGGGAGGTTCAGCCGGTCCTCCAGCAGAAAGCCGATAGTCTCCAGCGCATCGCCCTTGGTGTGCCCGATCAGGCCCACCGGGCCGCGCTTGATCCAGCCGGTGGCGTAGATGCCGGGGACTGGATTGCCGCCGGCGTCCAGGACGCGGCCGCCCTCATTCGGAATGACGCCCCGCTTGGCGTCGTATTCCAGTTCATCAAGCGCCGAGCCGTGGTAGCCGATGGCGCGGTAGACGGCCTGGACGGGGTAGTCAACGTACTCCCCCGTGCCCTTGGCGTTGCCTGTCCCGTCCAGCTGCATCCGCTCGAACTTGATGCCGCCCACCTTGCCCGTGCCGTCGTCGAGCACTTCTACCGGGCTGTGCAGGAAATGCAGGTGCAGCCGGCGGGACGAGGGGTTTTCGGCTTCGGCATGCTCCTCCACCAGCCAGTTGGTGAGGGTGTTCACCATGGTCTTGACCTGGTTGTTACTGCGGATGGCCTCGTCCGAGGCGTCGTCGAATTCGAAATCCTCCGGGTAGAGCACAATGTCGACGTCGTCCATGTGGCTGAGTTCCCGCAACTCCAGCGGAGTGAATTTGACCTGGGCCGGGCCCCTGCGGCCGAAGACGTGGACGTCCGTCACGGGGGATGCCTTCAGGCCCTGGTAGACGTTGTCCGGGATTTCGGTACTGAGCAGTTCCTCCGGGTGCTTGACCAGCATGCGGGCCACGTCCAGGGCCACGTTGCCGTTGCCGATCACCGCAATCTCCTTCGCGTCCAGCGGCCACTCACGCGCAACATCCGGGTGCCCGTCGTACCAGGACACGAAATCGGCGCCGCCGAAGGAGCCCTGCAGGGTGATGCCGGGGATGTCGAGGTCCGCATCTTTGATGGCGCCGGTGGAAAAAATCACGGCGTCGTAGAAGGCGCGGAAATCGTGCAGGGTCAGGTCGCGTCCGTAGGTCACGTTGCCCAGGAAGCGGATGTCGCCGCGGTCCAGGACCTTGTGCAGGGCGTTGACGATGCCCTTGATCCGGGGATGGTCCGGAGCCACACCGTAGCGGATCAGCCCGTACGGCGCCGGATACGCCTCGAACAGGTCGATGCTGACCTGGAAGTCGCCGTCCTTGACGCCGCTGGACTTGGTGAGGATGTCCGCAGCATAGACTCCTGCCGGTCCCGCACCAATGATGGCGACGCGGAGCGGACGGTTGGCGGTGGTTTCGCTGTGATTGGACACCGGGAACCCTTCTGGACTGGTCCTGCTCATGATCCGTGCGCTGCATGGTGCAACGCACAAGGCCCCATTCTAGTTGGCGGCCAAGGGCACCACCTGGCCTTGCCGGTACAGGAGTGCCCGGAGTTCCGATTCGGCGGAGTCCAGCCGTTTCGGGTCGATGGTCTCGCCGTCGTTGTAGTGGTCCACCACCCGGGGATCCACGTAGCTCTTGCGGGCGATCGAAGGGGTGTTTCCCAGCGTCTCCGAGGCCTCGACCATGGCCCTGCTGATGGCGCGCTTCCGCTTGGCGGCCGTGCGCAGGGCCCCGGTGCGCGCCAGGCTGGCCGCTGCAGCCGCCGTTCCCCGCAGGGTGCGGAAGTCCTTGGCCGTGAAATCGGACCCGGTCCGCTCCTTCACGTACGCGTTGATGTCCGCACTGGTCACCGGACGCCAGGTGCGGCCCTCCTTGTAGGCGAGGAGCCGCGCATTGGAGCCGCGCCGCTTGAGCAGGCGCAGGAGGTCGGCGAGGTCGGCGTCGCGGATTTCCGATTCCCAGTCCTTGCCGCTCTTGGCCGGGAAGCTCAGGAGGATCCTGTCCTTGCGGACCTTGACGTGGGCACACAGCAGCGTGGCCAGGCCGCGGCTGCCGTTTTCGTTGGTGTAGCGCTCGGAGCCCACCCGGAGGGATCCGCTGTCAAGCATCCGGAAGGCTGCCGCGAGGACGCGTTCGCGGCTGAAGCCCTCGCTTCGGAGGTCCATGGTGACCTTGCGGCGGGCCACGGGCAGCGATTCGGCCAACTGGAGAGACCGGTCGAACTTCACCCGATCCTTCCGCTCCCGCCACTCGGGATGGTAGATGTACTGGCGCCGCCCCACCGCGTCCAGGCCGGTTGCCTGGATATGGCCGTTCTCGAACGGGGCAATCCAGACGTCGGTCCACGCCGGCGGGATGCCGATGCTTTCCAGGCGGTCCCGCACGGGCCCGGGCGGGAGGGTGGAACCGTCGAGGTCCCGGTAGCTGAACCCCGTTCCTGCGGCCACCCTGCGGTAGCCGCGGCCGGAGGCGTTGCTGCGCCGGAGTCTCATCGGGCGGCGGATGGCCGGTAGGCAGATGTCATAAAGAAAGCCTACTGATTGTTCTTGCGGTTTGCCCGTGTTCCGGCTGGAATACCTGCCCCGGGACTGCTGTTATTGACATCGTGCCCATGCCAGAACGAACGTCCCAAGCCGCCCCAGCCACTACGTCCCCGGCCCCCGGGGACCAGCCCGCGGCCACCACGGGCCCCAAGCCCGTCGCAAAGGACACGACGGCGGGCATGCTCTTCGGCATCGGCGCGTACGTTTTGTGGGGGCTGCTCCCCCTGTACTTCTTCATCCTCATGCCGGCCGGCGCCGTCGAAATCGTGGCCAACCGCGTGGTGTGGTCCCTGCTGTTCTGCGTACTCCTGATCACGGTAACCCGGACCTGGCGCGTGCTTGCCACCGCGGTGAAGGACCGGCGCGTGTTTGGTCCGCTCGCGCTGGCAGCGTTCCTCATTGCGATCAACTGGTTGACCTACACCTACGGCGTGACCACCGGGCAGGCTGTGGAAACCTCGCTGGGCTACTTCATCAACCCGCTCGTGTCCGTCTTGCTGGGCGTGTTTGTCCTGAAGGAACGCCTCCGGCCGCTCCAGTGGGCCGCCGTCGGCGTCGGCTTCATCGCGGTAGGCGTGCTGACGTACTCCTACGGGAAACTTCCCTGGATCGCGTTGACGCTGGCCTTCAGCTTCGGCTTGTACGGGTTCGTCAAGAACCGGGTGGGATCGAGGGTGGACGCCATCACCAGCCTCAGCGTCGAGACCATGGTCCTGGCCCCGCTGGCAGCCGTGGCCATGGTTGTCCTGGCCGCTGGCGGGACCGCCACCCTGACCACCCAGGGAGCGGGGCACTTCTGGCTGCTGCTGGCCTCCGGCGTCATCACCGCGGTTCCGCTGCTGTTCTTCGGCGCCTCCGCCCGGCGGCTGCCCATGACCACTATCGGGTTGCTTCAGTACTTCGCCCCCATCCTGCAGTTCCTGGTGGCGCTGCTGGTGTTCCGGGAGTCCATGACCATGGAGCGCTGGATCGGGTTTGGCGTGGTGTGGCTGGCCCTGCTGCTGCTCACGCTGGACATGCTGCGGACGGCACGCCGGAATTCGCTGGCCCGCAGGGCGGTCCGGGCGGCCGCCTGAGAGGGCCGGCCAGGCACAAAGAAGGTGGGCACCGCAGCTGCGGTGCCCACCTTCTTTGTATTTGCCGGAGGGAGTCTTTCCGGTTAGGCGTGAGCCTTGATGGCGGCGGCGAGGACTTCCAGGCCGTCGGCCAGCAGTTCGTCGGTGATAACCAGGGGCGGCAGCAGGCGGATGACGTTGCCGTAGGTGCCGCAGGTGAGGATGATGACGCCTTCCTTCAGGCAGGCGGCGGCCACGGCCTTGGTCAGCTCCGGGTTCGGTTCTTTGGAACCGGCCTGGACGAGTTCGACGGCGAGCATGGCGCCGCGGCCACGGACGTCGCCGATCACGGCGGTACCGGCACCGGCCAGTTCGGCCTGCAGGTCGCGGAGCCGGCCCAGCGCGAGTTCCTCGATGTGGCGGGCACGGCCGTTGAGGTCGTACTCCTCCATGGAACCGATCGAGGCCAGCGCTGCGGCACATGCCACGGGGTTGCCGCCGTAGGTGCCGCCCAGGCCGCCGGGGTGGACGGCGTCGAGCAGGTCGGCGCGGCCGGTGATGGCAGACAGCGGCATGCCGCCGGCGATGCCCTTGGCCATGGTCATGATGTCCGGGACGATGCCTTCGTGGTTGACGGCGAACCATTCACCGGTGCGGCAGAAGCCGGACTGGACCTCGTCGGCGATGAAGACGATGCCCTTCTCCTTGGCCCAGGCAGCCAGCGCGGGCAGGAAGCCCTCAGCCGGGACGATGAAGCCACCCTCACCCTGGATGGGTTCGATGATGATCGCGGCAACCTGGTCGCCGCCGATCTGCTTCTCGATCATGGTGATGGCGCGCTTTGCTGCCTCGGCGCCGGTGATCGAGGGGTTTTCCTCGCGGTACGGGTAGCTCATGGGCATGCGGTAGACCTCGGGCGCGAACGGGCCGAAATTGGTCTTGTACGGCATGGCCTTGGCGGTCAGTGCCATGGTCAGGTTGGTGCGGCCGTGGTAGGCGTGGTCGAAGGCGACGACGGCGTCGCGACCGGTTGCCAGGCGCGCTACCTTGATGGCGTTCTCCACGGCCTCGGCGCCGGAGTTGAAGAGCACGGTGCGCTTTTCGTGGTCACCGGGGGTGAGGCGGTTCAACTGCTCGGCAACCGCGACATAGCCCTCGTAAGGAGTGACCATGAAGCAGGTGTGGGTGAAGTGCTCCACGGCTTCCTTGACGGCACCAACGACGGCGGGATCAGAGGCGCCCACGCTGGTCACGGCGATGCCCGAGCCGAGGTCGATGTAGGAGTTGCCGTCGACGTCGTGGATGATGCCGCCGTCGGCGTCCGCCACGTACACGGGGACGCTGGAGGCAACGCCGGCAGCCACCACGGACTTGCGGCGCTCGGTCAGTGCCACGGACTTGGGACCCGGGAAGTCGGCCTGGACGTTGCGCTTCTGCTCGAGGCGGAACGTGATGTCTGATGCGGTGGTGGTCATGGTTCTTTTCTTTCTGCGATTCCGGGTTTCGGCGGGTTCAACCAGCGGGTAATGGGTCAGGCGTCGAGGGCGGACATCACGTGCTTGATGCGGGTGTAGTCCTCCACGCCGTACATGGAGAGGTCCTTGCCGTAGCCGGACTGCTTGAAACCGCCGTGCGGCATTTCGGCGGTGAGGAGGATGTGGGTGTTGATCCAGACGGCACCGAAGTCCAGGTCGCGGCTCAGCCGCATGGCGGTTCCGTGGTTGGTGGTCCAGACGCTGGAGGCCAGGGCGTAGTCCACGTCGTTGGCCAGTTCCACCGCTTCGGCTTCCGTGCTGAACTTCTGGACGGTGATGACCGGCCCGAACGTTTCCTTCTGCACGATATCGTCGGTCTGCTTGGCGCCGGTGACGATGGTGGGTTCGAAGAAGTAGCCCTTCTCCCCTGCCCGGTGTCCGCCGGTTTCGATGCGGCAGTTCTCCGGCAGGTTCTCCACCACGGAGGTCACGGCGTTGAAGTGGTTGATGTTGTTCAGGGGGCCGAAGTAGTTCTCTTCGTCGTTCTGCGAGCCGGTGTGCAGGGTCTTGGTGTGCTCCACCATGGCGGCCACGACGTCGTCGTGAACGGAGTCCTGCACCAGCACCCGGGTGATGGCGGTGCAGTCCTGGCCGGCATTGAAGAAGGCGAACTCGGCGATGGCCGCGGCGCTCTTCTTGATGTCCGCGTCCGCAAAGACGATCGCCGGGGCCTTGCCGCCCAGCTCCAGGTGGGCGCGCTTGAGGCCCTTGGCCGCCCCGGACGCGACCGCGATGCCTGCCCGGACAGACCCGGTGATGGACACCAGGCCGGGGATCTTGTGCTCCACCATCATGGCCCCGGTTTCGCCTGTACCCAGGACAACGTTGAGGACACCGGCGGGGAAGATGTCGCCGGCGAGGCGGGCCAGCACCAGGGTGGACTCAGGCGTGGTGTCGGAGGGCTTGAGGACCACGGTGTTGCCGGCGGCAAGGGCGGGGCCGATCTTCCAGATGGCCATCAGGAACGGGTAGTTCCACGGTGCCACCTGGGCCACCACGCCGATGGGTTCGCGGCGCACGTAGGAGGTGTGGCCCTCGAAGTACTCGCCGGCGGACTTGCCTTCCATGATGCGGGCGGCCCCGGCAAAGAAACGCAGCTGGTCGGCGCCGGCAGCGACTTCTTCGGAGGCGATCAGGGAGCGGACCTGGCCGGTGTTGCGGTGCTGTGCCTCAACGAGTTCGTCGCTGTTGGCCTCGATGGCGTCGGCGAGCTTGAGCAGCATAAGCTGGCGCTGGCCAGGGGTGACGTGCTTCCAGGTCCGGAATGCTTCCTTCGCGGCGTTCATGGCGGCGTCCACATCTGCCTGCACGGAAACGGGGGCGTGTGCCACCACTTCGCCGTTGGCGGGGTTGACCACGTCCAGCAGGACTGTGCCGGCCGGGGTGACGAACGTGCCGTTGATGAAGTTTTGCAAGGTTTGGACCACGGTGTGCAACCTCTTTCGTAGGAGCCATCGGCGCCCGGGCGGAGGCCGGAACGGATGGATGGAACTGCATTGAGCCTATGCCAGGCCCCCAGCGGGGTGAATAGCCACCTGCACACCCTTGCGGAAGAGGTTTAGTGCGGTTGCCCAGCTCACGTTTATCCTTGCTTCATGGCCATTTCCCTTGCTGCCCTGGTGGGCGTAACGTCCCTGAAGCTGTCCAAGGCGGGCGTGGCGGAGACCACCTGGAACCAGGACATCAACTGGGTGGCGGTCACCGAACTTGAGGATCCGCAGCGGTTCCTCAACGGCGGGGAACTTGTCCTCACCACCGGCCTGCGGCTGCGCTCCGCCCCCGAGCAGCGCCGCTTTGTCCGCCAGGTCCAGCGGGCCGGCGCGGTGGGCATCGGATTCGGGGTGGGCCTGACCCATGAGGCAGTACCCCCGGCACTGCTGGCAGAGGCGAACCGCTGGGGCCTGCCGGTGGTGGAGGTCCCGTACGAGACGCCTTTCATCGCCATCACCAAGCTGGTGGCGGACGCGCAGTCGGCAGATCATTACGCCAAGCTCGAGCGGCTGATCGCCGGCCACCAGGTGCTGGCCCGCGCGCTCCTGACCGGCGGCGGCCTGGCCGAGTTGTTGAAGAACCTGGGCGGCATGCTGCGCACGGACATTGCGCTGACCCAGTTCGCCGCGCAGTTGTACAACAGCAGCACCTCCACCCCGTCCGCGGATACGTGGTCCAGCTACCCGGTGCCCACCGGCCGGCGGGATGCCTGCACGCTGTGGGTCCGCCAACCTTTCGAGGACACGGGCATCATCGGGTACGCGCAGAACCTGATCAGCGTGGAACTGAACAACATGGTCAAGCAGCGCCAGGCCGAGCGCGCGCTGTGCGGCCAGGTGCTGGAGGACGTGATCCACGGCGCCCTGGAAACCAGTGAGGCGCAGCGCCGCCTGGCCGGCGTGGGCGTGAACAGCACCCGAAAGAACGTTGTGCTGCTGGCGGTGTCCGCCGCCCACGGCAAAGCCTTGGGGAGCACCTCGGTGCCGCAGGAGCTCCAGAAAGCTGTGGCCGCCGTCGTGGGCAAGGATTTGGTGTTGGTGGTCAATGACGACGGCGGCGCGGCACCGGCGCTGGCCCGCGGGCTGAGCGACCACCTGGCGGAGGCCGGAATCCACGCCACAATCGGCATCGGCGGTGCCTACACCAAGCCCAACGGGCTGCGCTGGAGCTACTTCGAGGCACGCGACGCCGCAAGCCACGGCCTGCCCGTGAATGAGCCCGAGCGGCTGAGCCTGACTTCGCTGCTGCTGGCCAGCGAGGATGTGCCGCTGGCTGACATGGCCCATGAATCGCTGAACCCGCTGCGGGCCTTTGATGCCGCGCACGGCTCGGAGCTGATGGCCACGCTGGAAAGCTACCTGAACAACAACGGCTCGGTGGCCGCGGTGGCGGAAGAACTTACCCTGCACCGCAACACCGTACGGTACCGGCTTGCCCAGATCACCGAGCTGACCGGCTACGACCCCTCGATCACCGCGGACCGGGTGCAGTTGTGGCTGGCCCTGGCCGTGGCGCGGCTTTCAGCGAGGCAGGGCAGATAGGCCCAACCTCAAAGGATGCCGCGGCGGAACAGGTCCCCGGATTTCTTCCGGGCCTTAAGGTATTTGGCGTGCGCGGCCAGCATGATCGCATCCTGCTGGCCGAGCATCTCGGTGTAGACGGCGGCAGTGGCCGGGTCGCTGCCGTCCGCGGCAAGGGCCGTCAGCAGTTCCCTGGCCACCACGGCGTCCTGGAAGCTGCCCAGGACCTTCTGTTGCCGGCGCGCGGCCTTGGCCACCTTGGCGGCGCGCTTGCCGCGGACCAGCGCAGCTGACTCAGCTACGTAGCGCAGCCTCTTTGCGTCCTTGCGGACGCGGTGCAGGGCAAGTTCCTGGTCCGTTCCGCGGTGGGCTCGCGTGGCCGCTTTGTGCGAACGCTTCAGCTTCGTGGCAGCCTTGTCCACGGCTTTCGCCGCCGCCTTGCGGCCGGAGGTGACAGCATCGGCGCGCACCGGCGGGTTGTCGCGGAAATCCTCGAGGTTGTCCAGGAGCCGGAAGTAGCGGGCCGAGCCCAGCGCTTCCTGCAGGAGGCGGTAGGCGGCGTCGAAATCTTCCCCTGTCCGGTGTTCAACCGCCGCCGTGGCGGCGGCCACGCCTTCCCCGGCTGGAAGGTCTGCCAGCTGGCTGCGGAGCTGCGCGCGCAGGACTTCGGCGTCGCGCGGCTGGCCGAGCAGCTGGCCCAGCCATTTCAGCTCGGCCTGGAGCCGGCGCACGGGCGATGCCCGGTACAGCTTTCCGTAGGCCCCCAGGACCGACCGGATGCGGCGCGCCGAGGAGCGCATAGTGTGCACAGCTTCGGGTTCCTCGAGCCGGACGGCGGAGTCGATGGCGAGGATCGCGTCGATCTGCGACGCCAAGAAGACGGTAACGACGGCGGCTGCCGGGGCGCGCTTCCCGGCCAGCAGGGCGGGGCTGGTTCCGGGGTTGTTGCCGGGCGCATCGCGGTCGGGGGCGGCGCCGTTGGAACGCTTCGCGGCTGACTTGCCCGTGCCCAGGGCTCGTGCGAGCTTCGAGGCGTGCGCGGCGGGCCGGGCACCGGCGGCGGCCAGCACCTCTTCCACCGGCCCGAAGAGGGCAGGCCCGCCGTGGACCAGTTCCACTTCCCACTCCCGCCACTGCCCGTGCGTGCTGCCGTCCTTGTCCCCTCCGGCCAGCCGCTCCGCGGAAACGTGGTCGTCGGCGAGGTCGGCGAGGTGCACGCCGTCGTCGCCGTACAGGGGGTAGGTGGTGCGCCGGGTTTCCAGCCGGACCACCGGCACCGGAACGGATCCGCGCAGGTAGGCGTGGAGGTGGGCCATGAGGCTGTCCGGGACGGCGTCGGGACGGCCAAGGGGTGCATGCAGCTCCGTCCGCGGCTGGGGACCTTCCCCCGGCGCGGCGGCAGCGGTGGGAGGGAGCTTCAGGTGCCACCCCGCGTCGGTGCCGCCGGTGCGTCGTCGGAGTGTGATCCGGCGTCCTGCCAGGTCATGGGCGGGGGTGTCGAAGTACACCGCCTCAAGGAGGTCGGTGTGGGGTTTCCCGGTCCGGGCCACCCCGGCGGCCTGCTCCAGTGCCGGCACCACGGCGTCGGTGTCGACGTCGTACTTCTTCTCGATCTCAAGTCCCCGCGAAGCCTCCACAGCCGTCCTTCCGCACCGCCCGGTCCATGCCAGGCCCTCCGACAGTCCGTTCGCAGTCTATGCCAGCTCCCGGCGTCGGCGAGAGGTTGGCCACAAAAGCTCAAACATCAAACGTCTAACCTTTAGGGTGAGTAGTATGCCTGCCACTCCCCCAGCGTCCGCGCCACCCGCAACTGCCACCCTCCCGGCCGGCACCGCCAACGGAACGGCGCCCGCCAAACCGCGCTCCGCCGTCGTCTTCGGCGTGATCGCCCTGGTGCTCATCGGGCTGAACCTGCGCGCGGGCATCACCGGAGCCTCGGCCCTGCTGCACGACCTCCAGGCCGTCCTGGGCTACGGGACCCTGGTGGCAGCCATCATCCCGTCCATTCCCACCCTGTGTTTCGCGGTGGCGGGCGCCGCAACCTCCTGGCTGAGCGGCAAGCTCGGCGTGGAGAAGGCCATCCTGCTGTCCCTGACCCTCCTGGCCGGCGGCTTACTGCTGCGCGGTATTCCCGCCACCGGAATGCTCGTGGCCGGCAGCGTGGTGGGCATGTCCGGCCTGGCCGTGTGCAACGTGGCCATGCCGTCCTTCATCCGCGAACACTTCGCCGCCCGGACCTCACTCATGACGGCCGTCTACACCGTGACAATGACCACCGGCGGCACCCTGACCTCCGTCATGGTGGTCCCGCTGGCCCAGGCCCTCGGATCGCCGTCCGCCGCCGTCGGCATGGTGGGCATCGCCGCCGTGGCCGCCCTGCTGGGCTTCCTCCCCGTGGCGCTGCACGCCCACCGCCACACGGTCCGGAGCACCGCACCCCATATCTCCCCGTGGCCCCTGCTGCGCACCCGGAAAGGCCAGCTCCTCACCGCGATCTTTACCCTCCAGGCCCTGCTGGCCTACGCGCTGCTGAGCTGGCTGCCGTACATGCTCACCACCATGGGCCTGAGCGCCTCGGACAGCGGGCTGATGTTCGGATTAATGCAGCTGGTGTCCGTCCCGGCCGGCATGGTGCTGATCGCCATCGGCTCCCGCCCGCGCATGCTGCGCCCGGCGTTCTACCTGGTGAGCGTCACCATGGCGGCGGGAATCGCGGCGCTGCTGGTCCTGCCCGTGGGGCTGGCGGCCATTCCGGCCGTCCTGATCGGTTTCGGCCTGGGCATCTTCCCCCTGGTGATGGTGATGATCAGCCGCAGCGGGACAAGCACCGCCGAGACCACAGCGCTGTCCACGCTGGCGCAGTCTTCGGGATACCTGCTGGCGACGGCGGGTCCGTTCGGCATGGGCCTGCTGCACAGCGCCACAGGCGGCTGGACCCTGCCGCTGGTACTCCTGCTCGCACTGGCCCTGGTGCAAATCGTGGTGGCCCACCTGATCACCGGACGCCCGATGTCCGGCACGAGCCCGGCGGAAAGGAAGTAGCACCGTGTCGCTGAGCCCTTCCGTCCGCCAGCCGCTGGCCACCGAAGTCACCGCCAAGCTGCGGGAGATGGTCCACTCCGGCGAGTGGGTCCTGAACCAGCGCATCCCGCCCGAGCCCGAACTCATGGCCCGGCTGGGGGTTTCCCGCGGCACCCTGCGCGAAGCGGTGAAGGCGCTGGCCCACGGCGGCATGCTGGAGGTCCGCCGGGGCGACGGTACGTACGTGCGGGCCACGAACGAGATGTCCGGTGCCGCGCGGCGGCTCTACCAGGACCACACCGAGCAGCACATCCTCGAGGTCCGGCTGGGCCTGGACACCCAGGCTGCCCGGCTGGCCGCCCGGAATGCCACGGACGACGACGTCACGGCCCTGCGTGACCTCCTCGGCGCCCGGGACCAGGCCTGGAAGAACGGCGACGTCGAGGCGTGGGCCGACGCCGACTGGCAGTTCCATCTGGGGGTGGCCCAGGCATCGGGCAACCCCCTGCTGCATGAGCTGTACGCCAGCTTCGGGACTGCATTCCACCAGGACCTGCTCACGCAGCAGCGGCGGCAGGGCTTCAACGGGCTCCCCCGGGACGGCCACGAAACCCTGCTGGACGCCATCGAACGGCGGCACGAGGACGACGCCGTGGCCACCGTGAACCGGAACCTGAACTCCTGCGCGGAGTGGCTGGCGGAGTAGCGCCGCACAACGAACGGCCCGGCACCGTGGGTGCCGGGCCGTCGTCGTCCGTCCTGTGCCTGCCGGTGAATTAGTTCCGGCGCAGGCCCGCAAGGACGTTCGTGGGGCGCTGCATCTCGCCGTGCTTGGCACCCAGGATGATCACCAGCGCGGCGAATCCGGGAATGGCCCACTGCAGGAGCTTGAGCTGCTGCTGGGCGGACTTCAGTTCGTCCGACGCTGCCGGGTACGGCTCCGTGGCACCCTTGGCACCCTCATCGGCAAGCTTCTCCACCTTCTTGCCCAGGATGCCGGAGTACAGGGTCACCCCGGCGCCCGCGAGCGTCACGACGGTCTTGATGGCGGTATCGCGTGCCACCCCGTCCTGCTTGGCGATCCGGCCCTTGTTGTCCCAGGCGATGGCGAGGTCTGCCGCAAGGTGCGCGGCGAACGCCGCGGTCTGGACCGGAGCCCACCGCATCCAGCCGGCGCTGGAAAGCCGGGTGCGTTCCGCGGGATCCTTGGCCTGCGCCGCTGCTCCGTTCAGTCCTATGGCGCCCATCAGCGATCCGCCGAACCATGCTGCCGCCGTCAGGTCGTGAACTGAACGCGCAAAGAGATTTCCTGCCATGATGTACATTCCTAACGTTGTGAACGGGTCTCGGCGTGCCGCCCTCCGCGGGTGTCGCATGCCGTGTCCTAATCAAGGTATGGTCTGCTCATACTAAGCACACTTACTAATATTACGAAAGCCCGGCCCCCGGCCCTGCTGACCGCGTAATATCAACGCCATGGGAAACACAGGGACATTGTTCGGCTGGGCCTTCGGGAACCCCGCCCGGGAAAGTGACAGCGGCTACGTGGACGCGCTGGAGCGCGAGGCACTCGGGAACGCCCGGGAAACCGCAAAGTCCAAAGGCGTCAGCGTCCTACCCGGTTCAGAGGTGTTCACCGTACTCAGCGGCCACGATTCACTCGTGGAGCTGGACAACGCCCCCGGCCAGCTGGTGGTCCGCTGCACGGTCCATGTTGAGGGCCCGGGAGCCGAGAAGATGCGGGCCGAAGGGCCCATGAACGGCTAGGGCATGTCCGACGGCGATTCCACCCTCAGCCAGGCAGCCGATGCCATCGAAGACGCGTCCAACCACAAGGCGCTCGATGTCCTGGCCCGCACGGGATTCGCCGTCATGGCGCTGCTCCACGTGATCGTGGGCGCCATCGCGATCGCCATCGCCTTTGGCCACCCGGGGGACGCCGAACCCACCGGTGCCATCGCCCGGCTGGCGGACAACCCCTTCGGCACCATCGTGATGTGGGCGTGCGTGGCGGCCTGCCTGGGACTGGCCCTCTGGCAGGCCAGCGAAGCGACCCTCCGCGCCCGGAGCTTGCCCCGTAAGGAACGGCTGGCCAAACTGCTGTCATCGGGTTTCCTTGCTGTCGCGTACGGCAGCGTGGGCCTCAGCTTTGCGGGGTTCGCGGTGGGGCAGCCCAGCGACTCGGGAGAGAACACCAAGGATTTCAGTGCCGGCGTGATGGCGCACCCGGCGGGGCCCTGGGTCCTGGTGGCGCTGGGCCTGACTGTCCTCGGCATCGGCATCTACTTCATCGTCAAAGGCCTCCGGCGCGGATTCAAGGAAGAACTGTTCCACTTTGACGGCACCCGGCGGGGCCGGTTGATCGACAGCCTTGGCGTTACAGGCCACGTGGCCAAGGGCATCGCGCTGGTCCTCACCGGGCTGCTGTTCGTGATCGCCGCTGCCAAGCACCGGCCCGATGAATCCACCGGACTGGACGGCAGCCTCAAGGCCTTGCAGGACCATCCGTTCGGTCCCACCCTGCTGGTGGCGATTGGCGTGGGCTTCATCGCGTACGGGATTTTCGCGTTGATCCGGGCCCGGTTCGGGCGCATGTAGTCCCGCGGATTATGGGTAGGAAGGAAGTATGACCCAGCAGCTGCGCGTTCTGTCCGCCGTGACCGGAGGTACCGGCCAGGCCTTTGCTGCCCTCTTCCGGCTCCTGAAGGTCGCCCGGCCGGACCGGCCGATCCACCCGCAGGGGCTGGGCCTGGCCGGAGAGCTGGCCAGGACCGGAAACCCGGCCGGGGCCAGCGGCATCGACTGGCTGGACTCCCCCGGCACAGACAAGGTGGTGGCGCGCTTTTCACGCTCCGTGGGGCTGCCGCAGGCGGTCCCGGACATCCTGGGCCTGGCCCTTCGGGTGTCCCCGTCGGGCGACGCAGCCGGTCCGGCTGATGTCCTGTTCGCCTCCACCGGCTGGGGATTGCCGGGCCGGTTCGTGCTCATGCCCCGCCTGGACGTCGCCGGCGCCACCATGACCACGCTCATGCCGTACCGCGGCCGGCGGGGCCCGGTGCTGCTGGGCCTGCGGACGCGGAACCTGCCCGCGGGTTCGCTGGCCGCCGGGGAATGGGTGCTGGGGCTGCACTGGGCCACGCCGGGCGGCCCGTGGCGCGAATGCGGTGAGCTGCGGCTCCACGCCGGCATCCATCCTGGAGATACCCCCTTGCGGTTCGATCCCCTTGAGAAACAGCCTCCAGGAGCCCAGGCTTACGGCTGGACCCGGCGGCTCCGGAAGCCGTCCTACCGGGCCGCGCGGCGGGCCGCACCTCCCGCCGTCGGACGTCCCCATCAGGAAGCGTCCGCCACGAACTCCGCGGTACAGCTACAGGAAAGCACCACCGCAACCGGAAGGAACCCCATGTCCACCGTCTCGCAGCTGTTCAACGCCCCCTCCGCCGACGTCTGGCGCGTCATCGCAGACGGCTGGCTGTACTCCGGCTGGGTGGTGGGCGCCTCCCGGATCAGGGATGTGGACGCCGAATGGCCTCGGGTGGGGGCCAACCTCCACCACTCGGTGGGTGCCTGGCCGCTGGTGATCGATGACAGCTCCCGCGTGACCGCCGTCGATCCCGGCCGTTCGCTGGAGCTCGTGGCGCGGGGCTGGCCCATGGGCGAGGCCAAAGTGGAAATCACCCTGGAGGACCGGGGATCCCAATGCCTGGTGACCATTGCCGAAGACGCCATCCACGGTCCCGGCAAGCTGATGCCCAAGGCCCTGCGCCATCCCATCATCTCGGCCCGGAACCGGGAGACCCTGCGGCGGCTGGAGCTCATGGCCATCGGGGGCGCAGGGAAATAGCCGGCTCAAAGTAGCGCAGGCCGGTTAACAACACTTAAAAGCAGGAACCGCGGGACCAATGGGTTCCGCGGTTCCAGCCTTCTGTTAATCCTTAGACCTGCGCGGCCACGCCATCGCGGGAGATGGAAACCATGTCCTCGCGCGGCACCACCTTGATGCGCTCACGCTTGACCTCGACGCCGTGCGAGCCACCGGCCTCGGTGGCCGCCGCGCCGAGAGCGAGCTCGTGGGCGTCCAGCGCCAACCAGCCTTCCCAGCTGGTGAACTTCACGCCGCGGGAGTCGAGCAGTTCGACGACGGCACTTTCCTCGGGTGCATCGGCGACCGGCAGGTTTTCGCGGTCTTCCAGCAGGTACGTGACGGTCTCCAGGGCGTCGCCCTTGGTGTGGCCGATGAGCCCGACCGGTCCGCGCTTGATCCAGCCGGTGGCGTAGAGGCCCGGCACGTGCGCACCCGAAGCATCCAGGACCCGGCCGCCGTCGTTCGTTACCACGCCCTTCTTGTGGTCGAACTCGACGTCCGGCAGCGCAGAACCGAAGTAGCCGATGGCGCGGTACACGGCCTGGACGGGGTAGTCCACGTACTCGCCGGTACCGCGGGCGTTGCCGGTGCCGTCCAGCTCGGTGCGCTCGAACTTGATGCCGGCCACGTTGCCGGGGGCGTCGGCGTCGTCGTAGATCTCCACCGGGCTGTGCAGAAAGTGCAGGTGCAGGCGGCGGGAAGCCTTCAGCTCGGAGAGGTCCTCGGGCTGCTCGGCGATCCAGTTGGTGAGCGTGCCAACCATGGTCTTGGTCTGGTTGTTGGTCTGGATCTGGCGGTCCGATTCCTCGTCGAACTCGAAGTCCTCCGGGTACAGGATGATGTCCACGTCCTTGGAGTGGGACAGCTCGCGCAGCTCCAGCGGGGTGAACTTGACCTGGGCGGGGCCGCGGCGGCCGAAGACGTGCACGTCCGTAACCGGGGAGTTCTTCAGGCCGGCGTAGACGTTGTCCGGGATTTCGGTGACCAGGAGGTCGTCCGCGTGCTTGGACAGGACTCGGGCCACGTCCAAGGCCACGTTGCCGTTGCCCAGGACGGCGATTTCCTTGGCGTCCAGGGGCCACTCGCGCGGCACGTCCGGGTGGCCGTCGTACCAGGAAACGAAGTCGGCGCCGCCGTAGGAGCCGTCCAGTTCGATGCCCGGGATGTTCAGGTCCGCGTCCTTGATGGCGCCGGTGGCGAAGATGACGGCGTCGTAGTGGGTGCGGAGGTCCTCGATGGTGAGGTCCGTGCCGTAGTCCACGTTGCCGAAGAAGCGGATGTCGCCCCGGTCCAGGACCTTGTGCAGGGCGTTGACGATGCCCTTGATGCGGGGGTGGTCCGGAGCCACGCCGTAGCGGATCAGGCCGTAGGGTGCGGGGTAGCGGTCAAAGAGGTCGATGCTGACGGTCAGCTCGCCGCTCTTGACGGCCTCGCTCTTGGTGAGGATGTCGGCGGCGTAGACGCCGGCCGGGCCGGAGCCAACGACGGCGACGCGCAGCGGACGCGCAGCAGTTCCTACGGTGGTGCTGGATGACACGGCTGTGTTCCTTTTCTTCTGCATCGATTGCTGAGTACTTGTCGTTTTGAACGCTCATAACGACAACTACGGAGCAATCGATGGGTTTCAGTGGGTGAGGACGGTCTTGCGGGGGCTGTTCGGGGTGGTGGTGCCGTAGTCAGCGGTTTTGAAGTGCGACGGCGCGAACGGGCTCACGCGCACCACGTCACCGATGACAATCACGGCAGGATTTGCGACGCCGGCCGCCTGGGCCTGGTCGGCGATGGAACCGAGCGTGCCGATGGTGACGCGCTGGTCCGGCAAATAGCCGTTTTCAACGATACCAACGGGGGTGTCTGCAGGCAGTCCGGCTTCGCCCAGCGCGGACGCGGATTCCCGGAGCTGGCCCACGCCCATGAGCAGGATGATGGTGTGGTCGGCCCGGGCAGGAACTTCGGAGAGTTCTTCGTGGCCGGTGACCACGCTGAAGCCCTTGGCCAGGCCACGGTGGGTGACGGGAATCCCGGCGGCTGCCGGGACGGAGATGGCGGACGTCACGCCGGAGACCACCTCAACCTCGACGCCGTGCTGGCGGCAGTATTCGGCTTCCTCGCCGCCGCGTCCCAGCACATACGGGTCGCCGCCCTTGAGCCGGACCACGCGGTGGCCCTTGAGCGCTTCCTCAACGAGGATCCGGTTGATCTCTGCCTGCGGTACGGGGTGGTGGCCGGGGGTCTTGCCCACTTCGATGATGCGGACGTCCGGGGCGAGTTCGTTCAGCAGTTCGCGGGGGCCGAGGCGGTCGGCCACCACGACGTCGGCCTGGCCCAGGAGCCGCCGGCCGCGGACGGTGATGAGGCCGGTATCGCCGGGACCACCGCCCACCAAGGCAACAGTTCCGCGGTGCGCGCGGCGGCGGCGCAACGGCAGGTCGCCGGTTTCGAGGGCGGTGGCGACGGCGTCGCGGACTGCCATGGCGCGGCGCGGGTCTCCCCCGGCGTTCACGGCGATCTTGACGTCGTCCACCACGGCGACAGCGGGGGTCCAGGCGGCGGACGCTTCATGGTTGGAGGCGTTGACGCACCAAACGCGCTGCGCCTCGGCGTCGGCCGATACCTGTGCGTCCACCTCCGGGTCACCGGTGGCGGTCTGGGCGAACCACACGCCGTCGACGTCGCTGGAGAGGTACGGCCGCGCTTCCCAGGTGAGCAGGCCGGCGTCGGCCATGTCCTTCAGCGCGGGCGAGGCAACCGGTGCCACGACGGTCACCACGGCACCGGCGTCGAGCAGGCCCTTGGCGCGCCGTGCAGCAACGGGGCCGCCGCCCACCACCAGCACGGGGCGGCCGAGCAGCCGCAGCGCCGTGGGGTATATGTCCTGAATTGCCATGGATCAACGGTAGGGCCGCGTCACATTCGCCAACAAAGGCCGAGCAACACCAGTTCACGCAAGGTAACGCTGCGTCACAAAGGGTTCTTGGCGCCGGCTGCAAGGAACCGGCCCCTGCTGGTGATGAGCCGTTCCAGGTACCGGGCCAGGACGAGGCGCTCGACGGCGCGGCCCAGGACTCCCAGCGGGGCGGTGAACTCCACCCTGTCTGTCATCACGCTGCCGGCAGGCGTCCGCTCGAACTCGTGGACGTGCCGGAAGTGCTTGAAGGGGCCGGCGACCTGCTCGTCGGTGAAAGTGCGGGGGAAGTCCAGGCGGGTGACCCTGCTGGTCATGGTGAGTGGAATGCCGAAGTGCCGGGCCCGCCACGTGACGTCCTGGCCCTCCCCGATCAGCCCGCTGGTGACGCCGCCCACCGCGCGCTCTCCGGATGCCTGCTGCGAGTCCAGGTGCAGGTCGATGCTGCGCGCCCGGTCGAAGAGCTGCTCCACGGGGAGTGGGGACTCGGTGCGGCACACGAAGCTGGCTGTCATGGCGCCAGTCTGCCACCGGCCTGGCGGGTGCGACGCATTTGCGTGATTTTCAGGGTCTACCGACCGGGCAGCTCCTGCAAGACCAGGGCTCCGGGGCTTTGGCGGGGCTAAAAGTGACGCAAACGCGTCAGAAACGGCAAGAGCCCGACGGCGGGAGGTCGCCGTCGGGCCCTAGCGGTGCGTTTGGAGGGGCTGGCTCAGCGGGTGCTCCCTGCCAGGAGCCCACGGCTGCGGAGGAGCCGCTTCTCGATGGGACCGAAAACGAGCAACTCGATCAGGATGCCCACCGCGAGGATCAGGAGGATGGCCGCCATGACCACAGCCATGTCCGAGAGGGTCCGGCCCTGGTCAAGCAGCGAGCCAAGGCCGAAGCCTATGGTGCCGCCCACCGCAATGATCTCGGCGGCCATAAGGGAACGCCAAGAGAACGCCCAGCCCTGCTTAAGGCCGCCCAGGTAGCCCGGCAGCGCGGCCGGAAGGACAACCTGGAGGGCCATCTGGAGCCGGGAAGCACCCAGGACTGTCCCCACGCGCCTGTATTGCGGCGGGATCTGGTCCACGCCGGAAATGAGCCCGTTGATGATGGAGGGGATGGCTCCCATGAACACCACGAAGTAGACGGTGGCGTCGGTAAGGCCGAACCAAATGATGGCCGCGGGGACCCAGGCCACCGAGGGCAGGACCTGAAGGCCCGAGATGAGCGGCCCGAAAGCGCGCCGCAGCGGCGCCACCTGGGCCAGGAGTAGCCCCACCGGCGTGGCGATGGCCACCGAGATGAGGAAGCCCACCACGCCGCGCTGCAGCGACGTCCACACCGATTCCTGCAGTTTGCCGTCGCCCCAGAGAATGCCCAGCTGGCCAAGGACGTCCAGCGGCCCGGGTACCAGGTCGCGGCGCTTGACACCGAGCGAGACGTAGAACTGCCAGACCAGCACCAGGACCACCAGTGCGGCCAGGGGCAGGAGGAGCCGGCTCCAGTCGATCCGGTGCTTGCGGGCGGCGTCGGACTGCAGCGAGTCCAGCCCGGATTCGAGTTCGCGGAGGTCCTCATGCCCGGTGGACGTCCGCGTCAAAGCGGCATGGACGTGCTCGCGGGCTGCGGGCTTGGCGTCAGCGGGCTCAACCACCGGTTCCTCCTCAACCAAAGGCGGATTACTTGGCATGGCGGCGAATCTCCTCCCGCAGCCGGGCAGTGATGACCCCGGTCAGCTGGCCGGCAAGCCCGGCGTCGGTTCGGTGTTCCTCGGTAACGGCCCACTCCTGGACCACGCGGCCGGGCCGGGAGGACAGCAGCAGGACTCGCTGTCCCAGGCGGACGGCCTCGCGGACATTGTGGGTGACGAACACGATGGTGCGTCCGGTTTCCTTCCAGATCCGTTCCAGCTCGTCGTGCAGCAGGTCACGGGTGATGGCGTCCAACGCGGCAAAGGGTTCATCCATGAGCAGGAGCTGACGGTCCTGGGCGAGGGAGCGGGCCAGGGAGACGCGCTGCCGCATGCCGCCGGAGAGTTCATGCGGGCGCTTGTCGCCGGCAGAGCCCAGGTGCACCAGTTCCAGGAGCTCCTGGGCCTTGGCACGGCGTTCGGCCTTGCCCACACCGCGCAGCTTCAGGGCCAGTTCGATGTTCTCCCGGGCGGTCAGCCACGGGAAGAGCGCGGCGTCCTGGAACATGAACGCAGCACCGTCGCTGGGCACTTCCAGGGCGCCCGACGACGGCGCCTCGAGTCCCGCGATGATGTTCAGGAGGGTGGACTTGCCGCAGCCGGAGGCACCGAGGAGGGCGACGAACTCGCCCCGTTCGATGTTGGCGTTGACGTCGTCCAGTACCGGGGCGCCGTCGCCGAAGCGCTTGCCCAGGTGTTCCAGTACGACTGGCATGGTGCCGTCCTTAGCTAGTTGGGTGGGTCAGTCCTGGCCGAGGCCGGCTGCTGAAATCTTGTTGGCGCCACCGGTGACCTGGTTGAGCGCGCGGAGGTCGAAGAGCCCGTTGATGTCGGCCTTCTTGGTGGTGCCCGCGTCGACGCCGTCCTGCAGCAGCTTGGGGTAGCTGCCGGCCAGCGGGTCGAGGGTGAAAGTGATGTTTGCCAGGGACCTGCCAAGGACATCGCTGGGCAGGGCCGCCCCGGCAGACTCCTGCAGGGCCGCGTTGATGATGTTGGCCTTCTCATCGGCTGGCGCCGAGTTGAGCCAGGCCACCGACTCGGCGTTGCCCTTCAGCAGGGCCTTGACGGTGTCCGGGTGCTCCGCGGCGAACTTCTGGTTCACGATCAGGATGGTGGTGGGGAACTCGCCGGGCTTGCCCGTTCCGGTCCCGTCCCACAGGTCCTTTTCGTCCACCAGCACCTTCGCTCCGGCCTGGAGCACCAGGCGGGAGGCCCATGGCTCAGGCAACCACGCGCCGTCGAGCTTTCCGTCCTGGAACAGCTTCAAGGTCTGGGCGTTCTCCGTGGGGTTGATGGCGACGTCGCCGGTGCCGTCCACGTTGGTCTTGTACCCCTGTTTAGTGAGCCAGGCGCGAAGCGCGACGTCCTGGGTTCCGCCAAGCTGCGGTGAGGCCAAGGTCTTGCCCTTGAGGTCTGCGGCCGAGGCAATCCCGGGTTTGACCACAAGCTGTGCGCCGCCTGCCGCCGCGCCGGCAATCACGCGGACGGACTGGCCCTGGCTCTTGGCGAAGGAGTTGATGGCCGGGTTGGGGCCGATGTAGGCGGCGTCGATAGCTCCGGCGTTAAGGGCTTCGATGGCCGCAGGCCCGGCGTTGAAGGTCTCGGTGCTGAGTTTGGTGCTCCCCAGGGCCTGCTGCAGGAATCCTTTTTTGACGCCAACCAGGGCCGAGGCGTGGGTGACGTTGCCGAAGTAGCCAAGCTTGAGCTCTGCTGCGGGGCTGGGTTCTGCCGCCTGGGCCTCGGTGTTGCGGGAGACGTTCGAGGCCACAACCGCCCCCACGGCGATCAGCAGGACAAGCCCGAGGGCCAGGGCAGCCTCGATGGCGCGCTTGCGCTTCGGGACCGCGCTTTCGCCTGCCACGATGCGGGTCATCCCGGGCTTGGAACTAGTCATTGTTTCACCATAGGGAGTGGCCTAAACCCGTTCAATGACGCGGAAACGGGGGGTCACGCACGTTCATCTAGCGTCATATTCGGCCGCCCGGAAACCCGGTTTCACGGATCCAGCCGCTGCGGCGTTGACCAACGGCCGCCACATGTGCCGCACCGTGCCGGCTGTGCCTCCCGGGCGTCCGGGCTAACGTGGCTACGAGGCTTGCCACAACAGCAAACCGCAGCTGCAAGGAGACCAGGCATGGTGAACGTCCAGACCGAGATCCACATCGACAGGCCCCGTCTTGAAGTGGCGGAGTTCGCGGCAGACCCCGGGAACGCGCCCGCGTGGTACCGGAACATCCACAGCGCGCAACGGCTCGACGAGGGCCCTGCCGGAGTGGGCTCCAAGGTGGCGTTCAAGGCGAAATTCCTGGGCCAAGAGCTCACGTACACCTACGAGTTCGTGGAATACGTTGCCGGTGAGCGGTTGGTGATGAGGACGGCCCAGGGTCCCTTCCCCATGCAGACCACCTACACCTGGACGGATGACGACGGCGGGACGCGCATGACGCTCGGCAACACCGGGAGTCCCTCGGGTTTCTCCCGGCTGGCAGGGTTGTTCATGGAGCCGATGGTCCGGCGTGAAACCCGGAAGGACCTGCAGAAGCTGAGGTCGATCCTCGAGGGCCGGACGTAGGCCGTTAACCACGAAATCGCCGGAACGCTGCGGGCAAGCCGTTTAGGCCCTGTGTGTCAGGCTGTTGTGTGACAGTTTCGCTGTCGTTGCGGCCGGCGCGCAGGACGGGGAAGGTCCATCATGGATTTCGTTATGCCTGTCCGTGTCACGAATCGGAAGCACTTCACGACCGACCAGAAGCACGCGATTCTGGATGAGTACGACAAATGCTTGGAGTGGGGCTCTAAGGCCGCATTCATCCGGGCGGCCGGCGTCACCGAAGGCACCATCAACACCTGGTGCCGGCAGAGGGAAGCCGGTCAGCTGAGGTCCAGATCCGACACGGTAAAGGAGGACCAGCGATTGAACGCAGGCGATAAGCAGTTGCTCAAACGGGTCTTGAAAGAAAACGAAATCCTCAAGGCCAAACTGGCACGGTCCGAGGCTGCCGTGGACATTCTGGGAAAAGCTTCCGCGCTCTTGGACGCGATGGCCAAGAGCGCGGCGGCGACGGATCCGAAACTGGAAGAACCGGAGCCGCAGCGGCCCGAGTGGCTGACGCCAAAATCTGGAAAGACATCGCCCTGACCTTTGCCGGGAAACTGATCACGGCCGGCTGGTCAGCGGTGAAGGCCTGCGCCCTGGTGGGCATTCACCGCACGGCCTGGTACCGGCACTTGAGCCCGCCCACGCCGCCCGGGATCCTGGTGCCTCATGTCGACCGGGCCTACCCGAACCGGATCAGCGACGCCGAAGCCGAGGCGTTCATGGAGCTGTTGAACTCCCGGGAATACGCCAACCTTTCCGTTACCCAGGCCTACTACCGGATGCTCGATGCCGGGCACTGCTTCTTCTCCATCGCCGCCGCCCATCGCATCGTGGCCCGGCACGGACAGAACGGCGACCGCCGCGAACAACGCACGGCAACCGGTCCCAAACGAGCCAAACCGGTCGTGCACGCCACCGCCCCGAACCAGCTGTGGAGCTGGGACATCACGATGCTCCACGGCCCGGGGAAACACACCTACCGGCTCTACACGATGTTGGACGTGTTCTCCCGCAAGGTCGTTGGGCACCGGGTCGAACACACCGAAACCGCGTCCCTGGCCGCGGCACTGATCAACGAGGCGGTCACCGTGAACCGGCAGCGCCCCGAGGTGCTTCATGCCGATAACGGGGCACCCATGAGGGCCGGCAGTACCCTTCAGCTGGCCCAGTCCCTGGGCATCACCCTGTCCTACTCCCGGCCAAGGGTCTCGGACGACAATCCCTACTCCGAATCACTGTTCAAGACCGTGAAATACGACCTGGACTTTCCGCGCCGCTTCCGCGACATCCAGCGCGCCCGGGACTACATGGCGGCTTTCTTCGACAACTACAACGCCAACCACCGCCACAGCGGTTTGAACTACTACACCCCGGACCTCGTCCACAAAGGGCGCGGGAACCAAGCACGCCTACAACGGCAAGCCACCCTCGACGCGATCTATGCACGCCATCCGCAGAGATACCGCAACAAACCTGCCGCACCAGCCGTGCCCTCCCAGGCCGGCATCAACCACAAAACCACCCCGCTGTCACAGACAGCTTGATATATACCGTAGGAACGGCGAGCCCGCAGGTTTCCGGCGATTTGGACGCTGGCTAGATGCTGTAGCGCTCGTCCTCGTGGTCGCCCGGGTGGTCCTTGACCAGGCCGGCGGCCAGCGTGTTGCCGTCCAGGGGGTCGATCACCAGGAACGCTCCGGTGCGGCGGTGGTGCAGGTAGTTCTCCAGCGGCAGCGGGGCGGCGAGCCGGAGCTGCGCGTGGCCGATGTCGTTGAGCTCCAGGTTCGAGGCGGCCTCCAGTTTGAAGGTGGCCAGGTCCAGCTTGCCGGAGACGTTGCGGACCATGGCCTGCACCGTACGGGTGCCGTGCTTGACCAGCACCTTCTGGCCTTCGCGCAGCGGCTTGGGCGAGAGCCAGCAGAGGGCGGCGTACAGGTCGGCGGAGGCTTCGCGGACGGTGCCGGCGGCGGCGATGGTGTCACCGCGGGCGACGTCGAACTCGTCCGCCAGGCGAATGGCCACGGACTGCGGCGCGGCGGCTTCCTCCAGGGAAGCACCGGCGAAGTCGATGCCCACCACGGTGGTGGTCCGCGGGGACTGGCCCGGCGCCAGGACGGAGACCTGGTCCCCCACCTTGACCGAGCCCTCGGTGATCTGGCCGGCGTAGGCGCGGTAGTCGCGGTACGCCTCCACGTCCAGGCCGGCGGCGACGGCGTCGGGGGCCAGCGCACCCTGCGGCCGGATCACCAGCTGGACCGGGAAGCGGAAGCTCTCCAAGTGGCTTTCGAGTTCGTCGGCTGCCGGGAGGGTTTCGAGGACCTCAAGCAGGGCGGGACCGGTGTACCAGGGGGTCCGCTCCGAGCGGTCCACCACGTTGTCGCCGTCGAGCGCCGAGACCGGGATGACCAGGAGGTCGGAGATGCCGTCCGAGCCAAGGCCCAGTTCGCGGCCCACCTGCTGCACGTCGGATTCGATCTCGCGGAACACGGACTCGCTGAAGTCCACCAGGTCGATCTTGTTCACGGCCACGATCACGTGGGCCACGCGCAGCAGCTGCAGCACGGACAGGTGCCGGCGGGTCTGCTCGAGAACGCCCTTGCGGGCGTCGATGAGTACGACGACGGCATCCGCGGTGGACGCGCCCGTCACCGTGTTCTTGGTGTACTGCACGTGCCCGGGGCAGTCGGCGAGGATGAAGCTGCGCCGGTCAGTGGCGAAGTAGCGGTAGGCCACGTCGATGGTGATGCCCTGTTCGCGCTCGGCGCGCAGGCCGTCGGTCAGCAGGGCCAGGTCGATCCCGCCCTTTTCGCCGCCGAAGCCTCGGTCCGCGGAGGTGCGGGCCACGGCGTCGAGGGTGTCAGCGAGGATGGCCTTGGAATCGTGAAGGAGGCGTCCCACCAGCGTGGACTTGCCGTCGTCGACCGATCCCGCGGTGGCGAAGCGGAAGAGCGTGGTGGGCAGGGCTTCGTTGATGGATCCCGCCGGGATCTCGGAAATCGTGGTCATTAGAAGTACCCGTCCTTCTTGCGGTCTTCCATGGCGGCCTCGGAGATGCGGTCATCTGCGCGGGTGGCGCCACGTTCGGTCAGGGTGGAGGCGGCAACTTCAACCACCACGTCGGACACCGTGAAGGCGTTCGACTCCACGGCGCCGGTGCAGGACATGTCGCCCACGGTCCGGTAGCGGACGGTCTTGGTGATGACTTCCTCGTCGGGGCGCGGCTGTGACACCTCGCCCACGGCACGCCACATGCCGTCGCGGGCGAACACCTCGCGCTGGTGGGCGTAGTACAGGCCGGGGAGCTCGATGTTCTCGCGTTCGATGTAGCGCCAGATGTCCAGCTCGGTCCAGTTGCTGATGGGGAACGCGCGCACGTGCTGGCCCACGGTGTGGCGGCCGTTGTACAGGTTCCACAGCTCGGGGCGCTGGTTGCGCGGGTCCCACTGGCCGAACTCGTCGCGCAGGCTCAGGATGCGCTCCTTGGCCCGGGCCTTGTCCTCGTCGCGGCGGCCGCCGCCGAACACGGCGTCGAACTTGTTCTGCTGGATTGCGTCCAGCAGCGGGACGGTCTGCAGCGGGTTGCGGGTGCCGTCGGCACGCTCGGCGAGTTCGCCGCGGTCAATGAACTCCTGCACGGAACCCACTACGAGCTTCAGGCCGAGGCGCTCAACAGTGCGGTCGCGGAAGTCGATGACCTCGGGGAAGTTGTGGCCGGTGTCCACGTGCAGCACGGGGAACGGAACCTTCCCCGGCCAGAACGCCTTGGTGGCCAGGTGCAGCATCACCACAGAGTCCTTGCCGCCGGAGAACAGCAGCGCAGGCTTCTCGAACTCGGCAACAACCTCGCGGATGATGTGGATGGCCTCGGACTCAAGGGTGTCCAGGCTGCTCAGTCGGGTTGAGACGCCGGCCTTGGTCACCTGGGTCTCCTCGGTAAGTGAAGTGCTCATACGTGTAGTCCGCATTCTGTCTTGTCGGATCCTGCCCAGCGGCCGGCGCGGGGATCTTCGCCGGGCGCCACCTTGCGGGTGCAGGGCTGGCAGCCAATGGAGGGGTAACCCTGGGAAAGCAGCGGGTTGACGGGCAAAAGGTTGTCGTCCGAGTACTGGACCAGCTCGTCGAACGTCCAGGCTGCCATCGGGTTGACCTTGACCAGGCCGTTCTTCTCGTCCCAACTGACCAGCGGGGTGTTGGTGCGGGTGGGGGCCTCATCGCGGCGGACGCCGGTGAACCAGAGTTCGTAGCCTGCCAGGGTCCGCTGCAGCGGGGCCACCTTGCGGAGGGCGCAGCACTGGGCGGCGTCGCGGGCGAAGAGGTCCTTGCCCAGGAGCCGGTCCTGCTGCTCCACGGTGTTCTCCGGGAGGACGTCCACCACGTTGACGCGGAGGTTTGCGGCCACCTCGTCGCGGGTGGCGTAGGTTTCCGGGAAGTGGTAGCCGGTCTCCAGGAACAGGACGTCGACGCCGGGCATCTGGTCAGCGACCAGGGCGGGCAGGACCGCGTCGGCCATGGAGCAGGCGACGGCGACCGCGGACAGGTCGAAGTTCCGCTCCACCCAAGCGATCACGTCGCGGGCGGGAGCGTCCCAGCCGAGTTCGGCAGCGCCGGCTTCGGCCAGGGCCTTGAGCTCTTCCTTGGAACGGAGCTTGGCCGGCTGTGCGGTTGTCACTGGAGTGCCTCCTCGTCTGCTGCGTGGGCCCATTCGGCGAAGGTCTGCCCCTCGGCCCGGTCCGCGACGAACCGGCGGACCACGCGCTCCACGTAATCGGGCAGGTCGTCGACGTAGACCTTCAGGCCGCGGACTGTACGTCCCAGGCCTGCTTCCTCGCGGGTGTTGTTTGCCAGGCCGCCGCCAAGGTGGACCTGGAAACCCGGGGAGGGATCGCCGTCGGGCGTTGGCAGCATCATGCCCTTGAGGCCGATGTCCGCCGTCTGGATACGGGCGCAGGAGTTGGGGCAACCGTTGATGTGCAGGGACAGTGCCTGCGGCAGCTGTCCGGATTCCGCGAGGTCGGCCAGGCGGCGTTCCAGCTCGGCCACGGCCGTGGCGGCGGTCATCTTGGTTTCAACGATGGCCAGCTTGCAGTACTCGATACCTGTGCAGGCGATGGTGCCGCGGCGGAACACTGACGGCCGTGCGGACAGGCCCAGGGCGTCCAGTTCTGCCACGAGGGGCTCCACCTGGTCCTTGTCGACGTCCAGGACCACGAGTTTCTGGTGCGGGGTGGTGCGCAGCCGGTAGGAGCCGCGTGCCTCGAGGGTGTCGGCGAGCTTGACCAGTGCCGAGCCGGAGAGCCGTCCGGCCAGCGGCGTGGCGCCGATGAAGAACTTGCCGTCCTTCTGCTCGTGCACGCCCACGTGGTCGCCCGGGGTGGACGGTTTGGGGGCGGCGGGACCGTCGGCCAGCTTGTACCCGAGGTATTCGTCCTCGAGGATCTGGCGGAACTTCTCCGGACCCCAGTCGGCCATCAGGAACTTCAGGCGCGCCTTGGTCCGCATGCGGCGGTATCCGTAGTCGCGGAAGATGCTGGTGACCCCGAGCCACACGTCGGCAGCCTGGTCCGGGGTGACGAACGCGCCCAGGCGCTTGCCCAGCATGGGGTTGGTGGACAGTGCGCCGCCGGCCCAGAGGTCGTAGCCGATGCCGAGTTCCGGGTGCTTGACGCCCACGAGGGCGAAGTCGTTGATCTCGTGGACCACGTCCTGGCTGGGGTGGCCCGTGATGGCGGTCTTGTACTTGCGCGGCAGGTTGGACAGCAGCGGGTTGCCGATGAACCGCTCCCCCAGCTCGGCGATGAGCGGGGTGGGATCGATGATCTCGTCCTTGGCGATGCCGGCCACGGGCGAGCCCAGGATGACGCGGGGCACGTCGCCGCAGGCTTCGGTGGTGGACAGGCCCACGGATTCCAGGCGGTTCCAGATCTCGGGGATGTCCTCCACCTGGATCCAGTGCAGCTGGATGTTCTGGCGGTCGGTGAGGTCCGCCGAGTCGCGGGCGAAGTCCACGGAGATCCGGCCGATCACGCGCAGCTGCTCGGTGGTGAGCGCACCGCCGTCGATCCGTACCCGGAGCATGAAGTACTTGTCCTCAAGCTCGTGCGGCTCCAGCGTAGCGGTCTTGCCGCCGTCGATCCCCTGCTTGCGCTGGGTGTACAGGCCCCACCAGCGGAACCGGCCGTGCAGGTCCTGGCTCGGGATGGCGTCGAAGCCTTCCTTGGCGTAGATGGTCTCGATACGCTCGCGGACATTCAGGCCGTCGTCTTCCTGTTTCCAGGTTTCGTTGGCATTCAGCGGCGTCTTGCCGTCCACCTTCCACTGGCCGTGCGGCTTCGCGGCGGGGCGGGACGGGCGTGCGGGGCGCTTGGTGGCGGCGGAGTCCGCAGACGCTCCGGCTAGAGCTGTATCAGTCATGCATCGACTGTAGGTCGCCCCCGATTTACGTCACAAAGGTCCGGAAACGCTGAGTCACCTAGGGAAATATTTCGTCACGAAACGCCGGATGGCCTTGAAGATGCCACCCTGCTGTGCATCGGCGGGAGCCTTGGGCACGCCCGCCTTCGGCGCCGCCGGTCCCGACGCCGGGGCAGCTTCGGAGGGTGCTTCGTGCATCATCGCGACGGCGGCGTCGTACCTGTCCAGCGCAATTTCCGCGAGCGTCGCGGACGGCAGCAGGGGTTCGGTGACGACGTCGGCCCCCGCCTTCGCGAGCTGGTCGTGGAAGAAGCCCGGCGCCAGCAGGTAGGAGGCAATCACCACCCGGCCGCCGACGTCGACAGCTCCCGCGGACTCCCCCGCTCCGGCGCCTCCTGCCAGCTCCTCCCGAAGCATGGCGACGGCGTCGGGCACGGAAGGCTTGGCGGAGGCACCGTAAGCCGCCACGATCCGGTTGGACCGAAGCGCCTGCAGCTGGCCCAGCAGCTCCTCGACGCTGACCGCGGCGTTGGGGTTCGACGATCCCGCGGCGGCAAGGACGACGACGTCGTTGTCCGTGGTGCCCGCCTCACGCAGCCGCTGGTCCAGGAGTTCGGCAAGGCGCGGATCCGGGCCCAGCGGAGCGGCGGCGGCGCTGCCGGGGCGGCTCTTCACGGCCCGCGCAATGTCCACCTTCACGTGGTATCCAACACTTAGCAGCAGCGGAACCACTACCGCCGGCTCACCCTCCGGCAGGCCCGCAACCACATCCACCAAGTCCGGCTGCTGGACGTCCACATAGGCTTCCCGGACGTCCAGTCCGGGGCGCAGTGCGGCGATGGCGGCACGCAGGGCGTTGACCTCCGCGGCTCCCTGTGTGTTGGACGTCCCATGGGCGCACGCGATCATGATGGGGCTGTTCATAGGGGCTAGCGTAACGTTGGAGCCGCCCTGTCCGCCCTCTTTGAAATACCCGGGACGCCCCATGACATTCGCCTTTGACAACTCCCCGGTATGGCTGGATCTGCTGGGCGTGTTCTTCTTTGCCGTCTCGGGTTCGCTGCTGGCGGCGCGGAAGCAGATCGACATTGTCGGCTCCCTGCTCCTGGCCTCGCTGGTGGGCCTGGGCGGCGGCGTGATCCGGGACGTCATCCTGGTCATGGTTCCGGCGGCGTTCACCAACCCCGCATACCTGGCACCACCGCTGCTGGCCACGGTCCTGGTGTTCTTCCTGTTCTCCAGCGTCCAGCGGTACACGTCCCTGCTGATCCTCTTCGACGCGGCAGGCCTGGCCCTGTTCTGCATGACCGGCACGCTTAAGGCCCTGGCCACCGGCCTGAACCCGGTGGCGTCCGTATTGCTGGGGGTGACCACCGCGGTGGGCGGCGGGCTGCTGCGGGACATCACCGCCAACGAGGTTCCGGAATTGTTCAACCCCAAGGATATTTACGCGCTGCCGGCGTTCCTGGGTTCGTCGTTGACTGCTGTGCTGTGGGTCCTGGGCGTATTCAACGTGCTGACGGCCGCGGCCATCGCGGCAGTGGTTTTCACGTTCCGTGTCCTCGCCTGGCGGCGTTCGTGGCAGGCGCCACTCGCCGTGCGCGGATGGCACCGGCGGGCTGGCAATACAGGGCCGTAGTGGCTGTTCCGTGTCATTTTGAGGGGTCCGGGATTGGCTAGGATATGAGCATGACTGACATGTTCCTCGAGAAGTTCCGCGCGCTTGTTCCGAAGTATCTCGAGGATGAATGGCAGGAAGCAGATGGCCTGACGCCCGAGGAGCTGGACGGCGCCCTCGCAGAGCACCAGTTCGAGATCCCCTTGGTCCTGCGCGAGTTCTACCTCGCCCTGGGCGGCTGCGAGGACCTGATGGAGGCCTACCACTACTTCTGGGATCCCGAAGAGCTCGAGGTCGATGACGAGGGCTTCCTGATGTTCCTCGAAGACGAAGAGGAACAGTTCACCTGGGGCTTCCGCGTGGGCGACCTCGGCGTCCCGGACCCCATTGTGTACCGCCGCAACAACGCCCGCGGCCAGTGGAAGTCCGAGGAAGGCACGTTCTCCGAGTTCGTCTTCGACATGTTCGAGTGGGCTTTCGAGGACGACGAAGAAGAAGAGTAGGTCTCTGCTTCCTTGCTTCCGGTGACGTATTTGCGTCATTTATGGACCTCACCTTGGAGTGTGCCCCTGCGTTTGCAGGGGCACTCACCGTTTAACGCCCCATAAATCACGCAAACCGGCCGCCGTGCCGCGTATTCGTCGGACTGCGCCACACCCGCAGCACCGCCTGGACCTCTGCCACCATGGCCTCGGGACGGTGGATGACGTCCTCGTAGTAGTAGCGCAGCACCAGGTATCCCCCAACAATGCTCTGGTTATTGCGTCGTTGGTCCCGCTTGATGGATTTCGGCTCGAAGTGGGTTGAGCCATCTGTCTCCACTACCAGGCACTCCTCAACCAGGAAATCCACTTCTCCAACCCCGGCGATGTACACGTGACGCCGAACCCGCAGCCCGGCGCGTGCGAAATGGGCATTTGCGAGAATCTCCAGCAACGAGTCTGCGCGGGGAATCACCAGGTCCAGAACCGACCTGGCGCGCCCGTTCCGGCGTCCCTGGCAGCGCGCATAGAGGAAATCCAGCGAGATGCCTCCGCCACCCACAGCCGACTGCACCATCACCAGCGCGTCCAACTCCGGGAGGCAGTGCAACGCATGAAGAAGCACGTCAGCGAGCCCCACCACGGGCAGCCAGGCATGCCGCGGATGCTTGGGCCGGCCGTGGTCCACCACACCGGACGTGCGGGTGGGGTGGCTGCGGGTCAAGTGCAGCGCGGATGGGTTATTGAGAACCCACAGCTGGTAAATGGGCGCTGCAGACAGACACGTGAGCCGCCCGCCGGCTGCCAGAGCCCCCGCGATCCGTTCATCGCCAGGCAGCGCATATACGCCGCGCCTGAGTCTGGCCACAAGGCCCAGCTCCAATGCCTGACCTACCCGGGTACGCGTGAAGCCGGCCTTCCGCAGGTCAAGGGAGCGGGCTGCGCCCCCGTCTCTGGCCAGGTAGTCACAGATGTCCATCCCTCATCGTGTCCACGCGCAGCCCGGCGCGATGCCAAGGATCCCTTCCATGTGGATAAGACCCAAACCAGGTGACCTAATTGCGCGCTTTCTGTGCCGCGCCGGAACCCGGTACCGCACAAATCCGGGGCGCAGAGCCGCCCGTCCGGCCAATAATCACGCAATCGTGCCAGTGCGGTCCAATGGTCAGCGGAGCCAACTAAAACTTTTTGACACCGGCAGTTACAGAAGACTTGCGCATTGTGACAAAGCTGTCATAAGCTATTCACGGATCCGCTAAACGCCTCCGGCGGGTCTGATGCGAACGGAGAGATAGCCCCGGTTTCACAACAGCTTCGGTTGTTGAGGACCGGGGCTATCCCGTTAAGCCCAGCAGGCAAAGGAAAGGCCCGGCACCTGCTGGCTGGACCAGAGGCACCGGGCTTCCACGATGGATCAGCTGGCGCGGTCCACCACGGCCAGCGCAAAGTTGGACAAGGATTCCTTGACCACACCGTCGGGCAGGGGCGCCAGTGCGGCGATGGCTTCATCGGCCCAGCGGCGTGCCACTACCCAGGACTCGGCCGTGACAGGGTGCTCGCGCAGCCCGGCAACAGCTGCGGCCAAGGCCTCATCCGAGCTCAGGTCGCCGTCAATCAGCGTCAGGAGCTCGACGGCGGACTGGTCGCCATCGGCGGCAGCCTTGCGCAAGAGCAGCACGGGCAGGGTGGGTACCCCTTCGCGCAGGTCCGTTCCGGGCGATTTGCCGGACTTGACCTTGACGCCGGTAACGTCAATGACGTCGTCGGCCAGCTGGAAGGCAACGCCCACCTTCTCGCCGTATTCCACCAGGATGTCCTCGAAAGCCTCATCGGCCCCGGAGAAAATCGCACCGAACTGGCCCGAGGCCGCCACCAGCGAACCGGTCTTGTCCGCAATCACGGAAAGGTAGTGCTCCACCGGGTCCTCATCCGGACGCGGCCCCACGGTCTCGTGCAGCTGGCCAAGGCACAGCCGCTCAAACGTGCGGGCCTGGATTCCCAGCGCACGGCCGCCCAGTTCAGAGACGAGGATGGATGCCCGCGCGAAGATCAGGTCGCCGGTGAGGACCGCCACCGAGTTGCCCCACACCTCGTGGGCCGTGGGGGCGCCGCGGCGGAACGGGGCGGAGTCCATGACGTCGTCGTGGTACAGGGTGGCCAGGTGCGTCAGTTCAACCACGACGGCGGCCTGCACCACGGCGGGCAGCGATGCGTCGCCGAGGTGTGCGCAGAGCAGGGTCAGCAGCGGCCGGATTCGCTTGCCGCCGGCTTCCACCAAGTGGCGGGATGTGGCATCGGCCAGCGGGTCCGAGTTGGCGATGGCCTCGCGAAGCTTCTTCTCCACCTTGGCCAGGTTGTTGGTGATGGCCGGGCCCAGTTCGTCGTCGCCCGCGATGGCTGCAAAACCGGCAGGAAGCTGGAGTCCCGTGGCAATGGCGGTGGTGTTGAGGCTGGGTTCGGAGTCCGGCAGGCCGTGCCCGGCGTGCGTCCAGCTGTGGTCTGCGGATTTGGTCACGGGTTAACCCTAACTTTTTGTTGCGGATACCGCTGGTTCGGAGCTGACGGGGCATTGGATGTGGCCGGAACCAGCGATTCCAGGACGCGGATCACCCGGTCCTCGAAGCCCTTGGCTGCAGGGTCCGTGAGGTTGGCCAGGAGCCGGACCACGAACCGCATCAGGACCGGGATGGGCATGCCGGTCCGCAGCGCGAGCTTCATGACGGCGGGCTTGCCGATCAACGCGGCGAAGGCCCGGCCAAGGGTGAAGTGCGAGCCCCACTGGCCGCGCACGTAGTCCGCGTACCGCGACAGGTGCGCATCGGCGTCGTACGTTCCGCCCAGGGCAGCCGAACGGGAGGAGGCGTCAATGATGAACTCGGCCGCAAACCGTGCCGATTCCATGGCGTAGGAGATGCCCTCGCCGTTGAACGGGGACACCATGCCGCCGGCGTCGCCCAGCAGCAACAGGCCAGGCGAGTAGTGCGGGGTGCGGTTGAAGCCCATGGGCAGGGCGGCCCCCCGGATTTCGCCCACCTGGTTTTCGGGCGTGAAGCCCCACTCGGCGGGCATGCCGGCGGTCCATTCGTGGAGGACCTGCTTATAGTCCAGCTTGCCGAATTCCTTGGACGAGTTCAGGATGCCCAGGCCCACGTTGGAGGTGCCGTCACCGACGCCGAACACCCAGCCGTAGCCTGGCAGGAGCTTGCCGTCGCGGCCGGGAAGCTCCAGCCAGCCTTCCATCCAGTCGTCGTC
Organism: Pseudarthrobacter sp. fls2-241-R2A-127; assembly: GCF_030209355.1. GTDB lineage: Bacteria > Actinomycetota > Actinomycetes > Actinomycetales > Micrococcaceae > Arthrobacter. Next base: position 47,068 of record NZ_JARVSF010000043.1, read on the forward strand.
GGTGCGGGGGGATGTGAAGTAGGTGCGGACGGCGACGCCGAGCGGGCGGTCGTCGCGCTTTTGGATCCCGAGGGACACGGCCGTGCGGGTGGAGTTGCCATCGGCAGCGAGGACGACGTCGGCACTGAAGTCACGCGTCTCCCCCGTCTTGCGTCCGTTCCCGTCCAGGAGCGCTGCGCGGACCCCGGTGACGCGGCCGGCGTCGTTCCGGAGGGCTTCGGTGACGCTGTGCCGCTCGAGGATGGTGGCACCGGCAGCCTCGGCGTGCCGCGCCAGTTCTTCGTCAAAGCCGAGGCGCGTCCGGATCAGTCCGTACTGCGGAAAGTCGGACACCTCGGGCCAGGGCAGCTCGATGGTGCGGCCGCCGGCGATGAGGCGCAGGCCCTTGTTCCGCCGCCAGCCGTCGTCCTCCGGGTGCGGGAGGCCCAGCTTCTGGATCTCCCGGACGGCGCGGGGCGTAAGACCGTCCCCGCAGACCTTCTCGCGGGGGAAGCTGGTCTTTTCCAGGACCGTGACCTCAAGTCCCGCCTTGGCAAGGTAATAAGCGGCAGTGGATCCGGCCGGCCCCGCGCCGACAATCAGTACCTTCACAGGTCAGCGGACGATGTTGCGGCGCAGCTTGGCCACCGGGCCCTTGTGCGCGGCGATGGCGGCTGCGGCCCCCTCGGACGCGGCTGCGGGCTTGAAGGCCCGGTGCACCGCCACGATGCCGCCTGTCAGGTTGCGGTAGGTGACCTTTTCCCAGCCGCTTTCCTCCAGCCAGGCTGCCAGGTGGTCCTGGTCCGGCCAGGCGCGGATGGACTCGGCCAGGTACACGTAGGCGTCCGGGTTGGAGGCAACCTTGACGGCGATGGCCGGCAGGGCGCGCATCAGGTATTCGGTGTACATGGTGCGCCACAGCGGGACCACAGGCTGGGAGAACTCTGCGATGACCAGGCGGCCGCCGGGCTTGGTGACGCGCAGCATCTCGGCCAGTGCCTTCTTGGGCTCATTCACGTTGCGCAGGCCGAACGAGATGGTGGTGGCGTCAAAGGTGCTGTCCGCGAAGGGAAGATTGGTGGCGTCGCCGGCGATGAAGTCGATGTCCGGGCGGCGGCGCTTGCCGACCTTCAGCATTCCCAGGGAGAAGTCGCAGGCCACCACGTCTATGCCGGCGTCGGCATATGGTTCGCTGGAGGTGCCCGTTCCGGCCGCAAGGTCAAGGACGCGGTGGCCCTTGGAGACTTCCATCGCGTCCACCACGATCTTCCGCCAACGGCGGGTCTGTCCCATGGACAGGACATCGTTGACGACGTCGTATTTCGGTGCGACGTCGTCAAACATCGTGGCTACTTCGTCCGGACGCTTATCCAAGGATGCTCGGTTCACCATGACATTGTCTCAAATGTTGGCGGCGGTCCGGACCAGCGGCTCCATCTCCTTTTGGCGCTCCCCGATGCCGGAGGAGGCCTGGCCTACGCGGGAGTAGTGTTGTCTCATCATGACGAGCACGTTCCGCACCCTGACAGTCCCCCTGGATGGCAAAACATTCCCCGGGGGGCTGCCTTCGTTTCTGGTCAGGGACGACGTCCTCTGCTGGACCCGCCGCGAGGCGGGGCTGGCGGGTTTCGGGGAGATCGCGCGGTTCACTGCCACCGGGCCGGAACGGTTCCTGGAGGCGGACATCTGGTGGCGGCACCTGGTCCTGGAGGCCGACGTCGCGGATGCGGTGGAGCTGCCCGGCACCGGCCCGGTAGCTTTCGGTTCCTTCGCTTTCTCCAAAACCTCCCGGCACGAGTCGCGCCTGATCGTGCCGGAGATTGTGGTGGGCGTGCGGGACAACCAGGCATGGCTCACCCAGTTGACGTTCGACGACAGCCCGCTCACCGAAGAGACGGCGGCCGCCGCACTGGACCGCTGGCTCAGCATCAGCGCCGCTGCAGGTGAAGGTACGACGACGGCAGCGGACTCCGCCGGGGACGGCACTTTGGATGACGCGCCCGGCCAGGCCGGCGGCGCCGTCGTGCGTCCCCTGCCACTGGCCGCGGGCGCAACGCTGCACACGGGGTCGCTCAGCGAGGAAGCCTGGATGGAGGCCGTGGCCGCGGGCGTCGCCGAGATCCGCACCGGAGCGCTGGAGAAACTGGTGCTGGCGCGGGACGTGGTGGCAACCATTCCTTCCGGTGTACATGCCGCAGATGTCCTTCGGGAGCTCGCCGCCAGGTACCGCGAATGCTGGACCTACGGAGTGGACGGCCTGGTGGGCGCCACGCCGGAGATGCTGATCCAGGTTGAAGGACGCACCGCCCAGGCCCGCGTACTGGCCGGCACCCTTGACCGGAGGGACGCGCACGGTGAAGATGGCGCGCCGATGGATTACGCCACCCGGGTGCTGGCGGGTTCGGAGAAGCAGCGGCATGAACATGAGATCGCCATCCAGTCGCTGACCAAGCAACTGGCACCGTTCTCCGAGGCGATGAATGCCCATGATGAGCCGTTCATCCTTGAGCTGCCCAACGTCTGGCACCTGGCCTCCGACGTCAAGGCCGAACTCACGGAAGTGGAGGGGCACGTGCCCACGTGCCTGGCCCTTATCAACGCGCTGCACCCAACTGCTGCCGTGTGCGGGACGCCCACCCTGGTCGCGGGCGAGCTGATCCGCAAGCTGGAGCACCTGGACCGTGGACCGTATGCCGGGCCGGTGGGCTGGCTGGACGCAGCGGGCAACGGTGAATGGGGCATCGCGTTGCGCGGCGCCGTCATCGAGTCCGAGGACACGGTCCGGCTCTATGCCGGGTGCGGAATAGTTGACGGCTCGCTCCCGGAGGCCGAATTGGCCGAAACGTGGGCCAAATTCCGGCCGATGCTGGAGTCCCTGGGCATCAACAGCTAGCACACGGCGGCCATGAGTCTGGAATGACAGACAGGTCCTGCCCTGGAAGGCTTGATTTTACCCCCGCTACAGTTATCCAATAGTGAAACTTAGTTGCGTGTGACGTACCTCTCCTGTTGAGCGTTACACTATAAGCCGCGTTAGTACCTCATAGCCCCTGCAACAAAAGGTAAGAAATGCAGACTCCCCGTACCCTCCTGGGCACTTCCAAGCTGACCGCCGCCACTATGATCGCCATCAGCGCCCTGGCCCTCTCAGCATGCACCAACGCCTCGGAAACGGGTCCCTCCAGCGCGGCTTCCTCGTCAGGCAGCGCCAGCGCCAGCTTCGATCCCACCACCGTCAAGAAGGACGACGCCCTGGCCGCCATGGTCCCGGACGCCATCAAGTCCAAGGGCACCATCACCGTTGGTTCCGACACCAGCTACGCCCCCGCCGAGTTCCTCGGTCCGGACGGCCAGACTCCCGTGGGCTACGACGTGGACATCGCCAAGGCCATTGGCGCCACCCTGGGCCTCAAGGTCCAGGTCCAGACCGCAGAGTTCACCGGCATCCTCCCGGCCCTCGGCCCGAAGTACGATTTGGGCATCTCCTCGTTCACCATCAACCCCGAACGCCTGGGTGCCGTGAACATGGTCAGCTACTTCAACGCCGGCACCGCCTGGGCCGTGCAGAAGGGCAACCCCAAGAAGTTCTCCCTGGACGACGTCTGCGGCAAGTCCATCGGCGTGCAGACCGGCACCGTGCAGGAAGACCCGGATCTTGCCGACCGCAACAAGAAGTGCGCCGCCGACGGCAAGAAGCCCATTGACATCGTCACCCTGAAGAACCAGACGGACGTCACCACCCGCCTGGTCAACGGCAGCATCGACGCCATGGCCGCCGACTCCCCCATCATCGGCTACGCCCTGACCCAGACCAACGGCCAGCTCGAGAAGCTGGGCGACGTCTACGACTCTGCCCCGCAGGGCATCGCCGTGGCCAAGGCCGACACCGCTTGGGCCGACGTCATCCAGAAGGCTGTCACCAAGCTGATGGCTGACGGCTCCTACAAGAAGATCCTGGAAGGCTGGGGCAACTCCGAGGGCGCCATTACCAAGTCCGAGGTCAACCCGGCGGTTAAGTCTTGAGTTTTCGCGTTACCGACGAGAAGTCAGGTGTGCACATGGAACACCATCAACATGGGGACGCACCGGTACTGAACAAGTCAGTGCCGGTGCGCCACCCCGGCCGGTGGATCAGCGCCTTCATCATCTTGGCGCTAGTGGTTCTGTTTCTGCAGAGCCTGTTCACCAACCCCAATTTCCGCTGGGACGTGGTGGGCACCTACATCCTGGACGTCAAGGTGGTCCAGGGTGTGGGCTGGACGCTCCTGCTCACGGTCACCTCGATGGTTTTGGCCATCGTCCTGGCCATTCTTTTGGCCTTCATGCGCCAGTCCGACAACCCTGTGTTCCGCTGGTCCAGTTGGGTGTGGGTGTGGTTCTTCCGCGGAACTCCGGTCTACACGCAGTTGGTGCTGTGGGGCCTGATTTCGGTTCTGTACCCCAAGATCAGCGCAGGCGTGCCATTCGGACCTGAACTGTTCAGCCTGGACACCTCCGCGGTCATCACTGCCACCGTGGCCGCCATCCTGGGCCTCGGCCTGAACGAATCGGCCTACCTTGCGGAGATTTTCCGCGCAGGCCTCAAGTCCGTAGACCGCGGCCAGATGGAGGCTGCCGAGGCGTTGGGCATGGGCAAGACCAAGATCATGTGGCGGATCATCCTGCCGCAGGCCATGCGCGTCATCGTGCCGCCCACGGGCAACGAAACCATCGGCATGTTGAAGACCACCTCGCTGGTCCTTGCCGTGCCGTTCACCCTGGACCTCACCTTTGCCACCAATGCCCTGGCCAACCGGACCTACCTGCCGGTTCCGCTGTTGATCGTTGCCGCCATTTGGTATCTGGTAATCACCAGCATCCTCATGGTGGGACAGCACTACATTGAGGCGTACTACGGCAAGGGCGTGGACAACCTCGCCCCGGCGGGCAAGCCAGTGGCCAAGTCCGCCCGCGTGGCCTTGAGCCAGGACGGCGGACGGTCGATAGAGACGGACTTCCCCGAGGAGAGTGCACGATGACGGTCACAGCAGAAAAGCCGCTGGTCAAAATCGAAGGCCTGCACAAGTTCTACGGGCCCCACCATGTCCTCCGGGGCATCGATATGACTGTGCGGCAAGGCGAAGTGTCGGTGGTGATCGGCCCTTCGGGTTCCGGCAAGTCCACCATGCTGCGCTGCGTGAACCTGTTGGAATCGATCAGCGCCGGGCGGATCTCCGTGGGCGGCCAGCTGATTGGCTACCGCGAGGTCAACGGCAAGCTCCACGACCTCAAGACCAAGGAAATCGCCGCCCAGCGCCGCGAAATCGGCATGGTGTTCCAGCGGTTCAACCTGTTCCCGCACAAGACAGCGCTGCAAAACGTGATGGAAGCGCCGGTGCACGTCAAGGGCCAGTCCAAGGCTGCCGCCCAGGAGCGTGCGCTGGAGCTGCTGGACCGGGTGGGGCTGGCGGACCGCTCAGGCCACTACCCGTCGCAGCTCTCCGGTGGCCAGCAGCAGCGCGTTGCCATCGCCCGTGCCCTGGCCATGGACCCGGAACTCATGCTGTTCGATGAGCCGACGTCAGCCCTGGACCCGGAGCTGGTGGGCGATGTCCTGAACGTGATGAAGGACCTGGCAAAGTCGGGCATGACCATGATCGTGGTGACCCACGAGATCGGTTTTGCCCGCGAGGTGGGTGACACCCTGACCTTTATGGACGGCGGTGTGGTGGTGGAATCGGGCGACCCCCGCGAGATCATCGCCAACCCGCAGCATGCGCGGACCAAGGAGTTCCTGAGCCGCGTGCTCTGACACGGTTCCGCCCTTCGACACGCAAATGCCCTGTCGCTGCCGGTACTCCGGCAGCGACAGGGCATTTCCGCGTCGTGGGGCATTTTGCGCGTTGGCAGCTACTGCCCGGAGAGCACGACCTCCACGGCGGCGGACACGGCGTCCTTGATGCGGGCGTGGAGCTGCCGGAGCTGACGCCGGTCCGAGCGGACCTCCACGATGCTGCGCCCCCGCACCGGCCGGTCGAGCGCCTCGGCGAGTCCCGCCGTCGTACTGACCAGCGAATGTCCGACGCCGTACGCTGCGGCGAGTGCCGCGATGTCCACCGAGTGCGGGGTGCTGAAGAGACGTTCGACGGCGTCTCCGTAGCGGCCGCCTTCCTCCACTCCCCCGTGCTCCAGCAGGCTGAAGATGGCGCCGCCGGAATCGTTGAGGACTACGATCCGCAGGTCCGGCTGTTCTTCGCCGGCGCCGAGGAAAAGGCCGCCGGCGTCGTGCAGGAAGGTCACGTCGCCCAGCAGGACCGTGGTTTCCTGCCGGCCGCCCAGGGCAATGCCGGTGGCCGTGGAAATGGTGCCGTCGATCCCGGCCAGGCCCCGGTTGGCATACACCGTTGCCGCAGGATCGGGCGCGGGCAGACCGGCGAGGTCCACGTCCCGGATGACGTTGGAGGATCCAAGCAGCAGTTGGCCTTGGGCATTCCGCCACACCAGGGATCCGACGGACGGGCCCGTGGCGGCGGCCTCGTCGGACACCACCTGGTCCAGCGCGTGCTGGGCGGCCGAGCCGGCAAGGAGCCAGGTGTCCAGCCAGGCGGAGGTCCCGCGGCCGGCAAATTCGGCCAGGTCCGCGAGGTTCTCCAGGGGCAGCTCCGTTCGGCGCCCGGGTTCGTACCAAGCCACCGGAACCGGCTGGTACAGGGCTGATTCAATGTCCGCGCGGGCAAGGAGTGAGGCCACGGGGCGGGACAGCGTAGGCCGGCCGAACAGCACCACCCGTTCGATGGGCTGGATGGAACCGGACCCGAAGTGCTCCAGCAGCAGCCGGTATGGGCCCACCGCGTTGGGGCCGAACCGGGCGTTGGAGGAGGGCTCGGCCAGGAGGGGGACGTTGTGGGCCCGGGCGAATGCTTCGGCGACAGGCCCTGCGTCGTGCCCGGCGAGCACCACCGTCCGCCGCTCCGGCAGGTCCTCCGGGGCCGGCGGCAGGTTCATGACCAGCGGCTCGAAGCCCACCCGATAACGCTGCCGTTCCACCTCCTCCGGCAGTCCGTCACGTGGGGACGGAACCAGCGGGTCCCGGAACGCAAGGTTGAGCTGGACCGGCCCCGGCGGCAGGTCCGGAAATGCCCCGGTAGCTGCGGAGAGCCCGGTTTCCACGGCGCGCTGCGGGCTTGTCCCTGCGGGAACATCCGCGGCAAACCGGACCTGCTCGCCGAAGAGGTCGGGCTGGACCGTGGTTTGGTTGGCGCCGGTCCCGCGCAGTTCTTCCGGCCGGTCCGCGGAGAGGACGATCAGCGGGACGGCGGCATGGTTGGCCTCCATCACCGCCGGCATCAGGTTCCCGACGGCGGTCCCGGACGTGGTGAGGACGGCCGCGGGCGAGCCGGTGGACAGGGCAAGGCCCAGCGCCGTGAAGGCTGCGGACCGCTCGTCGATGCGGACCAGGAGGTCCACCCGGCCGGCCGCTGAGGCCTCTGCCAGGGCATACGCCATCGGGGCCGACCGGGACCCGGGCGATACCACCACGTGCCGCACGCCGCCGTCGAGCAGGGCGTTAACGGCGCTCCGTGCCGCAGCAAGCGCGCTCAACCCAGGCGTGGCGTCGGCTGGCACGCTGTCGGATGGTCCGGCGTCGGCTGGTGCGGCGTCATCTTTTGGGGTGGCGTCCGGGGCAGAATCGTTCGGCAAAGTCACCCAACCAGTCTGCCACCCTCCAACGCCCCATCACCTCCTGCCACCAAACCCCCGACGCCCCATCACCCCCTGCCCCCAAACCCCCGACGCCCCATCACCCCCTGCCCCCAAACCCCAAACGCCCCATCACCCCCTGCCGCCAAACCCCAAACGCCCCACCACCCCCTGTCTGGATGGGCAGGAGGTGATGGGGCGTCACGGAAGAACCCACGAAACGTGATGAGGCGTCACGGGAAAACCCACGAAACGTGATGAGGCGTCACGGGAAAACCCACGAAAGGTGATGGGGCGTCACGGAAAAACCCACTAGAGGTGATGGGGCGTCGCGGAAAAACCCCCGAAAGGTGATGGGGCGTCGCAGCGGGTTAGCCGCGGAACACCTGCACCACTGCCGGACGGGGCGCGCGCGCCTGGCCGGGAGCCGGCGTCGTACCTGCCGGGACGTAGTCCGGGAAGAAGGAATGCGGCGCCTCGAAGGTGCCTTCCTCGCCCGGGTGCTGCACGGAGACGAACACGGTCCGCTCGTCGTCGTGGATGACGGGGCCGCAGGTTTCGGCGTCGCGGGGGACGGAAAGGAACTGCTCCACCTTGCCGCGCTCGGCGCCGTCGAGGGTGACCTTGAAGAGTCCGTCGTTGTAGCCGATGCCGGAGGGTGCGCCGTCGGTGGAGATCCAGAGGTTGCCCACGGAGTCGAAGGCCACGTTGTCCGGGCAGGAGATGGGCGAGACCTTGTCCGCCGGGTAGCCGGAGAAGTAGGTGACGTCGCCTTGCGCCGGATCGCCGCAGACCATGAGGAGGGTCCAGTTGAACCTGGTGGAGGTCTGGTCACCGGTTTCGGTAATTTCCACAATGTGGCCGTCGCGGTTCTGCGTGCGCGGGTTGACCTCGGTGGCGCCTTCCTTGGTGCCGGTGCCGCGGTCCGAGTTGTTGGTGCAGACCACGTAGACCTTGCCGGTGTGCAGGCTGGGCTGGACGTCCTCGCAACGGTCCATCTTGGTGGGGCCCACCTTGTCAGCGGCCAGGCGGGTGTACACCAGGACTTCTTCGACGGACATGCCCGGGACGGTCGACTTGCCGCCCACCACCAGCGGCAGCCATTCGCCGCTGCCGTCGAAGGCGCCGTCGGAGGGAAGCGCGCCGGTTCCGGTGATCTCCGTGGCGGGCGAGTTGCCGGTGAACTTGGCGACGTAGAGGTCGCCCTCGGAGAGCAGGTTCATGTTGTTGCGGCGGTCACCCTCGACGTACTTGCCCGTGGAGACGAATTTGTAGAGGTAGTCGAACTTCTCGTCGTCGCCCATGTAGGCCACTACGTGTCCGGATTCGGCCACGATCACGTTGGCGCCCTCGTGCTTGAAGCGGCCCATGGCGGAGCGCTTCTTGGGGGTGGAGGTGGGATCGAACGGGTCCACTTCCACGATCCAGCCGAACCGGTTGGCCTCGTTCTCGTAGCCGGGGTTGCGGGTGTCGAAGCGGGGATCGTCGAGTTCCCACTGGCGGGCGGTGGGCTTGGCGGTGAGGCCGTAGCGCTTGTCCGACGTAGAGGTGCCGCCGGAGACGAAGTAGCCGTTGAAGTTCTCCTCGCCGGAGAGGATGGTGCCCCAGGGGGTGGTGCCGCCGGAGCAGTTGCCGAACGTGCCCTTGATGGCGCGGCCGGAGGGATCGGCCACTGTCTTGACCAGGGCCGAGCCCGCAACGGGGCCGGTGAGCTCGTAGGTGGTGTCGGAGAGGTAGCGGCGGTTCAGCGGCGCGCCCTTCACGTAGCTCCACGGCTTGGTGGTGTTCTTGCGCTCAAGTTCCACCACGGCCAGGCCATGGGCGGCGCGGCCAATGGCGCGGGTTTCCTTGGCGTCGTAGCCGGCGGGAACCATGATGTTTTCGTTGGTGTATTCGTGGTTGGTGAACAGCACCGCGCGGCGGCCCTTGCTGCCGGGGATTTCCACGATGTCGGTGTAGTCGTTGTTGTAGCCGAACTGCCGGGCCTGCGCTGCCGCGGTCTGGTTGTTCAGGTCGAACTCCGGGGAATCGTTGAACAGCGGGTCGCCCCAGCGGATGATGGGCTGCCAGGTGAATCCGTCCGGGACGGTGAAGGCGTCGACGGCCTTGTCGACCGGCTTGATGGCCGTGAACTGAAGCTTGGAGTTGCCGAAGCCTTCCTTGGCGGCCTTGGACAGGCCGGCGGCGGAGGCAGGTTCGGCGGAGCTTACGGCTGAACCGAGGGCGACGGCGAGCGCACCGGCGGCGCCAAGGCCCAGGGCGGCGCGGCGGGACAGGGTGGCGGAAGCGATGTCGCGGAAGTAGCTGTTGGAGCTGGTGTTGCAAACCTCGCCGGCGCACGCGTTGTCGCATTTGAGTGCACATGTGACCGGGCTGCGCTTGCCCTTCGTATGGCCGAGCATGGGCAACAGGGTGAATTTGCGGGCAGTTTCAGACATGGGGAACCTTCCGAAGGAATGTCTCTGGGGTGCCCGTTCACCCTTCCAGCCCGTTCTGAAATATTGACGCCCTTCAGATGAACCTGAGGTTAACCCATGAAAAGGCTGAAAGAAACCTGTGAAATACCAAATTCAAAGGGGCAGCCGCCGAAGTTTCAGCGCCTTGAGGGGGTGAATGTGATCGACTGCTGAGTAGATGTCGTTATGGCACCCCAGAACGACATTTACTCAGCAGTCGATGGGGTGAGGAGCGCGTGGACGCGGCGGAGCCGGGCCAGCCACCAGTCCCGGCGTTCCGCCGGAGCCGCAAACCGCTCCAGCAGCCCGGCGTCGGGAACGGCGTCGCGGAGGCCGATCGCGCCGTCGTCGGCCACCAGGGGGTCCAGGGTGATGTCCGATTCAAACAGGGACACCGTTCCCAGGCCGCACGCGTACGGCAGATGCGGCAGCGCGCCGGCTAGGGCCAGGCCTGCGCGGATTCCCACCGAGGTGTCCAGCGCAGAACTGACGACGGCGGGAAGTCCTGCCTGCGCCACGATGTCCAGGGCGCGCCCCACTCCCCCCAGCGGGGCCACTTTGACGACAATCAGGTCCGCCGCACCGGCCCGTGCGACGCGCAGCGGGTCCGTTTCCTTGCGCACGCTTTCATCAGCGGCGATGAGAACCGGCGTTCCGGCGTCCCGCAGCCGGGTACGGACCTCGGCCAACCCCTCGATGGTGGGTACCGGCTGCTCGGCGTACTCGAGCCCCACCGCCGCCAGCCGGGTCAGGGCCGCCACGGCGCCGGGCACGTCCCAGCCGCCGTTGGCATCCACCCGGATGGCGGCGTCGGGCAGGGCTGCACGCACGGCCTCAAGCCGGGCGGCGTCGTCGTCCAGGGACTGTCCGCGCTCGGCAACCTTGACCTTGACGGCGTCCACCCGGCCAAACCGGGCCAGCACCTCCGGCACCCGGTCCGCGGGAACTGCAGGAACGGTGGCGTTGACCGGCACGGAAGTGCGCAGCGGCGCCGGAAAGCCCTGCCAGCCCGCTTCGATGGCGGCGGCCAGCCAGCGGGAAGCCTCCGCGTCGCCGTACTCCGGGAACGGGCAGAATTCGCCCCAGCCGGCAGGTCCGCGGAGGAGCAGGGATTCGCGTCCCATGATGCCGCGGAACTTCACCCGCATGGGCAGGCTGACCACGTGCGCTGCGGCCAGCAGTTCGTCCAGCGGGGGGATCAGCGCATCACGGGCAGGCATGCGTTCACTGTACCGGGGGCGCCAGCCTCAAGGATCTGCCCGCACAGGCTGTGTGGAGAACCTAGATCCACTTGTTGTGCTTGAACGCAAGGTACAGGATGAGCCCCAGTACCAGCATCAGTCCGATCGCATAGGGGTAGCCGTAGTCCCACTCAAGCTCGGGCATGATGCGGAAGTTCATGCCGTATATGGATGCCACGAGCGTGGGGGCGAACAGGATGGCAGCCCAGGAGGAGATCCGCTTGACCTCCTCATTTTGCGCGTAGCTGGAAACTGTCAGGTTCTTCATTTCGTCGTTCTGGCGTTGTGCCACCAGCGCGGCGTTGACCGCGAGCGCGTTTTGCAGCAGGGCCCGGAAGGCGGCTACGCGCTCGTTGAGCCGGAGCACATGGTCCAGGACGTCCCGGTAGTGGTCCCGGAGCTCGTAGGCCTGTTCGCGGTCCGGGGTTCCGGCCATGAGTGCCTGCAGGATTCCGGCCAGCGGACTGGTGGCCCGCTGGAACATGATGACCTGGCGGGACAGCTCGTAGATGCGGCGGGACACATCCGGGTCCGCGCCGAAGAGGTCGTCCTCGATCTCATCGATGTCGTTCTCCAGCCCGGCGGCCACGGGCTCGTATTCGTCCACCACCTGGTCCAGGATGCCGTACAGCACGGCGTCCGGTCCGAGGGCAAGGAACTCCGGCATGGCCTCCATCCGCCGCCTGACCCTGGCCAGGTCCGGGGACTCGGCATGCCGGACGGTGACCACGTACTCCTCGCCGGCAAAGACGTGAATCTCGCCGAAATCGACTTTCTCGACGTCGTCCCGGTACCTGGCGGGCCGAAGCACCAGGAACAGGCACTCGCCATAGTGCTCCAGCTTTGCCCGCTGATGGCCGGCGAGCGCATCCTCCACGGCCAGGGCGTTGAGGTCGAATTCCTCGCCGACGGAGTGCAGTTCGGCGGCGTCAGGCCGGTAGAGGCCGATCCACGCCATGCCCTCGCGTTGCCGTAACAGGAAGTAGGTCTCATCCAGGTCCTCCGGGTCCTCGGTCCGGACTCCATTCACGTACACCGCGTTGTCGATGATGGTCATGGCTGCGCCTCCCGCTCATGCTTCCAGTCGTCCAGCAAGGCCGGCATCCTCGATTGGAGGAAGCGGTAGAAGAGAGCCATCTCGGCCACCCGCGCCCGTGCCGCCGAGCCTTCCGGCAGGGCCTCTGCGGTAGCGTCCGTCAGGTCCGCGAGCTTCCCGTAAATCGGGCTGTTCCGCATGGACACCACATACCATTCGTCGTCGTGCAGTGCGTAGAGGTCGCGGCGGCTGCCGGGCTGCGATACCCGGTGCACGAACCCGACGGTCTGCAGGTAGCGCACCGCCCCTGACACGGCGGCGGCGCTGGCCCCCAGCCGCTCGGCGAGCTCCGCGGCCGTGAGGCTCCCCTGCTCGGATGACACCAGTGCCAGCAGTGTCCTGGCGGGCATCTTGGGGAACCCGGCGGCGGCGAACGCGGCCGCGGTCCGTTCGGCAGCGGCTGCGGCCACTCCGGCGTCCCGCGCGGCGGCTACCCCTGTGTCGGTGCTCATGCCGCCCCCACCTCCCGCCGCCGCATCGCCGCAACGGCCAGCGCGCCCGCAGCAACGGCAATGGCCAGCATCCACCAGGCCCCGCTCCAGTCCGTCGCGTCACCGTGCGGGACAGGGGTGTGGGTAAACGGGGAGAGGTCGCGGAGGCCCTGATCCAGGCCGAGCATGCCGCCGAAGATCCCGAGGAACACCCCGAGCCCCAGCAGGGCCCAGCCGACGCCGATGGTCGCCATGGGCCACAGGACGAATACCAGGGCGGGTACGGCGAGGTAGATCAGCGCCGCCGGCAGTTGCGCGAGCGCGGTTTGCCAGAGCGCATCGGCCGGCATGGCTTGGTCGCCGGAGCCGGCCAGCGTGAGCCAGGTGCCCACACCGGTCAAGCCGATCACCAGGACCACGGCTGCGGCGCCGAGCACCAGGTAGCCGGCCAGCCAGCGCATCCGCCCCACGGGTGCGGCGAGCAGCAGTTCCGCGGTTCCTGCGGCCTCTTCCTGCCTGAGCCTGATGACGGCCTGAAGGGCGCAGGCTGCGGCCAGGATCCCGGCCATGGAGAACAGGACGGAGACCATGAGCTGGGTCAGGGAGGTTCCCTGTGACTGGAGCATCGACCTCAGGACGGCGGTGATATTGGTGTCCGGAGTGTCGACGGCGGCAATCGCCTTTCCCAACGACCCCGCCAGCAGCCCCAGGGCCAGGCCGCCCAGTCCCCAGCCGATGATCGACCCGGCCTGCAGCCGCAGGGCGAGGGCGGCGGGGCTTCGGAGACCGGGCCGGGCGGCGAGGCGTCCGGGGCGGGCACCCCATACACTGGCGCCGCTGTCCCGGGTGCCCAGGATGACCCATGCGGCCCCCAGGCAGCCGACGCCGAGCCCCAGCGGCAGCAACAACGGCCAGGCCCGGTTCCCGGAGAACGCGAACGTCTGCTGGCCCCAGCCGATGGGCGAGAACCAGCTGGCGGCTCCTTCGGTCATGGACGTTCCGTCAGCGTGAGGGGTTCCGGTGGCGTCACCGATCCCGCGCAGCACATAGGCCAGGACAACCAGTGCAGAGGAGACGCCGTTCGCCCCGCGCGAGGTGCTCATGAACTGGGCCACCAGGATGCCCACGCCAAGGAATGAGAGGCCGACGGCGCCCGTTGCGGCGCCCGCGATCAGGCACCCCTGCAGGTCCAGGCCCTGGACCGCGAGGCCGGCGCAGACGGCGAGCGCCACCAGGACGTTGGCGGCCGCACCGTGCAGCACGGTGACGATGGTGGGCAACAGCCGTCCCGCGGGGGTGGCCGCCACCAGCTCGGCGCCGCCGGTTTCCTCGTCGGCCCGGGTATGGCGAACAGCCAGGAAAGTGCTCATCAGTCCGGCCAGCAGTGCCAGGAAGGCGTAGACGAGGAAGAACGTGAAGGCGCCCTGCTCAGCGCCGCGGGGCAGGCCGCGCAGCATCAGGATGGCAGGGGTGGCGATGGCCACCTGGAGGATCTCGGCGCGGCTGGCGGCATTGCCGTAAGTCTGGCTCACGGCGGAGGCAGCGAACAGGGCGAAGGCGCCGATTCCCAGTATCCAGCTCAGCAGCTGCCAGCGGTCGCGGCGCAGCCGCTGGCCCCAGAGGATCATGAGGACTGCCATCTCAGGCACGTCCCCTCGCGCCGAGCAGGTGCCGGCGCGCGCCGTGCCGGTGGTCCCCGTTGCCGGCCCCGGCTTCGGAGGGGGCGCCTGCCGTGGTGTCTCCGTAGTGCCGCAGGAACAGCTCCTCGAGCGAGGGCGGGTTGATGGTCAGCCCCTTCACGTCCAAGGCGCCCAGGGCGGGAAGCACCTCCGCCACCCGGTCCGATTCCGCGCTGAACTTGACCCGGCCGGCGTCGAACGTCAGGTCATGCACGGCACCCAGCCGGGCCAGGGCGTTCGTGTCCATGCCGTCCGCGGCGAATGAAATCTCGGTCCTGGTGAGGTGGCGCAGGGAGTCCAGCGTGCCGCCGTCCACGATCCTGCCGGCGCGGATGATGCTCACCCGGTGGCACAACACCTCCACCTCGGTCAGGATGTGGCTGGAGAGGAGCACGGTGGCGCCGCGCTCGACGACGGCGAGCAGCTCCCTGCGGAAGACCGCCTCCATGAGCGGGTCAAGGCCGCTGGTGGGTTCGTCGAGCAGGTAGAGCTCGGCGTCCGTGGCGAGGGCGGCGATCAGCGCCACCTTCTGCCGGTTGCCCTTGGAGTAGGCGCGCCCTTTCTTGGCCGGATCAAAGTCGAAGGCCTCGCAGAGCCGGTCCTTGCTGCGCCGGTACCCGGCACCGTCCGCTGTTCCGCCGCGCAGCCGGGAGAGCAGGTCGATGGTCTCGCCGCCGGAAAGGTTGGGCCACAGCCGGACGTCCCCGGGGACGTAGGCCAGGCGGCGGTGCAGTTCAACGGCCCGGGTCCACGGGTCCAGGCCAAGGACGGTGGCCGAACCGGATGATGCCTTGGCCAGGCCCAGCAGGATGCGCAGGGTGGTGGATTTCCCCGCCCCGTTTGGTCCCAGGAAGCCATGGATCTCCCCTGCCCGGACATCGAGGTCCAGGCCGTCCAGGGCCCGGACCCTGCCGAAATTCTTATGCAGGCCCACAGTTTGGATGACAGTGTTCATGGATTAAGCTTCGGAGTTTTCACAAGTTTGTGAAGGTACTAAAGTCCCAATCATGAGCACTGATGGCCAGGCTGCCCGCTCCTCCTCGGCGCCCTTGTATGCAGCGGGGTTCGTCACTGCTTTCGGCGCCCACAGCATCGCGGCCGCGCTGGGCGCCCAGAGCGGCAATATCGGCTTGACGCTGCTGAACCTCGGCATCCTCCTGGCCCTGTACGACGTCGCCGAGGTGTTCCTCAAACCCGTCTTCGGCGCACTCAGTGACCGGATCGGCGCCAAACCCGTGGTCGTGGGCGGGCTGCTGGCCTTCGCCGCGCTGTCGCTGATCGGACTTGGCGCGGCCGATCCCCTGGTCCTTGCCCTGGCCCGGCTGGGACAGGGGGCGGCTGCGTCGGCCTTCTCGCCGGCGTCGTCCGCAATGGTGGCCCGGATGGCCCGCGGCGGAAAGGCGGGCACCTACTTTGGCAGGTACGGGTCCTGGAAGAGCCTGGGCTACATCATCGGCCCGCCGCTGGGCGCTGGGCTGATCCTGGCGGGCGGTTTTCCCCTGCTGTTCGGAGCCCTCTCCGCCGTGGCCGCGGTGACGGCGCTTTGGGTGCTGGTGTCCGTCCCGCACCTGCCGCCGCTGCCCCGGAAGCGGTACACGGTGATGGACCTCGCCCGGCAGATTGGCGAGCGCCGGTTCCTGGTGCCCACGCTGGTGCTTGCCGCGTCCACCGGAGCCTTGGGTGCCGCCGTCGGCTTCCTCCCCGCGCTGGCCGCCCGCCATGGCATGGACGCGTTCGCCGGCACTGCCGCGGTGAGCGTGGTGGCGCTGGGGTCGGTGCTCACCCAGCCGTGGATCGGGCGGCTGCGGGACCGGAACGCCGTCACCGACAACAAAGGCACCACCGCCGGGCTCCTGCTGATCGCCGCCGGCATCGCCGCGGTTGCCGTGGCCCCGGGCGTGGTGACCATTTTCGTCGCCGCGGCATGCATCGGCACCGGGATCGGCGCCGCCACGCCCCTGGGGTTCGCGCATCTGGCGGACACCACGCCGCCAGAGCGGATGGGCCGGACCATGGGCTCGGCCGAACTGGGCCGCGAACTGGGCGATGCCGGCGGCCCGCTCCTGGTGGGCGGCATTGCCACGGCCACGGCACTGCCGTTTGGACTGGGTGTCCTTGCGGTCCTGGTGGGGGCAGCCAGCATCCCCCGGCTCGACCCCGTCAAGCCGGGTGCCACCGGCCCCTGAGCAGCCGTCCAGCTTTTTGTGTCACCCTTAAGCGCGATGACTTCTTCACGGCAACTCCCCACCCGGACACTGTCCCGGCCTGCTCCGGGCTCGGCCTTCCTGTTTGTGCTGTCCACAGTGGCCTGCGTTGCCGGGCTGGTTGCCACCTACAACTTCTTCGTCCAGACGGCCACAGGCCAGTTCATCGATGAATCCGCTCTAGTGGAAGCCGTGGACATTCACGGACCCGCCGGGAAGGCCGCCACCCAGTTCCTGGACTGGCTGCCCACGATCTCCCTGGTGATGGCCGCCGTCGTGGTTCTGTTCGTCACGGTGATCCGGCGGCACTGGGCGGAAGCTGGGATCGCCGTGGCGGCGTGCATCGGCGCCAACGTGGCAACGCAGGTACTCAAGGACCTGCTGCCGCCCCGCCCTGACAAAGGCGTGCTCACCCTTGAGCTCAACTCCCTGCCGTCCGGGCACACCACGCTGGCGGCGTCCGCTGCGGCCGCCGTGTTCCTGATGGCATCCCCGCGGTGGCGCCCCATGGCCGGCTTTATTGGCGGTTCCTTTGCCATCGCCTCCGGCGCCTCCACGTTGATCAACCAGTGGCACCGGCCCGCGGATGTGGTGGCCGCGTTCCTCCTGGTGGGCGCCTTCATGATCCCCGCGGGCTGGCTGATCCTGCGCCGTGGTTCCTGGAATGAGTGGGACGGGTTCGGCCGGCATCTAGGCTCGGCCCGCATCTGGTTGACGCTTCCGGTGCTGATCGGGCTGGCCGCGGCCGGGGTGGCGTTTTACTCGCTCATCCGGATTGCGCCCGGCCCTTGGCAGGAATCAAGCACCACCAACTACTTCTGGGCCGGGATCTCGCTGATTGTCATCGCGGGGTACCTGGCCACGGTGGCAACAACGTCGCTGTTCGCGTTCGCGGCCCGGCGCAGGGACGCTCCCGGCCTGTAGAGGATTACCGGCGCCGTCAGTACGCGTCGCCGGGGTCCGCCGAATCCCGGCCGATGCTTTCCTCCATCGCGGCCGCCAGCTCAACTTCGTCAAGGTAGCGGGCGGCGGGCTTTCCCGTCTCCTTGGCCAGCCTGTCCATGGTGGCCAGGTGCTGGCGTGCCAGTTCGATGGCGAGCTGCTCAACTATGCTGGGCCCGTTCCGCACCACCAGGTCGCTGAGGTACGCCTGGAGCCTGCCGGCCGGCTTTCCCGGGGCCCGGGACTCGGCGGCGACAAGCCGGGTGAGGGCCGCGGCAGCGACGGCCGGTTTGTCGCTGAAGAGTTCCACGTTCGTCCCTCCATAGCGGCGGGCGGGATGGGTAGCGCCCGGATCCGTAGCTACAATTTAGCCCCTTCCCGGTGCGCCGGTAAGGGGTCGTTGTACCCGAACGGGACCCGCGGGCAGCCCAGGATCCGCCGGTGGGCGGCCCCATTTTACGGGGCCGGCCGGGCACCCGGCCGGCAGCGGAAACTCTTGACCGAACCTTGCGGAATTTGCTCCAAGTAACTTGAGCGCCGCCGTCGATAGTTGCTAGTGCCTGGCGGCGTCTTGAAGTGGGCGCCCCCAGGCGCTCCAGTATCTGCGGCGGGCCAGGCTCAGGGTTCGAGCCGCCTGCGCAGGAGGCAGAACTCATTGCCCTCCGGGTCCTGCAGGACGTGCCATTGCTCCCCGCCCGTCTGCCCGACGTCCGCCGGCCGGGCACCCAGCGCCAGCAACCGTTCCAGTTCGGCATCCTGGTCCCGGTCCACCGGGTTGATATCGATGTGCAGCGGAAGCCGACCCACCCGCGGGTTGCTGCTGCGGCTGAAGATGATGGTGGGCTGGAGTCCGCCGAACCCGGCGGCCGGCCCTATTTCGACCGCACCCTCCTCCCGGTCCAGCTCGACGTAGCCAAGGACCCCGCACCAGAACCGCGCGAGCAGTCCGGGGTCGGCGCAGTTCAGGACGAGTTCACTGATTCGGGATGACATGACCGCAGTCTACCGACGCGCAAACCCCTTCTCGCGGCGTATCTTCCGTCTGCGCTCCACGTCGGGTGCCCACGGGCTCCCCTTCGCCGGGTATATGGTGGCCGCCAGGCCAGCTCTGCAGGAGGAGGCGCCACTGCTGGGGGGGGTGCAGCGGCACCTTCTTCCGCCGGGCTGGCGGATGGCCGGCGCCTAGAACGTGGTGGACAGGCAGGTGACCTTGTTGCTGTTGTTTCCTTGCTCCAGCGACACCGTGGCCGAGGCGGTGGCCTGTGATTGGTCCGCGTACGTCGCCGTCACCCGGATGGTCAACGGGGTGGTGGTCCGGTTGGCCACCACGATCTTCGACGCAATGGTCAGAGTGACCGTGCTGGTTGTTCCCAGGCTCACCGATTCGGTGTAGGCCGGCCCGTAGGTGCCATTCGATTGGAGCGCGGCGTAGCTGAGTGCCGTGGGCGCCGTGGACCCCACTGCGGACAGGGTTGCTGTCTGCCGGGGGCTGTCGTTGGTGCACGTGAATCCGGAGAACGATTGAGTCGGCCAGGTTCCGGACGCCGTGACGGCCATGGTCGCCGTCGCGCTTTGCTGCCAGAGGGCCGAGGCCGTGCCGGTGCCTGCGCCCAGCAGCACCGTGAGCGCGAACGCCCCTACGGCCAGTCCGGCGCCTGGAATGTTCCCCAGCCGCGGCACTTAGGCCGCCTCGGCAGCGGGGTCATCCTGCTTGCGGGTCTTGCGCATGGACTTGTAGACCGTGATGGAGCCGTAGCCGATCAGTGCCACGGCCGCGATGACCGTCCACATTTCCCGGTCCGAGTTGCCCAGGAAGTTTGCCACGAAACCAACGTAGGGGACGGCGTAGAACAGTTTGCCCTTGACCTGGATGGCCCGGATGGGCTCGGGATCGTTGGCGCCGTTGTTGTCGCCTTTGGTGATGAGCGTCTTCTCGCCGGACTGGGTGGACCCAAACCCGACAATCCGGTGCGTTTCCACATCGGGCCGGCCCGAGTACAACTGGAAGGTGATGACGTCGCCGTACTTGAGTTCGTCGAACGGCGCCGGTTTCATCACCATGAAGGTGCCCGGCGGGTAGTGCTGCGCCATGGACTTGGTCAGTATGGTGTAGGTCTGCGAACCGGTGGCCACCGGAACCACGATGAGGACAAGGGCGGCGAACAGCGCCACCAGCATCGCTGCCATGCTCAGCATGCGTCCGACGACGGCCCAGGCACCTTTGCGCCCGCGTGACCGTTTTGGCGCGGCTGCCGGAGTTGCCGGTTCGGTGCCTCCGCCGAGAAGGCGTTCGGTCAGGTCAGCAGCCACTGGGCACCCCGCAGAGTTGACGTGCGGTGAGTGGAAGGGTGATGGTCACTGCTTGTCCTTTCACTGTTGACGGTGCGCCGGAGGCGAGGCTGACCTGGAAGCAGAAGATGGTGGAACCGCCTTTGCCCAGCGTGGGCGAGACGAGACCGCTGGTGCTGATCTGCGCGTAGCCGGTGCTGGAGCTGCATTCCGTAGTGGAGGCGGCGGTCTTCGAGTTCACGATGATGTAGGAGGCCAGGGTTCCGCTGCCGGAGTTTGCCACTGTTGGCTGGCCCACCGTGATGGTGGTGTTGAACTGGCCGCCGGCGTTGGTGTTGTTGGTGACCACCACTCCCCCGGAGACTGAGGTGCCCGGGCCGAGGGTCCCTGCGGGAGACAGTGCCAGGTTCGCCGGAGTCCCGTTGGCCAGGGTCATGTTGGTGGTGGCCCCGGAGTTGACCGCCGTCAGCGCTACATCAAACGACGCCGCCGAGACGGTTCCGGGAGCGGCCACTGCCGAGGCGTTCCAGAGGGCAAATGTTCCCTGCACGGTGAACAGGCCGAGGACCACGGCCGCGGCGATCAACGCCGCCGCCTTCAGTGCGCGCTTGGTGCGCATGCGGTTTCCTCCTGGTCCTGTTTCCTCGTGCTGCCGGCCGGGTGGCCCTGGGGCCACCCGGCCAAGTCAGGCTAGGAAAGGCCGGGCTGCGTTACCTGGGTCAGCTGGAAAGCTACGCTGCCGAAGTTGTAGCTCGCCGTGGTGTCCGCGCGGCCGGTGGTGGTGGACAGGAATTCGAACGTGATGGTTGCGGTGACCGTCTGGTCCGAGCCGGTGGGCTTGAGCGGGTTGGAAACCGCAGTGCCGCCGACGGTGAGCACCGGAGCGCTGACCGAGACGTTGGTAGACGTGAAGCCGTTGGTGGGGGTGATGCCGGTGGTGGCAACGTTGGCGGCCATCTTGTTGCCCACCAGCTTCACGGTGAGCGGCTGGGTGAACGTGAGCTTGTCGCCGGGAACGACTTTGTAGGCGGTGATGTCCGGGATGACGGTGCCGGCACGGTCGGTCCAGACGCCGTTGGCGGCCGTGACGTTCAGGTCACCGGCAACGATGGTGCCCGGCGCGGCGGTTGCTTCTGCGTTCCAGTTGGCCAGGGTTCCCCCGCCGCCCAGCAGCAGTGCGGCGCCAACGGCGATGGCGGCAGTTCCCTTGACCAGAGTGCTGTTCTTCATGATGTCCCCTCAGACTTTATGGTGTTCGTTTGACTAGCTGGGACCTACCTTGCAGGGCCAAGCTCAGGAAGTGAGGGGGTAAAGGGTCAACAAATGCTCAAGGTATTTGAAATTTCAACCGGGGCCTGACCTGCACTAATACGGGATTGGACCCTCGGCTGCCATGGCTGCTTGCTCAGGACACGGTGTAGGAGTTCAACGGCCTTCCGGTGCTGCCGTAGGTGAGGTCCAAGACCAGGAGGCCTTTCCGTTCCAGCGTGCTCAGGTAGCGCTGGGCGGTTGGCCTGCTGACGCCAAGTTGCTCGGCAATTTCCGCAGCGTTGACGGGCCCGCGGGCCGTCCGGACGGCGTCGAACACTTTCTGCATGGTGGGCTGCAGGCGCGGTGCCGGGGCGGCTGCCTTGATCCCTGCCAACCGCGCCTTGTAGAGATTGTCAATGGTTGCCTGGTTCGCCGTCGAAACGGACTCAAGCTCCTCGCGCCACTTCTTGTAGGCCTCCAGCTGCGTGCGGAGCCGCTCGAACCCGAAGGGCTTGACCAGGTAATAGATGGCTCCGCTGGTCATCGCGGACTTGACCGTGGCCAGGTCCTGCGCCGCGGTGATCACGATGCTGTCTATTTGGGTTCCGGCTGCTTGCAGGGACCGCAGGAGGGAGAGTCCATCCTCGTCCGGCAGGTGGATATCCAGCAGGAGAAGGTCCGGCTGGAGGCGGACAATTGCCTCCCGCGCCGCCGCCGCCGTATAGACCTGGCCGACGCATTCGAATCCGTCCACCCGCTCCACCCTGGCCGCATGGATGCCTGCCACCCGGAAATCGTCGTCCACTACGAGCGTCTTAATCAACGCCTGCACTCCTGTCCTCAACCGCTGCCTGCGTCTTTGCCGGCAGCCACACTTCAAAGTTACCGCCGGGACCCGGAAACACATCCAGCGTTCCACCCGCCCTGCGGACGATCCTGCTCACCAGTGCCAGCCCGATCCCGCGCCGCATGCCGGGCCGCGGGTCCTTGGTTGAGTAGCCGTCCACCATGACTTGGCCAACCTTGTCGGCAGGGACACCGGGCCCGTTGTCCCGGACAGCGATAAAGACGCCGTCCGCGTCATCGAGCTGCACGGTCACACGGCGGGGCCGCGGCGTATTCGCCAGCGCATCCACGGCGTTGTCGAGGAGGTTCCCAACGATGGTTACCAGCTCGGTAGGGTCCACCTCGGGATGTTCCAGCCTGGAATCGGCCGTCACCTCCATCTGCACGTCCTGTTCGGCGGCGACCGCCACTTTGGCCAGCAGCAAGGCGGCCAGCTCCGGCGGCGAAATCGTGGCACGCAGCCTCTCACCCAGGGACCTGGACATGGTGGAGACCTGCGAGACATACCTCTTGGCGTGGTCCAGGTCCCCCATTTCCAACAGCCCGTCAACAATGTGGAGCCGGTTGGCGTACTCATGCTCCAGGGCGCGCATGGCTTCCATCAGGCCCTGGATGGAGTGGAGGTCGCGGACCAGGCCTTCAATTTCGGTCCGGTCCCGAAGCGTGACCACCGAACCAATGCTGCGGCCGGCGGTGGCCACGGGCATCCTGTTGACAACCAGCAGGGCGTCCTCGGTCAACGCCACCTGGTCGGCGCCGGGGAGCCCGCCGGCCAGCAAGTCCCGGAGGCGGCCGTGCGGAAGCAGGTCGGCAATGGGTTTCCCCAATGCCTCGCCTTCCAGGTGGAGCAGCCGCCGGGCCTCTTCGTTGATCACCGTCACCTTGCCGGCATCATCCAGTCCGACGACGGCCTCCCGGATTCCATGAAGCAAGGCCTCCCGTTCCTGGAGGAGGGAGGCGATCTCGGCTGGCTCGAGGTCGAACGTGACCCGCTTGATGCGCCTGGAGAGGAGCAGGGAACCCGCGACGCCCAAGGCCAGGACCAAGGCAGAAAATCCCGTAATCAGCCAGATGTTCTGCATCTGGTTGCTCAGGACCTGAGTGTCCTCGATCCCCACCGAAACCTGGCCCACCACCGAGCCGTCGGCGCCGAAAATGGGGGCCTTGGCGTTCGCGGAGCGGCCCAGGCTTCCGGGGTCGAAACCAACGTGGGTCTGGCCGTCCAGGACCGCCACCGGTTCCTCCAGCCGGCGGCCGATCAACGCCGGATCCGGGTGTGAGTACCGTACGCCCTCCCGGTCAGTCACCACCACGTAATCGGTCCGGGCGGCCGTCATCACCTGGCCGGCAATTCCATTGATGACATGGCCGGGGTCCCCGGACGCCACCGCGGAACGGATCTCCGACATCTGCGCCGTGGTGGTCGCAATGCCCAGGGCGCGCAGCTGGTACTGCTGGTCCAGCGTCTGGTTGCTGATCATCGAAAAGAGGAATCCGCCCAGGGCCACCGTGAAAATGAGCAGCGACAGCGAGGCCAGCAGGATTTGGGCGGTCAGGGTTGTGAAGCGCCTGCCGGTCCGTGGCCGCTGCGCCACGGAATCCTGCATCATTGCGGCCCCTCCGGCACTGTTTTTCCGCGGCGGCAGAAAACGCACAAAACGTGCACTTTTGCGGCTAAAGCACACATCGTACGGAAGTCTTCCTGGCGCAAATGATCACTCCCTAAGCTTCACACAGTTCCAGTGATGAACATCACGAACCCGGACTACATGGACAAAAGACAGCGAGGTCTTGCAATGAACAGCACCCCCACCCCCAGGCCGCCGGGCCCCCCGCCGAAAGCCGCGGAAGGGGCACGGATCGAGGTGTCCGGCCTGACCAAGCGCTATCTGACGCCGAAGGGCGAAACGTTCACGGCCATCCGTGACGTGTCGGTGACCGTCGAGGCAGGACAGTTCTGCTCCATCGTCGGTCCCACGGGGTGCGGCAAGTCCACCACCCTGGCCCAGGTCTCGGGGCTGGAGACGCCAAGCGCCGGCTCGGTGAAGGTGGGCGGCAACCTGGTGGAAGGCATCACCAACGGCGTGAGCTACATGTTCCAGGCAGACGCACTGTTTCCCTGGAAGAGCGTGCTCGGCAACGTCATGATGGGACCCATCCTGCTGGGAACGCCAAAGCGCCAGGCCACGGACCTCGCCCGGGATTGGCTTCGCCGGGTGGGCCTGGCCGGGTTCGAGGACCGTTTCCCGCACCAGCTCTCGGGCGGCATGCGCAAACGGGTGGCCATGGCGGCGGCCCTGATCAACAATCCCCGGATCCTCCTCATGGATGAGCCGTTCGGTGCCCTGGATGTGCAAACCAAGGCGATCATGCAGAACGAACTGCTCAAGCTCTGGGAGGAATTGCGGCCCTCGGTCCTGTTCATCACCCATGACCTGGACGAGGCCGTGGCACTCTCGGACCGGGTGGTGATCATGACCAGCAGCCCCGGGTCGGTCAAGGACGTCTTCGATATCGATCTTCCCCGGCCGCGCGGCAACGTCCAGGAAATCCGGCACGAAGAGCGGTTCCTGGAACTTCAGGGCCGCATCTGGGAATCCCTCAAGGACGAAGTGACCCGTGCCTACGCCGTGTCAGCAGGTGCGGCATGACAACCCTTACTCACAGCGAAACCCGCAAAGGCGAGAAGCCAGTGGAACCAGAGTCAGCAGCGAAGAATGCGGGCCGGATCAAGGCCCGTCGACGGTCCGCGTCCATCTGGATTGGCCGGATAGTCCTGGCGGTAGCGGTGGTGGGCGGCTGGCAGTGGTTCACGACGGAGGGGTGGGTGGATAAGTTCTTCTTCGGCCAGCCCTCCGAAATCTGGGACAGCCTGGTCAAGCTCTTCACCGAAGGTACGGCGTTCGGCACCATCTGGGAGAACCTGGGGGTCACGGCACAGGAGGCATTCTTCGGTTTCCTGCTGGGCACCTTCGTCGGCGTGATCCTCGGCATTCTCCTGGGGTCCAACAAGTACCTGTCGGCCGTCGTCGGGCCCTACATCCGGATCGTGAATTCGATTCCGCGTATCGTGCTCGGCTCGATCTTCATTGTGGCGTTCGGCCTGGGTGTCTTCCCGAAAATCCTGCTCGCTGCGGTGCTGGTCTTCTTCGTGGTGTTCTTCAATGCATTCCAGGGCGTCCGCGAGGTGGACCAGAACCTGGTGGCGAACGTGCGGGTACTCGGCGCTTCGCCCTACCAGGTGGCCATGCACGTCACCATCCCATCCGCCATGACGTGGATCATCGCCAGCCTCCACACGGCGTTCGGTTTCGCCATCATCGGCGCCTTGGTGGCCGAGGTGCTCGGCGCACAGAAAGGCATCGGCCTGATCATCAGCCAGGCGCAGGGGACCTTCGACCCCAACACGGTCTTCGCCTGCATGGTGATCATCGCCGTCGTCACCCTCTTTGCCGAATCCCTGATCAATCTCCTTGAGCACAGGCTCCTCAAATGGCGTCCGCCAAACCGTTCCGAGGCCCAGGCCATCTGAGCCCGCAAGCAACCCGCCACACCAGCTTTACCCCACAACAACCATGTCCCCTTCGGGACAAACAAAAGGATGCGTAAAACAATGATGATGAAGCGCCCTATCTTTGCCGCCGCAGCTGCCGGAGCCGTAGCCCTCAGCCTGGCAGCGTGCGGCAACAGCTCCACCCCCGCCGCCAGCGGCAGTACCGCGGGCAGCAGTGCGTCCGCCGACACCAGTTCGATGCCCACGGTAAAGATGATGGTGGGCGGCATCGACAAGCAGATCTACCTCCCGTACCAACTGGCCCAGCAGCTGGGCTACTACGAGAAGTACGGGGTCAAGATGGAACTTTCCACCGAGCAGCAGGGCGGCGTGGGCGCCGAGGAGGCAATGGCGTCCGGGCAGGTGGACATGGCCGGTGCGTGGTACATCCACACCGTGGACTTCCAGGCCAAGGGCAAGAAGGTCACCAACCTCATCCAGCTTTCCGGCGCACCCGGCGAGCGCATCATGTGCAGCCCCAAGGCCAACGTCCACTCCGGAGCGGACCTCAAAGGAAAGACTGTGGGCGTCACGGACCTTGGTTCAGGGACGGACGAACTCACGCAGTTCATCGCTTCCAAGGCCGGCCTGTCCAAGAGTGATTACCAGACGATCGCCGTAGGTGCCGGCGCCACCGCCATCGCTGCCATCCAGCGCGGCTCCGCCGACTGCGTCATGACCACCCAGCCGACGGTGGGCGCCCTGGAGGCCAAGAACCTTGCGGTTCCCGCCATTGACCTGGCGACGGCGGATGGCGCCAAGGCGGCCCTGGGCAGTTCGCTGCCGTCCGCCGGGCTGCTCGCCCAAACGGACTGGGTCAACAGCCACCAGGATGAAGCCCAGAAAGTAGTGGATGCGCTCGTGGACACGATGCACTGGATCAGCACCCACTCTGCCCAGGAGATCGCGGACAAGCTGCCGCCGGCCTTCGTCCAGAACAGCACCATCAGTAAGGACGATTACGTCAAGGCCCTGGACCAGGACAAGGGCCAGTTCCTGCCTGACGGCATCATGCCGGCGGGCGGCCCCAAGACGGTCTTCGAAGAGGAGAAGACCATTGGGGTTGATACCTCCAAGGTCAACATGGCGGACACGTTCGACCAGAAGTACGCCCAGGCGGCGCTGAAGCTCGAGGGCTACACCGCCACCACCACCCCCGCCGGTACCGACGGCTAGGAAGGGACAGGCCATGCTCCCCCGGAAAGCCCGCGCTTTCCGGGGGCATGGCTCTTAACACGCGTGCAGCAACGCGGCCCGGTCAGGCCCTCTCGCCACGTGTCAGGCCGGAAGGCCCAGCTGCTCCACAATGATCCTCGCGGTCCCGGGATCACCGAGGATCCGGAAGTGCCCGGCCACCGGCAACTCGATATTGGTGGCACCGGGGAGCACGCTGCCCTCCGGGATGTGCGGGTCGAAGGGACCGTACAGGGATGTGATGCGACTGTTGATGGTCTGCTCGCGGGCCATCTGCAGTGTCAGGGCGTTGCGCGGGGAGAAGATCCGCAGGCTGGGCAGCAGCATGTACCGGGCGTAGCGGGAACCGGAAAACGGCGCACATACGGCGATCATCCGGTCGATCCGGTGCTCTGGATCCAGGGACAGCATGGCGTATTTCCCGATCAGGCCGCCCTTGCTGTGGGCCACCAGGATGGCGTTGTGGAGGCCCGCTTCCTCCAGGTGCTGGGCCACCAGCCGTGCGGCCTCCGGAACTTTGAGTTTGTTGCGCTGCAGCACCGTGACCACGTGGACGGGGTGCCCTGCATCGTGGATGACCCGGATGAGCGGCATCATGAACTGCCAGTTTTCGTAGACGCCGGGAATGATCACCACCGGTTGCAGGGTGCCGGTGCGGAAGGAGGCCGGCTGTACGCGGGACAGGAAGCCCCTGACCTGCCAGCCCGTGGCATAGGCATAGTCCTGCGACCACCACACGGCTTTGTGCAGGGGGCTGATGCGGGCGCTTTCGCCGGGGTGGGTCATGTTTTGAGAATAGCCTCGGCCAGGGCACTCCCCACCGAACACGCCCGGTTGCCTTTCCAGATATGGTTCCTGAAACGCCCGCTTACCAGCCATATCTGATGGAGCACCTAGTAGTTGCGGCGGTGCTTCAGGCGGGGAATGACGACGGCGAACACGGCGGCCGCCGCGAACCCCAGGATGCCCGTGGCTGAGATCCCCGGCCCCAGGGAGGCCAGGGCCGTCACCCCGGAAAGGAGCACCGGACCGCCGGTGGACCCGGCGTCCGCCATGAACCGCCAGAGGCCCAGGAACTGGCCGCGGCCGCGGTCCGGTGAGAAGTCCGCGCCAAGGGTCATCACCAGCCCGGAACTGATGCCGTTGCCGAAGCCGATGAGCAGCGCAGCGAGCAGCAGCCCCGTGAACGATCCGGTGAGCGGGATCAGCAGCAGCGCGGTTCCCATGAGCAGCGTGGACGGAATGGCCACCCATTGCCGGCCTTTGCGGTCCATCAGTTTGCCGGCCGGATAGAACACGAGCATGTCGATCGCGCCGGACAGGCCGTAGATCAGGGACGCGGAGGTGGCGTCCATGCCCAGGTGGTCGGACCAGAGCGGGATCACCACCTGCCGTGAGGACCGCAGCGCACTGAGCAGCAGGATGCCCACGCCCAGCGAGAGGAACACGCCGGCGTGCGAGACTGCGACGCTCCGGAGCGTGGGCTGGGGGGCGCCGTCCCCTCCGGAGGGGACGTCCGGCGTCGACAGGTCCGGAATGGTGAGGGACAGCAGCGCTGCCGCCGCCATGGCCACCACTCCCACCCAGTAGGCGCCGGAGATGCCGAAGAACTGCATCGCGGCGGCGCCGGCGAAGGGGCCGATAAACACGCCGATGCGGTTCACGCCACCCAAAGTGGACAGCGCCCGGGCACGGAACGCCACGGGCACGGCCTCGGTGAGGTACTTTTGCCGCGCCAGGCCGAACACAGCCCCGGACATCCCGACGACGGTCATCGCCACGGCGAGCAGCCACAGTCCGTTGGGGGCAAGGGCGGAGGTGGCGGCAGCGGCGAGGGCCAGGCCGGCAGCGACCGCGGCGCCCACGATGGACCAGCGCTCTCCGAAGCGGAGGGTCACCAGGGACGCGGGCAGGTTGAAGAACCAGGAGCCC
Organism: Pseudarthrobacter sp. fls2-241-R2A-127; assembly: GCF_030209355.1. Taxonomy (GTDB): domain Bacteria; phylum Actinomycetota; class Actinomycetes; order Actinomycetales; family Micrococcaceae; genus Arthrobacter. Next base: position 75,841 of record NZ_JARVSF010000043.1, read on the forward strand.
AGGCCGATGAGGGTCACGATCAGGGCCGCCACGGCCACGCTGGCACCCAGCTCGCGGGCGGACAACGCCACCACCGGGAGGATGGCGCCCTGGCCGATTCCGAAAAGCAACGTGGGACCGAACGCGGCGACGGCAATACTGCGCAGGCTGAAGGGCTGGGCATCATCCGGGGAAGTCATCAGATTTATCCTATGGCCGCCGCCATCGCATCAGGGCGTGGCGTGACGCAGGACAAGCGCGGCAGTCCCGCAGACGCTAGCGCCTGCGGGGCCGGGGCCCGATTCCCGCCAACGCCCTGACCAGGTTGACCAGTTCCGCCACGGCCCCGATGATCGAGCCCACCATGCCAACCACCAGGAGAACCCGCACCAGCACCGGCCAGCCGGACCAGCCGCCGGTGAAGTCGAACGGGAAGACTTCCCAGACGCGGATGATGGCGGCCATGCTGAAGCCCAGTGCCACCAGGTTTCCCACGGCCAGAAGCACCCGGGACCGGATCAGGACACAGACAACGCCCACCACGATGCCGGCGATCAGCGATGCGTTGATGAGGTCCAGGACACGGGCCATGCCGGCGGTGAGGAAGGGAAGCACCTGCCAACCCGGCCAGATGTTGATCCCGTACAGCAGCAGGGCGTTGACCACAGCGGAGCCAAGGTTGCCGCCCGCGCCGGGGGAAGTCCTGTCCGCCATGGCACCACCATCCCCGGCCCGGCCGCGTGCCAGAAGGGCCGAAGGTCCCCCGCCGCAACGGTTCCTGGCGGTAAAAATACGGGGGTCACAAACGTCCCGCCGAGGAGTAGCGTTCGCCTTATGGGGCGCTGATTCGCGCCCACAGCCAAGGGGAGGTCATTCATGGGTGAAGTGTGGGTTCGCACGCTGGGCAACGGGCTGGTCCGGGCAGATCGAGTCACCGAGATTTCGTCCACCCGCGGGTCCCGGCACGAGGACAGCGGGTATTCACTGAAGGTCATTGTGGACGGCAAAGGCCACGTGCTGATTGACGACGCCGGGCTGCAGGGCTCCCTGCCGGAGAGGCTGGAGTACGCCCGGCACATGGAGGACGCCCTGCTGCTGGCCATCGACGAGGCGCGCGAGAGCGACGCATCGATGGTGATCTCCTACGAGCCGGAGCGCGAACGCTGGTCCTCGGCGCCCGTCTCTGTATTAACGGGCAGGCTCCCCGAAGTGGTCTGACCCCGGGGGCCCGCCGCTGGACTGCCCGTCAGTTGTGCGTCGGTTCCTCCACCAGCGCGGTCGCGATGCTGGCCGCGTCCTCCAGGGCGGCCAGGAAGCGTTCCGCATCCAGGGCCGCCGCGCAGCCGGTGCCGGCCGCCGTGATGGCCTGCCGGTACCGGTGGTCAACGGCATCGCCGCAGGCAAAGACCCCGGAGAGGTTGGTGCAGGTGGTAGGGGCGTCCACCTTGATGTAGCCCTCCTCGTCCAGATCCACCTGGCCCGCCACGAGTTCGGTGCGCGGCAGGTGCCCGATGGCCACGAAGATGCCGGTGGCGTCCTGGTGCCGGGCTTCGCCGGTGCGGGTATCCGTGAGGGTGACGCCGGTGACCTTGCCGTCGCCGTGGATAGCGGTGACCGCGGAGTTCCAGGCGAAGCGGATCTTGGGGTTGTCCTTGGCCCGCTGGGCCATGATGCGGGACGCCCGCAGTTCGCCCTTGCGGACCACCACCGTGACGGTCTTGCCGAAGCGGGTCAGGAACGTTGCTTCCTCCATGGCGGAGTCACCGCCGCCGACAACGATGATGTCCTGGTCGCGGAAGAAGAACCCGTCGCAGGTGGCGCACCAGGAGACCCCGTGGCCGCTGAACTTCTTCTCCTCCGGCAGGCCGAGTTCCTTGTAGGCCGAACCGGTGGCCAGGATGACCGCCTTGGCCTCGTAGGTCTCCCCGGCGCCGGTGACCACACGCTTGACGGGACCGTTGAGCTCAACGGATGTGGCGTCGTCGTACTCAATGCGTGCGCCGAACTTTTCTGCCTGCTGCTGCAGCCCGTCCATGAGCTCCGGGCCCTGGATACCGCCGGGGAAACCAGGGAAGTTCTCCACCTCGGTGGTGTTCATCAGGGCACCGCCGGCCGTGACGGAGCCGGCCAGGACCAGGGGGTTCAGCCCGGCGCGGGCTGCGTAGATGGCGGCGGTATAGCCGGACGGGCCGGAACCGATGATGATCAGCTGTTCTTTGCTCATGGAGTTTCCTTAGGAGGCGGTACTGCTGGGGCGTGCCTTGATCACATCATGGATCGGCTTGGGAGAGCCAACGCCAACTTGATGTAATAAATGCCGGGATGTTGCGCAGATCACATTGGTTGCCTAATCTAATTGAGGCTCAAGCAAACGGGCCATGCAAGAAGCTGCAGCGTCGCAGCCAATGCCGGGGAAGGCTTTACAACTTGAACTCAAAGCTCAGCATCGTGGTACGGGTTGACCTGGACCACAGCAAGGCCCAGGTGATTGCAAAGGGGCATATCACCATCCACAGCGTCAACGCACTGTATGTCGTGGCAAAGCGTGCCAACTCCCTCAAGGGGGGCCTGGACCTGGAGCTTGATATCTCCAGCGCCTGGGTGGATGAGGAGGCGCTGGAAATGCTTCGGTCCGCAGCCCGGGCCAGGCACCTGCCGGCGATCATCGATCCCGAACAAGCACCCTGCACCATCAGCGTGCTTGCTGACCGGCGACATCATTCCGCACCGGCCTTCCGCCACGCCGCATAGGCACGTCCGGCCGCTCGCCGCGCCCCCACTTCGGGCCAGAGCCGGCCGCCCATATTCTTCTCCACCGCTTAAACCAGCGAAGTGCAGCTGCACCCGAACAGACGGGTGGCTGCACTTCGCGCTTTGGGGCCGGCGCGCTCGAGACGGCCCAGCCCAACAGCGGTGTGAGCTACAGCAGCCGGTTGGTGCCGGCGAGGAACTCCTGGAGTTCCGTTGCGGTCAGGCCTGCGGCATTGCCCAGCGCGTCCGGCGCAGCACCCATCCGGCACGCGCTGCGGACGGCGTTGGCGAACCCCTCCTGTGCGGCATCCAGCTCCCATTGGAGGCTTTCAACCCTCGCGGAAGCCAACCGTACGGCATCCAGCGGATCTCCCGCGGGCCCGTCGTCCATCCTGTACCCGCAGGGACAGGACCATTCGGATGAGCCGAGCTCCAGCGGCGCCCAGCCCAGGGAGGCAATGGGAACGGGTGCGGCTGTCATCTCCATGCCGCAGTGCATGGGGGCAGCGGATGTCTTGAGGTCCAGCGCGGAGGTTTCCACTTTCTGGACGGGAACTTCGGTGTGTATCTTCACCGGGATCGAATGCCCGGCCGCCTGAGGTTCAAGTACTGCAGTCATTCGATCCACCATCCGATAGTTCACTAACAATGTAGCTAGTCTAACTAGGATTACTTCGTTGTCTACCTTGATACCGCGTGCGGGGCCAGGTTTACGGTATCCACCGCCTCGCGCATGCGCTGGAGGAAGTGCATCACCGCCCTGATTTCCTCCGCAGACAAGGACTCAGCCGCCTCGAGCATGCGTTTGTGCATCTGGTTGAGGTTGTGCCGGACTTCCTCATCGGCGCCGGGCGCGGGCCTGAGGATGATGGCGCGCCGGTCCGAGGGGTGGCGTTCGCGCGTGACGTGGCCGCTGGCGACCAGCCGGTCCACGAGCGTTGTCATGGAGGCCGAGGTGATGCCCAGCCGGCCGGCCAGTTCCGTGGGGCGGACGCCCGCGCCGGCGGCTTCTGCGTCGATGAGGTAGCGCAGGGCCAGAAGGTCCGTCTCCCCCATCGCCGGAGACGACCGGGTCCGGCGACGCATTGCCGTTTCTGATGTGCGGAACTCCCGGAGGGCGTTGATCACATCAAGGGCCCTGGGCTCGGAGTCTTCCAGGGTGGGGTACGAGTAGCCTTCGCTTGCACCATGCGGGTTCATGCGAATTCCTTCGATATCCTACTTGCTTGGCTGTCTAACCAATCTATCGTAGCCCATGGATCGGAGCTGCCCCCGAAATCACCCCGGGCAAGTACCTGCTCGGGGCGCCGGGAAAAGTAGAGTACCGGCTACTCGTGCACCCACCCGGGCGGCCCAATAAATTTCTAAGAAACCTGCGGCGGCCGATGCCACTGGGTACAGAATGTGAACGGGGGTGCAGGGTGGCGGTTGGCCCGGCGCATAACAGGGGACCCGAACGGAACGGGTTCCTGCTGGATCTGGTAACAGATGCCGACGACGACGCAGCGTCCCTGCAGAAACTCGCCGATGCAGGGGCCAGGTGGCTCAGCAGCACCGCCGGCTCAGTGATTGAGTGCGGCGCCGTTTTGTACAGGCAGCGGACCTATGCCGCCGGGGCCGGAAGCACGCCCGGGGCAGCCCGGTTCTCTGCCGTCGAAGAGGAACACGGGGACGGACCCACGGCCCTGGGGGCGTCATTGTCAGGTCCCGTGGTGGTCAACCCCACGGGCTCCCCCGCGCGGTGGCAGGCCTACCGGGGCCGGTTGCTGGACGGCGGCTACGGGGCGGCGCTAGTGCTCCCGCTCGAGCTGCGGCCCGGCTCGTCAGGGGCCCTGGAGTTCCTGGCCCACGGCAACTACGCGTTCATCACCAGGATCACCAACGAGGCGGCCTGGTTTGCCGGGGTGGCCTCGCAGAGCCTGAAGCTGGCGCTGGATGTCCACGGCGTCATCCGTTCCGGGGACAACCTGAAACAGGTCCTGGAGAGCAGGACCTCCATCGATGTGGCCTGCGGGGTGCTGATGGCGCAAAACCGGTGTTCCTACCCGGAGGCGTTCAGCAAGCTTGCCGGCGCGTCGCGGCACCGCAACCTGAAGGTCCGCAGCGTTGCGGACAGCATTCTCAGCGCCATGCCCAGCGGCGCGGCAGGTACCAGGTTCGAACCTCCCGCGTTTGCCTGAGGACCGCCGTAGAAGCTTAGTGGCGCGCCCGTGCCCGGATGAGTCCGGCCGCCAGGAGGCCCGCGCCCCCGAGGGAAGCCAACATGCCGCCGAGAGCTACGAAGTAATCGGTAATGGTCATTGCCCTGCGCTCCATCCGTGCCGCTCTGATACCTGCCTGATGAGCCCAAGCTACGCGCCGAAACTCAGCGTTGGCTGAAGGATCGCCAGCATGTTTGGTCAAGATCCGGTTAAGGACAGCTGCGGTCATCCACATAGTTGGAGTCCATGATCTTCCCTTTGCCGGGGCGTTCCGTATTATTCATGCATGTGGACTAAACAAAGCCAGAGCTACTGCCCCACCTGCGGCAGGGCCACTAAACACGTCACCCATTTCCAAAAGGACGACGCCGGTTCCCTGGTTGCGGACGTCCGTTGCAGTGAATGCCCCGAGATTGAGAGTGCCGTCGCCTAAGCCCCGGCGGCGCCACGTCAGGTCGGTTTAAGGCCGCCGGCGTGCGGGCGGACCACCGCGAAGACCACCAGGGCCGCCGCCTGCACCGCGGTGATGGTCACCGCCAAAGCCGGAATTGATTGTTCGTAGAGCAGGCCGATGAGGAAGCTCCCGGCCAGCCAGGCAAGGCCGTAGCAGGCCGTAAACATCCCGTAAGCACTCCCCCGCCGGGCGGCCGGCGCCAACCCTGCCACACCGGCCCGCATGGTACTTTCCTGGACGCCCATCGCCGCTCCCCACACCAGCACTCCCGCCACGGCAAGCGCGGTGTTGTTGCTGAACCCCAGCCACGGGACGGCTGCGGCAAGTACCGGCAGGACCACGAGGACTTTCAGGCCCACCCGGTCAAAGAGCCAGCCTGAGGCCAGCGCCGCCAGGGCGTCAACGCCCATGGCCACTGCGTATAAGACCGGGACCAGTGCGGGCGGCAGCAGTCCGGCATCCACCAGGTGGAATGAAAGCAGCCCGAACGTGGCATAGCCAAACATGGTCAGGCTGCTGAACGCGGCATAGAGCCAGTACTGCCGGGGAAATGGTGCAGTCCGGCCGGAATTTTCCTCATCGTCCCCGGGACCCGCACCGGCCTCCGGGTTGCCGGGTCCCGTTGGTGACGGCCGGGCCGGGACGGTCTCGTACGCGGCCGGATCCGGCACCTTTTTCTTCAGCCAAAACAGGAGCAGTATGGCCGCCAGCCCGGGAACGGCCAGCAGCAGGAAGCCCGGGCCGTAGCTTCCGGTCAGGGCGAGGGCCGCGCCCACCAGGAGCGGCCCCAGCAGCGCCCCCACCTGGTCCAGCGCTTCGTGCAGCGCAAAGGCCTTGCCCTGGCCCAGGGCGGAGCCGGCCTCGGCCAGCATGGTGTCCTTGGCGGGGCTCCGCACGGCCTTACCCAGGCGCTCGGCCAGGACAAGGAGGCAGGCGATCCACAGTGCGTTGCTGATGCCCAGGAGCGGAACGGACAAAGCGGTGAGGGCATATCCGGAGATGGCCAGTGCCCACCGGAGCGCGGGCCGGTCCGCGAGCCGCCCGAACAGCAGGCGGAGGACCAAGGCAACAGCCTCACCCGCGCCCGTGACCACGCTGACCAAAAGTGCCGAGGCGCCCAGGGCGCCAAGGTAGGGCCCGGTGACGCTCCGCGCGCCCTCGTACACCATGTCCATCAGCGCACTGACAACGCCAAACGCCACGATGAAGCGGATGGCGGTCAGGGGAAGGGCCGGGGCGGCCCTTCCGGCGCTACTGCTGGTACTCGTGGTCCCTCACCTGCTTCGCCGGCTCCGCCGCCCGGGCCGGGGAGCCGGCGACCGGCTTTTCCGGCTTGGTCACGGCCAGGATCACCCCGATGCCGGCCAGGGACGAGACCATGGCCGAGCCGCCGTAGGAAATGAACGGCAGCGGGACTCCGATAACCGGCAGCAGCCCGCTCACCATCGCGATGTTGATCACCGCCTGGCCCAGGATCCAGGTGATCACGCTGCAGGCAACGATCCGGGAGAAGGTGTCCGTGGTGCGGGCGATGGTCTTGAAGACGGCGATGGCGAGGATCGCGAACAAGGCCAGGACCAGGAGGGTTCCGGCCAGCCCGAGTTCTTCGCCCAGGATGGAGAAGATGAAGTCGTTGTGGGCTTCCGGGATCCAGTTCCATTTCTGCCGGCTCTGCCCCAGGCCCACGCCGAACCAGCCGCCGGAGGCCAGCGCGTAGGCACCGTGCTGCGCCTGGTAGCCCATGCCCTGCGCGTCCTCGTCCGACCCCATGCCCAGCCAGGAGGAGATGCGCCCCATCCGGTTGCCGCTGGTGGCCGCGAGGACCAGGGCGGCCACCACGCAGATGAGGCCGGCCACGGAGAACACCTTCATCCGTACGCCGCCGTAGAACATGGTGGCGGCAAGAATCATCATGATGATCATGGTGGTACCGAGGTCGTGCCCCAGCGCCACAATGATCATGATCAACCCACCGGCGGGGCCCAGCGGGACCACGGCGTGTTTCCAGTTGGCCAGCAGGGCCTTTTTACGGTCCAGGATGGCGGCGGCCCAGACGATCAAGGCCAGCTTGGCGAACTCGGAGGGCTGGGCGGTGAAGCCGCCCACGCTCAGCCAGTTCCGGTTGCCGTTCACGGACATGCCCAGCGGCGTGAACACGAGGATCAGGGCCACCAGCGAACCGATCAGCATGGGCCAGCCCAGGCGCCGGATCCGGCGTACCGGCAGCCGGGCCAGCAGCAGCATGATCACCACGCCCGCCACGGTCCACATGGCCTGCTTGAGAGGAAGATCGTAGGGGTTGTTTCCTGCCGCCACGGATTCCACGGACGACGCCGATGCCACTTCCACGAGTCCGATCGCCGAGAGCGTGAGGACCACCGCCAGGATCAGCGGGCGGAGGCGTCCGGGCGAATCGTCCTCCAGCCACAGGGTGAGCTTTCCCCACCGGCGTCGGGCGGGGCGGGCCGCTCCGCGTTGTTTTTGAGCTGTATCCATCTGTCCGTTCCTCAGCCTGCACCCTGGGCTTCCTGCACGGCCGGGCCCTTGTCCGGGGCGGGGACCGCCGAGAAGAAAGAGTACGCCCCCGCGGACGGGGGGCGGCTCCGGCGCGGCCGGGAAATCAGGCATTCCGGGCAAATTGCCAGCTTGGCCCTGTAGGGTAGCGGAAACCTGTCCCCTCCCGAAGGTCATTTCGTCGTGTTCGGTTCCAGAAAATCCCCCGGCCCGGAACAGGAAGGCTCCACTCCGGCAGCCTACCCCGGCCAAGGCGAGCTGTATGCCGCCAGCTCCCGCCACAGCAGCGTCCGCCGCCGTGCCCCGCGCTGGGTCAAGGCCGTGGTTGTTGTGGCGTCCGTCCTCCTCGTGGGTGTCCTGGCGTTCGGTGGCTACTGGGCCTGGCGCCTGCAGTCCAACATCAGCACAGCGGCGCTGACCGCCGGTGGGGAACGCACCGAGGGTGCGGTCAACGACAGCACCGACCGGATGCAGATCCTGGTCCTTGGCTCGGACACCAGGAGCGGAAACAACAGCGAGTACGGCAGCGCGGACGACTCCTCCGGCTACGGACAGTCGGACGTGATGATGCTGCTGGACATTTCGGCGGACAACAAGCACGTCAACGTGGTGAGCTTTCCCCGCGACCTCCTGGTGAACATCCCGGCCTGCACTGACTCCAAGACCGGGCAGAAGTATCCCGCCCAGCAGGGGGCCATGATCAACAGCGCCATGAAGCAGGCCGGAATCGGCTGCGCCGTGGACACGGTGAACAAGCTCACCGGCCTGGAGATCGATCACTTCATGATGGCTGATTTCAACGCCGTCAAGGAACTGTCCAACGCGGTGGGCGGCGTTGACGTGTGCGTCAGCGATGCCGTGGACGATCCCGATTCCGGGCTGCACCTGCCCGCCGGCACCTCACAGGTGCAGGGCGAACAGGCCCTAGCGTTCCTGCGCACCCGGCACGGCTTCGCAAACGGCGGAGACTTGGGCCGGATCAAGGCCCAGCAGGGCTTCCTGGCCTCGCTCACGCGGAAGCTGAAGTCCGAAGGCACCCTGGGGAACCCGCAAAAGGTGCTGACCATTGCCGATACCGTCACCAAGAACCTGACCGTGGATTCGGGGCTGTCCTCGGTGCCGTCCCTGTTGACCATCGCCAACCGGCTGAAGAACATCGATCCTGCAAGCGTCAACTTCATCACCACCCCCACCGTCCCGGCACCGCAGGATCCCAACCGGCTGGTCCTGGACGAGCCTGCAGCGTCCAACTTCTTCGCCGCCCTCCGCAGCAACCCGGACCTGAGCCAGCCGGCCACCGCCGCTCCGTCCCCGGCGCCCACGACGCCCGCGGCACCGGCCTATGACAAGGCGCTGCAGCCGATTTCCGTTGCCAACGGCACGGGCGTGGCGGCCCGCGGCACCGCGATCGCCGGCCTGTTGTCCGACGCCGGCTTCACGAAGGTGACCAAGCTCCAGGCTACCGTCCGCACCCAGACCATGGTCTACTACAGTGCCGGGTACGAGGATGTTGCAACAGACGTCGCCGCCCTTTTCGGCCTGCCGGCCAGCAGCGTCCAGCAGGTGGCCAACATCAAAGGCGTGCAGCTCTCCGCCGGCACCGACTTCGTGACCGGGGACAAGCCGGCCGCGCCGCCGTCGTCATCCGATTCCGGAAGCGTGGTGGCGCAGACCGGAAGCGACCAGACCTGCCAGGCCACCAACACCTCCGGCCAATAGCAAGCCGGGCGCAGCCCGGACCCAAAGTACATAGTTGCCTGAATACAGCCAGCTATGTACTTTGGGTTCATGCAGACCCTCACGCAGGCTCCCGTGCTGGCCCGGTTCGGCTACGCGGTGTCAGACCCCACCCGTGCCCGCATCCTCCTGGCGCTTTCCGGGGCGGCATCGTACCCCTCGGACCTGGCGGACAGCCTGGGGGTCTCGCGGCAAAGCATGTCCAACCACCTGGCGTGCCTGCGCGGCTGCGGCCTGGTGGTTGCCGTTCCGGACGGCCGGCGGAGCCGCTATGAGCTCGCCGATGCCCGGATTGGCCACGCCATCACGGACTTGATCAACGTGGTGCTTGCGGTGGACCCCACCTGCTGCGCCCCTGACGGGGAATGCGTCGCGTGATGACGGCACTTCACACGACCGGCGCGGAACGCAGGCGGGTACTGAGCCGCCGGATACGGCTCCTCGCGGCGGCCACCATCACGTACAACGTCATCGAGGCCGCCGTGGCGCTGTGGGCGGGGGGCGTGGCGGACTCCTCGGCCCTGATCGGCTTCGGACTGGACTCGGTGATCGAGGTGGCGTCCGCGCTGGCGTTGTCCTGGCAGTTCTCCGCCAAGGACCCGGAGCGGCGCGAGCACCTGACGCTGCGGATCATCGCCATCTCATTCTTCGCCCTCGCAGCGTTCGTGGCCCTGGACGCCATCCGCTCGCTGGCAGGCACGGGCGAAGCCCGGCACTCGGTTGCCGGCATCGTCATTGCGGCCCTGAGCCTGGCCATCATGCCTGTCCTGTCATGGGTCCAGCGGCGCGCCGGCCGCGAACTCGGTTCCCGGACTGCGGTGGCCGATTCGAAGCAGACCCTGCTCTGCACCTACCTCTCCGCAGTGCTGCTCGTTGGCCTGATCCTGAACAGCACCCTGGGCTGGTGGTGGGCAGACGCCGGCGCAGCCCTGGTTATTGCGGGAATCGCCGTCCGTGAGGGCGTGAATGCGTGGCGTGGGGACGCCTGCTGCACGATTCCGGGCTCCGCAGTGGAGCACCCCGGACAGGGCGCCGATGACTGCTGCGGCACGGGCCACGCTGCAGACCAGGCCACCGACGGGTGCTGCGCCCCCGCCAGGCAACCGCTGGGCATGCCCGGCCTAAGGAAGGGCTGACCCGTGGGCAGCGGACACGACCACTCCCACGGCGGCGCGGACCACCACGGCCAGCGCGGCAAGCTGCTGCTGGTCTTCGCCATCACGTTCACCGTGATGCTTGCCGAAATCTTCGGAACAATCCTCACCGGCAGCCTGGCCCTGCTGGCGGACGCCGGGCACATGTTCACCGATTCCGCCGGGCTGCTCATTGCGGTGATTGCGGCGTCCCTGGCCCTTAAGCCGGCCACCCACAAACGCACGTGGGGTTACAAGCGCGCCGAAATCATTGCGGCTGCCGGGCAGGCTGCCCTGCTGCTGGGCGTGGGCGGATTCGTCATCGTGGAGGGTATCCGCCGGCTGTTTGCCCCTCCCGAGGTGGGCGGCTCCCTCATGCTGTGGTTCGGCGTCATCGGCCTGGCCGGGAATGCGGTGGGGCTGCTGGTGCTCGCCTCCGGCCGGCACCACAACTTCAACATGAAGGCCGCGTTCCTTGAGGTGCTCAACGACGCTTTGGGTTCCCTCGCGGTGATCGTGGCGGCGCTGGTCATCGCGTTGACCGGCTGGACGCGTGCCGATGCCGTCGTATCCCTGCTGATCGGTGCGCTGATCATCCCCCGCACCCTCAGCCTGCTCCGGGACACCGTGAACGTGCTGATGGAAAGCACTCCCCCGGGCCTGGACCTGGCCAAGGTCCGGGAACACATCCTGGCCCTGCCGCACGTCATCGACGTCCACGACCTGCACGCTTCCCTCGTGGCCTCCGGCGTCCCGGTCCTCTCCGCCCACGTCACGGTGCAGGATCAGTGCATGCGCGACGGACATTCGGCAAGCATCCTGGCCGACTTGCAGCGCTGTGTGGCCAAGGACTTCGACGTCAGCGTGGAGCATTCAACGTTCCAGATTGAACCGGCAGCACACCGCGACCAGGAAAGCATCCAGCACTGACGGCGGAAGCCCGTTCAGACGGGCAGCGGCTCCTTGGCGCCTTCACGAGGTGCCGGCTCGACGGCGGGTTCCAGCTTTGCGTTGGCCCATTGCCGCAGGGGCCGCTCCACAAAGCGGAACGACGCGTATGCCACCAGTACGGTGAGGACGGCGGTCAGTGCGATGCGGAGGGGCAGTGCCGGGATCAGCCGCATCAGCAACAGGTACACCGGCAGGTGCCACAGGTACATGGCATACGACAGGTCGCGGCCGGGCTTGGCGAGCCACGGGTGGCTCAGGATCCGTGCCGCGAATCCGGCCGGCTGGAGCACCAGGGCACCTATCAGCACCGCGGACAGCAGGGCGAGCACGGCGGGCCCGGCAGCCCAGAAAGCGGTGAACCATACCCCGGGCGTGTCCGGTTCCTTCAGCAGGAACAGGGCGGCCGCAAGCGTGACTGCCGCCAGGGGGGCACCCCAACGGGCTACAGACACCAATGCACCATGCAGCCGGGAGCCGTCCCGCACGGAGGTGAACAGCAGGGCAAGGGCGCAGCCAATCAGCAGCTCGTCTGCGCGGGTATCCGGGCCGTTGTAGATCCGGGCCAGCGGCTGGCCGTCGGCCACCAGAAGGAACCGGTTCAGCAGGAACGCGCCGGCCACTGCCAGCGTGGCGAAGGCGACCGTGCGGACCTTCCAGAATCGGAGCATCACCAGCAGCAGAAGAGGCCACACCAGGTAGAACTGCTCCTCGACGGCAAGGGTCCAGGTGGGGCCCAGGGTTTCCCCGGCGATGGAGTCGCCGAACACGCCAAAGTGCGCCAGGTTCATCACGTAGGTTGCCGCAGGCAGGACAAACCCCGCCTGGCCGCCCCAGCCCGAGGCCGGGAACAGGAAGCCGCCCACCAGGATTACCGCGCAGAGCGCCAGCAAAGCGGGCCAGAGCCGGGCCAGGCGCTTGGCGTAGAAGATGCCCAGGTGGAGCCGGCCGGTGGCGCTCCACTCCTTCATGATCAGCAGCGTGATCACAAAGCCGCTGAGCGTGAAGAAGACGTCTACGCCGATCGATCCCCCGGGGACCAGATCGGTGGCCGTGTGAAAGAAGAAGACCCCTGCCACGGCGATGGTGCGGAGCCCGTCCAAGGCATGCTTGCGCCCGGCGATGAGCCCCGTTCCGGGCGCTGCCGGGCGTTCCGCGGATGACAAAGTTCCACTGCTTGACCTAAAAACCACTAAGCAAGCATATATAACGTTTCCATAACTGCCCTGTATGGAAGCTGGGCGGAACCTGAAAACCGGGCTCCACATCGTGGCTTGTGGCCGGACGCCGTGCCTTCTACATTGAACACATGGTGGACCAGGACTTGGCAGAAGATTTCGAACGGCTCGTCGACCTGATCGGCAGCACGGAGGACATTAAATCCGTGTTGGACGCCATCACCACGTTCGCGGCGGTCACCATGACGGACACCACCGGCACGTCGGTTGAATGCGCCGTCACGCTGCGCCGGCGCAAGCACACGGCCACCATTGGCGGCAGCAGCAGCAGCGCGGTGGTGCTGGACAGGATTGAACAATCCCTGGGAGACGGGCCTTGCGTGGACGCCCTGGATACCGGTGTTCCCGTCCTCCTTGGTGACGTGGACTCCGATCCGCGGTGGCCGGAGTACCGCAAAGCGCTCTCCGCCGCCGGTATCGCCAGCGCCTTGGGAGTCCCCATGCATCTGCAGGACGACGCCGGGGCGGTGCTGGATTTCTTCGCACCCGTCAGCGGGCTGTTCAGTGAGCGGGCAGTGGCCGAGGCTGTGCGGTTCGCCGGCATGGCAGGCATGGCGCTGCGCCTGGCCATTCGGATCGCATCCGCGGACCAGCGCGCCGAGAACCTGAAGGCGGCAATGGACACGAGGACCGCCATCGACATTGCCTGCGGGATCCTCATGGCACAGAACAAGTGCAGCAAATACGAGGCTTTTGAGCTGCTCCGCCGCGCCTCCAACACGCGGAACCAAAAACTCCATGATCTTGCCCAATCCCTGGTGGACCGGTTCACCGGATCACAGCCCACCGCCGCCTATTTCGAGGACTAAGGCTCCGGGCCGGTGGCCGTGGAACCGGCCCGGGAGCCAGCCACGCTGCTGACTCCCGGAGCGTAAGGCACGGATGTGGCCCACCCCCGAACCATGGATCCCCTTGGCCCACCCCAGAACCATGGATTTCCTTTGGGCCACACCCGCGCCGGCTATGTGGGCGGTAGATACACGCAGGGCATTGGCCTGGTTGCGGTGGGGAGAGCGGTCACGGATAGTCCTCAGACGGTGCATTGTTGGCCGTCTGCCTGACCTTGGGCCAGCGTAGCAACTGATCCGGGCTTGCGGACAGCGTCTCGACGCGAAATTTTGGGTCAAGATCATGCAAGGATTTCAGCGCGCGGCACCGAACCACTCCGCCAGCGCGTCCGGCAAGCCCGAGGCGGAGTGCTCACCGACCCAGGCCACATGGCCGTCCGGACGCACCAGGACTGCCGTGGGTGCGGGCACCACGCCCAGCACCGGAAGCTCCCACGCGCCGTCGTACGTCCCGGAAACATGCTGCACCCGCCCAGCCCACGCGCCCGCGTCCAGGGCGGGGCCGCCCAGTTCCAGCAGGACGGGACGGGCCTGGTGCAGGAGCTGATACATCCGCACGGATCCTCCAGCGGTGGAAACGTCCAGGTCCGGCATCCGGCGCCCTGCCAGGGGGTGGCCCGTCCCAGGCCCGTAGGCGACGTCGAGCCCGGTCACCAATCCGGCCATTGGAGCACCGGCGCCCTCGCGGCGGAGGACTTCGTCCAGGAGGTCCCGCAGCGCCTCCTGCCGCGGATCGGCTTTCTGGAACAGGGACTGGGCCATGGTGTATTTGAGCGCCCGGGCCCCTGCCGGGTGGCGCTCCGCATGGTAGGTGTTCAGCAGCCCATTCCCGGAAATTCCACGGACCACCTGCCCGAGCTTCCAGCCGAGGTTCACGGCATCCTGGAGGCCCAGGCCTATGCCCTGCCCGCCGGTTGGGGAATGCACGTGCGCGGCGTCGCCGGCCAGCAGCACGCGGCCTTTCCGGTAGGACTCCGCCTGCCGGGTGGCATCCGTGAAACGCGAGAGCCAGGCAGGGCTGTGCACGCCGAAGTCCGTGCCGAACACCTCGGCCAAGGCACGGCGCAGGTCCTCCATGGTCGGCTCGGCGGCTCGGACCAGCTCCGCTTCGGTCACCACCACCCGGACCATGCCCTCCCCCATCGGGTAGAGCCCGTGAATGCCGCGGGCGTCCACTTTGCCCTGCTGCACGGGTTCCCCCGCCACCTTCACCTCGGCGATCAGGCTGCTGCGGGTGGCGTCCGGGCCGGTGAAGCCGATCCCCGCCGAGCGCCGCACCACGCTGCGTCCGCCGTCGGCGCCCACGACAAACCTGGCCCGCACGGGTCCGCCGGCCGCGAGCTGGACGTCCACGCCGTCGTCGTCCGCGGCCACTCCGGTGACCTCCACGCCGCGCCGGACCTGAACGCCCAGCTCCTGGACCCAGCCCAGCAGCAACCGCTCAATGTGGTTTTGGAACAGGGCCAGCGTGTAGGGGTGGCGCGTGGGGAGGCCGCCCAGGTCCAGCTGCGTGGCGCCAAACGTTGCCGCCTGCACGGTCTTGCCTTCGGCGAGGAAACGCTCCGCGATACCGCGCTGGTCCAACAGCTCGATGGTGCGCGCATGGATTCCGCCCCCGCGGGAGCCCGCCAGCTCCTGGGACGGCCGCCGTTCCAGGACGAGGGCGTCCACACCCGCCAGCCGCAGCTCCGCCGCGAGCATCAAACCCGTGGGCCCGCTCCCCACAACCACCACATCATGCATGTTGTCCCCCGCCCTGCGCCCGCACCCGACAGCCGGTCTGCGGCACCCAGTATGCGACAGCCCGGGGGCCTTGCGGCAAGGCCCCCGGGGCGGGATACCTTGGAAGTACAGGGAGTATTGCTTTTAACGCGGGTGTGCCGCCTTCTCCAGGTTGGGGGTCCCTGAGAAGGCGGCACTGCATCCAAAGTACTGGCCGGACATGGCGGGTGTGCCCGGCAACAGCCCTTTCGGCCGAAACTTTAACGATTCCTTTACGCCCGGCGTAAAGGAATCGATGACGGCGGCGGTGCAAACCCTGCCGCCCGGGCGATCTTTTTGAAAAGCGTTGTCGATCCGGGCTTTCCCTGCGCGTCGTATGGGTAGGGGCTCCAACAGTGGGCTCTTATTGACAAGCGAAGGGAGTTTTCAATGTCCAAGTATCTGATCCTGATCTACCAGGACGAATCGGTGGCCCGGCAGGCGGAAGGCGAGTCGATCAGCGCCAACTACCAGGAGTTCATGGAACGCCGCGGGGCTTCGCTGATCAGCGGCGCTGCCCTGCATCCGTCCTCGACGGCGACATCCATCCGACGCGACGGGAGCGGAGGGTTCCTGGTGACGGATGGGCCGTTCGCCGAGTCGAAGGAGACACTGGGCGGTTACTACCTGGTCGAGGCGGCCGACCTCGACGAGGCGCTGAAGATCGGCAAGGAGGTGCCCGCGGGCGTCGGGGTCGAGGTGTGGCCGGTCCGGGTGGTCAGCTGATGGCGCGGGCCGCCGGCTCGGAGGTTGCTGCCGCGGTTGCCGATGCGCACCGGCGGGAGTGGGCGTTCGTGCTGGCGGCCACCGTGCGGGTTGCCGGCGACATCGACGCCGCTGAGGAAGCCGTCCAGGACGCGTACGCCAGCGCCTTGTCCACGTGGGGCGGGAACGGTATCCCTCACAACCCCGGGGCGTGGCTGACGGTGACGGCACGACGACGGGCCTTGGATATGCGCCGCCGCGCGGCAACAGCGGAGCGGGCGCTGCCCAAGCTCCTTGACCGTGCGGACAACGAGGGCGACGGCGCGGAGGCTGACGATATTCCCGACGACCGGCTGCGGCTGATCTTTACCTGCTGCCACCCGGCCCTGCCCCCTGAGGCGCGGGTGGCACTGACGCTGCGGCTGCTGTGCGGGCTGTCCACTGCCGAGGTGGCGCGGGCGTTCCTGGTCCCGGAGGCAACCATGGCGGCGCGCATCACCCGGGCGAAGAAGAAGATTACGGCCGCAGGCATCCCCTACCGGGTGCCGTCCTCGGACGAGCTGCACGAGCGCGTTGACGCCGTGCTGTCGGTGGTCTACCTCGTGTACACCACCGGTCACACGGCACCCGCGGGAGCCGACCTGATACGCCGGGACCTTGCGGAGCGCGGCGTGGAGCTGGCCCGGCTGCTGCGTGAACTGCTTCCTGCCGACCCCGACGTGGCCGGGCTCCTGGCTCTGGTCCTGCTCACCGAAGCACGCCGGGACGCCCGGGTGGATGAAAACCAGGACCTTATCCTGCTGGAGGACCAGGACCGGTCCAGGTGGGACAAGCACGCCGTCACGGAAGGAGTAACCCTCCTGCGCGAGGCCCTGGCGTCCCGGCCCCCGGGCCGCTTTGCCCTCATGGCAGCGATCGCCGCCGTGCATGACGAGAGCGGGTCCTGGTCCGGCACCGACTGGCAGGAAATCCTGGGCCTTTACGACCTGCTGATGGAGCGGTGGCCCTCCCCGGTGGTCCGGCTCAACCGCGCCATCGCGCTGGGCTTCGCGGTGGGGCCGGCCGAGGGGCTGGCAGAACTGGATGTTCTCGGCGCCGAGCCGCAGCTTGCCCGGTACCAATACCTGGCCGCGGCGCGCGGCGACTTCCTGGTCCGGCTGGGCCGTCCGGAGGAGGCGCGGGTGGCGTTCCAGGAGGCCTTGATCCTCACCGACAACGAAGCGGAGCAGCGCTTCCTCCGCGGGCGCCTGGGCGGCCTGGCCGGCTGACGCCACCGGTCAGCGGTCCGACGTGCCCCAAGGCAAAGGGAAAGCCCCTCCTAGGAGGGGCTTTCAACGTAGTGGTTGTCATTTGGCTTCCGATATTGGTCGGTGTTGATGCACTCCCCCTTCCCGGACGCCCCCGGGCGCCCATCCGGACTATGACCTAAATCACTTTAGTGACCTTCCGCTAGGGCGTAAAGACCCTGATCCCAAAAAAGGCCAGAAGTTCGACGACGGTTCCTGCCACTACCGGACGCTTGGCGTGAGCTGTATGCGCTTGGCCAGTTCGTATGCCCCGTGGCGGTCGTCTTCGTTGGCGACGAAGACCCGGCCGATCAGCAAGGCGGCTTTGTGGGGCACATCAATGCGGGTCATTCCGGGTGGCGTTTCGCCCGCCCATTCGGGTTTGCAGAGGAAGAAGTCACCGCTGGCGGTTCCGGTGGTACGCGTGCCCACATAGGCAAAGTTGCCGCCGCTGGCGGGATCGGTAAATTGGACGCTGAAGTAGCGGTCACCCATCCCGGGCACATGCAGTATTTGCGGTCCGGCGCTGACGTCCAACCAGCCGCCAACGTAAAGGACGTCGTCGGTGCCGGTAGCGATGACGCTGCCGGACAACGCCGACTGGGAGGAACTGTCCGGCACGGCGTAAATCGTGTTGACGGGGATCGGTCCGCCGCCTAAGCCCCGCCTGGCAAATATGCGTTTGAAGCCCCCCACCGTGATCCGCGGCCAGAGGTAGATGAAGACGAATGTACCGATCAACCAGACGGCCACAGCTATCGCGGCCGGCAAAACGATCGCACCCGGGCCACCGGCCGCGATTCGCCGGTACGTGACCCACGCGAAGACTGCCAGGATGGCGATTGTCGCCGGACTGGCGTATTTCAGGATGAGGCGATTCATGGCTGAACCATCACGACCGGCGGAACCTCGTACCGGCCATCGATGATGGCCGGTCCGGGCAGATAGGCGCGGAGCATGAGCTTGAATCGGCCCTGCGGTGTGGCCAGCCAGTTCGGCGCCGCAGTGGATGGCTGGTGTGGCTGCAGGAGTAGGTCCACCGAGCCATCGGCGTTAGGCACCAGGCCAGAATGGTTGTTGACCGTTGGCCGCCCCTCTGGCGAGTTGACCATGTACCCCACCGTGTCCGTCGCGGTGAGCGACCAAAAGGCGTTGTTCGGAGGGAGCTGATCTGCTGCGAAATGAAGGCGATACGCATGCTCGCCACTGAAACGCTTTCCCTCGCTGTCAGTGGTCGCTGTCCAGTAAGCGGCTTCTTCGAACACGTTGACCACAGGGAGCGCCTTCTGCAGGGCCGCCCTGACCAGCAGCCCGTTACCTGGATGACCAGCGTTGCGGACCGCGCTCCAGCCGTTAACGGTCTTCGTCTCACGCTTCGCCACCCCGTTCAGGATCAGGACGGTGGTCAGGAACGCGAAGGTCAGGCCCATGATCAGGCCCTGCACAACACCGGAACCCGCAACCCAGGCAAGGAAGCCGCTCACCCCGGCATCCCCATCCCGGCACGCGTGTTAATCCGGAACCATGGCTTCGAGGTTTTGGCAGTCATGCGTGAAAATCTAGCCCGGTTTCCTCCATACAACGACCCCAGGGCAGCACCCACGCCGGTAGGCGGAGGTGTGCAGCACTATGCTTTTCGAGGAGGGCAGAACCGTGAACAAAAACCGCCTTGAGGCGTTCAGCGATGGCGTGCTGGCCATCATCATCACCATCATGGTGCTGGAGCTGCGCGCACCGGAGGAACCCACCTGGCACGGGATCGCCGGGGTCCTGCCCACGTTGTTGAGCTACCTGCTGAGCTTTGTCTATGTCGGGATCTACTGGAACAACCACCACCATCTGATCCAGCTGGCAGACCGGGTCAATGGCGCCATCCTCTGGGCCAACCTGCACCTGCTGTTCTGGCTCTCCCTGTTTCCCTTCACCACCCGGTGGATGGATGAGTCTGCGTTCGTTGAAGTTCCGGTGCTCATTTACGGCATCAACCTTCTCTGCGCCGCGATCGCTTTTTACGTCCTGGAGCAAGCACTCATTCGTGAACAGGGCAGGACCGGTTCCGTGGCACGCGCGCTGGGACGGGACTGGAAAGGGAAGGCCTCACCGCTGATCTACCTGCTGGGCATCGGGCTGACGCTCGCCCAGCCGCTTCTGGGAATCGCCATCTACACGGTGGTGGCACTGATCTGGCTGGTCCCGGACCGCCGGGTGGAACACTTCGTGTACCGCGCCCACCAGCCCGACGACGCCAGCGGCCAAGAAGCCTCCGGCCCCACCGTGCCGTAGGTTTCCACAAACAACACCTCTGCCAGGACGGAAGAATGACCCTGGAACACCAGCCTCAGGCACACGCGGCCGTGATAGGTACCGGCCGCTGGATTGCCGCCGCGCGGGCCCTTGAATCTGCGCGGGAGGACAGGCTTTTCAACGACCCGTGGGCCGGACAGCTGGCGGGAGAAGCCAGAAAGGCTGCCCTCGACGCCGCGCCCTACAATCCGTTCCTGCCGGTCCGGACCCGCTATTTTGACGACCAGATCCTTCGCGCGGCGCAGCACCACCAGCAAATCGTCCTCCTCGGGGCCGGCATGGACACCAGGGCCTTCCGGCTCCCGCTGGCGGTGCCGTGCACCGTGTTCGAGGTGGACTACGCGGAAGCGTTCGCCGAAAAGGAAATCATCCTGGACACCGCACAGGCCCGCTGTGAACGTCGCTGCGTCCACGCTGACCTGTCCGGCCCGTGGACAGGAGCCCTGCTCGATGCCGGCTTCGATCCGGGACGCTCCACGGTGTGGGTAGCCGAAGGGCTCTTCTACTACCTCGCGGCAGCTGATGCCGCGTCCCTGGTCAACACCGCCGCGGCGTTGTCCGCCACAGGCTCCATTTTCCTCGCCGATATTTTCGGCACCGGTCTCCTGGCGCTGGAACACATGGCACCACTGGTGGCCGCCCGGAAGAAAGCCGGCCGCCCGCTGCCTTTCTGCACGGATTCGCCCGAGGCCTTGTTCGAGGCAGGTGGGTGGAGCAGCACCACGGTGGTCCACCCGGGCATGCCGGAAGCAAACTTCGGCAGGCTAAGCCCCCATTCCGGCGCACGAGCAGCCGGGCACGATTCGAGTCTGCGCACCCACCTGGTGACCGCCACACTGTCTTGACGGCCCAGGCCCGGGATTGACGGGCCAAGACGGCCGGTTGCTCCGCCTTGGCCTAGATGTCCGCCAGCAAGGACGTGGGATTCTCGATGGCGTCCGCCACGAAGCGGAGGAAGCCGCCTGCCGTGCCGCCGTCGCACACCCGGTGGTCAAACGTCAGGGTGAGCTCGGTGACCTTCCGGACAGCCAGTTCGCCGTTCACCACCCACGGCTTGTCGATGATCCGGCCCACGCCGAGGATGCCCACCTCGGGGTGGTTGATGATCGCCGCAGAGCCGTCGACGCCGAAAACGCCGTAGTTGTTCAAGGTGAAGGTGCCGCTGCCCAGCTCGGCAGGGGTCGCCTTGCCGTCCCGGGCCACCTGGGTGAGCCGGCGGATTTCGGCGTCCAGTTCCCGGGCGCTAAGTTTCTCGGCGCCGCGGACGGACGGCACCACCAGGCCACGCTCGGTTTGGGCAGCGAAGCCGAGGTTGATCCCGTCGAAGGACACGATCTCCTGGGAGCCGTCCTCCGCCGTTTCGATCCGCGTGTTCAGTTCCGGGTACTTTTTCAGGCCTGCGGTGACGAACCGTGCGATGAAGGCAAGCAGGCCGGGTGCCTCTGCTCCGCCGGGTTTGAGTCCCTCGCGCAGCTCCATCAGCGCGGTGGCATCCACATCCACCCACACCGTGGCTTCCGGGATTTCCGAGCGGCTGCGTGACATGTTCGCCGCCACGGCCTTCCGGACACCACGGACCGGAGTTCGGGCGGAGATGGCCAGGCCGGTGCGTGGGTCGCGCCCTTGGGCTTCAACGGTTTCAACAGGACGTTCCGGCTCCGCCACCCGTGTCGCCTCAGGCTCAACTGCAGGCGCTGCCGACTTCAGTACAGCCTCGACATCGCGCCGCATGATGAGTCCGCTGTCGCCGGAGCCTCGGAGGCCGCCGAGGTCAACCCCGTGCTCCCGGGCCATGCGCCGGACCAGCGGTGAGATCACGGCGCCAAGCTTGCCGGGGACGCGGGTGCGCAGGAGGGTGAGATCGTCTTCGCTGGGCTTTGGTTCAGCAGGTTCAGCAAGCGCGACGGCGGTCTTCGGGGCGCGGGTGCGCCGGGCTTGGCCATGACCGCCAGGAGTGCCATAACCGATCAACACATTCCCGGACCCGGCCTTTTCTTCCTCGCGGTACGTTTCCGCTTCAGCCGACGCGGATGATGCCGCCCCGGGAGTGGCATCTAAGGAACCGGACGAGGGACCCGATGCGAGCTTGCGAGCATTGGGAAGTCCGGTGCCGCTGTCGGAGCCGGCAGCATCGTCCGCAGGACGAATGCTGCCCGGCGAAGGGGCGGGGGCGGCATCATCCGCGGCGGCCACCGGCGTCACCGAGATCAGAGGCTTCCCCACGTCCAGGGTCTCCCCCGGCTTCCCGTGCAGCTCGGTCACGATTCCGGCGTAGGGCGACGGCACCTCCACTGCGGACTTGGCGGTTTCCACCTCGGCGATGGGCTGGTCAACAACAATCTCGTCGCCCACGGACACGTGCCAGGCGACCAATTCGGCTTCGGTGAGGCCCTCACCCAGGTCCGGCAGCAAAAATACGCGTGGTTCGCTCATGGTCAGTTCTCCCACTGAAGGTCGTCAACGGCGTCGAGGATGCGGTCCACGCCGGGCAGGTAGTACTTCTCAAGTTTGGGCGCCGGGTACGGGACGTCGAACCCGGTGACGCGGCGGATGGGGGCGGCCAGGTAGTGGAAGCAACGCTCCTGCACCCGGGCCACGATCTCGGAGGACACGGACGCGAACCCATGTGCCTCGGCGATCACCACGGCCCGGCCCGTCTTGCGGACGGACTCGCACACGGTCTCATCATCGAACGGCACGATGGTCCGCACGTCGATGACCTCCAGCGAGCGCCCCTCCAGCGCAGCGGCTTCGGCGGCGGCGAGCGCGGTGGGAACGGACGGACCGTAGGCAATCAGCGTGGCGTCCGTGCCGGGACGGGCGACGGCGGCCCGGCCTTCGGAGGTGCGTCCCGCCGTCGTGCCTTCCGCGTGGTGGCGGCGCAGCTCACCCAAGTCCACCTGGTCCTTGGTCCAGTACATCTTCTTGGGCTCCATGAAGATGACGGGGTCATCGGAGTCGATCGCTTCGCGGAGCATCCTGTAGCCGTCAGCCACGGTGGCCGGGGTGTAGACCTTCAGGCCGGCCGTGTGCGCGTAGTAGGACTCGGAGGAGTCGCAGTGGTGTTCCACTCCCCCGATGCCGCCGCCGTAGGGGATGCGGATCACCAGGGGCAGCTTGACGGCGCCCTTGGTGCGGTTGTGCATCTTGGCCACGTGGCTGACGATCTGTTCGAAGGCCGGGTAGGCGAAGGCGTCGAACTGCATTTCGATGACCGGGCGCATCCCGTTGATGGCCATGCCCACGGCCATGCCCACGATCCCGGATTCGGCCAGCGGGGTATCGAAGCAGCGCTGCTCGCCGAACGTGGCGGTGAGGCCGTCGGTGATGCGGAAGACGCCGCCCAGGAGCCCTACGTCCTCGCCGAAGACCAGGACGGAGGAGTCTGCTGACATGGCGTCGGTCAGGGCGGTGTTGAGGGCTTTGGCCATGGTGACCGGCTGCGGGCCGGCGGCTTCGGCGGATGCAGCAGCTGACGCTGCCGCGCGGGCTGTGGCGGCGGAAACGTTGCCGTTGGCCTCGGACGAGGTGGTGATGGTGGGGCTCACTTGCCGGCCTCCTTCGAATCAGTAGCGGCGGCGTCGCGGGCCAGCTCGTCGGCGAGCAGGGCGGCTTCTTCCGTCAGCTGCGGTGTCTGCCGGGCGAAGACGTGCCGGAACAGTTCCTGCGGGTCCACGGGCACATCCTCGCTGAGGCCTTCGCGCAGCTGCGCGGCAACGGCCTCGGCGCGCTCGCGGATCCGCGCCTCGCCGTCGTCGTCCAACAGCCCGCGGTCCGTCAGGTAGGTGCGCATCCGGTTGACCGGGTCCTTGGCCCGCCACTCCGCAACCTCGCTGTTCTCCCGGTAGCGCGTGTCGTCGTCGGCGTTGGTGTGGGCCTGCATGCGGTACGTGTTGGCTTCCACCAGCAGCGGGCCGGAGCCTTCGCGGGCGAGCTTCACGGCGCGGTCCAGCACGGCGAGGAGCGCCACGACGTCGTTGCCGTCCACGCGTTCGCCCGCCATGCCGTAGCCCACCGCTTTGTGTGCGAGCGACGGCGCCACGGACTGGTGTGCCAGCGGCACCGAGATGGCGTACTTGTTGTTCTGGACGAAGAAGATCACCGGCAGGTGGAAGACGGCGGCGAAGTTGAGGGCTTCGTGGAAGTCGCCTTCGCTGGTGGCGCCGTCGCCGCACATGGCCAGCACCACGGTGTCCTCGCCGCGGAGTTTGGCGGCGTGGGCCACCCCGACGGCGTGCAGCAGCTGGGTGGTCAGCGGCGTGCACTGGATGCCCACCTTGTATTCGAGGGGGTCGTAGCCGCCGTGCCAGTCGCCCCGGAAGATGGTCATCACCTGCACCGGGTCCACGCCGCGGGTCATCACGGCCACTGCGTCGCGGTAGGTGGGGAACATCCAGTCGCCCTCGGACAGGCACAGTGCGGCGGCAACCTGGCAGGCTTCCTGGCCGTGGCTTGAGGGGTAGACGGCCATGCGGCCCTGCCGGACCAAGGCGGAGTTCTGGTCGTTGACGCGGCGGCCGACGACGAGTTGCCCGTACGCTGCCAGCAGTTCCTTGTCGCCGGGCACGGGGTATTCGTGGCCGGGCTGGGTGCCCTGCTCACCTTCGGGGATGAGCCGGCCGTCCGGGTCCACCATCTGGATCTGGTGCCGGGCGGGGAGCATGTAGTCCTCCACCGTGATGCCAAACTTCTTCACAGCGTCGGTCAGCGCGGTTCCTGCTGACTCGGTGCTGGTGGTGTCCGGCGCGGTGTGGTCTCCGGAGATCGTCATTGGTCCGTCCTTCGGTTGCCACTATTCGCTCCCAGTATGGTCCTGCAGCAGGTTTCGTATCTACCAGGTGCGCAAATCGTGGAGAAGCTGCTCCCAAGTGCCTAATATGGAAGACGATTTATAACTGTGACGTGGATTACCGACTGGAGCCGTGGACAAAATGTCTGGCAAGGATGCCGCAACCGAGGTCCCGCTGGATGAGATTGACCGGCGCATCATCACCGAGCTCACCCGGGACGGCAGGATGTCCGTGACCCAGGTGGCGGAAAACGTCCACATTTCCCGGGCGCACGCCTATTCCCGGATCGCCCGGCTGACCGGCGACGGGGTGCTGACCCGGTTCACGGCGCTGGTGGATCCCATCAAGGCGGGACTGAAGTCATCCGCGTACGTCACGCTGAAGCTGAAGCAGGATTCGTGGCGTGAACTCCGGGACCAACTCGGTGCCATTCCCGAGGTCCACCACATTGCACTGGTGGGTGGCGACTTCGACGTGATCCTCCTGGTCCGGGCCGTGGACAACATCGACCTGCGCCGGGTTATCTTCGACCAGCTGCAGTCCATGCCCGGCGTGCTGGACACGCAGACGTTCCTGGTTTTCGAGGACGTGGATACGCGCTAGGAACTGCAGGTAGGCTGGCTGGGCTCACCGCCGGCGACGCGAATGGTCGCCCCCGACGCGCAGTTTCCATGCCGCTGCGCGTCCCCAGCACAGGTTCTTAAGATGCGGCACTGCCCCTTAAGGAAGCCTTAGGAACAATTACTAAAATCATTAGTTTTGTCTTGACTGAAAAGATGCCCCCGTCTTGAGGCTGGCACTTTAGCCTTTGGTGCAGGCCCCTAATCGTTGGATAAACGTACTCCTTCGGGTGGCGGCCACTGGAGGCTTGCCGGCGGCGCGGGCCCCAGGGCGGTCCGGATCTGAATGATGGTTTGTTCGAGGTCCTTCGCCTGTCCTGCCGCCAAACAGCCACAAGTTTCCGGGCCCGAACGGGTTCCGGGGTTCTACCGGGGCCGGCGGCGTAATGCGCCCTCCTGAGACCGGGGCGCATCCCCCAGTCGTCGTCGGCCCCTTAGCTCAGGTCTCTGTTCCAGCACCATCAGTTCACGACGCTGACGTCACCCGCTGCCTTGTACGCGGCCGATCAGCCACCACTGGTCGGTGAGGCATCGGGACGTCGGCCCAGCCACGACCAATCACTTCTGCTTCCAGCCCACCCTCTCGGCAGCCCGGACGGGTGGCGATGAAGCAGGCCCGGAAACCCTGCCAGGCGCCGCGAGCGCCGTCGAACTGCCGCGGGGTCCGCCCGGAACCCGCCAGCTGCCCCAAGGAAGACATGACGTCCCTCAAATCTCTGCTGCACGACACCTATGCCCGCCAGATGTTCGTCTTTGTGGTGGTGGGACTGGTCCTGTCAGCCTCCGTGCCCTTCGGCAGCCGGCTCCTGAGCATCGACTCGCCCGTGCTGGTGCTGGCGGCGGCTGTCCTGCCCCTCCTGCTGGCGATCGCCCTGATCGTCACCCCGCGCACCTCCAAGGCTGACCAACGGGCCGAAGGTCGTTCCCAGGAACGACTCGGCGCGGCTTTGCTCCTGTACTTGTCGCCTGTCCTGCTCCTCAACGCCGTCTACCCACTGGTCAGCCCGGCGATGGCCAGGGTCGATGTTGCCGGTGTCCCGTTGACCTATGTGGTGCTTGCGTCCTCGGTCACCGTCCCATGGCTGGCCCAGGCGGCATGCCTGCCCATCTACCGCGTGCTCGGTGACCTGATGGCCGAGCGCAACCTGGGTGAAATCACGCGCCGGTTCTGCCAGTTCTGGCCACTGATGTTCGTCCAGTCCCTGCCGTTGGTGGCAGTCTTCGCGGTTCCATTGTGGCTGGCCACCGGCTGGTCCTGGAACGCCATGCTGCACTACGTTCTGCTGTGCGTCCTGCACCTGCTTTTCGTGCAGTCCCTGGTACTCGCCAACGTCGCCAACCGCCGGGGCCTGTGGGCAGCGGCCTGGTCGGGCTACGCGGCAGCCCTGTTCCTGGCGCCCACCGCGTGGTGGCTGCCGCCGCTGGTGGGAACTGCCACCCAGCTCGTCGCCATCGGCACGAACCTGCGCCACCTGAGCGTCACCAAGCACCTGGACGCCCGCGTGTTCGGTGGGGACCTGGTCCGCGGCCTGCTGCTGGGTGCCGTCCTCTGGGCCGACAAATACGCACTGTTTTTGGTAACCGGTGGAGCATTCCAAGTGGTGGCCGTCTTCGCCGCCATGCTTCCGGCCGTGATCGCCTACAACTTCTACTTCGTCCACCTGGCACCCGGCGTTGACAGGGCCCTGGGCCGCCTGCACAAGGACATCGCCACCGCACCCGTGGCCACCTTGAAGGGCAGCTCCGTTCGGCTGGTCCGCGTCCTGGACCGGTCCGTGGTCCTCACGGGAGCCATCGCCGCCCTGCTCACGCTCACGGTTTCGCTGGCCGTGTCCGGCCTGGATCCCGCGGACACGGTACTGACGGTTGCAGCCGCTCTGGCTTCCTGGGCGTTCATGATGCTCACGCTCCTGAACTACGAGCTGGACTTCATCGGCGAGAAAGTCACACCCCAGATCATCGGCGCCGTCCACCTTGCAGTCTGCATCGCCGCGTTCGCCGGAGGAGCCCACCTGATCGGTTCGTCCCTTCACTCGGCCAGCTACCTGATTCTCGGCGCCGCGGACATGGTGCTGATCGCCGTCGGCTGGACCCTGTACAAGCGGCACTGGAGCCAGCCCGAGTACACGCTCTTCTGGCGTCATGCCACCACGTGGTGACCGGCCACCACTGCTCTTCCCCCAGTCAGACCGAAAACGCTTGAGCCTTCAGAACACCAGGTGAGGAAACCAACCATGTACTCGACACTTAGGAACCTTAAGACCCGTTGGAACAGCAACCCGTCGCCGTCAGTGATCCCGGCGGGACCGGCAGCAGCACAGGCGGCCTGGGATGTTGAGTACCAGGATGTTGACGTTGCGATCGTGATGGAGTCCACGTACCCCTACCTGAAGGGCGGCGTATCGGCGGTGGTGCACGACATCGTGACCCACAACCCGGACCTCAGCTACGGCATCATCCACATCACCTGGGACTCCAGCGCGCCCCTGACCGACCTGTACGGGATGCCCGCGAACGTGTGCTGGGTGCGGACGGTATTCCTCAGCATGGAGGAACACCGCGACGATTACATGGCGGTCTCCGTGAAGGACCTGGGCATGGACCCCAAGCAGCGTGAAGAGCTTTCCCACCGCCTGTTCGACGCCATTTACGCGTTGTCAGAGCGCGGCGAGGTTGACCCACTCTGGGACCTGATCGACGAAGGCCTCAACAAGCGGACCCGGCAGTACCCGCTGTGGGCCCTGCTCGGATCACGGGAATTCATGCAGGCCCTCCATGAGCGCATGCCGCAACTGAACCTGCCGCTCGCGGAATCCTTCTGGGTGCTCCGGAACTTCTTCTCGCTGGCCTACGCCATCACCGGCGAAACTATGCCGCGGGCCAAGGTTTACCACGCCCACACCACCGGCTACGCCTCGCTCCTCGGGGCAGCGGCAGCCAGGGACCATGACACGTCCTTCCTGCTGACCGAGCACAACCTGTACGTCAGGGACACGGTCAACACCCTGCTGGACCGCAACATGGCCCTGTCCATCACTGCGGACGATTACCGGACTTTCGACGTGACTGCCGAGCAGCGCGCGTGGATGGCGTGGTGGACCGAGATGGGGCGCTTCTGCTACCCCAGCGCCCGCCTGATCACCTACCTCTACCCCAGCGCCATCACCGAGGCAGCCCGCCTGGGTACGGACATCGACAAATCAGTGGTGGTGCCCAACGGCATGGTCATCGAGGAGTTCGACGAGAAGTACCGGGCGCGCCGCCAGGTCCTGGAGACCCTCCGGCAGGACTCCGCGGACCACGTCTGGCGGCTCGTCTACATTGCCCGTGTTGTCCCCATCAAGGGCCTGCTGGACCTGCTCTCCAGCATGGCGGTCCTCACCGAGCGCGGGTACCCCAACCTGCACCTGGACGTCCTGGGCCCCACCGAGCACGTGCCCGAATACTACGAAGCCTGCCTCGCCAAGATCGAATCGCTGGGCCTGCACGACAAGGTCACCATCCACGGCACGGTCAACGTCCGCGAAATGCTTGACCAGTTCGACCTCCTTGTCCTTCCCAGCTACAACGAGGGCCAGCCCATCGTCATCCTGGAGGCCATGGCCGCCGGCATTCCCACGGTTGGTTCCGATGTTGGCGGCGTGGCCCAGCTGATCGCCGATTACCTGCTGACCACCGACGGGAAGACCATCGGCGCGTGCGGTGAAACGGTGACCCCAGGCAACGTGGTGCAGATGGCTGATGCCGTGCAGGCCGTCATCGGCAACCTGGACGCCTACGGCGAATATGCGGCCAACGCCCGCACCCGAGTGCAGGAGTTCTTCCAGATGCACGAGGTCATGTCCTCCTACAACCAGATCTACCGCGCCCTGGGGGACCTCCCCGTTGCGGCGGAGACCGCGGAAGCTGCGGAGACGGCGGAAGCTGCGGAGCTGAAAGTGGAGCTTCCCACGGAGGTCCTGACAGCGGTCCAGCTGTGACGGGCGTGGGGGCGTGGATCCGCTACGGTGATCCGGTTTCACCCGAGCAGATCGATTTTGCCGCGGAGCACTACCGCGCCGCGATCCTGCAGCCGTGGGAGTTGGAGGCGGCGGCCGAGCTCAAGCGCCGCCGCCCGGACATGACCGTCCTGTGCTACAAGTGCCTGTCCTCCACCCGGGACTACGAACCGGGCCCGATCTACAGTTCCGGCGTGTCCCACCGGGAGGCAGAGGACGACGGCGGCGCATGGTTCGCCAAACGGCTCACCGGCGAGCGCATCGAGTGGAACGGATACGGCGGGCACTGGCAGATGAAGGTGTGGGACCCTGCGTACCGCGCCCGCTGGGTGGAGAACGTCACCGCCGAGCTGGCCGGGTCCCCCTTTGACGGCGTCATGGCCGACAATGACGTCTTCGACGACTACTACGGGATCCAGCCTCCAGTGCAGGAAGCCGCGTCCATGGCCGACTTCCGGGACAGCCTGGGACAGCTGGTCCATGCTGCCGGTGCGGCGCTGAACAGCATAGGCAAAGTCCTGGTCCCCAACATCGCAGAGTCACGCCGCGAATCGGGCCGGTGGGCCTCCCACGCAGCATACGGCGGCGGATTCGAGGAAGTGTGGCTCGGCTTCGGCCCGTCCGACCTGTTCGACCCGCGCACTGCCGAAGCCCAGCTTCCGCAGGCAGACGGGCCCGGACTGTCGATCCTGCGCGTTCCCACGGACGGGAATGACGGCCACCCGAATTTCCGGTACGGGCTGGCGGCCTTCTGGATCTTCGGCGGCGGCCGCGGCTCTTACGTGGCCACCGCGCATGACGACTACAGCCGGACGCAGCACATTGCCGAACTCGATTGGTCCTTGGGAAGTCCCCAGGGGCAGCCGAAGGGCCAACGGCATGTGTGGTCCCGGACGTTCACCGGCGGCTGGGCCGCGGTGAACTTCAACAATGACGGCCGCAGCAGGCGCCGCATCAAGGTACCTTCCGGGCTCGTTGATGCCGCCGGGCAGCCGGCACCCAAACACGTGGTCCTGCCCCCTCAGCGGGGCGTTGTCTATCAGCGAGGGCAGAAAAATTAAGATCCTAGTCACCGGTGGCTGCGGCTACATCGGTTCCCACACCATCCTCCGCCTGCTTGAAGGCGGGCACGACGCCACCGTCGTCGACAATCTCAGCAATTCGCAGTACGAATCGCTGCTGCGGGTGCAGAAAATCGCCGGCCGCGAGCTGGTGTTCCTTGAAGCGGACATCACGGACCCGGTGGCGCTTGACCGGGTCTTTGAGCACAACCCGGTGGACGCCGTGATCCACTTCGCCGGCCTGAAAGCCGTCGGCGAATCGGTCCAGGAACCCTTGCGCTACTACCGCAACAACGTCACGGGAACCTTGAACCTCCTGGAATCCATGGACGCCCATGACGTGAGGACCCTCGTCTTCAGTTCCTCCGCCACCGTGTACGGGAACAACCCGCAGATGCCGCTCAAGGAAGGCTATGCACGCGGCGCCACCAACCCCTACGGCCGCACCAAACAGCAGATCGAGGAAATCCTGATCGACCTGCAGGCCTCGGACCCGCGCTGGCGGATGGCGCTGCTGCGTTACTTCAATCCCGTGGGGGCCCACCCATCAGGCTTGATCGGCGAGGATCCCTTGGGGCCGCCCAACAATCTCTTCCCGTTCGTGAGCCAGGTGGCGGTTGGCCGCAGGGACACCGTGAACGTCTTCGGCAGCGACTACCCCACTCCCGACGGGACGGGGGTCCGGGACTACATCCACGTCATGGACCTTGCTGCCGGACACTCGGCTGCGTTGGACTACCTGTCGGACCACCAGGGCGTCCACACCTGGAACCTGGGCAGCGGCCAGGGACACTCCGTCCTGGAGATCATCCGCAGTTTCGAAAAAGCGGCCGGGCGCTCAATTCCGTACAACCTCGCGGACCGGCGGCCAGGGGATGCCCCTGTCAGCCTTGCCGACCCGTCCTCCGCGTTCCGCGACCTCGGCTGGAAGGCTGCCGAGACGCTGGAGAGCATGTGTGCGGATTCCTGGCGCTGGCAGGAGAACAACCCCAACGGATACCGCACGGAAGCGGTCCCCGCGGTGCCGTAGCTGAGGGTGGTGACGTCCTTGGAGTGCGTGGAGGTCAGGACGCAGCGAAGTAGCTGCGGCCCAGCGTGAGCCATCCCGGGAGTGTCTGGTCCTGGGTGGCGTTGGCGAAGCGCAGGGGAACCCCGTTGTTCAGCGGGTTCACGGGCCGCATGACCAGCGTGTAATAGCCTGCCGTGAGTCCGCTGGTGCTGATTTGCGTCTTCCAGGTGGGAGACATCCCGGGTTTGAGGGTGGTCAGCTTCCAGGAGGTGGACCAGGTTCTGGCAACCTTGCCGTCAGAGCCGACGGCGGCCACCTGGACCGGCCAGTCGTAGTAGAACGGCGCCGTTCCGGTGTTTCGCAGCGCAACGTTGAGGTCGTTTTGGCCCTGCTGGGCTCCGGGTGCCAGCGAAAAGCCCGTTGCCTGGAATCGGTACCCCAAGGACGTAGAAGCCGCGGCTGCTTTGGCCGCCGCATCTGCCCCGTATTTGGGGCTGAATGCGTACTGGTTAAGGATCCAGGAGGCATGTGTTGCTGCAACGCTGCCGGGGAAGTCCTTCTGGTCCGGGTCGGCCACCGAGGGGCAGGGAACCGGTGCGCTGAAGATACAGGGCTGGAGTTCAGGGCGCAGTTCGCCGCCCACGGGCTGGGTAAGCCATTTGTCCGTTGCTCCAGACTGCTGAAGCTTGTCCACGAAGCTCCAGCCTGATCCGGGCAGGGTTTCGGCCGCGAATGAGTCATCGTGATAGCCAACGTTCATGCTGCTGTTGGTTGACGTTGGGTAGCGCACCTGGAGCTTGGTCCTGGTAAAAGCGGTGGTGTAGGCCTGCAGGATGCTCTGTTGGTTGGTGGCCGAGGCTGACCAGTTTTCCGGGAGGCGTATCCGTCATGCGGGTAGGTGTGCCACTCCCCCCAGAATCCCAGGAGTCCCATTTCGATGAAACCGATGCGGGGATCACCGTCGTAGCGGGCACCGAACCCGGTGATGAACGCGTTCAACGCCTGGACCAGCCGGGGGTCGTCATAGTTCGGGGACACGCTGATGCCTTGGTTGCCGTAATCGGCATAGGAGTGGGTGGCCAACCCGGCATCCAGCAGGTACTTCGGCACGCCCGTGGGGCGGCCGGGGTAATCGAGGTAGAACCTGAACACCGCCTGGTGGCCGCGGGAGGCGATGGCATTCAACTGCGAGTCCAGGGCGGACCAGTTGTAGGTCCCAGCGCCGGTAACCACGGCATTCACCGGGATGTAGAACCACTCCATTGAGTATGGGAGGGCCTCATACGGCCCGGCATAAGGAACAAAGCCTTGAAGGGGGTTACTGGCTGGTGCCGGGCCGGCGGCCAAGGAGGTCCATTGACCCGGTTGGATGTCCGCCGCCGTGGCCGCGGGTACGGTGCTTGCTGCCGGAATGGCAAGGGAGACCGTGGCCGCCAGCAGGGACAATGCCGCTGCCGCTTTTCGCAGTCCCCTGGATTTTCCGAATGGAACAGCATTCCCTAAAAAGTTGACAACACCCAGCCCGTGCATCGCTTTCACAGAAGCTTCTTCCTAAAGCGGTGCCAAGCACCAGAGACCAAGAACCACATAACGTCGCCCCACGCGATGGCGCTAATTCAAACTGATTCCCGGGCAATGTACAAGGGAAACAGCGAAAACGCATGCAGTATGGCTCAGTCCTCCGGAATTTCGGGTGCGGCCATCCGGTAACCAAATCCGTGAACCGTTTCCACCCAGCGGGGGTTTGCGGCACTGTCGCCCAGTTTCCTGCGCAGGTTGGCAATGTGGACCTGGATGACCTGTTCGTCCGCGGCGCGCTCACTTCCCTCCGGGACGCCTTGGGCCGCCCGCAACGCCTGAGCCAGCTCCTCCCTGCTTTGGATCGCTCGTCCCCCGGCCAGGAGGGCATGCAGCAGGTCGAACTCGGAAGCGGTGAGTCCCTGGTGCTCAACACCGTCCTTGCGCACGGTCCTCGTGGGAGGGTGCAGCTTGAGTCCGTTGTGTTCGAGGACCACCGGCTGAGTCTCCACGGCGCCGGGACCGTTCGCGGCATTGTCGTCCTGCATGTCGAGCGAAGAAACGTCGAGGGAAGAGACAGTGAGGTGCGGCGTGTCAGTGCGGAGCCGGGGACGCCGCAGAAGTGCCTCCACCCGGTACCGCAACTCGCGGGCCCGGAAGGGCTTGGTGAGGTAATCGTCCGCTCCGGCTTCCAGCGCCAGGATGGTATCCATTTCACTGCTGCTTGCGGTCAGAATCAGAATGTAGGCATTACTGAAAGCCCGAATGCGGCGCGTCACTTCAAACCCGTCGATATCCGGCAATCCCAGATCCACAACCACAACTTCGGGTTTGTGCCGGTCCACAGCGGCCACCCCGGCCTGCCCGTGGCCGAACGCATGGATTCCGAATCCAGCCTCCTTCAGAATGCCACCAACCACCACCTGGAGGTCGGGGTCGTCCTCGACGACTACGACCTTTCCCCGTTCCAAACAATTCCCCCAATCCAATTCCCTGGTCCAGCCGTGTTCGTTTCCTTGCAACCCCTAATTTCGAAAGTTTTCGGTGCTGGCGGCCAGGCCATTTTTGGCCCTTTTACACGGTAGTAAGCGTTCGCAGCCAGATAGGCCCTGGATTGGTGCAAAGTTATGCAACTCACCTAATTGCCCACCCAGGTCATCCCACCCTCTTTGTGGACGCAGCGGGCTCCGTCCACATATCTCCATCAAAGTGCAGAATAGGGCGTCTTCCCGGCGTTGGCCCGGGTACTGGGTACCTGCTTTGGGAGGCTGCACTACTTGCCCCAGGGTGCGCTTTTGCGTATCGACGCAGGTCAAAAGCTTGGCCATCCTAATAATAAGCAAGATTATGGTCTTCGCCAAGAAGATGACGGTGCGGACCGAACAGTGACACGCAGGCCGCCTGCCGTTAGCCGGGCATGGGTGCAACCCTTTCCTGCCGGCTGCGGCGTGGTCCGGAGCGGGCCTGAATGATGATGCGAGTAATTGAACATTCTTCCAAGTAGTGGAAATTCACCAGTCGCTGGAAATTCAGGTACCGCTACGTGTTGTTGCGCCCTTTCGCGTTCGTAAATATTGGGTCATCGATCCACCGGAAGGCACCTCGATGGAGCCACCTATGGGGGAACGGGTACTCAATCACACACACAAGGAGTCTTTCCATGCGCAAAATGACGAAGAAGAACAAGATCGCCGCAGTCGCCATGTCCGCTGCACTGGTGGCTGTTGGTGGCGGCGCAGCGTACGCCTACTGGAGCACCACCGGCGGCGGCAACGGATCGGCCACGGCATCGAACACCACAACCCCCGTCGCCATCAACGTCACAGTGGATCCCGGGGTTAACCCCGGCGGCCCCGCCAAGACCATCACCTACACCGCCACCAACCCCAATACCAGCAGCACTCCTGTGACTCTGATCAATCCTGTTGTCACCACGACGGTTGCGGCTGGGGTGACTGGCGTATGCGATCCTGCTTGGTTCAAGGCGACAGTGCCCGCCGGTCCGACAACCGTCCTCCCCGGCGCTACCACCGACCTGGGCACGGGAACGCTGACCCTGAGCGATCTCCCCACCACCAACCAGGATGCCTGCAAGGGCGCAACCATCACTGTGACGGTCGGCAGCAACTAACACACAGCCAGCCGGGGGCGGAGCGACTCTCCGCCCCCGGCTTGCCGTCATTTGCACCAAGGAACAAGGGGGCACAGGGTGCACGAGCAGGACGGGCCATCGCGGCACCGCACACGGACCGGCATCAAGGCAGCGCTGATAGCGCTGTTGTTGTTGCTGGCCAGTGCGGGAGCGCTGATAGCGGCGGCAAACAATCCAAAGCCGGGCATCACTGTGCAGGTCTCCCCTGCCAGCCAGTCCGTCCAGCAGGGCCAATCGGCCGCCTACACGGTGACGTTGACGTCCACCGGGGGCTTCAGCGGAGCGGTCACCCTGGCCACCGCGGGACTGCCGGCCGGCGCGTCAGGCGCCTTCACGCCGTCGTCCGTCACCCTTAACTCGGGCAGCACCGTAACCGCCACGTTGAACGCCACCATCGGCGCCACCACCCCGGCCGGCACCAGCACCGTGACCATCACGGGAACCGGCGGCAAGGTGTCCGGCAGCGTGGACGCCAGCCTCACCGTGAACTACAAGATGTCCACCGCGTTCTCTGTGGCCGCCGCCCCGGATTCCGTCACCGTCCCGCCGGGTGCCACCGCCGTGTACACCCTGCAACTGACCCGCAACAACTTCCCCGCCGCCGTCTCGTTCAGCGTCCTGGGCGGGCTGCCGGCCGGCGCCACGGCAACGTTCTCTCCCACAGGGACCACCGGCAACTCGAGCACACTCCAGGTGGCAACCACGGCCGCTTCACCCAGCGGAAGCTTCAACCTGTACCTGGTAGGGACCGGGAAGGACTCGGCCGGGAAGTCGCAGTACGCCTACGCAAACGTCCAGCTGGTCCTCGATTCAACCATCAAGCAGTTCGCCCTCTCCGGAAACGTGCCCGGGACATTGCAGCCCGGTACCTCGGCCGGGCTGGACCTGCAGATCAGCAACCCGAACAACAAATCCCTGTCCCTGACCAACCTGTCCGTAGCTATCGCGGGGGTTACCAGGAGCGCCGATGCCGTGGCGAAGAACCTGGCCTGTACGGCGGCCGACTTCACGCTTACCCAGTACAGCGGGCCATACCCGCTCGTGGCACCGGCAGGCAGCAGTTCACTGTCCGGGCTCCGCGTGGCACAGTCCGCCTGGCCGCGGGTGGGGATGCTGGACAGCTCCAGGAACCAGGACGGCTGCAAAGGCGCAACCCTCCAGCTCACGTACTCGGGTTCAGGACAGGGGAACTGAAATGACAAGCCTCAACAGGCGCCGCAGCATCAAGGCCGCCGCCCTCGCCGGCCTCCTGGCCACGGCAGGCGCCGGCACCGCCTACGCCTACTGGTCCGCGGCAGGGGGCGGCTCCGGATCCGCCGCGGCGGGCACCATGCAGGCGGTCACCGTTGACGCCCTGGTGGCAAGCGACAGCCCTAAGACAACGCTCTACCCGGGCGGCAGCGCCGACGTCGTGCTCCGCCTTACCAATCCCAACCCCTACCCGGTCCAGGTCTACGGCGTGACTGCCAACGGGCCCGCCGCACCGGATGCCGCGCATCCGGGCTGCACCACCACGGGCGTCCGCTTCACCGGACCGGCCGCGCCGCTCTCCCCCGCAACCTACGTTGCCGCCAACTCGTCAGCACTTATCACCCTCCCCGGAGCGGCCACCATGGACACCACCTCCCTCGCCGCCTGCCAAGGCGCAACCTTCAGCGTCCCCGTGACGGCCGAGGTGCGGAAATGAGGTTCCCCTTCCGCCGCCCGTCCCGCCGGCTGCCCTGGATTGTCACCGCCCTGCTGCTCCTGCTGGGCACGGGCACCGCCGCCTACGCCTTCTGGGCCTCCACCACCAGCAGCAGCAACGCGGCCGCCGCCGCAGACTCGCTCTCCCCCGGCTCCAAGCCTGCCGTCAGTGCCACCGGCGCCGCGTTGACCGTCACCTGGGCCGGCGGCACCACCGTCAACGGGCGGGCCGCCACCGGTTACACGGTGGCCCGCTACTCCGCGGCCACCGGCGGCACGGCCACTCCCGCCACCGGCGGCTGCGCCGGGACCGTCACCACGCTCGCCTGCACAGAACAGTCTGTGCCTGGCGGCGTCTGGTACTACACGGTGACGCCGGCGATCGCCCTCTGGACCGGCGCCGAGAGCCCGCGCAGCAACGGCACCAGCAGCGATTCCACCGCACCGGTGGCCACCGTTTCGGGGATTTCACCCACACCCAATGCGGCCGGGTGGAACAACACGAGCCCCGTCACCGTGACCATCACGGCCGACGACGGCACGGGCGGGTCCGGCGTCGCGACCATTTCCTACGTGCTCGACGGCGGTGCGCAGCAGAGTGTGAACGGCGCTTTGGCGAGCGTTCCCGTCAGCGGCGACGGAACGCACACGCTCACGTACTTCGCCACAGTCAAAGTGGGCAATGCCGGGTCCGCGCAGAGCCAGGCGGTGCGGATCGACACCCAGGCTCCGGCCGCGCCCGGGCTCACCGTTCCGGCGTACGTCAATGCCGGCAATGTGTCCTCGGTTCCAGTGACCGGCACCGCCGAAGCCGGGTCCAAGGTCACCCTGGTGGCCAGCGACCCCGGTTCCGCGCATTCCGTGCCGGTTACGGTGACTGCCTCCGGCACGGGCACCTGGTCCGCCGCACTGGATCTGACCAGCTTGAACCAGGGAACCGTCAGCTACTCCGCCACGGCCGCGGACGCTGCAGGTAACACCAGCGCCGCCAGGACTGCCGCCTCCACGAAGGACACGGTGGCTCCGGCCGCGGCGCAGAGCCTTAGCGTTCCGGCGTACGTGAACAGTGCCGGGGTTGCTGCGGTTCCGGTGTCCGGCACTGCCGAAAGCGGCGCCTCCGTAACCGTTTCAGCCACCAGCCCGGGAACTGCCACCCCGGTCACGGGCACCGCCACCCCTTCTGCATCCGGTTGGTCGCTGAACCTCAACCTCACGTCCCTCAAGGACGGGACGGTCACCTACACGGTGACCGCGACCGATGCCGCAGGCAATACCAGCGCCCCAGCCACTGCGACAGACACGAAGGACACGGTGGCACCAGCACTGACCATCACGGCGCCCATGTACGTGAACATGAGCAGCAATGTTGCCGCGGTGCCGGTAAGCGGGACCACTGAGGCGGGGACCCTGGTGAACGTGACCGTCCGGGATTCCGCGTTCAATAGCGTGCTCAAGCAGGCAACGGTATCGGGCACGTCCTGGTCAGCAACGATGGACCTGTCCGGACTCAAGGACGGAACCCTGACCTACACGGCGACAACTGCCGACGCTGCAGGGAACTCCGGCACAGCTACGGCGTCCGGCATCACCGCGAAGGACGTCATTGCCCCGGCGGTTACAGGGGTCACGCTGGCCAACGGCGGCTCGACGAATACCAACAAGTCTTCCGCCGACACCGGGGACACCGTAACCCTCACCTTCTCGGAGAAGATGGACCTGACCAAGATCTGCTCTAACTGGACCGGCACCGCGGTGAACGGAACCGTGAAGATCGTGGACGCCGGTACCAACGACACGCTGGCATCCACCTTCGCCGGTTGCTCGGTGGGGACTATTTCCCTCGGGGGCAACTACCTCACCGGCGGGGACGCGGTGTTCGGAGCGCAAGGCACGGCGTCCACGCTCACGTGGGACGCTGCCTCGAACTCTCTGGTCATCAAGTTCGGCAATGCCCCCAACGGCAGTTCCGGCGCCGGCACGCTGAATGCGGGTGTCCCCGCCGGGCAGCCAAGCTACGGCCCGGTACAGACCTTCACCGACGTCGCGGGCAATCCGATTGGAACGTCCTCGTACACATCCCCGGTTGGTTCCAAGTCGGGCTTGGGCTAAACACCGCGGCGGCTCTCCTTCGACTTTCCGGAGGGGAGGCGCTGCTTGTATTTCAGTTCGTCCTCGGCGCAGGCCTTACCGGGGCGCGCCAGGAAAGTGGACCGCGTGGATCTGCCGGCTACTTCCGCCGGCGGACCACCAGCACGATGTAGAGGGCCACTGCCACGGCCACCAGCGTTCCCACGCTGGGACCCAGGGTTTGACCGGTGAGCATTCGGGGCCTCCTCTGCAGACCACAGGGCTACTGAGACCAGCCTACGCGCCCCCGGGGCTGCAATCAGGGGCGCGAGAAAGGGCGGGTCCCGGGCCGGGGCCGGATTAACTCGTGCGTATTGATAAACGCCGTGGTTCAATGGCGCTTGTGCACCCCAGCACAGTCAGGACCACCGAACACCAGGAGGACAGTATGGCTGGAATCAATGCGAAGTTCGACAAGGAATACCTCGACAAGGGCGTCGATGACTTGGCTGCGGCGCCGGTCGAAGCACTGAAGGGCCTCTCCGAGGGCGACGCTCAAAAGCTCAAAGAGGCGCTGAACATCAAGACCGTCAAGGACTTGGGGACCAACAAGTTCTTCCTTTGGGCGCAAGCCGTCAGCAAGCTCGCGGAGTAGCGGGCACCGCAACAGCAACAAAGGCAGCCCCTGGCACTCCATGTGCCAGGGGCTGTTTGCTGCCCGGGCCCACAGGGCCGATCCGGGAACAACAAATCTGCACAGCGGCTGCACAGCGGAGCCCCACACCAGGAACAGCCGGGGCCCGGATGCTTGAGTCATTCCCCTCCAGCGGAGGGCCGACCCAGAAGGAGCCCCACCATGAAGACCACCCTGAAGTCAGCGATTGCCAGCCTCGCCCTCGCCGCTGCGATCGGCGGCGGCGCCCTGGCCAGTGCCGCGTTGCCGGCCAATGCCGCCACCACGGACTCAAGCACCACCCAGTCCAGCACCGCCCCGTCCACCACTCCGGCTCCGCGCGACGAATCCAAGGGCGGGCACCAAGCCAACGGCATCACCGAGACGCTCCTGACCGGCGATACCGCAACCAAAGTGACGGATGCAGCCTTGGCAGCGAACCCCGGGGCCACCATCCAGCGCGTGGAGAACGACGCCGAGGGCGCCACGTACGAGGCCCACATCGTCAAGGCGGACGGAACCCGCGCCACCGTCTACCTGGACGCCTCCTTCAACGTGACCTCCACTGACACCGGAGGCCCCGGCGGCGGCCAGAAAGGCTGATTCCACCGCAACGTAAACCAACGCAACTTCCCCGCTGGGCCCGGCTTCCTTGCAAAAAGGGGCCGGGCCCAGCGGCTTGACCGCGGCTGCCGGCGCCGGCGTGGACACGTAACAGCACTGCAGGGGTACCCGCTCCCGGCGGACCTGAACAGGTAGTGACTGGGAAAATCCGAAGGTCAGCACAGGTACCCCCTGAATTAGTTCGAGTACTTACTACTCATGACGGGTCAGGGATCCTCCCAATAGGCTCTGCAGACCGGCCACGAGCTGTGTGCTGATAGACGCTGGGGTTTGGGTGCCCGCACGTGACCGGATAAGAACTGCTGCCGGACCACACTGACGTGGCCGGCTTTGGGGTAATCCGATCAAGCGCGGGAGAGCTGTGATGAAGATTAAGCGTTCTGTTATTTGGCTGGCCCAGTTACTGGCCCTGGCCGCCGTCCTCACCGCGACAGTCCTGGCGGCGCCAGGCAACGCGGCGACGGACACCACCTACGGGCATCCGAGCATCACGTATGCGGGTGCGGGAAACCCTCCCACCTCGGACAAGCCCCAGAGCAAGCTGTGGTGGAATGACGGGTCGTGGTGGGCGGATATGTGGACCACCGGCAGCGGATGGCACATCTACCGTCTGGACCGCGGAACAGAGACCTGGGTTGACACCGGCCTGCTGAATGACAGCCGCACCAACACCCTGGCGGACACCCTGTGGGACGGCACGCACTTGTACATTGCCTCCCATGTGGTCACGGTATCCACCGAAGCGGCGCCGCAGGCCTCGGTTCCCAACCAGCCCGCCTACCTCTACCGGTACAGCTACGCCAACGGCAAGTACACGCTGGACAGTGGGTTCCCGTCAGTGATCGCCCCCAACAGCAGCGAATCCATGACCATCGACCAGGACAGCACCGGCACCATCTGGGCCACCTGGACTGAAGTGGCCGGAGACGCAACCAACGGTTTCACCAACACCGTTTACGTCAATAACTCAGCACCGGGCGGCGCCACCTGGTCCACCCCGTTTGTGCTTCCCGTTGCCAACCCGCACCCGGCGGCCGACGACATTTCTTCGGTCATCGCCTACGGCAACAAGAAGATCGGCGTGATGTGGACCGACCAGCTCACCGGATCCGTCTGGTGGGCCACGCGCACCGACGGAACCGCGCCGGCGTCGTCGTCATCGTGGAAGGTCCAGGCAGCCGTCAAAGGCAACGGCCAGGCCGATGACCACCTGAACCTGAAATCGCTGCAGGCCGACTCCACCGGGCGGGTGTTCGCGGCAGTGAAGACCAGCCTGGACCAGGTATCCACCGACCCCACGCTTCCGCAGCTCCTGATGCTCGTTTTCAAGCCGGGCACCGGGGCCTTCACCCAGACCACTATTTCCACCCTCGGTGACTGCGTGACGCGCCCGCAAGTGGTGCTGGACCCCGAGAACAACCTCCTGCATGTCTTCCAGACCGCACCGCCCACCTCCGTCAGCGGCTGCAACTACACCGGCGAAGCCGGCAGCATCTATGAAAAGACCGCCTCCATGGACAACCCCGTATTCGGGGCAGGCCGCGGTACCCCCGTCATCCAGGACCCGACGTCCCCCAACATCAACAACGTGACCACCAGCAAGCAGCCGGTCACCA
The DNA here is from genome assembly GCF_030209355.1 of Pseudarthrobacter sp. fls2-241-R2A-127. Lineage (GTDB taxonomy): Bacteria > Actinomycetota > Actinomycetes > Actinomycetales > Micrococcaceae > Arthrobacter. Next base: position 117,514 of record NZ_JARVSF010000043.1, read on the forward strand.
GCGCATCCGGCCTGGTGGTGCTGGCCAGCGACGACGTGGCCCAACGCTACTGGTTCTCCGACCGGCCGCTCACCGTTGCCCCTGCCCCCACAGTTCCGGGTACCTTCGTGCCCGTGACTCCCACCCGGCTGCTGGACACCCGGAATACGGCGCCCGTGGGCTCGTTCTCATCGGTGTCCTTCCAGGCCGCAGGCGTAGCCGGGGTTCCGGCGAACGTCTCCGCCGTGGTCTTCAACCTCACCGTCACCCGTCCCACGTCGTTCGGGCACATCATCGCCTACGCCTCCGGCACCCCCATCCCGGTCACGTCCAATGAAAACTTTGTGGCCGGAGAAACCATCCCGAACAACGTCACCGTCCCCGTGGGGGCAGATGGCAAGATCACCCTGCAAAACAACTCACCCGGCACCACGGACCTGATCGCGGACATCGCCGGCTACTACATCGCCGGAAGCCCAAGCGTTCCCGGAGCGTTTGTTCCCGTTGCCCCCACCCGGCTCCTGGACACCCGTAACACCGCACCGGTGGGCTCGTTCTCATCGGTATCCTTCCAGGCCGCCGGCGTGGCCGGGGTTCCGGCGAATGTCTCCGCGGTGGTCTTCAACCTCACCGTCACCCGTCCCACGTCTTACGGGCACATCATCGCCTACGCCTCCGGCACCCCCGTCCCGGTCACGTCCAATGAGAACTTCAACGCCGGAGACACCATCCCGAACAACGTCACCGTCCCTGTAGGGGCCGATGGCAAGATCACCCTGCAGAACAACTCGCCCGGCACCACGGACCTGATCGCGGACATTGCCGGCTACTACATTGCCGGCACCCCAACCGTTCCCGGGGCCTTCGTACCCGTCACGCCCACCAGGCTCCTGGATACCCGCAACACCGCACCCGCGGCATCGTTCTCGCCAGTGTCTTTCCAGGCTGCCGGCGTGGCAGGCGTGCCCGCAAAGGTCTCGGCGATCGTCTTCAACCTCACCGTGACCCGCCCGCAGTCCTACGGACACATCATCGCCTTCGCCTCCGGAACACCAATCCCGGTGACGTCCAACGTGAACTTCAGCGCCGGGCAGACCATCCCGAATAATGTGACCGTTCCCGTCGGAGCCGACGGCAAGATCACCCTGCAGAACAACTCGCCCGGCAGCACGGACCTGATCTCCGATATCTCCGGCTACTTCATCGCTGGCACCGCGCCGTAGGGCCAAGCCGCTTGCACGGCTGACCAAACCGAACCAATCCACTGAGCCCGGCACCCTTACCAAGGGGGCCGGGCTCAGCGGCTTAACCGGGTCACCCGGCGCTGGAGGTGGGCACCGGTACAGCCGTGGCCCCGTACCCGGCGCCAGTGGTGGGTGCGGGAGTCGCATTGTCAACGGACGACGTCGGCTGCCCGCCTTCCACGGACTGGGCCGCCGGTGCGGTGGCCGCCCCGGTCCCTGCCGGGGCGGGTGCGAAGGTTTCGCCGGGTGCCGTCGCGGGGACTGCAGCCGGGCCGCCCGGCACCGCCGAGGTGGTGGGGCCTGGCGCGGGGGTGCCGCTCGGGGTGGCTGACGCCGGGGACGTTGCTACCGAGGTCCCTCCCGCAACGGAGTTCCCCTTGACGATGGCAGTGATCTGCTCCTTGTAACCGGACAGCGTCGCCTGGATCTCAGAGAGCGGCACGTCCTGGATGTGCCGCCCGTATTCGGCAATCTGCGCCCACAGGGCCTCCAGTTGCTGCTTGGCCGCCGCATCCAGCGGACCGTCGAGCGTGAGGACCAGTTGGCTGGCCAGTGCATAGGTCAGGCAGTCCAGGCAGTTGTAGTTGGCGGCCGCGGAGAGGTTCTGCGGCACGATGACATTCGCCTGGCCCACCACCAGCACCACCTGGAAACCGACGGCCACGGCCGCGCACCCCGTGCAGTTGGCGAAAGCATACGCCTCGTTGGTGTTGGTCACCGGTTCCCCGTCCTCAGCCCACACCAGCGCGAACGCCACGCTGTAGGCCACGGAGCCGTCGGTGGTGTTGACGGCGAGCGCCTGGTTTCCGCCGGCGGCCGGCGCGGAGGGCCGGTCGAACGGGAAGACCCACGACGGCGCAGAGGCGGGCGCGGCCCCGCCGGAAGCAGCGCTGGACGATGCGCCGGGCGAGGTTGCGCCCACCGGTACCAGCACCATGCTCAGCTGCGGGTTGTCCCGTGTGGGCTTGGCGGCTCCGGCCGGCCACAATGCAACGGTCCGCCCCGCACCGCCCTGCCGCAACTCCCCGTCGTCGCGAACAGGAAGGATGGCCCGGGTGGCATCGCCCAGCGTCCCGCGTTCGTACGCCTGCACCGGGCGGTACGTCCCGGCGTCGGGCCACCACGCCCAGGCCAGCCCGGCAAGCAGGACCGCCACGGCACCCATGGCGATGGTCCGCTGAACCAGGTTGCCGCTGGTTTTCTGCCATAGACCTGTTACCAGTTGCCGCAGGAGCCTGGCCAGGATGTACAGGACGCCCAGCACCGGTACGGCCACCACCACCATGGCCAGCGCCCGCGCCGCCACGCCCAGGACGTCGCCGGACGCAAGGCTCGCCGCCAGAGCTTCCTGTTGTTTCCCGACGCCGGCCCAGCCGGTGGCCAGCAGCCGCGGCAGGGACATCACCATCATCACCATGCTGAAGAGCAGCACCGGTACGGTGACCAGGACCCAGACGGTGACAACGGCACGCGCCCACGGCTTGAGGACCTTGCTTTCCGGGTTCCCCCACCGCCACGGCAGGATCCCCAGGAGGGTGGGCTTGATCCGCTGGAAGAGGTCAGGCACGCCGGTGGCGTCCGCCAGGATGTGGTAGCCGTCGTACTTCACCAGCGGGATCAGTTGCCGGACCATTTGCAGGATCTGGGTGACCACTACCAGCAGGAGCGCGTCGAAGCCGGTGGCCCACCACAGGGCCATGATGGCCACGGCCACGATCGCGTTGAAGTACAGGCCGCCGAGGTCGGTGCGGATCCTGCCGCCGCGGCTCAGCCGGTACGAGTCGGTGACGTCGGTGAAGAACGCCGGCCACAGCAGGTACAGCCCGGCGCCCATGGCCCCGGGTGTTGCGCCGCCCTTGCGGGTGGCCGCGGCGTGGCCGAACTCGTGGAAGCCGGCGGACAGGATGGTGACGGCCAGGATCAGCAGGAGCATGGCCGGCTGGGCAAACGCCTCGTGGGTGGCCGAGCCCAGGCCCTTGACCATCAGCACACACCAGCAGGCCGCCAGGAACGCCGCCGTTACAACCACCACGATCAGGGGATTGAACAGGACCGCGAACGGGGCGGTGATCCTGCGGGTGCGTTCGGGATCGGAGACGATGTAGCGGAACCGCAAACCCAGGAGCGGGTTCGATTTCTTGACCTCGGGCTGGGTGCCGTCGGCAAGCCGGAGCAGGCCCATCGGCAGCAGCTGCGAATCCATCAGGGTGCGCACGTTCTCCGCACTGACCAGCCGCCCGGACCCTTCGCTGGCGTGCCGGGCAATTCCTTCCAGGTCGCGCGTCCCGTCCGCAGCTTCCAGCACCAGGTAAAGAAGCCGTGTCAGCTGCAGGGTCTGGCCGTCGCCGCGGCGCACCAGGGCGGGCGGCTCCCGGTAGCCGGAGCCCTCTGCCGTGCCAAGCAACTGCACGCCGTCCGCCAGGGCCGGAAGGTGGGCTCCCGCCGTCGTACTTCCTTGGCCCGGCGGTTCCTGCGCGAGGGAAACGCGTGACGACGGCGGGCCCGCCTCGGAAGGCGGCCCGCCGTGGGTTTGGGTCATCTTGGCTTACTGCTGCAGGTTGGACTGCTGGCCGGCCGTGGCGTTGGCCGCGCCGTCGATGTGCTGGGCGATGCTGGCGCTCTGGTCCGAGATGGCGTAGGACTGGCTGCCGATCGAGCCGATGTTCGCGGCCACGGAGGCATCGATGGGAGCTGCCACGTTGGCGTTCGCGGCTACGGCACCGTTGATCGGTGCGGCGATGGCAGCATCGGCGTTCAGGTTCACGTCCACGTTGAGCAGGTTGCCGTTCAGCGCACCGGCCGCACCGGTGACACCACCGGTGCCGGTGGGGGCCGGTGCGGTTCCGGCGGTTGGATCGGTGGTCCCGGCTGTTGGATCGGTAGTTCCGGTGCCTGTGCTGCCGTCGCCCTGCCCGATCACACTGTCCTGGGCGGAGTTGGCATTGGCGTCTGCAACGATGCCCTGATCGATCGCGGCATCCTGGTGTGAGAGCGCCTGGGCATCGGAGCCGAAGGAAAGGATGTTGGCGGAGGCGGAGGCATCAATGGGGGCCGCCACGTTCGCGTTGGCCGCGACGGCCAGGTCTATGGGAGCTGCGGTGTGGAGACCCAGGTCCAGGTCCGCGTTCAGGTCCAGGACCGATGCCACTTCCTTGTCCGGCAGGGCGGTGGCCTGCTCCGACATCAGTTCTTCATCGGTGAGGGGACGCATTTCGTTGTCCATGCTTGGGAGACCTCCGGTGCGGCGCGGGTGCTCTGCCCCCAGCGGGCAGCCCGCGCCCCACAATAGTAAGCATGATTAGCAGTTTTGCGAAGGACTGCAGCACCCCCGCATCCTGCCCGGGCAGGTACCGGGGCGGGTGTATGCAAAGCGGCCGGCCAGCGCTACGGTCAGGACTGACAGACAGTCCACCTTTCCGTAACAAACCAAGGAGCCCCCATGCCAAAGCCCACTTTTGCCCCCGGTGATCCCTGCTGGGCGGACCTCATGACCTCGGATCCCGAACGGTCCCGCGAGTTCTACACCCGCCTGTTCGGCTGGATGTACGAGGAAGGCGACCAGGAGAAGTACGGCGGATACATCACAGCCCTTGCCAACGGCTTGCCGGTGGCCGGGATGATGAAGAACGACGGCGAATCCGGCTACCCCGACGTGTGGACGACGTATCTGCGCGTGGAGGACATCAACGCCACCGCCGAGGCCGCAGTGGCAGCCGGCGGACAGGTGTTCATGCCGCCCATGGAGGTTCCCGAGCAGGGCCACATGGCCATGTTCGGCGACACCGGCGGCGCCGCCATCGGGGCCTGGCAGTTCGGCGGCCACACCGGCTTCCAGGCCGCGGGCGAGCCCGGCACCCCGTACTGGCATGAACTGCACACCCGCAACTACGCGCCGTCGGTGAAGTTCTACCAGGACGTCTTCGGCTGGGAGACGGACGTCATGAGCGACACCGAAGAGTTCCGGTACACCACGCTCGGATCCGGTGATTCCTCCCGTGCCGGCATCATGGACGCCTCCTCCTACCTCCCTGACGGGGCGCCGTCCAACTGGCAGGTGTACTTCGCGATCGAGAACACCGACGCGGGAGTGGACATTGCCACGTCACTGGGCGGCCAGGTTATATATCCCGCTGAGGACACGCCGTTTGGCCGCATCGCGGCCCTGACCGACCCCACCGGTGCACTGTTCAGGATCGCCCAGCGCTAGGTTCCGGGCCTTTCGCCCGCCGCGGGGTCAGGCCAAATCCTCGAAACTGTCCTCTCCCGGACGCCAGACCATCCATGCGCCGTCCGCGAATCCGTGCAGCTCGGCGATCTCCACGAAGACCTCGTCCTTGGCCGGGCGGATATGGATCGCACCCGTATCGAGGCCAATGCGAATGCCGTCAGAAGTGGCTTCGGCGGTTGACACCACAACGCCGGGTGTCAACCGCCGCAGCGCATCAGCATAGCCAAGGTCCCGTTCATGCCAACGGCGCCCGGCCTGCTGGATTACCGGCCACACATAGCAGTTAAGGGTCAGCGGGCCGGCTCCGGGGGCGCCGTGGAACCGCAGCTGCACGTAGTCGTTGAGGACGAACTCCACCGAGTACAGCCGGTCCCCCACCAGCCGCGACAGCAGCTCATTGGGCACATAGGGCTTCCCCATGGCCGCACCCCCTTTCGCCGGGCCGAAAATACGACTCTAGCCAACAGGGAGCCGGGCACCCGCACCTCCCCGACGCCGCGCGACAGACGTGCAGTACGTCCCGGAAAACATGAGCGCCGGAAATATGGGTACGCCACAGGAATGGAGTACACGTCAACGGCTCAATGCAGCCCTGAGGAACGGAGACCGGGTTGGAATCACTGCCCCTTGCAGTCCTCCTGCTGATATTTGCCGCAGCGGCGGCCGTAATCTGGGTGGCCGGGATCCAGCTGTCAAAACAGACTGACATCCTCGATGACCGGCTGCACCTGGGGTCCGCCCTGGGCGGGCTCATCCTGCTCGCAGTCGCCACGAACCTGCCCGAAATCGCCATCACGGTCTCAGCTGCCGCGTCGAACAATATCGGCGTCGCGGTAGGGAACATCCTGGGTGGCATCGCCATCCAGACGGTGGTCTTGGTGGTGCTCGACGCCCTGGGCACCAAAGGCGGCCACCCCCTCAGCTACAGGGCAGCGTCCCTGACACTCGTGATCGAGGCGGTCACCGTCGTCGCCGTCCTGGGCGTGGTGATTGCGGGCAGCCAGATGCCCGGCAACCTCGTAGCCTTCCGGCTCACGCCCGCGGCGGTACTCATCACGGCGATCTGGATTATGGGACTTATCCTCGTCCAACGCTCCCAGAAAAGCCTCCCTTGGCACGAACAGGGTGATGCCCCGGGCGCCCAGGACAAACCCAGGGGCCACTCCAAAAAGCAGAACAGCGAGCAGAACAAGCACCTGCGAACCGGCACATCAGTGCTGATCTTCAGCGTCGCGGCGCTGGCCACGCTGGGGGCCGGTGTGGTGCTGGAGCGCAGTGGAGACGCGATCGCCGGCCACATCGGGCTTTCGGGCGTACTGTTCGGTGCCACCGTCCTTGCACTGGCCACCTCCTTGCCGGAGATCTCCACCGGGCTGACGTCGGTCAAGCAGGGGGACTACAAACTCGCGTTCAGCGACATCTTCGGCGGCAACGCCTTCCTTCCCGTACTGTTCCTCGCGGCCGTGCTGATCACGGGAAAGCCGGTGCTTCCCCAGGCCCAGGCGACCGACATCTACCTCACGGCACTGGCCATCCTGCTGACCCTCGTCTACTTGCTGGGGCTGCTCTTCAGGCCGAAAAAGAAGGTGCTGGCCATGGGCGTGGACTCCCTGGTGGTGCTCGTGCTGTACCTGCTCGGCATCGCCGGACTGTTCGCCGTTGCCACAACCTCATAGGAACCGTTCCGGCGTCCGTCCACAGTTGCCCAATACGGGTACTGTCGGATCATGATCCAGTCAGCCGCTGTGCCGGCACTGATGTCTTCCCACTGGCTTGGGATTCCCATCGCCGCAGCCGGCGCGGTCCTGCTCGCCCTGGGAACGCTGTTCCAGCACCGGGCCGTGGAAGACCAGCCGGCCGCGTCCGGGCGTGCATCCGGAAGCATGGGCGGCGGACGCCTCCAGGCCCTGGTCCGCCGCCCGGCATGGCTGGCCGGGACGGGGATGCTGGGCGCAGCCATCCTCCTCCAGCTGACCAGCCTCAGGTTTTCCCCCCTGATCGTGGTGCAGCCCATCGGCGCCGTGGCATTGGTGGTCACCACCCTCGCTACCGCCCGGATGACCCGCAAGCCGCCCGGGCGCCGGGCCCTCACCGCCGTCGCCCTCTGCATTGCCGGAGTAGCCGTGTTCGTCACCGTGGCGGCATTCTCTGCGGAGGACGTGGAGATCAGCGACCACCACCTGGTCACCATCCTGATCGTGCTCGCCGTCGTCCTCGCTTGTGTGGGGGTGGCGTACGCCCGGTGGCGCCACCGCTCGGGCGCGGTGGTGTTCACCGCCGGGGCCGGGATCCTGTTCGGGTTCGTCGCAGCCCTGGCCAAGACCGTGATCGCCCGGCTGTTCCAGGGCGACTTCGAATGGCTGTCACTGACTTGCCTGGCGGGGCTGCTCGTCGCCGCCCTGTCCGGCAGCTTCCTGGTCCAGAACGCCCACACCCGGGGAACATCCGAGCTGGTGGTCGCCGGCCTGACCGTCATCGACCCGCTGGTGGCCGTCGCCATCGGCGTCACCATCCTCGGCGAGGCAGCCGCAGCGCCCCCGCTGGCCATCGTCCTGTTCCTGCTGTCCGGGGCCACCGCGGTCGCCGGAGTCTTCCTGCTGGCCACGGTCAAGAAACCGGTCCGGCCAGGGGTCAGACGATGACCGTCAGGCGACGGATTATTCGTTCTCGCGGACGTACTCCTCGGGGCTGACGTCCTGGGCTTTGATGCCGGAAGCGTGTTTCGACTCAAAGATCGCGAAGGACAGGCCGAGGCGGTGGCGCAGCTCCAGGGACGCGTGCTGCCGGAAATCGGTCAAGCCTTCGCGTTCTTCCTCTGCCATGTGATCGCCGTTGACCTCATTGACCTTGGCCAGCGCCTTCCACCACTCCTGCGTGCCGGCCTGGTGCCGGGCGACCTCACTGATGGCGTCCCGGATTTCATTGTGGTCATGGATGGCATCGGTGGTCTCGTCCTCCGGGGAATCCTTCCCGCCGGCCCCCTCCCCCAACGTCAGCAGTTCGGGGTAGAACAGTTCCTCTTCACCTTTGGCGTGGACCTCCAGCAGGATGCGGAGTTGGTTCCACACGGCCTCGAGGTCGGACGGCTCGGAGCCATGCATCTCGTCGAGCAAGGCGAACCGGCGCCGCTGTTCGTGGTGGTCACTCAAAATAACTTCAACGATGTCCATGGTGGTCCTTTCGGCGGGAGATGTACCTGTCAGCACTAACTCCCAAGGTACCCATTTGTGACGCCGCCACCCGGTAAGCCAGGATGCGCCGACCGCATGGCCGCGCGAGGCCCTCTGGTTGCCGGGTCCGGGCATGAGTCACAACCGGTCCACGTGGGCCGCCGCTACGAACAGTTGGGTAGGGGGCGGGTTGGCCCATGTCGGTCCAGGAGTCTTTACGAAGGGTGTATCCATGAATTCCCACAGCTGGCCGCAAGCGGCGCACCGGCATATGGCGCGCGGGGCGGCTGTTAGTGCGTTCCTGATGCTGGTTCTGTCCGGATGCACCACTGCCGTGGGTGGTGCATCAGCCTCCGGCAGCGCTTCAGCACCCCCGGCCGCTTCATCTGACGCATCTGCCGGTGCCCATGCTGGTAGCGGTTCACCGTCCCCGTCGGCATCTGGTTCTTCCGGCGATGCCAAGGATGGCCCCTCGGCCGCGGCAGCGATGGTGTGCGGCGATGAGACTCGGGAGAACATCGTCAAGGCCCTCTCCCTCACATCCGAGCCCGCCACCACAAATTCCTGGGCGGACAAGCTCTATACGTGTACCTACGCACTCCCTGGCGGCCCCCTGGTCCTCACCGTTAAAGAAGCACCGGATGCCCAGTCAGCCGCTGCAGATCTCGCAGGGCGGCAGAATTCCTCCGCCGGGGCCGCTCCCATTGAAGGGCTGGCCAATCTCGGTTTTGCCGCCTTCCAGACCCCGACTTCGGCGGTGTTTGCCAAGGACAATTTCGTCCTTGCCGTTGACGCGACCGCCCTCCCCGCCACCGTGGGCCCGCATGGCGTTTCCAGGGATGCCTTCGCCTACCATGTGGCAACCGCCGTGCTCGCCTGCTGGTCCGAATAGCCAGGCCCGGGCGGTCTGCGGAGGAATTTCCTGGATCCTCCCATCCGTGACCTGAAGCACAGCGAACTTACTATGTCACAGTCATGGGCGGGCCCATCAGGGGAGCGTCCATTTCCAATGGAGGAAATGTCATGAAGAAATCCGCTTTCCTGATTGCCCCCGCTCTTGCCTTAGGGGCACTTGCACTCTCCACCAGCCCGGCCCTGGCCGCCGACAACGGCACGATGTACCAGGCCAACCTTGCCGCGATCAACGGCAGCAACGCCTCCGGAACAGTCATGATCACCGTCAACGGAGACCAGGCAACTGTCACGGAGAAAGTTTCCGGACTCGCTGCCATGTTCAATGGCAATCCCTACCCGCACGTCCAGCACATCCACATCGGCGCAAAGGGAACCTGCCCGGATATGTCGGCAGACACCAGCAAAGACGGCGTCATCAGCACCACGGAAGGCGCCCCCTTCTATGGCGGGATCGGCGCCACACTGTCCACCAGTGGTGATACCAGCCCCGCTGCCGGCACCGACCTGAAGGTCGCAGGGATGGGAGCCTCGTACACGTACAACCGGACCTTCACCCTGGATGCCAAGACCGCTGATTCACTCAAGGCCGGCACCGCCGTGGTGGTAGTCCACGGCCTGGACCCGGCCACGCTGCCCGCAGCAGCCCAGAACGAGCCCAGCGACCTTGTCCCGTCCCTGCCGCTGGCAGCCACCTCACCCGCTTTGTGCGGCAGCCTGAAGGCAATGCCCGCCGGAGCCCCGGGCACCGGCATCACGGCGCCCGCCCCGTCCGGCCCTGACCTCGGCATGCTCGCAGCCGGCGGCGGCCTGGTCCTGGCAGCTGGCGGAGCCTACGCGCTCCGGCGCAAGATGGCAGCCTAGGCCCGGAAGGCAAGAGGAACAGGCAGGGATCTGATGGAATCCCGGAACAGCAGCCGCCGTGGACGCCTCATCGCGTCCGCGGCGGCCGCGCTGCTCTTGGCAGGCGGCATCACCACCATCGGCCTGGGCCTCCACGCTGAACCTCCCGTCAGCGTGGGAACAATTGCAGCTCCCAGCACACCTTCCGCTGCCGCGTCCCCTGACCCCGGGCCCAACACGACCCCATCAGCCGGCCCGGCCACCACTCCCGCGCCACCGGCCGCGGTTCCGCCGGCTGCCCTGGACGCCGGCCTGCCGGCGTCTGTTCCGGTCCGGCTGGAGGTTCCCACCATTGGGGTGGATGCTGCAGTGATTCCTCTGGGGAAGCAAGCCAATGGCGAAGTCCAGACCCCTTCAGGGGAACCCGGATCACCCGCCGGCTGGTATCAGGACTCCTCCACGCCGGGCCAAACGGGGTCTGCGGTCATCTTGGGCCATGTCAACAGCACCACCAGCGATATTGGCCTGTTTTACCGGCTCCACGAACTTTCCGCCGGCCAGACCATCACTGTCACCCGCGCGGACCACACCGCTGCGGTCTTTACAGTGGACAGGGTGGATGTCTACCACAAATCAACGTTCCCCACCGTGAAGGTGTACCAAAACGCGGACCGGCCCGAAGTCCGCCTTATTACCTGCGGCGGCTACGACCCGGCCACCCGTGAGTACCTGGACAACACTGTTGTCTACGCACACTTGACCTCCAGCCACCCCGCCTGAATCGGCACCGCTGGGTCCGCCGGGAGCACCCGCTACTTCCCTGGAAGGGAAACACCATGAAGACGACACCAAATGTCCAACGCCTCGCTCTGGCCTTAATCGGCGCGGCCACCATCATTGGTGCCAGCGGGTGCGGAACCAATGGAGGAGCGGCGGCCCCCGCACCGGCGTCCACAGCTTCCCAGCCTGCCTCGATGGACGCCGGTATGAGCGGTTCCGCCATGGCATCGTCAATGGCGACCCCGGGCGGAGGATCGTCCGCGTCTCCTGGAATGGGCGCTGACCTGACCATCCATATCAAGTCCTTCGTCTACTCCGGTGCTGACAACGTCCCCGCCGGGGCGACGGTAAGCGTCATGAATATGGACAACGAAGCCCACACCGTAACCGCCGACGACGGATCCTTCAACGTGATGGTTAAGCCCGGGACGAGTGCCACATTCAGCGCCCCGGCCAAGGCTGGGACCTACACGTACCACTGCACGTACCACGCAAGCATGCACGGAACCCTGACGGTCAAATAAACCAAAAGCCTTACGCCCCGGCGGAGCGATCGCCGGGGCGTAGATCCGGAACCATGCCCTCCCGAGCTAGCTCGACAGGATCTCCACGCGGTCGGCGGCGGCGTAGGTGCCGGTGGCCGAGGCATTCTTGGTACCGGTGATGCGGACCTTCAACGTGTGCGTGCCGCTGGCCAGGACGGGGCTGGTGTACAGCAGGTTCTGTTCAGACCGTGTCGAGGCGTAGGGGTCCACCATCGTCTCGGCGCCGCCGTCGATGGAGACGCCTACGATGCCCAGCGCCGAGCTCTTCTCCGCATAGATCTTGGCCTGGGTACCGCTGAACTGCACCTGGTAGCTGGCGTTCGTCGCATTGGCGAAATGGTTGTCCGACTTGTAGGCCAACGAGGGATTGCTGACACTCCAGGACCCGCTGTAATTGAACTGGTTCAAGCCCGTACCCACCGTGGCATCATTGAGCTCCAGCGGCGTCGTCGACGTCGAAGACGTGACCGTGATGGTGCTGATGGCCGATCCCGAACCGGACCCGTTCGTGGCAGTCAGCTTGGCGGTGTAGGTCCCGGCCGCAGCATAACTGTGGGTCGGGTTCTGCACGGTGGAAGTCCCGCCGTCACCAAAATCCCACGCCCACGACGTCGGCGACCCGGTGGAAGTATCCGTGAACGCCACACTCAGCGGCGCCGTCCCCGACGTCGGCGTGGCCGTAAACGACGCCACCGGAGCAGGGGCAGGCGGCGGGGTGGTCCCGCTGGTGATGATTTCCACGCGGTCGGCGGCGGCGTAGGTGCCGGTGGCCGTGGCATTCTTGGTGCCGGTGATGCGGACCTTCAACGTGTGCGTGGCACTGGTCAGGACGGGGCTGGTGTACAGCAGGTTCTGTTCAGACCGCGTCGAGGCATAGGGGTCCACCATCGTCTCGGCTCCCCCGTCGATGGAGACGCCTACGATGCCCAGCGCCGAGCTCTTCTCCGCATAGATCTTGGCCTGGGTACCGCTGAACTGCACCTGGTAGCTGGCGTTCGTGGCGTTGGCGAAGTGGTTATCCGACTTGTAGGCCAACGCCGGATTGCTGACACTCCAGGACCCGCTGTAATTGAACTGGTTCAAGCCCGTACCGACGGTGGCATCATTCAGCTCCAGCGGCGTCGTCGACGTCGAAGACGTGACCGTGATGGTGCTGGTAGCCGATCCCGAACCGGACCCGTTCGTGGCCGTGAGCTTCGCTGTGAAGGTCCCGGCCGCAGCATAACTGTGGGTGGGGTTCTGCACGGTGGACGTCCCGCCGTCACCAAAATCCCACGCCCACGACGTCGGCGACCCGGTAGAGGTGTCCGTGAACGCCACACTGAGCGGCGCCGTCCCCGACGTCGGCGTGGCCGTAAACGACGCCACGGGAGCCTGACCGGCGGCGGCGGTGACAGTGATCGTGGCGGTGGCGGACGCCGAGCCGGTTGCGTTCGTGGCGGTGAGCTTGGCGGTGTAGGTCCCGGCCGCAGCGTAACTGTGGGTGGGGTTCTGCAGAGTGGAGGTCCCGGTGTCACCAAAATCCCACGCCCACGACGTCGGTGACCCGGTAGAGGTGTCGGTGAAAGCCACATTCAGCGGCGCCGTCCCGGACGTGGGCGTGGCCGTGAACGACGCCACGGGAGCAACACCCACCGGTCCGAGCGGCCGGTCCGAGAACCAATAGCGCTTGGCGACATCATCACTGGCCATCACCACCAGGCCGGAGGTGGCATTCACGCCCTGCTTGGTGGTGGTCACGTCATTCATGTTCGACGACGATGCACTCTGGATGATGGGGGTTCCACGGCCCGAGCCGAATACCGGGTTGTCCATGGACGCGGTCTTCTCGTAGATGCTGCCGGCCACGCCCGAGTAGGCGCACCCGCTGACCGAGGTGGGGGGTGCCGTCTGGAAGGCGTGGACCAGATTGTTTTGGGTGTCCAGGACAATCTGGGGCCGGGTAACGCAGTCACCGATGGTGGAAATCGTCGATTTCGTAAAGGCGCCGGTACCGGGCTTGAAGACGAGCAGCAGAAGCTGGGGCAGCGTGGGGTCGGTGGAGGTGTCGTTGAGGCTGGTCTTTACGGCCGCGAAAACCCTGCCGCTGGGATCTGCTTGCAGCGACTTGAGGTTGAGGTGGTCATCAGCCTGCCCTTTGCCCTGAATGGCGGGTTGGAAGTTCCAGGACGAGGTAGCGGTGGGGGAAGTGCCGTCGGTGCGCGTGGCCCACCAGACGGACCCGGTGAGCTGGTCGCTCCACATCACCCCGATCTTGTTCTTGCCGAACGCGACAACCGCAGAGATGTCATCCGGGGAGGCCTTGGGGTTGGAGACCGGAATGACAAACGGGCTGGCCCAGCTGGTGCCGCCCGGCGCCGAGTCGTTCACATACACCGTGTTGGTGTAGCCGGCGGTGGAGTTGCCGGCCACCTGGGTCCAGGTGGCCCAGATAGCGCCGGTGCTGTCTTCATCGATGGTCATCGATTCACTGCTGTTGTTCGTGATGACCGTGGGGAAACCGGCGTCGAGCGTGTACGTGCCCCCGGCGTAGCTGTACCGGTAAAGATTGGCGGGCTGGCCGGTCACCGAAACTACCGGGCTGGAATTGGTCGAAACCCCAACAACGTGGGAGGCAATATACAAATGTGTGCCATCCCACAGCACATCGGCCAGGGTATTTCCGCGCGCGTCATTCAGTAGTCCGGTATCCACCCAGGTATGGGTTCCCCGGTCCAGGCGGTAAATATGCCAGCCGCTGCCGGTGGTCCACATATCCGCCCACCAGGAGCCGTCGTTCCACCACAGTTTGCTCTGGGGTTTATCCGAGGTGGGCGGATTTGCCACCCCGGAATAGGAGATGCTCTGCGTACCGTAGACGGTATCGGCCGAGGCCGCCGGCGACAACGCCAGAAGGGACCCCGCAACGATTACCGCCGCAACAACGGCTTGGGACAACCACGTCAGAGAACGCTTGATCTTCACGGACGGACTCCTGGGCGCTAGGATTTAGCACTTTTTGATTTGCTCATATCCGCCGGCCCAGTTACAGCGAAATTTCAAAGTTAGCCCAGACGATAGACCTCAATACAAAACAGCGCAAGAACTAAAACACATCATTGGCAGGCAGCCGTTTTTGCGCCCGTCGGATCCTGTACTCGTGCCAAGTTATCCACACGATGAAGATGTCAAAGGCGGTCAGAAGCACCATGCCCCATGAGAAGGCCACCGAAATCCTGTACGCCTGGTAGGCGATGAAAACGAGCAGGAACGCGATCATCCAGGGGTAGGCCCACAACTTTTCCTTCAGGACAGCCCAGACCAGGACGATCTTCACGATGCCGTGCAGCAGGAGGTAGATAGCGCCAAAGAGCGACGCCGATCCCGACAGGTTGGAGGTCAGGTGCAGCAGGCTGTTGGCCACGAAGTCCCGCGGATCCTGGGCGAGTTCGTGCTGGGTGAGGAAGCGGGCCAGATCGCTGATTTGAACCGGAGTGACCACCAGAAGGAGGATGCCGCCGATGAGCTCCAGGACTCCGTCCAGCCCCTTGAGGATAAGGGAGACACGGAAAGTCCTGTCCAGCACGCCCGTTCCCGGTCGGGTTTTTTCCATGCGCATCCCTTCGACAACCCCTGCAGTCTATGCCGGGAACCACGCGCTGATCAGTGATGTTGGGTATCCCAGCGTTTTCGGGGCCGGCGTTCAGGCTTTTTGCGTAGGCTCACGTGAAGCGCCGGGGGATTCGCACGATTTCTGCACGGATCCGGTTGAACGGCCACAGGAAGTGTTGTCCTGAGGTAGGGAGAAAATCGTGAAAGCTCTGACTGTTGTCCCCGGTTCCGCCGATTCCTTGGAGATCAGGGAGATCGCCGAGCCCGCTACTGACGAAGGCTCAGTCCTCGTTGAAACCCTGGCGGTAGGTCTCTGCGGGACGGACATGGAAATCACCGCCGGCAAGTACGGCGAAGCCCCGGGGGGTGCCCCCTTCCTTGTCCTGGGCCACGAGAACCTCGGACGGGTCCTTGAAGCCCCGCAGGACAGCGGACTCAGCGCCGGGGACCTGGTGGTGGCCATCGTGCGGCGTCCGGATCCTGTCCCGTGCCCGGCTTGCGCGGCCGGTCAGTGGGACATGTGCCGCAACGGCCGCTATACCGAACATGGGATCAAGGGACTGCACGGGTTTGCCCGCGACCGTTACCGCGCCGATCCTCAAGCACTGGTAAGGCTTTCATCGTCGATGGAAGACGTGGGCGTCCTGCTGGAGCCCACCACCATCGTCGCCAAGGCGTGGCAGCACATTGATGCGATTGGTTCGCGCGCCTTCTTCGAGCCCAAGACCGCTGTGGTAACTGGAGCCGGCCCCGTGGGCCTGCTGGCTGCGCTCCTGGGCGTGCAGCGCGGTTTGGAAGTGCACGTTTTTGATCAAGTGACCACCGGCCCCAAACCAGAACTCGTCTCGGACCTCGGCGCCATTTATCACTCGGAAAGCCTTGCGACGTCCGGGGTGAAAGCCGACGTGCTCGTCGAGTGCACCGGTGTGGCCTCGGTGGTATTGGAGACCATGACATGCCGGGCCGTGGATTCGGTCACCTGCCTGACGGGGGTTTCCTCTCCCGGCAAGACCGACCCCGTGGACGTCGGTTCCGTCAACCGGAGCCTGGTTCTGGGTAACGAATCGGTGTTCGGCAGCGTCAATGCGAACCGGAGCCACTACGAGGCTGCCGTTGCTGCCCTGGAAAAGGCGGACGCAGGCTGGCTTCAGCGGTTGATTTCCCGCCGGGTCCCCCTGGCCGACTTCGACGATGCCTTCCGGCGCAGGGACGACGACGTGAAAGTCGTCCTGAGCTTCGAGGACCGCTGAGATGCGGAAGATCGAGGACTACGCCATCATCGGCGATCTGCACACGGCCGCACTGGTGGGCACGGATGGTTCCATCGACTGGCTGTGCCTCCCGCACTTCGACTCCCCCGCCTGTTTCGCGGCTCTCCTGGACACTCCTGAGGCCGGGCGGTGGCTCCTGGCACCCGTGAATGGCGGCAGCTGCACCAGCCGCCGCTACCGCCACGACACCCTGGTACTGGAAACAGAGTGGGAGACCGGGACGGGACGGGTGCGGGTCACCGACTTCATGCCTCCCCGGGATGAGGCCGCCGACCTCGTCCGGATCGTTGAGGGACTGGAGGGCACCGTCACGGTCCGCAGCGAATTGGCGTTGCGCTTCGACTACGGGCATGTGGTCCCGTGGGTGCGGCGGACCAAAACCGGGATCCACGCCGTCGCCGGCCCGGACTCTGTGCACGTCTCCTCATCTGTCCCCATGCACGGCGAACACCGGCGCACCTTCAGCGAGTTCACCGTCAGTAAAGGGGAGAAAGTTCCGTTCGTTCTGACCTGGACCCCGAGCTACCGTCAGCGTTCCCGGACGGTGGATGCTTTTGCCGCGCTTTCCCAGACCGTGGACTACTGGGAGGAGTGGTCGTCCCGCAGCGGAGCCGCCGGGCCGTACCGTGAAGCCATCCAGCGTTCGTTGATCACGCTGAAAGCGCTGACGTTCGCCCCCACTGGCGGGATCGTAGCGGCCGCCACAACCTCCCTGCCTGAGCAGCCCGGCGGTCCGCGCAACTGGGACTACCGGTACTGCTGGCTCCGGGATGCAACCCTCACCCTGCAATCGCTCATCACGGCCGGCTACACGGACGAAGCCAAGGCCTGGCGGCAGTGGCTGCTCCGGGCGGTAGCGGGGGACCCCGCAGACCTGCAGATCATGTATTCCCTCGACGGGAGCCGCCGGCTGCCCGAGTCCGAGCTCCCTTGGCTGGCCGGCTACGAAAAATCGTCGCCGGTCCGGACGGGCAACGCCGCGGCAGACCAACTCCAGCTGGATGTGTGGGGCGAGGTCATCGACGGGCTTTCCCTGACCCGCAACGCGCTGCTGCACGTCCCGGACGACTCCTGGGACATCCAGACTGCCCTGATGGAACACCTTGAGAGTGTCTGGCAGCAGCCCGACAACGGATTGTGGGAAGTCCGCGGACCTCGCAGGCATTTCACGCATTCCAAGGTCATGGCCTGGGTGGCTGTGGACCGCATGATCAAGGGCGTCCGCCAGTTTCACCTGCCGGGCCCGGCGGACCGGTGGGAAGATTTGCGGGACACGATCCATAAAGACGTTATGGATCACGGCTTCAACGCCACGATGAATTCTTTCGTCCAGTCCTACGGCGGCACTGAACTGGACGCCAGCCTGCTCCTTATTCCGCGCGTCGGCTTCCTGCCGCCGGACCACCCCGCCGTCGTCGGGACCATCGACGCCATCCAGCGTGACCTGACACAGGATGGGTTTGTCCTGCGTTACCGGCCGGAACATAGCGACGACGGGCTGCCAGGCACTGAGGGCGTCTTCCTTGCGTGTTCCTTCTGGCTGGTAGACGCCCTCCTGGGTGCCGGGCGGCGGACCGAAGCCACGGAACTTTTTGAAAGGCTGCTGGCCCTCCGCAATGACGTGGGCCTGCTCAGCGAGGAATGGGATGCCCAGGCAGGCCGTCAGCTGGGCAACACTCCGCAGGCTTTCAGCCATTTCGCCTTGGTCACCACGGCCTTTCAACTCCAGCACGGAAAGCCGGGCCGGAGCGATGAACAGATTCCGGCGGCCCATCCTGGTGACGGGCAGGGTCAAGGGTGAACCGCGCACCGGCGTGACCTGGAGTTCGCGCTTTGTTTTTCTTCCTGAAACCAACAGTGGATAGGGTCCGTCCATGATTAGCATGATCCAGGCTGCAATCCTGGGCTTCCTCCAAGGCCTCACCGAGCTTTTTCCCATCTCCAGCCTGGGCCACAGCGTCATCCTCCCAAAGCTGTTCGGGTGGAACCTGGACCAGAACTCGGGTGACTTCCTTACCTTCCTCATCGCCACCCATCTGGCCACCGCAGTTGTCCTGTTCTTCTTCTTCCTCAAAGACTGGATCGAGATTTTCAAGGGTGTGGCCCGCTCCATCCGGCACCGAAAAATCAGCCCGACTGACACCTACGCCAAACTCGGCTGGCTCCTGATCGTCGGTACCATCCCGGCCGGCATCCTGGGCCTGGTCCTGGAAAAGCCCATCCGTTCCCTGTTCGCCTCCCCGCTGACCGCCGCGGCGTTCCTGGTCCTGAACGGACTTGTCTTGTTCGCCGCGGAACGCCTCCGGGCCCGGCAGAAGGAACTGGTTGAACCGAGTGGAGTTTCCGCCCGGGCTGACTCGGTGAGCAACGCGGGCACGCCGCAGCCGGCGGCAACCGGGGACCCTGACGCCGGGATCGCGACTGCGCTGTCCTGGAAACAGGCCCTGGGCATTGGCGCTGCGCAGGCTGCGGCCCTCCTGCCGGGCATTTCCAGGTCCGGTTCGTCCATGGTGGGAGGCCTGCTGTCAGGGCTGAACAACGAAAATGCTGCACGGTTCAGTTTCCTGCTCGCAACTCCCGTCATTGGGGCGGCGGCGGTCCTTAAGCTCCCCGAGTTGTTTAGTCCGGCAATGGCCGATCAACGCGGCGTTTTCCTTGTCGGAGCGCTGTGCTCGGGAGTTGCTGCGTGGTTGGCCACCAAGTTCCTGCTGAGGTTTTTCGAGACCCGGACGTTGATACCGTTCGCCATTTACTGCGTTGCCGGCGGTGCGATCTACTTCGCGGCCATGCTGTTTTTGGGATAAGAACGGGCGGCCGTTTCCGGCGGTGGTGCTGCCCCAGCCATACGGCTGGGGCAGCACCACCGTCCTGACGGGCCAGGGCCGTCCGGAACAGGACCGGTTACTGCTTGGCCGGGGCCTGGTTTACCTTGTCCTGGATGGCTTTTGCTTCCTTTTGGATCTTGTCCCCGTAGCCGCCGTTGAGGGCGGTGTCCTTGATCTTGGCTGCATCGCCGTCCCGGTCGGAAGCCGCGGCGCCTTCCAGGGTTTTCAGGTCCGCCTGCAGGTTGGCAGGGAGCTTGGCGAATGCTGCGGTGCGATGGATCAGCCGGTACGCAATCTCGTGGGCCTTGTCTCCAAAGCCGTCGCCGCCCTTAATATCAACACGGAGTTCGGTTCGGAGTGCTGCGACGAAGGGGTGGGCGCCCGGGTGTTTTGCACCGGCGGAGGCCGCTGCGGATGGGGAGGCGGTTGCCGGGGCCGAAGGGGCGGGGCTCTGGCTGGCTGCCGAGGCTGCTGTTGCCCCAAAGACCGCTCCCCCGACGAGGACAACCGCGGCGGCGGTGGTGCGTCCTCGGACTCCCCAAAGTCGTGCAATGCGGTTGCCGGACCCGGCGGGTGTGGTGTTCATGCTGTGCTCCTCAAGAGATCCCATGCCCTGGCGGTCTGTGCCAGGGGCTGTGGTGTTGTGCGCTTCCTACTCTGGCGCGGCCAGATCCGGGACGTGTTCGGGGAATGTAAGAGGAACGTAAAGTCCGGGAGCGGTGCCCCCGGGCCGGCGTTGCCGGAGGGTTCAATTGATACATGGAACAACCAACAGCTGCCGGCGCCCCCCAGTCCCGCGGCCTGGTGCTGGTCATTGAGGACGAGCGCGCCATCGCCGATGTGCAGCGGATCTACCTGAGCCGGGCAGGATTCGGGGTCCACGTGGAAACCACCGGAGAAGGGGGCCTGGATCGGATCCGGGGGCTGCGACCGGTGGCGGTGGTCCTGGACGTTGGGCTTCCCGATATCGACGGGATCGAGGTATGCCGGCGGCTGCGGGCGCGGAACGACTGGACCCCGATCATTTTCGTCACCGCCCGTGATGACGAAGTGGACATGCTCCTCGGACTGGAACTGGGCGCTGACGACTACCTGACCAAACCGTTTTCGCCGCGCGAACTGGTGACCCGGCTCAAGACGGTCCTCCGCCGCAGCGGCGGAATGCCGCGCCGGGGCGTCCTTCGCGTCGGGTCGGTGGCCCTTGACCCGGAGACCCGTGCCGCCACCGTGGACGGCGAGGCCGTGGAACTGACCGCCAGGGAATTTGATGTGCTCGCCTACCTGATGGCCAGTCCTGGCCGGGTCTTCAGCCGTGAGCAGCTGCTCTCCGCGGTCTGGGGCCAGGCAGACTATTCCGCGGGGCGGACCGTGGACGTCCACATCGCCCAGCTGCGTTCCAAGCTCGGCGCCGGCAACCCGCTGCGCACCCTGCGCGGCGTCGGCTACTCCGCGGACGCGGAGGGAGCATGAGCGTCCGCCAGGCCGGGACTGCGGCGCAGGAGCAGCAACCCCGCGGGCCAGTGCTTTGGCTGCGTTCCCTGGCGGGCCGAACCACTCTGGTGACCGCCGCCGTCGCTGTGTTGGCCGTCCTGGTGACCGGCAGCGTCGCCTTCCCCCTGGTCCGTTCCGCGGCAGTGACCCAGGCCCGCGAGCAGCTTTCCCGGCAGGCCGATGCGTTCAGCGCGGCCCCGGTGGCATCCCAGGCGCTGGACCTGCGGGAACGCCACCTGCTGGGCCCTGACAATTACGACCTCGCGTCGATCACCCCGTCCGGTTCGGTCACGGGTGCGGCGGGCAGGGTCCTGGGCCCGGACGAGGTCCGGCCGGTGCTCTCCGGACAGAAGGTCTCCCGTACCCTCACCCGGGACGGTGTCCAGTATCTCGTAGAGGCCAGGCCGCTGACCAAGGGCGGCGGGATCGCCCTTATCCGGTCGCTGGCCGAGGTAAACGCGGCCTCCGCCCGGCTCCTCCAGCCCATGCTTCTGGCCCTGGCGGCGGGCCTGCTCATCGCGGTATTGGCCGGCATGCTGCTGGCCCGGCGGCTCTCCGGCCCGCTGGTTCGAACGGCTGCGGCGGCCCGGCGGATGGCCCAAGGCGAGCGGACCGTGCAGCTCAGCCCGGCCGGGGTCACGGAGGTCCGGGCCGTGGGCGAAGCCATCAACACCCTCGACCATGCGCTGCTGGCCAGCGAGAGCAGGCAACGCGAGTTCCTGCTCTCCATTTCGCATGAGATCCGCACCCCGTTGACAGCCCTGCGCGGCTACGCCGAGGCCTTGCAGGACGGGTTGATACCACCTGACGACATGGCGAACGTGGGGAAGACCCTTGCTGCGGAGACGGACCGGTTGGACGGCTTTGTCCGTGACCTGCTGGCCCTGGCCCGGCTGGAGGCGGACGATTTCACCCTCGACGTCCACGCCGTCGACGTCGCCGCGCTCCTGGAGCAGGCGCAGCGGGCCTGGCAGCCGGCGGCGGCGCAGGGCGGCGTGGACCTCAGGCTCGAGCTGCCCGCTCCGGATGCCGGGGCACCGCTGATGGTCGCGACTGACGCGCAACGGCTCCGCCAGATCATTGACGGGCTCATCGGCAACGCCCTGCGCGTTACCCCACCCGGGAAACCCCTCGTCCTGCAGGCCAGGCTCGAAGGCCCACACCGCTCCCCCGGCCAGGCACCCGGGGCGGCGGGGCACTCCGGCGCGCCCGTCGTCGTTGCCATCTTGGTCCGTGACAGCGGCCCGGGCCTGACTCCCGAGGACGCCGCCGTCGCGTTTGACCGCGGTGTGCTGGCCCGGCGGTACAACGGCCAACGCCCCACCGGCACCGGCTTGGGCCTGTCCATCGCCGCCCGGCTGGCGCAGCGCATGAACCTCCAGCTCACCGTGGAACCTTCCACGCCGGAGCAACCGGGGGCTTGCTTCTGTATCCGGCTGCCCCGCTCGGCGGCCGTTTAAGGTACCCGCCCTGGTTGCCTCAGCCGCCGCTGAATTCAGACGTGTCGGCTTATGGCCTCGGAAAGTTCCTGCGGCATGTTTGATGAGACGA
The DNA here is from genome assembly GCF_030209355.1 of Pseudarthrobacter sp. fls2-241-R2A-127. Lineage (GTDB taxonomy): Bacteria > Actinomycetota > Actinomycetes > Actinomycetales > Micrococcaceae > Arthrobacter. Next base: position 139,944 of record NZ_JARVSF010000043.1, read on the forward strand.
GGACAGCGGTGCCGCCGCTGGTGTTGATACGCACCGAGGGGCCGCCGACCAGGTAGCCAGTGGTTCTGTTCGACAACAGACGCAGTCCCATTCCCTCACGAAGTCCCGTAGCCCTGTCAGGGGCAACTCCGGTGATCTGGCTGTAGGGAATGGTCGTCGAGAAGACGCCTGCCACACGGATGCGCACCTCGTCGACTCCGAGGCGCACCACCGTTTGCATGCTCAAGACGGCCCAGAACAGGGCTCCCAGCAAAATGACCAGGACCACGCTCATGGCAATCGAGTTCTCGGCGGCCAACGGAACCACAACGGCAGCAGTGGTCACCGCGCCGAGGACAATCACGCCGGCACGGTATGGACGCGGCATGGGAGTCGAAAATGCCACCTCCGGGACACCGCGGTTTCCGTTCACCCCACCATCGTCACGGAAACGGTATTCGGCCGTCCAATCAGCGCACAGAAGGGAGGGCAGTTTCAGACAAACATCGCAACACCTCGACTTGAAATGTGGTGAGCCAGGGCACTGGACTCCCCTATAGGGTTGAAAGATGGGGGATGTGCTTGAGGCTGAGCGATTGTTAGTGGGGTATGCCGGGGCTCCGGTATGTGGAGAGGTCTCCTTCGGTGTTGCTGCCGGGAAGGTCCTTGCGTTGGTGGGTTTCAACGGCGCTGGTAAGTCCACGGTGGTCCGGACCTTGGCTGGTCGCCAGGACCCCTTGGCCGGAGACGTGCGTGTGCATGGGTTGCCCGTGATGCCTGACGCGGTGTGGTTCCGGCGTTACGTTGCGGCTGTATTCGATGAAGATGTCTTTTTCCCGTCGTTGACGGTCCGTGAGCATCTGCTGTTGGTAGCGCGGGGCCACTCGCTGAGCTCCCCCGAGGAAGCGGTCGAGGCAGAGTTGGGCTTTTTCGGTCTTGCAGAGCGGTCGCATGCTGTACCTGACGCGCTGTCCTCGGGCCAGCGCCGGCGATTGCTCCTGGCCGCGGCTTTCATCCGGCCGTCGTCTCTCTTGATTCTCGATGAGCCGGAGCAGCGATTGGATCCGGTGATGAGGGACGCGCTTGCCGAACGCATTAGACAGCTTGCCGACGCCGGCACCACGGTAGTTCTTGTAACGCACGACCCCCGGTTGCTCGTTCGGACAGCAACCGCATGTCTGGTCATTGATGAGGTTGTGGAGACAGTTGATACGGAACGGGGTGCGGAGATTATTGCTGGCGCCTGACTCGATGCGGCCGTTATCGGAACAAAAGACGTCCGACGGGGACACGTCGCACCTTGCACGGGAGGTGGTCCGCTTCACCCGGAGCAGGACCCGGCGATACAACAGCGTGCGTTCATCGGTCCGCGAGACCTTCATGGATGTGTACTCGTACGCCTTGGCCGGAGGGTGCGTGCTCTTGGTGGCGGCGTCCCTGGTCGTGGCGCTTCGCAAAGAGATTGCGGGGCGGAGCCTGGGCACGGTGGGCCTGACGGCGGCGCATTGGCAGATTGTCAATGGCCATTTGTTTCTGCCCACGGGCGGCCAGTTGATTTGCCCGCTGGTG
>NZ_JARVSF010000011.1 GCF_030209355.1 Pseudarthrobacter sp. fls2-241-R2A-127
AGTTGTGCCTGGAGCGGTTGGAGGTTGTTGCCCGGCTGGAGGCTGAGCTGGCGGCCGTGAAGGCGCAAAATGTGGCTGAGTGCCGCGGGTTGCAGCAGGCCATGACCCCGCCGGATGCATCCGTGCAGGACCGCACCTACGCGGAGATGTCCGTCGTGGAGGAGATCGCCGGGGTCCTGACCGTCAGTTCCGCGGCCGCAGGGGCGTTGGTGGATGTTTCCCGGCGGGTCTGTTCCTTGCCCTTGGTGTTCGGGGCGTTGTCCGCTGGGGACATGTCGTGGCAGCACGCCCGTATCGTCGCCGACGAAACCGAAGGCCTTGATCCGGTGGGGGCGGCCGGGTTGGTGGAGCATTTCTTCGACCCCGGCGCTCCCAACGCGGCCCGGGGTGCCGCGCCCGGTGAGCTCGTGCCGTCCCGGTTCCGGGCGAAGGTCCGGGCCTGGCGGGAACGCCACCACCCCGACTCCATCGAGAAGCGGCATGTAAAAGGTGTGTCCGACCGGCGGATGGACTACACCCCGGACCGGGACGGCATGGCCTGGCTCTCGCTCTACCTGCCCGGGGACACTGCCTGCGCCATTTGGAACCGCACCACCGCCACCGCCCGTGGTTTGCAGGCCGCTACGGAAGAGCGCACGCTCACCCAGTTGCGCGCCGACGTCGCAGCGTCCCTGCTCCTCGGCGCAGGGAGCACCAGCGGTGGCGGCAGCACCGAGGGGGCAGGGACCACGGCGGCAGCGGAGGCCGCCAGCGACACGGATCCGGTGCACGCCAGTGGGATCGGCAAAGTCCCCACCCCTCGGGCGGATGTCCTGGTCACGGTGCCGGTGTTCTCGCTGCTCGGCCTCACCGATGAGCCGGCCACACTCGACGGGCTCGGACCCATCCCGGCGTCCATCGCGCGCAAACTCGTCGCCGACGGCGCCGATTCGTTCTACCGGGTCCTGGTCGACCCTCGGGACGGGGCACCCCTTCAGATCGGCCGCACCCGCTACCGGCTCACCGAGACCATCAAGAAATGGATCAGGATGCGGGACGCCAAATGCACCTTCCCCGGCTGCAACAACCGCACCCCCGACAACGACACCGACCACCTCACCGCCTGGGGCGACGGCGGCACCACCGACGTGCCCAACCTGGCCCAACTCTGCCCCAAACACCACCGGCTCAAACACCACAGCCAATGGACACCACATCCAGCCACCACGAACGAACCACCCGGCTGGACCTCACCCACCGGCCGCCACTACCAACCCGAACAACCCGACCCCGAACCAGCCCACTGGCCACCAGGCACCCTTCACGTGGATCAGCCGGAAACGGACGCGACCGCTTATCAGGACGACGACGTCCAGTGGCAACTGCTGCTTGCCGGGATGCCCTCGTGGCCCGACCCGCCACCCGAAGAACCAGCAGGCGATGACATCCTGGATCCAGATGAGCTTTCGCCGGACGACCCCCAGTGGGACGACTTCTCCGCCCTGATATTCCGATTGCCTGCCGACCCACAAGCCGATTGGCGGTTACTTGCATCGCACACCTGACGCTGTGGCTCATCACGCGTATCGAGACGCAGTGCTCGCGGTGCGAGCACTCCACGTATACCCACCACGGGTACAACCCCTTCTTTAGGGCTGCCACGGGCCAGGAGGGCTGGAGTCTTCTACCCCAGCCCCACGGCCTTGCCAAAGAGGCTGAAGCCGACGAACGCCACGATGTCCAGCAGCGCGTGGGCAATGACCAGCGGCATGACGCGGCGGGTTCGGGTGTAAAGCCAGGCGAAAACCACGCCCATGATCGCGTTGCCGATGAATGGCCCGAAGCCTTGGTAGAGGTGGTAGCTGCCGCGCAACACGGAACTGACGGCGATGGCAAGGGGTGTGCTCCAACCGAACTTGCCGAAGCGGTCCAGGAGGTAGCCAACCACAATGACTTCTTCCAGGACGGCGTGCCGGACGGCGGACAGGATCAGGACGGGCACTGTCCACCAGTAGGCATCGAGCGCGCTGGGGATGATCGCGGTGGTGATTCCCAACGCACGCCCGGCGGCGTACAGCCCCAGGGACGGTATCCCGATCAGGGCTGCCAGCCCCAGGCCCTGCAGCAGGTCCCTTCCGGGCCGCGCGAAGTTGAACCCAAGTTTTCGGAACGCGGAACCTGATTGGCCGGCCTCGCCCGGGGCAGCGTGGCGTTGATCCGTGAGGAAGTAAAGGACCAGCAGCACCGGAACCAGGGCAAAGATGATGTCCAGCAGCTGGTAGGTCAGATCAAAGTACTCCCGCGTACTCTGCGACCGGTTCAGTGTGGAGGTGCCCTCCGCCAGCGGCGCACGGGTCATTTTGTCCAGCAACTGCACCACAGAGTACACAGCGGACTGGCCGAGGGACAGGCCCAGGACGATCCAGACTTCGAGCCGCAGACGACGGCGGGAGGGAACCAGCATGTTCCCATCTTGCCCCGAGTTTCTGGATCCGGGCTGATGGAGCGGACGTGTGGACCACAAGCATGGTTGACGTCAGGTGCCAAGGATCCAGTCCGGACATCAGAAGCCGGACATTAGAAGCTGGGCATGTCAGGCGGGATGAGAGGTGTCGCGTTTCAGGCGGGAGCGATAATCACTTCCGTGCCCCGGGCTTCGAAGGCCGCCTTGTCGCGTGCAGAAATGCCGGAATCGGTGATGAGCCGGTTGAAGTCGTAGCCGTCCATAGTGGCAAAGGCCCGGACACCCACCTTGGAGGAGTCGGCCAGGACGTACGAGACACGGGCCCGGCTGGCGAGCAGCGCGTTGACCGAGGCCTCCCCTTCACCGGTGTTGGTTGGCCCCACTTCGGGATCGATGCCGTTGACGCCGATGAAAGCGATGTCGAGCACCACTTTTTGCATGATGATGTCCGTATAGGGTCCCACCAGCTCGTAGGAGCGCGGGTTGAGGATGCCACCGGTGACCATCACCTTGATGTTGGGACGCACCGCCAGCTGGCCGGCAATATTGATGGCGTTGGTGACGACGGTAAGCGTTGGCTGGTTGGACGGGGCGTTCAGGTCCTCACGGGTGGCCAGGATTTGGGCCAGCGCGGTGCTGGTGGTTCCTCCGCAAAGACCGATCACCGCTCCGGGCCGGATCAGCGCCGAGGCACACTGCGCGATCTGTTCCTTAGCTTCGGCGTGGTCGTCGCGGTTGTAGCGCCCGGGCAGGTCGTAAGCGAGGGCACCGGTAGTGGCGCCTCCGCGGGTCCGGGTCAGCAGCCTCCGCTTGGCCAGGCTGTCCAGGTCGCGGCGGGCGGTGGCTGGGGAAACGTTGAGGGTGCTGACGATCTCGTCGACTTCCACCTGGCCGGTCTTGGCCAGCAGGTCAAGAATTGCCGTCAGGCGGTCAGTGCGCGTCATGCAGCGGGCCTTTCAGTACACCAGCCATCCCAGCAGATGACGTTTCATGATTATAAACCACGGCTAACAATCAAGAACAATCAGAAACCCAACGAAATCTACCGTTCTCGTACGCCGGCCCGCCACACAGCGTACGTCAACGGCATCCCCGGCCGGTAGGCGAGGTGCGTGGCAGAGGGTGCATTCAGCAGCTGCAGGTCAGCCCGGTGCCCGACAGCGATCGACCCCACGGCGCGCTGCCCGTCGGCGTCATGCCCCGCCTCCTTGTGCAGGGCCAGGGCACCGCCGTAAGTTGCCGCGCGGACGGCCTCGTGCACGCTCAGGTGCATCTGCAGAACGGCAGTGGTCACGCAAAACGCCATGGAACTGGTGTAGGAAGTGCCCGGGTTGCAGTTGGAGGCCAAGGCCACCTGCACCCCGGCGTCCAGGAGCTCGCGGGCGGGGGCCAACGGCTGGCGGGTGGACAGGTCGCAGGCAGGAAGGCAGGTGGCAACGGTACCCCGCTCCCCCGTCCCCACGGCCGGGTCCCAGCCCGACCAGGAAGCAGCCAGGGCTTTCACATCCTGCCCGGAAAGGTAGTTCACGTGGTCGACGCTGGCGGCGCCCAGCTCAACGGCAAGTTGCACCCCCGGCCCCTCGCCCAGCTGGTTGCCGTGGACGCGCAGGCCCAGCCCCGCGGCCCGGCAAGCCAGCAGCACGCGGCGCGACTGCTCTGCGGTGAAGGCGCCTTCCTCGCAGAAAACGTCGGCCCACTGGACATAGGGCCTGACGGCGGCCAGCATCGGACCGCAGACCAGATCAGTGTAGGCCTCGGCATCCTCCCCGGCGGGAACCAGATGGGCACCGAGGAAGGTCACCTGGTCGGCCACGGTGGAAGCAATCCGGGCGCTGCGAACCTCGTGCTCCACATTCAGGCCGTACCCGGTCTTCGTCTCCAGGTAGGTGGTCCCCTGCGAGACCGCCTCAGCCACCCGCCCCATCGCCAGGCGCGTGAGATCAAAATCGGACGTAGCCCTAGTGGCATTCATGGTGACGGCGATGCCACCGGCCGCGTACGCCTCACCGGCCATCCGGGCTTCGAACTCGGCCGTGCGGTCCCCGGCAAACAGCAGGTGGCTGTGGGAATCAACCCATCCTGGCAGCATGGCCCGCCCGCCGGCATCGACGGCGTCGTCCGCTGCGGGCGCATCCGCTGCCGCGCCGATCCATGAGATCCGTTCCCCTTCAACCACCACGGCGGCGTCCTTCAGGACCCGGTGTTCAAGGTCCTGCGTCATCAGCTCGGCGATATTGGTGATCAGGGTGCTCATGGGACCATTCTTCAGCGTCGGATGGACCAGCGGGTGGCAGCCAGCGCCTGTGCTGTCCGGGATGCCGGACCCGCCGTGTCCGCTTCGCCGCGTACGGGTTGCCCGGCAAGGATCTGGGCAGCAGCGAGCTCTGCCATGGCTGCGGACGTCTGGAATCCGTAGCCGCCCTGCCCGGCAAGCCAATAGAACCCGGCTGCTTCGGCGTCGAACCCCGCCACCGGCACCCCATCGGCCGCCTCGGTGCGCAGGCCCGTCCAGGCCCGGCGGATCTCCCTGATCCCCAAGCTGGTCATCGAATTCAATAGCTCCACCAAGCGTTCCACATCACCGGGCCGCGGCCGCGCGTCCTCGGGCCCACTGGGCACCGTCTCGGACGGCGAGATGAGCACATCGTTGCCTTCGCGGCGGAAGTAGAACGTGTTGTCCGCTGCCGCCACCATCGGGCTTTGCCCAGGAAGGGGATGTTCGACGGCGGCAATCGCCGCAGTGCGCCGGTAGGGCTGGAGGCCGAGCTTCTCGACGCCGCTGATCACCGCGAGCTCGTCAGCCCAGGCACCGGCCGCGTTGACCAGCACCCCGGCACTGAATCCCTCGGCACCGGCCCCCACCTCCCAGCCGGTACCCACCCGCTGGGCCGAATGCACCCGTGCCCCCGTGAAGATGTCCGCCCCGGCGGCCAGCGCCCTCTTGCGGTGATCCTCCAACAGGACCGGCGCGTTGCAACCGAAGGAACCGGTATCCAGCCCGGCGGCGGCAAACGTTCCCGGCAGGAGCGCCGGACACAATTCCAGGGCGCGGTCCACCGGGATGGAGCGCATGTGCCCGCTGGCTTCGGCCGACACATCCGCTTCGGAACCGATCAGCATGAAGCTGCGCGGCGTCAGGACCGGTTCGGGCAGTTCCGCGTCGCGGGCGGCGAGCAGTTCAAGGGTCCGGACGGTGAGCTCCTGAACCACGGGAGGCCCGTAACTGGGGATGAGCTGACGGGCGGAGCGGGAGGACGTGTGGTACGCCAGCTCCTGCTCCGCCTCCACCAGCGCAACGCTGCAGCGCCCCGCGAGCGCGGACGCCAGGGACAGGCCGGCAATGCCGCCGCCAACGATCAGGACATCGTAATGTGCTGCCATCGGTCCATCCTCGCAGAAGTAGCGCCTGCGGGGACCGGCTTACCGGAACTCCCGTCAGGCTGCTGCTCCGTTTAGGCTGCCGCCTCGGCGCGGCTGGCGACGAACGCACGGACGCACGCTTCGACGTCGTCCAACGAATGCGCGGCGGACAACTGCACCCGGATGCGGGCGGCACCGCGCGGGACCACGGGGAAGCTGAAGGCGGTGACGAAGACGCCGTGCTGCAGCATCCGGTCGGCCACCTTGGCCGCCACCACGGCGTCGCCGAACATGACCGGAACGATCGCGTGCTCGCCCGGAAGCAGGTCGAAGCCCTCCTCGGTCATCCTGCGGCGGAACAGCGCGGCGTTTTCGAACAACCGGCGGCGCAGCTCCGCCGAGTTTTCCACCAGGTCAAGCGCCGTGAGCGTGGCGGCCACAATGGCAGGCGCCAGCGAGTTTGAGAACAGGTACGGGCGTGCCTTTTGCCGCAGCATGGCCACGATCTCGCCGCGGCCGGAGACGTAGCCGCCGGATGCCCCGCCCAGTGCTTTGCCGAAGGTGCCCGTGTAGATGTCCACCCGGTCCGAGACCCCCGCGTGCTCCGGGGTGCCCGCTCCGGTTGCCCCCATGAAGCCTACGGCGTGGGAATCGTCCACCATCACCATGGCGCCGTACTTTTCGGCGAGATCGCAGATGGCCTCGAGCGGGGCGAGGAAACCGTCCATGGAGAAGACGCCGTCGGTGACGATCAGTGTCCGGCGGGCGCCCTGTGCTTCCTGGAGGCGCGCCTCGAGTTCGGCCATATCCTGGTTGGCGTAGCGGTAGCGCTTGGCTTTGCAGAGCCGGATGCCGTCGATGATGGAGGCGTGGTTCAGGGCGTCTGAAATGACAGCGTCGTCCGGGCCGAGGAGGGACTCGAAGACGCCGCCGTTGGCGTCGAAGCAGCTGGAGAACAGGATGGTGTCTTCGGTTCCCAGGAACGCCGAGACCCTGGCTTCGAGTTCCAGGTGCAGATCCTGGGTGCCGCAGATGAACCGGACGCTGGCCATGCCGAACCCGCGCTCATCCATGGCGGCCTTGGCAGCGCTGATGATGTCCGGATGGTCCGCCAGGCCCAGGTAGTTGTTGGCGCAGAAGTTCAGCACGTCAGTGCCCGGACCACCGATCCGGCCCGCGGTGATGTGGCTGGACTGCGGTGAGCTGATGCTGCGTTCGGTCTTGTAGAGCCCTGCGGTGCGGATCTCGTCCAGTTCGCCGCGGAGCTGGTCCTTGATGGAGGTGTACATGGGGTTCCTTACAGTCGGGTCCAGTCGAGGACAACTTTGCCGCCCACGCCGCTGCGGGCAATGTCGAAGCCCTTCTCCCAGTCCGTGGCGGGCAGCGTGTCCGTGACCACGGCGGAGATTCCGGCGTGCAGCACCGGGTTGGAGGAGAGCATGGCGCTCATCGCGTACCAGGTTTCGTACATCTCGCGGCCGTAGATGCCTTTGAGCGTTAGCATGTGGGTGACCACCTTGCCCCAGTCGATGGTGATGTCCTGGCTGGGCAGGCCCAGCATGGCGATCCGGCCGCCGTGGTTCATGTTGTCGATCATCTCAGGCAGGGCGGTGGGGTGGCCGGACATCTCCATTCCGACGTCGAATCCCTCACGCATGCCCAGCTCACGTTGGGCATCGCGGACGCGGGTGGTGGAGACATCGATGGCAAGGTCCGCGCCCAGGTGCTTGGCAAGCTCCAGCCGCGGGCCCGAGACATCCGTGATGGCGATCTTGCGCGCACCGGCGTGGCGGGCGACAGCGATGGCCATCAGGCCGATGGGACCTGCGCCGGTGATGAGCACGTCCTCGCCCACCAGCGGGAAGCTCAGCGCGGTGTGGACGGCGTTGCCGAATGGATCGAAGATGGCGCCGAGCTCCGGGGTGACCGAGGGGTCGTGGTGCACCCAGACGTTGGTCTCCGGAATGACAACGTACTCGGCAAACGCGCCGTCGCGCTGGACTCCCACGCTGACCGTGTGGATGCACATCTGCCGGCGCCCGGCACGGCAGTTGCGGCAGATGCCGCAGACCACATGGCCTTCGCCGGAGACGCGGTCTCCTACCTTGACCTCGCGGACGTCCTCGCCCACCTCCACCACTTCGCCGTAGAACTCGTGGCCGGCAATGAGCGGAGCCTCGATCATGCCCTGCGCCCAGGCATCCCAGGACTGGATGTGGAGGTCGGTTCCGCAGATCCCGGTGGTCATCACGCGGATCTTGACGTCCGCCGGACCCGCCGTGGGTTCCGGCCGGTCGACGAGTTCGAAACCGGCGTACGGGCCGGCCTTGTACAGGGCCTTCATTGGCATCCTTACTTGTTGGCATTCACATCAGCGGGCGTGGTTGTCCCCTCATTGAAGCCCCGCAAAAGCATTAGCACAACAGGAATCTTCTCAATCGACGATTTAGGAATCCCTAATGGATACACTGGCGGGGTGGAAATACATCAGCTGGAAATCCTCCGCGAGCTGGGGGCGCTGGGAAGCGTGAAGGCGGTGGCCGACACCCTCATGGTCAGCCCATCGGCGGTATCGCAACAACTGGCGCACCTGCAACGGACGGTGGACGTGCCGTTGACGCGCAAGGAGGGCCGGAACCTGGTGCTGACCGAAGCCGGCCAGGTCCTCGCAGACGCGGGTGCCGCCGTCGTCAGCGCCATGGCCGATGCCCGCGGCGCGCTCGGCACCTACCACGGCTCGCCCGCGGGCCGGGTCACCCTCAGTGGCTTCCACAGCGCGGGGCAGGCCCTGTTTGGCCCGCTGGCCCGCATGCTGGACCGGCCCGGGCATCCCCGGATCGAGCTCTCCGACGAGGACGTTGCCCAGCAGGACTTCCCAGCCCTCACCGCCCGGTACGACCTCGTGCTGGCGCACCGCATGGACCACAGCCCCCGCTGGCCCACTGAGCGCGTCGCCGTCATCCCACTGGCGCACGAGCCCCTGGACGTGGCGCTCCCTGCCGGGCATCCGCTGGCCCGGCAGGACAGGGTGACGGTGGACGACGTCGGCGCCGAGGCCTGGGTGACCAGCCACCCCGGCTACTCCCCCGCCGACGTCCTTTCCGCCGTCGCGGCCGTCTCCAGCCGGGAACCGACAATCGTCCACCGCATCAACGACTACTCCACGGTGGCGGCCCTGGTGGCTGCTGGCGGCGTGGTGGGGCTGCTGCCCCGGTATACCGCAGGGCCGGTCCTCAACCCGGACATCGTGCTGCGGCCGCTCGAAGGCATCAGCACCCGGCGCCGGATCGACCTGCTGGCCAGGCCGGAAAACCTGAAGCGGCGGGCCGTAGTGCTGGTCTGCGAAGCGCTGGAGGACATCATGGCCGGGCTGGTCCAGCAGGGGTAGGCGGCGGCCATCGGCCCGAGGCAGGCGTGGCCGGACCGGCGCAGCTACGCCCCTTCACCATCCTGCTGGCTGCCCGCACCCATCTTTTTGCCCATGCCATGACCGCGTCCCAACCCCAAGCCCGGGCCGTCACCGGCACCGTCGACGATCCGCTTGGCAGTGGCTTTGTCCCCGTCCTTCACGCCGGCGATGCGCACGGTGTCGCCGGTGGCGATGTCCGCCGTCGTTCCGGCTGCCGGCTTGCGGCTCGCACCGTCGTCGGCCGCTGGAAGTTTGGTGATCTTGGTGTCGGCGTTGACGTTGTAGGACTGGATGAAGCCGTCCTCGCTCTTGACGGTGATGGCGGAGTCGCTGACGGACTCCACGGTTCCGCGCTGTTCGAGGACGGTTTGGAAGCTCCCGTCTGGCTGCTTGACTACTGCCTCACCGTGGAGCGGTTGGGCATGCTGGGACTTCTGCTGCCCGGGTGCCTTCTGTTGGCCCGGGGCCTTCTGCTGACCCGGGCCCTTCTCCTGACCCGGCGCGGTCTGGGAGGGGGACGGCGTTGGCGTCCCCGTGGCCGACCAGGCCAGGGCAGCCCCGGTTCCGGAAAGGGCCAAGGCCACCGCCCCGGCCAGCATTGCCTTGCGCATCCTCAATGGGTCCCGGACCATGGTTGTTCCTTCCGCAGCACTCCCAAGGCATCACCGCCCTGAGTCACTTGTACCCTGTGCCCTCCTGTGCCCTGTGGGCTTCAGTCTAAGTCCGCCACGCCCGCGCGGCCACGGGTACTTTGCGGCCGGCGGCACCTGAGTACTTAAAGCCCAACTGGGTCGCAGTTAATGTCGTTATAAGCGCTCAAAACGACATCTGCTGCGACCCAGTTGGGTGTGGGAGTTCTAGGCGGTGACGCCCAGCTTTTCCAGGATCAGCTCTTTGACGCGGCCGGCATCAGCCTGGCCGCGGGTGGCCTTCATGACCCCGCCCACGATCGCGCCGATAGCCTGCACCTTGCCGGCGCGGATCTTGTCCGCGACGTCGGGCTGCGCGGCAAGGGCGGCGTCGATGGCTTCCAGGAGGGGTCCGTCGTCGGACACGACCGCCAGGCCGCGCTTTTCGACGATCTCTTCCGGGGTGCCTTCGCCGGCGAGCACGCCGTCCAGGACCTGGGAGGCCATCTTGTTGTTGATCTTGCCGGCCTCAACCATGCGGCTCAGTTCCACAACGGTGGCAGCCTGGACGCCCAGCTGGCCCGGGTCGACGTCGGCAGCCTTGGCCCGGCCGACGATCTCGCCCATCCACCACTTGCGGGCCACTGAAGCTGACGCGCCGGCGGCGATGGTTTCCTCGATTTCGTCCAGGACTCCGGCGTTCACTACGTCGCGGAATTCCAGGTCGGAGTAGCCCCAGTCAGCCTTGAGCCGCTTGCGCCGCTCGGCCGGCGGCTCGGGAAGCGTTGCACGCAGTTCCTCCACCCATTCACGCGAGGCCACCACGGGCACCAGGTCAGGTTCCGGGAAGTAGCGGTAGTCGTCGGCGTCGGACTTGGGCCGCCCGGAGGTGGTGGTGCGGGTGTCCTCGTGCCAGTGCCGGGTTTCCTGGACCACCGGGTTTCCGGAGGACAGGACGGCGGCGTGCCGCTGGATCTCGTAGCGGACGGCGTGTTCCACGGCGCGCAACGAGTTCACGTTCTTGGTTTCGGAGCGGATGCCGAAGCGTTCGCGGCCGTGCGGGCGGAGGGACACGTTGGCGTCGCAGCGGACGTTGCCGCGTTCCATCTTTGCGTCCGAGACGCCGAGGTTCTTGACGATCTCGCGGATGGCGGCCACATAGGCCTTGGCCAGTTCCGGCGCGCGGGAGCCTGCGCCCTCGATGGGCTTGGTGACAATTTCCACCAGCGGCACGCCTGCACGGTTGTAGTCCACCAGGGAGAAGTCGGCGCCTTGGATGCGGCCGGTGGCCCCGCCCATGTGCGTCAGCTTTCCGGCGTCCTCTTCCATGTGCGCGCGCTCGATCTCCACCCGGAACACGGTGCCGTCTTCGAGTTCGATATCCAGGTAGCCGTCGTACGCGATGGGTTCGTCATACTGCGAGGTCTGGAAGTTCTTGGGGGTGTCCGGGTAGAAGTAGTTCTTCCGGGCGAAGCGGCAGGATTCTGCGATGGTGCAGTTCAGCGCCAGGCCGATCTTGATGGAGGACTCGATCGCGGTCTTGTTCACCACGGGCAGGACGCCCGGCATGCCGAGGTCCACCTCGTTGACGTTGGTGTTGGGCTCGTCGCCGAAGACGTTGGGCGCGGAGGAGAACATCTTGGTCTTGGTGTTGAGCTCCACGTGGACCTCGAACCCCAGGACGGGATCGTACTTCTCCATGGCCTCGTCGAAGCTCAGGATTTCATCGGTGCTCATTATTTTGCCTCCTGGGTTTCGAGGGATACGGCGCCCAGCGCGGGAGCCTGGGCCAGCAGCGGGCCGCCCCACTTGGCTTCCAGCAGTGATTCCAGGACAGCGCCGACCCGGTAGAGACGGGCATCCTCGCGGGCCGGGGCCAGCAGCTGGATGCCTACGGGCAGGCCGTCCTCGTCGGCCAGGCCGCCGGGCAGGGACAGGCCCGGTACGCCGGCGAGGTTCGCCGGGATGGTGGCGACGTCGTTGAGGTACATGGCCAGGGGGTCGTCCAGTTTTTCGCCGAGCGGGAAGGCCGTGGTGGGCGCGGTGGGCGAGATCAGGACGTCGGCCTGCGCGAAGGCAGCCTCGAAGTCCCGCTGGACCAGCGTGCGCACCTTCTGGGCGGAGCCGTAGTAGGCATCGTAGTATCCGGCGGACAGGGCGTAGGTGCCCAGGATGATGCGGCGCTTGACCTCATCGCCGAAGCCGGCCGCGCGGGTGGCTCCCATGACGCGTTCAATGGTCATGGGCCCGTCCTCGGGGAGGACGCGCAGGCCGTAGCGGACGCCGTCGAACTTGGCCAGGTTGGAAGAGGCCTCGGACGGCATGATCAGGTAGTAGGCGCCCAAGGCGTACTGGAAGTTGGGGCAGGAAACCTCAACGATCTCCGCTCCCGCCTCCTTGAGCAGTTCCAGGGCATCGTTGAAACGGTTTTCGACGCCGGCCTGGTAGCCCTCGCCGTGCAGTTCCTTGATGATGCCGATCCGCAGGCCCTCGACGTTGCCGGTCTTCGCGGCGGCCACCAGGTCCGCCAGCGGTTCCGGCAGGGAGGTGGAGTCGCGTGGGTCATGGCCGCCGATGACCTGGTGCAGCAGGGCGGAGTCCAGGACGGTGCGGGTCACGGGGCCGATTTGGTCCAGGGAGGACGCCATGGCGATGGCGCCGTAGCGGGAGACACTGCCGTAAGTGGGCTTCACGCCCACGGTGCCGGTGACGGCGCCGGGCTGGCGGATGGATCCCCCGGTGTCCGTGCCGAGCGCCAGCGGGGCCTCGAAGGCAGCCACGGCCGCAGCTGAACCGCCGCCGGAGCCGCCCGGGATCCGGTCCAGGTCCCAGGGGTTGCGGGTGGGTCCGTAGGCAGAGTGCTCGGTCGAGGAGCCCATGGCGAACTCGTCCAGGTTGGTCTTGCCAAGGATCGGCATCTTGGCCGCGCGCAGGCGCTCGACGACGGTGGCGTCGTACGGACTGTGCCAGCCTTCGAGGATCTTTGAGCCCGCCGTGGTGGGCTGGCCGATGGTGACGATGAGGTCCTTGACGGCAATGGGGACGCCGGCCAGGTAGTGCAGTGCTTCGGCTTCTGCTCCGCCGGCGGCTCGGATGGCGTCCACCTCGGCGGCGACGGCGAGCGCTTCCTCGGCGTTGACGTGCAGGAAGGCGTTGACCTGTCCGTCCACGGCGGCGATCCGGTCAAGGTAGGCCTGGGTGGCCTGGACGGCGGTTACTTCGCCGGCGGCGAGCTTCTCGGCCAGCTGCGCGGCGGAGAGGCGGATCAGGGTTTCGGCGCTGATGCCGGTGGGGTTCTGTTCAGTCATGGTTATGCCTCATCCAGGATGGCCGGGACCTTGAAACGGTTGTCATCGGAATCCGGTGCGCCGGAGAGTGCCTGTTCCGCCGTGAAGGTGTGTCCCACGACGTCGTCGCGGAAGACGTTGGCGAGCGGGATGGGGTGGGAGGTCGCCGGTACGTCATCCCCGGCGGCCTCGCTGACGGATTTGACCGAATCGACGATGACGGCGAGTTCGCCGGCCATCCTGTCCAGCTCGTCGGCACTCATCTCGATGTGAGCGAGCCGCGCGAGATGCGCGACGTCGTCACGGTTGATCGCAGCCATGGATCTCCCCTGCAAAGTTCGAATTGTTTTCCGATCCAGTCTAGTGGGGAAACGCCGATGCCCGTCTGACATCCCCCAGCGGGCGTCAGACGGGCACCTTCGAGCCAGGCCCTGCCTCGGGGACAGGAGCACAGGCAGCTACAGACTAGCCGATTCCGATGGCTCCGGTCAGCATCCCGACGCCAAGCATGACCAGGGAGATGACTGCGGTGCGCCACAGGACTTTCTTGTGGTGGTCGCCCAGGTCCACCTTGGCCAGCGAGACCAGGAGGAGGATGGCCGGAACCAGCGGGCTCTGCAGGTGGAACGGCTGGCCGGTGATGGAGGCCCGGGCCATGTCCGCGGCGCCGACGCCGTAGTGCGCGGCCGTTTCGCTGAGGACGGGCAGGACGCCGAAGTAGAACGCGTCGTTGCTCATGAAGAACGTCATGGGGATGCTGAGCACGCCGGTGATGACGGCCATGAACGGACCCATGGAGGTGGGGATGATCTGGACCAGCCAGGCGGACATTGCCTCGACCATGCCGGTGCCCTTGAGGACGCCGGTGAGGACTGCGGCGGCCATGACCATGCTGACCACGGCGACGATCGAGGGTGCGTGCGCAATGAGCTGGGCGCCCTGGTCCTTGACCTTGGGGAAGTTGACCAGCAGGGCGATAGCGGCGCCCACCATGAACACGAACGGCAGCGGGATGATGTTGGCCACGAGGACCACCATGACAGCGACGGTCAGGGCAAGGTTGAACCAGAACAGCTTGGGACGCAGGGTGCTGCGGTTGGGATCCAGGGCAGTGTCGGCCATGGCGGAGTCGTTGTCGTCCACCAGGGCTTCGGTGCGTTCCAGTACGGCGACCGAACCACCGGAGGGAGCCGCGCCGGACGGGGCCGGGGTGTTTCCCTTGCGGCCGGTGCCGGACGGGCCGGTTCCGGAGGCACCGGCGGAAGCGCCGCCGTCGAACTCTTCTGCTGTCCCGGGCACGCCCCAGATTTCGGGGGCGGTGGCACGGAGGCGGTTGCGCTCCTGCAGGCCGAGGAGCCAGGAGAAGGCGAAGACGACGACCAGGCCGGCCACGAGGGACGGGATCATGGGGACGAAGACGTCGTTGACGTCGATCTTCAGGGCGGTGGCGGCGCGGGCGGTGGGGCCGCCCCAGGGCAGGATGTTCATGGTGCCGTTGGCCAGGCCAGCCACGCAGGTGAGGACCACGGGGCTCATCTTCAGGCGCAGGTAGACGGGCAGCATGGCCGCGGTGGTGAGGATGAACGTGGTGGACCCGTCGCCGTCCAGGGAGACGGCGGCCGCGAGGATGGCGGTACCCAGGACAACCTTGGCGGGGTCGTTGCCCAGCTTGCGGAGGATGAACTTCACCAGCGGGTCAAAGAGCCCGACGTCGATCATCAGGCCGAAGTAGATGATGGCGAACATCAGCAGGGCGGCGGTGGAGGTCATGGACTTCATGGAGTCCATGACCATGGTTCCAATGCCCAGGCCGGCGCCGGCAAAGAGGCCAAAAACGGTGGGGACAATGATCAACGCCAGCACTGGCGTCAACTTCTTCGTCATGATCAGCACCATGAAAACCGCGATCATGGCGAATCCAAGTATTACCAGCACAGCCGGCTCCTTCTTGTGAACAGCGGCACAGCGGTGTGACGCGTGCTACAGACTGTAGGGTGGCGTCCGTCACGGCGGTGCCTTTGGCTCAATTGATTGGCATACTGCTTATTGGGAGCATTTTGCTCATTGTGCTCACGCTGTTTCGGTGCTTGCCGGCAGCCGTTACCGTAGAGCCATACCCGTCACGCCACGCCCGTCAAGGAGGATGAATGCAGCGTCCCGCGCCCCGGCAGCCGCTGCGCTTTTCCACCCAGACGCTCCTGCTGCAGGTAGCCGTCGTGCTCCTGGTGGTTCTCCTGAGCGCCGCGGTGCATGCCTGGCTGACATACGACCGGGTGGGAAGCGATGCGGAGGACCAGGCGCTGACGCTGGCCCGGACCGTCGCATCCGATCCGGAGGTCAGGGCGGATGTGCTGGCCATCAGTGAACAGCCCGGCACTCCCCCGCCCGCCCAACTCCTGGCAGGCCCGCTGCAGGCCTCCGCAGAGGCGGCACGGACCAGGACCGGTGCGCTGTTTGTGGTGATCACGGACGAAACCGGTATCCGCCTGGCCCACCCGGATCCGCAGCGGCTCGGCGAAAAGGTGAGCACAGACCCCTCCGAGGCCTTGTCCGGGCAGGAAATCACCACCCGGAACACCGGAACGCTGGGCCCTTCCGCAGGGGCGAAAGTCCCCGTCTATGCGCCCGGCACCGCCACGGTGGTGGGTGAGGTGAGCGTGGGCTACTCCATGGAAACCGTGGCCCAAAGCGTGGGCCGCGACATCGGCCCGGTGGCCCTGACTGCCGCCGGGGCACTGCTGGCCGGGGTGCTGGGATCCTTCCTGCTGCGCCGCCGCCTCCAGCGGCTCACCCTGGGCCTGGAACCGGAGGAGATCAGCACCCTGGTGCACGACCAGGTGGCGGTGTTGCAGGGCGTGGACGACGGCGTCATAGGCGTCAGTGCCGACGGCCGGGTCAGCGTGTTCAACGCCGCAGCGCAGCGCCTGCTCGGATTGCCCGACCTGTCCGGGACGCGCTGGGAGGACGCACCGGTGCCGGCGCAGCTGAAGTCGCTGACCCGGCCGGCAACCGGTGCAGTAGTTCCGGCCCCGGGTACCAGTGCTGCAGTTCCGGCCCCGGGTACCGGAAGTGCAGGCCAGGATGCCCTGGAACTGGTGGCCGGCGGCCGGGTCCTGGTGGTGAATGCGCGCAAGGCGCTGCACCGACGGGAGGATCTGGGCTGGGTGATCATGCTCCGCGACCGTACCGAGCTGCAGGAGCTCACCCGGCAACTCGATGCCGTGGGCACCATGTCCACCGCGCTGCGCGCCCAACGCCACGAATTCGCCAACCAGCTGCATACCCTGGCCGGTTTCCTGGGGATCGGGCAGCACCAGGAGGCTCGGGACTATCTGGCCGGGCTGGCCGCCACCGGTCCGCTGAAGTTCCCGGTGGACCAGGCCGAACTGCTCCAGGATCCCTACCTGCAGGCGTTTGTGGGGGCCAAGGGCGTGGAAGCGGACGAACGCGGTGTCGCCCTCCGCATCGGGCCCGAAACCCTGGTCCGCGGCCAGGTCACGGAGGCCCAGGATGTGACCACGGTGCTGGGGAACCTGATCGACAACGCCGTCAATGCCGCCGTGGCCGGGTCCTCGACCGACCGTTGGGTTGAGCTCGAGGTGCTGGATGAGCCGGACGAGGACGGCGGGACGCTGCACATCGTGGTGGCGGACTCCGGTGACGGGCTGGCGGAAGGAACCGATCCCGAAAGCGTGTTCGCCGAGGGTTTCACCACCGCCGCCGGTCCGGTCCGTGCCGCTGGCGGGCAGGGCTTCGGCCTGGCCCTGGCCCGGCAGCTGGCACGCCGGCGCGGCGGCGATGTGAAGGTGCTGGACGGCGGATCCAGGGGTGGGCCGGGCGCCGTGTTCATGGCCATCCTTCCGCAGACGACGGCGGGAAACCCTGCTGCAAAGACCTTGGGGACAGCCGGAAAGGATACCCATGGCTGATGATTTTCGGGTCCTGATCGTGGACGACGACTTCCATGTGGCCAAGCTGCATGCAGCCTACGTGGACTCGGTGGCCGGGTTCCTGGCCCTGGCACCGGTTGGCACGGCGTCGCTCGCCCTGCAGGCTATCCACAGCCTGCGGCCTGACCTGGTGCTTTTGGACGTGTACCTTCCGGACGCATCGGGTCTGGACCTGCTGCAGCAGCTGGATGTGGACACGGTCATCCTCAGCGCCGCTTCCGATCCTGCGTCGGTCCGGGCGGCGTTCCGCCGGGGCGCTTTGGGGTACCTGCTCAAGCCCTTCACGGCTGAGTCGTTGTCCCAGCAGCTTCGCTCCTATGCCAGGTACCGGCGCCTCCTGGGGCAGGCCGGGGCCCTTGACCAGGAGGCAGTGGAGCGCGCAAAACGTTCGCTGATCCCGGGGGACGTCACGTCGTCGTCGAAACCCCGCTCGGCGACCGAGGCGGCCGTGCTGGAATCACTGGCGCCGGGCGAGCAATATTCCGCTGCCGAGGTGGCAGCCCGGGTGGGAGTCTCCCGCGCCACCGCGCAGCGCTACCTGTCCTCACTGGCCGACGACGGCGCGGTGGACATCCAGCTGCGCTACGGCACCACCGGCAGGCCGGAACACCGCTACGGCCTGCCGGTGCGTTAGGGCAGGAAACTACGCGCTCTTCTGGGCGACGAGTTCGATCTCGACCAGCATGTTCGGGTCAAGGAACGGCAGTACGTGCACCAGGGACAGGGTAGGGCGGATTTCGCCAAACACTTCGCCGTGGGCCTTGCCTGCTTCCTCCCACTTGCTGATGTCCGTCAGGTACAGCTTGGACTGCACCACGTCCTCGTAGGCGAAGCCGGCGTCGGCCAGGACCTTGCCGAGTTTCTGCAGGATGTACTGGGTCTGGGTGTAGAAGTCGTCCCCCACGATGCCGTCTTCGCCGCTGGCGGCGGTGGCCGAGATGTAGAGGGTGTTGTCCACCTGGACGGCGCGGGAGTAACCGAGGGTCTGTTCCCAGACGGAGCCGGTGCCGAAGGTTTTACGCATGGGTGGGCCTTTCAAAGCTGGAATGGGTCGCCACCACTGTAGGGCCGCTACAGGTCGCGCCGGTAAACCAGCAGTTTTGTGTCGGTTCCGGGAACGAACCAGTCCCGTTCGGGCACCCGGTGGAAGCCCGTCCTGCGGTACAGGCCGTGCGCGCTTTCCCAGTCCTTCCCCGTGGTCAGCGCCACCGCGCGGATGCCCGGCAAGGTCCTGGCGTAGCCAATGATGGCTTCCACCATGGCGCGGCCGGCACCGCTGCGCTGGACGGCAGGGTCCACCACCAGCATCCGGAATTCCAGTTCGTCCGGCAGGGCAATGTCCGCGTACGGTTCGCCGGCGAGTGCCAGGGTGACCGAACCGATGACGGTCCCCTCCCGTTCGGCCACCCAGGTGGTGGCCTGTTCCGCGCGCTCTGCCACATCCATGATCTTGACCATGTACGGGTGGGCGGCGTCGTCGAAATACCCTGCGGCAAGGTAGGAGTCGCCGGTGATGCGGGCGACGTCGCTGAAGTCGGCCTCGACGGCGGGACGGATGGTTAGCTGCGGCTGCACCCGTCAATGCTAGTGGCGGTTGGGGTGCCCGCGCGCCCAAACCGGTCTTTCCGTGATCGAACTATCAGAACGGGCCGCCTTAAGCGTCACGGCTCCAGCTCAGAGCGGAAACTTCCCGGACAACTCAAGCCCGGCGGCGCAGGTCCAGGCGTCCAGGCGTTCGTCGTCGGAGGGACCGCCGTCGAGCGGACTGGCCAGGCGCGGCCGGCGCACCCAGCACCCGGCTTCTTCGGCGATCAGCGCGCCGGCCGAGAAGTCGTGCTCGTTCAGCCCGCGTTCGCCGTAGGCGTCGTGGGTTCCGTCCGCCACCATGCACAGGTCAAGGGCGGCGGACCCGAGCCGCCGGACGTCGGCAAAGCCGTCCATCAGGGCGGCGAACGCGGCCGCCTGCTCGGATCGTACGGCCGGCTCGTAGCTGAACCCGGTGGCGAGGATCTGCCCCGTGCGCCCGGAGACAGGCCCTTCAAGCCGGGTGAGCGTTCCACGTTCCTCCAGCCACGCACCCTGGCCGCGGGAGGCGTAGTACACCCGTCCCAGGGCCGGGGCGTTGACGACGCCGGCCTGCCAGACGCCGTCGGCATCGGCCACTGCCACGGAGGTGGCGTAGTAGACGATGTTGCGGATGAAGTTGGTGGTGCCGTCCAGAGGATCGATGGACCAGCGGTACCCCGTGGGTTCGGCGGGGCGGGTGGTTCCCTGCTCCTCGCCGGTGATGGTGTCGCCGGGACGGGCGGCGGTGATGACGCGGCGCACGGCGTCTTCCGCGGCCAGGTCGAAGGCAGTGACCCAGTCCCCGGCGGCACCCTTGTTGCTTGGATCCAGGGCGTTGCCGTCCCGGCCGGACAAGACCTTTGCCCCTGCCGCGGCGGCCTGTTTGGCCACCTCCAGCAGTTCGGATGGGGACGTCATGCGCTTTCCTCCGCAGTGGTGTCGTCGAGCGTGTTGTGGCCAGCTTTACCGGTGCCGCCTTCGTCGGTGGTCTCTTTGTCGCTGGTTTCTTTGTCGCTGGTTTCTTTGTCCGCGGCGTCGCCAAGGGCTGCCGGGCCGCCGTCGAGCAACTGCCGGAATCCGTCTTCGTCCAGGACCCGGATCCCCAGCTGTTCCGCCTTGTCCAGCTTGCTCCCTGCGCTTTCGCCGGCCACCACGTAGCTGGTGTTCTTGGACACGGATCCCGCGGCCTTGCCGCCGCGCAGCAGGATGGCTTCCTTGGCTTCGTCGCGGCTGAAGTTGGGCAGCGAGCCCGTCACCACCACGGTGAGGCCTTCAAGGGTCCGCGGCATGGACTCGTCGCGTTCGTCCTCCATGCGCACCCCCGCGGCCGCCCAACTGTCAACGATCTCCACGTGCCAGTCCTCGGCGAACCACTCCTTGAGCGCGGCGGCGATGGTGGGTCCCACGCCGTCAACGTGGGCGAGTTCCTCCTCGCTGGCCGCCCGGATGCGGTCCATGGTGCCGAAGGCCTGGGCCAGGGCCCGTGACGCCCGGGGGCCGACATGCCGGATGGACAGGGCCACCAGGACCCGCCACAGGGGCTGGGTCTTGGCCTTTTCCAGTTCCTTGAAGAGTTTCTGGGTGTTGGCGGTGGGCTTGGAAGGCGACTTTGCCGTGCCCTTGCTGTAGAAGTACGGCACCAGCTCGAACTCGCCGGTGGGGACGCCCTTCGACTTTTTCTCGCGCCGGATCCGGACCTCGGCCAGGTCCTCGGGGGTGAGGTCGAACAGCCGTGCTTCGGACATCAGCGGCGGCACCTCGGGTTCAGCCGGCTGGGTCAGGGCGATGGCCGCTTCCCAGCCCAGGGCCTCAATGTCGAACGCCCCCCTGCCGGCCACATGGAACACCCGCTCGCGAAGCTGGGACGGGCAGGACTTGGAATTGGGGCAGCGGAGATCCACGTCCCCTTCCTTGGCCGGGGCAAGGGGCGTGCCGCAGGAGGGGCATTCGGCGGGCATCACGAAGTCCCGGACCGGCGGATCCTGCTGGTCGCGCAAGGCGAGGACCGGGCCGACGATTTCGGGGATGACGTCGCCGGCCTTCCGCAGGACCACGATGTCGCCGATCTTGACGCCCTTGGCTTTGACCACGTCCTGGTTGTGCAGGGTGGCCATCTCCACGGTGGATCCCGCCACCTTGACCGGCTCCATCACGCCGAAAGGCGTCACGCGCCCTGTGCGGCCCACATTGACCTGGATGTCCAGAAGCTTGGTGTGGACTTCTTCGGGCGGGTACTTGTAGGCAACGGCCCAGCGGGGAACGCGGGTGGTGTTGCCCAAGGCTCGCTGGGTGGCGAAGTCGTCCACCTTGATGACGATGCCGTCGATTTCATGGAGGAGCGTGTGGCGCTGGTCCCCGTACCGCCGGATGAAGCCCAGGACGTCGTCGCGGGCCGCCAGCACCTCGAAGTAGGGGCTGACAGGCAGGCCCCATTCTTTGAGCTGCTGGTAGGTTTCCGACTGGCTGCGGGCCTCCAGCCCCTCGCGGGCGCCGATGCCGTGCACGAACATCTTCAAGGGCCGCTTGGCTGTCTCGGCAGGATCTTTCTGGCGCAGTGAACCCGCCGCGGCGTTGCGGGGGTTCGCCAGCGGGGCCTTGCCGGCTTCGATCAGGGCCTCGTTGAATTCGGCGAACGCCTTGGAGGGAATGAAGACCTCGCCGCGGATTTCCATCTCGGCGGGAAAGCCGCTGCCGTGCAGTTCCTGCGGGATTTCCTTGATGGTGAGCAGGTTGTGGGTGATGTCCTCGCCGGTGGTACCGTCGCCGCGGGTGCCCGCGCGCACCAGTTTTCCGTCCCGGTACAGGAGATTGACGGCGAGGCCGTCGATCTTGAGTTCGGTCAGCCACGCGGCCTGGGTTCCGCCGTCACCGATCTTCGCGATACTTGCCTCAGCGCGGTTGAGCCAGGCTTCGAGTTCCTCCAGCGAGAAGACGTCCTCCAGGCTGTACATCCGCTGCAGGTGCTCCACGGGGGCGAACGCGGCGGAAACTTCGCCGCCCACTTCCTGGGTCGGCGAGTCGTTGGCCACCAGTTCCGGGTGCAGTGCCTCAATCTCTTCGAGGCGGCGGAAGAGGGTGTCGAACTCTGCATCCGACACCAAGGGCTCGTCTTCCTGGTAGTAGGCGAACCGGTACTTCCGCACCAGATCGGCGAGGTTCTCGTATTCCTCGCGGAGCGCTTCGGTGGGGATGGCCTCAGGCTCGTGGGGGGCCGCGGTCCGGGTGGCGGTCTTTTCTGCGGGTCCTGTACTCACAGACCTATCTTGCCCTACCCCTCCGACGATTTCCTTGGCAGGCCGGCACGGCGCGGGCCGTACGCCACGGAGCCGGCGTCAGTGCGAGCGGAGCCGGTTGCAGTTCCACCAGGTGAAGGCGCCGGCTGCCAAGGCCAACATCACTGTTCCCAGGACGATCGGCAGGAGCGCCGGGCCGCCGGGGCCCTCGCCCCGGGCAGGGGAAACGGCAGCAAGCTGGGTGGGCGCCGCGGACCGGGTGACCGGGCTGTTCCAGTCCTGCCCGCTGGAGGGACCGGTGGGCGGGCGGTAACCGGCATCAGCGGATGGGGCTGCGGTTGCGGCGTCGCCGGGGGCTGCCCCCGTATCTCCGGGCACGGCGGGAGCGTCGGCCGGTGGTGCGGTGCTGGCCGGGGGGCCGGCCGGCTGTTGCGGCTGGACCGGCGCGTCTCCGGCGGGAGGTGCCGGCTGGGTTGGTGCCGGTACGGGGTCCTTGGACTTGCGCGGCCGGCCGTTTTGGCTGGTGTCCTGGCTGCTCGCCAGAACGGGCAGGCAGAGCAGCCCGCAGGTTTGGGTCCCCGAGGCCTGGGTGGGTGAGGGCTGGGCGGTGGCGGCGGCCGCCGGACCGGCCGGGAAGATGCCGAAGGCCAGGGCCATGACAGCTGCTGTTGCCGTCGTCGAAACAGTGCGGAGAACCGGTGCGGACGGGGCCATTGCTACCTTTCGCTGCGCGCAGTCCCCCCACCGCGGCTTTCTGGTGTCCCCGGTAGTCTTCTACAGCGCCCTGCGGGGCCGCAAATCCGCGGCTGTGGCGGCCCCGCAAATATCCGGGCTGATCAGTCCCGGTTTTCAGGCGGCAGTGCCACCTGGATTTTCCGTGCCTTGCCGCGTCCCACCACGTAGCCGCGGCCGGGAATGAAGTCGGGGCTGACCCGGCCCAAGGACGTGTTGAGCAGGCTGTCGCCCTCGATGTCCCCCGGGTTGAGCAGCAGTCCCCTTCGGCCGGACTTGAAGGGCTGGGCCAACTGCCAGGCCGAGGACCAGGTGGAAGACTCGGACTCGCCGATCACCCACTGGTCTGCCTTCAGGGACGCCGTGACCAGCTGCGCGACGCCGGATTCCGCGATGGTGTCGGTGAACTCGGTGAGGCCTTCGATGAAGATGGCCACCGATCCGGGATTGCCGGTGGAGTGCTCCACCAGGTCCTCCACCACCTCGGCGAGGTCGTCCGGCCCCACCACGGAGCGGTTCCAGATGGGCAGGGAGGCGACGGCGGAGCGGCGGGAGCCGAGGTAGATCAGCTCGGTGGCGGGGTTGGAGCGGCGCAGCGCGTAGGCCAGGGTGACCAGCGCAACGGTCCGGCCCGCACCGGGCGGGCCGGCCAACAGCAGCGGGCCGCGCGCCATGACCTCAGCCGGCTGCAGCGATTCGTCGTCCACGCCGATAACGGGCAGGTCCGGGCTGCCGGCAGGCAGGACGTCCAGGTCCACCTGGTCCGGGAGCCGTTCGATTCCGGGGGCGGTGTCCAGGCCCTGGCGCTGCATGGCTTCGCTGAGCTTGTGGACTTCGCGGGCCTGCAGC
This sequence comes from Pseudarthrobacter sp. fls2-241-R2A-127, assembly GCF_030209355.1. Classification (GTDB taxonomy): domain Bacteria; phylum Actinomycetota; class Actinomycetes; order Actinomycetales; family Micrococcaceae; genus Arthrobacter. Next base: position 23,459 of record NZ_JARVSF010000011.1, read on the forward strand.
GCGAGGTTCGAGTTGCCGCCCAGGACTGCCAACTGGACTTCGAGCCCGTCAAGCAGCCCGCGTCCGGGGGGCGAGGTGGCGGTGAGGACGTCCCTGGGCACGTCCAGGGAGATGTAGTCGTCCTCGGAAGACAGGCGCAGGACCAGCCTGCGCTGGATCGAGGCCAGCAGGGAGGCGGGCACGGCGTTGGGCCGGTCGCCCGTCACCACCAGGTGGATGCCCAGGGTGCGGCCGTCGGTGGCCAGCTGGAGGAAGATGTCCCACAGCCCGGAGAGCTTGCTGTGTTCGTACGCGTCGCGGAACGCCGACATGCCGTCCACCAGCACGAAAATCCGTTTTTCGTCCGGCCGGTTGGCCAGCTTCCGGTATTCGACGATGGTGGACGCCCGGACCTCGGCGAACTGCGCTGCCCGCAGCTCGGCGATGTCCCGCAGGAGCCGCAGCAGGCGCCCCACGCGTTCGACGTCGTCGCCATTGATGATTTCACCGACGTGCGGAAGCTCCTCGAGCATCCGCAGCCCGGCGGAACCGCAATCGATGCCGTACACGTGGACCGGCCCGCCGCGCGGAGTGACGGCGGCGGCGATCGCGATGCCCCGCAGTGCGGCCGACTTGCCGGAGCCGCCCGTGCCGTAAATGGCCATGTTGCCGTCCCGGTCCGGTTCGTAGAACACGGTGGGCTGGTCCTGGTGGACGGGGTCGTCGGCAACGCCCAGCAGCAGCTGTTCGTCCGTGCGGGGGTTGGGGAGCTTGGAGAAGTCGTAGGTCTTGGCCAGCTCATCCAGCCACGGCTTGCGCGGCGGCCTGATGTCCAGCGTGTCCGCCGCATGCACGATCGTGGACGTCATCCGTGCAATGTCGTTGGGGCCGGCCGGTTCCTGGACGACGGGCTTGTCCGGGGCGGGTGGTTCCCAGCTGGGACCGGACCCGAAAGCCATCTCAACGATGTCGATCTGTGGCCGCTGCGGCTTGTCCGTGGTCCAGCCGCCGGCGTACCCGGTCTGGAACCCCTGGATCCGGCCCGGGCCGGTCTTGGCGGCGCCGCGGCCGGGGATGGCGGGATCGAAATAGGCTGCGTCCGGGACGCCGAGGATGTCGGTGGCGTCCTCCTCGTCGGCCATGCGCAGGGCCACGCGAAGGTTGGTATTGGCTCGGAGGTTGTCCTTGATGACACCGGCCGGCCGCTGGGTGGCAAGGATGAGGTGCAGGCCCAGGGACCGGCCACGGGCGGCCACGTCCACCACGCCGTCCACAAACTCGGGAACCTCGTTGGCCAGGGCGGCGAACTCGTCCACGATGATGATCAGGTACGGCGGCGCGTCCGGGTCCGCTTCCCGTTGCAGCGCCAGCAGGTCCTTGGCTTTCTTCCGGTTCAACAGTTGTTCCCGGTAGTGGAGTTCGGCGCGCAGGGACGTCAGGGCCCGGCGCACCAGGTGCGGGGAAAGGTCCGTCACCAGTCCCACCGTGTGCGGCAGGTTGATGCAGTCCGCGAACGCGGCGCCGCCCTTGTAGTCGACGAACAGGAAGCTGACCCGGTCGGGGCTGTAGGCGGCGGCCATGCCCATCACCCAGGACTGGAGGAACTCGGACTTGCCTGCACCGGTGGTGCCACCCACCAGGGCGTGCGGGCCCTCATTCTTCAGGTCGAGGTAGAGCGGTTCGATGCCTTTTGAGCCCACGAGGGCGCGGAGGGTGCCGTTGTCCTTGCGGTTTGCCACGGCGGTGGCGTGCACGGAATTGTTTTCCGTCCAGCGCTCGGCCACGGCCTGCGGGTTGTCCAGGAAATCCTTGCCGATCAGGGTCGCGTAGGAGACGGCCCGCGGCAGGTCGGAGTCGTCGTTCACCGGCTTGCCCACATCCACCACAGGAGCCAGCATCCGGGCGAGCTGGGCCGCAAGCTCCGCGTCCACGCTCTCGCAGCTGACGGGGTAGGTGTGCCTGCCCAGGCGCACCTGTCCGGTGGTGGTGCCGTGGTCGCCGTCCACCACCATGAAGTCCCTGCACGCGGCCGGGAGCGCCTGGATGTCGGTGGCCACCCACAGGACATGGACGCCGGAATCGGGTCCCTGTTCGGCCAGCCGGGTCAGGCGGCCGCGGTCAACGGGTGCGTCATCCTCCACGATGACCAGGACGGCGGGCAGGACGGGCTCTTCCAGGTCGTGCTTGGCGGGGTCGATGCCCGGGCGCAGGTCCGGACCTGACCGCTTGGCCGCGGCTTCGCGGGCATCCACCAGGTCTTCGAGCCGGGCCAGCAGCGAGGACCCGCCTGCCGAGCCGGCCGCGAGGTGGTCCCCGCCCAGTGGGCTGTGGCCTGAGCCGACGTGCGGCAGCCATTGCAACCAGTCCCAGCGTCCGCGCGACTGGGCGGAGGTGATGGCGGTGAGGACAACCTCGGCCGGCGAATGCAGTCCCACCAGTTGCAGGACCATGCCGCGGGCCACATCGTCCACCAGCCCGCGGGCACCGGCGATGCCCAGGGCACCGGAGGTCCGCAGCTGGGAGACCACGGGAACGCCTTCGATCTCGCTGAACTGTTTGATGCAGTCCTGGATTTCGCGGCTGTACTGGACTTCGGTGTCATTGCTGGAGGGTTCCTCGAGCGGGACGCGGGACGGCGCGGTTCCCAGCCCGAAGCGGAGGCCCAGGAACGAGGAATGCTCCGGGCGGTGGGTCCACAGCAGCGGGCCCAGCTTGTAGATGGCATCCACGGTGTCGCTGACCGACGGCGTTTCCTGCAGCCGGACAGCCCGTTCCACCTGCTGGAGTTCTGTCAGGTCCTGCCGGAACGCCGCCATGGACGCCCGGAACTGCTTGAGTTGTTCCTTCTGCTGCTTCCTGGTCCGCATCTTCTGGTCCACGTAATGGCCCACGATGAACAAGGGCATCATCAGCATGAACACCATGGAGAGCACGTTCTGCGTGACCGCGAAGATCACCGCGCCCATCATCAGGGGCGCCACCAGCATGATGTAAGGGAAGGGCTGGTCTTCCGGGCGTTTGGGGCCTGCCGGCAGGACGCGCGTGGCCACCTCGAACCGGGGCACCACCCGCGGGGAACGGTTGAAGTCCACCAGGGGCGACGTCGGCGCTGCCGCATGGTTGTGGCCCAGCGGCACCACGGTGACAGTCGTGTCCCCCAGCGTCACTGTGTCGGAGGAGTTCAGGGTTGCGCGCGTGACGGGCAACCCGTCCATCAGCAGGCCGTTGGCGGAGTTCGTGTCCACGATCTCGATGCCCTCCGCCACGGTGATCCGGGCATGCCTTTTGGAGGTGAGGGGGTCCGTGAGGCGGATGTCGACGTCCCGGTCCCGGCCGATGTAGCTGGTGCCGGTGGGCAGCGAAAATTCGCGGCCGACGTCGGGCCCTGACAACACGCGCAAGGTGGCGGCGGAAGGTCCGCGGCCGGCACCGGGCTCGTGGAACTGCTCGCTGACCTGGGCAAGCGATACCACCGAGCCGGGGCGCAGCCCCGATTCAAGCAGGTTGTCCTGGCGGGCCAGGACGTTTCCGCTGATGCCGGCCCCGACGAAGGCTTCGTCGATGCGCAGCGAAAGGTTCTCCGGCGGGGGCGTTCCCTTGCGGTCCGGGTCAGCCGCCCACAGCACTGTGGCGATGTCGGCCACGGTGGCCAGGCCGTCCACCGTGACCGCCAGGTCCTTGGCGTCGGCGGGCTCGCGGCGGAGTGTCAGGCGGATCCTCATCCTTCGTCCACGCCCCTCATCTTTTCCAGCAGGTACAGGTCATCGGGTGTTACCAAGTGAGTGGTGACGGCGTGCTCCACCAGCCGGGCGCGGCGGTTGGTGGCCAATTTGCCGCCGCCCCCGCGCAGCCCCACGACGCCCACCCGGTCCAGCTTGTCGCAGACGTTGTCGAGTTTGCGGTTGAAGCGGGTCAGCGCCCAGCCCAAGGTTTTGGCAGCGGCCGCTGAGGAAGGGATGCTGCTGAAGCCGGTGCCTTCGCGTCGGAGCACCGGCTCGGCGAGCGCCACGATCAGCGCTTTCTGGGCATCCGTGAAGACCACGGGGCCGATGGTGGTGTCTCCGCTGCTGGCGCCTTCCCGTGCTTCCTGCCGGAAGGACGGCGTCTTCAGGTGCACGGCGAACTCATAGGTGGTGGGCCCGGCCGTGAAGATGACGTTGGTGTGGCTGAACACCAGCGGAATCCGGGCGCCGGGTGACAGCCACGCTTGCATGCCGCCGGAAGCGTCAGCGATGGTGGCGGAAAGCATGCTGCCCACATTGCTGAGCCACCAGATCCCGTCGTAACGGGCCACCTGCAAAAACTGCCGGTGCAGGTACGGATTGTCGTCCACTTCAAGATCGCCCTCGCGGCCGATATTGAAGATGTCCTCATCCGACGGCTCATACCATTCGCCGCAGAAATCTATTGCTAGATCCCCCATGATCTGTGCCTCCTCAAGGCAGAAGTGTTGCGGTAAGCGTCAATGCTGGTGGTGCGGACCTGCCGCCCTGGTGGTGCCGGCAGCCTGCTCATTTGCCGGTGCAGGCGATGGAGCCCTCCTCCATGGGCGAAAATGCTCCGTCGGTGCGCACGATCATCACTTGGATGCAGGTCTGCCCGTCGGGATTGGGCCGGATCTTGACAGGCGGGTTCGCCACGGACGTGAATTCCGCGCTGTTGCCGCCGATGGTGTACACCTTCCACTTGTAGGTGTCCCCGTCCTTGGGCTGCGGATTGGTCCAGGTGAAGGTGGCCTCCCCGTCGGCCCCGATGGTGCCCTTGAGCCCCTCGACGTCGGGCACGGTGCCGTTGTCCAGGGCGTCGGCCGGAGGTTTGCTGACCTGTTGGGTTTCCACGGCCTTGGGGGTGCCGGTGGCCGAATTCGCCACCACGATGCCCACCACCGCCGCAAGGGCAAGGAGGGTTCCGCCGGCGAGCGCAAGCCAGAGGTTGCGTTTGCCGTGGTCGGCCTCGGGCGCCTGCTGGGGCTCCGCGGTTTTTACCGCCCGCTGGACCGTCGCGTCCGCGGCGTACGCCGGATCCTCCCTGCTGCCCGCCGGCCCGGTGACCGGCGTGCCATAGTGTGGTGCCGCGGCGCTGCCCCGCAGCACGGTGGACTGTGCCCACTCCCCCGCCCGGACGCCGTCGGCTGCCTCCGGTGCGGCCGGGCCGGCCGGAAGGTGGGGCACGGACGGGGCGGGCTGCCATTGGCCAGGCGCAGCGGGAGTGAAGTGCGACGGCGGGGCGGCACCTCCCCTTGGACCGGTAGCGTCAGCGCCGCCCACCTGGCTGGGGCGGGTGCGCGCGGGGAAGGTCGGGGCGCTGCCGGTCCGTTCGGGATCGATGGCGGCGATGCTGCGGACGCGGGTTTCCTCGGTCCCGTCGTCCGGGTGGCTTTCCTCCTGCTGCGGTTCCTCCAGCACTTCGAAGGGAGTGACGGAGAGGTTGAGTTCGGCCTGGATGCGCTGCAGTGCCAGGGCGAAGGCGTGCGCGGAGCTGTAGCGGGATTGCGCGGACTTGGCCATGGCCGTGGACAGGGCCAGTTCCAGGGATTCCGGCACGTCTGCACGGCCCAGCCGCGGCAGTGCCATGTTGCTGATCCGGTTGATCAGTTCGCGTTGGGAGTTGTCCGCCCCGGGCATGACGAAGGGCGAGCGGCCGGCCAGCAGGGTGTAAAGGGTGGCGCCGAGGGCCCACACGTCCACCATGACGCCGTCAACGTTGCCGTCGCGGAACTGCTCGGGCGGGGACCACGGGATGGACATGCCCGAGTCATCGTCCGTGTCTCCCGCCAGGGTGCCGGAAATGCCGAAGTCGGTCAGGGCCGGCCGGTTGTAGTCCGTCACCAGGATGTTGGCGGGTTTGATATCGCGGTGGGCGATGCCGGCGCGGTGCGCGGTTTCGACGGCGGACGCCACCTGGATGCCGACGGCCAGGACCTCGTCCACGCTGAAGCGCTGCCGCCGGTACCGCACGTCCAGGCTGGGCCGGGAGCAGTACTCCATGGCCAGGTAGGAGTGCCCGTCGTCGGTCACTTCCGCTTCGAAAATGGTGACGATGTACGGGTGCGAGGACAGCTGGGCCATCAGGTTGGCTTCGGACTCGAAGCGCCGGCGGGCACCCTCGGTCTTCAAGTCCGAGAGCAGCACCTTGACGGCGACTTTCCGGCGCGGCCTGTCCTGCTCGTACAGGTAGACGTCGGAGAAGCCGCCCGAGCCGAGCAGGCTGATGTACGTGAACCCGGGGATCCGGGGCGGCGGCGCTACGGGCCGTTTGGAACTCAAGGAATCTCCTCAAAACGCAGTGAGATGTTGTCGCCCAGCTCCGCGATGTCGCCGTCGAGCAGGATGGCCATCTCGTTCTGGGCCAGGCGGCGGGGCGGCTGGCCTTCCCGCACCAGGATGGTGCCGTTGGTGGCCTTGAGGTCGCAGAGCATGACGTGCCAGCCCTCGAGCCGGACCTCCACGTGGGACCTGGAAATGTCACCGCCCGGGCTCGCCACCTGCACCAGGCGCGGCATCACACCGCCTTGGACTCGGGATACCGACGGTTGCCGCCCGATGACCATCGACTGGTCGAGGTCCAGAAGGTCGCCCGTGGAGAGGCGCACCCGGCCCAGCCTGGGGCGCGCCACCTGGACGGCGTCCGGCAGCAGGCTTTCCCCGCAGGCGCTGCACTGGGCACGGGTGGGTGGGTTGGGGTGGCCATGCGCGCAAACCCGGGCCAGCACCAGCGGGCCACTGGCCGTGTCCTGGACGGTGGCCGGAGCCGCGGGTTGCGGGGCCATGCCACCGAGGCTGCTCTTCATGACAGTCTGGCCGTCGTGGTCGGGATCGAAGCCGGCGGCGGGTGCCTGGTCCGGAGTTCCCGCCGCGGGTGGCTGGCTTGCCGGGAACGCCGGAGCGGGCCCGGGGTTCGCGGGTCCTTCAGCACCCGCCGGCGGAGCGAAGGCGGGTGGCGTCCCCACGGAGGGGGTGGACGCAGCCGACGCCGGAGCGGACGCTGCTCCGCCGGTGCGCCACGGTACGGAGTCGATGAGGACGCCGGCGGGAGCCTGCGCGTCCGGCCCGGGATCCGGGGTGGGTGCCACGTTCGTGCTCGCGGCCGGATCTGTCCCTTCGGCACCTGCCGACCCGGTTTCCGGCTGCGCGCCGGAACCGGACTCCTGCCCGGCGGGGGACATGTCGCCGGCTGCGTCCAGGGCGGGGAGCTGTTCGGCCGCCGGCAGCGCGGGCGTCATGTTAACGGCGACGAGGCCGGAGTCGGCGTCGGGATCTTCACGGACCGCCGCGTCCTCGATATTCCGCATCACGGTGCGGTCCCACAGGTGGTCGTAGGACGTTGTCATTTCCACCGCGGGAGCCGCGTCAGCAGCGTCTGAGTGACCGGCCGACGGCGCATCGTCCTCCGGTTCAACTGCCTCGCCTGCGACAAACGCGTCCGCCAGGTCAGGGGGGATGATGGCGCCGGGGGCAATCGTGGCATCGGGGTCGGCGGCCTCGCCAACCGCTTCCGGGTGGTGTCCGCCATTCAACGGCAGACCTTCCTGGTCCTCGTCCGGCAAAGCCAGCATTGTCTCTGCAGAGGCTTCGTGCTCGGGAAGGAGGGTGATGCGGGGCAGGTCATCATGCTCCGCATGGCCGGGACTGGTGGAGCGGGCTGCCGCGCCGGCGTCCTCGTCCGGGCCGGTGCCGGGGGTATCCACCGCCACCGCTTTCCCTGCCTCGCCCACGTTGTCCACGGCGGCCGGGCCGGCCGGGACACCCAGTGCCAGGGCCTGCAGCAACACCACTCCTTCGCCGAGCGGCAACTCGGGCTGGTCCGCGGAGCCGCCGTCAGCGATCCCCAACCGGCACATCCCGGGGACGGCAAACCGGCGCTCATTCCAGGTGGTGACGTCCCGGCCGTCCAGATCCACGGCTCCCCCGGGCTGCTCTACGCGCAGGTCAAGGTCGCCGCGCAGGAAAACCCGGAGCGGTCCGTTGAAGTCCAGGATGCCGAACGAGGGTATGCGGGCCAGCGAACCGCCCGAGCTGCTGGTCACGGCGGCGAGGACCTCGTGCGGTTCGGGGCGCCCCGCCAGGAGTTCCCAGAGGGCGCCGGCAAGTTCGGCGGGTGTCTCGGGCCCCAGCAGGACGGCCGTGCCGGACCTGACCACACCAAGCCAGGTTCCCGGGATGTAGCTGGCGCCGGTCATCGACGGGGCTCCCCTTCGATGACCGCGCCGGCCTCCGCCTGTTCAGGCAGGGGCTGCGTTACGGCGCCGTTGGCCAGCGGACGCGGCAGGGTCTCCTCGTCCGTGTCCCCAGGGCTGTAGCGGGGCGCGGTGGTGCCTGCACCGTCGTCGTGCGCCACGTTGCTGGCGTCCACCACGATGGCCGTGACGTTGTCCCTGCCGCCGCTGCGCAGCGCGGCCTGGATCAGGGCGTCCACTGCGTCCTGTGGCTGGGCCACGGTGCTGAGGATGCGGAGGATGTCCTCATCGGCGAGTTCCCCGGTCAGCCCGTCGGAGCAGACCAGGACCCGGTCTCCCTCCTCGACCGGCAGGAGCCAGTAGTCAGCCTCCGTCTCGTCCCCCGTACCCAGGGCCCTGGTGACCACGTGCCGGCGGGGGTGCACCGTGGCTTCCTGGGCGGTGATCTCTCCTGCGTCCACAAGTTCCTGGACCTCTGAGTGGTCCACGCTGATCTGCTCGAACCGGCCCTGGCTGAGCCGGTAGGTGCGGGAGTCGCCGATGTTCAGCACCAGCCAGTAAGGCATACCCATCTGTTCCACCACTACGGCGCCAGTGAGGGTGGTGCCGGCGCGGGCTCCGGCGGCTTCACGGATGGAGTTGTCCGCCCGCACCAGGTACTGCTGCAGGACCGACGCCGTAATGCTCCGCTCCCCCGTGGCGAGCTGCGGAATCCCGGCCAGTGCCCGGACGCACAAGCCGCTGGCGATCTCGCCGGCCTCGTGGCCGCCCATCCCGTCGGCCACCGCGAAGACGGGATCCGCGGCGATGTAGGAATCCTCGTTCAGCTCCCTGCGGAGTCCCCTGTCCGTCCCGTAACCGTAGGTGAGGCTAAGGGCCGGCCCCGGCTGGGTGGTGGAGGAAACACTGGTGGGGAGCTGGTTCATGCCTGTCCTAGGTAAAAGGTACGGTCTCCAAAATGCACGCTGGAGCCGGGGTTAACAAACGTTGGGACGCCCGGCGCAAGGGGGGTGCGCAGGCCGTCAGGGGTGGTCACGGCGCTGCCGTTGGTGGATTGCCGGTCGGTAACCCAGATCCCCGCTCCATCGGTGAGCAGGTGCAGGTGGGTCTTTGAGATGGAGCGCCCGGGATCGTCCACGGCCAGCAACTGGGCGTGGTGTTCGCCGGGCTGGCCAACGGGGTTGCGGCCCACCAGGACACTTCGGTCCAGCTGGAAGTCGCGGCCGTCATCCAGGCGGATTCGCAGGACGGCGACGGGGGCGGGCCCGCCGGCACCCGGACGGACCTGGGTGCGTTCGACGTCGTCGTCAACGTGCGGCCCCGGCACCCGGTGGCCTGGGGTGGACGCCGGAACGCCCGCCGCAAACCCCTGGCTGCCGCCCGCCGGCTGGGCGGCGTGCGGCGGGACGGGCTGGGCGTCCTGGGACGCTGCCGGGTACGGGGCGGCGGGCACGGAGGGCGGCGCGAAGGAGGCAGGGCTGGTGTAAGGCATGGTTTGCGACGGCATCGCGGCGGACGGTGCCGGAGCCTGGGGCGCTGCCTGGGGAAGAACTGTCTGCGGTTGAACGAACTGCGACTGAGCGGGTTGCGGTTGGGCGAACTGCGGCTGCGGCGCCTGCGGGGCCGGAGGTTGCGGCGCCGGCTGCCGGGCGGCAGCCGCGTGGGCCGTCGCGGCCCCGGCCACCGGGGACAGCACCTGCTGCACGGGCGGAAGGTCCAGGGGCGCGAAACTGTAGGGGCCCTGGATGCCGCCGGTGGTGATGGGGTCCCGGCCTGCCTTGACGTCGAACATGAGGGTCTTGGCGGCGGTGTCGTTCCAGGCCCGCAGCCCGCCGTTCTTGTCCCACTGGCTGGAAACCACTACCAGCACCGCCCACACGGCACCCACCAGGAGCAGCGGTCCGAGGACGAACAGTGCGGCGTCAAACCACTTGAACACCACCACCAGGATGGCGGCAAGCAGGGCCAGCAGGATGCCCGCGCCGGTGATCACTCCCCGCAGGAAGACCCCGCCGGCACCGGGCGCGTAACCGTCCTGGTCCGCGCTGCGGATGCCCATCAGCAAATTGCCGGGGGTCTTGCCGGTCCGGGCTTCGAGGCCCAGCACCACAAAGAGGTAGGCAAGGGTCAGTCCGAGGCCGATACCGCCAAACAACACCAGGGACGAGGTGTCATAGACAATGAAGCCGCCGCTGCGGGTTCGGGTGATCCCGGCGAAGCCGATGGCAAACGTCACCACCAGCACTGCTATGCCGGGCAGCCAGTCGATGACGGCAGCGCCCAACCGCTTGCCCGCCGCAGCCGGAACAAGCTCAAGGTTTACTGCCATTCCCGTTCCTCCCCCTGGAGCGGCCCCCACCCTGGTGGAACCGCCGGCACTGCCCGGATCGGTGCCCGCAGGTGCGGTACCCGGATATGCGATGCCCGCCGGCTGTACTGCCGCAGGCGTTTCTACTACCGGGATAGTACCGGGAATCCCCGGCGCGTGCGCGGCGAACGGGTCCCGGACCCCGGCCTGGCCGCCCGGCGTGCCGGGGGCCTGCGGGCGGGTGCGGCGCGCCGCCCGGTTGGGCAGCGGGGCACCGCAGGCGGCACAGAAGGTGGCGCCCGCGCGGATGGTTTGCTGGCAGCGCGGGCAGCGGTCGGCGTCGGAGGTCACTGCTCGTTTGGTCCTTGCTGGCTTGGTCCCTGGCCGTTGGTTCCCTGTTGGTCAGTGCCGCCAGGTGCACGCCGGCGTCCGGCGGACAGGGACGCCAGCGCAGGCAGTACGGCACGGAGGCGGCGCAGCGAAAGCCCGCTGCCGGTGTTCATCGCGGTCCGGGCGTCGCTGAGCAGCGAGCGCGGCGAGAACCGGGCCTGTTGCCGGCGCCAGAACCCCACGGTGGCGGTCATCTCCTTGAGCGAACCATCCACGATGGTCCAGTACTCCTTGACGTCCTCCTCGGTGGGCTGGCCGGCGCCGAAGATGGAGGCATCGGCCCGGCGGGCCAGCAGCGTCGTGGTTCCCTGGCTGGCAGGGAACGCCTCGGCAAGCACAGCGGCGCTTTCCCGGCGTGTCGCTCGGGCGTCCACTGCGGCACCCATGTCCGTTGCCAGGCTCACCACCTCGCTCCAGCCTCCGCCGACACGCTGGGCCGGATGGCCGCCGCTGAAACGCTGTTTCCGGCGTCGTGACTTCAACAAGGCGATCAGCAACAAGGGCAGGGCAAGGATTACCACGGGGATGGCGACGACGCCCAAGGCACCCAGCAGCGCACCCCAGAACAACCAGGGGTTGTTCTTCTTCTGGTCGGCGTCCAGGGCGTCCGGCGATGAGTCCGGCGGCAGGTCCGCGGGCTCCTGCGGCGGAGGCGGCGGCTGCAGTACCTGGGGTTTGGGCTTGGACTTGCTTTCAGGGTCCGGCGGGATGGGAATGTTGTCCTTGGGCGGGGTGGGATCGAAGCTGACCCAGCCCACCCGCTCGAACGCAACCTCCACCCAGGCGTGGACGTCCTTCCCGGTGATCTTCACCTCGCCGGCACCGTTTTCCGGGCTGGTGGGCTCAGGATAGAACCCCATCACCACGCGGGACGGGATGCCCAAGTGCCGGAGCATCAGGGACATGGCCACCGAGTACTGCTCGTCATCGCCAAGCATCTGCTTGGCCGTGAGCAGGCTCCGGATCCGGGCCGAGCCGTGGCCCGAGACACTCGGCAACTGCCCTTCGCTGACCAGGCCGTTGCTGAACGCGCCGGTCTTCTGGAAATGCGCCTCGATCTGGCGGACCCGGTCGATCGCCGTAGGGGCGTCCGCGGAAAGGTCGTTGGCCTGGGAGCCCACGACGGGCGGAACTTCCTGGGGATCCGGGAGGGACACCTTCGCGAAGTCGTACTGCGTCAGCTGGCCGTGCTCAAGTTTGACGGGATCCGAAACCTGGACGCTGTACGAATCTCCGCGGGTGAGGCCGTTGGTGGTGACGGCGGTGTCCGTCCCCGGGTTGAAGTAGAGGCCTGCGGCCGCGGCAGAGCCGGACTGGTCCAAGCTGATGCCGGTGGTCTTCCGCCCGCCGGGGACGAAGAAGCCCTGGTAGTCCTCGATGTTGATGCTGATCGAGTAGTCGTTGGTGGGCACCACCCCGGCCGAATCGGCAAGGGTATTGATGGACTTGGCGTCGCCCACCTTGCTGAAGTTGCCGGAGCCGTTGGGGTCCATGTTGTAGTTGGTCCCGTTGAAGGCGTCCAAGGCACCCAGCCGTACCCGGCCGTCCCGCGGCAGCCCTTTGACAACGAAAAGGGTGTCGTCCTTCTTGTCCTTGACGTAGGTGCGGAAACTCGCCAGCGGCGTGACGTAGTCCTTGGGGTCGAACGGCGGCACCACCACGTTGCGGAGGACCTTCCGGTCTTCTCCGGCGTTGACCAGGGGCGCGGCCACGGCGGTGACGCCCACGCTGAGGGCGATCACCCCCGCCGCCATCCCCAGGCGGCGGATCCGGGCACGCCGGGCTGTGGCGGAGTCGGTCTGCGGGCTGTTGACGGCCACCCTCCGGGTGCTGTCCCGCCGCAGGATGTCCCGGCGGAACGTGGCCCAGGCAATGCCCAGGACTGTCAGGCCGATCCCGCGTTCGAGCGTCAGGAACGCCGCGTTGGTGCTGAAGGCGATCCCCGCGACGAACAGGACCAGGACGGGCAGCAGGGGCAGATACGGGCTCCGCACGCGCCAGGTCAGGAGCGCGGCCACCAGTGCGGTGATCAGCGAGCTGAGGAAGGGCACGATGAGCACGCCGCCGGCAGTTCCCACCGGCACCCCCACCGTGAGCATGTCCTTCCAGGCGAACACGACGCCCAGGAGCAGGGTCCGCAAGGACTCCAGGGAGGGAACGAAGCCGGCGATGGCGGCATCGGGCACAGCCAGCCAGGTCCCGAAGACCAGGTAGGCGGCCAGTGCCAAGGCGGTGGTGATCAGCAGGCCCAGGCGCAGGTGCGCGTTGGCCGCGCCGATGCCCAGGCCAAGGATGATGCCGCCGAATCCGGACAGCAGGTAATAAGGGTCCCCGCCGAAGCTCAGCCCGAAACCGAGCAGGCCCAGGCCCAGCAGGAGAACCAAGGCACCGGCGTCGAGCAGGTAGTGCCAGGGTTGGCCATGGGCGAAGGCGGACTCCGGGCTTGGGGGTTTGCGTCGGGTACGGGTACGGGTTTGCGGGGACTGGCCCGGGGCGGTGCTCATGCGGCGGCCTTTCTCAGCACGATGGCAAGGTCGGCCAGGTCGCCGAGGGTCAGGACGGTCAGGTCTGCGATGTTGGCCCGGGTGGGGGCTGCGCCTGCTTCCACCCGGACGGCCAGGCTGCGGACTCCCGGCGGGACAGAGGCGGCCGCGGAGCGGAGCTGGGTGGCGGTCACGTTGCTGCCCACCACGAAGAACACCACGGACGCATTGGGGACGGTGTCCGCCAGGGTCCGGGCAAGGTCGACGGCGGTGCGGCGCATCGGGGTGCCCACGATGCGCGTCATGTCATCAAGCAGGTTGCGGCCCGTTTCGCAGCGCAGCGGCCCTTTCTGGGTCAGGACGTCCAGTTCCCGCTGTTCCCGGATGGCCTGCCGGCCAATGGACCCTGCCACCGAGATGGCCAGCTCGAATTCGTTCTCGGAGGCGTACTCATCGGTGTTGATGGACAGCGAGATGGCCAGGTGGGCCCGGCGGGTTTCCTCGAACTGGCGCACCATGAGCTTGTTGGTCCGGGCCGTGGTCTTCCAGTGGATGTGCCTGCGGTCATCTCCGGGAACATAGTCGCGCAGGGCATGGAAGGAGACGTCGGCGCTGGACAGGTCAGTGGTGGGCATGCCTTCAAGGTCGCGGATGAAGCCAGCGGCCGAACCGGCAAGGGCTGTTGTCCGCGGATGCACGAACAGGTCCTCCGGCTCGGTCCAGAGGACCTGGCGGCGCAGGAGGTGCAGCGGGTCGGCACGGACCGATCGGACCGGTCCCACCACGATCACGGCGCGCCGTGCGGTGGGGATGGTGAAGAGGTCCTCGTGTACCTGGCCCGGCTTCATCCGGGGCAGGTGGAACACAGCAGTGGTGCTGCCCACCGGCAGCTCCAGGGCGGCCGGCAGCAACGGCCGGGCGGAGGTGTTGGAGACGGCGATGCTTCCGACGGCGCTGTCCCCCACTGCCACGCGGGTCCGGGCAAGGTCCAGGACCACGCCGTAGGAGGACCGGCCGAGGATGAACGCCACCGCGATCACGAACATGGCGAAGGCGGCGATGGCGGCTGCGGTGGCTTCCTGCCAGCCGAACGCCTGGCCGGTGATCCACAGCAGGATGGAGGCTGCCAGAACGGACCAGCCCAGGATGCTGACCACGGACAATACCGGCCAAGGGTATTTCAGCCAGGTGGTCCGGACGGTCCGCCAGGCTGGTGCCAGCGCCTGGAGTGCTGTGCTGCTGGCTTCGGACCAAACCGCCGCGGGGTGCAGGCGGGTAGGGCGGCCGTCCCGGTGGAAGAGTTGCTGGAACCGCTTCGCGAGCCGGGTCAACGGGGTGCCACTGGACGTGCCGTCGGACATGTGGGTGTGCCTTCGTTGTTGCTGTGGAAAGGAAAGGGCGCCGGCATGCAGCCGTGGGCTGCGTGCCGGACCGGTCAGGCGTTGGTGCGCTGCTGCGGGGCGGCGACGTCGGCCAGGATCCTGGTGAGGACGGCCTCGGCGGTGGCGCCGGAGAACTCTGCCTCGGGGTCCATCACGAACCGGTGCGTCCACACCACGGGCGCCAGTTCCTTGATGTCGTCCGGCAGGACGAAGTTCCGTCCCTGTGCGGCGGCCCAGACCTTGGCCGCCCGGACCATGGCCAGGGCACCACGTACGGACACGCCCAGCCGGGTCTCCGGGGCGTTGCGGGTTTCCTCGCACAGCCGCGAAATGTACTCCAGCACCGCGGTGTCCACATGCGCCGTGGCGGCAAGATCGGCCATGTCCGCCACCGCCTGGGTGGTGATCACGGCGGACAGTTCCTTGGAGCGGTCCTTCAGGTTGTTGCCGCCCAGCAGCCGTACGGTGGAGGCGTGGTCCGGGTAGCCGATGGAGGTCTTGATCAGGAACCGGTCCAGCTGGGCTTCGGGAAGGCGGTAGGTTCCGGCCTGCTCGATCGGGTTCTGGGTTGCCATAACCATGAACGGCCGGCCCGCCGAGTAGGTGGTGCCGTCCACGGTGACCCGGGATTCTTCCATCACCTCAAGCAGCGCGGACTGGGTCTTGGGCGACGCACGGTTGATTTCGTCGGCCAGGACGATGTTGTTGAAGATCGGGCCCTTGTGGAACTCGAACTTCTGCGTCTTCTGGTCGTAGATGGTCACGCCGGTGACGTCGGAGGGCAGCAGGTCAGGGGTGAACTGGATGCGGTTGTTGGACCCTTGCACGGTGGCCGCCAAAGCACGGGCCAGCGAGGTCTTGCCCGTGCCGGGCGCGTCCTCGAACAGTACGTGGCCCTCGGCCAGCATGGCCGTGAAGGTCAGCCGGATCACGTGCTCCTTGCCCAGCACCGCCTGCCCCACGTTGGCAACCAGCTTTTCGAACGTCCCGGCAAACCATTCGGCCTGCTCCATGGTCATGGTCATCTAAAGGTCCTCATTTTCTATACGTTTCGGTGGCAGTCATGGGGCTTGGTGAATCAACATCTGCCGACGTCAGGGCCGCTGATGTCGATGGTTGCCAGCTTCACGTACCATCCCGAGTGCGGACCGCCATCCATGCGGTACCACTTGTAGTAGGTGGGCGGATTGGATGTCTCGCTGGAACCGTAGATGTTCATCCAGCACGCACTGGGAATCCAGCCGTCCGAGTAGGACACCCAGTTTGCTGAGTTGCCTCCGCACGACGGCGGCGGCGAGCTGAAACGGTCAGGTACGCCTGGCTTGCCGGGGCAACTGTTGACGTCTGATGCCTTGACCCGGACTTGTGTCGGTGCGGGAGGTGGAGTCGGATCGGCACCGGAGGTGGAGGTGGCGGGACCACCCACCGCCCCGTAGGTGACGGTGTAGGCACGGACTTGCAGGTTGTGGCTCTTGCTCCAGCCGCCGGCACCGGCGTCGAACCGGTTGGCAGTTCCAACATTTTGCCAGCCACCACCATCCATGCTGACCTCGTAGTGGTCGAGCGGGCGGCCATTAGTGGCGGGATCGTTCCACGTCCAGTGCACCTGTCCGTCACCCTTGTTGGACGTCGTACCGCTAACACTCGGCGCGTTTGGCGGTCCGTACGGGTTCCCTGTGCCGATCGCTTTGGCGTCGCCGGACATGTTGTTCTTGGTCGAGGTGGCGATGATGGTAACCGTGACGTCGGTTCCGTTGGGAAGGCCGTTAATATTGCCTCCGGGTGCGGCGATGGCTCCCGACTGGCCGGACGACGTCCGGTACGAGTAGGCAATTTCACCGGCGGTGGAGCCGTTGCGTTGCGTCTCCGACAGCGCGGTGAACGTGACCGCCAGCTGTCCGCTGGTTCCCGTCTCCTTCACGGTTCCACCATTGACCTGGCCCGGCTTGCCCGCGGCCCGGATCGCGGCGGACTGGGCGCTGGTGCCGCTGGTCCCGGCCTTGTTGGTGGCTGCCACCGTGAAGGTGTAGTTCGTTTCCGAGTTGTCCACGGTGACGTTTTGAGAAGTACCGGACACCTGCTGGCTCGCCACCGCCGCGCCGCCGCGAAGCGTGGTCAGGGTGTAGGCGGAGACGGCATCACCGTTGCTGTTGGGTGCCGACCAGACCACCCGCAGCTGGCTTTGAGAACCTACCGGAGTTGCCTGCGACACACTCGGCGGCGCGGGAGTAGCGGGAACGCCGGCCGGTACCTCGGCCGCGGAATAGGGGCTCCATTCCGACGGTTCCTTGGCGTCGTTTCGGGCCAGGACCCGAACCTTGTAGGAGACCCCGTTCTGCAACCCCTTCCAGACGTAGCTGACCGATGTCAGGCCTTGGATCTGGGCGTTCTGGCCTGCCGGTGCCGGCGAGATCTCCAGGTCATAGGACTTCACCGGCGAACCCTTGCTGGCGGGTTGGGTCCAGTTAACGGTCAACTGCTTGTCCCCGAATGTCAGCGACGGAGCCAGAGGAGTATCCGGCTTCACGTCCGGCCGGACGTCTGCCGAGGCCGGGGACCGGTCCGATTCGCCGAACTCGTTGGTGGCCGTTACCTGGAAGTGGTAAGTGGTGTTGTTGGTCAGCCCGTTGAGCGTGCAGGTGTTGGCCGGGCAGTCCTGCCGGAAGCCGCCCTCGCCATACACCGTGTACTTGGTGATGGGCGAGCCCCTGTCGGCAGGGGCGGACCAGTTCAGCAGCGCCGTACTGTCCCCCACGCTTTGCGCCTGCGGCGTAGTGGGCGCCGCCGGCTTATCCTTGACGGTCAGGCGGACCCTTGCCGTCGCATTGCGGGAGTCGTCGCCGGTCTTGTCCTGCACTGTGTAGGCAACCACCATGGTGCCGGTGAAGCCGGGCGCCGGCGTGACGGTGACCGAGTCACCGTTGACACTGACAGTGCCGCTGCCTGTTTCAGTGTTTGCGGCAATGATCTTCAGCGGGGTCTCGGGGAACGGGTTGGCGTCGTTGGCCAGCACGTTGATGGTGACCGGCTTGCCCGCGGCGGCGTTCGCTTCGACGTCGTCATTGGCCACCGGCTTGGGCCGGTTGGAGGCGGTAACCGAAAGCTGGTAGGTGGCCGTAGCCTCAAGCCCGCGCGGATCCCTTGCCTTGACTTGGACCGCGGCTTTGGTCCCGGTAGCGGTGGAGTCGGCCGCGGAGGCTTTGAGCGTCTTCCCGTCGATGCTGACGTTGAAGCCGCTGAGCGAGCCGCCCACCAGTTCGTACTTCATCTTCTCGACGTCGTCCTGGTCCGGGTCCGAGGTCAGCTTCCCCAGGTCCGTGGTCGCTGCGTCCCCCTTGGGCACGTCCATGTCTGCGCCGAGCAGTTCGGGCGGGTGGTTCTTGTTTGGATCCGGAAGCACCTTGGTACGGATGCTGAGGGTGGACTTCAGGCCCGCAGGATCGTCCGGCCCTGTCCCGTCGGTCACCTCGAACGTCAGGGATCCGGGGCCCACGTAGTCGGCACCGGCGGTGTACTTCAGGCCTGTTCCGTCACCGATCACCGGGTTGCCGCCGTCGGCGCCGATCAGTTTGATCCGGTCAGCCTGGGTCAGCCGGGGCGACCTGCCCTCGCGGACCTTGACCCATTCGTTGAGGTTCACGTCGACCGACTGGCCGGCCACCACTTCGATGACCTCGTCCTTGGCCAGGGTGGGAACCTGCTGTCCAAGGCCCGGCACCCAGATGATGGCGGTGGACTGGAGTCCGTCGACGTCTTCCACGGTGTACGGAATGAGCTGGGGGTCCTTGGTCAGGTCCACCAGGACGTTGCCGTTGCCGCCTGGCCGGGCGGTGGGGGCGTCGGTGCTGATCTTCAGGTTCTCGCCCACCCCATCCGGGTCCTCGTCATTCTTGAGGACCGGAACATCGACGGCGGTCTTGCCCATGGCCTGCGCGGAGGTCACCCTGTCGTCACGGGCAATCGGCGCCTTGAGGGGCACGTTGTTGTCCACCACCACGCGAATGGTGGCCTGGGCAGTGGCGTCCCGGTCATCGGCGATGGTGTACCGCACGTTATAGGTCCCGGCCTCTTTTGGTGCCAGGAGGATGATGCGGCCGCTGTTCTTGCTGACGGTCGCCTGGAGCGCGGGATCGGCCTCGATACCGTCGGTGAGGATACGGATGCGGTCGCCGTCGGGGTCGGTGTCATTGGCGGTGGCGTCGACGGCGATTTGTCGGCCGGGCCGCACCCGGACTTCGTCGTCCACGGGGGTGGGCTTCTGGTTCACCTCACTGCGTGGGGCGATGCCGACGGTGACGGTGCCCGTGTTCACCGCGCCTTGGCGGTCAACCACCTTGTAGCGGAACGTGTCCGTGCCCGCTCCGTCGCCGGCGGCGGTGAAGTCGATGAAGTTGCTGCCCACGGTGGCTGTTCCCATTGCAGGGGTGCTGTCGATGCCCGTCAGTTGGACGGAGTCGCCGTCGGGGTCGATGCCGTCCAGTGGAACCGGAATCCGGACCGTCCCGGCAGCCACCACCCGGGCAGTGAGGTTGCGCGGCTGGGGCCGGGAGTTCTGAGCACCTTCGAGCGGGAGGATGTGGATGGTCACGGCGGCGGCGCTCTTCTGGCCCTGAGGATCCACGGCGTTGTAGATGGCGCGGACGGTCTTGGGCTGGCTGCCGGCGATGAAGCGGAGGGTATTCTCCGAGACGAAGCTCTTGCCGTCTGCCGGATCCACGGCCTGCGGCAGGACGGGGTCGACCGTCAACTCCTGCCCTTGCGGGTGCGTGTCGTTGTCCAGGACCGGGATGGTGACGACGTCGTTGACACGGACGTTGACCTCGTCCGGTTTGGGCTGGGGCGCTTCCAGGACGGCCGGCGCCGGGACGGGGACCACGGAGACACTGCCCGTGGCGGACTTCTTGCCGTTGGACATGGTGTATTCGAACAGGAGGGGGTCCTTGGTTCCCAGGATGTCGGTGATCCGCAGGACACTGTGGTTGATCACGCTGACCGACACCGGGGCGTTGTCCGGGATTTTGACGGATTGCAGCACCAGGACACCACCGGAGGGGTCGGAGTCGTTGGCCAAGGGATCCAGCAGGACGCTGCCCCCGGTGGGCATCAGCGCGACGTCGTGGACCGCCACAGGATCGCCGCCGTCATTGCCGGATTCGACATCGACGCGGATCAACCCCTGGCTGCTTTGCGGCCCGTTGCTGGCGATATAAGTCAGGTAGACGGGCCCGGGGTTGCTGCTGCGGAACGTGAACGTGCCGCCGTCGGTGACGGGGCCAAGTTCGGCGGGGCCGTTGGCTTCCACCTGTGCCAGGCGAAGGGCGCCGCCGTTGGGGTCGACGTCGTTCTTCAGCGGGGAGATGACCAGGTCCTGGCCCACAACGGCGGTAACGTGGTCAGCGTTGACTACTGGTGCCAGGGCTCCGGGCGGCTGGACGTTGACCACTACCTTTCCGGTGACGGTGGCCCGCCCGTCCCAGATGGTGACCTGGACGTTCTTCTTGCCGGCGGTTGCGCCGGAGTCCTGGAAAGAGAGCAGGCCGTCCCGCCGGACCTTGACTTGGTCCTGGTCGTTGTCGGCCTTGGCATCGAGCAGGACGAGGTCATCACCGTCGGGGTCGATCCAATCGGTGAGGATGTTCTGGCTGACCGTTTTGCCTTGTTCCACCAGCATGGTGGTGTCCTCGCCGCGCTTGAACTTGGGCGGTTTGTTTTCATCCGGACCCACGACGCTGAGCGTGACCTGCCCGGTGGCGGACAGCCCGCGGCCGTCGGAGGCGCTGTAGTTGAAGGTTTCCGTGCCTGGCTTGGCGTCCGCGGGGACGGTGATCTGGAACGCCGTCCCGCCATAGATGCTCTCAAGGGTGCCTGACTTTGGCCCGGAGCCCGCCGCCACCGAGGCCGTCAGCACGTCGCCGTCGGGGTCGGAATCGTTGTCCAGGACGCTGAGGATGGTGGTGCGTCCGGGACGCACGCCAATGACGTCCGGCTTTGTTTCCGGGGGCCGGTTGGGTTTGGTGCGGTCCGGCAGCACGTTGATGGTGTTGTTATCCGCAGATTCCTGGTCCTGGTCCTCCGACTGGTTCTTGGGCGGGACTACCTCGTCCCAGTTGTTGACCAGCTGCATGTTCTGGTTCACCAGCCACACATTGCCCGAATTCACATCATTCAAAACCACCAGGTCCCGGTTCACCCGGAACACATACGACGGCGACGCACTCGCCTTGGGCACGGCAACATTCTTATCATCAGCATTATTGACGCAATCACGGACGTACTTGTTCGCCCCCGACCACGCCGCATGCACACACCCACCCAACTGCACCGGAGCAGCAGGCACACCCTCACCATCGAACGTCACAGTCTTGGCGGTACCGCCATCCAACGGCTGCTTCAACAACGCCTTCCGCGTCGCCACCGCTACAAAATCACTGCCCGGCCCCGCCTGCTGAAGCTTCGCATCCCGCGCATTCTCCAACGCCAACCGCTTACCACCAGGCAAAAACAGGTTCCCCGCCGCGGCATCCAACACCACCGGCTTGTCCCCCACCACCGTCATCTGCAGGTCCCCGGAACCCTTAAGCCCATCCCACGTACTGGACTCCGAGGACGTCACCACACCATCAGCATCAACACCAGTCACCGACACCACACCGGTCTTCGGATCCGCAGAATAAATCCGGTCATCAGAACCAACCGCAGAAACAATCCCCTGAGAACCCACCAAAACCGGTTCCGAAGCCTCCTCATCAAAACCATTCACCGTCGACGGCGACACCGCCCACACCTTGCCCGACCCCGGATCCGTCACAGAAATCGTCTGCGCCCCAAACGCCACCACAGCAGAACCCGGCAACCGCTTATCCCCACCAAGACGCATGTTCGCCGGCGACACCTGATTCAACGTCGAACCAGTCGCATCATCAACAAAAACTTCACCAGCATGCTGCAACACATCAAACGAGGTCGACGCCGGCGTCACCGCACCATCCAAGACCCGCGACGGATAATTCAACCGCCCCACAGCATTCTTGGTCTTCGACACCACCCACACGCCGCCATCATTCAAATCAACCTCAGTGGTCTTAAAACCCGGATACAACACCGCACCCGTCACCACCACCGCCACCACCACACCAAACGCAGTCCCGGCGGCAACCTTCTTATGGCGCCTCTTCAGCCCAAGCTTCCCCAGCAGAGTTGTCACAGCGTTATTTTTCCCTCAGATTGTGTTGCCAGATTCCGGCCTGTTCGCGCGACAGGCAGTAGGCTTTCTTTCCCCGGGCCCAGCCTACCGAAGCCATGTAAGACCCTGCGATGGGGACCTCTATCCCGTACGGGGCGGCTGCCTGGCCCGGAGGCCGCTGCCGCGGCGGCTATGGCGTGGCCCATATCAGGAAGTGCAAAGCGGTACACCGCTCTGTGCCGGCGAGCCCAATGTGGTGTGCAGCGACTGGATCCATCGGGTGGCGTTCAGTGAGCCACGCATGATCCAGTACCACTGCCCGTCACCGCTGTACGTGGTGCCGTGCGGCTTCCAACGAATGATCTCGAAGCGCAGCAGCAGGCGCTTCCAGGGCATGGCGGAACCAGGGCTTTGGGCGCGCGCTTGGTGGCGACGTTTCATGAAGTGTTATCCCCCGATAGCTCTCTGCCCCTGCCGGCAGCCGGCGTCACTGGACCCCGGGCACCACAACCATACCGCTATCCGCCAACAAGTGGATAAATTGTTTGCCGGCTGAGGGAACCGTCGCGGACCGGTGTTGGGCGCTAGTCCAGGATCAGGCCCTGGCCGCGCCCGCGGGTGAGGCGGACCGGTTTAATTTCGCCGAAACCGCGGACATTTTCCGGATCCTGGGGAATCATGACGAACCGTTCGTCGTGCTCGAGTGCGGAGGCGGTCATCGAGTCCACCAGCACGGTTCCCGGGTCCGCGAGCGTGGTGAGGCGGGCCGCCAGGTTGACGGTGGGGCCGTAGATGTCACCGAGGCGGGACAGGATCCTTCCCCACACCATGGCCACCCGGGCTTCCGGGAGGATTTCGTCTGCGGTGAAGGCTTCGGCGAGCGCCAGGGAGATCTCGGCGCCCGCGGCGGGTGTTTCGGCGATGTAGAGGACTTCGTCGCCCACGGTCTTGACCAGCCGGCCGCCCCCGACCGAGATGATTTCGGCGCATTTGTTTTCAAACCGCTGGACCAGCCGGGCCAGCGTCTTTTCGTTCATCCGCCGGGACAGGCTGGTATAGGACACGAGGTCGGCGAAGCCCACGGC
This sequence comes from Pseudarthrobacter sp. fls2-241-R2A-127, assembly GCF_030209355.1. Classification (GTDB taxonomy): domain Bacteria; phylum Actinomycetota; class Actinomycetes; order Actinomycetales; family Micrococcaceae; genus Arthrobacter. The sequence continues at coordinate 46,445 of NZ_JARVSF010000011.1, forward strand.
GCGGGCCAGGGGCAGCGGGGCGTCGTCCTCGTCGCCTTCCCGGCCTTCTTCGCTGGCCTGGAGGCCGGCCTCGGCGCGAACGGCGAGCCGCTGGACACCGGCGTTGAGCTGGCGCCGCCAGGAGTACACCAGAACTTCCTCGAGTGCGTCCACCAGGGCGGGAAGTTCGTTGACCAGGCGCTTGCGGGCGACGGCGTCCGTGACGCCCTGCTCGTGGACCATGTCCTCCACGAGGGCCTCGATCTGCCACACGACCATCCGGTCCGTCATTTGGCCGATGGCGCGCGTGACCGAGATGGCTGCTTCCTCCGTGAGCTTGCCGGCGCGGACCAGGTCCACCACCGTGGACAAGGCTGCCTGGTCGCGTTCGGTGAAGGCAACGTCCTCGTCGCCGAAGTTCGGGAACCCGAGGGCGCGCCAGAGTTTGCGGGCGGAGAGGAGGGAGAGGCCTGCGCCGGCGGCCACTTCACGACGACGGAGCTTGCGTTCCCCGCCAAGGAGCCGTGTTTCCAGGGCCTTCATGGCGAGGCGTTCGGCGGACATGGCGCCGGTGGGCGGGTGCCTGTCCGCGCCGGGTTCGGGCGCCGCCGGTCCGGACGCGACTGGTTCCGCAGCAGGAAGGTGTTCCCCGGTCATGGTGCTTGCCGCGCCGGCGTCGAAGGCGGCTGTACCGGGATCGATGCTGTTGACGCGTTCCTGCTGGTCCTCATTGGTCATCCCGTCCACCTTCTCTCATGTCCTCCGGAAAAGCACCGGCGGGATAGTACGTCGCACCCGGCCGGGCCTCATTGTCGTCCGGCAGTTCCCCGATGGCGTCGAGGATAAAGTCGCGGAACCGGGCAACCTCGGGCACGTCAGGAAAGGTCACCACGCCCTGGTACCCGGTTTCCAAGGATATATTCCCGGAGCGCACCAACCGCTGAAGCAGGGATTCGTGGACGGTCAGGTTACGGACGGACACCAGGTTCACCTGCTGGTCGCGCCGGTTAAGCATGCCGTGGCGGGCCACCATCCGCTGGCTGGTCAGGGTGTAACGCGTGCCCTGCCAGCGGAGCAGCCGGGGCAGGCAGTAGCCGAGCCACACGGCGGCGGCCGCAAGGACGCAGCCGGCGACGAGCCAAGACGTCCACTGCCGGTCCAGGGCCGGTGCCACCCGGGCGGCGCCGCCGCGGATGATCCAGGCGCTGGTGAAGGCGGCCAGGGCGGGCGCCAGTACGAAGGCTGCGGCGGCACCGGCGAGCTTCCTGGGCTGCGGGCGGGTGGTGACTATGACTTGTTCCCCGGGAACGAGGCTTTTACGCATAACCGCCTTGGCCGGGGTCTTCCGGTGATGTCCAAGGCCGCAGGTGCACTACGTCGCCGGCAGTCACCACGTGCTCCCGCGCGTCGCGGTCCACCACCAGCAGGGAGCCGTAGTCATCCAGCCGTGAGGCGTGTCCGATGATCTCGTGGTCACCGGGAAGCTGCGCCCGGACCTGCTTGCCGAGCGTGACCATCACGGCCTCCACCCGCTTGTGCAGGGAAGGGCCGCCGGCCATCCCGGCCGTTGGGTCGCCGTCGGCGTTGCAGAAACTCCGGTACAGGGTGGCGAAGTGGGTGAGGTAGCTCTTCAGCAGGAGGGTGCGGTCGGTGGTCCGGGAGCCTTCGAGTGCCACGGACGTTGCGGTGGGGACCGGAAGCTCGCGTTCATGCAAAGTGACATTGAGTCCGGTGCCAAGGACGACCGGCGGCACGTTGCCGTCGGCCATGGGACCAAGCTGGGCCAGGATGCCGGCGATCTTCCGGCCGCGCACCAAAACGTCGTTGGGCCATTTGAGCTCGGCCGGGATGCCGGCGGTGTCCAGCAGGGTCTCGCGCAGGGCGAGGGCGGCGATGAGGGACAACCAGGAGTAGCTCTGGGTGGGGAGGGGCCGGCCCTCCGCGTTGACGGGACGCAGCACCACGGAGACAGACAGCGAACTCAGCGGCGGCGCTTCCCAACGCCTGTCCAGCCGGCCCCGGGCGGCCGTCTGGTATTCAGCGGTCAGGACGGAGAGGTCCGGCCAGGCTGCGGGTTCCACCGTGGCGGCGCGCAGGAGGTCGGCATTGGTGGAACCGGTCGAGTCCACCACGTCTATCCGGGGGATGCCGGTGGCGGAGAGGAAACGCTGGTCGGCCAGGTCCACTCGGTTCAGGGGGGTGCCCGGTACGTGCGCGTCATCCATACCTGAATCCTACCGAGCGAAGCTGGACACTACCCAGCAGCCAGGATTCCCCGGGCCGCGGGACCGCCGGCCGCGAAAAGAGCCGACCGGCAGTCCCCGGTGCTGCCCTAGAGGAAGATATCCGGAACCAGCCGGTCTTCGGGCGCCCCAAGGCTGTAGGGCCGGAAGTCTGTGACGCCTGCGCCCGCCAGGACCTGCTCGTCCGTGTAGAAATTTCCGGATTCCGCGTCTCCGGCGGCAAGGTGGCTCCCGGTGAGGATGGCGTGGGCGGCATCGGCCATGATCTGCGGGCCCCGGGCGGCCAGCACCATCTTTTCGCCTTGCGGCATGTTGCGGATGGCTGCCGTGTCGATCAGGGTGCACGGCCAGAGGGAGTTCACCCGGACGCCGTCGGCCTTCAGTTCCTCGGCCAGGCCCAGCGTGGTCAGGCTCATCCCGTACTTGGCCATGGTGTAGGCAAGATGTTTTCCAGCCCAGGACGGGTGGAGGTTCAGTGGCGGCGACAGCGTCAGGATATGCCCCTGCGCCGATGCCCGGAGCGCAGGGAGCGCCAGCTTGGACAGCAGGAAGGTTCCGCGGACGTTGATGTCCTGCATGAGGTCGTACTTCTTCATGTCGACGGCGTCCGTGGTGGACAGGTCGATAGCCGAGGCGTTGTTAATGACGACGTCGATGCCGCCAAAGCGCTCCGTGGCTGCGGCCACGGCTCCGGCCACGTCTTCGTCCCGGCGGACGTCGCCCACCAAGGGCAGCGCCTGGCCGCCGGCCTCCACCAGTTCTTCGGCGGCAGTAAAAACCGTGCCCGCCAGCTTGGGGTGCGGAGTGCCGGTCTTGGCCAGGAGCACAATGTTGGCCCCGTCCCGGGCCGCCCTCTTGGCGATGGCCAGGCCGATTCCGCGGCTTCCGCCGGAGATGAGGATGGTGCGTCCTGCCAGGGAACCGGCGGCCCGGTAGGGGCTGGGGGGTGCCTGCAAAGCCTCGTCGCTTGAAGTCATGGGAACACTGTAACCCAACTATGTTACTGGCCGGTAACATAGCGGAGTGGGTGCCGGAACGGCAGAAAATTGTAGGTTCCCTACAGCTGCGGGCGCACAAACCGTCACTAGACTTGCCACCAGAGTTCGTCTTTTGTGTGGATGCTACTTAAAGCTCCCGCGAATGCGGACCGCTGACCAACAGAACTGACTTGCTACAGAGCCGGAGACACTTGATGAGCCACGATCTGACAACGACAGCGGGAAAGATCGCAGATTTCCGCGACCGCCAGGCGCGTGCCGCACAGCCCTCCGGCCCCGAGGCCATCGAAAAGCAACATGCCCGCGGCAAGAACACCGCCCGCGAACGCATCGGGTTGCTGCTGGACGAAGACTCGTTCGTTGAATTCGATGCCCTCGCCGTGCACCGCTCCACGGCATTCGGCATGGAAAAGAAGAAGCCGCTGGGCGATGGTCTGGTGTCCGGCTACGGCACCGTGGACGGCCGGTTGGTGGCCGTCTACAGCCAGGACTTCAGCGTCTACGGCGGCTCGCTGAGCCAGGTCAACGGCGAAAAGATCGTCAAGGTCCAGGAATTCGCCCTCCGCAACGGCTGCCCCGTGGTGGGCATCCTGGACGGTGGCGGCGCACGCATCCAGGAAGGCGTCGCGTCCCTGGCCATGTTCGCGGACATCTTCCGGAACAACGTCCACGCGTCCGGCGTGGTGCCGCAGATCTCCCTGATCATGGGCCCGTCCGCCGGCGGCGCCGCCTACTCCCCCGCCCTCACCGACTATGTGGTGATGGTGGACAAGACCTCGCACATGTTCATCACCGGCCCGGACGTCATCAAGACCGTCACCGGCGAGGACGTGGACATGGAAACGCTGGGCGGCGCCCGGCAGCACAACGCCACCACCGGAACATCCACCTACCTGGCCTCCGACGAAACCGACGCCATCGAGTTCGTGCGCGAACTGCTGGACTTCCTGCCCTCCAACAACCTCTCCGAGGCACCCGTGCTGGGCCACCAGCAGGAGTTGGAGGTCGACGACGACGACCTCGCCCTGGATGCGCTGGTTCCGGATTCCGCCAACCAGCCCTACGACATGCGGGCCGTCGTCGAACAGATCGTGGACGACGGGCACTTCCTGGAGATGCAGGCACTCTACGCACCCAACGTGATGATCGGCTACGGCCGCGTGGAGGGCCACACGGTGGGCATCGTGGCCAACCAGCCGCTGCAGTTCGCCGGCACCCTGGACATCGCCGCCTCGGAAAAGGCGGCCCGGTTCGTCCGCCACTGCGATGCCTTCAACATCCCCATCATCACCCTGGTGGACGTGCCTGGCTTCCTTCCCGGCAAGGACCAGGAGTTCCAGGGCATCATCCGGCGCGGCGCCAAGCTCCTCTACGCCTACGCCGAGGCCACCGTCCCCAAGCTCACCGTCATTACGCGCAAGGCCTACGGCGGCGCCTACATCGTGATGGGTTCCAAGAAGCTCGGCGCCGACCTGAACCTGGCGTGGCCCACCGCGCAGATCGGCGTCATGGGCGCCCAGGGTGCCGTCAACATCCTCTACCGCCGCGACCTCGCCGCCGTGGCGGAAGATGGCGGCGACGTCGAAGCACGCCGCGCCGAAGTCATCCGGCAGTACGAGGAAGAACTCCTCAACCCCTACCAGGCGGCAGAGCTGGGCTACGTGGACGCCGTGATCGCCCCCTCCGACACCCGGGTCCAGATCATCAAGGGCCTGCGGGCGCTGCGCGACAAACGCGCCAGCCTCCCCGCCAAGAAGCACGGGAACATCCCGCTGTGATCCCCACCGGCTCCCAGCCCTCGCAAGCCCCGTCCGGGACCCCCGCCGGCGTGGCCCCTCTAGAGGAAACCTTGCCGCCAGCTCCGCTTTTCTCTGTTGTCAAGGGACAACCGAACGCCGAGGAACTCGCCGCGCTTACCGCCGTCGTCCTGTCCCTCGGTGGCCCGGCTCCCGCCCAGCCTGCCGCACCGAGCGTGCGGCACTGGGTGCGCCGGCAGCAGTTGCGGCTCGCCCCGTCCCCCGGCCCTGGCGCCTGGAAGCGCAGCCACGGCTGACAATCCCCGCCCACCCACCCGGTCGGCCGGGTAGTCTCGGAATGTGACTACAGACACTGCACCCGCCGCGCGCCCGCATACCCGCATCGACGCCGTCGCGGACGGCTATACGGACACCCTCACCCGGCTCAACCCGACGTTCGCCACCACCCTTGGCCTGCCGGGCCACGAGACGGAATACCAGGACTTCTCCCCCGCCGGCATCGCCGGATTTGCCGAGGCCGCCCGTGAGGCGCTGGCCTCGCTGGAGGGCCTCGAACCGGAAGACGACGTCGATGCCGTCACCCTGGATGCCATGAGGGAGCGGCTCGGCCTGCAACTGCTGATCCACGCCTCCGGCTGGGAGTATGCGGAGCTGAACAACATCGCCTCCCCCGCCCAGGACATCCGGGCCATCTTCGACCTCATGCCCACCGGCACGGTGCAGGACTGGGACCACATTGCCGGCCGCGCCGGCAATGTGCCGGCCGCCATCAGCGGCTACATCGAATCCCTCCGCGTCGCCAGGGACGCCGGCAAAGTGGCTGCCGCCCGGCAGGTCCGGACCGTCATCGAGCAGGTGACCAAGTACGCAGCCGATGACGGCTTCTTCGCCAAGCTGGCGGCCGGTGCAGCGACTCCGGACGGGCCGCTGCCCGCGGCCCTCCAGGATAAGCTCGACGCCGGAGCCGCCGCCGCCCGCAGCGCCTACGCCGGGCTGGCAGAGTTCCTGCGCACCGAGCTGCTCCCGGCCGCACCCGAAAAGGATGCAGTGGGCAGGGCACGGTACGCCCTGGCGTCCCGCTCATTCCTCGGCGCCGAAGTGGACCTGGAAGAAACCTATGCCTGGGGCGTCCAGGAGCTGGACCGGCTCATCGCCGAACAGGAACGCGTGGCCGCCACCATCAAGGCGGGCGCCACCATCGCGGAGGCCAAGGAAATCCTCAACAACGATCCCGCCCGGCAGCTGAAGGGCACCGACGCCCTGCAGGCGTGGATGCAGGATCTCTCGGACAAGGCCATGGCCGGGCTCGCCGGCGTCCACTTCGATATCCCGGACGTGATGAAGACCTTGGAGTGCCGTATCGCCCCCACGGACGAGGGCGGCATTTACTACACCGGCCCGTCAGATGACTTCAGCCGGCCCGGCCGGATGTGGTGGTCCGTCCCCGCCGGCGAGGACACCTTCACCACCTGGGCCGAAACCACCACCGTCTACCACGAGGGCGTTCCCGGCCATCACCTCCAGGTGGCCACCGCTACGTACCGGCGCGAGCTGCTGAACAAATGGCGCCGCAACGTCTGCTGGACCTCCGGGCACGGCGAAGGCTGGGCCCTCTACGCCGAGAAACTGATGCAGGAACTGGGCTACCTCACCGACCCCGGCGACCACATGGGGATGCTGGACATGCAGCGCATGCGGGCTGCCCGCGTCGTCTTCGACATCGGCGTCCACCTCGAGCTGGAGATGCCGGAGCGGTGGGGATCCGGCACCTGGACTGCCACGACGGGCTACGGGTTCCTTAAGGAAAACCTTCCCATCAGCGAAGGCCAGCTCAACTTCGAGTTCACCCGCTACCTCGGCTGGCCGGGCCAGGCCCCGTCCTACAAGGTGGGCCAGCGGCTCTGGGAACAGATCCGCGCCGAACTCGAATCGCGGCCCGGATTCGAGCTCAAGGAGTTCCACACCAAGGCCCTGAACATCGGCTCTGTTGGTCTCGACACACTGCGCCGGGCGCTGCTGGGATAGCCCGCCCCTGGAGGGCGGGAGGGCAATATCCTCTGCGTGCTGCTCGTTCCTCGCGGCTGGGCCCACGCCGGCAGGTTCCCTGGCCGAGCTTCCGAGGCTAGGGTGCCGGTGGGGAGCAAGCTGCCGGAAGGCACCCACGTCGGGCCCTTTACCTAAGGAACCAGGGAGACGTTAAGCACATCGAAGCCGGGAATAACTTAACAATTGCCACTGCATCCCTTGTGTTTACTGGGTTTTTGTTCGCCAAACCCAGTTTCACGCGCGTAATATTTCTCAATATTCTTTCGACGTGGTATGCGCCGCAGGTCTAGCTTGTTTTGGTGACCACTCAGACAAGCACCCCATCATCCGCGGGGAAGACCGGATTCCAGTTGCCCAAGTGGGCTTCCTCCTTCGGCTTCCAGATCATTGCCGCCCTCATCGTGGGCCTCGGCCTCGGCCTGCTGGCCAAGTACACCGGCAGCACCAAGACCAACCCCAACGCCCTTGGCACCACGCTGCAGACCATCGGCTCGAGCTACGTCTCGCTGCTGCAGACCGCCGTGGTACCGCTGATCTTCACCGCCGTCGTCAGCTCCATTTCCAACCTGCGCCAGGTATCCAACGCGGCCCGGCTGGCATGGAACACGCTCCTGTGGTTCGCCATCACGTCCCTGATCGCGGTGCTGATCGGCATCGGCCTGGGCGTGCTGCTGCAGCCCGGCGCCAACACGGGCATCACCGAGCAAGCCAAGTACACCGGCAAGTCCGGCGACTGGTGGGCGTTCCTCGTCGGCCTGTTCCCGAAGAACTTCCTGGGCCTTGGCGCCAGCTCCACCGTTGGCGACGCCGGCGCAGTCACCACCTCGGTCAGCTTCAACGTCCTGCAGATCCTGGTGATCGCCATCGCCGTCGGCGTTGCGGCCCTTAAGGTGGGCAAGGCCGCCGAGCCCTTCCTGAACCTCAACGCCTCGGCCCTTGCCGTCATCCAGAAGGTCCTGTGGTGGATCATCCGCATCGCCCCGCTCGGCACCATCGGCCTGATCGGCAATGCGGTGGCAGTCTACGGCTGGGACACCATCGGCTCGCTCGGCAAGTTCGCGGTCGCGATCTACGTTGGCCTGGCCCTGGTCCTGTTCGTGGTCTACCCCATCCTGGTCCGCAGCCACGGCCTGTCCATCAAGCAGTACTTCTCCGGTGTGTGGCCGGCCGTGCAGCTGGCCTTCGTGTCCCGCTCCTCGGTGGGCACCCTGCCGCTGACCCAGCGCGTGACTGAGCGCTCCCTGGGTGTGCCCCGGGCCTATGCTTCCTTTGCCGTGCCGCTGGGCGCCACCACCAAGATGGACGGCTGCGCTGCCATCTACCCGGCCGTGTCCGCCATCTTCGTCGCCCAGTTCTTCGGCATCCACCTGGACTTCAGCCAGTACGTGCTGATCGCCCTGGTCTCCGTTCTGGGTTCCGCCGCGACCGCCGGCACCACCGGCGCCGTGGTGATGCTGACGCTGACCCTCTCCACGCTGGGACTCCCGCTGGCAGGCGTCGGGCTCCTGCTCGCCATCGATCCCATCCTGGACATGGGCCGCACCGCAGTGAATGTTGCAGGCCAGGCCCTGGTTCCCACCATCGTGGCCAAGCGCCAGGGCATCCTGGACGAGGCGCTGTACAACGCCCCGCGCAACGGCACCCCGTTCGTGGACGACCAGGACGCCGCCGCCGAGCCCGCTGACGGCACCAGTGCGGACACCGCGCCGCGCGAACTGCAGGACGCCAACGCGTAACCTGCAACCCGCAACACGAAGTCCCCCGGGAAATCTTCCCGGGGGACTTCGTGCTGTTAAGCGCTCCTGCCGCTCAGGGGAACCGTGGCCCCCAACCGCAGGCTTCAGTCAGCGGCCGCCGCCGCCGATGACGCCATTCTGGACCGCCTTGGTCACAGCGTCGGCTTCGGCCTGGGTCAGCTTGCCGTCGGTGACGGCCTTATCCAGGCGGGACTTGAGCGCGGCAGCGTGCTCCGACTGCTCATCGCTGCGGATCGACTGGAGCGCGGCCGTCACCTTCGACTCGTCAATGCCGAGCGCGGCGGCCAGCGACTTCGCAAGGGCAGCTTCCCGCGCGGCCGGGTCCGGCTTCTGGCCCTCAGCCGGGGCAGTGGGCTTGTTCGCATCACGGAAGGCCTTCAGCGCGTCCTGGACCTTGGTCTGGTCCACGCCAAGCTTGCTGGCCAGCGCGGCGGCCTGGTCCTCGCCGTGGCCGCCGGGACGGCCGTGCCGGCCCATGCCGTCGTGCGCGGCGCCGTTGCTTCCGTCAGTGGAGGCGCTTGAGCTCGCGCTGGGTGTGGGGGTGGGCGCGGCGGTGGTCGCGGAAGCCATCCCGGCCACTCCGATCCCGGCACCCAGGACCAGCGCAGCCGCTGACAGACCCAGGGTCATCTTCTTCGTACGTGACATCTCTTGTCTCCTGATTCGCCGTCGGGTAACGGCAGTGGGTTTGTGCCTCTCTCACCGAGACATATCCAGCATCTCCCGGCAGGTTCAGGAAAGGCTGTTGGGAACCTTTCGGTCTCCTGTGAATCCAAGCCGGAAATTAGTTGCATGTAGTGCAAACTTGCACGTAGTGTAATCATGTGCCCACCACTCCCGCATCATCCGACGACCAGCAGGCGCCCCCGTCCCGGCGTGAGCTGAACAAGGCAGCCACCCGGCAGGCCATCACGGATGCCGCCCTGGAACTGCTGCGCGCCAAAGGCCCGGGAAATTTCACGGTGGAGGACATCGCCGACGCCGCGGGCATCTCACGCCGCACCTTCTTCAACTACTTCGGCAGCACCGACGCCGCCCTGGCATCGATCGTGCACGGATTCCTGGACACCGCCATCCAACAGTTGCGGCTCCGCCCCGCGAGCGAGCCCATGCTCGAATCGGCCCAGGCGGCGCTGGCGGCCCTTGCCGACCCCAAGGCCGTGGCTCCGCTGGCGGAACTCTTTACCCTGACCCAGCAAAGCCCGCTGATGGCCCATTCCGAACTCGAGGCCTGGGACCATTGCAGGGCGCAGGTCTTCGCCGTCGCCCGCGAGCGCCTCGCCGGCACCCCCGGCGGACAGGACGAACTCTATGTCCATGCCCTGGCCGGTTCCATCATCTCCTGCGGCAAAGCCGCCATGGAGGTCTGGTTCAGCCGGCGCGGCCCGGACCTCACGGCGGGCTCCCTCACCGAGCTTCGCCAGCTTCTTATCGAATCCATAGCCCTGCTGGGCACAGGCTTCGCCCCTTCTGCTTCACCCTCCGCTACCCGTTCCTCCTGATCAGATCGGTTTCCGCATGGCACTCCTCCTCTACCGCCTGGGCAAGTTCTCCTACCGCCGGCGCTGGCTTGTCATCTCTTTGTGGCTCGCCGTGCTGGTGGCAGTAGGCGGCTCGGCCGCAGCATTCCATGGCACCCTGTCCAACAACTTCCAGATCCCTGGAACGGAAACCCAGCGCATCGCGGACAAGCTCAAGCAGGACCTGCCGGCCGCTTCCGGCGGCAGTGCCACGATCGTGTTCGAGGCGCCCAGCGGCGGCTTCACGAACCAGAGCCGCGCCGCCGTCACGGACGCGCTGAAGAAGCTCCAGACCGTTCCCGAGGTTCGCGGCACTGTTGACCCGTTCGCCACCCAAGCCCAGGTGGACCAGGCAGCCAAGGCGATCACGGACGGCGAGCAGCAGCTGGCGGCCGGGCAGGCGCAGCTGGACTCCTCGCGGGCGCAGCTGGACGCCGGCAAGGCGCAGCTGGCGGCGGCCGAGCAGCAGCTCACCGCCGCGGGGGCACCGGCAACGGTGATCGACGCGCAACTGGGCCAGCAGAAGGCGGCACTGGCAGCGGGCCAGGAGAAGCTCGACGCCGGCACGCAGGAGCTGGCGGCCAACAAGGCCAAGCTGGAGCTCGGCAAACGCCAGGCGCAGGCGGCCTCCGCCATCCGTTTCGTCTCGAAGGACAACCAGGCGGCGGTGGCCCAGGTCCAGTTCAACACCTCCATCAACGGGCTGAGCCCGGCCGTGCGCAAGCAGGTCCAGGACATCGCCCACGAAACCTCCTCCGCCGGCGTCACCGCCCTGGCCAGCAAGGAAATCACCGAGGACATCTCGGCCCTCTTCGGCACCGCCGAGATCGTAGGCATCGCCGTCGCCGCACTGGTCCTGATCCTCATGCTGGGTACCCTGATCGCCGCCGGGCTGCCGCTGCTCATGGCCGTCATGGGCGTCGGCATGGGCGTCGGGATCACCTTCGCACTCTCCGGCCTGTTCGACATGAGCTCCATCTCCCCCATGCTGGCCCTCATGCTCGGCCTCGCCGTAGGCATCGACTACTCGCTGTTCATCGTCAACCGGCACCGGACCCAGCTCCTCGCCGGCATGGACGCCGAGGAGTCGGTGGCCCGGGCCAACGGCACCTCGGGCAACGCGGTGGTCTTCGCCGGCCTCACCGTGATCATCGCCCTCGCCGCCCTGGTGGTCCCCGGGCTGCCGTTCCTCACCGTCATGGGCCTCGCCGCGGCAGGGACCGTGGCTGTGGCCGTGCTCGTGGCCATCACGCTGACCCCCGCCATGCTGTCCCTGATCGGCCGCCGCATCATCTCCCGGCGCGCCTGGGCCAAGGCCGAGGCGCACAACGCCGAACCGGGCCATGAAGCCGCAGACCTAGCCACCGACCGCCATCGCAGCACCCGCGGCTGGGGCGGACTCGTCACCCGGCACCCGTGGGTGGCGCTGGTGGCCGGCGTCCTGGTGCTCGGCACCCTGGCACTGCCGGCCACGCAGTTGCAGCTCGCGCTGCCGGACGGCGGCTCCGAGCCAGTCGACTCGGAGGCCTACCAGGCCTATGACCTGACGGCGCGCAGTTTCGGCGAGGGCGTGACGGGTCCGATCGTGGCGGTGGGCGAGTTCCCCGCGAACCTCGACGCCGCCCAAGCTCAGAAGCTGCAGTACGACATCGCGGACAAGCTCCGCGCCGTGGACAACGTGGTGGCCGCCGTGCCGGTAGCCCTCAGCGATGACCGCCGGACCGCCGTGTTCCAGGTCATTCCCAAGGAAGGCCCCGCCAGCGCGAGCACCGTCCAGGTGGTCTCCGAACTGCGCGGACTCAACGGCGAAATCCAGTCGGACTACGGCGTGGCCATGGGCCTGACCGGCCAGACCGCCGGCAACGTGGATGTCTCCACCAAGCTCGGTGCCGCCCTGCCGCCCTACCTGGCCATCGTCGTCGGGCTTTCCCTGGTCCTGCTGCTGCTGGTGTTCCGCTCCATCGTTGTCCCGCTGCTGGCCACCGGCGGGTTCCTGCTGTCCCTGTCCGCGGCCTTCGGCGCCGTGGTGGCGGTGTACCAGTGGGGCTGGCTGGGCGGCGTGTTCGACGTCGCCAACCCCGGCGCCGTGCTCAGCTTCCTGCCCATCATCCTAATCGGCGTGCTGTTCGGGCTGGCCATGGACTACCAGGTGTTCATCGCCTCCGGCATGCGCGAGGCGTACATGCACGGCTCCGAGGCCAAGGAAGCGGTCCGGGTGGGCTTCCGGCACGCAGCCGCCGTGGTGACGGCCGCCGCGATCATCATGGTCAGCGTGTTCTCCGGCTTCATCTTCAGCCACCTCACCATGGTCCGGCCGCTGGGCTTCGCCATGGCCTTCGGTGTCCTGTTCGACGCCTTCGTGGTCCGCATGACCATTGTCCCGGCCGTCATGTACCTGCTGGGTGCCAAGTCCTGGTGGCTGCCGCGCTGGCTGGACCGGATCCTGCCGGACGTGGACGTCGAAGGGGCCAAGCTCAACCGCGGCCAGGCCGCTCCCACCCCGGGCGAACTGGTCCACTAGGCTGGAACCGTGCACCACCTGATTCTCGCCTCCCAGTCCCCCGCCCGCACCAAGCTCCTGGCCGAGGCCGGCATCCGGCACACGGTCCTGGTGTCCGACGTCGACGAGGAAGCCGTCCAGGAACGGTACGGCGTCACCGACCCGCATGACACCGCACTGCTGCTCGCCAGGGCCAAGGCCGAGGCCGTGGCGTCCCTGCCGGAAGCGGAGGGCGCCCTGGTGCTGGGCTGCGATTCGGTCTTCGAGTTCGACGGCGAGGCGCACGGCAAGCCCTACACGGCCGCCGTCGCCCGGGACCGGATGCTCCGGATGAGCGGGAGCGCTGGAGTGCTGCACACGGGACACTGGCTGGTGGATTGCAGGGACACGGACGACGACGGACCCGGCGGCCGCGGTTCGGGCGCCACGCTCGGGGCGGTCGCCTCCGCCGAGGTCACCTTCATGGATATGGAACCGGCGGAAATCGACGCCTACATCGCCACCGGCGAGCCGCTGCACTGCGCCGGTTCGTTCACCATCGACGGCCTGGGTGGGGCCTTCATCCGGAAGGTCGACGGCGACCCGCACGCCGTCGTCGGCCTGTCCGTCTCCACCCTCCGGGGCCTCCTTGCCGCCGCCAACGTGCGCATCACGGATCTCTGGCCCGCGCGGTAAGTCCTCTATTTTCGGGATGCCTTGTAGCTTACCTACAAAGGAAGGCTGGTTTACACGCGGATTCCGCAAGTAATATCGGCGGAACCCTCAAAACCGCGCTAGGCTCCCTGAAGGAAAGAAGGAGACGCCTTGTCAGCAAATTTGGAGCAGTCCGCAGGTCCCACGCAGTCGACGACCCTCACCAAGGTGCTGATCGCCAACCGCGGGGAAATCGCCGTCCGCATCATCCGTGCGGCCCGGGACGAAGGCATCGCCTCGGTGGCCGTCTACGCCGACCCCGACCGTGACGCCCTGCACGTCAAACTCGCCGACGAGGCCTATGCCCTGGGTGGCACCACGGCCGCCGAGTCCTACCTGGTGATGGACAAGATCATTGACGCCGCCCGCCAGTCCGGCGCCGACGCCATCCATCCCGGCTATGGGTTCCTGGCTGAGAACGCCGACTTCGCCGCCAAGGTCATCGCTGCCGGCATCACCTGGATCGGCCCCTCCCCCGAGGCCATCTCCGCCCTCGGCGACAAGGTCCAGGCGCGCCACATCGCAGAGAAGGTCGGTGCCCCGCAGGTCCCCGGCACCGCCGACCCGGTCGAATCCGCCGAGGAAATCCTCGAATTCGTGGACAAGTTCGGCCTGCCCGTAGCCATCAAAGCGGCGTTCGGCGGCGGTGGACGCGGCATCAAGGTGGCCCGCACCCGCGAGGAAATCCCCGAGCTCTTCGAGTCCGCCGTCCGCGAAGCCACCGCCGCCTTCGGCCGCGGCGAGTGCTTCATCGAACGCTTCCTGGACGCTCCCCGCCACGTCGAAACCCAGTGCCTCGCCGACGCACACGGCAACGTCGTGGTGGTCTCCACCCGCGACTGCTCCCTGCAGCGCCGCAACCAGAAGCTCGTGGAGGAAGCCCCCGCACCCTTCCTGACCGACGAACAGAACCAGCGGCTCTACGAATCCTCCAAGGCCATCCTGAAGGAAGCGTGCTACCTGGGCGCAGGGACCTGCGAGTTCCTGGTGGGCCAGGACGGCACCATTTCCTTCCTTGAGGTCAACACCCGCCTCCAGGTGGAGCACTGCGTCTCCGAGGAAGTCACCGGAATCGACCTGGTCCGCGAACAGTTCCGGCTGGCCCGCGGCGAGGAGCTCGGCTACGGCGACCCCGAGGTCCGCGGCCACTCGTTCGAATTCCGTATCACCGGCGAGGACCCGGGCCGGAACTTCCTGCCCTCCCCCGGCACCATCAGTGCCCTGAAGAACCCCACCGGTCCCGGCGTGCGGATCGACTCGGGCGTGGAGCAGGGCGATGTCATCAGCGGCAACTTCGACTCGATGCTTTCCAAACTGGTCGTTACCGGCGCCACCCGCACCCAGGCCCTGCAGCGCTCACGCCGTGCCCTGGAGGAAATGGTGGTGGAGGGCATTCCCACCGTCATCCCGTTCGATCTCGCCGTGGTCAGCAACCCCGACTTCGCCCCCGCGGAGGGCCCGTTCAAGGTCCACACCCGCTGGATCGAGACCGCCTTCGTCAACGACATCCCCGCCTGGACACCCAGCGGCACCACGGAAGAAGAGGCCGACGCCGGTGAACGCCAGCGCGTCGTCGTAGAGGTCGGCGGCAAGCGCCTCGAAGTGGTGCTCCCCGCATCCCTGGGCACCCCCGGCACCGCAGCAGCCGCCGGCAAGCCCGGCAAGTCGAAGAAGCGCTCACGTTCGGCAGGTCCCGCCGCCGCCACGGGCAACGCCCTTACCTCCCCCATGCAGGGAACCATCGTAAAGGTCGCCGTTTCGCACGGCGACACAGTGTCCGAGGGCGACCTGGTGGTGGTCCTGGAGGCCATGAAGATGGAGCAGCCGCTGACGGCGCACCGTTCGGGCACCATCACGGGACTGACGGCAACGGCGGGCGAAACGGTGTCCGCCGGCGCCATCATCGCCACCATCGAAGACTAGAAAGCGCTGCGCCGGACATGCTCGCACCAAGTTTCCAGGAAGAAGTGGACCGCTACCACCAGGCGGTTCCCGAAATCACCCGGGGCAACCCGGCTCCGATCAAGGATCTGTACTCCCGGCAGGACGACGTCACCCTGGCCAACCCGTTCGGCGGCATCGCCCGCGGCTGGGCACAGGTAGAGGCCCGCCTTGACCAGGCGGCCCGGCAGTTCCGCGACGGCGAGATGCTGGGCTTCGACACCGTCACCTCCTACACGGCCCGCGACACCGCCTACCTGGTGGAAACCGAGCATTTCCGGGCGCGGCTGGACGCCGCGGCCGCCACGGAGGAATTCGCCCTGCGCGTCACCAGCATCTTCCGCCGCGAGGAAGGCTACTGGAAGCTGGTGCACCGGCACGCGGACCCCGCCGCCCGGCCGCAGTCCCGGCGCTCCCTGACCCAGCCCGCCGCCTGACCCGCGGGCGCACCCGTTCCGGGTGCTGGCAGGGTTTGCCGCCAGCAGGCAGACTTAGCAGATGCTGCCTTTCCTGCTTCTCGCATCCCGGGCCGAGGACACCGCCGCCGAGGACGAGTACGCGGCCTACCTGAGGTACGGCGGACTGGAGGAGCGGGAACTGCACCGGGTTCGGCTTGAGGCCGTTCCGCTGCCCGCCCTGGACCTTTCGCGGTACTCCGGGGTGATCGTCGGCGGAAGCCCGTTCACCTCCAGCGATCCGCCCGGGGACAAGAGCGCGGTACAGCACCGGGTGGAACGGGAACTTTCGGGCCTCCTGGACCGGCTCGTGGCGCTTGACTTTCCATTCCTGGGTGCCTGCTACGGGGTGGGAACCCTGGGCACGCACCAGGGCGCGGTGATCGACCGGACCCACGGTGAACCGCTGGGAGCGGTGGAGATCGAACTGACCGCCGCGGGGCTGCAGGATCCCCTGCTGCACGGGCTGCCCCGGACGTTTACGGCCTTCACCGGCCACAAGGAGGCTGTCAGTTCGCTGCCGGGGCACGCCGTCCTGCTGGCGCGCTCCGCCACCTGCCCGGTCCACATGTTCCGGATCAAGACAAACCTCTACGCCACCCAGTTCCACCCCGAGCTGGACGCGAATGGACTGGTGACCCGGATCGATATCTACCGGCACGCCGGGTACTTCCCGCCGGAATCCGCCGAGGAACTGATGGCCGCCGCACGCCGGTCCACCGTGACCGAGCCCATGACCGTCCTGAAGAACTTCGTGGCACGCTACGCCCGCTGAACATGGCAATGCCCGGCGGGCCGGATGGCCGCGCCGGGCATTGTGGCATCGGAGAAATCAGGCCACGTTGTTCTCGTAGTCCAAGTCGCGGGTTTCGCGGGTGAGGAACAGCGCGATCAAAGTCAGCACGGCCATGGACGTCAGGTACACGCCGACCAGGACGGGGCTGCCCTTGGCCGCTTCCCACAGCGCAACGGCGATGAACGGCGCCACGGCTGCACCCAGGATGCTGGAGAAGTTGTAGCTGATGGCAGAGCCGGTGTAGCGGACGTTCGTGGGGAACAGTTCCGGCAGCAGCGCCCCCATGGGCCCGAAGGTCAGGCCCATCAGGGAGAACCCGAGGATCAGCAGGCCCATGGTGCCCACGAAGCCGCCGCTGAACAGCGGGACGAACAGCAGGCCGAACACGAAGATGCCGGCGGTGACGGCCATCAACATCTTCCGGCGGCCATACTTTTCGGCGAGCGGGCCGGAGACCAGGGTGAAGATGCCGAAGAAGACGACGCCGGCGATCAGCATCCAGAGGAAGTCGTTGCGGGTGTACCCCAGGCCGGGGACGAACGCGGCAGCGGCAGCCTCGGTCATGGGCTTTCCGGCCTTTTCGGCGGCCGCCTGCGCACCGGCCAGCGTGGGCTTGGTGCCGTAGGTGAGGGTGAACGTGGTCATCAGGTAGAAGAGCACGTAGGTGGCCAGCATGATGAAGGTGCCCAGGATCAGCTGGCGCCAACTGGTCTTGAAGACGCGGCCCAGCGGAAGTTTCGCCACCTCGTTGGATTGAACCACCTTGGTGAAGGCGGGGGTTTCGATCAGCTTGAGCCGGACGTACAGGCCCAGGATGACCATGACGGCGCTGAGCAGGAACGGCACGCGCCAGCCCCAGGCCGCGAAGGCTTCCGGCGAAAGGGTGTAGCTGGCCACGAGGAAGATGACGTTGGCGATGATGAAGCCGATGGGGGCGCCCAGTTGCGGGAAGGTGCCGTAGATGGCGCGCTTGTTGGCGGGGGCGTTCTCCGTGGCCAGCAGGGCCGCGCCGCTCCATTCGCCGCCCAGGGCCAGGCCTTGGGCAAAGCGCATGATGACGAGCAGGGCCGGTGCCCAGAATTCCCAGCCGGGTACCAGGGCGGTGGGGAGGCAGCCGATCAGGAAGGTCGCAATGCCCATGGTGAGCAACGACGCCACAAGGGTTCCCTTGCGGCCAAACTTGTCACCGAAGTGGCCGAACACGATGGAGCCAAGGGGGCGGGCGACGAACGCCACGCCAAAGACGGCGAAGGAGCTCAGCAGCTGGGTGGTCTCGTTCTGGCCCGGGAAGAAGAGCTTCGGGAAGACGAGCACGGCGGCGGTGGCGTAGACGTAGAAGTCGTAGAACTCCACGGTGGTGCCGATCAGGCTCGCCACGATGACGCGGCCGCGGGAGTTCACCGGCTGGTGCGAACCGGGCACCGTGGTGGTATCGGGGGATGACATAGGTAAGCGCTTTCGTGAGACCGGCCGGGCACAGGCAGGTCCGCCTCCCGGCTCGAATAGTTAGAGTTCGATCTTACTTCGCCGCGTCCAGTCAATGGACGAATCGTCCACCATATGGACATGTGTTGTGCGTCTCACGATACGGGCTCCACGCCGGGCCTCACGCCGGTATGCAGGCCCGGATAGGCAAAAGTCACAGCGCGTTAACAAACATCGACCGTCCGCGAAACGAGCCGTCCCTACCTTGGAGGAACAACATCCCCTGAAGGAGGTAACCGTGACTGTTGACCGCACCGTTGATGCCGGCGCCGGAAATACCCTTGACCTTGATGAGGCCACTGGACCGGCAGCCGTTGCCGCATCCGCCAGCGCACAGCCCGGCCGTACCCGCACCACAGACGCCCCTGCCCTTGAATTCCGCCCCGGCCGCTGGATCGCCAACTGGGATGCCGAGAACAAGGAGCAGTGGGAAACCGCCGGCCGCGCCATCGCCCGCCGCAACCTGAACTGGTCCATCTTCGCCGAGTTCCTCGGCTTCGTGGTGTGGCAGCTGTGGTCCATCGTGGTGGTCCAGCTTCCCGCCGCCGGCTTCACCTTCTCCACCTCGGAGATCTTCTGGCTCATCTCGATGCCCAGCCTCGTGGGCGCCACCCTCCGCATTCCCTACACGTTCATGGTCCCCCGCTTCGGCGGACGGAACTGGACCATCGTCTCCGCACTGCTGCTCCTGATCCCCTCCACCGGACTGGCCCTGTGTGTCTCCAACCCGGGCACGCCGTTCAGCGTCATGCTCCTGGTGGCCGCCCTCGCCGGCTTCGGCGGCGGCAACTTCGCCAGCTCCATGGCCAACATCACGTTCTTCTACCCGGCGAGGGAAAAGGGCTGGGCGCTGGGCCTGAACGCCGCCGGCGGAAACCTGGGCGCCGCAGTCGCACAGCTTGCCGTCCCCATCGTCATCACCCTCCTCGCCGCCGGCACCGTCAACCTGCCAATGGCCGGGTGGATGTGGGTCCCGTTCATCCTGCTGGCCGCGTTCGGCGCCTTCAAGTACATGAACAACCTCACCAGCGCCAAGGGCGACGTGGCAGGCTCGGTCGCGGCGCTGAAGGAACCGCACCTGTGGATCATGGCGCTGCTGTACATCGGCACGTTCGGCTCCTTCATCGGCTTCGCCGGTGTATTCCCCAAGCTCATCAAGGACTACTTCCCCGCGTTCTCCTCCATCGGAGTGGGGACCGTGGCCTTGTCCCTGGCCTTCCTCGGCCCCCTGGTGGGTTCGCTGGCCCGCCCGTACGGCGGACGCATGGCGGACCGGATGGGCGGCGCCCGGATGACCGTTGCCGCCTTCGCCTCCATGGCCGTGATCACGCTTACCATGATCTGGACCCTCCCCCTGAAGAACTTCCTGCTCTTCCTGGTCCTCTTCCTGATGCTGTTCACCGCCAGCGGATTCGGCAACGGCGCCACCTACCGGATGATCCCGGTCATCTTCGCCACCTCCAGCCGGGCGGCCCGCAACGGTGCCAACCCGGTGGCCACCCAGCGCCTGGCGTCCTCGGCCCTGGGCCTGATCTCCGCGATCGGAGCCTACGGCGGTTTCGTGATCCCCCAGGTGCTGAATGCCTCCAGCACCGCCAGCGGCTCCTACACTCCGGCCTTCTACGGATTCGTCGGCGCGTATGTCCTCATGCTGGTGGTCTGCTGGACCTGCTACATCCGAAACGCCGGCCGTAACGCGATGGGGCACGTCTAACATGACCAAAAGCGCCGACACGCACTGCCCCTACTGCGCCCTGCAGTGCGCCATGACGCTCACGTCCCCCGCGGACCTGGCCCCGGCTGCACAGCCGGGGCCAGGCCCCGTGCCTGCCTTGAACCCCGCGCCCGCACTGGAAGTTGCCGGCCGGGACTTCCCCACCAACCGCGGCGGCCTCTGCCGCAAAGGGTGGACCTCCCCCACGCTCCTGAACCACGCCGGCCGGATCACCGAGCCGCTCCTGAAGGGTCCCGACGGCGTGCACCGGCCCATCGGCTGGGACCAGGCCCTGGACCTGGCCGCCTCGGCAGTCCGGGATGCCCGCGCCCGCCACGGGGCGGACTCCGTGGGCGTCTTTGGCGGCGGCGGACTCACCAACGAGAAGGCCTACCAGCTGGGCAAGTTCGCCCGGCTGGCACTGGGGACCTCCCGGATCGACTACAACGGCAGGTTCTGCATGTCCTCGGCAGCTGCTGCCGGCATGCGCGCCTTCGGCGTCGACCGCGGCCTGCCCTTCCCGCTCGAGGCCCTGGATGCCGCCAGCACCATCCTCATGCTGGGTTCGAACGTCGCCGAGACCATGCCGCCGTTCGTCCAGCACCTGCAGGGTGCCCGCCACGCCGGCGGACTGATCGTGGTGGATCCGCGCCGCTCCGCCACGGCAGCCTTCACGGCCGACGGCGGCGGCATCCACCTCCAGCCGCTGCCGGGCACCGACCTGGCCCTCCTGCTGGGACTCTCGCACGTGGTCATCCACGAAGGCCTGGCGGACACCGGCTACCTGCAGGAGCGCACCACGGGCTACGACGCCGTAGCCCGCAGCGTCAACGCCTTCTGGCCCGAGCGCGTGCAATCCCTCACCGGCGTGCCCGCGGACCTGATCCGGGAAACCGCCCGCAGGCTCGCCGCCGGGGCGCAGGCAGGCGGCAGCTACATCCTGACCGGCCGCGGCGTGGAACAGCACGTGGACGGCACCGACACCGCCACCGCCGCCATCAACCTCAGCCTCCTGCTGGGCCTGCCGGGCTCGGCCCGCAGCGGCTACGGAACCCTCACCGGGCAGGGCAACGGACAGGGCGGCCGCGAGCACGGCCAGAAGGCGGACCAACTCCCCGGCTACCGGAAGATCACCGATCCTGCCGCCCGGGCGCACGTCGCCGCCGTCTGGGGCGTGCCGGAAGCCCTGATCCCGGGGCCCGGCCTGCCCGCTGTACAGCTGTTGAAGTCGCTGGGACAGCCCGACGGCGTGCGGTGCCTTTTCGTACACGCCTCCAACATCGCCGTGGCAGCACCCGATGCCAATGCCGTCATCGCGGGACTGCGCAGCCTGGACTTCCTGGTGGTGTGCGACTTCTTTATGTCGGAGACGGCTGCGGAGGCCGACCTCATCCTTCCGGTCCTCCAGTGGGCAGAGGAAGACGGCACCCTGACCAACCTGGAAGGACGCGTCCTGCGCAGGCGCCGCGCCATTTCCCCTCCCGCCGGTGCCCGCAGCGAGCTGTGGATCATGGCCCGGCTGGCTGAGCGGCTGGACGCGCCCTCCACCTACAGCGAGGACCCGGAGACGGTCTTCGAGGAACTGCGGCTTGCCTCCGCGGGCGGCCTTGCCGACTACTCCGGGATCGACTACGCCATGCTGGACCGGGGCGAGGCCGCTTACTGGCCTTACCCTGCCGGCAGCACCGGCACCCCGCGGCTCTTCACGGACGGCTTCGCGCACCCCGACGGCAAGGCTGTCATGGTCCCGGTGGTTCCCCGCCGCCGTCGTCCTTCCGCTGCGGACCCCGGCGTAAACGCGGCGGCCGGAGCCAGGGAAATGACCCTCATCACCGGGCGCCTCCTGGAGCACTACCAGTCCGGGGCGCAGACCCGCCGGGTGGCCGAACTGCTCGCCGCCCAGCCGGAGGCGACCGCCCAGATCCACCCCGCGGCCGCTGAGGCACTCGGCGTCACCGCCGGTTCGCTGCTCTCGGTGGCCAACAGCCGCGGCGAGGTGGTGTGCCGGGCGGAGCTCAGCACTGCCATCCGGGCCGAAACAGTCTTCCTGCCGTTCCACTTCCCGGGGTCCGAAAGCGCCAACCGGCTGACCGAAGCCGCCACAGACCCCATCTCCGGGATGCCCGAATTCAAGCTAAACACCGTGTGGGTCCGGCCCGTGGCCGCACCCGATTCCGCCCGCATGCTGCAACAGACGGAGGCCTCATGAGCGAGCAGATTGTGATCGTGGGATTCGGCCCCGTAGCCGCCAGGCTGGTGGACGAGCTCCTGCCCGCCGTCCGCGGCGGCCAGGCCCGGCTGACCGTGGTGGGTGAAGAGTCCGAGGCCGCCTACAACCGCGTCCTGGTGGCGGACCTCGGCGTCGGGCGGACTACCGCCGACGCCCTGGCCCTCGCCGATGCGGCCGACCTGGCGGCCGAGGGGGTGGACGTCCGCCTGGGCGTCCGGGCCAAGAGGGTGGACCGGGCGCGGCAGCAGGTCCTGCTGTCCGACGGCACCGCCGTGCACTATGACCGGCTGGTGTTTGCCACCGGGTCCCGGCCCGTCATCCCCAACCTCACCGGCATCAACCCCGACCCGGCCTCCCCCGTGCTTCCCGCCGGAGTTACGGCACTGCGCGACCTCCGAGACGCGGACGTGCTGCGGCGGGCGGTGGACGGCGGCAAGCGTGTGGTGGTCCTGGGCGGCGGCGTCCTGGGCCTCGAGACCGCACTTGCTGCGGCGGAGGAAGGCGCCACGGTCACCGTGGTCCACAACGGACCGCATCCCCTGGGGCGCAGCATCGACCGCGGCGGCGGGGCCGTCCTGGCGGCGGGGCTGCGCCGGTGCGGCGTGCGGGTGGCAGGCAACGCCCGCTCCACCGGCGTAGAGCACAACGCGCCCGACGGCGGTTTCTCGGCCCTGCTGCTCGATGACGGATCCGCGATCGACGGCGACCTCCTGGTCATCTCGTGCGGAGTCCGGCCCCGGACCGAGCTGGCCGAAGGCTGCGGCCTGTCCACCGGCACCGGGATCCTGGTGGACCACCGGCTGCGGGCCCACCATGAACCGCACATCTTCGCCATCGGCGACTGCGCGGAGGTTCGCTGCCCGGATCCGGGCTGCGCGGCATGCAGGAACGCCAAGGGCCCGTCCGGGCTTGTGGGTCCCGGCTGGCGCCAGGCCGAATGGCTGGCCGGCTACCTCACCCTGCTGGCCGAAGGGAAAGCCGCGGAAGCGGACCTGCTGCCGGCGCTGCCGCCGGAACAACCCGCCGTCGTTGTGTTGAAAGCCCGTGGCCTGAACATGGCGGTGGCCGGGGACAATGCTGCCGACCCCTGGGACGAGGAAGCGCTCACGGCGGGGGCCGTCAACGGCCGGCCGCGCCTCCAGATCGCCCAGTGGGCTGATCCGGAGCACGGCCGCTACGTCAAGATGACCACGCGCGGCGGCGTCCTTGAAGCCCTGGTATCCGTGGGGATGCCACGCACCGCAGCCGAACTGGTAGGGCTCTTTGAACGGGGCGCCGAACTCCCTGCCGACCGTTCGCTGCTCTTGCGCCTGGACGGTCCGGACCAGATCCCCGGCGCCGGAACCGCCGACCCCGCCGGCACCGTCTGCCGGTGCGCCGGTGTCAGCGGAGCCGCAATCCAGGGCGCCGTGGAGGATGGCTGCTCCACCGTGGCGGAAGTGTCCAAGGCCACCCGGGCCGGTACCGGGTGCGGCGGATGCCACGAGGACATCAAGGGGCTGATCGAACGGCACTTCCAGGCGGCCGCTGCATAGCTGCCGGCGGGGCTTTGTTCCCTTGGCAGCGGTGTTCCGCAGGAGTTGACTGGTCACAGGATTCCACCGTCTGCAGGAGGCACCAATGCCCTTCCCCATCATTCTGGCCGTCGCCGTCGTGGTGCTCGCCGCCGTGGCCGGAGCCATGGTGCTCCGGCAGAAGGATCCGCAGCGACGCGCCGCTGCACTGGTGAGGACCGCGGCCGTCCTCATGACGGCCTTCACCGTACTCGCCGCGGCTTTCATCGGTGGCGAGGCGATGGACCAGCCCGGGGGCATGGCCGGGTTGGTCATGATCCTGACCTGGCTTGGTCCAATGCTGGTTCTCGCGGCTCTCGCCTGGTTCTGGCCGGCCGGGACCATTCCCCTTCTGGTGGCGCTCTCCGCGGGCTTGGTCGCGGCCGGCGTATGGTTCGCCCTCGATCCGGCGGTGGCGCGCAGCCTCCAGGATGCGAACGGCCCTGTCGTTGCGGTCGGCGTCGTCGCCCTGGCGTTCCCCGCCGCTGTCCTGGGACTGAAACGGCCAAACCCGGCCGGCTGGCTGCTGGTCGGCCTTGGCACGCTGCCGTTGCTGATCACATTTCTTGGCCGGTCAGGGCCCGCGGCCTCCCTGGCCGCCGCCAGCGCGGTTCCGCTGATAGCCGGCATAACCTACCTGGTGGCCGCACGGCTGGCCCGGCGGGACCCTGCATCCCGGAATACGCTACCGGCCTCCGCATAAGCCTCTGCACGGATAACGCTGGCCGGCGACAACGTGGACGGCCTGTCAGGCTGCACCGTGTCTACCTCTCACATCCCAAATAACAGGAGGGCTGCACCGATGCCCAGCCCCACCATGCCGGCGTGCACCAGCGCGTTTCCCGCCAGGGGAAGCCCAATCATGGGCCGAGTGTAACAACGGAACGCCCACCGGATGCGGGCCCTTCGGCCCTTACATGTGGACGTGCAGGCGGCGGGCGGCCTCGGAGATGGAACCGGTCAGCGACGGGTACACCGTGAACGTGCTGGCGACGTCATCAACGTGCAGCTTCTGCTTGACGGCGATGGAGATGGGGAAGATCAGCTCGGAGGCGTTGGGACCCACCACCACGCCGCCAATCACGGTTCCGGAGCCCTTCCGCGCAAAGATCTTCACGAACCCGTCCTTCGCGTTACGCATCTTGGCGCGGGCGTTGCTGCGCAGCGAAAGCTTGATGATGTCCGCCTGGTACTTGCCGGACTCGATCTCTGCCTCGGACACCCCCACATTGGCGATTTCCGGGGACGTGAAGATGTTCGATGCCACCTGGTGCAGCTTGAGAGGCGTCACGCCGTCACCCATGAAGTGCGCCACCGCGATGCGGCCCTGCATGGCGGCCACGGAGGCGAGCGGCAGGACACCGGTGCAGTCGCCCGCGGCGTAGATGTTGGGGGCGGTGGTGCGGGATACGCCGTCAACCTTGATATGGCCGCTGTCGCTGACGGCCACGCCTGCTTCTTCGAGGCCCAGTCCGGCGGTGTTGGGAATCGAGCCCAGGCAGAGGAGGCAGTGGCTGCCGGTCACAGTGGAGCCGTCGGCGAGGGTAACCACCACGCCGTCGTCTGTCCGCTCCACGGACTGTGCGCGGGACCGGGACAAGACCCGGACACCGCGGCGCTCGAAGACTTCCTCCAGCACCACCGCGGCGTCGACGTCGGAGCCGGGAAGAACGCGGTCGCGGCTGGAAACCAGGGTGACCTTGGACCCCAGGCCGTTGTACGCGGAAGCGAACTCGGCACCAGTGACGCCGGAGCCGACGACGATCAGTTCCTCGGGAAGTTGGTCAAGGTCGTAGATCTGGGTCCAGTTCAGGATCCGCTCACCGTCCGGGCGGGCGGTTTCCAGTTCGCGGGGGTGCGCGCCCACGGCCAGCAGGACGGTGTCGGCTTCCACGGTCTCGGTGCCGTCGGCGGTCAGGACCTCGATGGTGTGGTTGTCCAGGAGCCGGCCGGAACCGGCAATGATCCGTACACCCTGCTTTTCCAGGCCGTCGCGGATGTCCTGGGACTGGGTGCGGGCCAGGTTAAGGAGGCGGTCGTTGATGTGCTTGAGGTCAGCGTGCATCACCGGCACGAAGTCGCCGCCGTCGACGTCGAATTTCACGCCCAGCTCGCCCGCCTCTGCCACCCGGGCCATGAGGTCTGCCGTGGCGATGAGGGTTTTGGAGGGAACGACGTCGGTCAGCACGGCGGAGCCGCCGAGCCCGGCACGTTCGATGATGGTGACCGTCGCCCCGAGCGAGGCGGCCACCATAGCCGCTTCGTATCCACCGGGACCGCCTCCCAGGATAGCGATTCGGGGGGAACTGAAATCTGGATGCGTAGTCACAGTCATCCATTCTCGCCCATCTCCGGCCGGACCACCAAGAAAATGGGGCGCTTTCCGGGCCCGCCGTGATGAGGGCAACAGTCGGGGCAGGATAACTTGTACTGGTGAGTACAACAGACTTCCTGAACACGGACCCGTTCGCCGCTGCCCGAGCCGCCGCCGACTACATCGCCGAGGAGACCGGAGTGGACCGCCACGACGTCGCACTGGTCCTCGGTTCCGGCTGGGGCGAAGCCGCCGACCTGATCGGCGAGACCACCGCCACCCTGTCCGCGGACGAGGTTCCCGGCTTCCACGCCCCCGCCGTGGAAGGCCATGTGGGAACCATCCGGTCTGTGCTGACCAAGGACGGTAAGCGCGCCCTGGTCCTGGGTGCACGCACCCACTACTACGAAGGCAAGGGCGTCCGGGCAGTGGTGCACGGCATCCGGACCGCGGCGGCGGCCGGCTGCAAGACGCTGGTCCTCACCAACGGCTGCGGCGGACTCAACGAAGCCTGGACACCCGGAACCCCGGTGCTGATCAGCGACCACATCAACCTCACCGCCGCTTCCCCGCTGGAGGGCGCCACGTTCGTGGACCTGACAGACCTGTACTCACCGAGGATCCGTGGACTGGCCCGCGAGGTGGATCCCACCCTGGACGAGGGCATCTACGCGCAGTTCCCCGGCCCGCACTACGAAACCCCGGCTGAAGTGCAGTACGCCAAGCGGATCGGGGCGGACCTGATCGGCATGTCGACGGCCCTCGAAGCAATCGCCGGCCGCCACGCCGGAATGGAAGTGTTCGGTATTTCCCTGGTCACCAACCTGGCAGCGGGCATCAGCCCCCGACCGCTCAGCCACCAGGAAGTCATCGAATCCGGCCAGGCCGCGGGCCCGCGTATCTCCCGGTTGCTGGCCGACATCATCGCCCGGCTCTGAACGCCCCGGGCTGCCCCGGTGCAGGCAACGGACCTGCAATGACGATAGCGTTAGGCCCATGACGTCTTCCGATGCCGAACTTCGCCTGCTTGCCGAGGCCCGGGAATGGGCTGCCCTGGATCCGGATCCCGCAACACAGGCATCGCTGCTTGAGCTGGTCAGCCTCGTTGAAGAGGGCGACCCACTGGCCCGGCAGGAACTGGAAGACAGCTTCCGGGGCACGCTGCAGTTCGGCACGGCGGGCCTGCGCGCCGCCCTTGGACCCGGGCCGAACCGGATGAACCGGGTGGTGGTCCGGCGCGCCGCAGCCGGACTCGCCGCCTTCCTGGTGGACGCCATGGCCGGCGCAGCATCCGGCACCCGGCCGCGCGCCGTCGTCGGCTACGATGCCCGGCACAACTCGGATGTCTTCGCAGCCGAAACCGCCGCCATCTTCACCGCTGCCGGTATCGAGACCTTCCTGCTCCCGGCAGCCCTTCCCACTCCCCTGCTGGCCTACGCCGTCCGCGCCCTGGAATGCGACGGCGGCGTCATGGTCACCGCCAGCCACAACCCGCCGCAGGACAACGGTTACAAGGTCTACCTGGGCCGTCACGCCGTGTCCCATGACGGCGACGGCGCCCAGATCGTGGCACCTTACGACGCCCGCATCGCCGAGCGGATCAGCGCCGTGGGCCCTGTCGATTCAATCGAACTGGCCGCCGGCGGATGGACCGTGCTGGACGGCTCGCTGGCGGCGGGCTACCAGCGGGCGACCGCGGGATTGGCCATGGCGGACCGCTTCCCGGCCCGGGACCTGCGGATTGTCCTGACGCCGCTGCACGGCGTGGGCGGCCGGACAGCACTGGAGGTCCTGGCGGCCGCAGGTTTCACGGATGTCACCATCGTGGCCGAACAGGCCGAGCCGGACCCCGAATTTCCCACCGTCAACTTCCCCAACCCGGAAGAACCCGGGGCACTGGACCTCGCCCTGGAGGCGGCCGAACGGCTCGACGCCGACCTCGTCATAGCGAACGATCCCGACGCCGACAGGGCTGCCGTCGCCGCCAAGGACCCGGACACCGGCGCCTGGCGGATGCTCCGCGGAGATGAAGTCGGCGCCTTGCTGGGGGCCCACATCGCCGCCAGGCTCGCTGATGCCGGAACCGGGGCCGAGACGGACCGCCCTGGTGTCTTCGCCAACTCGATCGTGTCCTCCCGGCTGCTGGCCCGCGTCGCCGCCGCCGCGGGCTTCGCCCATGAAGTAACCCTGACCGGGTTCAAATGGATCTCCCGCGTCCCCGGCCTCACCTACGGCTACGAGGAGGCGCTGGGCTACTGCG
The DNA here is from genome assembly GCF_030209355.1 of Pseudarthrobacter sp. fls2-241-R2A-127. GTDB lineage: Bacteria > Actinomycetota > Actinomycetes > Actinomycetales > Micrococcaceae > Arthrobacter. The sequence continues at coordinate 74,686 of NZ_JARVSF010000011.1, forward strand.
TTGCGCCGGACCTGGTCAAGGACAAGGACGGCATCTCCGCCGCGGTCCTGATCGCCGAACTCGCTGCCACCGCCAAAGCCGCCGGCAAGACCGTCTTCGACACCCTCGACGAGCTGTACCTCCAGCACGGCCTGCACGCCAGCGACCAACTGAGCATCAGGGTCGCGGACCTGGGTCTCCTCGATGCCATGATGAACCGGTTGCGCGTTTCGCCGCCGGAATCGTTTGGGCAGTCAGCGGTGGAAGTCTTCACGGACCTGGCAGAGGGAAGCGGGCAGTTGCCGCCCACGGAGGGCCTCTTGTATATCACCAGGGACCTGACCCGCGTGATCATCCGGCCCAGCGGCACGGAGCCCAAGCTCAAGTGCTACCTCGAAGTGATACACCAGGTGGGATCCGCCGCCGAACTCCCCCAGGCGCGCCAGGCGGCGCGTGCCGCATTGGACGAGGTCCTGCACGACGTCAGCGAGGCACTGGGACTTTAACCGCGGAAAGGGGCGCCCCTTGGCGCCCCTTTCCTGTGTGCGGGAAAGTTTCAGAGTTCCACCTCGACGAACCCGTCGGTGATCCGGGTGCTGAATGCGGCCAGGCGCAGGCCGGGGGTGGTGAAGCATTCGCCGGTTTCGAGGTCGTAGACCTCTTTGTGCAGCGGCGAGGCGATCGTGGGGCGGGTCCCCTTGGAACCAAGGATGCCGCGGGCCATGACGTGGGCACCGGTGGCCGGATCCTGGTGCCCCACGGCGAAGACTTCATGGGGACCGGTGCGGAAGAGGGCCACCTGGCGGCCGGCAAGGAGTGCCGCCTCGCCCCAGGCCGGTTCAAGGTCGTCCACTGCGCAGACGCGGTGCCAGCCGGTCCCGAATCCGGCAGTGTCTGATTCGGCGGCGAGCGCCCCAAGTTCCAGTGTTGCCGTCATGTCCGGCTCCTCTCCTTGTGCCTGTTGTCCCTGCAAGCGGCTGCTTGTGCTGCCGTGTTCCACGCTAGGTTCCGGGTGTTTCAAGGGGGTGCGGCGAATGTGTCCGGCGGGTAAAAGAGACCTCACGCGGCCGGAAATGCGTTCGTGATGCAGAAGTTAAGTTGACGAAACAAAAGGGAAACTGAGGCGAAACTGCCCCTCCCTAGGCTGAATGCACAAGCTGCAGAGCACCGTCTGCGGCCCATGCGAAAGGCCCACAGTGACCGAACTGACTTCAAGCACCGAGACTCCGCGCCGCATCGTCGTCGCCGGCGGCGGCCCTGCGGCCCACCGTTTCGCGGACGCCATGCATGCCCGCGGCCTCGACGGCTGGGAAGTCACGGTCCTCACGGAAGAAGCCCACCTCCCCTACGACCGGGTTGCCCTTTCCAAGGCACTCACGGACACCGGCGTGGACCTGACGCTGGGAACGGCCACCATGTGGGAGCACGGTTCCCTGACGCTGAAGACCGGCGAGCGGGTGGTGAAAATCAACCCGGGCGCCAAGAGCGTGGAAACTGCTGCCGGCCACACGTACGAATATGACGAACTGGTAGTGGCGACGGGCTCGGACGCCGTGCGCCTGCCCATCCCCGGCGCCGAACATGCCCACGTGTACCGCACCCTCGAGGACGTGTGGGCCATCAACAACGCCATTGCGGAGCTCACCGCCAAGCTCGGCCGCAGGATCAACGCGGTGACCATCGGGGGCGGGCTCCTGGGCCTTGAGTCAGCCGCCGGTACCGAGCAGCTCGGCGCCACCCCCGTGGTGATCAACGGTTCGCCCTGGCTGATGAACACCCAACTGGACGAGGGCGCCGGCCAAGCCCTGGGCCGCCTGATCGAAGCCAAGGGCTTTGAAGTGCACGGCGGTGTCTTCCCGTCAGAAATTCTTTCGGACGACGACGGCCAGGTCACCGGGGTGCTCATGGCGGACGGACGTACCATCCCGGCCGACCTGGTGATCGTCGCCGTCGGCGTGAGGCCCCGCGACGAGCTCTTCCGCGCCACCGACGGCGAAGAGCAGCTTTTCAGCCTGGGCCAGCGTGGCGGGGTGGTCATCAACGACTACTGCGCCACCGAAGTCCCCGGCATCTGGGCTATTGGTGAGGTGGCCAACTTCGGCGGAATGTGCCTTGGCCTGGTGGCCCCGGCCAACACCATGGCCGAGATCGTTGCCGACCGGCTGCACGGCGGCGACGCCACCTTCCCCGGCTTCGACACCGCCACCAAGCTCAAGCTCTCCGGCGTGGACGTGGCCAGCTTCGGTGACGCCTTTGCCCGCACCGAGCACGCCCTCGAAATCGTCTACGCGGACCCGGCCCGCGGCGTCTACCAAAAGATCGTCACCACCGACGACGCCAAAACCCTCCTGGGCGGGATTTTCGTTGGGGACGCCTCTCCCTACATGAGCCTGCGCCCGCTCCTGGGCCGCGAACTTCCGGCGGAGCCCGGCGCGTTCCTGACCGCGGCAGGCGGCGGCGAAGCTCCCGAAACCGAGCTTCCCGACGACGCCACCCTCTGCTCCTGCAACAACGTCACAGCCGGCTCCATCCGGGACGCCATCAACGGCTGCGGCGCCTGCGACGGCAATGCCCCCGTCCAGGAACTCGGCGAGCTCAAGGGCTGCACCCGTGCCGGCACCCAGTGCGGTTCCTGCGTGCCCATGCTGAAGAAGCTGCTGGAAACCGAGCTGACCAAGTCCGGCGTGGAGGTTTCCAAGGCCCTGTGCGAACACATCGAACTGTCCCGCCAGGAACTCTTCGACGCCATCCGTGTCCTGGAACTGACCTCCTTCGAGGAGATCATGGCCAAGTACGGCACCGGCGCCGGCTGCGACATCTGCAAGCCCACGATCGCCAACATCCTGGCAAGCCAGAACAGCGCCTACGTGCTGGACGCCGGCCGCGGCACCCTGCAGGACACCAACGACCGCGCCCTGGCCAACATGCAGAAGGATGGCACCTATTCGGTAGTCCCCCGCATCGCCGGCGGCGAGATCACGCCCAAGAAGCTCGGTGTCATCGCCGCCGTCGCCGAAAAATACGGCCTCTACACCAAGATCACCGGCGGCCAGCGGATCGACATGTTCGGTGCCCGGCTGGAACAGCTCCCGGAAATCTGGAAGGAACTTGTGGACGCCGGGTTCGAGTCCGGCCAGGCGTACGGCAAGAGCCTGCGTACGGTGAAGTCGTGTGTAGGGTCCACCTGGTGCCGGTTCGGCGTACAGGATTCGGTGGCCATGGCCATCCAGCTTGAACTCCGCTACCGCGGCCTCCGCAGCCCGCACAAACTGAAAATGGGCGTGTCCGGCTGCGCCCGCGAATGCGCCGAGGCACGCGGCAAGGATGTGGGCGTCATTGCCACCGCTGACGGCTGGAACCTCTACGTCGGCGGCAACGGCGGGGCCACCCCCGCCCACGCCCAACTGCTGGCCAAGGACCTCGACGACGAAACCCTCATCAAGTACATCGACCGTTACTTCATGTACTACATCCGCACCGCGGACCGCCTGCAGCGTACCGCCCGGTGGCAGGAAGAGCTCGAGGGCGGCATCAAGCACGTCGAGGACGTGGTGGTCAAAGACACCCTGGGCATCGCCGCCGACCTCGAAGCGGCCATGGCGAAACACGTGGACACCTACGTCGATGAATGGGCAGACACGCTCAAGGACCCCGAACGGCTGCGCCGGTTCCGTTCCTTCGTCAACGCACCGGACCAGAAGGACGACTCCATCACGTTCGTCCCGGACGAGCGCGGCCAGATGCGGCCCGCCACCGCGGAAGAAAAAGGCAGGGTCCTGATCGGCGCTTCCATCCCGGTCCGCGCCGCCACGCCGGAAACCACTGGAAACGAGACATAACATGCAGCTCAGTATCGACCTCACCGGCCGGGACGTCCTGGTGACCGGCACCCATACTGCCGCGCGGCAGGCGATGCGTCGGTACGAAGCCGCGGGCGCCGTCGTCCACCACCTCAGCAGCCCGGGCAGCGCCCACGGCGCGCGGCTGCCGGAGCGGCTGTTCCTGGTGGCTGCCGTCGATGACGGACAGCCCGGCTGGGACGCCCTCCTGGACCGCTGCCGGGATGCCGGCATCCCGGTCGCCACCGAGCCGGCGGCCGGCCCTGCCGGGCACGTCACCTTGGTGGGCGGCGGCCCCGGCACCGGTGACCTGCTCACCGTGGCCGCGGTCAAGGCGCTCCGGGATGCGGACGTCGTCTTCTATGACCGGTTGGCCCCGTACCAGGAGCTGCCGCTGCTGACCTCCGCGGACCTGGTGGACGTCGGGAAGAAACCGGGCCACCACAAAGTCAGCCAGTCGGATATCGAGAAGCTGATGGTCGAAAGCGCCCTGGCCGGCAACAACGTGGTCCGCCTCAAAGGCGGGGACCCCTACGTCTTTGGCCGGGGCGGCGAGGAAGTGTCCGCCTGCGTGGCCGCCGGCGTCAAGGTCCACGTGGTATCCGGCGTGACCAGCGCCATCTCGGTGCCGGCAGCCGCCGGCATCCCGGTGACCCACCGCGACGTGAGCCACATGTTCACGGTGGTTTCCGGGCACGCCCCGCTGACCGAAAAAGAGCATCATCACCTGGCCGGCCTGGGCGGGACCATCGTGGTGCTCATGGGCATCGGGACCCTCCACCAGCTCGCCGCCGGCCTGCGCCGGGCCGGCATGCGCCCGGACATGCCCATGGCCGTGGTGGAACGCGGCTACCGGCCCGGCCAACGCACAACCATCGCAGACCTGGGCACCATCACCTCCGCCGCCGCCGGCTGCAGCAACCCGGCGGTCCTGGTCATCGGCGAAGTGGTGCGGGTGGCTGAGGCCAACCGGCAGCACGCCGGAGCGGCCGCTGACCTGGACAGGCTGGCGGCTTCGCTGCTGGGATCATGAAAGGATTGACCCCCATGACTGCACTTGCACCGGCCGAACCCACGCAGGCTGAAGAAGCAACTGATGCCGCGGAATCGCCGCTGGAGGGATTCCGCATCGGCGTCACCTCGGACCGGCGCTCCCGCGACCTCATCGACGCACTGGAACGGCGCGGCGCTGAAGTGCTGCATGCTCCCGCACTGAAGATTGCCCCCGTCCAGGAGGACATGCGCCTGATCGAGGACACCCGTGCCATCATCGCCGCGAAGCCGGACCTGTGCATCGCCACCACGGCCTACGGCATGCGCCGCTGGTGCGAAGCCGCAGACTCCTTCGGACTCGGCGACGAACTGTTGGAAACCCTGGGAAGCTGCCGCATGTTCGTCCGGGGACCCAAAGCCCGGGGTGCCGTCCGCGCGGCGGGCCTCGCCGACGTCGGGATCAGCAGCGACGAAACCACCGCCACCCTGGTGGACATGCTGCTCACCGAAGGCGTGCGCGGCAAGACCGTTGCCATGCAGCTGCACGGCTATACGGACGTCCGCCAAATCGAACGGCTGCGGATGTCCGGTGCCACCGTCCTGACCGTCACGCCCTACCGCTGGGTGAAGCCCGACGGCGAAGACAAGCTTCCGCGGCTGATCGAGGCCGCCTGCAACGGGAACCTGGACGTCCTCACCTTCACCAGCGCGCCGGCAGTGGACGCCATGTGGAGCACGGCCCACGAGATGGGCCTGTACAAACAGCTGGTGGAGAGCCTGAAACTGAACGTAACCACCGCCGTGGTGGGTCCCGTCACGGCACAGCCGCTGCTGGACGCCGGGGTGACTCCGCTGATCCCGGAACGCTTCCGGATGGGAGCCCTGATCCGGCTGGTCTGCGAACACCTGGCGTTGAACCATGTCAGGCGCCTGGACACCCGCTCCGGAAACATCGAGCTCCGGGGCCGCAGCCTGCGCATCGACGGCAGGCAGGTGGAACTCGCCCCCGCCCCGCTGCTGCTCCTGCGCGCGCTGCTCGGCGCCGGAGGCGCGGTCCTCTCCCGCGAATCGCTCTCGGACCTGCTGGAACTGCGTGGTTCGGTCCATGCGCTGGACATGACCGTGAGCCGGCTGCGGTCATCGCTCCCGGACGGCAAGCTCATTGAAACCGTGGTGAAACGGGGCTACCGGATCCGCGTCTGAGGTCCGGGACGCGGCCAAATGTGTCGGCCCGCTCCCGGATGAGAGGTGCGTCACGGGTTCTGTTACCGGCCGGTAAATACTGGCGAACAGGACGCTCCGAAACAGCAATGGACGGGTAACACAACCGAAAAAGCAGGCCCCTACGCTGGGTGCATCACGAAGTTCCGGCCGGTTACCGGCCACCAGCGAAAGGCCCAGCACATGTCCGCTCCGGCATCCTCCCCGTCCACCTCAGACGCAACCCGCATCGTCATCGCCGGGGCCGGACCGGCCGCCCAAGCCCTGGTCGCGCAGCTGGACCGCGCCCGTTTCACCGGCACCATCACCGTGCTGAGCAACCGGGACGACACCCCCGCCGAACTGCTGGAACTGGCCATGCTGCCCCAGGTCTCCGTGCGCTTCGGCCAGCCCGCAAGCCACATCGACGCCGCCAACCGCACCGTGGCCACCGCAGACGGCATGGAATTCACTTACGACCAGCTGGTCATCGCCACCGGTTCCGCCCCCGTAGCCAGCCCCGTTGACGGCGCCGGCCAGTGCCTGAGCTACGCCACCATCGACGACGCCCCGCGCATCGCCGAAGGCGTGCAGGAAATCACCCGTGAGCTGGGACGCAGGCCCATCGGCATCCTCGTCGGCACGGGCGCGGCCGCCGGACAGGCAGAGGCCGTCCTCCGGGCCAAGGGTGTGCGGCCCATCCGTACCACGGCCCGGCCCGCCGCCGTCGTCCCGGCCGCTGTCCCGGGCGGATCCGGCTCCGGACTGGCGTCCTCGGCCGTCGTCTTCGAGGACGGCAGCAGCATGACAGGAGACCTGGTGGTCCTGGCCGAGGAGCGGGTGTCCCGTGACAGCCTTGCTGCCACGGCCGGTGTGCGGACCGCGGCCGGCGGCGGCATCGTGATCAGCCGCGACTTCCGTACCTCGGTCCCGGGCATTTGGGCGATTGGTGACGCTGCGGCGTTCGACGGCGTGCGGCTGGGCCTGCTGGTCGCGGCGGCGTCCGCTGCCGGGGCCTGCGCCACCCAGTTGCTGACCGCGGTTGCCGCGGCGACGCCGTCTGCCACTCCCGTGCCGGCACTCCAGGTGGCCGCCTGACGGGGCCGCCCGGGTCCTCCCGCGGCGCCCGTACCCGGGCGCCCGGTACGGCCCCGGTGCGCTGTGACAAGATGGTTTCCGAAAAGAGTCACTGACGCGCCGGGCCCACAAAGCCCCTCGAGAGGACCATCATGAGCAATGAAGCCACCGTTCACGCAGGCACCGCCAAACCGGCCGGTGACGGCATCGCCTCCTACATCGATCACACACTGCTCAAGCCCGAAGCCTCGGAAGCCGAGGTGCTGAAAGTCTGCGCCGAGGCCGCCGAGTACGGGTTCAAGTCGGTCTGCGTTAACCCCGTGTGGGTCAAGACCGTCACGACGGCGCTGAAGGGCTCGGGCGTCCTCACCTGCTCCGTGGTGGGCTTTCCGCTGGGAGCGACCCCCACGGACGTGAAATCGTTCGAGGCCCGCGGCGCGGTGCTGGACGGCGCGGACGAGGTGGACATGGTGATCAACATCGCCGCTGCCAGGGCAGGCGACAAGGGCGCCCTGGCCGATGACATCGCTGCCGTGGCCGAAACCGTCCACGCCGGTGGCGCCATCCTGAAGGTCATCATCGAAACGGCCCTCCTGACCGACGAACAGAAGGTCCTCGCCTGCCAGGCGGCGGTGGAGGCAGGCGCCGACTTCGTCAAGACCTCCACAGGGTTCAACGGCGGGGGCGCCACCGTCGAAGACGTGGCCCTGATGCGCAACGCCGTGGGCCCAAACATGGGGGTCAAGGCCTCCGGCGGCGTACGGTCCCTGGCCGACGCTCAGGCTATGATTGCTGCAGGTGCAACACGAATCGGCGCCAGCTCCGGGATTGCCATCGTCAAGGGTGAACAGGGTTCAACCGCTTACTGACCGGCACCGGAAAGCCGCCACAGACCACGCCCTGCGGGGCCGAGGAGGAACACATGTCCAGCAAGATCAACGCGTCCGGCCGGGACACGACGTCGAACCAGGACATTGTCCGCACCCCGCAGAACGAGAACAACACGGCCACCAGCGCCGTCCTGTTCGTGGTCAGCTTCGCTCTGTTCCTGGGCGCCATCTACTCCTTGTCCTTCCTGACCCTGGAAAACCCCTGGCCGATGGCCGTATGCCTGGTCCTGTTCGCGCTGGCGTTCTGGATCCCGCAGACCGTGCTTGGCCGCTCCGACTCCGCAGGCGAGCACTAGGCCCAGCCAACTGGCAGTAGTTGTGGTTTGAGGCCTGATAACGGCCCACAAATGCCACGGGCTGGAACAAGCAGCAGACAGCAAAGGACCCCGGACATTGTCCGGGGTCCTTTGCTGTCTGCTGCCCAAGGCCTGTCCCTGCTAGAACCAGAGCCTGATCCAGGCCCCCGCGGCGGCGGCCACCGGGCCCCAGTGGTCCCGGGCGATCGCCCAGCCGGCCATGGACATGCCCACCATGGCGTAGGCACCGACCGGGATCAGCACCAGCCACTCGCGCTTGGATCCGGCCCGCCCCAGCAGGGGCACCGAGAGGGCGCCGTTGGCCCGCCAGACGTTCCGGAGCAGGGGCAGCCGGCGCAGGATTTTCGGCGGCCGCACCACCAGCGGCCAGAGCAGCGGCACTCCCCCGGTGGTGACCAGGTCGCCCACAATATGGACCACCACGCCGATCAGCATCGAGGTGGGCAGCCAGGTCCATTGTTCCGGCGCGAAGAACGTGACCAGGCCTGCCATCGCCAGGGCGAAGATCCAGTTTGAGATGAAGCCGTTCTTGGGAAAGAGCTTCAGCGCTTTGGCGGCGATGTTGATCAGGAACATGCACAGCAGCCCGGCGCCGACGGACAGGTGCCCCCACGGGGTATCCACATGGACCTGGGATGCCAGGCCGGCCAGGAACACGAACACCGCGGCACCCAGAATGGAATGCGTGCCCTGCCGGTGGCCGCCGCTGGCATTCTCGATACCCCGCGCGATCACATTGGACAGTGGCGGGAGCGAGTGGGCCACCGTGCTGGAGCGGTGGTCCCAGTCGCACACCAGGGCCGTGCCCGCCGTGGCCATGCCACCGATGAGGATGCCGGTGGGATCCAGTGGATACCAGCCCAGCGTGTACGGTCCCGTGGACGCAACAGCAACCCACGCCGCGGCTCCCGACGCGGCGTGGTGTCCTCCCATCATCCGCTAACCGACAGTCAGGGGAGCATCGGAGAAGATGTTCCGGATCACGCCGTTGGCCCATTCGAGGATCTCCGCGTCCTGCAGGTCCCGGCCGCCAATCCGTGCGGTTTTCGGCTTGGGGATGAGGATGGCGTCCAGTGCCGGTTTGGATTGCGAGCCCGGATACATCCGGGTCAGCCGCATCTGCTTGGACTCCGGCAGCTGGGCCGGGGAGAACTTGATGAAATTGCCCTGCAGCGCCACATCGGTCAGGCCGGCCTCGCGTGCGCCCACCCGGAACCGGGCCACGGCCACGAGGTTCTGCGCGGGCAGCGGCAGTTCGCCGTAGCGGTCCACGAGCTCGGCCATGACCTCGTCGATGGCCTCGTTGGTGACGGCGGCGGCGAGCTTCCGGTAGGCCTCCAGGCGCAGCCGTTCGCCGGGAACGTAGTCGTGCGGCAGGTGCGCGTTGACCGGCAGCTCGATCTTCATCTCCGCAGCCTTCTCTTCGGCCTCGCCGCGGAAGTCCGCCACGGCCTCGCCTACCAGGCGGATGTACAGGTCGAAGCCCACCCCCTGGATGTGGCCGGACTGTTCACCGCCCAGCAGGTTACCGGCGCCGCGGATCTCCAGGTCCTTCATGGCCAGCTGCATGCCGGCTCCCAGTTCGTTGTGCGCGGCCACCGCCTTGAGCCGTTCCAGGGCCACCTCGCCCAGGGGTTTCTCCGAGGGGTACAGGAAGTAGGCGTAGGCGCGCTCCCGGCCGCGGCCCACCCGGCCGCGCAGCTGGTGCAGCTGGGACAGGCCGTACTTGTCCGCGCCATCCACGATCAGGGTGTTGGCGTTGGAGATGTCCAGCCCGGTCTCGATGATGGTGGTGCAGACCAGGACGTCGAAGCGCTTCTCCCAGAAGTCCACGATGATCTGTTCCAGCCGGCTCTCGGACATCTTGCCGTGCGCCACCTCCACGCGCGCCTCAGGCACCAGTTCGCGGATCTTGGCGGCGGTGCGCTCGATCGTGGAGACCCGGTTGTGGACGAAGAACACCTGTCCTTCACGCATCAGCTCGCGGCGGATCGCGGCGGAGGTCTGCTTGTCCGTGTACGGGCCGACATAGGTCAGCACCGGGTGCCGTTCTTCGGGCGGGGTGGCCAGGGTGGAGGTTTCCCGGATGCCGGTCAGGGACATCTCCAGCGTGCGCGGAATGGGGGTGGCGCTCATGGCCAGCACGTCCACGTTGGTGCGCATCTTCTTCAGCGCTTCCTTGTGTTCCACGCCGAACCGCTGTTCCTCGTCAACGATCACCAGGCCCAGGTCCTTGAACTCGAAGTCCTTGGACAACAACCGGTGCGTGCCGATCACCACGTCCACGGCGCCGCTCTTGACGCCCTCGGCGGTTTCCTTGGACTCCTTCGCGGACTGGAAGCGGGAGAGCGGCTTGACCCGGAGCGGGAAGCCGGAGAACCGTTCGGTGAACGTCTCATAGTGCTGCTGGGCCAGCAGCGTGGTGGGCACCAGCACGGCCACTTGCTTGCCGTCCTGCACGGCCTTGAACGCCGCCCGTACCGCGATCTCAGTCTTGCCGTAGCCGACGTCGCCGGACACCAGGCGGTCCATGGGGATTTCCCGCTCCATGTCCGCCTTGACCTCGTTGATGGTGGTCAGCTGGTCCGGGGTTTCCACGTACGGGAAGGCTTCCTCGAGCTCGCGCTGCCAGGGCGTGTCCGGGCCGAACGCGTGGCCGCGGGAGGCCATCCGGGCCGAGTACAGCCGGATCAGTTCACCGGCGATCTCCTTGACAGCCTTCCGCGCCTTGGACTTGGTGCTGGCCCAGTCCGCGCCGCCCATCTTGCTCAGGACGGGGGTGTCGCCGCCCACGTAGCGGGTCACCTGGTCCAGCTGGTCCGTGGGGACGAACAACCTGTCGCCGGGGGCCCCGCGCTTGGCCGGCGCGTATTCCAGGACCAGGTATTCACGGACGCCGTCCCCGCCGCCTGCCACCTTGCGCTGGATCAGTTCCACGAACCGGCCAATGCCGTGCTGTTCGTGGACCACATGGTCCCCCGCCACCAGCTGCAGGGGGTCGACGGCGTTGCGCCGCTTGGAGGGCATCTTCCGCATGTCCTTGGTGGACCCGGCGGAGGTACGGCCCAGGAGATCGGCTTCGGTGAGCAGGCCAAGTTTGAGCCCGTCCAGGACAAAACCGCGGCCGACGGCGGCGGTGGTCACCTCGATGATGCCCGCCTGGGGTTCGTGGTCCAGGCTGTCCACGCGGGCGCAGGGGATGTCGTTTTCGTGGAACAGCTCGGCCAGGCGCTGGGCGGGCCCGGGGCCCTCGGTGGCCACCACGATCCGCCATTGGTCCCGCACGTGGGAGCCGATGAAGTCCATCATCTCGGCGACGTCGCCCTGGTAGCCGCGGGGTTCACGGGCGTGCAGGTTCAGGACGTCGATCTCGGGCAGCAGTTCGGCGTCCTGCGCCAGCGACGTGATGGACCACCAGGACACCCCGTGCCCCAGCGCGGAGCTGCGGGTCTCGGCCAGCGACCGGAAGCTCGCCGAATGGAGCGCGGCGCTGGCCTGGGAGCTGAGGTCCAGGGGCGCGGCTCCGCCGTCGGATGCCGTGGACCAGGCCGCTTCGAGGAACTCCTCGTTGGTAGCGGCGAGGTCGTGGGCGCGGGTGCGCACCTTCTCCGGCTCAATCACCACGGCGATGGAGTCAGCGGGCAGCTGGTCCACGAACGGGACCATCGCGTCCACCAGTACCGGGGCCAGGGATTCCATGCCCTCCACCGCGATGCCGCCGGCGATCTTTTCGAGCATGTCGGCAGCGGCCGGCAGCTGGGACTTCAATGTGGCGGCGCGGGACATCACGGACGGCGTGATGAGGATTTCGCGGCACGGTGGCGCGTGCAGTTCCGTGGGGTGGTGGATGCCCGGGGCGGACAGCGAGCGCTGGTCGGCAACGGCGAACCACCGCATCTGGTCCACTTCGTCCCCGAAGAACTCCACCCGGATGGGGTGGTCCTCGGTGGGCGGGAAGACGTCGATGATGCCGCCGCGGACGGCGAATTCGCCGCGGTGCGTCACCATGTCCACCCGGGCGTAGGCCGCGTCCGCGAGGCGCCTCACCACATCGGAGAACGGCACCTCCTGGCCGGCCTTCAACGTCACCGGAACCAGGTCGCCCAAGCCGGCCACCACCGGCTGGACCACGGCCCGTACAGGCGCGACGACGACCCGCAGCCGGGCCGTCGTCGAACTTTCCGGGTGGGCCAGGCGGCGCAGGACGGAGAGCCGGCGCCCCACGGTGTCCGAGCGCGGCGACAGCCGCTCGTGCGGAAGGGTTTCCCAACTGGGGAACTCGGCTACGGTGTCAGCCGGCAGGTAGGCGCGCAGGGCCGCGGAAAGGTCCTCGGCTTCCCGGCCGGTGGCCGTCACGGCAAGCACCACCCCCGGGTCGCCGCCGTCTGCGGATGCGGCCAGGCCGTCTGCCATCTCCGCCAGCAGTACGGGCCGCAGGCCGGCAGGAGCACTGATCTGGTAGTCCTGACCGCGGACCTCGAAGCCGCGTGCGGCCTCGGCCCGGACCCGGCCGAAGGTGCGGTCCGGTTCCAGGGCACGGCGCAGGCCATCCAGCGTGGGGACCGCGCCGGAGCTGCCGGCGCGGGTTTTACCGGTGCTGGACGTGCCGGCGGCGGACTGGCCGGAAAGACTCATGGCAGAAGCTCCTGTGGTGTTCATGAAGATCGCAGGCAACGCGAAAACCCGAAATTCGCTGCGAATCCCGGGGACTTCCAGCCTACCGCGCGGGACCGACATGGCAGAGCGGCGACAGCGGGCCTAGGCTGGCACTGCCATCGCATTCGGCGTCGGAGCGGCCGTCCGGACAGGACTCCGCTCCGAATCACAGGGGACGAACAGGAGCGAGTATGAGCGAAATGACTGCCCGGCCAGCACCAAAGACCGTCCTTGTCACCGGTGCCACCGGCTACATCGGCGGCCGGCTGGTCCCAAAGCTGCTGGAAGCAGGCCACACGGTCAAGGTCCTGGTCCGCTCCCCCGACAAGATCGCCGGCGTGCCCTGGCGAGCCCGGGTGGACGTGGTGGAAAGCAGCCTGGACGACGGCGCCGCCCTCCGCGAAGCCCTTGCCGGCGTCGACGTGTTCTACTACCTGGTGCACTCCATGGCCGCCGGCGCAGGATTCGAGGCGAAGGAACAGGCCATGGCCCGGACGGCGGCGGATGCTGCCGCAGCCGCCGGAGTCAGCCGGATCGTCTACCTGGGCGGGCTGCATCCGAAGGGCGTGGAGCTTTCCACGCACATGCGTTCACGCGAGGCTGTGGGCCAGGTTTTCCTGGACAGTCCGGTGGATTCGGTCGTGTACCAGGCGGGCGTGGTGATCGGTTCCGGCTCCGCCTCATTCGAGATGATCCGCCACCTGTCCGAGACCCTGCCCCTCATGCCGGCGCCAAGCTGGGTGCGGAACCGGATCGAGGCCATCGCCGTCCGTGATGTGCTCTACTACCTGGTGGCTGCGGCGTCCTTGGAGGGCCCCATCAACCGGACCTTCGACATCGGGTGCCGGCAGGTCCTGACCTACGCCAGGATGATGCAGGAATACTCTGCCGAGGCCGGCCTGCCCTACCGGGTGGTGCTGGCGCTGCCCGTGCCGGCGCCCAAACTGGCAGGCATATGGGTGGCCCTGACAACACCCATTCCCTGGTCCATGGCCGTCCCCCTGGTCCAGTCGCTGCAGCACGACGCGGTGTCCAATGAGCACGACATCGACCAGTTCATTCCACAGCCCGACGGCGGCCTGACCCCGTACCGCACCGCCGTGGCCCTGGCGCTGGGCAAGGAACGGGACGGCCAGGTGGAGACCACGTGGGCGAATGCCGGCGCGGATTCCGACCCGCTGCCCAGCGACCCGGAGTGGGCCGGTCACAAGGTGTATATCGACGAGCGGACGTTCCACGGAGACGTGGACCCGGCCCATGTCTGGACCATTATCGAGGGCATCGGCGGCCGCAACGGCTGGTACTCGCTGCCCTTGGCCTGGCAGGTGCGGGGCTGGCTGGACAAGCTGACCGGCGGCGCCGGTCTGCTGCGCGGCCGCCGCGACCCGCACACCCTTGCCGTTGGTGAAGTGGTGGACTGGTGGCGGGTGGAACGGATCGACCGCGGCCGGCTGCTCCGGCTGCGGGCTGAAATGCGCGCGCCCGGCCGCGCCTGGCTGGAGCTCTCCGTGGAGCCCGACGGGGGCGGCAGCCGCTACCGGCAGCGGGCCATTTTCTTCCCGAAAGGCCTGAGTGGACGGCTCTACTGGCTGGCCGTTCTTCCCTTCCACAGCGTGATCTTCCCGGCCATGGCCCGGAACATCACCGCGGCAGCCCAAAAGCTGGCCGATGCGGAGCGCGAACAGGTGACCCCGTAGGATGTTGGAGGCGTAAATCCTTTCCCGACGTCCCAGGAGGACCCATGGCGCTGAGCGCAACCACCACCATTCCGCACTCCGTTGACAGCGTTGCCGCTGTGCTGGTGAACGAGGATTTCCAGCGCCACGTCAGCCGGCTGGTGGGCGGGGAACTGGAGTCTTTCACCGTCGACGGCGACACCGCCGGCGCCTTCAGCGCCACCTCGGTGCGGACCCTTCCCACCACCCGGCTGCCCGAGATCGCCCGCAAGTTCGTCGGCGAGAACCTCAAGGTGACCCAGGTGGAAAACTGGGACGCCCCCGCCGCTGACGGTTCCCGCCAGAGCAACATCTCACTGAAGATCGCCGGCGCCCCGGTGGACGTCACGGCCGTGCAGCGGCTGGTGGCCGACGCCGGCGGAACCCGGGTGGAACTTGAGGGCGCAGTGAAGTCCTCCGTGCCGTTCCTGGGCGGAAAAATCGCCGACGCCGCGGAGCCCATGGTGGCCAAGGCACTGAACCTGCAGGCCACGCAGGCGCAGGCCTGGCTGGAAAGCCACTAGCACATGGCGCTTCCCGTTTTCGCTGCGCTGGTCCTGATTATCGCCGGCGTCTGGTCGCTGGTGGTCTGGCCGCAGTTCCTGCGCCGGGTCATGAACGATCCCCGGGCCCGCGACAACGCGGGCAAGGCCACCAGGTTCCTCACCGTGCACGTGGTGCTGGTCAGCATCTCCATGGTGCTGGGACTCGCCACCGCCGTCATCGGCGTCCTGGGGCTGCTGGGCTGAGTCGGCCCTCCTCGCACGAAAAACAGCCCGGATCTTCCTCCTGTTGGAGGCAGGATCCGGGCTGTTTTTGCGTTTAGCCTGGCTTCCCGGTCAGGCCGCCTGGTTCAGGGCGTCCTCCGCGGCCACCCAGGAAATCATGGCGCACTTGACCCGGGCCGCGTAGCGGGCAACCCCTTCAAACGCCGCGGCGTCACCCAATAGTTCGGGGTCGGCCTGGACCTTGCCGCGCGAGCGGAGCACCTCACGGAAGCTCTCGATCACCTGGTGGAGCTCGGCAACGGTCAGTCCCGGGGCGAGTTCGGAGAGGACCGACGCCGAGGCCATGGAAATGGAGCAGCCGGCTCCGTCCCACGCCACCTGGGCCACTTTCCCGTCCTGCACCGCCAGCCGGAGGGTGACTTCGTCACCGCACACCGGGTTGAGCTGGTGCGACTGGCCCGTTGCCGCGTCGGCCGGGGCAGCGGTAACGGAAAGCCCACTGCCGTGGCGGGCCTTGGAGTGGTCCAGGATGATCTGCTGGTACAGCTGGTCGAGGCTCATGGTGGCACCCTTCGTGTTCTCCGCTAGGCGCGGAAGTAGGCCCGAACGCCGGCTACGGCTTCAAGGAAGCGGTCCACGTCATCGGTGGTGTTGTACAGGTAGGCGCTGGCGCGGGTGGTGGCGGTCAGCCCAAGCCGCCGGTGCAGCGGCTGGGCGCAGTGGTGCCCGACGCGCACGGCGATTCCGCGGGAGTCCAGGAACTGCCCGACGTCGTGGGCGTGGACGCCGTCGACGTCGAAAGCGGCCAGGCCGATCCGTTCCTTTCCGGCCGCCGGGCCCAGGACCCTGACGCCGGGAATGGCATCCAGGCCCACCACCATGCGCTGGCCGAGTCCGGATTCCCACGTATGGATCCGATCCAGCCCGGTTTCGGTGAGGTAGTTGGCTGCGGCGGCCAACGCTACGGCCTGGGAGATCCGCTGGGTGCCGGCTTCGAAGCGTTGTGGTGCGGGAAGGTATTCGGCCCGCTCCATGGTGACAGTGGTGATCATGGATCCGCCCGTCAGGAACGGCGGCAGGATGTCCAGGAGTTCCTGACGGCCGTACAGCACACCAATGCCCGTGGGGGCCAGCATCTTGTGGCCGGAGAGCACCGCGAAGTCCACGTCGAGATCCTTGACGTTCAACGGCAGGTGCGGGGCTGACTGGCAGGCGTCCAGGACCACCAGGGCCCCGGCGGCACGGCCCAGGGCCGTCAGCTCCTGCACCGGGTTGATGATGCCCAGGACGTTGGAAGCATGCGTGAAGGCAAGTACCTTGGTCCGGCTCCCGATAACCTCGGCTGCGGCGTCCATCCGCAGGTTGCCGTCGTCATCGATGGGAATATGGCGGAGCGTCGCCCCGGTACGGAAAGCCAGTTCCTGCCACGGAATCAGGTTGGCGTGGTGCTCCATCTCCGTCACCACGATCTGGTCCCCGGGCCCGAGCGCCAGTTCCCGCAGGCCCTGGTCGCCGCGGCCTTGGGCGGCCCAGAGGCCGGCGTTGGACAACGCGTACGAGATGAGGTTCAGCCCCTCGGTAGCGTTCGAGGTCCAGATGGTCTCTTCATAGCCGGCACCGATGAAGTCGGCCATGGTTTGCCTGGCATCCTCGAAGGCTTCGGTGGCCTCCACCGCAAGATGGTGTGCGCCGCGGTGCACGGCGGCGTTGCGCTGCTCGTAGAACTCCTGTTCGGCTTCGATGACGCTGACCGGGTTCTGGGAGGTGGCGCCGGAGTCCAGGTACACCAATGGCTGCCCGTTGACCAGTTGGTTCAGCACGGGGAAGTCGTTGCGGATGCGCAGCACTTCTGCGTTGTCCATGACCGGGAGGGCGCGTTCCAGTGTGGCTGGCGTTGATACTACGGCCAAAACGAACTCCTTGGGCTGCCAATGTCTGACACCCAATTGTCCCACAACACGGCTGTGGCGGCCGCCCGGAGGGGCAGCCGCCACCGCTGCCCCGGGCTTCAGCCGAGGGAGCAGAGGGCCGGCGACGGCTGGGGGGAGAGTCTCGGTCTCAGAAGACTCTGACGTCGCCGGCCCCGTCTGTGCCCGGTCCGTGGGGACCGGAAATGTGAGGGGCCTCAATGTCCTGATCGGCTGCTCCGCGGCTTCCAGCCTGCCGCTTTGCTTTGCCTCTTTAAGTAAATCCGGTAGTGCCCTCCGGTACACGAGTAGGGTGTACTCGATTCCTTGGGGGTGCACTACCGGGCCCGGGGCAGGTACACGCCAGGGGACGCGGCAGTGAGCCCGGGGAGCCTCAACCCAGGGCCAGGGCCCGGGGCACGTAACAGCCACGGCACACGCCACGGCGCAGCCGGGACTACTTGGGCAGGGCTGTCTCCAGCTCATCGCGGCTGCGGACGCCCAGCTTGACGTAAGTGCGGTACAGGTGGCCTTCCACCGTGCGCACCGACACCATGAGGCGTTGGGCGATCTCCCGGTCGGTCAGTCCCTGGACGGCCAGCTCGACGATGTCCTGCTCACGGCGGGTGAGATGGACCGCGGGTGCGGCGGCGATGAAGCGTCCCTCACGGAAGCGTTCACCAAGTTCGTGGTCGCACTTTTCCCGCTGGGCCACCGCCTGCCGGGACCGGCGGCGTTCGCCGGTCTGTTCCAGCACGGTACTGGCACGGGCGTAGGCCTCCCGGGCCAGGTTGACAAAGGCTGCTTCCTCCAGCGAGGCAGCCGTTGCCATCAGGGCGTCGCCGTCAGCGTTTTCCCACGCCTCGGCCAAGGTCAGGAGAGCTTCCGCCCAGCGGCCTTCCACGCCCCGGGCAACCGTCTGGACCATGGGAATCACCGAGGGATCCCCCAGGTCCCAGCACATGGCCAGGACTTCCAGGAGGTTGCCGCCCCTCGCGGCCGCCTCCGTCGTCGTCATCAGCGTCTGCAGCGCAGCCAGCCCCTTGCCGTCACGGGCCGTGTATTCCGCCGCCGCTGCCACGTACGCCTCGGCCAGGAGGTCGTGGGCGGGGCTGCAGGCGGAGGCGTCCTTTTGATCCTGTTCCAGCCGTCTCGCCTGTTCGGCGTCGCCGAGCCTCGCGGCCACGTAATAGCCCAGGGCCGTGCCAAAGCGGTACAGCTGCAACGGATCGTTGAGCCTCAGGGCCTCCACTGCGGGCAGCAACACCTGGTAGGCCCGTTCCATTCGGCCCTGCCGAAGCAGGGAGTAGCCGCGGAGTACGTTCAGGCTCCCGTCAAAGGTATCCGCACTCGCGCCGTGGCCGGCCGCGTAGCTGTTCAGTTCCCGCTCAGCCGATTCCCATTCGCCCATGGCCAGGTAGTCGGACACCAGCCGGCCCAGCACGAACTCAGGAAAGAAGAAAAGGCTGCCTTCCAGCGGAGGAAGCTCCGATGCCGCCAACATGGCAGCGTCCAACCCCTGGACAGGACGCCCTGCAGCAGCCAGGGCATGCGCCAGGAGTGCCTCTGCCAAGGCACGCAGCGGCTCTCCCCCGGAGCCCGCCGCGTTAAGTTTCCGGATCCTGCCGACCTCGTCGCCGAGTGCTTGGAAGTTGACGTCGGCGCCGAGCTGCAGGAGCCGCAGCAGCTCCGCCGGCCACGTTCCATCCTGGCCGGATTGCGGACAGGCCCGTTCCACGTCCTCCGCAACATCCGCCAGCAGCCGGCCATTGGCCTGGTGGGCCGATACACGGAGCAACAGGGTTGCCGGCCCCTGCGGGTCCGCGGCCAGCGGGAGCCAGCATTCGTCCAGGAGCGCCGCGGCGTCCTGGTAGGAGCCTTCGTTGTAGAGGGCCCGGGCCTGAATGGCCTGGGCCATGGGAATCAGGGCGGGGTTCCGGATCCTGGCCGCGATGGACCGTGCACTGTGGTTGCGGTACCTCAGCAATGCCACTCTTGCGGCGGCCAGCATCTCGTCGTCGCTGACCCGGAGGCCACACTCCAGCGCCCACTCCACTGAGCGGAGCCGGCCTTCCCCCTGCAACAATCCGGGGTCCTGGTGCGCCTTGACCTTCTCCAACAGCTGGAGGCTGCGGGAGACCGATACCGTGTCCCTGATGGCGCCGGCGAACAGCGCGTTCCAGAGGTACAGTTCCGAGGGAACCCCGGGGGTCTCGACAATCATCTGCTGGTCCAGCAGGGAACGGACCACCGCAGCCCCACTGATGTCCTCGATGACTTTGCGGCCCACCGGGCCGGCCAAGGCAATGAGCTTCAGGGCTTCCTGTTCCTCGGGTCCGCGGCGCAGATGGTCCTTGGCGACCACCGCTGCAAGCCGGGGCCCGTCAGCCGGGAGATCGCCGAGCAGCATCCAGATTCCGTTGCGTTTGGCCAGTACGCCGGCCTCTGCGGCGTCATGCAGCAAGGCATCGAGGATTCGGGGATTTCCACTCGAAGCGCTCCAGATGGCGTCCACGGTGGCAGCTGGAATGGTCCCATCCAGGACGTGGGCCAGGACTTCCTCGATCTGTTCCCGGTTCAGGGGCCGGAGATCCACGCGCTCGGCAAGTCCGTCGTACCAGAGCTGCTCCAGCGGCTGAGGGAGGCCGGGCCGGGGCCGGGCGGCCGCCAGCACGGTTGCCCATCCCGCCGAGATCAGCTCAGCCAGCACCCCTGCCGAGGCCTCATCCAGGTGATGGGCGTCGTCCACCGCAAGCAGGACTGCCGAGCCGTTGCCGGTTTTCAGCTTTTCAAAGTACGACCACATCGAGCGCAGCACGGCGACCGGCGAGACCGACTCCTCGGCCGTGAGTTCGCCCGTATACGGGGTCAGGACCCCGAACGGCACCCCGGAAAGGGCTGAACTGGCATGGACGCGCACCACGTTAAGATGCCCGGCGAGCCGCTCGGTCACGGCGTCGGTCACCGCCGATTTTCCAATCCCCGGGCCGGCCATGATGAAGACAGCATGGTTGGTGCCATTGCGGACCAGGTTGCAGATCCGGTCCACGGGCTCCCGCCGCCCGGTCAGGAGCCGATGCGCAGATGTGGGTTTGTGGCCATTAGACGAGTCCAGTCAGATCACCCCTTGAAGTTACGCCCAGCTTGGTGAACACCTGGTACAGGTGACCTTCGACGGTGCGGACAGAGACACCCATTTCCAGGGCGATGTCGCGGTTTGAGGCACCCCGGCCGGCCATCCGCGCGATCTGCCGCTCGCGGCTGGTCAACAGCGGACTCCCGCTGCTGGGGACGATGGGGAGGTTGGCTACGGTGGCGGCCAGGATATCCAGCCGTGCTTGTGCGGTCCGGGCCGAAAGGGCGTCCCCGTCCTGGCGGGCAAAGTCCACCGCCAGTGCCATGCAGCGGGCTTCGACGGCGTCGAGTTCCAGGGTGGCTGCCAGCTCGCCGCCGGCGAGGAGTGCTTTGGCATCCTTTGTCCGGCTTCCCACGGCTATCAGACGTGAGACTTCGGCCAAGGGGCCCTGCCGCTGGCCCGCGATCTCTTCCAGGAAGCGGAAATCGGCATCGCTGCCATTCACCGTGGCCGCCAGCAGGTAGATGCCGGCGATGGTGTAACGGCCGGCTTCGACGTTCGCACGGGCCCCCTGCTTGAGGCTTGTCACGGCGTCGGAGTCGCCAAGCCACCGTCCGGCAACCAGCGTACAGAACTCGATGATGCTCTCCACGGCAAACCCCGACCTGCCGGGCATACGCTGGAGCTTCGTCAGGTACTTGCGGGACAGCGCTGCGTTCCCGATCTGGGCGTAGGCCAGGGCCGTGGCGGCGTAGGCGGTGCGCAGCGCACCCTGGACCGGTTGCAGCTCCAGCTGCGCAGCGGCCGAAATCAGGGGTTCCAGGGCGGCTTCGCCGCGGCCGGAAAATACGAAGGCGATCCCGGCCGCGATTTCCGTGGCCGCGCTGCGGTAAGGAAGCCGGAAGGGCTGGCCGACGCTGAACGGGGCCATGAGGTCGATGCAGCGCCGCCACTGGCCGGCCATCAGCAGGACGAAGTAGGCCTCCCGGGTATACCGCTCCCGGAGACCCACAATGTGCGAGGCATCGCTGATTTGGCCGCCGACCTGGCGCACGAGTCCGAGGGCGTCCATTTCCCGGCCCGTCATGGCCAGGGAGCTCATCAGGATGATCGCGCACTGGAGCCGGTACCCGGTGTCAGGGTTGGCGGCGGGGTCCACCGCCCGCTCAAGTGCCGGGATCATGGCGGTGTACCTGCCCGCGTGCGCCTGGTACTCGAATTCGCTCAGCGAGATGCGGTTGGCGGCCACCGCGGCCGGCGCAGGCCAGGCTGAGTGGTCCCCCACCGCGTCCAGGCGTTCGCGGGCGGAAGCGAAGAGCTCCTCCACGTCGCCGGCCCGCTCCGGAAGGCAGAGCATGACCCTCGCCTTGGCGGCCACCACCTGGGCGTACTCGTCGAGGTCAAGGGCCTCAAGTTCAGGTTGGGTGATGTCCTCAAGGGCGGACAGGGCCTGGACCGCCATGTCCAGCTGCAGGTACGCGGCGGCTTTTTGCCGCTGCGCGGACGCCCATTGGGAATCCGTCCGCTGGAGCATCTCGGCATAGGTCAGCGCAAACCGGGGGTCGAAGAGCTGGACCGCGGCCTGGGCGGCCGCCAGCGCGAGCGCCGGGCTGAGTTCCGCCTCGCATTCATGGGTCCAGGCGGCAAAGGACATCAGTTCTTCGACGGTCATGGCCGCGGGGTCGGGCTCTGTGCCGCCCAGCAGCACGCTGCGGAGCTCCCGGCGCCGGGAAATGCTCAGCCAGGTCCTGACGACATCGCCGATGTACTTCTCCCGCAGCGACACCCAGCGGTGCTCGGAGTCGTCGATCTCCAGCAGTCCGGCGTCCTCCATGTCCGCCACAACGTCGGCGCCGTAGATGGCGGTCAGCCTGGACAGTTCCACGCGGCGCGCACAGGACAACATTTCAATGACTTCGCGGGTTTCCGGTGTTTCCCGGGTCCAGCGGGACCTGACGATGTCGTCCAGGCTCGCGGCGCCGTCGAGCACCACTTTGTCCCGGAGCGTCCAGACCGATTCGGACAGCACCAGGTTTCCGGAGAGCTGTTGCTCGGTGACCAGGGCCTTGAGCAGCAGGGGGTTGCCGCCCACCATCTGGTGGTAGGTGGTGACCAGGGACGATGAGACGCGGTGCCCCAGCAAGGACAGCAGGACCTGCCGGGTCTGCAGTTCGTTGAGGTTGCTGAGCCGGACCTCGGTGAGCTTGCGGTCCGTGAGGAGCCAGTGGAAATCCGCCGGGAGGTCGCTGGCTTTGGGGGCGACGGCGATGATCCGGGCCGTGCCGGTCAACAAGACGTTCAACAGCACGCCGGCGCTCATGTCGTCGATGGTGCCGGAGGTGTCCAGCGTGATGATGCACGGCCTGCCGGCGGCGTCGCTGCGGATCAGGGAGGTGATCCCGCGCAGGATGGCCGTGGGTGAACCCATGTAGG
Source organism: Pseudarthrobacter sp. fls2-241-R2A-127 (assembly GCF_030209355.1). GTDB lineage: Bacteria > Actinomycetota > Actinomycetes > Actinomycetales > Micrococcaceae > Arthrobacter. The sequence goes on from NZ_JARVSF010000011.1 coordinate 97,496, forward strand.
CCTGTGGCAACCGGGCAAGCAGGAAGGAAAGGCAGCCATACGGGGTGTTGGAGCCGGAGGGTGCGCTCCGGAGCTGGAGCGACCAGATGTCCGGGCCCAGGTCGGCCACCGCTGCCCTGGCGAGGGAGGATTTCCCCACTCCGCGGGCGCCAGTGATCACCGCACCGAAGGAGTGTTCGCTGGTCAAGGCTGTGCGGACGGCGTCAAAGTGGGCACTTCGTGCCGGCACGGACCATTGGCGGCCCTCCGGCACGGCGGAGGATCCCGTGGCCAGCCCATCACCCTGAGGTGTTGACCCACGTCCCCAGCTGAGTGGCTCGATTGACATGAATTTGTCCCCTACATCCTGCAATAGCGGGATGTAGCCCCATTGCTCCCCCGCATAGGAAGAAGAGTACCCCTTGCCACTGACAAGGAAACAGGGCACAACGGAACTTTTACGATTCTGCCTGGCGTGATCCGGACTTGGCGGGGTGGAACTTCTGCTGTGCGGCGCTGAGCCCTTCCCGGAGCAAGGACTCAACGGCATCCGCCGAGTCATCGAGCAGGAAGGGCAATTCCTTCCGTTCTGCGGTGCCAAAATCCCGCAGGACGTAGTCTGCAGTGTCCATCCGGCCCGGGGGCCGGCCCACTCCAACCCGGACCCGGAGGTAGTCCTTGGTGGCAAGGGCCTTGGAAATATCGCGCAGGCCGTTGTGGCCGCCTTCGCCGCCGCCAAGCTTGAGTTTCACCGTGTTGAAAGGGATGTCGATCTCATCGTGGACGGCCACTACGTGGTCCGGGGCGATCCCGTAGAAGTTGGCGAGGGCAGAGACCGGGCCGCCGGAGACGTTCATGTACGTCATCGGCTTGGCAAGAACCACCCGCGGACCGCCGATTCCCAGGCGTCCCTCAAGGACCTGGGCCCGGGTTTTATGGGTCTTGAAGCCTGCGCCAATCCGGGAGGCGAGTTCATCAAGGACCATCTGGCCAACGTTGTGCCTGTTGCCTTGGTACTGCGCCCCGGGGTTGCCGAGGCCGATGATCAGCCAGGTATCAGTCATGGATCAATCCTATGGGGGCGGTGGGCGCGGTAACGGCGCCCTGCGGACACGACAGTGGCCGGCCCCGTGCGGGGTCCGGCCACTGTCAGGAAGTGCGGAGTACTTACTCTGCGGCTGCTTCTTCCGCTGCCTCGGAAGATTCCTCGGCTGCCCCTTCGGAAGCACCTTCGGTTTCTTCTTCAACGGCGATTTCGACGGCCTCGGAGATGTTGACGACCAGTGCCTCGGCGTCGGTCAGCAGGACGGTGCCCTTCGGCAGGACCAGGTCGGAGCCGTGGATGTGCTCACCGGCGCCGCGGCCTTCGATGTCGACGACGACGGACTCGGGCAGGTGGGTTGCCTCGGCCTCGAGGGACACAACCGTCAGTTCCAGGTTGTGGACGGTACCGGGAGCGGATTCGCCCTCGACGTGCACGGGAACGTCAACGGTGACCTTCTCGCCCTTGCGGACGGTCAGGAGGTCGATGTGCTCGATGATCTGCTTTACGGGGTCGCGCTGGATGTCCTTGACCAGGGCCAGGTGGCCTTCACCGTTGATGTCCAGGGACAGCAGGGCGTTGGCGGTGCGGACAGCCAGGGTGGTGGCCTTTGCCGGGAGGGTGATGTGGATGGGCTCTGCGCCGTGGCCGTAGATGACGGCGGGGATCAGGTTGGCCATCCGTGCGCGGCGGGCATAGCCCTTGCCGAATTCGGTGCGCAGTTCTGCTGCGAGCTTCTGCTCAGACATGGAAATCTCCTTGAAGACGAAACGGTGTTCAGCAAGGGCGGAGGTCTGGTGTGACCTTCAACGCCGGGCGGCCGGTAAGCGGCCCTTCAAGAAGGCGTCCCCCATAACAAGGGACAAGCAGACCCAGTCGATAACGGAGACGTTACTCTCCCTCGCCAAGGTATCGGGGTCAATCCTACCAGCGCCGGGCGGGTTTCCTTGAAACAGCGCTGGGCCTGCCGAAACCGCAAGGTGGGGTTTCGGCAGGCCCAGCCTGCGGTTGCTACGCCTTGCCGTCGAAGAGGCTGGTGACCGAACCGTCGTCGAACACTTCGCGGATGGCGCGGGCGATCAGCGGCGCAATGGACAGCACGGTCAGCTGCGGGAAGCGCTGGGAAGCGGTGAGTGGCAGGGTGTTGGTAACCACCACTTCGCGGGCACCGGACTCGGAGAGGCGCCGGGCGGCCGGCTCGGAGAAGACGGCGTGAGTTGCCGCTATGATGACGTCCTTGGCCCCCGCGTTCTTCAGCACATTCACAGCGCCTGAGATGGTTCCGCCGGTGTCGATCATGTCATCGATCAGCACGCAGGTCCGGCCTTCGATCTGGCCCACAACCGTCTTGGAGACAGCCTGGTTGGGGACAGTGAGGTCCCGGCTCTTGTGCACGAAGGCCAGCGGCGCGCCGCCCAGGCGTTCGGCCCACTGCTCGGCCACCCGGACGCGACCGGTGTCCGGGGAGACAACGGTGATGTTTTCGGCGTCCACCCGGGTGCGGATGTAGTCGGCGAGCAGCGGGATGGCCATCAGGTGGTCCACGGGACCGTCGAAGAAGCCCTGGATCTGGGAGGTGTGCAGGTCAACGCTCATGATACGGTCCGCGCCGGCGGTCTTGTAGAGGTCTGCCACCAGGCGGGCGGAGATGGGCTCGCGGCCGCGGCCCTTCTTGTCCTGCCGTGCGTAGGGGTAGAACGGGGAGACCACGGTGATGCGCTTGGCGGAGGCCCGCTTCAGCGAATCGATCATGATCAGCTGTTCCATCAGGTGGTTGTTCAGCGGTGCAGGGTGGGCCTGGATCACGAAGGCGTCGGTGCCGCGGACGCTTTCACCCGCGCGGACGTAGATTTCGCCGTTCGCGAAGTCGTAGGCATCTACGGGCAGCAGGTCAGTGCCGAGTTCCTTGGCGATTTCCCGGGCCAGCTCCGGATGGGCCCGCCCGGTGGCGAGCACCAGCTTCTTTTCGCCGTGCGCCGTAATTTCGCTCATTGTTACTTGCCCTCTTCTGTAGATGCCGGGGTACTGGAGGATTTTGGGGTGGCCGCCTGGGCCAGTTCGGCGGAGCGGGTTCCCGGACGGTTCGCGGGGACCCAGCCTTCGGCGTTGCGCTGTGCGGCGACGCTCACTGCAAGTGCGCCGGCCGGTACGTCCTTGCGGATCACCGCGCCGGCGCCGCTGTAGGCACCGTCCCCCACGGTGACCGGCGCCACGAAGACGGTGTTGGAGCCTGTACGCACGCCCGAGCCGATGATCGTGCGGTGCTTCTTCTCGCCGTCGTAGTTTGCCGTGATGTTTCCACAGCCGATGTTGGTGTCTTCGCCGATTTCGGCGTCGCCCGCGTAGCCCAGGTGCGACAACTTCGATCCCCGGCCGATGGTGACGTTCTTGGTTTCGTAGAAGGCGCCGATCTTGCCCTGCTCGCCCAGGACGGTGCCCGGCCGCAGGTAGGTGAAGGGGCCGACGCCGGCGTGGGCGCCGATCACGGCTCCGGAGCCGTGGGTGCGGACCACCGTTGCGGCCTCGCCGACCGTGACATCGGTCAGGGTGGTGTCGGGGCCGACGACGGCGTCCCTCGCCACGGTGGTGGCGCCGTGAAGCTGCGTGTTGGGCAGCAGCCGGACGTCCTCGTCCAGCGTGACGGACGCGTCGATCCACGTCGTGGCCGGGTCCACCACCGTGACGCCTGCGCGCATCCAGGCTTCGACGGTGCGGCGGTTCAGTTCGGCGCCGAGGGCGGCCAGCTGGACGCGGTCGTTCGCGCCTTCCACCTGCCAGCGGTCGGCGGTGACGACGGCGGCAACCCGGCCTCCCGCGGCACGTGCCAGGAACAGGACGTCGGTGAGGTATTTTTCGCCCTGCGCGTTGTCGGTGGTGACCTTGCCGAGGGCGTCGCGGAGCACAGCGGCGTCGAAGGCGTAGATGCCGGAGTTGACTTCGCGGATCAGCCGCTCTGCCTCGGACGAATCCTTGTGCTCGCGGATCCCGGTGACGGAGCCATCCTCGCCCCGAAGGATGCGGCCGTAGCCGGTGGCGTCGTCCAGGATCGCGGTGAGGACGGTGACGGCGTTGCCATCGCGTTCGTGGGTGGCAACCAGTTCGGTCAGCAGGTCACCCGACAGCAGGGGCACATCGCCGTAGGTGACCACCACCGTACCGGCCAGGTCCTTTTCCGCGTGGAGCGCCTCAAGCGCGGCCTCCACGGCCCGGCCCGTGCCCGGCACGTCGTCCTGGTCCACGATGACGGCCTCAGGATCCAGTGCCGCTACATGACCGGCCACCAGGTCCCGTTCGTGGCGCACCACGATGGCAAGCCGCTGGGGGTTGATGCTGCGGGCCGCCCGGAGGGCGTGGCCCACCATGGACAGGCCGCCGATTTCGTGGAGGATCTTGGGGGTACGCGATTTCATCCGGGTACCGGCGCCTGCTGCCAGAACGATTACAGCGGCCGGGCCGGCATTCTCGGGGATCACGTACGGGCTCTCCTTGCTAGGTTGTGCTGGCGCTTTGCGGTGTCCGGCGGCCATGTCCGCCCGGCACCGGGTGCCTCCTACTGAACGCTCCTCGCACAGCAGTTCCGCCCATAGGATTCGAACCTATACTCCACGGCTCCAAAGGCCGGGGTGCTGCCGTTACACCAGAGCGGACCGTGCCGGAGGACTCAAGGCCCGGGCACAAGTCCCTATTTTGCCACGGGTTCAGGGCACCGCGCGACACCGGCCGGTTCTGCCCTGCCGGCCGGGCGGAATCAGGCCCGCGGCCGGTGCGGCATGATGGGAATGTGAGCAACAACCTGCCGCGGATGCGGATGACCGGCCTGCAGCGTCGCCGACAGTTGATCGACGTCGGCCGGGGCCTTTTCGCCGTACGCGGGCTCGACGGGACCACCATCGAGGAGATTGCTGCCAGCGCAGGCGTGTCCAAGCCGGTCATCTACGAGCACTTCGGATCCAAGGAAGGGCTGTACACGCAAGTGGTGGAGTGTGAGTTCCACATCCTCCTGGACTCCATCAACACGGCCCTCACCGAGGAAGCCAAACCCCGCGTCCTCGTCGAACGCGCCGCCCTGGCCCTGCTGACCTACATCGAGGAGCGCACCGAGGGCTTCCGGATCCTCATGCGCGACGCTCCCCCGTCCCAGCCCGAGGGCGCCTTCTCCACCCTGCTCTCCCACGTGACCGCCCGCGTGGAACACATCCTCTCGGATGAGTTCTCGCGCCGCGGCTTCAGTGGTGAGGACGGCGCCATGTACGCCCAGATGCTGGTGGGCATGGTGGCCATGACCGGCCAATGGTGGCAGGACAGCCGCCAGCCGGACAAGCAAACCGTTGCCGCGCACCGGGTCAACCTGGCCTGGAACGGCCTGACCGGCCTCCAGAAGGACCCGGAGCTGCAGTCTGGAGGGTAAGTCCCTCGGCCAGGCGGTCAGTCGCCCAGGAGTTCCGAGGCCTCCAGCCACTCCATTTCCAAGGCGTCTTTTTCGTCCGTGAGGTTCTTGAGCTGTTTGTTCTGGTCCGCGAGCTTGTCGAAGTCGCCGGCCTCGGTGGTCTTCAGCATCAAGTCGTGAAGCTTCTTTTCCTCTTGGTCCAGCTTCTTGATCTGCCGCTCGATCCTGTTGAGGGCCTTGCGGGCTTCACGCTTCTCGGCCTCCGAGGGACCAACGCCGGAACCACCGGCGGCCTGCGCCTGACCGGCGCTGGTGACGGGGTTCCCGCCGCCGGTCACGGTGGAGCCGGCCAGGGCGGCCTCGCGCAGCTCAAGGTACTGGTCCACGCCGCCGGGCAGGCCGCGGAGCTTCCCGTCGCCCAGGAGGGCCATCTGGTGGTCGGTGACGCGTTCGAGCAGGTAGCGGTCGTGGCTGACCACCACCAGGGTGCCGGGCCAGCCGTCCAGGACGTCCTCCACGGCGGCGAGGGTGTCGGTGTCGAGGTCGTTGGTGGGCTCGTCAAGCATCAGGACGTTGGGCTCCCCCACCAGCAGCCTCAGCAGCTGCAGCCGGCGCCGCTCACCGCCGGAGAGGTCTTTCACCGGGGTCCACTGCTTCTGGTTGGTGAAGCCGAGCTGCTCCACCAGCTGGCCCGCGGTGAATTCCCTGCCGCCCACGTTGAACGAACGCTTCTCCCTCTCAATGACCTCGATGACGCGCAGGTCCGCGACGTCGTCGAGCTCCTTGACCTCCTGGGTGAGAACCGCGGTGACCACGGTCTTCCCGCGCTTGAGTTTCCCGGCGTCGGGCGTGATCTCGCCGTTGAGCAGCTTCAGGAGGGTGGTCTTGCCGGCCCCGTTGACGCCCACCAGCCCCAGCCGCTCCCCCGGGGCGAGGCGGAGGGTGATGTTGTCAAAAAGCTTCCGGCCGGCGTCGCCGCCCCGGAAGTTCAGGGAGATGTTTTCCAGGTCCAGGACGTCCTTGCCCTGGCGGGCCGTGGCCATTTTGTTCAGCGCCATGGAGTCGCGCGGCTCAGGGACATCGGCGATCAGGGCGTTGGCGGCCTCGATCCTGAACTTGGGCTTGGCGGTCCGGGCCGGGGCGCCGCGGCGCAGCCATGCCAGTTCCTTCTTGACCAGCTGCTGGCGCTTGCTTTCAACCACGGACGCCATCCGGTCGCGCTCGGCACGGGCCAGGACATACGCCGCGTAACCTCCTTCGAAGGGGTCCACGATGCCGTCGTGCACTTCCCAGGTCTTGTTGCAGACTTCGTCGAGGAACCAGCGGTCGTGGGTGACCACCAGGAAGGCGCCCTGGTTGGCCCTCCAGCGGGTTTTCAGGTGCCGGGCAAGCCAGGCGACGCCTTCGACGTCGAGGTGGTTGGTGGGTTCGTCGAGCATGATGACGTCGTGGTCCTCGATGAGCAGCTTGGCCAGGGCCACCCGGCGCTTCTGCCCGCCGGAGAGGGCGTGCACGTTGGCATGCCAGTCGACGTCTGACACCAGGCCGCCCATGATCTCGCGGATTTGCGGGTTGCGTGCCCACTCATAATCCGCCTGGTCCCCCACGATCGCGGCACCCACGGTCAGGTCGCCGTCGAGCACGTCGCTCTGGTCCAAGTACCCGACATTGACGTCGCCGCGCTTGGTGACCCGGCCCGAATCCGGTGTGGAGCGCAGGGCCAGCAGCCGCATCAGCGTGGACTTGCCGTCGCCGTTCCGGCCCACCATGCCGATCCGGTCGCCTTCCTCAAGGCCCAGGGTAATGCCGTCCAGGACGGTGCGGGTCGCGTAGGAGACTGTGAGGTTCTCGCCGCCAAGAAGGTGTGCCAAAAGGAACTGCTTTCTGCTGCCGAACTAAAAGGGTCTAGTGGTGCGTGTCGGAGATGATGCGCGCCCCGGGGACCGGGCCGTGCACGTGGAGGGCTGCCAGGCCCTGGTGCCGAAGGTCCTCGGCCAGTGCCTCGGCCGCCACGGGATCGTCGGCAAGCAAGGCCACGGTGGGGCCGGAACCGGACACGATTCCGGCGATCGCGCCGTGGGATTCGCCGATGCCCAGCGTATCGCGCAGGGCCGGGGCCAGGGAGATGGAGGCACGCTGCAGGTCGTTGACCAATACGCGGCTCAGGGATCCGGCGTCGCCGCCGCGCAGGGCCGCCAGGATATGCGGATCCACGCCGGTGGGTTCGTCCGCCGTGACGCCTTCGGCGTCCCGAAGACTGTCGAGGGTGCGGTACACCTCCGGGGTGGACAAGCCGTACTCGGCCAACACCAGCACCCAGTGGGTTTGCGCCTTGGCCAGCGCCGGGGACAGTTTGTCACCCAAACCCAATCCCACGGCGGTGCCGCCGAGCAGCGAGAACGGAACGTCCGCTCCCAGTTCCGCGGCAAGGTGTGCCAGCTCTTCCCGGGACAGTCCGCTGTTCCAGAGCGCGTCGCAGGCCAGGAGCGTGGCCGCGGCGTCGGCGGAGCCGCCACCCATGCCACCGGCGACCGGGACGCGCTTGGTGATTTCCAGGTGCACGCCGGTGGCGTGCACGGAGACATCCGCCATGATGGCGGCCGCCTTGTAGGCCAGGTTGTTGCTGTCCAGGGGGATGTCGACGGCGTCGAGGTCCAGGGTGCTTTCCGGGCTCAGGCTGAGCGTGATCCCGGGAGTCGCGGTGCTGGTGGCGGCAACTTCCTCGTAGAGGGATACCGCGAGGTACACGCTGGCGACGGAGTGGTAGCCGTCCGGACGCAGCGGCCCCACCGCCAGGGATACGTTGACCTTGCCCGGAGCTTTGACCCTGACGGTCCTGGCCGCGAAACGGCCCGCTGGGGCATTCACGGCCGTGATTCCTTGGCTTCGGCGATCGTGGATTCCTTGGCTTCGGCGATCCTGGCGAAGGCCTGGATGTCGATGACCTCGCCCCGGGCGGTGGGGTCCACGCCCGCGGCAACCAGGCAGCGTTCGGCTTCCGGGGCGCCGCCTGCCCAGCCGGCGAGGGCGGCCCGCAGGGTCTTGCGGCGCTGGGCGAACGCGGCGTCCACCACGGCGAACACTTGTTCGCGGGTGGCAGTGGTGGCCGGCGGTTCGCGGCGGGTAAAGGCCACGAGGCCGGAGTGGATTTTCGGGGCTGGCCAAAAGACGTTCATGCCGATCACGCCGGCCTTGCGCATCTGGCTGTACCAGGCGGCCTTGACGGACGGTACACCGTAGGTCTTGGATCCCGGCCCGGCGGCCAAGCGGTCCGCTACCTCGTCCTGCACCATCACCAGTCCGTGCTGCAGGCTGGGGAAATGCTGCAGCAGGTGCAACACCACCGGGACCGCCACGTTGTAGGGCAGGTTGGCCACCAGGGCGGTGGGTTCGACGGGCAGTTCGGTGACCTTCATGGCGTCGTCGTGTACCAGGTGGAACGCGTTGGCTGCGGCCGGGCGCCATTCCTTGACGGTTTCCGGAAGCTTCGCGGCCAGGACGGGATCGATTTCGACGGCGACGACGGCCGCCGCTGCGTCGAGCAGCCCCAGGGTCAGGGACCCAAGGCCCGGGCCGACCTCGAGGACGGTCTCGTCCGGCCCCACTCCGGCGGCAGTGACGATCCGCCTGATGGTGTTGCCGTCGATGACGAAGTTCTGGCCCAGGGTTTTGGTGGGACGGATCCCGATTTCCTCTGCCAGCCGGCGGATGTCGGAGGCGCCGAACAATGGTGCGGGCACGGCGGGGATCGGTTCAGTCACCTAGGTATCCTATCCCGCGCGGCAGCTCCGCCCTGTCGGCTTAACGGCAGTGGCCGGGCCCGGTTGTCCGGGCCCGGCCACGCTGTGGGCGTCGTGCTTGTCCGTTGAATCAGCTGCTGGCTGCCCAGCCGCAACCCCACGGTGAGAGCCCGCGCTGGGCGTAGACACGGTTGGCGATGTCGATCTGCTGGGCCTTGGTGGCCAGGCTGGCGTTCGGGGCGTACGCGCCGCCGCCGGCTCCAATCCACGTGCGGATGTCGAACTGGAGGCCGCCGTAGTAGCCGTTGCCGCTGTTGATGCTCCAGTTTCCGGTGGACTCACACTGGGCGATCTTGTCCCACATGGCTTCGTTCATCATGGCCGGCGCGGCTGCACCGGTGTTGGCGCCTGCGGGTGCTGCAGCGGGGGCGGCTTCGACGGCGGGCTTGGCCTTGGTGCCCACGGTGACCTTTTCGGTGACCGGCTGGACGGCGACGTTCTCGGAGACGAGGGTGCGCGATGCTTCCCGGCCGTCAACAAGCACCAGCTTGAAGGTGCGCTCAATCTTCCCGGCCGCCCCAGCCTGGGTCACCTGCTTGTCACCCTTGAGCATGTCGGCGCTCTCGGCGGTGACGGTGTCGAAGGGCACGTCTTCGCTGGTAACGGCGGTCTGGCTGGTGTCCACCCGGGAGACCTTGATGACCATGTTGTTCACCACATTGGCGTTGGCCGGCTGGGAGGAGCGGTCGTTGGCGCCGAGGGTGACACCGGAATCCGCAAGGACCTGGCCCACGGTTGCGGCCGTGGTGGTGGCGGTGTTCACCTTGCCGTCGGCGACGATGCTGACGGTCTTGGGTGTGGAAATGGAGACATATGAACCGGCCAGTGCGAGCGTGGCATCCTTGGGCACGGAGACAGCCGATGCGCTGGCGACACCAAGCTCGGTAACGAGGCCTTCGACGTCCTGGGCGGTGGTGTTGACCGTCTTTTCGGCCCCGTCAAGGCTGACCTTGACCTCTTTGGCCTGGTTGACGTTGATGACGGTGCCGTTCTGCACGGAAGCGTCCAGGGACGGCGATACGCGGTCACCGGGCTTCAGGTCCAGGTTGGCACTCTTGACCACCTGCGCCACTGTTCCACCAAAGGACTGCACGGACGAGGCTTTGCCGTCCACGTTGAGCGTGATTGTTTTGTTATTGCCCACGAAAGCCACGAGGCCTGCGACGAGGCCGCAGAGCACCAGAAGTTGGGCGCCAACCTTGATATAGCTGAACTTGCCGTCCGTTGTGAAGAACTTGATCACGATTGCCCGTAACTCTAGGTCTATCCGGGCACGGGGAATCGCGCAAAGGAATGCCCGGAGCAAGCTCAAAAAGAACGTCCGGGCATCGATGCACCGCCACACTCCCCACAGCGGGATGGCCGGACACTGGCGTGCCCGGAGCGGCTGCGGTTGGAGCGAAATTACCCGTTGGCCTTCCCCGACCCCGGCTAATAGTTGTCCACTGTAACCGTAGCGTTATAAAGCGACCAACATTTTTGCATACCAGGTATGGTCCTCGATTACGGAACGGGGTGGGATTTTAGTCCCAGGATCCGTATGCCCGCACGGTATTTTCGCTGATGGCGTTACACAGGCCGGCGAGGTCGGAGCCTGTCAATTCTGCCATGGCCCGGACCGTGTACGGGACCATGTAGCTGGCATTTGGCCGCCCCCGGTGCGGATGCGGCGTCAGGAACGGTGCATCCGTTTCCACCATGATGAGTTGGCGGTCGGCGACGGCGAGCGCGGCGCGAAGGTTCGCGGCGTTCTTGAAGGTCAGGGTGCCGGCGAAGGACATCCACCAGCCCTCTTCGTTGCAGGTCCTGGCCAGATTCTCGTCGCCGGAGAAGCAATGGAATACCACCCTGTCCGGTGCACCTTCCTCCCGCAACACCCGCACCACGTCGTCGTGCGCGTCCCGGTCGTGGATTTGGAGGGTGAGGTCCAGTCGCTTGGCGATGTCAATGTGGCGCCGGAAGGAGTGCTCCTGGTGCCGCAGTCCCTCACCTTCAGTCCGGTAGAAGTCCAGCCCCGTCTCGCCGATCGCGCGGACCCTCGGATGCGCTGCGAGCCGTTCGATCTCGGCGAGGGCGACCTCCAGTTCTCCCCTGGCGGCATAGTGCGGAGCATCGTTGGGGTGCAGGGCCACGGCCCCCAGGAGCCGATGGTCCTGGTCCACGGCTTCCACCGTGAACCGCGACGATGCCAGGTCACAGCCCACCTGGACCGCCCCCTGGACCCCCACCGCTGCCGCCGCGTCGAGCGCGGCCTTGATCCCCACCGGCGCCGTTCCATCAGGGAAGTCCAGGTGGGTGTGGTTGTCCATGACCGGTACAGGCAGGGGTTCCGGCGCGGGCGGATACTGCTTGCGCGGCGAAGCTTCCGGGTCCGTGGGGCCAGTGTCAGGGACCCGGTAGGCGGCGGGAGTCAGCGGATTGCACATCCAACCAGCCTAGCGGCCGAAAGCGGGCGCATATTTGCCGGAACTCTCTGTCAGGCACGGCAGTTGTGTTAGTAATCTGGAACGAACACACGCGCACGCCCACCGACGGGCGAAGGCAGGCTTGCTGTCCCGTCCAGGTGAAACCCGGGCTGAAAGGTTGCCGATGGAACCCCACCGACGCACTGCCAACAATGGGAGCGCACCGAACCTGAACCTGGCCGGCGTCACGGATGCCGTCAGCCGTCTGAACGGGCACCGGCCCGCCGCCATGGAGCCGGAGTCCTTCCATTCCGCGGCCCAACGCATCCTCACCACCGTCAACACGGTGATCGACGGGAAGTCGGATGCCGCCAAGCTGGCGCTGACTGTCCTGCTCGCCCAGGGCCACCTGCTGGTGGAGGATGTGCCCGGCGTCGGAAAGACCCTCCTGGCCAAGACACTCGCCCGGACCATCGACTGCACCGTCAACCGCATCCAGTTCACCCCGGACCTCTTGCCCTCTGACGTGACCGGGGTTTCCATCTACAACCAGGCCTCCCGGCTCTTTGAATTCCGGCCCGGTGCCGTGTTTGCGAACATCGTGATCGGCGATGAGATCAACCGCGCCTCTGCCAAGACGCAGTCCGCCCTGCTTGAGTGCATGGAGGAGCACCAGGTGACGGTGGACGGCAACACCTACAAGCTTGATGAACCCTTCATGGTGGTGGCCACCCAGAACCCCATCGAGATGGAAGGGACGTACCCCCTGCCTGAGGCACAACGGGACCGCTTCATGGCCAGGATCTCCATGGGCTATCCGGACAAGGAAGCCGAGATCGAAATGCTTGAGACCCACCAGGCGGTATCGCCGCTGGCCACCGTCAGCCCCGTGGTGACGGCATCCGACGTGGCGGCCATGACCACCACCGTCCAGCAGGTCTACGTATCCGGGGCCGTGAAGGAATATACGGTGTCCCTGGGCCGCGCCACCCGGGAAAGCCCCCTGCTCCGGCTGGGGGCCAGCCCCCGTTCCATGCTGCAGCTGCTGCGTGCGGCCAAGGCCACGGCCGCGCTGGACGGACGGGATTTCGTTGTCCCGGACGACGTCGCAGGGGTAGCCGAGGCCGTGTTGGCGCACCGGATCATTGTCGACCGGAAGGCCGCCGGTGCGGGCGAAACCCCGCACAGCGTCCTGCAGGGAATCCTCTCCCGCCTGCCCGTTCCGCAAGCGCCCCCGGGGCAGGCACCGCGGCCGGCGGCGGCCGGCGGCAGGAACCGCTAGGGCAGACCATGGCGCTCCTGGACAAGCTTCCCCGGCACCTGTTCACCAGGCGCGGCTGGGGCATGCTTGCCTCCGGGGCGTTCGCACTGGCCGCCGCCCAGGTGATGGGGCGCCGGGACCTGCTGACACTGGCGCTGCTGCTGCTGGTACTGCCGCTGGTCTCCCTGGCCGGGATCCGGCTGGTGAAACCGAAGTTCCGGGTGTTCCGCGAGTTCAACCCCTCGCCGGTGGAAACGTCCGCGCCGGCCATCGTCCACCTCGCGGTGGGCCGGACGGGACCGGGAACAGGCCAGGTGACCATGGAGGAGCGGCTGCCCCCACACTTTGGCCAGGCGCCGGCCTTCCGGTTTCCTTCCCGTTCCGCAGCGGGCGGAACCAGCCGCTACGAATACCACCTGACGTCGGGCTACCGCGGCCTGTTCCGGATCGGGCCGGTCACGGCGGAGTTCACCGACCCGTTCGGACTCTCGCTCCATCGCCAGACCATTGACGACGGCGATGTCCTCACCGTGACGCCGGCCGCCGTCGTGTTGCCAGCCACGGCCCTGGACGGGGCGCGGGGCAACGACGGCGTCACCGCCACCCGCACCCGCGCAAATCCGAGCGATGACGACGTCATGACCCGCGAATACCGGCACGGTGACCCCATGCGCCGGGTCCACTGGGCCGCCACCGCGAGGCACGGGGAACTGATGGTCCGCCAGGAGGAATCCGTCACCACGCCGGAAGCCACCATCATCCTGGACCATCGTTCCGGCGCGTTTGGCGGCCACTCCGCGACAACGATGCCCGGGCTGCCCGGACGAAACGGGCACGGACTGGCCACCAGCGAAACCTTTGAATGGTCGGTGATCGCCGCCATGTCCGTCAGCGCCCACCTGGCGGAACGCAATTACAGCCTCCGCATCCTCGACGCGGGCGGCAACCCGGCCTTCCTGCACTCACCGTCGTCCCCCGAGCCCGGGGCCGAAGAGTTCAGCGGCACCTCCGGGTTGCAGTCCATAGCCGAGAGCCTCGCAGCGATCCACCTGTCCGGACCGTCCCACCCGCGGCGGGACACTCCGGCCCGGGACGCCCAGGGCCGGAACAGGCGGCACCGGGCCGCCGGCGGAGGGAGGACCCCGGCCGCCGAGCAGGAGCCGTCGGCCTTCGACGACCAGCTGATGGACAAGCTGGCCGCACACCGAATGCGCGGACCGTTGATCGCCGTGCTGGGAAGGATCAGTGCCGAGGAGGCGAGGGCGCTGGCTCCGGCTGCAGCGTACGGCACCAACGCATACGCCCTCCTGGCCGTCGAGAAGCCGGCCGATTTCCACGGCGTGCTGGACATACTCCGGACGAACGGCTGGCGCGCTGCCGCAGTGACGCCGCACGCCGGGCTTGCGGCAATATGGGGGCAGATCGACGAGGACCCTGCCGTGCCCGTGGCACCGGCGTCAGAAGTCCGCCGCGGAGCAGGAGTAGCCACATGACACTGGCACCCGCCCGGCCTTCAGGCACCGGGCATGAAGCCCACCACCAGCCTGCACCGCCTCCCGGGCGTGCGCGTGCCGGCGTTTACCCGTGGGCGATGGCGGTGGCGATTTCGGTGGCTGTCTGCGGGGCGGCCCTCTCGCTGAACGGCGTCCTTCGCGGCTGGAACTGGTTCTGGCCCGTGCTGACCACCGTGCTGGTGGTCAGCACTTCCCTCGCAGCCCTGCGTACGGTCCGCGCCCAGCCCCTCCTGGTCACGGCAGGCGGGTTCATCTCCTTGGCCGCCGTCATGACGCTGACCTTCTTCCGCAATTCAAGTTTCCTGTGGGTTTTTCCGACCGGCGCCACGCTCCCCGACCTTGACCGGTTGATGCGGCGGGCCAGCGAGACCGTCCTGTCGGAGACGGCGCCCGTGGCGCCCAACGCCGGAATCGTCATGGTGGTATGTGCGGTGCTTGGCCTGGCCGTCATCCTGGTCGATGCCCTGGCGGTGCCCCTCCGCATGCCCGCCGCCTCCGGGGTTGGCCTGCTGGCGCTGCTGGTGGTTCCCGCCATGATCAAGCCCCAGAGCGTGGGCATGTGGAGCTTCGCTGCCACCGCGGCCGGCTACCTGTTGATCCTGGCCTGCAGCCAGCGGTTTGCCCCGGACGGAAGGCTGCAGTCCGGCGCGCCCCGCAACCCCGGCCTGGCCAGGCGCGCAGCGCTGACCGGGGCCGCGGCCATGGTGGCCACCCTGTTGCTGCCGCTGGCCATTCCCGGCTTCGACCAGGGCACGTTCCCACAAGGGTCCAGGCTCAACCCGTGGGGCGGCACCACCGGCCTGAACCCGATGATCACGCTGGGCAGCAGCCTCCGCGCACCGGACGGCAGCGGACGGATCACCTATGCCACCAATTCCACCACCCCGCTCTACCTCCGTTCCGTCACGGTGGACAACTTCGACGGCGACTCGTGGGGTCCTGACGACCGCACCGCGTCCCGGGTCCCGCTGGACGGGCGGATCGACCCCGGATACGCAGTCTTCGCGGACGAGCAGGTGCGCCTGGTTACCGCCATCGACACCGGTTCCTTCACGAGCCCTTACCTGCCGGTCCCGTATGCGCCTGAGACCGTCCGGGGCCTCGGCGGCGAATGGACGTGGGACCCTGCCACCCTGAGCATTAAGGGCACCGACACCACCACCCGGCGCCAGGAGTACGTCGTGACGTCGACGCAGCCGAAGCTCTCGGCCGCGATCCTGGCCCAGGCGTCCGGACCTGTCCGGGGTATCCCTGACGACTTCAGCCGGATTCCCGGCAATGTCCCGGACATCGTCAAGACCACCGCCAATAAGGTGGCCGGCGCCGCAGGAACGCCATACCAGAAGGCCATGGCCATCCAGAAGTACCTGCGCTCATCCGAGTTCACGTATTCGCTCCAGTCCCCGGTCCAAGGTGGCTATGACGGAAACGGCCTTTCTGTCCTGGCGGATTTCCTCCAGCAAAAGAGCGGATACTGCATCCACTACGCCTCCGCCATGGCTGTGATGGCGCGGCTGGAAGGAATCCCCAGCAGGATCGCCGTCGGATACGCCCCGGGCAGGCTGACCGGGGCGACCATCGCCGTGGCCGGGCAAGGTGCGCTTCCGGAATACGAGGCTGACGCCCGCGACGCCCACGCGTGGCCCGAGCTGTACTTCCAGGGCCTGGGCTGGGTGCCGTTCGAACCTACGCCGTCGCGGGGCGTGGTCCCTGACTACGCCACCGACGCGCCGGCCCCCACCGTCCCGGATACCCTGGGCAACAATGACGGCCTCGTCCCCGACGCCGCCCCCGCGCCCTCCGCCTCCCCGAGCGCCACCGCGTCGCCGGTCCCCGGAGGCACGGGCAGCGGCGAGGGCGATTCGGCCCGGGTGCTGCCGTGGCTCCTCGGCGCTGCCGCCGTGCTGGGCGTGTTGCTCCTGGCGGCCGCACCGCACCTGGTCCGTTCCGGTACGCGGACGCGGCGGTTGAACCCGCGGTCCCCGGACCAGGCCGTCCCGCTGGCGTGGAACGAACTGACGGACCTTGGCACCGATTACGGAGTGCTGGCTGCGCCCAGCGAGACTCCCAGGGCGTATGCGGCCAGGTTCCGGCAAACGCTGCTGGGCGAACCTGGCGGCTTGGACCGCGAAGCGCACCAGGCCGTGGCCATGCTGACGTCCGCTTTCGAGCACCACCGCTACGGACGCCCGGATAACGATGTGCCGCCAAACGGCCAGCGGGGGCACCCGGCCGGCCAGGACATCCAGGCCGGGGTCGCCGCCCTGGAGGACTCCCTCCGGCAGAATTCCACCCTGCCCCGCCGCCTGCGGGCGGCCTGGCTTCCGCCGTCGGTCATCCGCCGCCTGGGGCTGCTGCTGGGCTTGCCGTTCAGGGCCGCCGGCAGCGGCGTCCGGAGCGTCTTCCATGCGGCCGCGCATTCCCGACACAGGAGTGCCGCTGGAAAGTCCGGGGCACAGTTGGCGGGCCGGCCGGCGGCACCGGCGGACGACGGCGTTCGCCGGCCGGGCAGGGGCTGAACGCAAAAGTGCCGGCCGGGAAGAATCCCGGCCGGCACAGGCGGTCATGGAACCGCCGGAGCTATCCCGCGTAGGGGTCGGCGATGCCGATGTACTGGGTGTAGAGGTATTCCTCGATGCCTTCGAGCCCGCCTTCACGGCCCAGGCCGGACTGCTTGACGCCACCGAACGGTGCCGCGGCGTTGGAGATGACGCCTGCGTTCAGGCCGAGCATGCCGGTCTCGAGCCGCTCACCCATCCGGATACCGCGGTTGAGGTCCTTCGTGAAGACATACGCCACCAGCCCGTATTCGGTGTTGTTGGCCAGCCGCACGGCTTCGTCCTCGGTGGAGAAGGTGATGATCGGGGCGACGGGTCCGAAGATTTCCTCCGAGAGGATACGGGTGCCTTCGGAGACGCCGGAGAGGATGGTGGGCTGGTAGAAGTAGCCCGGGCCCTCAACCGGTGCGCCGCCCAGGACCGCCGTCGCACCGGAGGCAACGGCGTCAGAGACCAACTCGTGGACCTTGTCCCGGCTCTTGGCATCGATCAGCGGACCCACCTTGGACTCCGGTTCGGTGCCGCGGGCCGTGGTCATGTCCTTCATCTTCGCAGCGAACTTCTCCGCGAATTCGGCGGCCACGGACTCGTGCACGATGAACCGGTTCGCCGCAGTGCAGGCCTCGCCCATGTTGCGCAATTTCGCCAGCATTGCACCGGTCACCGCAGCGTCCAGGTCCGCGTCCTCGAAGACCAGGAACGGGGCGTTGCCACCAAGTTCCATGGAGGTGCGCAGTACGGTGCCGGAAGCGTCGGAGAGCAGGCGTCGGCCCACCTCGGTGGAGCCGGTGAAGGAGAGCTTGCGCAGCCGGGAGTCCTTGATCAGGGGCCCCGTGGTTTCCCCGGCCGTGGAGGTGGGGATGAGGTTCAGGACCCCGGCGGGCAGGCCGGCTTCCTGCATGACGGCGGCGAACAGCTGGGACGTCAGCGGCGTCAGGTTGGCGGACTTCAGCACCATGGTGCAGCCGGCGGCCACAGCGGGAGCGATCTTGCGGGTGGCCATCGCCAGCGGGAAGTTCCACGGCGTGATCAGCAGGCACGGGCCCACCGGCTTCTTGGTCACCAGCAGCCGGGACTTGCCATCCGGGGAGACCGAGTACCGGCCGAACGCCCGGACGGCTTCCTCGGAGAACCAGCGCAGGAACTCGGCACCGTAGGTGACTTCGCCCCGGGCCTCGGCCAGCGGCTTGCCCATTTCCAGGGTCATCAGCAGCGCAAAGTCCTCGGCCCGTTCAGTGACCAGTTCGAAAGCGCGGCGGAGGATTTCACCGCGCTCACGCGCCGGCACCTTGGCCCAGGATTCCTGGGCCGCTGCAGCGGCGTCCAAGGCTGCGGCGGCATCCTTGGCGCCGGCGTCGGCGATGCTCAGCAGCACCTTCCCGGTGGCGGGATCCTCGACGTCGAACGTCTTGCCGGAGGCTGCGTCGCGCCACTCACCGTTGATGAGCAGTCCGGTCGGAACGGAGGCCAAAAGCCGGGTTTCGCGCTCGGCGGTAACGGCCGGCTGTGCAGTGACAGTCACGATGACTCCCTCGTCAGTAGGGTTTCTGGCAGCCCTGCGCCGCGGCCGGAGTGACCGGGATCATTGGGCTGATTAACAGCCAGACTACTGCGGGCCCCTCCCCCGGTCTACGCCGTTGCGCACTGCCGCTTGGGCTGGATGCTGTGCACCTGCACAGCTGCGGACGGAGTTCAGTGACCCGGCATTACCGGGCGGCGAGGACGGCCGAGTAGAGCTCGCGCTTGCTGACGCGGACGTCCTCGGCAACCGCAGCCACTGCCTCCTTGAGCCGGATGCCCTGGGCCACCAGCTCGTTGACGGCGGCTACATGGTCCTCGGGTTTCCCGGCCGCCTGCTCCGGAGCCCCGCCGAGTACCACCGCGATCTCGCCGCGCACCTCATTGCCTTCGGCCCACTGAAGGAGTTCACCGATGGTTCCGCGGATCACTTCCTCGTACGTCTTGGTCAGTTCACGGCACACGGCGATGGGCCGGTCCGGACCGAAACGCTCGCGCAGGGCGCGGAGCATGGCCTCGAGGCGGTGCGGGGCTTCGAAGAACACCATGGTGCGGCGCTCCGCGGAGAGATCGGCCAGGCGCGACGCCCGTTCGCCCGCCTTGCGCGGGAGGAACCCTTCAAAGCAGAACCTGTCCGTCGGCAGGCCGGACAGCGCCAAGGCCGTGAGGACCGCGGAGGGACCCGGGACGGCAGTGACCGGAAGCCCCGCAGCGATGGCGCCCTCCACCAGCCGGAAGCCGGGGTCCGAGACGGCCGGCATGCCGGCGTCCGTCACCATGACCAGCGTGCTGCCCGCCCGCACCTGGTCAAGGAGCTCCGCCGTCCTGGTGGCCTCATTGTGTTCGTGGTAGCTGATCACCCGGCCCGTCACTGCGACGCCCAGGCTCTGGACCAGGCGGTGCAGGCGCCGGGTGTCTTCTGCCGCCACGATGTCGGCGGTGCCCAGCAGTTCAACAAGCCGGGCGGAAGCATCACCGGTATTCCCGATCGGAGTGGCGGCAAGGACGATCCGTCCCGTCGTCGAGGGGCCTGGATCAGGAAGGGTGCTGGGGTTCGGGTCCACCCGTCAAGCCTACTGCTGCCGGGTCTTCCAGCCGCAAAAGGTAGCATGGGGCTCGTGACGCAGACCTCGACCCGGCCGGCCGGCGCCGGTGAACCCACCCCGCCGCCCTCCGCCGCCGGAGCCGCGGCAACCGCCACGCAACAGGCCCATCGGTGGATCAGCCGGCCGGATGAGGCATTCACCGTCCAGGCCCTGACGGCACGGCTCGTGGGTACGCATGCTTCCTGGCGCGACCACCCGCCGTCCCTGCGCCTGTGGTTCGTCCTGGTCCCGGTCCTGACGGCGCTCATCGGCGGGGTCCTACGGTTCGTGCGTCTCGAGGTGCCGCACAAATTGGTGTTCGACGAGACGTACTACGTCAAGGATGCGTACTCCTACCTGATCAGCGGCTATGAGCGGAGCTGGCCGGACAAGGCCAATGACTCATTCAATACCGGCAACCCCGATGTCCTGCTGAACACCCCGGAATACGTCGTCCATCCCCCGGTGGGTAAATGGATGATCGCCGCGGGCATGTGGCTCTTCGGTCCCGACAATCCCTTCGGCTGGCGCTTCGCCGCGGCGCTCACGGGGACACTCACGGTGCTGCTGGTGTCGCTGGTGGCCTTAAAACTGTTCCGATCGCTTCCGCTGGCGGGTGCGGCGGGCCTGCTCCTCGCCGTCGACGGCCACCACCTGGTGATGTCCCGCACATCGCTGCTGGACATCTTCCTGACGTTCTGGATCCTTGCAGCGTTCGGTGCCCTGCTCATGGACCGGGACGACGGCCGGCGCCGGCTGGCAGCACGGCTGGCGCGAACTGCTGCCGCGAACGGCGGCCAACCGCCGGGCGGGGCCCTGCTGGCCGGGCCCTGGCTTGGCGTCCGCTGGTGGCGGATCGCCGCCGGAATTTGCCTGGGCCTGGCAGTGGGCACCAAATGGTCCGGCCTCTTCTTCCTCGCCGGATTCGGCATCCTCACGGTGCTGTGGGACCTCAACGCGCGGCGTGTCGCGGGCATCCGGGGCTGGATCAGTGGCGGTGTCATCCGGGACGGCATCCCGGCCTTCGGCGGGTTGGTACCCGTGGCCGGCATTGTCTACTCGGCCACATGGACGGGCTGGTTCCTCTCCGACAACGCCTACTTCCGCCACTGGGCGGAGAGCAATCCCTCCACCGAGTGGGGTTGGCTCCCCGACTCCGTCAGGTCCCTTATCCACTACCACCTGGAAGCGTACAAGTTCCATCAGGGCCTGAGCTCCGAGCACCCGTACCAGGCAAGCCCCTGGAGCTGGCTGGTAATGGGACGGCCGACGTCGTTCTTCTATGAGTCCCCACCCCAGGGCACCCCGGGCTGCGACGTGGAAAAGTGCACCTCCGCCATCCTGTCCGTGGGAAACCCCCTGATCTGGTGGGCAGCGGCCATCTCGCTGGTGGTCCTGCTGTTCTGGTGGGCGGGACGCCGGGACTGGCGCGCGGGCGCGGTGCTGGCGGGCGTGGCCGCAGGATACCTGCCGTGGTTCATGTACCCCGAGCGCACCATGTTCTACTTCTACGCAGTGTCCTTTGAGCCGTTCCTGATCCTTGCCCTGGTGTATTGCCTGGGCCTGGTGCTGGGCCGCGCCACCGACCCGCCCTGGCGGCGCCGCTCCGGCCTGTACCTGGTAGCGCTGTACCTTGCCGCTGCCGTCCTGCTGTCGGCGTTCTTCTACCCGATCTGGACGGCCGAAGTCATCCCCTACGTCGACTGGAAAGTCCGGATGTGGATGCCGTCCTGGATCTAGGGCAGGATGGCAACAGAGACCTGATAGAGCCGCCGCCGCGGCGTGGCAGCGGAAACGGAGACCTGCTGTGAGAGAAGCGAGCACGGAACTGCTGGTTGAGCTTGATGCCAACAGCAACGTGACTGACCTGCTGCTGGAGCAGCATGCCACCAACCCCGCCCACGCCCTGTACCGGCGCAAAGGCCCGAACGGCTGGGTGGACGTTTCCGCGCAAAAGTTCCTCCAGGACGTCAGCGCCCTGGCCAAGGGGCTCATCGCCGGCGGCCTTGAGCCCGGCGACACGGTGGCCGTGATGTCCCGCACCTCCTATGAGTGGACCCTGGTGGACTTTGCCATCTGGTTCGCAGGCGGCGTCACCGTGCCCATCTACGAAACGTCATCCGCCAGCCAGGTGGAGTGGATCATCCAGGACGCCGGGGTCCGCCGCGTGTTCGCGGGCGACCACGACACGGTCCAGCTCGTGGCCGGCGTCCTGGCCGGCTCTGCCGCGCTCAGGGACCGCCTGGTCAACGTGGTGCGGATGGATTACGACGGCGAGGCCCCGGACCTTGCCAGCCTTGCCGCAGCAGGCGCCGGAGTCAGCGACGCCGAGCTGGAGCGGCAGCGCAGCCGCGCCGGCCTGGACGACCTCGCGTCCCTGGTGTACACGTCGGGCACCACTGGCAAGCCCAAGGGATGCGAAATCACGCACGGGAACTTCGCGCTGGTGGCCAAGAACATCGTTGCGTTCCTGCCCGAAATCCTGCAAAGGGACCAAGCCCGCACGCTGATGTTCCTGCCGTTGGCCCACGTGCTGGCCCGGGCCGTGCAGGTCGTGTGCCTTACCGCCGGGGCCACCCTGGGGCACACCCCCGGCGCCGACCAACTGCTGGAGGACCTGGGTTCGTTCCGGCCAACGTTCCTTTTGGTGGTGCCCCGGATCTTCGAGAAAGTCCGGGCAACCGCGGCGCACAAAGCCGCAGTGGCGGGCAAGGGCCGGCTGTTCGAGGCGGCATCGGCGGCAGCCATCGAGTACTCACGTGAGCAGGACCGGCAGAGCCGGGGAGAGGGTCCGGGGCCCGGCCTGCTCAACCGCGTGCGGCACGGACTGTTCGACCGGCTGGTGTATCCCCGTCTGCGGCAGGCGCTGGGCGGCGAGGTGGGATACACCGTGTCCGGAGCCAGTCCCCTCGCACTGGATGACGCTCACTTCTTCCGAGGCGTGGGCATTCCCGTCCTGGAAGGCTACGGGCTGACCGAAACCACGGCACCCTGCACAGCCAACACCCCGTCCCGCACCAAAGTGGGCACGGTGGGGATTCCCGTACCCGGGACCACCATCCGGGTAGCCGAGGACGGCGAGATTTTGGTCAAGGGCATTGGCGTGTTCCGCGGCTACCACGCAAACCCTGCCGCGAACGCCGAGGCCTTCGTGGACGGATTCTTCCGGACCGGAGACCTCGGTGTGCTGGACAAGGACGGATTCCTCACCGTCACCGGCCGGAAGAAGGACCTGCTGGTCACCGCGGGCGGTAAGAACGTGGCGCCCGGCCCGCTGGAGGAGAAGATCCGGACCCATCAGCTGGTGGGCCATGCGGTGCTGGTGGGAGACGGGAAGCCGTTCGTGTCCGCGTTGCTCACCCTTGATCCGGAAGGGGTGGCCAACTGGCGGTCGGAGCGTGGCCTGCCACCGCTCGCCCTCAGTGAAGCCACCAGCGATCCCCAGGTCCTGGCCGCCGTGCAGGAAGCGGTGGACCTGGCCAACCAGTTGGTGTCCAAAGCCGAGTCGGTGCGCACCTTCACGCTGCTCGACACCGAATTCAGCGTGGAATCCGGGCACCTGACGCCATCATTGAAACTGAAGCGGGCCGCCGTGGTCCAGGAGTATCAGGCGGAGATCGCCAAGATCTACGGCTGAACCGCCGGAGCCGGCTCCGCGGCCGCGTCGGCGGCTGCGTTCTCCCGGACAATGCCGCGACGGCGGCGGGTGGGCCAGGTCAGCACCAGCGTGAGGATGGACGCCAGGAGCACCATCGCGCCGATGCCGATGCCGGCGTCGATCCAGAACTGGCTCGGGAACAACCGGATCAGGGTGTCGTCCAGGCTGAAGGTCCAGGACCCGTCGGCAAAGAAGATCCGGTGGAATTCCGTGAAGAACTGCTGCCAGCCCAGGGCCGCCAGCGTGCCCAGGCTCAGGATCAGCACCAGGGTAATGATCGAACCGGCGAAGAGGGCACGCCGGATTCCGCCGGTGCTGCGCTTGCGGAGGTAAACGATGGCGATCAGGGCGAGGATGAGCAGCGCGGCGCCGGCGCCGAAGGTGGAGAGGATGACCACCTTGACGTCAGCCATGTGGCTGACCTCACCGTCTTTGAAGAGCTTTTCGCCGCCGCGCAGCACAAGGTCTCCGAGGTACCGCGGTCCGGCCCAGTTGCTCAGGTAGTCCACGGCGTAGGAACCGTAGGACATCCTGTCGTCGGTGCTGAAGCCGTATCCGTCGCCGGGGAAGCCGGGACGGTTGTACTCCACCCACAGGAAGAGCGGGCTGGTCACGGCGCGGACGGCCAGGATCAGGAGGATGAAGGGGTAGATGATGGCCAGCACGACCTGCATGACGCGCGGTGCCACGGGTTTGGCGTTGGCGGCGCTTTCGCGCTGGGCGTTGCGGCGCTCCACCTCTTCCTCGGGCGGCCGGACAGACAGGGCGGAGGTGGGCAACGGTTCCTTGAAGACTTGCGGGCTGGCAGTGTCGCGGGGCTTATCAGCGGAGGTTCCGGCAGTTGCCGGCGTGGATCCTGCGGCCGGAGACCCGTTGCCGGAAGAGCCGACGGCGGCTTCGGCCGCCCGGCGGCCCGCCCTGCTGTCGGGCTGCGGTGCTTTGGCTTCCTCCACAGCTTCTTCCCGGCCGGACGTCTTGCCGGCTGGTGTCAGCCAGGAAAACGCGGGCTCGTCGGAATCCCCGGAGGTGTCCAGGAGTGGTTCCGGCTGCGGCGCATCGCTTTTGGCGCGGGCCGGTGTTTCGTCGTTCACAGCAGCGTCACTTCCGTCGGGTTTCCGCACCGGTCCCAAGTCTGCCGGCGCGATTCATTCTGCCCTCGAGCCTACCGTCCGGAACTTCTGCTGGGCGAGGAACCACCCCGCCTGGATTACAACGATTCAGGCAGCGATTTCCGTGTACCCCGCGTCTTCGCTGCGGAGGTCCCCGCGTTCCCCGGCCAGGAAGGACCTCCGACCCCACACCAGGACGTAACTCCAGTACGCCGCAAGAACCGCCGCGCCGATGCCGATCCTGGCCCAGGCCGGCAGCGGGCTGGGCGTCACGAAACCCTCCACGAGGCCCGAGACGAACAGCACCAGGACCAGTCCCAGGGCCACGGTGACCAGAGACCTGCCTTCTTCCGCTACGGCGCGGCTCCTGGTCCGGGGGCCCGGTGAGACCATTGCCCAGAAGATCCGCAGGCCTGCGGCAGCAGCCACGAAGACGGCGGTGAGCTCCATCAGGCCGTGCGGCAGGATGTAGCTGAAGAAGACATCTGATTTACCGGCCGAGGCGAAGATCCCCGCTGCGATGCCCACGCCCTGGGCGTTATTGAACAGGATCATCGGCACCCAGGCCCCGGTAATTCCCAGTGCCACCGCCTGGGCACAGATCCATGCGTTGTTGGTCCACACAGCACCGGCGAAGGAAGCTGCCGGATTTTCCGAGTAGTAGTTGATGAAGTCCTGGTCTACGTATTGCGCAGCGGCGGTTTCGGATGCCACGGCACGGAGCGCGTCCGGGGACGTCCCGATCCACGCCGCATAGGCGGCGGCGACCAGGACGAACACCGCCCCGCAGGCCACAGTGAGCCACCTCAGGCGGTACAGCGCGGCCGGCAAAGCCACCACGAAGAACCTTGCGAGATCTGCCGTGGCGTTGGAGCGTGCACCGGTGAAACGGGTCCTGGCGAGGGCGAGCGTGGCCGAGAGGGAGGCGGACAATGCGCTCTCGGGAGCAAGGGAACGGACCAGTGACAGGTGCCCGGACGCGGACTGGTAGAGGGCCAGCAGTTCATCGGCCTCGGCACCCGTGAGCCTGCGTTTGGCAGCGAGCTCCTTCAGCCGCGACCACTTGTCCGCATTGACAGCGGAGAAGGCGTCCATATCCACGGCTACAGCCTAGCGCCCGGCATTAGACTTTGACCGTCCGCACCAAGCGGTCGTCAGCATCACCAGCTGCGAAGGGCAGGGACGCAGTGAGTCCGATCATCACCGGCGAGGCAGTCGTCCTCGAACTTCGGCCGGCCACCTTCGCCGCCCGTGCACTGGGCTTGGTCATCGACGTCGTTTTCCATGTGGTCCTGCTGGTCGGCTTCATGTTTGGCCTGGCCGCCGCCGGGAGGGGCCTGGATGAGGCCGCCGCGCGTGCCCTTGGCCTGGCCGCGGCGGTGTTTTGCCTCGTGGTCGTCCCGGTGGGCGTCGAGACCCTCAGCCGGGGCAGGTCCTTGGGCAAGCTGGCCACCGGCCTCAGGGTTGTCCGCGAGGACGGCGGGAGTATCAGGTTCCGGCATGCGCTGATCCGGGGGCTGACGGGATTCCTCGAAATCTACCTGACGTTCGGCGGCCTGGCGTGTGCCGTGGCGCTCTTCAATGACAAATCCCGGCGCCTGGGCGACATGATGGCCGGCACCTACGCGGTCCGCAGCCGGGTGCCTGCCGACGAGGCAGTCCGCGTGTTCGTGCCCCCGCACCTGCAACCCTGGGCAGCGGCCGCGGACATTGGCAGGATCCCGGACGCCACGGCCCGCAGGGCCGCGCAGTTCATCCGCCAGGCCGGCCGCATGGCGCCACAGTCCAGGGCAGGGATGGCCGCGGTGATCGCCTCTGAGCTGTCGGCGCACGTATCCCCCGCCCCGCCGCCGGGGACGGCCCCCGACCACTTCCTCGCAGCCGTCGTCGCGGAGCGGCGGAACCGGGAATTCACCAGGCTTTCAGACGCGCGCCGCCGGAATGCCGAGGTGGGTCAACGGCTGCAGCGGCTGCCGTATGGCGGCTGAGTCAGTTGGCGTACTCGTTCCAGGGGATGTTCCAGTCACCGTAGCCGTCGGTGTTGGCTGCGTAGTCGCCCTCGGTGTTGATGATCTGGACCACGTCTCCGGTACCCATATTGTCGAACACCCAGGCTGCGCCATCGGGCAGGAACCCGATGCAACCGTGGGAGACGTTGGTGTTCCCGATATACGGGTAGGCGGATTCGAGGGCCTGGTGGATGTAGGCGCCGCTCAAGGTGAGGCGGATGGTGTATTCGACGTCGGCTTCACCATAGTAGGCGGGGTCGCCGGGTTTCAGGCCGATTGTGGAGGCCCGGAAATGGTCAAACCGGTTCTTCTCCATCAGCACCGCGTACCCCTTGGCCGAAGGGAACCTCTTGTCGCCCATGCTGACCGGCAGGGTCTTGACCGGCTGGTCGTTAATGCTGAGGGTGAATGTGTGTGCGGTGGCATCCGCGACCGCCACTTTCTTGTCGCCGATCGAGACGTTGACCTTTTTGTTGAAGTTCGCGATCTGGCCGTTGCCCAGGTCGACGCCAAAGAGCTGCATGTCCATGGTGATGGTGGAGTTGGCTGCCCAGAAGTTTTCAGGCCGGTACCGGACCATGGTGTCGCTGTACCAGTGGAAAGCACCGGTCTGGCCGGCCGTAGTGGTGATCTTGATGGCTTTTTCCACGGCGTCGCGGTTGACTACCGGCTCGCTGAAAATGATCTGCAGGGGCTGTCCAACGCCCACCTTCATGCCGTTGAGCGGGTAGATGGCGGCGTCTGCCTCATGTGAGCTGGAGACTGTGTTGAAAGCCTGGGTGGTGCTGGTTTCGCGTCCGGCCGAGTCCTTGACCACATAGGTGTAGCTGTAGTCGGTGTTGAACTCCAGGGGGCCGGTGGCGGACCATGCCGTGCCGTTGGGGTCGATGCTGCCTTCGACGATCTTCCCGGCGGTGCTGGTGAGGGTGACGCGCTGGATGGTCCCGTTGGCCACCTTCAGGGAAACCGGGGCTGCGGGGTTGACCTGCTTGGCACCGTTGGCCGGCGACGCGTCCAGCGTCACCGGGGCCACCACGGGGGAAGCGATCCCGGGCGATGTCCGCAGCGCGGAGGCGGCCTCGGATTCAAGCGGACCGCCTGCAAGGCCCGGTGCGACGGCGGCGAAAACCCCGCCCACCGCAGCCAGCACACAAACGGCGGCGACGGCGAGAATCTTCTGTACGCTCCCCCGGCGGCGGGGCTTTTCCTCAGGCTCCATGGTGTCGATCCTACGGGCAGAAAATAACGGCCCGGGCGCATTGCTGCGCCCGGGCCCTCACGTGTCAGTAACGATAGTGCTCAGGCTTGTAGGGGCCGGCCGCGTCAATGTCCAGGTATTCAGCCTGGTCCTTGGTCAGCTCGGTGAGCTCCACGCCCAGTGCCCCCAGGTGCAGGCGGGCTACCTTTTCATCCAGGACCTTGGGCAGGACGTACACCTTGTTCCCGTACTCGTCCTGGTCCTTCTTGGTCCACAGTTCGATCTGCGCGATGGTCTGGTTGGCGAACGAGTTGCTCATCACGAAAGACGGGTGGCCCGTGGCGTTACCCAGGTTGAGGAGCCGGCCCTCGGACAGCACGATGATGGAGCGCTCGGCATCGCTGCCGGCGTCGAAGACCCACTCGTGCACCTGCGGCTTGATTTCGACCTTCTGCACACCGGGAACGCGGGCCAGCCCGGCAATATCGATTTCGTTGTCGAAGTGTCCGATGTTGCCCACGATGGCCTTGTTCTTCATGCCCGCCATGTGCTCAGCCATGATGACATCCTTGTTGCCCGTAGTGGTGATGAAGATGTCGCCCTGGGCCAGGACTGACTCGAGCTTGGCCACCTGGTAGCCGTCCATGGCTGCCTGCAGGGCGCAGATGGGATCGATCTCGGTGACGATCACCCGTGAGCCCTGGCCGCGAAGGGCCTCCGCGGCCCCCTTGCCGACGTCGCCGTACCCGCAGACGACGGCGACCTTGCCACCCATGAGCACGTCGGTGGCACGGTTGATGCCGTCGGGGAGGGAGTGGCGGATGCCGTACTTGTTGTCGAACTTGCTTTTGGTGACAGAGTCATTGACGTTGATGGCCGGGAACAGCAACTTGCCCTGGTCCGCGAGCTGGTACAGGCGGTGAACGCCCGTGGTGGTCTCTTCGCTGACGCCCTTGATGGTGGCCGCCGTGCGGGTCCACTTCTGCGGGTCTGCGGCGAGGGAGCGCCGGAGCACCTCGAGGAAGATGCCGTACTCTTCGGAATCCTCAGGGTCGGCGGACGGGACGTTGCCTGCGGCCTCGAACTCGACTCCCTTGTGGACCAGCATGGTGGCGTCGCCGCCGTCGTCGAGGATCATGTTCGGGCCCAGGTCCGGGTTGCTGTCCGCACCGGGCCACGTGAGGATCTGTTCGGCCGTCCACCAGTATTCTTCGAGGGACTCGCCCTTCCAGGCGAAGACGGGCACGCCCTGCGGGTCCTCAACCGTGCCCTTACCCACGACAACGGCCGCTGCGGCCTCGTCCTGGGTGGAGAAGATGTTGCAGGAGGCCCAGCGGACCTCTGCGCCCAGCGCGGTGAGGGTCTCGATCAGCACCGCCGTCTGTACCGTCATGTGCAGGGAGCCTGCGATCCGGGCACCCTTAAGCGGCTGCGTCGGTCCGAACTCTTCGCGCAGGGACATCAGGCCGGGCATTTCGTGCTCCGCCAGGCGGATCTGGTGCCGGCCGGCTTCCGCCAGGGAAATGTCGGCAACTTTGTACTCAAAAGTCATGAATGGTCCTTTGCTTGGTGCGGGGTCCTGGTCCCCGTGCTGCTGTTTCTCTGTGCGGGCTGGTGCAGATGGGACTATTGCCCTGCCGCGGCAGGATCGTGCTGGTCCGAGGCCGCCGTTGCCGCTGCCGCCAGCAGTTCCGGCGGAAGAAGCAGCGGAATTCCGTCTTCGATGGCATACCGGTTCTTGACGCCGGCCTCATCTGCGGCGGTGGCCACCAGTTCTTCGCCTTCCTGGACCAGGGGCGAGCCGGTCACGGGGCAGCGCAGGACGGACAACAGCTCGGGACTGATCTTTGGCATGTGTTCTGGCTCCCTGGCGGGCGCGCTCGCGCCGGTAGCGGAAAAGATGTGCAGCAACCAGCCTACCGCCAGATGCGGGTCAGGAAGGTTCCCGCAGGACGCGCAGGTGCCCCCGCCGCGTCCCGTCGGTTCCTGCCGGCGCTTCGAGCGCGGAATGGTGGCCGCGCTGGGCGGGCGGCTGTGGCTCCGACGGGCGCGCCGCGGCGTCACGGACGGCGTTCGCGAGTGCCAGGAGGTCGTCCGGCCCGGGCTGTTGCGGTGTGGAAGGCATGGCCAGCCGCAACACTTCCCAGCCGCGCGGGACCGTCAACGAGTCGGCGTGCTGTTCACAGAGGTCGTAGCAGTGTGGCTCAGCGTAGGTGGCCAGCGGGCCGAGGACTGCGGTGGAATCCGCGTACACGTACGTCAAGGTGGCTACCGCGGACTGGCGGCAGGCGGACCTTGAACATTGACGGATAGCTCCCACGACATCACAGACTACCCCTATATCCCGCGAAAGCCGCGCATTGGCGGCCGCCTCCGCCGCGCCCGGGCCGCGAGGGGAATATATCGCGTAAATCCGCCCCCGGGGCTAGAGTCGGTATATGCAGTCATCGAACCATGAATCAGGTTTTTCGGTCCGGTTGGCTGACCCGGATGCCTCGGCTGCGCGTGGCGCGGAAGCCACCGGCCGGAGCTTCCTGCGGCGGCGCCGGAATCGCCACGGACGTGGCCTGCGCGGCGAAGTTATGCTGCCCACCCACCCCGGTTACCGGACGCGTGGCGACCGCTTCGACGATCTGGTGCTCGACTCCGCGCAGCGGCTCCATGACATCTGGGGCAAGACCCTGGACGGTGTCAGGTTCGGCGTCGACGAAATCCCCCCGGACCTCGAACAGCTGGCTGCCAACGGCACCACGGCGCCCATGGGCGCCTACACGCCGGCCTCCGGTGGGGAAGGCCCCATGATTACCGTGTACCGCCGTGTTGTTGAGAACGCCTGCTCCAGTGCGGAAGAGCTGCAGGACCTGGTCCATGACGTCGTGGTAGAGCACACCGCGGAAATGCTCGGTGTGGCCCCCGAGACCCTTGACCCCGTCTACCGCCGTCGCTACTGACCCGGGCGCGGCGCTCCCGCAGGACGCGCCCTGCGCCGGATCCTGACCGGGCCGCCCCGGCTGCCGGAACCTTAGTAGCCCAGGGTGACCGGCACGGTTTCCTGACCGGCGGCGGCCGGCAGGAAGGCCAGGTTCGAGACGTCGTTGCGCCCGTCCTGCCCCAAAAGCACGGCACCATAGGCGGCATCCCCCGAAGCCGACACCACGTACCCAACTACGTCGGCGCCCTCTGTCTGGTCCGGAACAGTGATGGTGGCCGTTGTTCCGCCGGCAATGTCTGCGGTGGCGGCGGCCCGCACCTTGCCGTCGGCGGTGATGGGAGCGTAGGTAATGGTGGCGCGCGCGTCCAGTGCCCCGAACACCAGCTGGCGCAGGCCACCCTTGGGAACGGGAACAACATGCTGGCTGCCCAGGCGAACGGCCGATCCCGCCCACGCCACATCCGAGGGTTGCCCGGCCTGCAGGCCGCGGCTCATCCGCGCGGCCGCCACGAAGGAAACGTCCGATGAGGCGGCGATGGTGTACTGGCCCGCCGGAACTCCGGCCAGGGACACTTCGGTGACGGAGCCGGCCTTTGCGGTGACCACGCCGCCCGCGGGAAGCGCGGTTTGGCCGTCGCGTCCGTACAGCTTGATCTCCACCACGGCATCGGAAGCGCCCGGAACCGTCAGTTGGAGAACCGGCGCGGCATCACCGTAGCCGCTGCGGGACGTCAGCGCAGCAAGCCCGGCCGGATCCTGGATGTCCACTCCTGTTACAACCTGCCGGACAGACGGAGCCGCTCCCGGCGCAATGAAGTCCACCCCGCCCGGAGTCAGGCCGCGCAGGACGCTCTGCTGGATCGAGGCGGCCACCGGGCCACCGGCGCTGCGGACGCGCACGCTGAGCTGGGGAACGTTGGGCGCCAGGCCCGCAAGGACGACGCTGCGGGTGGTGCCGGGGGCCACGAGCAGGCCACGGCTGCCGGGCGCCTGGATCTGCCCTGCGCCACCGTACAGCTCAAGGCTTACTGTGGCCGGGGTACTGGAGGCGTTGGTCAAGGCCAGGACGGACGTGCGGCCCACCGTGGTGCTGGCACCAGCCAGCCACTGGTCATTCGAAGGTTGCCCGCACGTGGCTGCCGCACTCCCCTGCAGGTCGCCGTCGGTGGCGGTGTATTTCATGGCACCTGCTGCCGATGCGTTCTGGTTGGCCACAGCATTGGCGCTGAGGACATTGACCTGGTCTGCCGCCCGGTCCGCCACCACTCCGGCGAGGAGTTCCTGTGGTGCACCGGCCGCCGGTGCCTTCCCCGCATCCTTGGCGATCTCGACGACGGGCGTCCCGTCCAAGCGGGTCAGGCTGCTGGCCGGCAGCACACCACCCGCGCCCAGTACGGCGGCGGTGACCTTGGTCGCCGCGGTGGCCGACTCCGGCCGGAACTGTGCGTCAGTACCCGCTCCTGTACCCTCCAGCAGCCTGGCAGGGCCCGGGCACACGCCAACACTGGCTCCTGCCGGAACAGCTGCCCGCGCCACCGGCAGGACACGGCTCGACGCCGGCCCCTGTACCAGCGATCCGGCCGCCACCACGGCGCCGCCGCCGGCGAGGATGAGGACCCCTGCGGCTACTCCGGCGACCGATGCGGCCCGGCCTTTGCCGCGCGGCACCCTGGTGGAGCCGCGGCCGGACGGTTTGGCGTCACCGCCGGTTTCACCTTTGACTGGGGCCGGCGCGTGGACTCGGGCCGGAGCCTCGGCGGCCGCCGGCGGGGTGTTCTCATGCATGCTGGTGTTCCTTACGCAGGGAGCCCTCGTCGCGTGAGATGCCGGTCCGCGGCCGTTGCGTCGGCATGGGGATGGCGAGGATGATCGTCAGGCCTATCACTGTGATTTGGCCGGCAGCGGCCCAGAAAGCCCACGGGTTTTCGTAACGGACCGTGAGCTGGCCGGCCGAGGCCGGCAGGGTGAAGGCCTGGGCCCAGCCGGACGTGGTGGACGTCAGCTTGCGGCCGTCGAGCCAGGCACTCCAGCCCGGGTCCGCCCGCTCGGCGAGCACCACGAGACGGCCTTCCGGACCGGAGGGGACGGCCGCGTCAACACCGTCCGCGCCGGAGGGGATGGAGGTTGTGGTGGCACCGCGCGGATCGACGATGCGGACGCGGTGGGCGACGTCTGCAGCCTGCACTGCCGCCTGGTTCGCGGGGCTGATGCGCCAGAGCCAGCCGACGTCGGTCTGCCCTACCGCCACCAGCCCGGGTACGGCATCCATGCGGCTGGCCGTCAGCTGGGCTGCCGTGTCGGCAGCCCGCAGCACCACGAACCCAACGCCAAGTTGTTCGAGGTCGGTACGGGGATCCACGCCCTGTCCGGCAACCAGCGTGGCCACCACGCGGCGGACCGCGGCTGTTACGTCGTCGTCGTCGCGGACTTCCTCGGCGCCGGGAGCACCAATGATGTTGCGGGCAGAGGCAATGGCCGAGAGGTTGTCCAGGGTGGTGCCGGCCCCCCGCATCAGTGAAGCCTTGAAGGTGCCGTCGTCGCTGGTGCTTATGAGCAGGGTGCGGGTCTGTTCGGGGCCGGTACCGCGGTCGATGGCGGTTGCAGGCAGGGACCGCGCGCTCGCCGCCTCCACCAAACGCTGTGCTCCCAGCGCTTCGCCGGTTACGGAGCCCGTTGGCGCGGGAGCGACGCCGGGCGCCGCCGGTCCGGATGCCGGGGCGGCAGCCGGACGCAGGAGGTTTTGTGCGGACCACGCAGCCATCCCGGCCAATGGTCCGGCCAGGAGGGCAACAAGGACCACTGCCAGCCCGGCGCGCGCCGCGGTGGGGGCCTTGGGCGCGGCAGCGGACCTGCGGTCAACGGCGGACATGGCGTGGCCGGCACCCAGGACAGCGGCAGACAGCAGGGCGAAGGAAGCAGCCGAGACCGCGGGTCCCGGGAAGGGCGTCACCAGGGAATCCGCGTTGATGCCCGTGGCTACGTGGCTGGTCAGCCAACCGCCGGCCAGTGCCACTAATGCCGCAACCCAGAACCAACGCGCTGCACGCGCCGGGCCGCCCGGGACGAAGAGGCCAACGATGGCCAGGACCAGGACCGGGACCGCGATGAGCAGTGCCAGCAGCAGGGCCCACGGCACCGGGCCGCCCGGGAACAGCCCCAATCCCTGCAACCCGCCGGCGGGATCGAACGCGAGCGGTTGTCCGATGATTTGCTGCCACAGCGGCGCGGCATTGAATTCGAGCGGAAGTCCGGGGTCGGCCAGGAGCGCGCGCGGCCGGTCGATGGTGGACAGGGCGAACGGGATGAACAGGGCCGCACTGGGCAGCAGGGCCCACCACAGGGTCCGCCCGCGCCGGCCCAGCAGGACACCGCAAAGGACGATGAGCACCACTGCGGGGACAAGTAGGGAGGGGGCCGAGGCCGTGGTGACAGCAAGTGCAAGGCCTGCCGCGGCTGAGGCAGTCCAGGACGGCATGCCGTTGACGCCCGGTTTGGCGGGCGGTTGGTCCGCGGGCCGGGCATCGGCCTGGGCCTCCAGGCTGAAGCTGCCGTGGCCCACGGCTGAACCGGTAGCCCGGAGCAGGCCCAGGACCACCAACGGAATCATGATGTGCGCTATGAGGGCGCCGGCGCGGCCCTGGTTGAGGGCAACCTGCAGGGCCGGGGCGCCCGCCCAGAAGATGGCTGCCGCGAGCCGGAGCCGGCGCCGGGTTGTCAGGCCGCCAGCGGCAAACCAGGCGGTGAGGCCGGAGAGCGGGGCGCCCAGGAGGAGGAGCCACGCCATGGCAGGGTTGGCGTCGCCGCCGCCCAGGACGCCGATGATCCACAGCACATAGTCAAAGGGGTCGCCGTGGCCGGGAAGTCCGGCTCCCAGGCTGATCCACCAGCCGGAGGCGTTGCGCCAGATGTCACCGAGGCCGGCTGAAACCGGAATCAGGCCGCCGCCTGTGACCGCATTGGCCCGGAACAAGCCGGTGAGGGCCAGGAGCGAGGCGATTGACGCGATGATGACGGCGGCCAGGGCGCCATTGCCCACCCATCCCCTCTTCGCGGTGGCGAGGGCGGCGAAGTCATCCGCGGCGTCGCCTGTGGGTTGGTGCGCGAGCGGATCCTGCACCAGGTGGTCAGCGCCGGATCCATCCGATCCCAGCGCCTCCATCAGGGACCGGCGGTGGCTCCACACCTCGCGGCGTGGGGTCTGCAGCTTGCGGATCACCGAGCGTCGGATCCGCCGGGACCGCTTTGCCGCCCGCCGGGCTTTTGCCACGGCCCGCGGCCGGCCAAGGGCCGCGCAGGTGGCCACGAGCTGGGAAATGCCGTGGCCGGGATCCTTGACGACGATGCTCAGGACGAGTTTGAAGAGGCTGCCCAGCAACGCGCCAAGACCGTGCACCGGCACCATCCAGAGAGGGCTGTGCTTGAGCCGCAGGTGGACCTGCGCCTTCCGGGCTGCTGCCGGGTTGCCCAACGCGTGGGGTCGGTGCGCGACGTGGAACATGCGGGCTGCCGGGACCACCACCACACGGTGGCCCGCCAGCCGGTTCCGCCAGCAGAAATCAACGTCGTCCCCGCTGCCGGGCAGGGCGGGGTCGAACCCGCCCAATTGTTCCCAGACGTCGCGGCGGACCAGCATGCCCGCCGAATTGACGGCGAACGTGTCGGTGCGGCCGTCGTACTGGCCCTGGTCCATCTCGTCGGCGTCTATCAGGGTGAGCCGCTCGGCCCACCGGCTGGTGGAAAGGCCGACGTCGATGAGCCGCCGGGGCGAGTGCCAGTCGAGCTGTTTACAGCCGGCCACCGTCACCGAGGGCGCACGCTCCACGGCACCCAGGAGTTCAGCCAGTGCATCCGGCGCCGGTGCTGCGTCGTCGTGCAGCAGCCAGATCCATTCCGCCCTGTCGCCGCCCGCTCCGGCCGACGGGACCAGCCCGCCGAGCCCTGCGGAGATGGCAGCACCCATGCCGCCCTTGCTCCGGGGGAAGGCCAGGACACTGGCGTCGCCCAAGGTTTCCCGGAGCAGGCTGTGGGATTCGTCGGTGGAACCGGTATCGACGCCGATGGCACGGTCAACAGGCCGGGTTTGGGCAGCGAGGGCTGACAGGGTTCTGGGCAGATAGGCACTGCCGTTGTGGGCAACCACAACGGCAGTGACATGGACATCCTGAAGAATTAGATCGCTCGCTTCCTAAGCCGCCGGCGCTCGCGCTCGGAAAGGCCTCCCCAGATGCCGAACCGTTCGTCATTGGCCAGCGCGTACTCCAGGCACTGCGACCGTACGTTGCAGGCACCGCAGACCTTCTTGGCGTCGCGGGTGGAGCCGCCCTTCTCCGGGAAGAAAGCCTCCGGGTCAGTCTGGGCGCACAAAGCGTCAGTCTGCCAGCCAAGTTCGCCTTCGTCGTCGAAGTCCTGCTGGAGGGGCAGCCCGATCCATACCGGCTGCGCGCTTCCCGCGGCTGCCAGTTCCATGGGCGGATCCAGATCGTCCTCCGGCTCCGCTCCGTCCAGCAGCGCCTCATGCGCCGCGAGGAACGCCGTGGCCTGATCTTCGAGGACACTGCCGGAATTCCTTTGGTACCGCTCCGCAGCATCAGGATCGGCGGGGTCGACATACCAATCGCTGGGCACCCCCCGCGCACGGTACTTTGCCGTTGCCTGACCGGCCACGACGGCATCTTCCTGGATACGCTCTGCTTGCCCCACGGCGACCCTCCTGACGTTGCAGCCACTGCCTTGATACATGGACACTCGGTTGTGTGCCGGTATTTGCGCAATTGCTTTAGATACCTAATTACACGTGTGTAACTAGGGCGCGTCAAGCCGTAGCCGGGATAATAGACAGTGGAACCTGAGAATTTTGCGTACGCCACGCCCGGGTTTTTTGGCGGCCTCGGCGTGGCGCGGGCCGGAAGCGGCATATTTCAGGTGAGGAAGCCGAAAAAACAGCGCAACCACGGGGAAAATACCCTCTGTAGGCCGAAATAGCAAGCACACTTACCAGCGCTAGTGATAAACATCACTCCCCCGGCTGAAAGAGGCGTTGCCCCTGCCGCTGGTGACCCCGGGATTCCAGGATGGCAGGATGAAACCATGACATCGATCCCCGCCATCACCCTGATGGGCAGCCTCCGCTCCGGCAACTCCACGGCACCGCGCCTCACCTGGTACGGGCCCGATTCGGAACGGGTGGAATTGTCGGGGCGGGTACTGGACAACTGGGTGGCAAAGACCAGCAACTTGCTGCAGGACGAGCTCGACGCGGAGCCGGGCATGCGGCTCGGGCTTGAACTTCCAGCTCACTGGAAAGCCTTGGTCTGGACGCTGGCAGGCTGGCAGCTTGGCCTGGAAGCAGTGCTCGACGGCGGCCCGGCAGACTTCCTGGTGACAGACACCCCCGGGGACGCATCGAAGGGGCACGACGCCGTGATCGCAGTTGCGCTGCCTGCCCTCGCCATGCGCTGGGGCGGGGAACTACCAGGCGGGTGCACCGACTACGCGGCTGAGGTGCGGTCCCACGGGGATGTGTTCATGCCGCATGCGGATCCGGATCCGTCAGCCCGTGCGCTCCTCACGGGCGACGGGCGCACGGTTGAGCATAAGGACCTGATCACGGATTTTGCTGCCTCCCACGAAGCCGGCGTTCGGCTCCATATTGCAGCGGGAAACGGGCTGGAGTCGGCGCTCTCCAACGCACTGGGCGCCTGGCAGCACGGCGGCTCCGTGGTCCTGACCCACCCGGATGTTGAACTCACTGACAAACTGCTGGCCAACGAACGCATCCATGGCAGCTAGGAGCGGAAGGCCCTAGGCCTTCGGGCCACCGTCCACAGGGGTGGAAGCAGGGCGTTCCGCGCGACCGGACTCCCGGTGGGGGTGGGCTTCGATGAGTTCGTGGTCGTGGGAGAACTCCGGTTCCTGGTCCAGTTCCTGGTTGAACACCAGGAAGCGGTACGCAAAGAAGCGGACCACGGTGGCGACGAGGATGCCGGCGACCCCTGCCAGGAACAGCAGGTTCTTGTCGTCGATGCCCATCCCGTACTTGGCCAGGGCGGTCAAGCCGGTGGAGATCCCGATCCCGATGCCGTTGATGATGACGAACATGACGAACTCGCGAAGCACGTTGGCCTGGCGCCGGTGCCGGAAAGTCCAGAACCGGTTGGCGACCCACGAGAAGACAGTGGCCACGGTCGCGCCCACGAAGCGCGCTTTTGCTTCACTGTCCGACATCGGTCCGTGCATCAGGTAATACGTCAAGCCGTTGTCGATGACGAACGCCACACCGCCTACGGCCCCGAATTTGGCCACTTCCCGCCAGAAGAGCGAGGCAAGCCCCCGGATACGATCTGCAAGTGCGCTAAACATGACCCTCCATGGCCGTCAGAACTGTGGGCCACTCGGCCAAGGACCTATTTTAGCCCTTTAAGCTTTGGACTGGCCCCGAACTGCCCACCGCTCCCGGCACTCCCAGCAGAAAATGTCCTTCTCCTGCCGGGCCGGAAAAGCGGGATGCGGTGCGTCTTCGGTAGGCTGGCGTACGTGACTTTTCCAGTAATAGGTGTAGTTGGCGGCGGCCAGCTTGCACGAATGATGGCCCCTGCCGCTACAGCACTCGGCTTTGAACTCCGTGTCCTCGCCGAAGGCGAGGACGTTTCCGCAGTCTCTGCCGTACCGGCCACACCGGTGGGCGATTACACGGACCTGCAGACCCTCCTGGACTTTTCCCAAGGCCTTGACGTGATGACGTTTGACCACGAGCACGTGCCCACGGCGCACCTGAGGGCGCTCCAGGACGCCGGGGTCAACGTCCAGCCCGGGCCTGACGCCCTGGTCCACGCCCAGGACAAACTGGTCATGCGCGCCGCCATCGACCGGTTGGAGCTGCCCAACCCCGCATGGGCATCCGTGGCCGATGTCGCGGACCTGGTCCGCTTCGGCGACGAAACGGGGTGGCCGGTGGTGCTGAAGATGCCGCGTGGCGGATACGACGGCAAGGGCGTCAGGATTGTTGCGTCGGCCGAAGAGGCCGCCGGCGCCGAAGAATGGTTCGCCGCCATGAGTCCCCTGCTGGCCGAGGCGAAAGTCGAGTTTACTCGAGAGCTCTCTGCCCTGGTGGCCCGGACCCCGGACGGCGAAGCCCGGGCGTGGCCGGTGGTCCACACCATCCAGGTGGATGGTGTCTGTGACGAGGTGATCGCGCCTGCACTGGACATCCCGCTGGAGGTTGCCGCCGCCGCCGAGGACGCCGCCCTGCGCATCGCGGCGGAACTCAACGTCACAGGCGTCCTCGCTGTTGAACTTTTCGAGACGCCGGGCGCGGGTGCCGGGTTCCTGATCAACGAACTGGCCATGAGGCCGCACAACACCGGCCACTGGACCCAGGACGGCTCCATTACCAGCCAGTTCGAACAGCATCTGCGCGCAGTCCTCAACCTGCCCCTCGGTGCGACCGACGCACTGGCCCCCGTGACCGTGATGAAGAACTTCCTGGGTGGGGAAAACCAGGACCTCTTCTCCGCCTACCCGATGGCGCTTGCCAGCGAGCCGGCCGCCAAGGTCCACTGCTACGGCAAATCCGTGCGGCCCGGACGTAAGATCGGCCATGTCAACCTGGTGGGAAGTTCGACGACGGACGTTGACTCGGTCAGGCGCCGCGCAACGGCGGTGGCAGCCATCATCCGTGATGGACGTGCCGGGGCCGAGGAACCTTCCCCTATTTTCGAGGAGAACGCATGAGCGCCGAAGCCACGCCAGCCGCCGGTTCCGCTGCCAGCCCCCTGGTGGGCCTGGTCATGGGATCCGACTCGGACTGGCCTGTCATGGAGGCGGCGGCCGAGGCCCTCGCCGAATTCGGCATTCCGTTCGAAGCTGACGTGGTTTCAGCACACCGGATGCCGACCGAGATGATCCGCTATGGGCAGACGGCACACGAACGCGGGCTGCGCGTCATCATCGCCGGGGCCGGCGGCGCCGCACACCTGCCGGGCATGCTGGCCAGTGTCACTCCCCTGCCGGTGATCGGCGTCCCGGTCCCGTTGAAGACCCTTGACGGCATGGACTCCCTGCTGTCCATCGTCCAGATGCCTGCGGGTGTCCCGGTGGCGACAGTCTCCATCGGCGGTGCACGCAATGCGGGCCTCTTGGCCGTGCGGATGCTTGCCTCCGGCACGGACGAACTCGCCGCGTCGCTGCGCGCCGACCTACTGGACTTCGCCGCCGACCTCAACGCGGTCGCCTCCCGCAAGGGCGCCAACCTCCGGCAGAAAGTCAGCGAAGTCTTCCCTGACGTGTCCAGCTCCCTTCGGGGCAGCCGTTAGGGCGGCGGGCATGGCGAGCAGCAGCCAGCAGCCGGGCACCGGAGCGATTCTGACTGACCCGGTCCGCTACCCTTCCGGAGCCTCCCCTGCAGTCCGTACCAAACGGGCGTTTGTGTTGGTCCTGCTGACGCTGCTGGTGCCGGGAAGCGCCCAGCTCGTGGCCGGTGACCGGAAGCTGGGCCGGATCACGTTGCGCGTCACGCTCTCCGTCTGGGCAGTCCTGATCCTCGCCGGGGTCCTGCTCCTGCTGGACCGGACACGGGTGATCAGCGTCTTCACCAACCCCGTCACGTCACTGATCCTGGTCGTCCTGCTGACGGCTTTGGCTGTGGGCTGGGCCCTGCTGTTCGTCAACACGTTGCGAATCATCCGCCCGGTCCTGCTGGCACCGGCGGCCCGCCCCGCCGTCGGGATCGCCCTGGTGTTGGCACTGGTCCTGGGCAGCGGCTCCATGGGCTACGCCGCCTACCTTCTGAACGTGGGACGGAACGCGATCGGCAGCATCTTTTCGACGGGACCTGCCATCGAGCCCGTGGAGGGCAGGTACAACTTCCTGATGATGGGCGGCGATGCCGGCAACGACCGCACCGGTCGCCGCCCGGACAGCCTTTCCGTGCTGAGTGTCGACGCCAAGACCGGCCAGACAGCCATCATTTCCGTCCCCCGGAACTTCCAGAACGCCCAGTTCAGCGCGAAGTCCCCCATGCGCGCCCTCTACCCCAATGGCTACGACTGCGGCGACGAATGCCTGATCAACGCGATCAACACCGAGGTCACCAACGAACACGCCAATCTCTATCCCGGCGTGGCGGACCCCGGGGCCCAGGCCACCCTGGAGGCCGTCTCCGGGACGCTGGGCATGGATATCCAGGCTTACGTCCTGGTGGACATGGATGGCTTTTCCAAGTTGATCGATGCCATGGGCGGCATCAAGATCAAGGCCGGCGGCTGGGTGCCCATCAGCGGTGAAACCATCGATGAGGCAAACGGCATCCACGGCATGCCCCTGGGCTGGATACCGGCCGGCGACAACACCCTGGACGGCTACCACGCCCTCTGGTACGGCCGGTCACGCGAGTTCGTGGACGATTATGCGCGTATTGCCCGCCAGCAGTGCGTGCAGCAAGCCATGCTCAAGCAACTTGACCCGGCCACGCTGCTGTCCAAGTTCGAGGACATTGCCAACGCCGGCACCAAGGTGGTGGAGTCCAATATCTCCTCCAGCCAGCTGGGCAGCTTTGTAGACCTGGCCATCAAGGCCAAGGGCAAGGAGGTCAAGCGGCTCACCATCGGGCCGCCGGACTTCGACCCCTCCTTCTCCACCAACCCCGATTTCGGCCAGATCCACGACAGAGTGGACCAGCTGCTGGCGTCCGCGTCAGGACCGCAGGCAACCGGAGCGGGCGACGACGCCATTACCTCACCGGAAGCGGGCGCCGGGCACGTCCAAGCCGCCGGAGCGGCCGGGCTTTCCCGTGCCATGACCGGAGCACTGCCGCACGAGTCCCCGGCGCCGTCGGACTTCACACCGGTGACCACCACCCCTGACGGCGAGCCGATCACGGAGCAGATGCTTGACGATTTCAAGCGTCAGGGCAACGAGCAGGCCATCCGCAACCTCGTGGCCACCAACGGCCAGTGCGCCGCACTGTAGCCGTCCCATCACACCTAGGGAAACGGAACATCCTTGTACGAGATCGAGAACGTCCTTCGGGATTACGCATGGGGTTCGACGACGGCAATCGCCTCGCTGCTCGGCCGCCCCGAATCGGGGCGCCCCGAGGCTGAACTGTGGATCGGGGCGCACCCTGATTCTCCGTCGACGGCCCATGTTCCGGAGGACGGCGGCCGACGTCCGCTCGATGACCTGATCGCCTCCGACCCGGAGCATTTCCTGGGCGCGGAATCAGTCTCCGCTTTTGGGCCCCGGCTGCCCTTCCTGGCCAAGATCCTTGCCGCGGCCCAGCCGCTGTCCCTCCAGGTCCACCCCAGCCTGGAGCAGGCAAAGGCCGGGTTCGAGCGGGAAAACAATGCCGGGCTCGACCCCCATGCCGCCAACCGGAACTACAAGGACGACAACCACAAGCCGGAGATGATCTTCGCCCTCACGCCGTTCGAGGCGCTCTGCGGGTTCCGTCCGGCGGCGGATACCCGGGAGATTTTGCTTCAGGTTGCGCGGGCCTTCCCGTCGCCGGACGCGTGTCCTGCCCTGGTGCAGGAACTCTTGTCCGACCTCTCAGCGGCGGACGAAGGCGCCGGCCTCCACGACGCCTTCGAACGGCTCATCACCGGTGGCCAGGCCGTGGCCGAGGCAACGGCGTTGGTGGTGGCAGCTTTGCTTTCAGGGCCTGGCCTGGCTCCGTACGAGGCCGAACTCGGAACCGTCATCAGCCTCAACGAAAAGTACCCTGGCGATCCCGGCATCCTGATCTCGCTGCTGCTGAACAGGATCTCGCTGCAGCCCGGTGAGGCCGTCTACCTGCCCGCAGGAAACGTCCACGCGTACCTGCATGGCCTCGGTGTGGAGGTCATGGCCTCCTCGGACAACGTGCTCCGCGGCGGCCTGACGCCCAAGTTCGTGGATGTTCCCGAGCTCCTGAATACCGTCGATTTCCGCCCGGTGGCGGTCCCGATGCTTCGTGCAGTGAAGACGGTGTTGGATCAGGAGCTGTACCAGCCGCCGTTCGGTGAGTTCCAGCTCCAGCGCATCGAGCTTGGACCGGATTCCGGCCCGGTCCCGTTGGCCCAGTCCGGCGCCGCCGTGGTCATAGTAGTGGCGGGTGCCGTCTACC
The DNA here is from genome assembly GCF_030209355.1 of Pseudarthrobacter sp. fls2-241-R2A-127. Lineage (GTDB taxonomy): Bacteria > Actinomycetota > Actinomycetes > Actinomycetales > Micrococcaceae > Arthrobacter. The sequence goes on from NZ_JARVSF010000011.1 coordinate 140,054, forward strand.
TGGACTCCCCCAAGGGCGACCTCGAGCTGTCCCGCGGCTCCAGCGCGTTCATAGCGGCAGCCGAGGCCCCGGTCAACGTCCACCTCGCGGCCGGCAGCGACGGGCCTGCCTTGGCCTTCGCGGTGACCACAGGCCTCTAGCGCCGCTTCAGCAGCGCCTGCGCCCGGCCCGCCGCGCCCTTGACCAGCCGGCGGGCCGCCTGGAGGCCCTTGCGGGCCATCGGCATGGCAGTGGAGTACGCAGGGTAGAATGGCGACAACGGTTTCTCCCAGGTGCCCAGGAGCATGTCCTCATGCTTGGCGAACTGCTTCTTGAAGTCGGAGATACCGTCGTTCAGCAGGCCGTTGAAGTCATACCGGCTGCAGCCGTCTTCCCGCATGGACTGCAGCGCCGCCCACTTGACCCCATAGTTCACGCGCTGCTTCTGCCCTTCGGCGGACACGCCGCCGTAGAGTTCGAACGCGGTGGTCCCGCTGCGGGAAAGCCAGGTGAAGGCAAGCATCTGTTCGCCGTCGAACGCTGCGATGATTGGCGATGCATCTCCCAGGTTCCGGAAGATGTCACGGTAGTACTGGTCCTCGTGGATGCCGAAGCCCGCGCGTTCCGCCGTGTCGTGGTAGATGGCGAGCACCTGCTCCAGCTCGGAATCGTTCTTCACCTTGCGGAACTCCACGTCGCTGCGCATCGCCTTGCGGATATTGGCCCGCGTTGATTTGGACATCTCCGCCATCAGTTCGTCGTCTGACCGGGTCAGGTCAAGGATCAACGTCCTGGGGATCAGCACCGTGTTGGCCGATTCCCGGAACCCGGCAGCGGCCACGGCGCCGGCGAAGGCCGAACCGCGGTCCCAGTCCGGTTCAATGCTCAGGGCAACGCCCCGGTGCCGGAGGGCGGCGTGCTCAGCCAGCCGGTTGAGCACCTCCTGCGTATTTTCCACGGCGCACATCGGCCCGCGCGGGATGTAGACCAGAGCGCGGAACGGTGCAGGCAGCTTCCGGACCAGCAGCTGGGCACAGCCGATGGTATCGTCACCGGCCTTGACGAGGACCCGGTCCACGGACCAGCCGTGCATCGCCTTGGTCTCGCCCCAGCCCCACAGCTGCTGTGGGTGCCCCTTGAACCGGTCGACATATTCGTCCCAGAGGGCGCGGTCAGTACAGGGCACAACGGCAGGAATCATGGCTTAAACCCTATACCAAGGCGTTAACGCCAAAGCCCCGGACCGCGCAGTGAACTGCTCCCCGGAAGTTGGACTGAAAATTCAGTTTCGACTTCCGGGGAGCAGTTTTGCGTTCAAGTAGTTCTTTGTCGGCCGATCAGC
>NZ_JARVSF010000041.1 GCF_030209355.1 Pseudarthrobacter sp. fls2-241-R2A-127
GCTGATCGGCCGACAAAGAACTACTTGAACGCAAAACTGCTCCCCGGAAGTCGAACTGAATTTTCAGTCCAACTTCCGGGGAGCAGTTCACATGCCCCGGGGCCCTTGGCAACAATGCTTCCTACCCCGCGTACTCCCGCACGCCGGCAAGCTCGCCTTCCAGCGCGGCCAGCTGGCGTTCGACGGCGGCCGGCGCCGTTCCGCCCTGGGAGTTCCGGCTGTTGAGCGAACCCTCCGTGGAGAGCACGGTGCGGACCTCGGGCGTAAGGTGCTCCGAGATCGCCGCGTACTCTTCGTCGGTCAGGTCCCACAGCTCGACGCCGCGGGACTCGGCCTGCTTGACGGCGGCACCGGAGAGCTCATGCGCCTCGCGGAACGGCACGCCCTGGCGGACCAGCCATTCGGCGATGTCCGTGGCCAGCGCGAAGCCCTGGGGTGCCAGGGACTCCATCCGCTCGGTGTTGAAGGTCAAGGTGGCGATCATGCCGGAGACGGCCGGGAGCAGCAGTTCCAGCGTGTCGGCGGCGTCGAACACCGGTTCCTTGTCCTCCTGCAGGTCGCGGTTGTAAGCCAGGGGCAGGCCCTTGAGCGTTGCCAGCAGCCCGGTCAGGTTGCCGATCAGGCGCCCTGCCTTGCCACGGGCCAGCTCGGCAACGTCCGGGTTCTTCTTCTGCGGCATGATCGAGGACCCCGTGGAGTACGAATCATGCAGCGTGACGAAGGAGAACTCCTTGGTGGCCCAGAAGATGACTTCCTCGGAGATCCGGGACAGGTCCACGCCGATCATCGAGCAGACCCAGGCGAACTCGGCGAAGACGTCGCGGGAGGCGGTGCCGTCGATCGAGTTGTGCACCGCGGAGAAGAAGCCGAGGTCGGCGGCCACGGCCTCCGGGTCCAGGCCCAGCGAGGACCCGGCCAGGGCGCCCGAGCCGTACGGTGAAACCCCGGCCCGCTTGTCCCAGTCCTGGAGCCGCTGCACGTCGCGCAGCAGCGCCCAGGCGTGGGCCAGCAGGTGGTGGCTGAGCAGGACGGGCTGTGCGTGCTGCAGGTGGGTGCGGCCGGGCATGGCCACACCGTGGTGCGCCTTGGCCTGCTCCACGAGCGCGTCCACGGTGGCCAGGACACCGCGGGCGATGATCCGGGCGTGGTCGCGCAGGAACATCCGGCCCAGGGTGGCCACCTGGTCGTTGCGGGACCGGCCGGCGCGGAGCTTGCCGCCCAGCTGGGCACCCGCTCGCTCGATCAGGCCGCGTTCCAGCGAACCGTGCACGTCCTCATCGGACTCCGCCGGCAGGTAGGCGCCGGAGGCCACATCCTCGTCCAGCTTGGTGAGGGCTTCAAGCATCCCCTGCAGCTCGGCGTCGTCCAGCAGCCCGGCCTTGTGCAGCACGCGGGCGTGCGCCTTGGACCCGGCGATGTCGTAGCGGGCCAGCCGCCAGTCGAAGTGCGTCGACTTGCTCAACGCCGCGAGGGCATCCGCCGGACCGCCGGCGAACCGGCCGCCCCACAGCGCACCTGCGTTCGTTGCCTCCGTTTTCGTCCCCGGACGCACCCCAGCCTCGCTTCGCTCGGCCGGGGACCCCTGCGCCCGTGGGCCCTGCTGCTGACTCACTTCCCTGCGACGCGGATGTCGCGGCCGGAGGCAACCTTGGCGGACATGCCCCACAGCTCGATGAAGCCCTTGGCCTGGGACTGGTCGAAGGTGTCGCCGGTGTCGTAGGTGGCCAGCGAGAAGTCATACAGCGAGGTGTCGGAGCGGCGGCCGTTGACGATTGCCTGGCCACCGTGCAGGGTCATGCGGATGTCGCCGGAGACGTACTTCTGGGTGTCCTCGATGAACGCGTCCAGGGAGCGCTTCAGCGGGGAGAACCACTGGCCGTCGTAGACCAGTTCGGCCCAGCGCTGGCCAACGATGGCCTTGAAGCGGGCCTGCTCGCGCTCGATGGTGATGTCCTCGAGGTGCTTGTGCGCGGTGATCAGCGCCATGGCGCCGGGGGCTTCGTAGATCTCGCGGGACTTGATGCCCACCAGGCGGTCTTCGACGACGTCGATGCGGCCTACGCCCTGGGCGCCGGCGCGGCGGTTCAGTTCCTTGATGGCCTGCAGCGGGGTGACCTTGACACCGTCGATCGCCACCGGCACGCCGGCTTCGAAGGAGATGGTGACCTCATCGGGTGCCGGCGGGAACTCCGGGGTGGCGGTGTAGTCGTAGATGTCCTTGGTGGGAGCGTTCCAGATGTCCTCGAGGTAGCCGGTTTCCACGGCGCGACCCCAGACGTTCTGGTCAATCGAGTACGGGTTCTTCTTGGTGGTCTCGATGGGCAGTCCCTTTTCCTCGGCGAACGCGATGGCCTTGTCGCGGGTCAGGGCGAGGTCGCGGACCGGGGCGATGCACTTCAGGTCCGGGCCGAGGGTCTGGATGCCCACTTCGAAGCGGACCTGGTCGTTGCCCTTGCCGGTGCAGCCGTGCGCAACGGTGGTGGCGCCGAATTCGCGGGCGGCCTTCACCAGGTGCTTGACGATAACCGGGCGGGAGATGGCGGACACCAGCGGGTAGTGGCCCTGGTAAAGGGCGTTGGCCTTCAGCGTGGGCACGCAGTATTCGTTGGCGAACTCGTCCGAGGCGTCGGCCACGTAGGCTTCGACGGCGCCGCAACCAAGGGCGCGCTGGCGGATGGTTTCCAGCGATTCGCCGCCCTGTCCGACGTCGACCGCCACGGCGATGACCTCGGCACCGGCGGCTTCACCGATCCAGCCGATGGCGACGGACGTGTCCAGGCCGCCGGAGTAGGCCAGCACAATGCGTTCAGTCACTTTAAATGCTCCTTGTTGGGGTTGGTTGATGATTTGTCTTCAAGCTTATTGCCCGGCTTCCTCTGCGAGCTGCAGGAAACGGGCAGCGAGGTCCGGGCCGCCCAGCGGGTCGCGGGAGACCAGCAGGACGGTATCGTCACCGGCGATGGTGCCCAGTATGGACGGCATCACCGAGTGGTCGATGGCCAGGGCCAGGAAGTTCGCAGCTCCCGGCGGCGTCCGGAGGACGGCGATGTTGGCGGACGCTTCGGCGGTCACCAACAGTTCGCTGCACAGCCGCGCGAGCCGGGCGTCCAGGATCTCCTGGGTGACGCCGCTCTTCGCGGCCCGTTCCCCGCCCTCGCCGGGAACGGCGTACACCAGGACACCTTCCTTACCGCGGACACGGACGGCACCCAGTTCCACGAGGTCCCGGGACAGGGTCGCCTGGGTGACCTGGACGCCCTCGCCCGCCAGCAGTGCCGCGAGCTCCGCCTGGGAACGCACGGACTGCCCGGTCAGGATGGCGGTAATGCGCGCCTGCCGGGCGGTCTTGGTGGCCGGGCTGGTGCCCGCGGAGGACTGCTGGGCGGACACTAGAACGTGCTTTCTCCGGTGCCTTCGACCGGAGAGAGCCCGTCGACGAAAGCCAGGCCGGAGCGGTGCATCAGCCAGGCCATCAGGGCTTTCTGGGCGTGGAGGCGGTTTTCGGCTTCGTCCCAGACGATGGACTGCGGGCCGTCGATGACGTCGGCGGAGATTTCGTAGCCGCGGTAGGCGGGCAGGCAGTGGAGCACGACGGCGTCATCCGCGGCGAGTGCCATGGCGTCCGAGTCCACGGAGTAGTCCCGGAACAACTGCATCCGGGCTTCCTTTTCGGATTCCTGGCCCATGGACACCCAGGTATCGGTGGCAACGACGTCGGCGCCCTGGAGGGCCTCCTTGGCGTCGCTGGTGATCAGCACCGAGCCGCCGGTTTCAGCCGCCCGTTCCTCGGCAGCCGCCACAATGTCAGCCGCAGGCAGGTAACCCTCGGGTCCGGCGATGCGGACGTGCATGCCGGCGGTGACCCCGGCCAGGAGGTAGGAGTTGGCCATGTTGTTGGCGGCGTCGCCGAGGTAGCTCATGGTGAGGCCCTTGAGCTGGCCCTTGTGCTCCTTCACAGCCAACAGGTCGGCCAGGAGCTGGCACGGGTGGTAGTCGTCGCACAGCGCGTTGATGACGGGCACTTTGGAGTTCTCCGCCATGGCCACCAGGCCTGCGTGCGCGCCGGTGCGCCACACGATGGTGGAGACCATGCGTTCGAGGACCTTTGCGGTGTCCTCCACGGATTCCTTGTGTCCGATCTGCGCTTCACCCGGGTTGATGATCAGGGCGTTGCCGCCCATGTCCGCAACGCCGGTGGCGAAGGAGACGCGGGTCCGGGTGGACGTCTTGTCGAAGATCACGGCGACGGTCTTGCGGCCGTTGCCTTCCGCGGCATAGGGCTGGACGCTGTAGGGGGCCGCCTTCATGCGCGCGGCGAGCTCCAGAACCTCTGCCTGCTCGGCGGGGCTGAGGTCGGTGTCCTTGAGGAAGTGCCGGGTTGCGTTGGTCACTGGGCGTCCTTAGCTGCTTGGAGGATTGCCGGGAAGGCGGCGAGGAACGTGTCGGCCTGGGCCGCGGTAAGGATCAGCGGCGGGGCCAGGCGGATGGTGTGGGGGCCTGGGCTGTTGATGATGAAGCCCGCGTCAAGGGCTGCCTGCACCGCGGCGGGCGCAACGTCGGCGTCAAGGTCGAAACCGATCAACAGGCCTTCGCCGCGGACCTCGGTGACCCCCGCGATGGCAGCCAGCCCGGAGCGCAGGTGCTCCCCCACCGCGGTGGCGTTCGCCAGGACGTTCTGGCTTTCCAGTGCGTGGAGGGTGGCGAGGGCGGCCGCGGTGGCAACAGGGTTGCCGCCGAAGGTGGTGCCGTGCTGGCCGGCGGAGAGCAACGACGACGCCTGCTCACCGAAGGTGATGAGGGCACCGATGGGGAATCCGCCGCCGAGGCCCTTGGCCAGGGTGACGGCGTCGGGGACGATGCCTGCATCCTCGCTGGCCAGCCACTTGCCGGTCCGTCCGATGCCGGTCTGGACTTCGTCGAGGATCAGCAGGGCTCCGGCTTTGCTGGTGGCTTCCCGGGCCGCCTTCAGGTAACCCGGTTGCAGCGGCCGGACGCCCGCTTCACCCTGGATAGGTTCCAGGAACACGGCGGCGACGGTTTCGTCCACTGCGGCCTCCAGTGCGGCGACGTCGCCGAACGGGATGTGGACCACCCCACCGGGCAGCGGCTCGAACGGTGCCCGGTAGGCTTCTTTGGCCGTGAGGGCCAGGGCACCCATGGTCCGGCCGTGGAACGCGCCTTCGAGGGCGATGATTTTGGTCCGCTTGGTATCGCCGGTGCCGGTGTTGCGGCGCGCGAGCTTGAACGCTGCCTCGTTGGCTTCGGTGCCGGAGTTGCTGAAGAACACCTTTGACCCGGCGGGGGCGTGGGCCAGTTCCAGGAGTTTCTCGGCCAGCGCCACCTGGGTGGGGCTGGTGAAGAAGTTGGAGACGTGCCCCAGGGTGGCCAGCTGGCTGGCGATGACCGACGTCACGAAGGGGTGGGCGTGGCCAAGGGCGTTAACGGCGATGCCGCCCAGCAGGTCCAGGTATTCCTTGCCGTCAGCGTCCCAGACCAGGCAGCCGGCGCCGCGGACCAGGACGCGCTGGGGCGTGCCGAACACGTTCATAAGGGATGTGGAATAGCGGGAGAGCCATTCGGATCCGGCGTGTCCGGTGGTTTCCACCAGCTCAGTGACTGATGCCTTTTCAACCGTGTTCATGCGTTCACTTCCTCGTCCGGGACCACCTGGGTGCCGATGCCCGCCGTCGTAAATGTTTCAAGCAGCATGGAGTGGGCCAGGCGCCCGTCCACGATGTGTGCCTGTTCCACGCCCTCGTCGACGGCCTTCAAACAGGCGGCCATCTTCGGGATCATGCCGGATTCGAGCTTGGGCAACATGTCCCGCAGCTCGGACACCGTGAGGGAGGAGATCAGGGAAGACTTGTCCGGCCAATTGGCGTACAGGCCTTCGACGTCGGTCAGGATGACCAGCTTGGAAGCCCCCAGAGCGGAGGCGACCGCGGCAGCCGCAGTGTCCGCGTTGACGTTCAGGACCTGGCCCGTGGGCTGGAAACGCGCGGCACCTGCCACGCCCTCCCCGCCGTCGACAATTTCCGGGGCGACGGTGGAGATGACCGGGATGCGTCCGGCGGCCAGGATGTCCACGATGCCCGCGGGGTCGACGCCGACCACTTCGCCCACCAGCCCGAGGTCAATGTCTTCGCCGTCCACCACGGTGCCGGTGCGGACGGCGCGCAGGAGCCCGCCGTCTTCGCCGGACATGCCGACGGCGTAGGGGCCGTGCGAGTTGATCAGGCCCACCAGTTCGCGTCCCACCTGGCCGGTGAGGACCATGCGGACCACGTCCATGGCTTCGGGGGTGGTGACGCGCAGGCCGCCCTTGAACTCGGATTCGATGCCCAGCCGGCCCAGCATGGAGTTGATCTGCGGGCCGCCGCCGTGGACCACCACGGGATGGATGCCCACGTGGTGGAGAAACACGATGTCCTCGGCGAAGGCACGGCGCAGCTCATCGTTGACCATGGCGTTGCCGCCGTACTTGATCACCATGGTGGTGCCGGCGAACCGCTGGATCCAGGGCAGCGCCTCGATCAGGGTGGCGGCTTTGTCCTGGGCAGCGGACATGCTGGTGGTTTCACGCGTCTGGGTGTTCATGCTGTCACTTTCCGCAGCGGTTCCTGCCGGGAGCGGGAGCTCCTAGCTGGAGTACGCGCTGTTCTCGTGGACGTAGTCGTGGGTGAGGTCGTTGGTCCAGATGGTGGCCTCGGCGTCACCGGCCTGCAGGTCGATCTCCACCAGGACCTCGCGCGGTTCCAGGTCCACCAGGGCCCTGTCGTCGCCGATGCTGCCGTTGCGGCAGATTTGGACCCCGTTCATGGCCACGTTGAGCTTGTCCGGCTCGAACACGGCGTCCGTGGTGCCGACGGCTGAGAGCACGCGGCCCCAGTTGGGGTCTTTGCCGAAGATGGCGGCCTTGAACAGGTTGGAGCGGGCCACGGACCGGCTGACCGTTTCGGCGTCTGCTTCGCTGGCGGCGTTGAAGGTCCGGATGGCGATGTCGTGGCTGGCGCCCTCGGCATCGGCGATGAGCTTGCGTGCCAGCTCGGCGCAGACCTGGGTGAGGCCGGCACCGAAGTCAGCCGCGGACGGCACGGCCCCGGAGGCACCGGAGGCCAGCAGGACCACGGTGTCGTTGGTGGACATGCAGCCGTCGGAGTCGGCCCGGTCGAAGGTGACGCGCGTGGCATCCCGGAGGACGACGTCGAGCATGTCGGAATCGACGGCGGCGTCGGTGGTGAGGACCACCAGCATGGTGGCCAGGCCGGGGGCCAGCATGCCGGCGCCCTTGGCGATGCCGCCGATGCTGAACTCCTGGCCGTCGGCGTCGGTACCGATGAAGAGGGCGGACTTGGGCACGCTGTCCGTGGTCATGATCGCGGTGCCTGCCGCCGGACCGCCGTCGGCGCTTAATGCTGCCGCCGCCGCTTCGACGCCCGGCAGGATCTTGTCCATCGGCAACTGTTCACCGATCAGGCCGGTGGAGCAGACAAAGACGTCGGTGGCCGAAATACCCAGGACCTCTGCAACTTTCTCGGCGGTGCTGTGGGTGTTCTGGAAGCCCGTAGGGCCGGTGCAGGCATTGGCTCCGCCCGAGTTCAGGATCACGGCGTCCACGCGGCCGTCGGAGACCACCTGGCGGGACCAGTGGACGGGGGCGGCCGCCACACGGTTGCTGGTGAACACGGCGGCCGCGGCCTTGGCCGGGCCGTCGTTGACCACAAGGGCGAGGTCCGGGTTGCCGGAGGCCTTGAGGCCGGCGGTGACGCCGGCGGCCCGGAAGCCCTGGGGTGCGGTGATGGTCACGGGGCTACTCCCTGCAGGTTGAGGCCGGCCGTTTCCGGCAGGCCGAGTGCGATGTTCATGGACTGGACGGCGCCGCCGGCGGTGCCTTTGGTGAGGTTGTCGATCACGCAGGTCACGATCACGCGTCCGGAGTGGGGGTCGAAGGCGACCTGCATGGCGGCGTGGTTGGAGCCCTGGACGGACTTGGTGGCAGGCCACTGGCCCTCCGGCAGCACATGAACGAACAGCTCGTCGTCGTACGCATCCGTCCAGGCCTGGCGCAACTGGGCTGCAGTGGTGCCCACCTTGACCTTGGCGGTGGCGGTGGTGAGGATGCCGCGGCTCATCGGCGCCAGTGTGGGGGTGAAGGACACTGTGACCTGCTCCCCCGCCGCGTTGGACAGTCCCTGCTCGATTTCCGGGGTGTGCCGGTGTCCGCCGCCCACGCCGTAGGGGCTCATGGATCCCATGACTTCGGAGCCGATGAGGTTGACCTTGGCAGCCTTGCCGGCGCCGGAGGTGCCGGACGCGGAAACGATGACGACGTCGTCGGGTTCGAGCAGGTGGGCTGCGAACCCGGGGGTGAGCGCCAGGAGGGCGGATGTGGGGTAGCAGCCGGGGACCGCGATGCGCCGGGCGCCCTTCAGGGCTTCGCGCTGGCCGGGCAGCTCGGGGAGTCCGTAGGGCCACGTGCCGGCGTGGGGAGAACCGTAGAACTTTTCCCAGGCGGCGGGGTCCTCAAGGCGGTGGTCGGCGCCGGCGTCGATGACGACCGTTCCTTCCGGCAGCTGGGCGGCGATTTCGGCAGATGCGCCGTGCGGGAGGGCAAGGAAGACGACATCGTGGCCGGAGAGGTTCTCCACCGTGGTGTCCTCCAGGATCCGGCTTGCCAGTCCGTGCAGGTGCGGCTGCAGTTCACCCAGCCGCGAGCCTGCGTTGCTGTGGGCCGTGATGGCGCCAATGGTCACACCGGGGTGTCCGGCCAGGAGGCGGAGGACCTCTCCCCCGGCGTAGCCGCTGGCTCCCGAAACCGCAACAGAAATAGTCATGCCTCGACTATACAACAATAATTATGCATTGGTGCCGATATTTATGCATAAGCCATCGGGGTTCGATGTTTGGATGTTCCATGTACCTGTCCCGCGCGCACGCGGTGTCCCTAGGATGGATTTCGGCAGCCGGGGCCGGAGGTACCGGGACCCGGGAAAGGAGCGCCATGACGCACGCAATCGTCGCACGGCAGGCAGGCGGACCGGAAGTCCTTGAGTATGCCGGAGTTGAGCCTCCCACGCCCGGTCCGGGGCAGCTGCTGTTCAAGGTGGGCGCGGCCGGCGTGAACTTCATCGACACCTACAAGCGCAGCGGCACCTACAAAGTGCAGTATCCCTTCACCCCGGGAACCGAGGCAGCCGGCACGGTGGAGGCAGTGGGCGAAGGGGTGACCGGATTCGCCGCCGGCGACCGGATTGCCACCGCTGAAGGCATCAACTGCTACGCGGATTACGCGCTGGTTGATGAAGACGCCGCACTGCCAGTACCGCGGGGCCTGGACGTGTTCACCGCCGCGGCGCTTCCCCTGCAAGGCATCACCGCCCACTACCTGATGAACTCCACCTTCAAGGTTGAACCTGGCCACAAGGTCCTGCTTCACGCCGGCGCGGGAGGCGTGGGGCTGCTGCTGATCCAGCTGCTCAAAGCCCGCGGCGCGGAAGTGTTCACCACGGTGTCAACGGACGGGAAGGAAGAATTGGCACGCGGCGCCGGTGCGGACCATGTGCTGCGGTACGAAGGATTTGCGGAGCGGGTCAGGGACATGACGGGCGGTACCGGCGTGGACGTGGTGTACGACGGCGTGGGCAAGGACACCTTCGACGGATCCCTTGCCGCCTTGGGCGTCAGGGGGATGCTGGTGTTGTTCGGTGCCGCCTCCGGCCCCGTCCCGCCGTTTGACCCGCAGCGACTCAATGCGGGCGGCTCCCTGTTCCTGACCCGTCCCACCATGGGGCACTACCTCCGCGATGCCGCGGAGCGGCGTTGGCGCTCGGACGAGGTGTTCGCCGCTGCGGCCGATGGCAGCCTGAAGGTCCGGGTCGGTGCGCGCTACCCGTTGTCGCAGGCGGCCCTCGCGCACCGCGACCTGGAGGGCAGGAAGACCACCGGAAAAGTGCTCCTGGTTCCGTAACCGCGGGCAACGTGAACACCTGGCAAACGCCCGGACCGCCGGAAACGGCGCGTCCGGGCGCGCCGGACACCTTTTGTTCATCTTCTCCCGGGAAAATGCTCAGGTGACCCAGCAGCAGGTCCCCTTCGGGGATGACACCCCCCGTGCAGCTCCGGCCAGCACCGTCCGCCAGGATCCTGCGGCCTCCGCAGCCGTGCCGCCGGCCGAAGACGCCGGCCGGGGCCTTGCCGCGTACGCGCCCCAACTGCCCGGGGCCGCGGCCGCGCCCCCGGCCCGGACGCTGATCGATGTCCTGCAGGACACCGCGGCCCGTTTTCCCGACGCCTCCGCCCTGGACGACGGCCGCACGTCGCTCAGCTACGCCCAGCTGCTGCACGCAGTCCGTGCCACCGGCCGCCGCCTGCACCAGGCCGGGTTGGGCGCCGGGGACAGGATCGGCATCCGGATCCCCTCCGGCACCAGCGAACTGTACGTATCCATCCTCGCCGTCCTCCTGGTGGGTGCCGCCTACGTGCCCGTGGACGCCGACGACCCCGAAGAACGCGCGCGGCTGGTGTTCGGTGAGGCCAATGTGGCAGCAGTCCTGGGCCCGGGCGGCTCGATCGGACGCGGACCGGCCGGGCAGGGCAGGAAAGGCCCGTTCAAGGGCGCACGGCCCCCGGAACCTGGCGACGACGCCTGGATCATCTTTACCTCCGGCTCCACCGGCACACCCAAGGGCGTGGCGGTCCGGCATCTGTCCGCGGCCGCCTTTGTGGACGCGGAGGCAAGGATCTTCCTCCAGGACGATCCCCTCGGCCCGCAGGACCGGGTCCTGGCCGGGCTTTCGGTTGCCTTCGACGCTTCCTGCGAGGAAATGTGGCTCGCCTGGCGGCATGGCGCGTGCCTGGTGCCGGCACCGCGCGCCCTGGTCCGGACCGGCATGGACCTTGGCCCCTGGCTGATCAACCACGGCATCACTGCCGTTTCAACCGTTCCCACCCTCGCTGCACTCTGGCCCGCGGAATCACTGGAGAACGTCCGACTCCTGATTTTCGGCGGCGAGGCCTGCCCGCCTGAACTCGCCGAACGGCTGGCCGTGGAAGGCCGTGAGGTCTGGAACACGTACGGTCCAACGGAGGCAACAGTGGTGGCCTGCGCGGCGCCCCTGGGCACCCCCGGTCCCGTGCGGATCGGGTTGCCTCTGGACGGCTGGGACCTGGCCATCGTTGACGGCAACGCGGTACCTGTAGCCGAAGGCGAGGTGGGCGAACTCATTATTGGCGGGGTTGGCCTGGCCCGTTACCTCGATCCTGCCAAGGACGCGGAGAAGTACGCCCCCATGCCCACCCTGGGGTGGGACCGGGCTTACCGTTCGGGTGACCTGGTGCGCTTCGAGCAGGCCGGCCTGGTCTTCCAGGGCCGGGCCGACGAACAGGTGAAGCTCGGCGGCCGCAGGATTGAGCTGGGCGAGGTCGATGCCGCCCTCCAGGCCCTCCCCGGCGTGGCAGGTGGCGCCGCTGCAGTCCAGACCACAGCCGCCGGAAACCAGGTCCTGGTGGGCTACCTGGCGCCGGCGGCCGGGGTGGTCCTTGACCTTTCGGTTGCCCGTGGGCAGCTGGCGGCGAGCCTCCCGGCGGCCTTGGTTCCCATGCTCACCGTGGTGGATACCCTGCCAACCAAGACCAGCGGCAAAGTAAACCGGCACGAGCTCCCGTGGCCGCTGGCCGGTGCAGGCGCCGCGGAGGCAAACGCCGCACCCCTGAACATCCCCGATGATGCGGCCTGGATCGTGGAGCAGTGGAGCAGCGTGCTGGGCAGCCCCGTCTCCTCGCTGGATGCCGACTTCTTCGCGTACGGTGGCGGATCACTCTCGGCCGCGCAGCTGGTCTCTGCCCTGCGGGTGCGCTACCCCACCATCACCGTGGCCGATATCTACGCCACGCCTCGCATAGGGGCCCTGGTGGAGGTGGCACGGCAGTCCCGTCCCGGCGGCTCCGCCGGGCCGGCACCGGAGCGCACCGTGCGGCCGACTGCCCGGAAGTCCCAGGTCTTCCAGACGCTGATGGGCGTGCCGCTGCACATCCTGGTGGGCATGCGGTGGCTGACCTACCTCATGGCCCTGAACAACCTGTTGGCCGGGCTTGCCGGTTTTACTGCCGCGCCCACCGTCTCGTGGTGGTGGGTGGCAGTGTCCTGGCTCGTGTTCGTCAGCCCGGCGGGGCGGATGCTGCTGGCCATTGCGGCCGCCCGGTTCCTGCTGCGCGGGGTGGAACCGGGGGTCTATCCGCGGTCAGGGCGCGTCCACCTGCGGTTGTGGCTGGCGGAACAGATCCAGGACCTCGCCGGTGCCATCAGCCTCGCCAGTGCGCCGTGGGTGCCGTATTACGCCCGGGCACTGGGGGCAAAGATCGGCCGGGACGTCCAGCTGCACTCGCTGCCGCCGGTCACGGGGATGCTGACGCTGGGCAGCGGAGCCAACGTGGAGCCGGAAGTGGACCTTTCGGGCTGGTGGATCGACGGCGACGACGTCCACATCGGGGCCATCCGCATTGGCCGCGGCGCCAGTGTGGGTGCACGGAGCACTTTGATGCCCGGCGCATCGATCGGAGCCGGGGCGCAGGTGGAAGCCGGTTCGGCGGTGCTGGGGAAGGTGAAAGCGGGCCAGCTGGCTGCAGGGTCACCGGCCCGCCGGCAGGGCAAGGCCAAGCACAGCGTGCCCGAAGCCGCAGCCCAGGGACGGTTTGCCGCACGTGCCTGGTTCGCCGGCTTCGCGCTGGCCTCGGCCTGCCTGTCGATCATCCCGTACCTGTCGGCTGCCGCCGCGCTCTGGGTCGCATTCGCCTTCATCCAAGGCAGCACGTCCCTGGCCGAAGCCCTCCCCCGGCTGCTGCCGGCCCTTGCCCCGGCGTCGCTGGTGTGGTTCGTCATGAACGCCGTCCTGGTGCTGGGCGCCACGCGCCTGCTGTCCGTCGGGATCGCCGAGGGCTACTACCGGATCCGAAGCCGGGTGGGATGGCAGATCTGGGCCACCGAGCGGGTGCTGGACCTGGCCAGGGACCTGCTTTTCCCCCTCTATGCCAGCCTGTTCACACCGGTGTGGCTTCGCCTGCTGGGCGCCAAGGTCGGGAAGAACGTCGAGGCCTCCACCGTCCTGCTGATACCGAAGATGACCACCGTGGGCGAGGGCGCCTTCCTCGCCGATGACACCATGGTGGCCTCATACGAGCTCGACGGCGGCTGGCTGCGGGTGGCACCGGCCAAGATCGGCAAGCGGTCCTTCCTCGGCAATTCCGGAATGACCGCCGCCGGCCGGAACGTTCCCAAGAATTCGCTGGTGGCCGTCCTGTCCGCGACGCCGGCAAAAGCCAAGGCGGGCACCTCCTGGCTGGGAAGTCCGCCGGTCCGGCTGCGGCGGACCGCCATCGCCTCAGACGGGTCCCGCACCTTCCGGCCCCCGGCGCGGCTGAAGGTGGCCCGTACCCTGTGGGAGCTGGGCCGGTTCCTGCCGGTCATGCTCACGGTGGCCATTGCTGCCGGCACCATGCTGGCCTTCGACCGGATCGCAGCCACCTGGGGCTATGCTGCAGCGGCTTTGCTCACCGGCGTGGTCATGCTGCTCGCGGGCCTTGTCGCCGCAGCCGCGTCCGTCGTCGCCAAATGGATCCTGGTGGGCCGGATCCGCCCCGGTGAGCACCCGCTCTGGAGCTCGTTCATCTGGCGCAACGAAGTGGTGGACAGCTTCATCGAGCTGGTCTCTGCGCCGTGGTTTGCCCGGGCTGCCTCCGGTACCCCGGCGCTGGTCTGGTGGCTGCGTGCGCTTGGCGCGAAGATCGGCAGCGGCACCTGGTGTGAGAGCTACTGGCTGCCCGAGGCCGATCTGGTGACGCTGGGCCGGAACTCCACGGTGAATCGGGGTTGCGTGGTCCAGACGCACCTGTTCCACGACCGGGTGATGAGCATCGACGCTGTTACGCTCGAGGACGGGGCCACCATGGGCCCGCACGGGGTCATCCTTCCCCAGGCCAGCGTCGGCGCCGGCGGAACAGTGGGGCCGGCTTCCCTGGTGATGCGCGGCGAAGCAGTTCCCGCCGCGACGTACTGGATGGGCAACCCCGTCAGTCCGTGGACCGGCCCCGGATCGCCGTCTGCCCCATAACCGAAGGTCCCCATGAGTTCTTCAGCATCAGCCCCCCGCGGCAGCGTCCATGAGGCCGGCGAAGCCCCGGATCCTTACCTGCCCGGCGCCGGGACCAACGCCTTCCGCGTGGAGCGGTACGAACTGGACCTGGACTACCGGGTGGCCAGCAACCGGCTCAGTGGCAGGGCGGTGCTGCACGGCGTCACCTGCGTCCCGGCGTCGGCCCTGGTGCTGGACCTTGCGGGGCTGCGGGCCACGAAAGTGCTGCTGGACGGCCGGAAGCCGCTGCGGTTCAGCCAGCGGGCAGGACAACTGGTGGTCTCCGCGCAGGACGCCTTCGAGGCCCGGCAGCCGTTCACCCTGGAAGTGCGCTACGAAGGCAATCCGCGGCCACGGCGTGGCTTGTGGGGTGAGGTGGGCTGGGAGGAACTGACGGACGGCGTCCTGGTGGCGGGGCAGCCCAACGGGGCCCCCTCATGGTTTCCGTGCAACGACCACCTCCGGGACAAGGCCAGCTACCGGTTCACCGTGACCACCGACGCAAACTACCGCGTGGTGTGCAACGGCGTCCTCCAATCGCACACAGCCCGCTCCAGCCGGGAAACCTGGGTCTACGAACAGGCTGATCCCATGCCCGCCTACCTGGCCAGCGTTCAGATCGGCAGGTACGCGCTGCTGGAACTGGAAAGCGGACGGCACGGCACCCCCGTTCCGCAGACCGTGGCCGTCTCCCACGCGCTCACGGACCGGGCACGGGCCGGCCTGGCTCTCCAGCCGGCAATGATGCGCACCTTCAGCAGTTGCTTTGGCCCTTACCCTTTTCCCGGGTACGTCGTGGTTGTCACCGAAGACGAACTGGAAATCCCGCTTGAGGCGCAGGCCATGTCCATCTTTGGCCCCAACCACCTGGGCCTGGACTGGGAGTCCCAGCGCCTGATCGCCCACGAACTCTCCCATCAATGGTTTGGCAATGCCCTGACGGCGGCCAGCTGGCAGGACATCTGGCTGCACGAGGGCTTTGCCTGCTACGCCGAATGGATCTGGTCCGAAGAAGCCGGCGTCATGGGCGTGGCGGACCGGGCCGGGGCTGCCTGGCACCGGCTGGCTGTGGAGGAACAGGACATACTGGTGGGCGACCCCGGACCTGAGCGGATGTTCGATGACCGTGTCTATAAGCGGGGCGCGCTGGCTGTCCATGCCGTCCGGATGGCCGTGGGCGACCTCGCCTTCTTTGCCGTCCTGCAGGACTGGACCGCCAGCCACCGGCACGGCTCGGTCACCACGCAGGACTTCATCATGTCCGTCAGCCGGGCAACAGCCGTGGATGCCGAATCCCTGCTGCACCCGTGGCTCTACGAGGAGCCGCTGCCGCCGCTGCCGGCGGCCTGACCAGGAACGGAAAGGGCGACGGCGGCGGCCAGGTGGGCGGGCAGCCCGGTTTCGGCCGGGTCCAGGTCGCGCAGGCCCGGGCGTTCCCGCACGTCCACAGCGGACGGAGCCGTCAGGAGCCCTTCACCGGTCATCTTCAGCCAGGCCTCCTTGCGGGCCCAGAGCCTTGCCCTGACGGCCGGCACGAGGTCCGCCGCGACGTCCCCAAGTGCCAGCCGCTCCGCAGGTGCCAGGGCAAGGGCGTCGAACCCGTCGAAGCCCGTGCGGGAAGGGTCCTCGATATCCGTACCGAGCCGGGTTCCCGGGGCGGCGTCCGCCACGGCCGCCAGCAGCGTCCAGCCCCCGGCCCGGGACAGGCTCAGGGCCAGCGGCAAGGGAGCGCCCCGATAGGTGTACCCCGGCCTGCCGTGGCCCAGCCCGGGTCCGGCGCCGCAGCGCGGGCAGTCGTAAACCGTGGCGAGGTCCGCTGCGGACACTGACATCAGGTGGGCCGCGAAGGCCCGCTGGGCCAGCCGGCCGGCCAGGAACACCGTCCCGGCGGCAGGCGCCATCGCCCTGGCCCGCGCCAGCTCGACGCCGTCCAGGAGGCGTTCCGCGTCGCTTCGCACCGCGGCGGCTTCCCCGGGCAGCACGAAGGGCGGGACGGCGCGCACCTCGCATTGCACCATGACCCGCCCTTCCGGAAAGCCTGCCGGGAACCTACCGCTGGACAGCTCCGAAGCGTTCCGCGGCAAGTGCAACTGCACCTTCACGCGCTGCCGAGGCTTCATCGGCGGTCAGCGTGCGGTCAGCAGCACGGAACCGAAGGCCGAAGGCCAGTGACTTTTTGCCCTCCTCGATGCCCTTGCCGGCGTAGACGTCGAACAGCGCGACATCTTCCAGCAGCTCGCCGGCACCTTCCCGCAGTGCGGCCAGGACCTCGTCCGCCGGGACGTCGGCCGGGACCACGAGCGCCACGTCCTGGGTAGCCACCGGGAAGGTGGAGATGTGGCGGGCAACGATCACGTCCGGTGCGGCTTCGAACAGGGCGTCGGCATTCAGTTCCAACGCCACCGAGCGCGCCGGCATGTCAGCGGCCGCCAGCAGCTTGGGGTGCAGCTCGCCGGCGTAGCCCACCACTTCCCCGGTGCGCAGCGCAAGCTTGGCGGTGCGGCCCGGGTGGAATGCCTGGTGGCTGCCCTGGCTGACCACCAGGTCCACGCCGAGGACGTCCCCGGCAAGCCGGGCCACATCCAGGGCGTCCGACCAGTCCCACACCCGCGGGGTATGCGCGGCTGCCGCCGGGGAGTCATGGCCTGTGAGGACCGCGGCGACGTGGAAGGGCTGGTCCGGGACGCCGTCGTAGAGTCCGTCGAGCACTTCATCGGCAGGCCTGGCGCCCAGCGGCGGGATGGAGGCGGTGCCCATGGTTTCGCCCGGCAGGAACACCAGGCCCGACTCGAAGAGGGCGAGGTCGCGGAATCCGCGGGAATGGTTCCGCTTGGCCACCTCGATCAGGCCGGGAAGGATCGAGGTCCGCAGGTAGCCCTGCTCCTCGCTGATGGGGTTGGCCAGCTTGACGGCGCTCCGCGAAGCACCTTCGTCGGCGGTTCCGAAGGTGTCGTTGGCCGCCTTGGATACGAACGGGTAGGACAGGACCTCGGTGAGTCCGGCGTCGGCCAGGGCCTGGATCAGGCGCCGGCGCTGTTGCTGGACCCGGGTGAGGCCGCGGCCAGGAGGGGCGACGGGCAGCGTGGCGGGGATCTTGTCGTAGCCCACCAGCCGGGCGATTTCCTCGGTGAGGTCTTCCTTGGTTTCCAGGTCGCTGCGCCAGCTCGGCGGCGTGACGGTCCAGCCGGCGTCGTTCTTCACTACTGCTGCGCCCAGGTCCTCAAGCGAGGTGACGATCTGGTCCTCAGTGAAGTCGATCCCGATGCGTGCGGCGGCGAAGCCGGCCGGCAGCTCAATGGTGACCGTTTCCGGGGCGGTCCCGACGTCGGTCCCCGCCTCGTCCGCGGTGCCTCCGGCGAGTTCCACCAGGAGGTCCACCACGCGCTGCGCGGCGATGCCCGCAACCTGCCAGTCAACGCCGCGTTCGAAGCGCTTGGACGCCTCGGAGGGGAGCTTGTGCCGGCGCCGGGAACGTCCGATGGACACGTCGTCGAAGTGCGCCGCCTCAACCAGGATGTTCGACGTCGAGTCGCTCACCTCGGTGGCCGCACCGCCCATGACGCCTGCGATGCCGATGGCGCCGGAGTCGTCGGTGATCAGGAGGTCTTCGGCGTCAAGGGTGCGTTCCTTGCCGTCCAGGGTGGTGATCTTCTCCCCTGCCGCAGCGCGGCGCACCACAATGTCGCCGGAGAGCGTGTCGAGATCGTAGCAGTGCGTGGGCTGGCCCAGCTCGAGCATGACGTAGTTGGAAATGTCCACCGGGAGGGAGATGGAGCGGATGCCCGCCAGCCGCAACCGGGACACCATCCACTGCGGCGTGGGCTTCGTAGCATCCGCGCCACGGACGGTGCGCGCCACGAAGCGGTCGCAGCCGGGCTTGCCGTAGATGGGGGCGTCGTCGTTGAGTTTGACGCCGTAGCCACCGGACAGTTCCGCCGGGGCGTTGACCTTGGTGGCGGGGTCGGTGAAGGCCGTCCCGGTGGCGTGCGCGTACTCGCGGGCCACGCCGCGGATGGAGAAGGCGTAGCCGCGGTCGGGGGTGACGTTGATTTCCGCGGCCTGGTCGTACAGGCCAAGGAGCTCCATCGCGTCGGTGCCGATTTCCGGGTCCAGCCCGATGCGGGACAGCACCAGGATGCCGTCGTGGTCGTCGCCGATGCCCAGTTCGCGGACCGAGGCGATCATTCCGGCCGAGAGGTGGCCGTAGGTCTTACGGGCGGAGATGCGGAAGTCGCCGGGCAGCACAGCGCCGGGAAGAGTGACCACCACTTTGTCGCCCTCAACGAAGTTGTGCGCGCCGCAGATGATGCCCTGGACACCGGAGGGGTCGATGCCGTCGCCGGTGAGGGTCTGCTCCTGCCCTTCGGGGACAACGCGGACCTGGCACCAGTTGATGGTCTTGCCGTTGGTCTGCGGTTCCTTGACCAGGCTCAGGACCTGGCCCACCACCACGGGGCCCTGCAGGGTGTCCGTGGGACGGTGGACGGCTTCTTCTTCAAAGCCGACCTTGACCAGTTCGGCCATGACGTCTTCGGCCGTCGCATCGGCCGGTACGGCCGCGAATTCACGCAGCCAGGAAAGTGGGATACGCACTCTTAGATCTCCATCCCGAATTGCTCGCTGAACCGTACATCGCCTTCGATCATTTCCCGCATGTCTCCTACTTCGTTGCGGAACATCAGGGCACGCTCGATGCCCATGCCGAAGGCAAAACCTGAATAGACGTCCGGGTCGATGCCGGCGGCGCGCAGGACGTTGGGGTTGACCATGCCGCAGCCGCCCCACTCGATCCAGCGCGGGCCGCCCTTGGCGCCGGGGTGGAAGATGTCCAGCTCGGCGGACGGCTCGGTGAACGGGAAGTAGTTGGGGCGAAGGCGGACCTTGGCTTCCTCGCCGAACATTTGGCGGGTGAAGTGCTCCAGCGTGCCCAGCAGGTCCGCCATGGACAGGCCCTTATCGATGGCGAGGCCCTCGAACTGGTGGAATACCGGGGTGTGGGTGGCGTCCAGCTCGTCGGTGCGGAACACCTTGCCCGCGCACAGGACATAGATGGGCACCTCGCGCTCCAGCATGGAACGCACCTGCACCGGGGAGGTGTGGGTACGCATCAGCAGGTGGGCTTCGGGCGGTTCCACAAAGAAAGTGTCCTGCATTTCGCGCGCGGGGTGGTCCGGCTTGAAGTTCAGGGCATCGAAGTTGAACCACTCCGACTCGACCTCGGGGCCCTCGGCGATTTCCCAGCCCATGCCCACGAAGATGTCCGCGACGCGGTCCTGGAGGGTGGAGAGGGGGTGGCGTGCGCCGGCACGGCGGCGACGGGGCGCTGCGGTGACATCCACGGTCTCCTCAACCAGGATCCGGGCATCGTTCTCGGCCTCCAGGACGGCTGTCCGGTCAGCGAGCGCCTTGTTGACCCGGCCGCGGGATGCGCCCATCAGCTTTCCGGCGAGCGCTTTCTGGTCCTTGGGCAACCGGCCGATCTCACGGTTGGCAAGGCTCAGCGGGGACTTCTCGCCGCTGTGGGCGAGCCGCACCGCCTTAAGCTCGTCGAGGGTGGCCGCACCGGCGATGGCGGTGATGGCCTGGTCTACAGCGGCGTTGATGGCGGCTTCATCCGTGGGGTTCGGGATGGCGCCGCCCGGCAAAGTTTCAGTCATCTACTGTTCTTAGCTACGAGTCGTGGCTGCCGGCGGTCGGGGCAACCGTGCGCGGTGTCCCGCGCGGCGCGTCCGTCGCCGGCAGGTCATGGATGAATACCGAACGTCAGTGGCATTCAATGACCAGGTCAGGGCTCACCGGCAGGACCGGCGGCCACTGCCCTCCAGTCTAGTTGAACCCTCCGGCTACCATGGCCTCATGACTTTGCGGCAGTGCGCGGGTACCCGGGACCGCCCGACGACCGCCCAGCGGCTCAGGCGGGCGGCGAACCTCCTCAACGGGAGCACCCTGGCGGGCGTCGCCGTCGCCCTCGCCGCCGGGACGCGGATGAGCCGGGGCCCCCGCGGCATGGTCATAGCCGCCGGGTACCGTTGGCGGCTTCCGGCCGCGCGCGCCTTCACGTTGGGCAACGTGGTCCTGTACCGCGGTTCCGCCCCCGACCTGCTGTCCCGGGCTGAACTGCTGGGCCATGAGGAACGGCACTGCAGCCAGTACGCATGGTGCCTCGGCCTCCCCTTCCTCCCGCTGTACCTGGCCGCGGCCTGCTGGTCCGTCCTGCGGACCGGAAATCCGGGAACGGCGAATATTTTCGAACGCAGGGCCGGCCTGGCCGCCGGCGGCTACCCGGCTCCGGCGGGGAGCGCGGTCCTGTGAACCGCACGGACCAGGCCTCCGGGGAGGCCGGCACGGTCACCGTCACCGGGAATGGGTGGGCGGAAGCCGAACCGGATCTGGTGACGGTTTCGGTGGCGGTGGAGTGCCGCGCGCCGTCCGTGGCGGGCGCGTACGCGGCGGCGGGGCAGAGCCTCTCCGCAGCGGCCGCGGCCCTCCGGGAACACGGCGTTGGCCCTGCCGATCTGCGGACGAACGGGCTGTCAGTGCGGGCTGACCTCGCGTGGCGCGACGGCGAAGGCCAGAAACTGGTGGGCTATGTTGCGGCCGGCAGCCTGGCCGTCAGGCTGCGGGACGTCGACAACGCAGCAACCGCCATCTCCCGGGCCGTTGAGTCGGGTGGCGACAACGTCCGGCTCGACAGCCTGCAGCTTGTCCTCTCCGATGGCTCCGCCGTCCTCGCCCAGGCCCGGGAGGCTGCCTGGCAGGACGCGTTCCGCGCAGCCACCCAGTTCGCCTCGCTCTCCTCAGCCACCCTGGGCCGGGTGCTGTCCGTGACGGAGCAGAGGGCAGCTCCGGGCCCGGTGCCGGTTGCCGGCCTGCAACGGGCGTCTGCGGTTGAGGGGCCGGCTATTGAACCCGGCAGGAACCGGGTGGAGGCCGGCGTGACTGTCACCTGGGAGCTGCTGCACTAGCGGGCGCTGCCTGCGGGGGCGTTTCCGCCGCGCGCCGCCCTTGACTTCCATTCGAACATGTTTTCGAATGGAGGCCATGAGATGGGAAGCGCAAACACTGGTCACCGCGCAGGATGCCACCGGCGGGGCCGCTCCGGCACTGCTGCCGCTGGCCGGCCTCGTCCGCACCGTCACCACCCCTGAGTTCGCCGGCATCACGTTCCACGAGGTCACCGCAAAATCGGTGCTCAACCGGGTTCCGGCAGGGTCGAAGATGCCTTTCGAGTGGACGGTGAACCCGTATCGCGGCTGCAGCCACGCCTGCGTGTACTGCTTTGCCAGGAAATCGCACACATATCTGGATTTCGACGCCGGCATGGACTTCGACAGCCAAGTGGTGGTTAAGGTCAACGCAGCCGAAATTCTCCGGAAGGAAGTAAACAAGGCGTCCTGGACGCGGCAGCAAGTGGCGCTTGGCACCAACACCGATCCCTACCAGCGGGCCGAAGGACGGTACCGCCTCATGCCGGGAATCATCGCCGCCTTGGCGGACTCCGGCACTCCCCTGTCCATCCTCACCAAGGGCACCTTGCTCTCACGGGACATCCCCCTGTTGAAAAGTGCCGCCACGCAGGTGCCGGTGGGGCTGGGAATCTCGCTGGCCATGACCGATG
Organism: Pseudarthrobacter sp. fls2-241-R2A-127; assembly: GCF_030209355.1. Lineage (GTDB taxonomy): Bacteria > Actinomycetota > Actinomycetes > Actinomycetales > Micrococcaceae > Arthrobacter. The sequence goes on from NZ_JARVSF010000041.1 coordinate 21,745, forward strand.
AGGCCCTCTCGGAGGCCATCGAGCCGGGCACGCCCGGGCCCCGGGCGCGGCTGAGGTTGGTGACCCGGCTGCGCGAGGCCGGACTTCCCTGCGGCGTCATGGCGATGCCCATCCTGCCGTGGCTTTCCGACAGCGACGAAGCCCTGGATGCACTCTTCGGCTCCCTGGCCGCCGCCGGCGCAACAGGGGTCACCGCAGGCGCACTGTACCTGAAGCCCGGGACCAGGGAATGGTTCATGAAATGGATCGCCGCCCACCACCCTGAACTGGCGGGACGCTACCGGCGGCTGTACGGGACCGGGTCCTACGCCTCCAAGGAATACCGCACCTGGCTTGCCGCCAAGGTCCGGTACTTCAAGGCACGCCACGGTTTCTCGCATTCCTCCGGCTTCAGCCACCGGGACCTGGACAATGTTGAAGATCCCCGCGAAGAGGAAGCGCAGTACCCCGCCGGCAGCATTCCCGCCCCGGCCAGGGAGGGCAGCGCCAACGTTCCTGCTTCCCGGCCCTCGGCGCAGGATGCCCTCTTCTAGCAGGTTCTGTCCAGCAGCGCCTGTCCGGGTCCTGGTTCAGCGGGCCTTGCCTCAGCGGATTCGGGTCTAGCGGGTCCCTCCCAGCGGCGATGCCACGGAGTCCAACAAAGCCCGGACGATCGGAAAATCCGCCGGGATCCATGGCAGCCCAAGTACCGCGTCCCGGTCACGGAGGTCCACCCACAGCAGTTCGTCATGGTCTTCAAGGGGCCGCGGTTCGCCGACGCTGACTTCCGCGAACCAGACGCGCATGCTGGCCCGCTCGTTTAACGGCCAGCCATCGGGAACCCCTGCAGGCAGTTCGGGTCCCAGCCGGACACCGATTCCAAGTTCCTCCGACAACTCCCTCACCAGGGCCGCCTCGGGCTCCTCGCCGGGCTCAACCTTGCCGCCGGGAAACTCCCACAGCCCGGCCAGGTGCTCCGGCGCACTCCGACGGGCGACCAGCAGTGCCGCCGGTTCCGCCAGCTTGTCCACGATGGCTCCGCCCACAACCTGAATCAGTCCAGTCACCGGCCCATTCTATGGTCCACAATGGAATGTCCCGGAACAGCATTCCCGCCCAAGGGAATAGGTCCTGCCCGCCAGGGGTTTGCGACTCTGTCCGCACGTACCTGCCCCACTGCCGTGGCATCCGGTCCTTCACCCACCCCTTTGAGAAGCAGGCACATGAGCAGCGTTCTTTCCCAGTCCACGGCCACATCCGCCAAGACCCCCAACCTTGGGATGGCCATCTTTGCGCTGGCCATGGGCGGGGTGGGCATCGGCGTCACCGAGTTCACCATGATGGGACTGCTGAAAGAGGTGGAGCAGGGCCTGGCGATCACCACCCCCCAAGCCGGATACCTGATCTCCGCCTACGCCCTGGGCGTGGTGGTGGGCGCCCCGCTGCTCGCCGTCGTGGGGGCCAAGCTCCCCCGCAAGTACCTGGCCCTGGGGCTCCTGCTGTTCTTTACCGTTGCCAACCTGAGCTCGTTCGCAGCGCCGGACTACGGGGCAATGCTCGTCTCACGGTTCGCCGCGGGCCTGCCGCACGGGGCGTTCTTTGGGGTGGCCGCCGTGATTGCAGCGTCCCTGGTCCCGCCGACACGGCGCGGCTGGGCCATCTCCATGGTGATGGCCGGCCTCAGCATCTCCAACGTCGTCGGCGTCCCCTTCGCCACGTGGCTGGGGCAGGCCTTCGGCTGGCGCCTCCTGTTCATCCTGGTGGGTGGCATCGGTCTGCTGGCACTTGTGCTGGTCTGGATCTTCGTGCCGTTCCAAAAGGCGCATCCGGACGCGAGCATCCGGCGCGAACTCGGTGCGCTGAAACGGCTCCAGGTATGGCTTGCGCTCCTGGTGGGAATCGTCGGCTTCGGCGGCTTCTTCGCCACCTACACCTATATCGCCCACACCATGACCAATGTGGCCGGAATCCCGTCGGCCCTGATCCCGGTGGTGGTGGCACTCTACGGACTGGGCATGGTTGCCGGGAACATCATCGGCGGCAGGCTGGCCGACAGGTCGGTGATGGGCACCATCTACCGGGTCCTGCCCGCCATAGCCGTCGCCCTGGTGCTCTACGCCGTGGCGGCACACTGGGCATGGAGCGCCCTGGTCATGGTGTTCGTGGTGGGGGCCGCGGGTTCCATGCTGGTCCCCGCCCTGCAGACGCGGCTGCTTGATGCTTCACCGGATGCACCGTCGCTGGCATCCTCCCTCAACCACGCCGCGCTCAACGTCGCCAACGCCCTGGGAGCCTTCCTCGGCGGCCTCGTCATCGCCCTCGGCTGGGGCTTCGTGGCGCCGGCCCTGGTGGGCGCCGTACTCGCTGTCCTCGGCTTCGGCGTCGCCCTGCTCAGCGGCGCGCTGGAACGCAAGCGACCGCTGGCAGCCTGACCCCATCCGCAGCCTTTAGGGGCCGGGGACCGTTGCGGCCTGTTCCTGGCCTTCGGCAGCCGGCGGCCGGCGCAGGTCCGGTTCCAGGTAGATCACGCGGGCGATGGGTACTGCTGCCCGGATCCGCGCCTCGCAGTCATCGATAGCCGTGGCGATCTGCTCTCCGGTGGCGTATCGGCTGACCGCAATCTTGGCCGCCACCAGCAGTTCTTCCGGGCCCAGGTGCATCGTCCTGAGGTGGATGATGCGGCCTCCGTCCGATTCGATGGCAACCCTGATCCGTTCCACGTCCGCCCTCGTGGCCGATTCACCCAGCAGCAATGACTTCGTTTCCAAGGCCAGCACCACGGCGATGGACACCAGCAGCAGGCCGATCATTCCCGTGCCGGCAGCATCCCATGCCCCGTTGCCGGTCAGCAGGGTCAGGCCGACTCCGACGAGGGCGAACAGAAGTCCCAGGAGGGCGCCGAAGTCCTCGAGCAGGATCACCGGCAGTTCGGGCTGTTTGGCAGTGCGCACGAACGCGATCCACGACTGGGTGCCGCGGGTTTGGTTGGACTCCTTGATGGCCGTCCGGAAGGAATAGGACTCGGCGATGACGGCACCCACCAGGACGGCCAGCGGAACCCACCAGAAGCCGCCTTCAATGCCGTGCGGGTGCTGGAACTTCTGCCAGGACTCATACAGGGCAAAGAGCCCGCCGAGACTGAACAGCACGATGGAGACGATGAAGGCGTAGATGTAGCGCTCCCGGCCGTACCCGAAGGGGTGCTCCGGGCTGGCGGCCCGCTGTGACTTCTTGCCGCCAAGGAGCAGCAGCAACTGGTTGCCGGAGTCGGCCACACTGTGGATGGCCTCGGCGAGCATCGACGAGGACAGTGTCAGCAGGTACGCCAGGAATTTCATGACGGCGATGGCCAGGTTCGCGGCCAAAGCCGCCACTATCGCCTTGGTACCACCATGGGCAGACACGCGAGGCTTCTCCTCTTTGCCGGTTCTTTGGAGTCGGATAGTGCAGGATCCCGCGGGGCAGCCACCGCGTCAATACCGTACCCGGGGCGCCGCTTAACGATGCAGCAACGGCTCCCGCCCGTCTACTGACTTTGCGGGGTGCTTATGTTAGCTTGAGCCTCATCGGGACTATTAATCCCGGTCACAATAAGGAGGAGACATGGGTTTTCTTGCTTGGATTATTTTGGGCCTGATTGTCGGGGCCATCGTTAAGGCCGTTATGCCCGGACGGGTTGGCGGCGGCTGGGTCACCAGCCTCATCCTTGGTGTTGTTGGTGCCATTGTTGGCGGCTGGATCGGCAGCCTTCTTTTCAACAAGGGCGATTTGGGCTTCTTCGACCTCGGCACTTGGATTCTCGCTATTGTTGGTGGCCTCGTTGTCGCCGGCATCTACGGATTCGTCACCGGACGCGGAAAAGCAACCCGCGCACCCTGAGCAGTCCGTCACCACATAACCCACGGGCCCCGGATCTCCGGGGCCTTTCTTTGTGCCCGGCCGCCCCATGGCGGCCGGCCCAGCCTCTGCTCCTAGCCTGCCGGGACCTGTTCCGGAACGCCCCCGTCCCGGCGCTGGGACCTGGCGCTGGCATAGAGGCAGACCGTGGCCGCGGTCCCCAGGTTCAGGCTCTCCGCAGCCCCGTACACGGGAACAGCCACCCGGTGGTCGGCCAAGCCAAGCTCTTCCTCCGACAAGCCTTGGGCCTCGTTGCCGAAGAACCAGGCGGTTGGTGCGGCCAGGTCGTATACGGAGTCGGGGCCGTTTCCGGTGAGCCTGCGGCGGGCGCTCTCATCCTGCAGTACATCCAGGTCCAGTTGTCCATAACCGTCTGCGGCGAGGATGCCGATGCCGCGGGCCTTGCAGGCAGCCGCGAGTTCCGCCGGATCGGCTGCCAGGACCACGGGCAGGTGGAAGAGGGAGCCGGCGGTGGAGCGGACTGCCTTGGGGTTGTAGATGTCAACGCTGGACGCGGTGAATACGACGGCGTCGGCACCGGCGGAATCTGCGGCGCGCAGCACTGTTCCGGCGTTACCGGGATCCCTGACCTGGCAGAGCACGGCAACCAGGCGCGGTCCGGCGTCGAGCACCTCCGCGAGGGAGACGTCAACGAACCGGCAGACGGCGACGATTCCCTGCGGATTGACCGTGTCCGCCATGGCCGCGAGGACTTCATCGGTGGCCAGCCGGGCAGTGGTTCCTTCGGCAAGCTCCTCGAACTCGGGAAACCGGTCCAGGCAGCTTTCGCTCGCGTAGACGTCCGTGACGATGCCCGGGGCTCCGGCCGCAAGGCGCTGCTGATGCAGCTTGAGCGCCTCCCGGACGGCCTGCGGTCCCTCTGCCAGGAACTGGCCACGCTTTAAACGGGCCGGGCGCCCTGCAAGCTTTGCCACGTCCCTGACCCGATCGGCTCGGGGATTGGAAAGTGGAAAATCTTGCGGGCGCCCGGTGTCGTTCATAGAAGAAACTGTAGTAGCTGCTGCCACCAGTTCCTGACCGGCCCCTCAGGGGAGGAGCGCTTCGCGGCCTCTAGGCTGCGGCGACCTTCTTGGCGGAGGTGTCAGCCGGCAGGGAGTCCTTGGCCACCTGGACCAGTGCGGCGAATGCGTTGGCGTCCGAGACGGCGAGCTCGGCCAGCATACGGCGGTCAACCTCGACCTCAGCGGCCTTCAGGCCCTGGATCAGGCGGTTGTAGGTGAGGCCGTTGGCGCGGGACGCAGCGTTGATGCGCTGGATCCACAGGCGGCGGAAGTCGCCCTTCTTCTTCTTGCGGTCACCGTAGCTGTACACAAACGAGTGCAGCAGCTGCTCTTTGGCCTTGCGGTACAGGCGCGAACGCTGTCCGCGGTAACCCTTTGCCCGCTCAAGGACAACCCGGCGCTTCTTGTGGGCGTTGACCGCCCTCTTCACACGTGCCACGTGCGTACTCCTTCGAAAATCTGATCCCAAGCATCTGTTGCCGGAAATCCGGCGGCCTGAGAAGGCTGTTTGGCAGAAGACGAACCGCCAGGGGGCGGCCCATCAATAAACTTGGAAACTAGATGCCGAGCATCTTCCGGATGACCTTGGCATCGCCCTTGAAGACGATCTTGTCGCCGGCGAGGCGGCGGGTCAGGCGGCTGGACTTGTGCTCCAGGTAGTGGCGGCGGTTGGCCTGCTGGCGGCGCAGCTTGCCGCTGCCGGTCAGCTTGAAGCGCTTCTTAGCACCACTGTGGGTCTTCATCTTCGGCATGGGAACCGATCTCCTTACGTTTCTGCGGGCCCTGGGGCCGGCAGTTCTATCGCGCAGCCGCCCCTGCGGGCAGCATGCTGGTTGCTGACTGCCGGAGGGCGGAACCTCCGGCAGCTGTGAACTAGTTGGTCTTCTTACCCGCCGGCTTCGGCGCTGCCTTGGGGGCAGGGCGGGCAGCAGGCTTCGGTGCAGCAGGCCTGGCCACCGGCTTTGGCGGTGCAGGCACGGCAGCGGGCTTCGGCGCCGCTGCCGCCGGCTTGGCGGCAGTCGCGGGCTTCGGCGCTGCGGCGGCGGCCTTCGGAGCTTCCTCCTTGGGCGCAGCAGCCTCCTGCTTCGGAGCTTCCTGCTTCGGAGCCTCCTGCTTAGGTGCAGCAGCCTTAGGTGCAGCAGCCTTGGGAGCTTCCTGCTCGGGAGCAGGTGCCGCCTTGGGTGCTTCCTCCGTAACGGCTTCCTGTTCGGGAGCCGGTGCGGCAGGCGCCTCGGTAGCGGCAGTTTCCTCCGGAGCCGTATCCGGTTCGGTGGAAACGGTGAACCCTTCCGGCAGGAGGTCGGCCAGTGACTGGGTCATGGGCGACTGGTCCGTGCCGGACGTGTCCACGCGGCCGGCGGCCTTGGCTTCGTTCTGTGCCTTGGCCTCGGCGCGCTGGGTGGCGCGGCGGGCTTCAGCCTTGGCCTCGGCCTTGTTCTTCAGCGGACCCACAACCATGACCATGTTGCGGCCATCGATGCGGGGGCTGGACTCCACCACGCCAACTTCGGCGACGTCGTCCGCGAAGCGCTGGAGCAGGCGGATACCCATTTCCGGGCGCTGCTGCTCACGGCCGCGGAACTGGATCATGGCCTTGACCTTGTCCCCGGCGCCGAGGAAGCGAAGGGCGTGGCCCCGCTTGGTCTCGTAGTCGTGGGTGTCAATCTTGAGGCGGAACCGGATTTCCTTCAGAACGGTGTTCGTCTGGTTCTTCCGTGCTTCACGTGCCTTGACCGCGGCCTCGTACTTGTACTTGCCGAAGTCCATCAGCTTGCACACCGGAGGCTTCGCCTGAGGTGCAACTTCAACGAGATCAAGGTCGGACTCGGCAGCCAGTCGCAGGGCATCCTCAATACGGACGATTCCTACCTGTTCACCTGCAGGGCCGACCAGCCGCACCTCGGGGACGCGGATACGCTCATTGATTCTTGGCTCGCTAATGTTAAAGCTCCTGTGTTTGTTGTTGTGTCCGGCAAATAGAGAAGGCCCCCAATTGCCGGAGCAATCGAAGGCCTCAGATAGGTTGGCGAAGCCGCCCCGGCAACGGGGAAGCACGCGCACAGTTCCGGCATATGCCGGTTCCATGCCCAACCAGTTACCCGGCAACCTTTCGTCCCCGGCGGTTCGCAAGGAACCTGGGAACAGCGGCTGACGCGGGTGGGAGAGAACTCCGCTTGCAAACTGTATGCCATTCTACAGAAAAAATTCCCGCCAACGCCGCGAAGCGCTGCTGGGAACCCATCGTTTGGAACGATTTCTGAAATAACGACATCCAGTCGGTCTGTGTCAAGCTTACCAGTATGAGCACCTCAGACAGTAATTCGTACGTTTTCGAGCCCGCGGACGCAGGCGCGGACGTTTCACAGCAGATCCGCGACATCTCGGAGGTCCCCGCCATCGAGGTGATCACCACTGCCGCCGTGCACCTCATGAGCGCCGCCGCCGTGAAGCTGGGGCTCGCCGCCGAAGACAACGCAGCCGAACTCAAGGACCTGGACGAGGCCCGGAAACTGATCACCGCCCTTGCCGGCCTGGTCACCGCGGCCGCCCCGGAAATCGGCTCCCAGCACGCCGGACCGTTGCGCGATGGCCTTCGGTCCCTCCAGCTTGCCTTCCGTGAGGAGTCCTTGATTCCCGACGCTCCGGGCAAGGGCCCGGGCGAAAAGTACACCGGGGCCGTGAACTAGCGCCGGACTCCCCCACGCAACGCCCGACGGCGGGACGACCACGCAAGGTCGTCCCGCCGTCGTCGTATCCCCGAAAAAGCGGCCGCTTCGCCAGGTGCAGCGCCGCCTCCGCCGCGGCGGCGCGCCGGACCAACTACCGGGGAGCAGTTGGACGGACGGGCATCCCGCGCCGGCGCCGCTGCAGGGCCAACCCCACCAGGCACAGCAGCACGCCCGCGCCGCCGACGGAAACGAAGCCGCCGGAGGGGCCCATCAGGTCGATGAAGATTCCCGCCAGCGGCGAACCGAGCGCAACACCGGCTGTCAGGGCCGAGCCGTACCAGCCCATCGCCTCCCCGCGCCGCTCCTCCGGGACAAGGTCCGCCACCTTCTCGGAGGCCGCCGAGAGCACCGGGGCACACAGCAGCCCGGGCAGGAGGGAGACGAAAGCCAGCGTCCAGGTGTCGTGGGCCAGGGCCATGGGCAGGGTCAGGGCCGCCATGCCCAGCAGCAGGAAGACGGGCGGGACGGGCCGGTGCATGGCGCCGTAGATGACACCACCCACTACGGAGGCCGCGCACCAAAAGACAAAGACGATGCCGATTTCGCTCTGGTGTCCGCCGATTTCAAGGGCGGCAACAATGCCGACGTCGGTGCCGCTCAGGACCATGCCGGCTCCGGCTGCCACCGCGAAGAGGGCCGCCACGGTGGCGGTGAACCAGGAGAAGCCGCCCGCCAACCTGCCCCGCAGGCCTTCCTGCGGGGCGGCGGCGCCGGCGGGCGCCAGTTCTGCGGCGGCTTCCTGGACATGTGCCGGTGCGGTGGAGACGACGGCGGCCTCCGCCGCGTGCTGCTCGTCAACGGCGAGTACCGCACCCTGCCCCGCACTGCGGGTGGGCGGGTTGAACCACATGAGGAACAAGCCGGCCAGCGACGTCGCTATGCCCACCACGGTCAAGCCGGCGGTGGTGAACCCGCTGGTGGCCACGACGGCGCCCGCCGCCGGGCCGATCATGAACACCATTTCCGTGGTGATGGCGTCCAGGGCAAAGGCGGTGCGGCGCTGCTCCCCTTCGGCCAGGACGCCCAGTGACTGCCGGACGACGCTGAAGATGGGAAGTGTGAGCAGGCCGCCGACGAAGACGAGCGGCAGGAGCCACTGGTAGGAAACGTGCGGCACCACGGACCAGATGATGGTCTCCGAGATCACCGACGGGATCAGTGCCGTCCGCAGGCCCACGGTGTCAACGCGCCGGCCACGCCAGGGTGCGCCAAGGGCAATGCCAATGGTCATCACTGCAGCGGCGGCGCCGGCCGCGGCGTAGCCCTGGCCAAGGGTCAGGACGATGTGGAGGGTGAGCAGGACGCCGGCGGCCGAGTGCGGGATCCGGGCAACCATGCCCACCAGCAGCAGCCGCCGGATGGGCCGGACAGCGAGCAACTCCCGGTAGAGAGCGAAATTCACGAAACGATCCTTCAGGGTCTACCCCGGCGCGGGCGGGGTCACCATCCGGCCGGCAGCTAGTCGGGAGCGCGCCTGAGCTTGATGTCCAGGGAATCGACGCGCTCCCCAAACAATACATTCCGGGACCATTCCACCTGCAGGCCTGCCACCAGTTCCTGGACAGCCGCAGCGTCCAGGCCGTCCTCAAGGTAGAGCACCACCTGCAGTTCGGGTCCGGCACCGCCGCCGTGGACCACCGTGCCGTCCGCCGCGGCAGCTGCCACTCCCCTGCCCGGCAGGAGTTCGATGCCGCGGACCGCGGGAAACCCGGAGGCCGCACGGCCTAATTCGCCGGCCAGCTCACGGTCTTCGTAGGAGGGGACCCAGTTGTGCTGCTTGGCCAGGGCCCAGACGGCCGGCCGGCGGACCACGAACGTGAAGTCGGCCCCTGGGTCCAGGACCAGCAGTTCAGCACCTTCAGCGACGGCAGAGAGCGCGGCGCGGGCCGCGTACACAGCAACCGGCCGGGCCTCGGGGTGCCATGCTGAGAGCGCGGCCGCCGAGGTGAAAGCCGGGAGCGCGGTCCGGCCGTCGGCGGCCTTCAGCGTGACCAGGGCCATGTCCGCCTGCTTGTCGGCGTGCAGCCCGTGATCCGTTTCAGCTTCTTCTGCCAGCTGCGCCACGATGGGGATGAACACCCGGGCCGTCGCCAGCGCGGCCACCACGCCGGCTTCGCTGCCGCTCCCCTGCCGGAGCGCGGCCACGGCGGCGAGGTACCCGGCGTCGGCCGTGCCGTCGTCGTCCTCAAAGTTGTGGATCTTCGCGTCCTCGCCGGCCAGGCTGCGCCCGGCCCACGGCCGGCCCGCGGAGTCCGAGGGCCCGCCGGCACCGGCGAGGGCTGCGGCGATATGTCCTGGCAGTGGGCGGCCTGCGGGGCGTACCGGTTTTTCGGAGCTGGGCATGGCCGGGCTGCTTCCCCGCGCCTAGCGGCGGCCGGCGACGTCGAGGGCTTCGGGCAGCGTGAAGGCCCCGGCATAGAGGGCCTTGCCCACGATGGCGCCTTCGACGCCCAGCGGCACCAGCGAACGGAGGACCTTCAGGTCATCGAGGCTGGAGATGCCGCCGGAGGCCACCACGGGCTTGCCGGTCTTCTCCACCATCTGGCGCAGGAGTTCAACGTTGGGTCCCTGCAGGGTGCCGTCCTTGGTTACGTCGGTCACCACGTAGCGGGCGCAGCCGGCCTCTTCGAGGCGGCCCAGCACGTCCCAGAGGTCCCCGCCTTCCTTGGTCCAGCCACGGCCGGCCAGGGTGGTGCCCCGGACGTCAAGGCCGACGGCGATCTTGTCGCCAAAGCGATCGATGGCCCGGCGGGTCCACTCCGGATTTTCCAGCGCAGCGGTGCCCAGGTTGACCCGGGCCACGCCCAGGTCCAGGGCCGCTTCGAGGGTCTCGTCGTCGCGAAGACCGCCCGAGAGTTCCACCTTGATGTCCAGCCGGCCCACCACGTCGCGGAGCAGGTCCGCGTTGGAGCCGCGCCCGAACGCCGCATCCAGGTCCACCAGGTGCACCCATTCGGCGCCCTGTTGCTGCCAGTTCAGCGCCGCGTCCAGGGGCGTGCCGTAGCTGGTTTCGCTGCCTGCCTCGCCCTGGACCAGCCGGACGGCCTGCCCATTGACGACGTCGACGGCGGGCAGCAGTTCAAGGACCGGCAGGTCATGTGCGGTGGTCATACTCATCCTCAGTTTTGGTTCTTCGGGACAGGGGCAAGGGCGAAAGCGGCGGCGTGAATGGAGCGGGCCAGCGGGATCAGCCGGCGGGCAGCGTGAGCAGGTAGGCGGCCAGCAGCGACATGGCTGCCAGGACGTAGAACGACACCTGCGTCCACAGCGGCTTGTGCTGTTGCCGGAACGAGATGCCGCCGCCGATCAGGATTCCGGCGAGGCCCATCAGGAGTACGGACCACATCTAGGCGCCGCTGCCGGCTTCGGCCGGGGAGGCGCCGTTCGCGGCTTCTGCGGTGGCGGGCTTGCGGAGGCCTTCCACCCAATTGCGCAGCAGCCGGGCGCCGGCGTCACCGGACTTCTCCGGGTGGAACTGGGTCGCGCACAGCGGCCCATTCTCGACGGCGGCGATGAAGGGGCCGCCGTGCTCGGACCAGGTAACCAGGGGAGCCGCCATTCGCGGCTGGATCACGTCGAAGTTCCACTCCTGCACACCATAGGAATGCACGAAGTAGAACCGCTCGTTTTCGACGCCGGCGAACAACTTGGAGCCTTCGGGCACCTTGACGGTGTTCCAGCCCATGTGCGGGACAACCTCGGCGCGCAGTGCCTCCACCTTGCCGGGCCATTCACCGATGCCTTCGGCTTCGGTGCCGTGCTCCACGCCCGCCTCGAAGAGGACCTGCAAACCCACGCAGATGCCCAGTACGGGACGTCCGCCTGCCACGCGCCTGCCGATGAGCCGGATGCCGTCCACGGCCTTGAGTTCGCGCATCACGGTCTCGAATGCGCCGACGCCGGGGACCACCAGGCCGTCGGCGTTGAGCACGTCCTCCGGCTTGGCGCTGAGGATCACTTCCGCACCGGCGCGCTCCAGGGCACGAACGGCGGAGCGGACGTTCCCGGATCCGTAGTCGAGTACCGTCACCGTGGGCTTGCCCTCGGGCGACGGGAGCCTCTGCGCCGCGGTGGGGTCGATGATTGCTCCGTCCTTGAGGATCTGGCCGCTCACAGTGCACCCTTGGTGGACGGGATGCCCTCGACTCGGGGATCGGGTTCGACGGCGGCGCGCAGGGCACGCGCGAACGCCTTGAACTGCGCCTCCACAATGTGGTGCGGGTCCCGGCCGGCCAGGACGTTCATGTGCAGGCAGATGCCGGCGTGCAGCGTGATTGCCTCAAAGACGTGGCGGGTGAGGGAGCCGGTGAAGTGGCCACCGATCAGGTGGTACTCCTGGCCTGCGGGCTCGCCGCCGTGAACCAGGTAGGGACGCCCGGAGACGTCCACCACGGCGTTGGCGAGGGCTTCATCCAGGGGCACGGTGGCCTCGCCGAAGCGGCGGATCCCGGCCTTGTTCCCCAAGGCGGTCCGCAGGACTTCGCCGAACGTGATGGCGACGTCCTCCACGGTGTGGTGGACGTCGATGTGGGTGTCACCGGTGGCTTTGACAGTCATGTCGATCAGTGAGTGCTTGCACAATGCCGTCAGCATGTGATCGTAGAACGGCACGGAGGTGTCGATGTCGGACACGCCCGTTCCGTCGAGGTTGATCTCCACGAGGACGGAGGACTCGCTGGTGGCGCGCTCCATGCGGGCGGTCCGGGCCGCAGCCGTGGTCGATCCGGTTGAACTCATGGTGAAGGGTCCTTAGTGGGAGAAGGAGTGGTTCAGGGCGTCCAGCGCCGCAGTACCAAGTCTAGGCGGGAAGCGCGGCCTGGCCCGCAAGGATGCGTTCCAGGGACGTGAGGAAAGCAGTGGTTTCGGCCTCAGTACCGGCCGTGACCCGCAGGTGGCCGGCAATTCCGACGTCACGGATCAGCACGCCGGCGTCGAGCAGTTCCTGCCAGACCTGGTGCGGGTTCTCCAGGCCGCCGAAGAACACGTAGTTGGAGTCGGACGCGGCTGGGGTCAGGCCCATCCTGGTCAGTTCCGCCACGATCCGGTCGCGCTGCTGCTTGATGTCCTGCACGTCCGCCATCAGCGCTTCCCGGTGTTCCAGGGCTGCCAGTGCGGTGGCCTGCGTGATGGCGGACAGGTGGTAAGGCAGGCGCACCAGGCGCAGGGCATCGGTCACCTCCGGGGCTGCGGCCATGTAGCCGAGGCGGGCACCGGCGAGGGCGAATGCCTTGCTCATGGTGCGGGATACGATCAGCCGCTCCCTGCCGGGCAGCAGGGTCAGTGCGCTGGGCGTGCCGTCGTGGGCGAACTCGTGATAGGCCTCGTCCACGATGACGATGGTCTGGCTTGCGGCACCGGCCTCGTAGACAGCCTCAACGACGTCCAGTCCCAGACCCGTGCCGGTGGGATTGTTCGGCGAGCAAAGGAACACGATGTTCGGCTTCAGTTCCCGTACCTGGCGGGCGGCGGACTCTGCGGTGAGGTCATAGCCTTCCCCCCGGACTCCGGTGATGTACCCGGTGTCCGTGCCACTGGCCAGCAACGGGTACATGGAGTACGTGGGCGGGAAGCCCAAGGCTGTCCGGCCGGGGCCACCGAAAGCCTGGAGGATCTGCTGCAGCACCTCGTTGGAGCCGTTGGCCGCCCACAGGTTGGTTTCGTCGAGGCCGTGTCCAAGGTATTCCGCCAGCGCCTTGCGGAGATCGGTGAACTCCCGGTCCGGGTAGCGGTTGAGGCCCGCCGCGGCTTCCGTCACGGCGGCACTGATGGCGGCGCGCACGTCCGCCGGAACGCCATGTGTGTTCTCGTTGACGTTCAGGAGAATGGGGACGTCCAGTTGGGGCGCCCCATAGGGAGTCAGCCCGCGAAGATTGCTGCGGAGGGGTAACCGGTTCAGGCGTTCTAGCTGGTCGTTCACCTGAACAGTTTAGTTGCCCTGGCAACGACCGGAAAATGTGACGGCCTCAGGCCCTCGTCAGTGGCTCGGGACAAAGAGCTGCTGCCCGGGCAGGACGGCGCCGGCGGACAGGTTGTTGAGCTGGACGATGTCTGCCACGACGTCGCGCGCATCCCGGTCCGGCGCCACGGCCCCGGCGATAGCCCACAGGGACTGACCGGGCTGGACGGTGACAGTCACCGTGGGTGTCACGGCGAGGTCCGCGGCGGAGTCGGACGCCTTGGCCGGGGAGTGGAAAAGTCCCGCCAGCGAGAGCAACAGCACCGCGACGATAATGAGCGGAACTCCCACCAGGACGATCCGGCCCCGGCGGGTCAGACGAAGGGGCGCCTGCGAAGGCGCACGACCGGCGCTGATCCGCCGGTTGGCGGACATGTGGCGTTCCGCGGTAAGGAATTCCGGACGGGAAACGTGGGAAAGAGTTAAAGCTGACATGAACTGAGCCCTCCTGGACCTGCCGTGCTGCCCGGTGTCCGCCGCTGCCGTCCTGCCCGCCTGCCGGAAAATCCGATCTTTTCCGGCCAGGTCTTCGAACAAGCCACGCAATGGTTAGAACACATATTCGAACTTTGCTTTCTAAGTTTTAGCACCTATCAACGAACAATGTCGAGACTCGCTAGAACAAATGTTTGAAAAAGCCATGTGGCTGGCCTAGCTTGGAACCCAAGAACAACCACCACTGAAGTTGAACAGCAGGGTCTGACAATGACAGGGGCAACCGTTCAGCCGGCGCCGGGGTACGGCGCGGGGCGGAACATCCGGCGGCAAGCGAAAGGCATTGGCAAACATGGCAGCAGCAGCCGCCGGGGGCAGGACGGCCCCGCAACCAAAGAGGACCTCAAAGGGGCTTACCCCGCGGCAGAAGAAGATCCTCGAGACCATCCAGCGGTCCGTCAATGACAACGGCTACCCGCCTTCAATGCGCGAAATCGGCGATACGGTGGGCCTGGCCAGCTTGTCCAGCGTGACCCATCAGCTGTCCCAGCTGGAGAAGCTGGGGTACCTCCGGCGCGACCCGAAGCGGCCGCGGGCCATGGAGGTTCTCATGCCCCTCACGCTCGATGGCGGCGCCGGGAAGTCGATCGCCGCGTCAGCGCCGCAGATGCCCGGTGCCACCGTAACGGAACTGCCCACCGCGCTGGACACCGCCATGGTTCCGCTGGTTGGCCGGATTGCCGCCGGCGGTCCCATCCTCGCCGAGCAGCTGGTTGAGGATGTCATGCCGCTCCCCCGGCAACTGGTGGGTCAGGGCGAGCTGTTCATGCTCAAGGTGGCCGGAGACTCCATGGTGGACGCCGCCATCTGCGACGGAGACTGGGTGGTGGTGCGCCGCCAGGCGGACGCCGTCAACGGGGACATCGTCGCTGCGTTGCTTGATGACGAAGCCACTGTCAAGACCTTTCGCCAGCGCGACGGCCACACCTGGCTGCTCCCGCAGAACACGCAGTATGAACCCATCCTCGGTGACCACGCCACGATCATGGGCAAAGTGGTTTCGGTGCTGCGGTCCCTCTGACCGCGCCCGTCACCTCCGGCCGCGGCAGGCCCCTAGCCTGAGGCCTCTGCGCCGAGCCTGGTGAGTGCCGCCAGCGCCTTGCTGCGGTCGGTGGTGGACCAGAACGGCGGCAGCGCACCGCGCAGGAAGCCGGCATAGCGCTCGGTTGCCAGCCGAGAGTCCAGGACCGCCACCACGCCCTTGTCGCCGGTTGACCGAATGAGTCGCCCGGCGCCCTGCGCCAATCGGACTGCCGCGTGAGTGGCTGACACCGACATGAATCCGTTGCCGCCGGCCTGGGCCACGGCCCGCGACCGCGCCGTCATGAGCGGATCGTCCGGCCTGGGGAAGGGAATCCGGTCGATCACCACAAGCCGGCAGGATCCACCCGGCACGTCCACCCCCTGCCACAGAGACATGGTGCCAAAGAGGCACGTGTCCGGCTCGTCGGCGAACTGCTTGACCAGGGCAGTCATGGTTGACTCGCCCTGGCAGAGCACGGTCATGCCGAGCTTGGGCCGCAGGACGTCGGCGGCCTCCTCCGCAGCGCGACGCGAGGAAAAGAGGCACAAGGCACCGCCACCGGATGCTTTGATGAGCGCCTCGAGCTCCTCCAGCGCCTCCGGCGAAACACCACGCCCGGGTTTGGGCAAGTGGCCTGCCACGTAGAGGATTCCCTGTTTGGGGTAATCAAAGGGTGAACCGACGTCCACGCCCTTCCAGCTGGGAGCTCCGTCGCCTATCAGGCCCAGTCCGCCCGCTGCCGGTTCGAACGCGGACCCGATGGCGAGGGTGGCTGAGGTCAGCACCACGGTATGGCCGGCGAAAAGTCCCTCCCGCAGCCGCCCGGCTACTGACAGCGGTGCAATGTTGACCAGTACCGGCGCATCCTCGTCAGGCTGGGAGTAGCCCTGGCCGGGATCGAAGGTGCTGGCCCGGGAGAACCAGACCACTTCGCGGTTTTCCCGCGCCGCGAGCAGCCTTTCGCACAGTTCCAGGATGAGCATGAGGCGTGACCTGGCGAGCTGCCGGCCGCCGTCGGCTGTGGTGTTGCTGTCCCCCTTGGAATCGGACAGTGCCGCGCGGCAGGCCTCACGCAGCTGGTCCACGCAATCCAGCTGTTCGTCGTTCAGGCCATTGGGAAGCAGGCCGTTCGGCGCCCCGGCCAGGGCCAGCTCAAGGTTGGCGGCGGCCGCGTTCAGGGCGTCAACGGTGATGGCGGTGTGCTTGCGGGCACCTGATGCGGCCGCGTGAACCATGGCGACGGACAGCTGCCCGGACACCGCACCGGTGACGCGGTCCTGCAACTCATGCGCTTCGTCCACCACCACGACGTCATACTCGGGCAGCACGGCGAGCCCCTCGAAGGCGCTGACCGCGAGCATGGCGTGGTTGGTCACCACGACGTCTGCTTCGGCGGCATCCTGCCGGGCCAGTTCGCTGAAGCACTCAGCGGCCATGGGGCATTTTTGGGCCCCCAGGCATTCCATGGAAGTCACAGACACCTGCCGCCAGGCACGGTCGGTCACGCCGGGCAGGAGCTCGTCACGGTCGCCGGTGGCCGTCTTCTCGGCCCACTCCCGCAACCGCACCACTTCCTTGCCCAGCTGGGAGGCCGGACCGCCCACAGAGGCAGCGAAGTGCGGCACGCTGGTGTCCTCGCCCAGGGAGAACAGCTGGCCTTCCGAGGGCTCCTCA
The DNA here is from genome assembly GCF_030209355.1 of Pseudarthrobacter sp. fls2-241-R2A-127. Taxonomy (GTDB): domain Bacteria; phylum Actinomycetota; class Actinomycetes; order Actinomycetales; family Micrococcaceae; genus Arthrobacter. The sequence continues at coordinate 38,521 of NZ_JARVSF010000041.1, forward strand.
GAGGGAAACCCGCCCTCCACCTTGTGGCGGCAGACGTAGTTGGACCGGCCCTTGACCAAGGCCACTTTGACGGGCCGTTCCAGGGCCGGGGTGATGTTCTTCAGGAGCCGGGGCAGGTCCCTTCCCACGATCTGGGTTTGAAGCGCCAGCGTGGCCGTAGACACCAAGGCAGGCTTGTTGCTTTCCAAGGCATGGGCAATGAGCGGGACCAGGTAGGCCAGCGACTTGCCAGTACCGGTCCCGGCCTGGACCAGGAGATGGTTGCCGGTGCTGATGGCCCGGGCCACCTGGCGGGCCATTTCGTGTTGTCCGGTGCGGCTTTGTCCGCCCATGCCGGCGACGGCGCGGTCGAGCAGTTCGATGACGAACTGCTCGCCGGCCGTCTGCGCAGCTTCCCCGGCCGCGCCGTCAGTCATTGAGGGCGAATGGTTCCAGCTCGGACGCCAGGCCCTCCCGGACCATCACCACGGCCCTGGTGCCTTCCTCAACGTGGTCGAGGTTGATGATTTCAGCGTCGGATTCGTGCAGTTTGCTGAGGAGATCGCCCCGGTCGTAAGGGATGAGCAGCTCGAGCTTGACGCTGGGCCTGGGGATGGCGTCGCTGATGGCTTTCAGCAGCTCGGCAATGCCCTCCCCCGTGCGGGCCGAGACCACCACGTGGCGCGGCTCGCGCTGCTTCAGCCGCTCAATCACGAACGGGTCAGCGGCATCGGCTTTGTTTAGCACGATGATCTCGGGCACCTTGCGGGCGTCAACTTCGCTGAAGACCTTCCGGACCGCGGCAATCTGGCCCTCGGGGTCGGGGTGCGAGACGTCCACCACGTGCAGGATCAGGTCCGAATCCGCCACCTCTTCCAGGGTGGAGCGGAAGGCCTCCACCAGCTGGGTGGGCAGCGAGCGGACGAACCCCACGGTGTCGGCCAGGGTGTAGCCCAGGCCGTCAGCGGTTTCCGCTTTGCGGACGGTGGGATCAAGGGTGGCGAACAAGGCGTTCTCCACCAGGACGCCGGCGTCGGTGAGCCGGTTGAGCAGGGAGGACTTCCCCGCGTTGGTGTACCCGGCGATGGCCACCGACGGTACCTCATTACGACGACGGTTGGCCCGCTTGGTCTCCCGGGCCGGCTTCATTGCGGCGATCTCACGCCGAAGCTTGGCCATGCGGGTACGGATCCGCCGCCGGTCCAGTTCGATCTTGGTTTCACCGGGACCGCGCGAGCCCATACCGGCAGCGGCGCCACCCACCTGGCCACCTGCCTGGCGGGACATCGACTCACCCCAGCCGCGCAGGCGGGGAAGGAGGTATTCCAGCTGCGCCAGCTCCACTTGGGCTTTGCCCTCGCGGCTCTTGGCGTGCTGGGCGAAGATGTCCAGGATCAGGCCCGTCCGGTCGATCACCTTGACCTTGACGATGTCTTCGAGGCCACGACGCTGTGAGGGTGCGAGTTCGGCGTCCACCACCACGGTGTCCGCGCCGGTGGACATGACAATGTCCTTCAGTTCGAGCGCCTTGCCCGAGCCCAGGAACGTTCCGGGATCCGGCTTGGCCCTCCGCTGCACCAGCCCGTCGAGGACCTCCGAGCCGGCCGTCTCGGCGAGGGCCGCAAGCTCACGAAGCGAGTTTTCGGCATCGGCGAGCGTTCCCTCGGACCACAACCCCGCGAGGACCACGCGTTCCAGGCGGAGTTGGCGGTATTCGACCTCCGTGACGTCTTCGAGTTCGGTGGACAACCCTGCCCTGCGGCGCAGGGCCCGGCGTTCCTCGAGGTCCTGCTGGTCGCCGTCGAACGTTGAATGTTCTTCGTCGAGGCGCGAGATGGCCTGGGCCTTGCCGAGCACCGCTTTTCCGGTGCTGCCGTCGCCGGGGGGCGTGCTGACATTCCGGGCGGGTACGTCCTTGGCGAGAATCCGGTCGATGACAGCCTGGATTTCCTCGGGACTCATGTCCTGGGCGGCTGGATCGGACCCGGTGTTTGGCTGGCTGGTCATGGTCTCCTTTGAAGATTCGGCAGTTCCAGAATAGTGCCGATTGGTTGGTACGTGGGAAGTATTCGCGCTGGGCTGACGGCCTGCGGTCATGCAGTCCTCCTGGTGGTGGGGCCGCCGGCTTCGATGCCGGGGCCAGGATGCCGCGTGCGACTGGGCGGCGGGGCTGGCGAGGCCGGAGAATGGCAGGAAGCGCAGTGGGGTGCTGACGTTCGAGTATTGTCCGGCGGCCGGCCCCGGACGAAGTGGTCCGGTCCGGTGCACAAGCGGAAGGTTGCAAACCTGCGTCGCTGGTGGGACAGGCTGCCTCTGCAGGGCAGCGGCGGGCACGGGCAGGACCCGTACCGGCTACTCAAAGATCAAGAACATGCCCATTAGCCTAACAGAGGGGTGTGTGCACAGTTTCCCTTTACGCTGCAGGGGGAACTACTCTGGCCAGTTATGGAGTCCGCTCACTATTTCAGCACGTCCCCCGCGGGGCCCTTCACCCGCAAGCCCCTCACCGTGGAACTGGCCGGGGGGACGCGCAAGCTCCACACCTCATCGGGCATCTTCAGCCCGGACGGCATCGACAAGGGTACGGCCATACTCCTGGCCGAGGTTCCTGCCCCGCACCCCCACGGCAACCTGCTGGACATTGGGTGTGGCTGGGGACCGGTGGCCCTCACCATGGCGCTGCTGGCACCCCAGTCACGGGTCTACGCGGTGGATGTGAACGAACGGTGCATCACTCTGACCAACGAGAATGCCGAGGCGCTGGGCCTGTCCAATGTGGTCGCAAGCACGCCTGAAGCCGTGGACGCCGATGTGCGTTTCGACACCATTTGGTCCAATCCGCCCATCAGGATCGGCAAGGGAGAGCTGCATGCCCTGTTGAAGTTGTGGCTCCCGCGCCTGGCTGAGGGCGGGACGGCGTGGCTGGTGGTTCAAAAGAACCTGGGCTCGGATTCCCTGCAGCGCTGGTTGGCGGCCGAGCTGGACAGCTCCTTCACCGTAACGCGCGAATCGACCGCCAAGTCCTTCCGGATCCTGAAGGTCAGGAAAGCGTCCCACTCGCCACAATGACCGCCGGGCCGCTGAGCTCAACATGCTCGTGGCCGCCGGGTCCGGCGAAGAACTTCACGCCGACAACGCCTCCGGGAACGTTGACGCGCCAGACGTCGGGAGCCTCGGCACCCGCCCAGTGCCGGATGGCTACGGCGGCCGCGCAGGCGCCCGTACCGCAGGACTGTGTTTCTCCCACCCCGCGCTCGTGCACCCGCATGGTCACGGATCCGACGCCCTCGTGCACGAGGGGCTCTGCCGGAACGACGAACTCGACGTTGGTTCCGTTAGCCGGGACGGGGTCGACTTTCGGCGCCGTGAAAAGCCGGGTGCCGACAAGTTCGGAGAGCTCGGCGAGGGCCACCACGGTATGCGGGTTGCCCATGCTCACGGACAAGGCCGGGCGGGGAACTTCTAGCCCGTCGGCGGCGACCAGGGAATCCATGGCCTTGGCGCTGGCTTCGCCGGGGAAGATGAACTCCCAAGGGCCCATGTCCACCGCGTAGTCGTTCCCGGTCCGGACAACGGTCTTGACCCCGCCGCGCGTCCCGACGGCCAGTGAACCGCCGTCGGGCAAGTCGATCAGTCCTTCAGTCCGCAGGAAGTGGACGAAGACCCGGACCCCGTTTCCACACATTTCGGACAGTGAACCGTCCGCGTTGCGGTAGTCCATGAACCATTCCGCGGCGGGCGTGTCCACGAGCAATTCGCGGCCTTCGGGCAGGTAACGCGAGGGCACCGCCCTGATCAGGCCGTCGGCGCCGATTCCCTGGTGCCGGTCGCACAGGGCAGCAGCCTGGTGGGCGTCAAAGGTGTGGGTACCCTCGGGATCGGCTACCAGCACGAAGTCGTTGCCCGTGCCGTGCCCCTTGGAAAAGCGAAGGCCGCCCAAAGCGCGAAGGGCGGATCCGGACGTTTCGGCGGGGGTGGCATTCATGGTCCCAAGCGTAGCGTCGGATGCCACCGCTGTTGAAACCGCGGCTAACGGCAGAGCAGCGCGGCCCTGCCGGCAAGTTCCGGATCCTGCCAGTCCATCCACGTAATCCGGGGATCCGCTCGGAACCACGTGAGCTGGCGGCGGGCAAACTGCCGGGTGGCCACGATGGTTTCCTCCGCAGCGTCCGCCACGGTTGAGGCGCCATCAACCACCCGCAGGAACTGCGAATAGCCAAGGGCCCGGGAGGCCGTCTTTCCCCTCCGCAAGCCTTGGGCGTCCAGCGTCCTGACTTCTGCCAGCAGCCCGGCGTCGACCATGCGGTGGACCCTGGCTGCCAGGCGCTCCCGCAGGACGTCACGGTCCACGCTGAGGCCCACCTGGACGGCCGGCTGATGGTACTCCCGGCGGGGCATGAAGGAGCTGAAAGGCCGTCCGGTGAGTTCGTGGACTTCCAGGGCCCGGATGATCCGCCGGGCGTCAGAGAGCCGCTCCGCGGACACGGGGTCCACGGCCCGGAGCCTTGCCAGGAGTTCCGCGGTGCCGCGTTCCGCGTGTTCGGCCTCAAGCCGGGCGCGCAACGAGGGGTCCGTGCCGGGAAACTCCAGCACGTCCAGTGCAGCCCGTACGTACAGCCCCGAGCCGCCGGCCAGGATGGCCCGCTTGCCGCGGGCATGGATGGCGGCGATCACGCCGCGGGCCTGCTCCTGGAAATCGGAGACACTCGCCTCCTGCGTAACGTCCATGATGTCCAGGAGATGGTGCGGCACCCCCTTGCGCTCGGCAACGGAGATTTTTGCGGTGCCGATGTCCATGCCCCGGTAGAACTGCATGGCGTCGGCGTTGATGACCTCACCGTCCAATTGCAGGGCAAGGTTGACGGCGAGATCGGACTTGCCGGAGCCGGTGGGACCGACGACGGCGATGACGGGCGGGGCAACCACCGGTCAGCGGGTGCGCAACGGCAGGGCGGGCATGCCAAGGGAGACGCCCTTTTGCCCGGCCCCGCTGCCGGGAACGGGCGCTCCGCAGGAGTCGGCTTGGGATCGGTCCCAAGCGTCACCGGCACGGGACCGGCGCAGGCTGTAGTCCTCGAGCGTGGGGTCGGCCACCAGGTGGAAGGCGGCGGCTTCGGTGATGGTGACGGTCACGAGATCGCCTGGCCTGGGTGCCGGCGCGCCTTCCGGAACCGAGAAATGCACCAGCCTCTGGTCGCGGGACCGGCCGGAGAGGCGGTGTGTTTCCTCGGATTTGCGGCCCGACTGGGCGGTGACCATGACCTCCAGCCGGCGGCCGAGCTGCTTCCGGTTTTCCTCCGCGGCAATCCTGTCCTGCAGCGCGGTGAGCCGTTCGAACCGCTCCTGGACCACGGCCTTGGGCAGCTGGTCCGGCAGGTCCGCGGCAGGGGTCCCGGGCCGCTTGGAGTACTGGAAGGTGAAGGCGGTGGCAAACCGGGATTTTTCAACAACGTCAAGCGTGGCCTGGAAGTCTTCTTCGGTCTCGCCGGGGAAGCCGACGATGATATCGGTGGAGATGGCGGCGTCCGGAATCCTGTCCCGGACCTTGTCCAGGATGCCGAGGAACTTGGTGGACCGGTAGGACCGCTTCATGGCCTTCAGGATGCTGTCCGATCCGGACTGCAGCGGCATGTGCAACTGGGGCATGACGTTGGGTGTTTCGGCCATGGCTTCGACGACGTCGTCGGTAAACGCCGCCGGGTGGGGGCTGGTGAAACGGACCCGTTCGAGTCCTTGGATTTCGCCGCAGGCGCGCAGGAGCTTGGAGAAGGCCTGGCGGTCGCCGAATTCCACCCCGTAGGAATTGACGTTCTGGCCGAGCAGTGTCACTTCGATGGCGCCGTCGTCCACGAGGGCCTGGATTTCAGCGAGGATTTCGCCCGGCCGGCGGTCCTTCTCTTTGCCTCGCAACGCCGGCACGATGCAGAACGTGCAGGTGTTGTTGCAGCCGACGGAGATGGACACCCAACCCGAGTACACGGAGTCGCGCTTGGTGGGCAGCGTGGACGGGAACACGTCCAAGGACTCCAGGATCTCCAGCTGGGCTTCGTCGTTGTGCCGGGCCCGGTCAAGGAGTGCCGGGAGCGCCCCAACGTTGTGGGTGCCGAAGACGGCGTCTACCCAGGGCGCCTTTTTGAGGATGGTCTCCCGGTCCTTCTGTGCCAGGCAGCCGCCCACGGCAATCTGCATGCCGGGGTTCGCCGCCTTGACGGGCGCCAGGATGCCGAGGTTTCCATAGAGCTTGTTGTCCGCGTTTTCCCGCACCGCGCAGGTGTTGAACACTACGACGTCGGCATGGCCGTCCTCCGCGGGAACGTACCCTGCGTCTTCGAGAAGTCCCGCCATCCGCTCTGAGTCGTGGACGTTCATCTGGCAACCGAAAGTCCGCACCTGGTAGGTACGCGCCCGGCCCCCGGGCTGCGGACCCGTCCGGGGTTCGGCTGAAGGGGTGGTACCGGATTCGGGGGAAGGAATGGTCAAACTCACCCGTTAAGGGTACCGGCTCCGGAGCGGGTCACCGTCGGACTCCTGGACGGCACCGAGCACCTCATTGACGATTGTGAACGCCTGCGAGGGCTGGTAGCCCTTTCGCGCCAGCATGGACGCCAGGCGGCGGACTGCCTTATCCCGTTCCGCCGGGTCTGACAGGTTTGTTCCGGGCCGAAGCTTGCGCTCCACCAAGGTCCTGGCGGCCGCTTCCTCGTCCGCGTCCGTCACCTGTTCCAGGGCCGCAGCGGCGGTATCGGGGTCAATGCCCTTCTCCGACAGCTCACGCCGGAGGGCTCCCCTGGCGAGCTTGCGGGACTGGGAGCGGCTCCTGACCCACATATCGGCGAACTCGGCGTCATCGATCAGTCGGACTTCCTGGAACTTATCCAGTACATCCTTGGCCACGTCCTCCGGAATGTTCCGTTCAGCCAGTTTACGGGCAAGCTGCAGCCTACTCTTGGGCGCGGCCGTCAGCTGCCGATACACGATGGCTTTGGCCACCCCGGCGGGATCCGGTTCGGAATCCTCGGCCAGGGGGTCTTCCGGTACGGCGGGTCGCTCCGTTGCCCCCGGGGCCGGGTTGGCGGAGCGGCGTCGCCGGGAACCGGCCTTGGGTGGCCGCGCTTCGGGAGGATACGCCTCGGGAGACCAGGTCAAGGGCTAGAACCCGTCGACGGCTTTCAGCTTCGGCGTGTCCTTGGACTCGTCCTCCGCCGGCTTCACACCCACACCGAGCTTCTCCTTGATGAGGCGCTCCAGTTCGGCGGCAAGCTCGGGGTTGTCGCGAAGGAACCGGCGCGAGTTCTCCATGCCCTGGCCCAACTGGTCGCCGTCGTACGTGAACCATGAGCCGGACTTCTTGATGATGCCGTGCTCGACGCCCATGTCGATGATGCCGCCCTCGCGGGAGATGCCCTGGCCGTAGATGATGTCGAACTCGGCCACCTTGAAGGGCGGGGCCATTTTGTTCTTCACGATCTTGGCCTTGGTCCGGTTACCGACCGAATCGGCACCTTCCTTCAGGGTCTGGATGCGACGGACGTCGATGCGGACCGACGCGTAGAACTTCAGCGCCTTACCACCGGTAGTGGTTTCGGGGGAACCGAAGAACACGCCGATCTTTTCACGGAGCTGGTTGATGAAAATGGCGGTGGTCTTGGTCTGGCTCAGGCGGCCGGTAATTTTACGCAGCGCCTGGCTCATAAGCCGAGCCTGGAGGCCGACGTGGCTGTCGCCCATGTCGCCTTCGATTTCAGCGCGCGGAACCAGTGCGGCCACGGAGTCGATGACGACGATGTCCAGCGAACCGGAGCCCACCAGCATGTCCATGATTTCCAGGGCCTGCTCACCGGTGTCCGGCTGCGAGACGAGCAGGGCGTCGGTATCCACGCCGAGCTTCGCGGCGTAGTCCGGGTCCAGGGCGTGCTCGGCGTCGATGAAGGCAGCGATGCCGCCCAGCCGCTGGGCGTTGGCCACGGCGTGCAGTGCCACGGTGGTCTTACCTGACGATTCCGGCCCATAGATCTCCACCACACGGCCACGGGGCAGTCCGCCAATGCCGAGGGCGACGTCCAAGGCGATGGACCCGGTGGGGATGACTTCGATGGGGGCACGGACTTCGTCGCCCAGGCGCATCACCGAGCCCTTGCCGAACTGCTTGTCAATCTGGGCAAGTGCTGCTTCCAGCGCTTTTGCACGATCCGGGGCTGCCGCCATGGTTGACACCTCTATTGCTTTCTCGATGGTGGCCTGTGCGGCCGTCTTGTTGGTCATCTCTGACGCTAAGGGGACCCACTGACATTCCGGCCTCAGGACATCGGCTATGTGGATAAACCCAATAGAAAAAGCATAGCGTTATCCGAACAGGTATTCGAAGAGGAAGGTCGCGCGGCGTGTCCGGCAAGGGTTCCCGGACCGGTCGGCAGGAGGGCCCGGCCGGCCGGCGGATGAGCCGTGGCCTGGAGGAGTCAGTCGCGGCGGGGGGCTATGTCCCGTCCAAGCCGGCGGTCCGCCGGCACGTCCTGGAGGTCGCAGACGGCAAGCCAGACCTTGCGCGGCTCCACGCCGGCGGCCAGTGCCTGGTCCGCAGTGCGCCCGCCAACCCCGGCCAGGACCAGGGTACTGCTCAGCACGCGGGAGTAGCCCGCGCCGAACTCGTCATCCATGAGCCGCCAGTAGTCGCTGATTCGCATCGGTAAATCCTCTCATGATTGGGGACCCTAGAATTGTTGCCATGAGCAACTCCCCCGATGGCACGCCGGCTGATGTCGCAGTCGAGGCTGCCGCCGACACGGCCCTGCAGAACGTCGAGCACCAGATCAGTCTTTTTTGGCGGCGGGCCCGGGCCATTTCGAACCAGCTGTCGCGGGAAGTCCACCCGGACATGGAGCCTGCGGCGTACGGGCTGTTGACCGTGATCCGCCGGGAGGGGCCCATCCGGCTGACCGAACTGGCGATGAACATCGGGGTGGGCAAGCCCTCCGTCAGCCGGCAGATCGCGTTCCTTGAAGGCCTGGGGCTGGTTTCCAAGGAGGCCGATCCGCTGGACCGCCGGGCGCAGTCCATCCGGTTGACCCCCAAGGGGGAGGAAAAGATGCACCAGGTCCAGGACGCCCGGCGCCAGGTCTTCCAGGAACGGCTGCGGGAATGGCCGGTTGAGGACCTGCAGGAACTGGCCCGCTACATGGCCAAGCTGAATTCCACCTACGAGCCCGACGGATTCCCGAAGGAAGCACCGGGTGCGTCTCCGGCACAGGAGAGCTAGCCGCCTTCACGCAAGGAAGCCCCCGGCCATGCCGGGGGCTTCCTTGTTCCACGGCCCACCCAACGGGTGGGGGCAGCCCCTAACGGGCGCCGGAGAGAAGGCCTGTGGAGAGTTCGTCGTTCAGTTCAGCGTTGAGGTCGCGTTCCAGGTCACGGCCGTAACGCTGGGAGAATTCCTGCGGTACGGTGTCCGGAACTGCAACGCCCTCGGCTACCGCCACCCGGTCGCTGACCTCCCGAAGCATGCTGGACAACGGCACGTCCAAAGCCGAGCAAATCGAGGACAGGAGCTCTGACGAGGCTTCCTTCTGGCCACGCTCAACTTCACTGAGGTATCCCAGGGAAACGCGGGCGCTGTGCGAAACTTCACGGAGCGTGCGCCCCTGACGCTGGCGGACATCGCGCAGCACATCACCGATTTCGTGACGAAGTACCACCATCTTGCGCTCCTTCTGTTCGCTCTTAGCCTGTTCGGCGAGGCCCACATCCTTCCAGCGGACAACGCCGTTTACGGATACGGGCTGCTTTACCATCTGTATCGCCTTGCTCCCTCATTGGTCAGGTCCGCCGAAAGGCGGACCGTCTGGTCGTTTCATCCTAGGCGCCTCCGCTCTCCGGAAGCGACACAATGTAATAACTAATCGGTACCGGCTTTTGTTCCCGGCAACTTTACGTGCGGTAACTTGAGCGGGCAAGCGTCAGGCGGAGATCGCTTCGAGGAGCCTTTCGAGGGCCGCCGCACACGCTTCGGCACGGATGTCAGGCCGGCTGCCCGTGAAGGAATATTCAAATGCCGCGGTACCGGCGGCGGTGGCAATCCCCACATAGACCCGCCCGACGGGTTTGCCGTCGTGCGCCTCCGGACCGGCCACGCCGGTGGTGGAAACCCCGAGGTGGGCGCCGAGGACATCGCGGGCTCCGGCCGCCATGGCGCGTGCCACGTCCGGGTCGACGGAGCCGACGCGGGCCAGGAGCCCGGCGGGGACGTGAAGTACGCCTTCCTTGACGGAGTTCTGGTAGGCCACGACGCCGCCCTGGAGCATGCCGGAGGCGCCGGCGGTGTCGGCGAGGACGGCGGAGACCATGCCGGCGGTCAGGGACTCCGCGGTGGCAACGGTCAGTCCCGCGTCAAGTGCCTGCCGCACGGCCTGTCCGGCGAGATGGTGGAGGTTGCTCACGGTTCCTGTCCTTTCGCTGCTTTTGCCTGCCGCCCCTTGGCGCGAAGGCGCAGGGCTTCGATGACATACTCGACGCCGGTCCACACGGTGATGGCCACCGCCGCCATCATGACGGCGAAAGCAACCCACACGAGCCACGGCGCAAATGCGCCCAAGGGCAGCAAATATAGGAAGATCGCTGCGGTCTGCACGACGGTCTTGAGCTTTCCGCCGCGGGAAGCTGGAATGACTCCATAGCGGATGACGAAGAAGCGCAGGGCCGTGATTCCCCATTCCCGGACCAGGATCACCAGCGTTGCCCACCACGGCAGTTCACCCAGCAGGGAAAGCATGACCAGGGCGGATCCGATAAGCAGCTTGTCCGCGATGGGGTCGGCGATCTTGCCGAAGTCCGTGACGAGGCTCCGGCTCCTGGCGATGTCGCCGTCGAGCTTGTCCGTGTAGATGGCGACGGCGAACGCCGCCACCGCGGCCCAGCGCCACGGCCCGGCCTCACTGTGCAGGCCGGGGGCATCTGCCACAAGGAACCACACGAAGAACGGGACCAGCGCGATGCGGATCATGGTCAGGACGTTGGGAAGGTTCCAGACCCCGGCACGGCGCGGGCCGGCGGCGGTGGCATCGGTGCTAGTCACGTTCCTAGGCTACCTTCCCGGGGCTGCCGCAACGCCGGCGCGGCCCTACCGTCCTGTGAGCGACCAGGCGTCCTCGGAGCCGTCGTCGTCATCGCCGTACCCGCCGGGAGCGGAATCGGAGCCGTCGTAGTACTCGACGTTCTGCTTCCGTTTGTCCAGGTCCGCGGCCACCAGGTCCTCTGCGTAGCCGCCCTGGGCGATGTTGGCGTTGGCATTTTCACTGAGGGCGGCGGTCTGCGAATCCGGGGCGGCCGGTGCTTCCTGGCCCTTCATCGCGGCCAGGACCGCGGCGAGGTCGTCCGGCTTGACCAGCACGTCGCGGGCCTTGGAGCCCTCGGAAGGGCCCACCACTCCCCTGGACTCGAGCAGGTCCATGAGGCGGCCGGCCTTGGCGAACCCCACCCGGAGCTTGCGCTGCAGCATGGAGGTGGAGCCGAACTGCGTGGTGACCACGAGTTCCGTGGCCTGCAGCAGCACCTCGAGGTCATCGCCGATGTCGTCGTCGATCTGCTTCTTTTCCGCCTCGGGGGCGACGTCATCCCGGTAGACGGCCTGGAGCTGTCCCTTGACGTGCTCCACCACCTTGTGGATCTCCGACTCGGTGACCCAGGCGCCCTGGACGCGCATCGCCTTGGAAGCACCCATCGGCAGGAAGAGCGCGTCGCCCTGGCCGATAAGTTTTTCGGCGCCTGGCTGGTCCAGGACCACGCGGGAGTCGGTAACGGAGGACGTGGCGAACGCCATGCGGGAAGGCACGTTGGCCTTGATGAGGCCGGTCACCACGTCCACGGAGGGCCGCTGGGTGGCGAGGACCAGGTGGATGCCGGCGGCACGGGCCAGCTGGGTGATGCGGACGATCGAGTCTTCGACGTCGCGCGGGGCCACCATCATCAGGTCGGCGAGTTCGTCCACGATCACCAGCAGGTACGGGTACGGCCGGATGACGCGCTTGGAGTCCACGGGCGGATGGACCTTGCCGGCGCGGACGGCCTTGTTGAAGTCGTCGATGTGCTTGAAGCCGTAGTTGGCGAGGTCGTCGTAGCGGGCGTCCATCTCGCGGACCACCCACTGCAGCGCTTCGGCGGCCTTCTTGGGGTTGGTGATGATGGGGGTGATCAGGTGCGGGACGCCCTCGTAGGCGGTCAGTTCCACGCGCTTGGGGTCCACCATGACCATGCGCACCTCGTCCGGGGTGGCGCGCATCAGGATGGAGGTGATCATCGAGTTCACGAACGAGGACTTACCGGCACCGGTGGCGCCGGCGACCAGGAGGTGCGGCATCTTGGCGAGGTTGGCCACCACGTAGCCGCCTTCGACGTCCTTGCCCACGCCCATCACCATGGGGTGGTCCGTGCGGCGGGCGTTCTGGCTGCGGAGCACGTCGCCCAGGGAGACGGTTTCGCGGTCCGTGTTGGGGATCTCGATGCCGATCGCGGACTTGCCCGGGATGGGGCTGAGGATCCGGACGTCGGAGCTGGCTACCGCGTAGGAGATGTTCTTGGACAGCGCGGTGACGCGTTCCACCTTGGTGCCGGGCGAGAGTTCGATCTCGTACCGGGTGACGGTGGGGCCGCGGCTGAACCCGGTCACCGTGGCATCGACGTTGAACTGCGTCAGGGTGTCGGTCAGGGCGGCGACGACGGCGTCATTGGCCTCGGTACGTTCCTTCGGGATGGATCCCGGGGTCAGGTAGTCCGAGGCAGGGAGCGTGTAGGTGACGTCCCCGGCGAGCGAGAGTTGCTCGGTCCGCTGCGGGATGGGCACCGGTGGCGGAGCGGGCGCTACCGGGTTCGAGGGCACCGTGGGTGCGGCGGCCGGTTTCCCGGGAGCCGCGGCGCCGGGAATGACCAGCGGGATGGCCTCCGTGGCGTTCTCCGCGGGAGGCGCCGCGCCGGCACCCAGGCCCTGCGCCGCCTTGATCTTTTCGACGGCGACCTCCGCCTGGGTGGGGCGCCGGACGCCGGGCGCCGGACGCGCGGCCTCGGGCTCGTCGTCGTCGATGACCGCGTGCTCGAAGGCTTCGTCACCCACGTAGCCTTCCAGGCCGGCGTCGGCCTCGTGGTCCTTGCCGAAGAGTTTGCGCTTCTTCTTCCGTGGTGCGGCGGGGGCCGCACGTTCAAGGTAGCTGCGGTCGTGGACGTCGCCGGGTTCCTGGTCCATCAGGTCGATGCCCATGAGGTGCTCGTAGGCGCCCCGGAGCCGCCGCGGGATGGCGGTGAACGGGGTGGCGGTGATGATCAGCAGCGAAACGAAGGCAAGCAGCCCGTAGAGCGCCACCGGCACGGCGGGATGGATGGCGGCCAACGGAGTGGCGGCCAGGAATCCGAGCATGCCGCCGGCTTTGCGGAGGCCGTCGAAGCCGTCGGCAACCGTGGGCTGGCCGCCAAGGATATGGGCCAGGCCGCACCCTGCGAAGGTCATGATCAGGAAGCCGATGCCCACCCGGTTGTTGCCCCGGCCGTCCGCGGGGCGCCTGAACAGGCGGAACGCACAGACGAAGAGCATGAGCGGCAGCAACAGCGAGATCCAGCCGAAGGTTCCGTTGACCACGGCGTAGACGGCGTCCGGGAACCAGCCCGTCAGGCCCCACCAGGCGAAGGTGGCAATAAAGACACCCAGCGCCAGGTTGAACAGCGCGGCACCGTCGCGGCGTTCCTCCGCGGGGAGGTCGCTGACGTCATGGCCGATCCGGCGCACTCCCCCGCCCACCAGGTGGCCGACTCCCAGCCAGGCTCCGCCTACAACACGCAACAGCCAGGGCTGGTGGTGTTCGACGGCGGGAAGCTGGCGGGTGCGTGAGGTGCTGGATGAGCCGCCACGCGCTGTTTTGCCGGCTGTGGAGCCGGTTCCGCGGCCTGCGGAGCTTCCGGCTTTGCTGCCGGAGCTGCCCCTGCCGGTACCTTTGGGCGCGGAAGTAGTACGTGTGGCCATAGTAGCCACGGTACCGGAAGCATGCCGTGATTCCGGGGATATCGGGGCCGCCGGGCCGCCCGCCTGGGCTCCCCGACGCATCTGGCCGAACACGCGAAAAGGCCCGGTCCATCAGGAACCGGGCCTTTTCAGCTGTTCTGCAACTGACCCTTGGCAGGTCTGCGCAGGTCAGGTCATCGCGGGTGCACTCAGGCTTCGAGGACCACCGGGATGATCATCGGCTTGCGGCGCAGTTTGCGGTTCACCCAGGTGCCCACGACGCGGCGGACAACCTGCTGGAGCTGGTGGCTGGTGTGGTCGGCGTTGTTCTGGACCGCTTCCTCCAGGGCCGCGTTGATCTTGGGGATGATGTCGTCAAAGACGGAGTCGTCTTCGGCAACGCCGCGGGCATGGATCTCAGGTCCGGACACCACCTTGCCGGTGGCACGGTGGATCACCGTGATGATCGAGATGAAGCCTTCGTCGCCCAGGATGCGGCGGTCCTTGAGGTCGGCGTCCGTGATCTCCCCAACACTGGAGCCGTCGACGTAGACGAAGCCCACTTCCACCTGGCCCACGATGTCCGCCTGGTGGTCGCGGAGGTCGATCACCGTGCCGTTGTCCGCGAGGATGACGCTGGCTTCCGGGACGCCGGACTCAATGGCGATCTTGCCGTTGGCGATCAGGTGGCGGGTCTCGCCGTGCACGGGCATCGCATTCAGCGGCTCGAGGATGTTGTAGCAGTAGAGCAGTTCGCCGGCCGCTGCGTGGCCGGAGACGTGGACCTTGGCGTTACCCTTGTGGATCACGTCGGCGCCGAGCTTGAGGAGGCCGTTGATAATCCGGAACACAGCATTTTCGTTGCCCGGGATGAGGCTGGAGGCCAGGATGACGGTATCGCCGTCGCCCACCACCACACGGTGGTCGCCATTGGCCATGCGGGACAGCGCCGCCATCGGCTCACCCTGGGAGCCGGTGGACATGAGGACCACGCGGTTGTCCGGGAGGTTGTCGATGTTCTTGATGTCGACGATCAGCCCCGCCGGAACGTCCAGGTAGCCCAGCTTTTCGGCGATGGCCATGTTGCGGACCATGGAGCGGCCCACGAAGGCCACCTTGCGGTTGTGCTTGGCCGCAGCGTCAAGGACCTGCTGCACGCGGTGGACGTGCGAGGAGAAGGACGCGACGATGATGCGCTTGCTGGCCTGCCCGAACAACCGCTCCAGGGTGGGTCCGATTTCCTTCTCCGCGGTGGTGAACCCGGGAACGTCGGCGTTGGTGGAGTCTGACATGAACAGGTCAACGCCCTCTTCCCCAAGCTTGGCGAAGTGGCGCAGGTCAGTAATGCGTCCGTCCAGCGGCAGCTGGTCCATCTTGAAGTCACCGGTGTGCAGGACTGTGCCGCCGGCCGTGCGGATGAACACGGCGAGGGCATCCGGGATGGAGTGGTTGACGGCCACGAATTCGCATTCGAACGGCCCGAATTTCTCCACCTGGCCTTCTTCGACGGTCAGCGTGTAGGGCCGGATGCGGTGCTCCTGCAGCTTCGCTTCGATCAGGGCGAGGGTGAGCTGCGATCCCACCAGGGGGATGTCGTTGCGCAGGCGCAGCAGGTACGGCACGGCGCCGATGTGGTCTTCGTGGCCATGGGTGAGGATCACGGCCACCACATCGTCCAGCCGGTCCTCGATGTAGGAGAAGTCGGGCAGGATCAGGTCAACGCCGGGCTGGGTTTCCTCCGGAAAGAGGACGCCGCAGTCCACGATCAGCAGCTTGCCGTCGATTTCGAACACGGCCATGTTCCGGCCGATCTCCCCCAGTCCGCCAAGCGGAACGATCCTCAGCGTGCCCTGGGGCAGGCGCGGAGGGGTGACAAGGCCGGTAAGGGCAGTTTGGGTCATAGTGCACTACTTTCCAGGCGGAAGGGTGCCGGTCTTAGCCTCAGGAGAAGACCAGCCCCGCTTCCGCCAAATCCCCGCGGATGGTTTCGATCTCGGTTTCGTCCGGCTCCACGAGGGGCAAACGGACAATCGAGTTGGGCAGGACTCCCTGCCATTTAAGAATCTGCTTGGCCGCAACGGCGCCCTGGACACGGGTCATGGTGGCGCGGACCACCGGCTGGAGCTCGATGTTGATCTTCCGGGCGGTGCCGAGGTCGTTGGCATTGACGGCGTCGATGAGTTCGCGGAAGCGGCGGGTGGCCACGTGGGTGGTGACGCCCACCAGGCCGACGGCGCCCAGCGCCATCCAGGGGAGGGTCAGTCCGTCGTCGCCGGAGTAGAACAGGAGGTCGGTTTCCGCCATGACGCGGGTTGCCGCAACAAGGTCCGCCTTGGCGTCCTTGACGGCCACGATGTTGGGGTGCTGGGCCAACCGGATCATGGTGTCGGGTTCGATCGCGATGGAGGACCGGCCCGGAATGTCGTAGAGCATGACGGGAACGTCGACGGCGGAGGCGACGGTTTCGAAGTGCGCGCGGACGCCCGCTTGGCTGGGCTTGTTGTAGTAGGGGGTCACCAGGAGCAGGCCGTCGACGCCGAGGGCAGCTGCCTGCTGGGAGAGGTGGACCGAGTGTGCGGTGTCATTGGTCCCGGTACCGGCGATGATCGCGGCGCGGTTCCCGACGGCGTCTTTCACGGCACGGAACATGCCCAGGTTTTCTTCGTCCGTCAGGGTGGAGGTTTCTCCGGTGGTGCCGGTGACCACCAGCCCGTCGCAGCCGTCATCGACGAGCTTGCTGGCCAGCGCCGCCGCCTGGTCGTAATCCACTGCGCCGTCCTTGGTAAACGGCGTGACCATGGCGGTCAGGAGGGTACCGAGGGCAGGGATGTGCGCGGAAGAATCAGCCATGGAAAAAACGTTACCCTGTCCCCGGCTGGTTAGGACAATGCCACGGGCGTGACGAGCGTCAAATAGCTTGATTGCCGGGCCGTGGCGTGTCGGTTCCGGCGTGGCAATAGCGGCCGACGGCGGCCTGCCGCAAATCCTCTGCCCAGGCAGCGAGCCGCTGCGCCGCCCGTACGTAATGGAACAGCTCGGTGGGCGTGAGGGCGTCGATGTCGGTTTCGGACAGCCGCCGGGCGAGTTCCGCCCCTTCCGGCTGGGCGGCGAGGGCGATGCCCTCGCGCTCCCACTGAACGTCCTCTGACGGCCGCCCGGACACCAGCTGGCGGAACAGATAGTCCACCACACCCGGGCTCATTGCCCTCAGCGGCAGGTTGAGTGAGTGGGTGCTTCCCGGCTGCAGGCTTTCCCGCCGGGCAGGGATTCCGGATGATGGCGTGTCCATCCCGCCATGTTATTCGAACATATATTCGAACACAAGGGTATGCGCCGGCAGCCCCGGCGCGGCAGGCCGCCGACGGGCAGGGCACATACGTCGGGGAACCTCGCCGCGCGGGCATATGAGACGATCGGGTCATGACGTCCCGCACCCCGGCCACCGGGTCCCGAAAGGCCCCCGTGCGGAACCAACCGGGCCGTCTTCGCGGCATCGACGCAGCACGGGGACTCGCACTGCTGGGCATGATGGCCACGCACCTGCTGCCAACCTTCGAGTCGAACGCCACCCTCACTCCTACCTGGATCGGCCTCACTTTTTCCGGACGGGCTGCCGCCCTCTTCGCCGTGCTCGCCGGTGTGGGGCTTGCCTTGTCCACGGGAAAGCAGCAGCCACTCGCGGGTTCCGAACTCGCCAAAGCCCGCCGTGGCGTGGCGCTGCGGGCCGTGGTGATTGCCGCCGTCGGACTTACCCTGGGGGGCCTGGACGTGAACGTGGCCGTCATCCTGGTCCATTACGCCGTCTTGTTCCTCTGCGTGCTGCCCTTCCTGTGCATGGGCGTCAGGAGCCTGTGCTCCTGGGCGGCAGGCTGGGTCCTGGCCTCACCGGTACTGGCCTATCTCCTCCGCCCCTGGCTCCTTGCCGCGGAGCCGCCCCTGACGCTTGGCCATAACCCGCGGTGGGAGGACCTGGGCACGCCGGACCGGCTGCTGGGCGACCTCTTCCTGACCGGCTATTACCCGGTGGTGCAGTGGCTGGCCTACCTGCTGGTGGGTCTGGCCATCGGCCGCCTGGCCCTTGCGAAGGCAATCGTCCCCGTCTTGCTCCTGCTGGGCGGAACGGTGGTGGCAGTCGTCGCCAAGACAATCGGGGTGGCGGCGATGGAGGATTGGGGTGGCCTGGCCGCCCTGGAGAAAGCCCTCAACGCTCCCGGGTACCCGCTGGGCAACGTGTTGCAGGTCAACCTTGCCGGGCTCACGCAGGAAGGTTCGTGGTGGTGGCTGGCCTCGGCGGCGCCGCACTCCGGGACCTCCCTTGACCTGCTCCACACCTCGGGGGTGGCCGCAGCCGTCATCGGCGCCTGCCTCCTGCTGGAGCGGCTCGCCGAGTGGATCGACCTGGACCTGCTGCTGCCCCTGCGTGGACCGGGTGCCATGACTCTGACCCTGTACACGGCCCATGTGTGGGTACTGTCGACCTTCTACCTCAAGCCCCTCCCGGCAGGCTGGACTGAGGGCGGGATGTACTTTGCGCACGCGGCCGCTGCGATCACCCTTGGCGTGGTTTTCGCGCGGTTATCCTGGCGCGGCCCGCTGGAATGGCTGGGCCACGCGGCGGCCGGACTGGGCCGCGGGGTCCTCCCGTGGGCTGCTACGGGGGCGTCCAGGTGACACTGGACGCCCAGGATGCGCGGGGCGGCGCGCGCCGGCCCCTGGAACGGCGATTCTAGGACGCTGCGGTGAACAGCCGGACGGCGTCGCGCATCGAGGCCCGGGCCCGCTTGCGGTCGCCGGCGGCGTCGTAAGCGCAGCTGAGCCGGAACGAGGAGCGCCAGTCCTCGGGAGCAGATTCGGCTTCCACCCGGTATTTTTCGAACTCTGCATCTGCCGCGGCACGGACGATGCGGCCGCCGGGCGTGCGCGGCAGTTCATCCACCGGCAAGCCGCCCTCAGCCTCAAGGACCTTGGCCATCTGCTCGGTCCGGGCACCAAACATCAATTCCCGGATCAGCGCCCACGCGCCCACGACGGGCAGCACGAGGTAGGCCGCGCCGATGGCTTTGGCCGTCAGGTTGCTGTCCCCAAGGAGCAGCAGGGACCGCTGAAAGGACACCACCAGGTAGAAGACCAGCAGCAGCGTCACCGCTCCCACCCAGATCTTGGTGCGGTTCTTCCGGAAACCGGCAACCAGTCCGTTCATGGTCAGAGCCCCAAATCCAGGTAACCGTCCAGCCCGACGGTCAGGCCGGGATGCGCGGCGACCTTACGGACACCCAGGAGCACTCCGGGCATGAACGAGGCGCGGTCAAAGGAATCGTGGCGGATGGTCAGCTGCTCGCCGGGACCGCCGAACAGGACTTCCTGGTGCGCCACCAGGCCGCGGAGCCGGACGCTGTGCACCCGCACGCCGTCAACCTCGCAGCCGCGGGCACCTGCAAGTTCAGTGGCGGTGGCGTCCGGGCTGGCAGGCACCTGCGCGGCCGTGCGCTCCGCGGCAATGAGCTGGGCCGTCCGGACAGCGGTGCCCGACGGCGCGTCCACCTTGTCCGGGTGGTGCAGTTCGATGATCTCGACGGATTCGAAGTACCGCGCAGCCTTCGCGGCGAAAGCAGATGCCAGCACCGAGCCCAAGGCAAAGTTCGGCGCGATGAGGACACCCGTTTCCGGGTGCTCCGCCAGGAGGGATTCCAGCGCGGACAGGCGGCCGGCGTCCCAGCCGGTGGTGCCTACGACGGCGTGCATGCCGTGTTCGACGGCGAAGCGGATGTTCGCCTCGGTGCTTTCGGGAACTGTCAGGTCCACCACGTATTGCGCGCCGGAGGACGTCAACTTCTCCAGCGAGTCACCCCGGCCCAAGGCAGCTGCCAGCTTCATATCGGGAGCGGCCTCGACGGCTTTGACGGCCTCGGCGCCCATGCGCCCGTTGGCGCCCAGGACGGCTACCAGCATGGGAGCGGAGTGTTGTTCGGTCATGCCATCAAGCCTACCGGCGGGAGAGGTTGCCGCAGGAACCGGGCACTGTGCGTTACCTCGCAACGGAGCGCCCAACCCAGGGCAACCAGCCCGGGCCGGCATGGGCGCGCAGGGTTCCGGGAGCCGCCGGCATCAGCCGTCCGCGCCGACCCATTCGACGGTGCCGTCGGCGAAGAACTGTTCCTTCCAGATGGGAACCTGCTCCTTGATCCGGTCCACAAGTTCGGAGCAGACGGCGAAGGCCTGGCCGCGGTGTGCCGCGGACACCGCGCAGACCAGGGCGGGATCGCCGATTTCCAGCATGCCAATGCGGTGTGCCGCCCAGATCCGGACGGGTTGCCGGACGGCGTCGCCGCCGGAGCCCGGCGCGGCCTCCTGCTCGGCAACCAGGCGGGCTACCACGTCGGCCATCACCCGGTGTGCCGTGGGGTGCGCGCTGTAGCTGAGGCGCTCCACTGCCTTGCCGGCGTCGTGGTTGCGCACCACCCCGCTGAAGCTGACCACCGCTCCCGCGGTGTCGCTTTCGACGGCGACGATCGCCTGGTCCACGGAGATGGGTTCCGCGCTGAGGACCGCCCGGACCACCTCGAATGCTGCGTCAGTGCCCATGTCCGCCTTCCAGCTGGTCGCAGAGGTGCCCGATCACCGGGTCCAGGACGGAAAGCCCGTCCATGACGCCCTTGGGTGAACCGGGCAGGTTCACAATAAAAGTTGCACCGGCCGCGCCGGCGTGGCCCCTGCTCAGGGCGGCCAGCGGGGTTTTCGCGGCGCCGGCCCGCCGGATGGCTTCCATGATGCCCGGGATCTCCCGGTCCAGCAGGGGCAGCGTCACGTCCGGAGTCCGGTCGTCGGGGCTCAGGCCGGTCCCGCCGCTGGTGATGACGACGGCGGGGCGCAGCGTCAGTAGCGCCCTGATGGCAGCTCCGACCGGCTCGCCGTCCGGGACCACCATGGCAGGGACGACGTCGAAGCCGTGCTCGGTCAGCCAGTCGGTGATCACCGGGCCTGTCTCGTCGTCGTAGATCCCCGCGGCAGCGCGGGTGGAGGCGATCACCACCCCGGCCTTCCGTCCCTGCACGTCGCCGTGCCGGTGCGGCTCGGCCGCGTCAAGTGTGTTGGAGTTGGTCACAGCGCCCAGTCTCCGCTCTTGCCGCCGCTCTTGGCCAGCACCTTGATGTCCGTCAGGACGGCGTGCTTGTCCACGGCCTTGATCATGTCGTAGACGCTGAGTGCAGCCACGGACGCTGCCGTCAGTGCTTCCATTTCCACTCCGGTGACCCCGCGGGTCTTCACGGTGGAACTGATGGTGACGGCATCGGGGCCAAGCTCAAAATCGACCGTGACCTTGGACAAGGGCAACGGATGGCACAGCGGAATGAGCTCGGGGGTCTTCTTGGCGGCCATGATGCCGGCCACCCGGGCGACGGCCAGCGCGTCTCCCTTGGGGAGGCCGCCGGTTCCCAGGAGCTCCATTACCCCGGTGGTGGTCCGGACGGTGGCGGTGGCCGTGGCTTCCCTGGTGGTTTCTGCTTTGGCGGAGACGTCCACCATCTGGGCACTTCCGTCCTGGCGCAGGTGCGTCAGTGCGGGGGTCTGTTCTGCGTTCACAGCATCCATACTTCCACCTCGTCGCCGGTGGCGAGCTCCGTGACGCCCGCGGGGACATGGACCAGCACATTGGAGCCCGCCAGCGCGTGCATCAGGTGGGAGCTTTCGCCGCCTTCGAGGTTGACGGTGCCGTCCGGCCGCAGGGTTCCGCGCCGGACCTGGTGCTTCTGCGCCGGAGACGTCAGGGCCCGGGACAGCCGGCCGTGCAGCGGCAGCCTCGGTGCCGGGGCGCCGAGCAGTGCCGACAGGGCGGGGCGGAGGAACATTTCAAAGGAGACCAGGCAGCTGACGGGGTTGCCGGGGAAGCCGAGGAACGGGATGCCGTCGAATGTTCCCAGCCCCTGAGGTCCGCCGGGCTGCATGGCAACGTGCAGGAAGTCGACCGGCTGGTCCGCCATGGCCTGCCGCACCACTTCGTAGGCGCCTTTGCTGACGCCGCCAGTGGTGACGATGAGGTCCACGTCCCTGCCGGCGGTCCGCAGCAGCGATTGCAGTTCTCCGGGGTTGTCGGTGGAAATGCCGGCACGCCGGACGCGAAGGCCCGCCTGCGTCATGGCCGCCTCAAGGAGGGTTCCGTTGGAGTCGTAGATCTTACCCTCCGGAAGGGCCGAGCCCGGTTCGACCACTTCGTCGCCGGTGGTGACGAGCAGGACGGACACGTCGCGGTACACCTCCACCTCCGCCATGCCCAGGGCGGCGAGCAGTCCCAGTTGCGCCGGGCCCAGGCAGGTCCCGGCCGCCAAAGCCTGCTCCCCCACCGAAATGTCGCTCCCGGCGGCACGCACGTATGTTCCCGGAGCCGTAGCCGGCAGGGCCACGGAGCCATGCCGTCCGGGCTCCTGGAAGTGGTCAGGCACGGCTTTTTCAATCGGTACGACGGCGTCAGCACCTGCCGGGATCATGGCACCGGTCATGATGGGCGCCGTGGTCCCGGGCTGGAGCGGCTGCGGGCGCGACCCCGCGGGAACGGGAGGCATGATGCGCAGCTCAGCGCCGCCGTCGGGAATGTCCGCCGACCGGACGGCGTAACCGTCCATTTGCGAATTGGCGAAGGGGGGAAGGCTGAGCGGCGCAACGAAACCGTGCACCAGCGACCGGCCGAGCGCACCGGACAGCGGAAGGACTTCAACGCGGGACTCTGCCGCCAGCCGGGCCAGGAGGTCCGTGACCGCAGCACGATGCTCAGCGACAGAGCGGGCATGGTGCGGGTGCCGGGCGTGGCCTTCCGGCGGATGGCCGTGCGGAGGGTGGCTGGTCATGGGTGCGCCTTTGAGAGTGGACGTCAGGATTTCACGTCCACTCTAACCGTGTGGAATCCGGTGGCCCCGTCAGGCTCGGGCGGCCTCGATGTTTCGTCTTGGGGTTGGCCCGTGAGGTCCGTGGCGCGGACCTGGACCTCGTACTGCCCGGGGGTGAGGTCAACGGCCAGTTTCCACTGATACCAAGTGTCCGTTGACACGCCCGCGGCGAGCTCGGCTTCCCGCCACGGTCCTCGGTTGATCCTCAGTTCAACCCTTTGGATCCCGGTGTGCTGGGCCCAGGCGACGCCTGCGAAGACCACGGACCCCGCGCTGACCGGGCGTCCGCTCCGGGGCACGTCGATGCGGGAGGACGTCTTGACGGGGCCGCGCTCGGACCAGCCCCGCGGAGTCCAGTACCCGGCGTCCTGCGCGAACGTGGTGACTTTGAGTTCGGTGACCCATTTGGTAGCGGACACGTAGCCGTAGAGTCCGGGGACGATCATCCGGACCGGAAAGCCGTGGTCGAGCGGCAGCGGCTCCCCGTTCATGCCGATGGCAAGCAGAGCGTCCCTGGAGTCCGTGAGGACCTCCAGTGGCGTCCCGGCCGTCCAGCCGTCGGAGCTCCGGGAGAGCACCATGTCCGCCCCGGGGTGGGGGCCGGCCAGGGCCAGCAATTCGCGGACCGGCCAGCCCAGCCACCGGGCATTCCCGATCAGGTCGCCGCCGACGCCGTTGGAGACGCAGGCGATGGTGATGTGGCGCTCGGTCAGCGGCTTTGCCAGGAGTTCCGCGTAGGACAGCTGGATTTCCCGGTCCACCATGCCGGTGACTTTGAGGACCCAGTTGTCCGGGTTCACTGCCGGAACGGACAGCGCGGTGTCGATCCGGTAGAACTCCCGGTTTGGCGTGACCAACGGCGTCGCTCCCGCCACGCCCAGGTCGGCGGCGGCCGGAACCAGCGGGGCGGGTAACGCCGGGGCGGGCAAGGTGATGCGTGCCCTGGCGTCGCTGACGGCGCTGGTTGCCCCGCGCCACGCGCCCGCCAGGACTCCAGCCACCGCAGACACCGCCGCGGTACCGGCAACGGCCTGGAGGAAGCTCCGCCGGGAACTGCCGGCCCCAGCTGTCCCGGGGCTGCCTGCGTCCCATTCCCGCAGCTTGCCGGCCAGGAAGCGCAGCAGGACCACGGCCACCACCGCGGCCACGACCGGCAGCGCAACGGCGATCGGCGTCATTTGGGCGCGGGTGAGGACAGCGGCGGCCCCCACGGCTCCGAAGACGCCCACCACGGCCGCGCCCCGGAACCGGTGGCGGAACTCCAGGACCCCCGCCAGTGCGGCCAGGACGGCGATGACCAGGGCCATGCCCGTCAGGAGGGCAGCCTTGTCCGCCGTACCGAAGACCGACACTGCCCAGTCTTTGACGCCCGGCGGGACAGCGTCGATGACCGCCCCGCCAACGGCCGTCAGCGGCGACACCGAAGGACTGGCAAATCCTGCCAGCAACTCCCCCACGGCCACGCCGCCGCCCACTGCTGCTATGCCTGCGGCCGCCGCCCACCTGCCCAGTGCGCGCGGGACTGCCTGGTGCGGCACGGGACGTTCCTGCTGCTCCCCAAGGCCCGGGCCGTCGTCGTCCGCTGCCATCCGGTGCCGGGAACTCTCCATACCTCCAGCATAGGTTTGCCACCGCCCGCCGGCACCGCTTCGGCGGGACCGGCCCGCACGCGGGCAGTCACGGGTGTGATGGGCGGCTCAACGTGGCGTAGCCTGAATCCATGAGTGTCCAGCTAGGCATGCCGCAGCCGCGGGAGGAAGCAGCATCGGCGCTGCCGAACGTCCCCACACCCCGCCCGGCGGACGCACCGGCCGGCCTGGTGGACCGGTACGGCCGCCGCGCCACGGACATGAGGCTGTCCTTGACGGACAAATGCAACCTCCGCTGCACGTACTGCATGCCGGCGGAGGGCCTGGAATGGCTCGCGAAGCAGGCAGTCATGTCTGCCGCCGAAATCGTCCGGATTGTCCGCGTGGGCGTGGAGCAACTGGGAGTCCGTGAACTTCGGCTGACCGGCGGCGAGCCGCTGGTCCGGCACGACCTTGTGGAGATCATCGCCGCACTGCGAACCAACCACCCCGACCTGCCGATCTCGATGACCACCAATGCTGTGGGCCTGGCGAAGAAAGCCGCGGCGCTCAAGGCGGCCGGGCTGACCCGCATCAACGTCTCACTGGATTCCCTGCACGAGGAAACCTTCGCCAAGCTCACCCGGCGGCCCTTCCTGGACCAGGTCCTGGCCGGTGTGGACGCGGCCTGGGCGGCCGGCTTGGGCCCGGTGAAACTGAACGCTGTGCTCATGCGCGGCATCAATGACACCGAGTCGCCGCAGCTGCTGGCCTGGGCCCTGGAGCGGGGATACGAACTGCGGTTCATCGAGCAAATGCCCCTCGACGCCGACCATGGCTGGACCCGGCGCAACATGATCACGGCCGCCGAGATCCGCGGGCTGCTGTCCCGGGACTTTGTCCTCAGCCCGGATTCACGGGCCCGTGACGGCGCTCCGGCCGAGCGCTTTGACGTACGACGCCGGGCGGCCGGTTCGTTGGACGCCGACGGCCCGGTGCTGGGAACCGTGGGGATCATCGCCTCCGTCACCGAGCCGTTCTGCGCCGACTGCCGGCGTACCCGGATCACCGCCGAAGGGAAGATCATGAGCTGCCTGTTCTCGCGCGAAGAATTTGACCTGCTGGGCCTGCTGCGCTCGGGGGCGACTGACGATGAGCTGGCACAGCGGTGGCAGGATGCCATGTGGCTCAAGCCAAAAGCCCACGGCATGGACCACGTGGGACTGGATGCTCCGGACTTCGTCCAGCCGGACCGCAGCATGAGCGCCATCGGGGGCTGACAGGATGCTTGTACGATACTTCGCTGCCGCACGCGCTGCTGCCGGCCAGGAGGAAGAAAAGTTCCAGCTGCCGGAGGGGGCCACTGTGGCAGACCTCTTGGAGGCGGTTATGGCCGTGCCCCGTGCCGAGCCCCCGGCGGGGACCCCGCCGCTTCCACGGCTCCTGTCCCGCAGCAGCTTCCTGCTCAACGAAGTTGCCGTCCGGGACCAGGCAACGGTTCTTGGCCCCGACGACGTGGTGGACGTGTTGCCCCCGTTCGCCGGCGGCTAAGGCAGCCGGGCGGCATTTCGGGAGCTCCACGGCTTGCGGCGTTGAATGTCGGACCCTCGCAGGATGATGTCTTTATGGAAATCGGAGCGGATGGTGCAGCGAATTTGGGAGGACTTGAGTCCTCCCTGGCTGCCCTCCGCCGGCTGGCTATGGAAGATGCCGCCTTGGCGACCGGTGCCGGTGTCGCTGCTGAGGTTGATGTGCTGCAGCGCCGGTATGAGTTGTGCCTGGAGCGGTTGGAGGTTGTTGCCCGGCTGGAGGCGCAGCTGGCGGCAGTGAAGGCGCGGGATGTGGCTGAGTGCATGGGGTTGCAGCAGGCCATGCTTCCGCCGGATGGGCCGGTGCATGAGCGTACGTTTGCGGAGATGTCGGTGGTGGAGGAGATCGCCGGGGTCCTGACCGTCAGTTCCGCGGCCGTGGGGGCGTTGGTGGACGTTTCCCGGCGCGTTTGTTCCCTGCCCTTGGTGTTTGGGGCGCTGTCCGCTGGGGACATGTCGTGGCAGCACGCCCGCATCGTCGCCGACGAAACCGAAGGCCTTGATCCGGTGGGGGCGGCCGGGCTGGTGGCGCATTTCTTCGACCCCGACGCGCCCAACCCTGCCCGGGGTACCGCCCCGGGTGAGCTCGTGCCGTCCCGGTTCCGGGCGAAGGTCCGTGCCTGGCGGGAACGCCACCATCCCGAATCGATCGAGAAGCGGCATGTAAAAGGTTTGGATGACCGGCGGATGGACTACGCGCCGGACCGGGATGGCATGGCCTGGCTGTCGCTCTACCTGCCCGGGGACACTGCCTGCGCCATTTGGAACCGGACCACCGCCACCGCCCGGGGTTTGCAGGGCGCTGCGGAAGAGCGGACGCTCACCCAGCTGCGCCCCGACGTCGCCGCCTCCCTGCTCCTCGGCGCCGGGAGCACGACCGGCACAGGAACTGCCACCTCTACCGGTGAAGATCCACACGCGGCTTCGGAAACCAACACCAAACTCGGCAAAGTCCCCACCCCTCGGGCCGATGTCCTGGTCACGGTCCCGGTCTTCTCGCTGCTTGGCCTCACAGATGAGCCAGCAGTGCTGGACGGGTTCGGCCCGATCCCGGCCTCCATGGCCCGCAAACTCGTCGCCGACGGCGCCGAATCCTTCTACCGGGTCCTGGTCGACCCCCGCGACGGGGCACCCCTTCAGATCGGCCGCACACGTTACCGACTCACCGAGACCATCAAGAAATGGATCAGGATGCGGGATGCCAAATGCACCTTCCCCGGCTGCACCAACCACACCCCCGACAACGACACCGACCACCTCACCGCCTGGCAACACGGCGGCACCACCGGCGTGCCCAACCTGGCCCAACTATGCCCCAAACACCACCGACTCAAACACCACAGCCAATGGACACCACATCCAGCCACCACGAACGAACCACCCGGCTGGACCTCACCCACCGGCCGCCACTACAAACCCGAACAACCCGACCCCGAACCAACCCACTGGCCACCAGACACCCCGCCGGCCGGCACCGCCGCAATGCCCGTGAACGTTAACCCGCGGCGACATGTTGAGTCGGCCGCCCCGCCGACTTCGTCTACCCTGCAGGAACTGACCCACGGACTGGCAGGAAAGCAGCTGGAGGCATGGCAGTTCCAGCAAATCATCGACGGAATGCCCTCGTGGCCGGACCCGCCACCCGAAGAACCGCCCGGTGATGACATGCTTGATCCAGATGAGCTTTCGCCGGACGACCCCCTGTGGGACCACCTCCTTGCCGGGCTGTTCGACTTGCCCCCGGACCCCCACAAGGACGCGGCTTTATTGACATGAGCCGGGCGCGTTGAGCCCCAGCCGTGCGAGGCCCCGTGACCGAGGAAGCACGCGGGGTGGGGCCTTGACCGAGACCGGCGAAGCCTTGCAGGACGAACGCTAGGCCTTGTGAAAGACCGAGCGCATGAACGGCTTGTAGGCCGAACGCCTTCCGTCCGTGCCTGCTTCGGGAACGTCGTCTGCTTCCGCGGCGTCGCCTGATTCCGGGGAATCGCCTGATTTCGGGGTGTTGCCTGCTTCCGCGGCGTCGCCCGATTCCGGGGCATCGCCTGTTTCCGGGGCGTTGTGGCCGTCCTTGGCTGCTGACCTCAGCTCGGTGACGTGGGTAAGGACGCCCCCTTCCACCCAAATGGAGTGCCTCGTCCAACGTCCCGCGCCACGGCGTTCAACGCGGAGGACGTGGTCGTGCCAGGTGCAGCGGGCCGCGGTACCCGGTGGGGCGCCATGGTTGTCGATGTAGTACCAGAGCACGTCGTTATGGACGGGGTCGACGGTAAAGATGCCGTGCCCTTCAAAATGGCTGCCATCCGGTTCAGCGTGGCGGTAGCTCTGCACGACGCCCAGTCCCCCGGCCACCTGGCTGTAGGTCACTTCGGCATCCAAGCTGTGCTCAGGACCCCAGGGACCCGCAGCCACCAGGGTTTTGCCGCGCCAGTGGCCCAGCATGGCCAACAACGCCGGATGTCCGCGTTCGGGTGTTGGACTCAGCATCACCGCCCCACCTCCTGCCCGGGGACAAGCTGCTCACGGCCATTTGCCACGGGCATGCTGTAACTCAGGATGGACCTTTCAGCGCCAAGCCACCAGTGGCTTGGCGCCAGCGGGTTACAGCCCGAACGTCTCGGTCTCGTCGAACGGGCCCACCACGGTGACCGTGCGCGGGGCCGCAGCAAGTTCGGCAGCCAGTTCCTGGACCTGTTCCACGGTGACGGCCTTGATGAGGCGCAGCGTCTCGTCGATGTCCTGGTATTCGCCGGACACCAGTTCGGCGCGGCCCAGCCGGGACATCCGCGAACCGGTGTCCTCCAGTGCCAGGACGATCCCGCCGCCGAGCTGGCCCACGGCCTTGCGGAGTTCGTCTTCGGAGATGCCGTGCTCAGCGAGCTTGTCCAGCTCCACGCCCAGCAGGTCGACCACCTGCCGCACCTTGGACGGCGTGCAGCCCGCATACATGCCGAAGTAGCCGGCGTCGGCGTAAGACGAGGCAAAGGAGTACGTGGAGTACACCAGGCCGCGCTTCTCTCGGACTTCCTGGAACAGCCTGGAGGACATCCCGCCGCCCAGGACCGCATTCAGGACACTCATGACGTAGCGGCGTTCGTCCGTGGCAACGATCGTGGGGCATCCCATGATGATGTTCGCCTGCTCCACGGCCCGCTTGACCACGTGCAGGCCGGCGGTTCCGGTGATTAGTGCGCGTTCGGTGGAACGGCGCTGCACCGGCGCCGCGTCGGGCGTCAGGGACCAGCCCGCCGTCTGGAGTGCGTCAACTACGAGCCCGCAGACGACGTCGTGGTCCAGGCCGCCCGCAGCGGTGATGACCAGTTCCTCGGGCTTGTAGTACTTGCGGTAGTGCTCCCAGACGGAGTCGCGGGCCACTGCCTTGATCGCGGCGGGGGTGCCGCCGATGGGGCGGCCCAGCGGGTGGCTGCCCAGGACAGCGGCAACAAAATGCTCGTGTGCAACGTCGGTGGGGTCATCGCTGTCCATGGCGATTTCCTCCAGGATGACGTCGCGTTCCTGCTCCATCTCATCCGGGTCCAGGACCGCGCTGGTGATCATGTCCGCGATGACGTCGATCGCCATGGGCAGGTCCGAGTCCAGGACCCTGGCAAAGTAGCAGGTGCTTTCCTTCGCGGTAGCCGCGTTCGATTCGCCGCCCACCTCATCAAAGGCGGAGGCGATCTCCAGGGCCGTGCGGCGCTTGGTGCCCTTGAACAGCAGGTGCTCAAGGAAGTGTGTGGACCCATGCTGGCCGGGGGCTTCGTCCCGTGACCCGACGCCCACCCAGAACCCGATCGTGGCCGACCGTTGGCCCGGCATCGCTTCCGTCAGTACCCGCACTCCCCCTGGCAGCACGGAACGGCGGACCTCGGACCCGCCGTCGGAGCCATGGACCAGGGTGTCGCCGGCGTGGTTCTGCTCAAGCGGCAGGGGTACAACAGTCATTGAAGCCTTTCAGGACGGGCAGCCGGATCTGGCTGCCATCGTAACAGCGGCGGGACCGGTGGATCATCCACCGGTCCCGCCGATTCATGCTTATACCGGGAATCCCGGGCTGTTAGACGTCAGCGCCTTCAGCCGGCTCCGTGGCGTGGACGCGCTCGGTGTCGGCCGGAGCCTCTTCCTCAGCGACCACCGGTGCGAGCGAGAGCTTGCCGCGGTCATCGATCTTGGTGATTTCCACCTGGACCTTCTGGCCCACGGAGACGACGTCCTCAACGTTGTCCACGCGCTTGCCGTTGGCCAGCTTGCGGAGCTCGGAGATGTGCAGGAGGCCGTCCTTGCCCGGGGTCAGCGACACGAAGGCACCGAAGGTGGTGGTCTTGACGACCGTACCGAGGTAACGCTCGCCGATTTCCGGGACCTGCGGGTTGGCGATGGCGTTGATGGCGGAGCGTGCTGCGTCGGCAGACGGGCCGTTGGTGGCGCCAATGTAGACCGTGCCGTCGTCCTCGATGGAGATGTCGGCGCCGGTGTCTTCCTGGATCTGGTTGATCATCTTGCCCTTGGGGCCGATGACCTCGCCGATCTTATCCACGGGGATCTTCACGGCGATGACGCGCGGAGCGAACTCGGAAAGCTCGTCCGGGGTGTCGATTGCCGAGTTGATGACCTCGAGGATGTGCAGGCGTGCTTCGCGGGCCTGCTTCAGTGCTGCAGCCAGCACCGAGGCGGGGATGCCGTCGAGCTTGGTGTCCAGCTGGATGGCCGTGACGAACTCGGCGGTACCGGCCACCTTGAAGTCCATGTCACCGAAGGCGTCTTCGGCGCCGAGAATGTCGGTCAGGGCTGCGTAGCGGGTCTGGCCGTCAACCTGGTCGGAGACCAGGCCCATGGCGATGCCGGCGACGGCGGCCTTCAGGGGCACACCGGCGTTCAGCAGGGACAGGGTGGAGGCGCAGACGGAACCCATCGACGTCGAACCGTTGGATCCGAGGGCCTCGGACACCTGGCGGATGGCGTACGGGAATTCCTCGCGGGACGGCAGGACGGGCACGATGGCGCGCTCGGCCAGGGCGCCGTGGCCGATTTCGCGGCGCTTGGGCGAGCCCACGCGGCCGGTTTCACCGGTGGAGTACGGCGGGAAGTTGTAGTTGTGCATGTAGCGCTTGCGCGTCACCGGAGACAGCGAGTCGATCTGCTGTTCCATCTTGAGCATGTTCAGCGTGGTGACACCCATGATCTGGGTCTCGCCGCGCTCGAAGATAGCGGAGCCGTGCACGCGGGGCAGGACCTCGACCTCAGCGGTGAGCTGGCGGATGTCCGTCAGGCCACGGCCGTCGATGCGGACCTGG
This sequence comes from Pseudarthrobacter sp. fls2-241-R2A-127, assembly GCF_030209355.1. Taxonomy (GTDB): domain Bacteria; phylum Actinomycetota; class Actinomycetes; order Actinomycetales; family Micrococcaceae; genus Arthrobacter. The sequence continues at coordinate 69,805 of NZ_JARVSF010000041.1, forward strand.
TCCTTGAGGATGCGCTGGCGCACAACGTGCTTGGTGACGGAGCGGAAGGCTGCGGACAGTTCCTTCTCGCGGCCTTCGAACTGGCCGGCGAGGCCCGAGAGGACCTCATCCTTGAGGGCGTCGGAAGCGTTGTCGCGTTCCTGCTTGTCGGCAATCTGGAAGACAGCGGCAAGCTTGTCGGCTGCAGCGGACTCGACGGCGGCGTATGCGTCGTCCTCGTAGTCCAGGAACACCGGGAACTCGACCGTGGGCTTGGCGGCGCGCGCGGCAAGATCAGCCTGGGCGTCGCAGAGTGCCTTGATGAACGGCTTGGCAGCCTCAAGGCCCTCGGAGACAACCTCTTCGGTGGGTGCGGTAGCGCCCTGTTCCTTGATCAGGTTCCAGGCGTTGTCCGTGGCTTCTGCCTCGACCATCATGATGGCGACGTCGTCACCGGCGACGCGGCCGGCCACAACCATGTTGAACACGGAGTTCTCAAGCTGGGAGTGCTTGGGGAAAGCAACCCACTGGGTACCGTTCTCGTCAGCGACCAGGGCAACGCGGACGCCGCCGATGGGGCCGGAGAACGGCAGGCCGGAGAGCTGGGTGGACATCGAGGAGGCGTTGATGGCCACCACGTCGTAGAGCTCGTCAGGGTTGATGGCCAGGACGGTCACCACGATCTGGACCTCGTTGCGCAGGCCCTTGATGAAGGCGGGGCGCAGCGGGCGGTCCATCAGGCGGCAGGCCAGGATGGCTTCGGTGGACGGGCGGCCTTCGCGGCGGAAGAACGAGCCCGGGATGCGGCCGGCAGCGTACATGCGCTCTTCGACGTCGACCGTCAGCGGGAAGAAGTCGAAGCCTTCACGCGGGTGCTTGCCGGCGGTGGTGGCGGACAGCAGCGCGGTGTCATCGTCGATGTACACCATGGCTGCGCCGGCTGCCTGCTTGGCAAGGCGGCCGGTTTCGAACCGGATTACGCGCTTGCCGAAACGGCCATTGTCAATGACTGCTTCCGAGAACTGGATTTCGGGACCCTCCAAGAGAGTCACCTCCGTTTCTGTTTTACGGAGATCCAGCCGCATCAACCCAGCCAGCATCTGTCTACTGGCCCTGCACCCGGTCATCGATCGAGACCCACGGGCCGCCGGCTTCAGTCAACGAAGCCGTTCCCGGGGATCACTACCGAGGACCGCGAATGCGTGATGCGGTTGATCCTCCTGTTTAATTTTTCATTTGAAGAAGGCGGCCCGTTCCAGATGGATTGGGCCGCCCTAAAGCCAGACTAGCGGCGCAGGCCGAGGCGCTCGATGAGCGAACGGTAGCGGGCGATGTCAGTCTTCTTGAGGTAGCCAAGCATGCGCTTGCGGCGACCAACCATGCCCAGCAGACCGCGCTGGGTGTGGTAATCGTGCTTGTGCTCCTTCATGTGCTCAGTCAGATCCTTGATCCGCTGGGTAAGGACGGCAACCTGGACCTCGGGTGAACCGGTGTCGCCTTCGGCGGTTGCGTATTCCTTGATGATGGACTGCTTTACAGCGGCGTCAAGTGCCACAATAACTCCTTGGGAATGTGCCGTGAGGGCCCAAGTCAGTAACTCACTGCCGGGTCTGCCGTGGTGGTCCCGCCCCGGTAAACCGAAAGGGGCCGCCAACAACAGGAACCAGCCGCCACGGACTGCAGCCGGATCCATCGTCCAGTTTACCGGCCCGGGCCTAACGTTGTCGAAACACGCGCGGCCGGCCGGGCGCCGGGGTCAGCCCTGCAGCCTGTCCCGGATGGCAGCCATGCCGTCAAGCACCTCGGCAAAGCTGGTGCTCAGGGGCGAAAGTCCCACCCGGATGCCGTGCGGGGAGCGGAAGTCCGGAATGACATCGCCGTCCCACAGCGCCTCCACCGTGGCCTTGGTGAAGCCGGCGTGGTCCACCGTGATGTGCCCGCCCCGCTCCCCCGGACTCCGTGGCGTGGCCAGTTCGGCGCCCAGGGGCGCCAGCCACGCGTCGAAGATTTCCACAGCGAAGGCGGTGAGGTCTTTGGACTTCGAACGGATGGCGGCCATGCCGGCTTCTTCGATGAGGTCCAGGGTTCCCTGCATGGCAATCATGCCGAAGATCGCGGGAGTGCCGCTGAGGAACCCGCGGATGCCGTCGGCCGGCTGGTAGCCGGCGGCCATTTCGAAAGCGTCCTTGCGTCCCATCCAGCCCCAGATCGGCTGGTTCAGCGAGGGCAGGTGGCGGGCATTGACGTAGGCGAACGCCGGCGAACCGGGGCCCCCGTTGAGGTACTTGTAGGTGCACCCCGCGGCGAAGTCCACGTCCGCGCCGTCCAGGTCGATCTCCACCGAGCCCGCGGAATGGCAAAGGTCCCACACCACCACGGCGCCGGCGTCGTGCACTGCTTTGGTAATGCCGGGCAGGTCAGCGAGGTGGCCTGAGCGGTAGGCAATCTGGCTGATGAGCACGACGGCGGTGCGCGGCCCAACAGCCTCACGCACCTGGTCAAGGGTCACCCCCGCGGCGGGGTCCGGCTCGATCCAGCGGAGTGTCAGGCCCTCCTCGAGGGCGATGCCCTCCACCAGGTAGCGGTCGGTGGGAAAGTTTTCGGTATCGAGCACCAGCTCGTTCCGGTCCGGGTCCTGCACGGCGGCGAGGGCAGCACGGATCAGCTTGTACAGCACCACGGTGGTGGAGTCGGCGACGATGGTCTGGCCCGCCGCTGCACCGATGACGGCCCGTCCCAGCTGGTCCCCGATGGTTTGCGGGAGGGCGAGCCATTTTTCGTCCCAGCCGCGGATCAGCCGGCCGCCCCACTCGTCCCGGACGAAGGCAGCGACGTCGTCGGCGGTGCGCTTCAGTGGCCTGCCCAGCGAGTTGCCGTCCAGGTAGGACAGCGGAGTGTCCGTGCCGATGAAATGGTCCCGGTAGTGCGCCAGGGCGTCTTTACGGTCCAGCTCTTCGGCGCGCTGCCGGAGCTCATCCGGGGCCACGCTTGCGGGGTTTTCCTGGTGGATGCTCATTGTCCGATCTCCGTCCTGACAGCGAATAGTTCCGGGAAGAACGTCAGTTCAAGGGCCTTCTGCAGGAAGGTCACACCGCTGGACCCGCCCGTGCCCGTCTTCATGCCGATGGTCCGCTGGACGGTGCGCAGGTGCCTGAACCGCCAGAGCTGGAAGTTGTCCTCCAGGTCCACCAGTTCCTCGCACGCCTCGTAGGCGGCCCAGTTGTCCGCCGCATTCTCGTAAATGTGCTTGAAGAGGGGGACCAGGTCCGGAGTGAACTCATGGGCCCGGGTCACGTCCCGGTCCAGGACCGCGGCGGGCACCTCGAATCCGTGCCGGGACAGGTACGCCAGGAACTCGTCGTAGATGCTGGGGGCGGCGAGCAGTTCCGCCAGCATGGCGTGTGCCTCGGGATCGGATTCAAAAACCGGCAGCATCTTGCGGTTCTTGTTTCCCAGGACGAACTCGACCGCCCGGTACTGGGCGGACTGGAAGCCCGAGGAATTGCCCAGGAAACCGCGGAACTGCGAGTACTCGGTGGGAGTGAGGGTGGCCAGCACGGACCATTGTTCGGTGAGCGTCTTCTGGATGTGCTTGACCCGGGCAATGCCCTTCAGCGCCGAGCCGAGGTCGTCCGCGCGGAGCCAGGCGGCGGCGCTGCGCAACTCGTGCAGGACCAGCTTCAGCCACAGCTCCGTGGTCTGGTGCTGGATGATGAACAGCATCTCGTCGTGGTGTTCGGGCTCGCTGACAGGCTTCTGAGCGCTGAGCAGCGTGGGCAACTGCAGGTAGGAGGCGTAGCTCATCCGCGAGCTGAAGTCGCGGACGATCCCTTGATCGAGCTTGCGGGTGTTCTTTTCGACTGACACGCACTGCCTTTCGTTGTTATGGCCCCGGCAAAGCTGTCAGCGGGCACCCAGAAGCTGATGGGCCTGCGCCACATCCAGCCGCATCTGTTCAACCAGAGCCTCAGGGCCACGATAGGCCACCATGCCTCGCAGCCGCTCCACGAATTCCACGATCACTGTCTGGCCGTACAGATCGAAGTCCTCCACGGCTTCCTTGGGCCTGTCGATAACGTGCGCCTCGACTTGCCGGCTGACGCCGTCGAACGTGGGGTTGGAGCCCACCGAGATCGCCGCCGGCCTGCGCGTTCCGGACTGGTCCACCAGCCAGCCTGCGTAGATGCCGTCGGCCGGGATCAGTCCCGTGGCGTTGGGAGCGAGGTTTGCGGTGGGGAAACCGAGCGCCCTGCCCCGTGCCGCACCGTGGACCACTTCGCCGCGCATGCGGTGGGCCCGGCCCAGCACGGCAGCGGCGGTGGCGACGTCGCCCGCCTGCAAGGCTTCACGCACCCAGGTGGACGAGCAGCGCCGGTCGGTGGCGTCGTCGTCATGCAGCGGGTAGCCCTCGGAGCCGAACTCGCTGATTACCTGGACCTCGAAGCCGAACTTTTCGCCAAGCGACTTCATGGTGTCCAGGTCACCTGAGTTGCCCCGGCCGAAGCGGGCGTCGTGGCCGATGACCACGCGGCTGGCATGCAGGCAGTCCACCAGGTATTGCTCCACGAATTCTTCGGCGGTCAGGCTGGCAAGGTCCAGTGAGTACTTGACCACCAGGACGGCGTCCAGGCCAAGCTCGCCCAGGGCCTCCAGTTTGTCCTCCAGGCCCATGATCAGTTCCGGCGCGGCCTCCGGGCGGTGGATCAGCGCCGGGTGCGGATCGAAGGTGATGGCCACGGCTTTGGCCTGCGCGAGGCGGGCTGAGCGGATCAGCTGGGACAGCACCTGCTGGTGGCCGCGGTGAACGCCATCGAAGTTGCCGAAAGTGACAACGGATGGGCCGAAGTCCGCCGGGACATCGGACGGATCGTTCCAGATGTAGACCATCACCCTCGCCTTAAGCTGCCTGCAAAAATCGGTGTTCCGGAGCCACGCCGGCCGCGGAACTCTTCAAGGTTACCCGGATTCACTGCGCCGCTTTGGCCTGCGACGGGCGGCGGCGGTAGAGCCACACCAGCCCGAGGACGGGCAGCAGCAGCGGGATGAAGCCGTAGCCGCGGCCGAACAGGGACCAGACGGTCTCGTGCGGGAACTGCACCGAGTCCAGGACGCTCAGTGTCCCCACCACCAGGACACCCGCCAGTTCCACCAGTACCGCCGCCACGGAAACCTTGAACCAGGTGGTCCCTGCTTTGGCAAGGGAGACTGTGGCCACCACGTATACCAGCGCCGCGAAGGCCGACAGGAGGTAGGCCAGCGGGGCCTCGGAGAATTTGGTGAGGATCTGGTATCCGGCGCGTGCCGTGGCGGAGATCGCGAAAACGCCGTAAACCGCGATCAACAACCTTCCTGGCCCGGTGTTCCGGGTGTTGCGGGCGGGTGCGTCTGCGGCCGGGCCGGCCTGCTGGTCTTTCATTGTGCTGCCTCCACTTCAGTACCAGATCTGGTTCATCCGCGCGGCCATCACCAATGCGGTGACGCCGACGGCGGCCAGGACAAAGTTGCTCCACCGGGTCCGTTCCAGGATGGACCAGTACGCCGCTGCCGGGGGCAGGAGCATGGCGGTGGCCATGTAGCCCCAGAATTCCCAGGTTTCACCCGCGATATGTTCGCCGGCGATAACCCGCACGATGGATCCCACCAGGTAGACCACGAGGGCCAGTTCCACGGCGGCGACGGAGAGGATGGTGACGTCGTTCGGCGCCTTCTTGAGGATTCCCGCGCCCAGGCAAAGCACCGTGGACACCAGGCCGACCACAAGGATGATCCAAAAATAGGCATCCACGTCTATGCCTCCGCGGGGGCGGTCGCGGCCGGGCCTGTGCCACTGCCGGGGGCAAAGACCAGCACCGGTTTGGCGTAGCTGCCCGCGTCGGCGAGCAGGGCCACCAGGGTGCCGTCAGGGGCGAAAGCTGCGGCCGGGTGTTCCGCCGTGGCCGCGCCGGGTGTGCCGGCGGCGGTTCCGGCCGCGATCCGCCGGCCGAAGGAGATTTCCGTCGTTTCCTCCGCACTCAGCTCCCGGTTGGGCATCAGGGCCCGGGCTGCCTGCGACATTTCCAGGACGGTAAGTTCCTCGGCGAGTTCCTCGAGGGTTCGCGCCTCGTCCAGCGAATAGGGGCCCACCTGGGTCCTGCGGAGCGCAGTGAGGTGGCCGCCGGTGCCAAGGGCGTTGCCGAGATCCCGGGCGAGGGCCCGGATGTAGGTGCCGGAGGAGCACTCGACGGTGACATCGAGGTCGATGACGTCCGCGTCCGGATCCCGCCTGACGGCATGGACCTCGAACCGGTGGATGGTGACTGGCCGCGCGGCGAGCTTAACGTCTTCGCCGGAGCGCACCCGTGCGTAGGCGCGTTCGCCGTTGACCTTGATCGCGCTGACGCTGCTGGGCACCTGCTCGATCGCGCCGGTGAGGGCTGAGACGCCGTCGTAAATTGCCTGCTCGTCCACGCCGGATGTGCCGGCCGTGGCGGTAACCTCGCCCTCGGCGTCGTCCGTCACGGTGGACTGGCCCAGCCGGATGGTGGCCGTGTAGGTCTTGGTGGTGCCCACGATGTAGGTCAGCAGGCGCGTGGCCTTGTTGATGCCGAGGACCAGCACGCCGGTGGCCATGGGATCCAGGGTTCCTGCGTGCCCCACTTTCCGGGTACCTGCGAGGCGCCGCATCCGGCCAACCACATCATGGCTGGTCCATCCCTGCGGCTTGTCCACTATTACCAGTCCAGAAAGCACGCCTCCCAGTATATCGGCGCTGGTTGGGACGCCCGCACGCCAGGCGGCAGCCGGCCGGGCAGCTAGGATGGCTGGCATGCCCGAGCTTGCCGCCCATGTCCGCGACGTGCCCGTCAACCAGATCCGCGAGATCACCGAGGCCGCCTGGCGCACCCCGGGCGCCCTGGTACTGAGCATCGGAGAGCCGGGCTTCCCGCTCCCCCGCCACGTCCTGGACGCCGGCATCGCATGCCTGGACCGGGATGAAACCAACTACACGCCGAACGCGGGGATCCCGGCCCTGCGCGAGGCATTCGCGGCCAGGTTCAGCCAGGAACAGGGCGTCGACATCGGCGCCGACCGGGTCTACGTGGTGTCCGGCGCGCAGCAGGGCCTGCACTTCGCCATGAGCCTGCTGCTTTCCCCCGGCGACGAGGTCCTGATCCCCAACCCGGGCTATCCCACCTTTGCCATGACCGGCAGGCTGCTCAATGCCGTGCCTGTGGAGTACCCGCTGCACCCGGACCACGACTTCCAGCCACGGGTGGCCGACGTAGAGGCCCTGATCACCAGCCGCACCCGGGTCCTGGTGCTGAACTCCCCATCGAACCCGCTCGGCGCCGTCCTGGGCGAAGACCTGGTCCGGGACCTGATGGACCTGGCCCGCCGGCACGATCTCTGGGTCATCTCCGACGAGTGCTACGAGGCTTTCACGTACGACGTGCCGCACGTGAGCCCGGCACGGTTCGACTCCAGCAGCCCGGCAGAAGCCCGCGTGTTCACCTCCCTGACCCTCTCCAAGACATACGGCCTCACCGGGCTAAGGATTGGCGCGCTTATTTGCCCGCCTGGCCTCAAGCAGAAGATGGACAACGTCATGGAGTCGATCGTTTCCTGTGTGGCGTCGGCCCCGCAGTACGCGGCGCTCGCCGCCCTGACCGGGCCGCAGGATTACGTCCGGCACGCCCACCAGCATTACCGGGAGAACCGGGACGCGGCCTCGTCGGTCCTGGTGGCCAAGGGGATCCGTTTCCTTCCGGCACAGGGTGCGTTCTACCTGTGGGCTGACATGTCCCACGTGACCGGAGGCGACGTACGCACCTGGGTGCGGCGTTTCCTCGCAGACTCAGGGGTGGCGCTGGCGCCGGGGACAGCGTTCGGCTCCATCGGCGAAGGATGGGTGCGGATCGCGTTGTGCGGCCGGAAGCAGGAACTCATCGAGGGCGTGTCGCGGCTTCCTGCCGCCTCCCGCTAGCTGCGCGCAGGACCAGCCGGCCGGCGACAGGTCCGGCACCGGCATGTGCGCAGTCCAGCGCTGGCGTCAGCCTTGGGCAGTAGCGTCAGCTTCGGGCACCGGCGAGTGCGCGGTCCAGCCAGGAGCGCAGGACGTCCGCCGGTGCCGCGCCGGCCTGGCGGGCCGCGACCTTGCCGTCGACAATCACCATGAGCGTGGGGATGGCCTGGATGTCGAACCGCCGGGACAAGCCGGGAGAGGTGTCCACATCCACCTTTACCAGTTTGATCTTCCCGGGCCGTTCCCGGGCCAGTTTGTCCAGGACAGGGCTGACCATCCGGCAGGGGCCGCACCATGCGGCCCAGAAGTCCACCAGGACCGGGACAGAGGATTGCTCGGCGACGGCGGCGAAATCCGCGTCACCGGCGGACACAATCCACGGAAGGTCCGCCTTGCAGTTGCCGCAGCGCGGATGCCCGGATGCCCGGGCGGGCACCCGGTTCGTCTTTCCGCAGGCGGGGCAGGCGATAAGTGCGGGGTCCATGGCTAGTAGTCCTTCCTGCCGGCGAAGGCGCCCCACGCCTGGAAGGGGAGGTCCGACGTCGTGATCTCACCCCGGGTGACCGGCATCAGGTCCGGCCTGGCGCCGTTGAAGTAGTCGTAGAAGAGGGCGTCATCGAAGCCGGCGGCCGCAGCCCCGTACCGGTCTGCGGCAAAGTACACGTGGCCGATCCTGGCCCACAAGGCCGAGGCCAGGCACATGGGGCACGGCTCGCAGCTTGCGTACAGCACGGATCCGGTGAGGTCGAAGTTTGCGGTGGCCGCTGCCGCTGCCCGGATGGCCACTACCTCCGCATGGGCGGTGGGATCGTTGTCGCGGGTGACGCGGTTGACACCGGTGTGGACCTGCCCGTCGGCGGTCACCACGACGGCGGCGAACGGTCCCCCGCCCAGGCCGACGTTCCGCGTGGCAAGGTCCACTGCCTGTTCGAGGTACGTCGAGGTGGTGCCGTGGTCTTCGGAGGTCATAGCACGATCCTAGCCACCGGGACTGCGAGGGGGATGAAAAGGGGGCAAAGAAGGGGAGATTCCCCCGGCGACAACCCGCGGGCACGAGCCTACGCTTGCCCGCGGGGGAAACATTTTGCCTCTACGGAGGCTTCCTATCCGGCCCGTCAAGGGCCTCGCACCCGGAGAACCCAATGAAAAAAAGACTCGCACTCTTAGCCTGTATCGCGGCCACCGCCGCTGCCATGGCGTCCGCTGGCCCCGCCTCCGCCTCCACCCGCACACCTGGTTACGATGTCCTTGCGGATGGACTCATCTCACCCCTGCATGTCAGTGCGGGGACCGGAAGAACCGTCCTGGTGTCCCAGGACTTTGCCGGGAACCTCACCAGCATCAGGAAGGACGGCTCCACTGCCGACCTGGCGACGGGTACGCCCCAGGGCTGGGAGGTGGCCGGTTCCGACACCCGCGGCAGCACCACGTATTACCTTGAAAGTGTGGGCGCCGGACAGGGAGACCCCGCCGCGCTGCACGGATACCTCAAGTCGATCGACTCCAAGGGCGACGTGGATACCATCGCCAACATTGCCGACTACGAACGGCGGCACAACCCGGACGGCTCCCAGCACTACGGGTTTGGCAAGGACGTCAGCGAACAGTGCCTTGCCGGTTGGCCCGCGTTCCCGCCGGTGAGGTACAAGGGCATTGTGGATTCCCATCCCTACGCCCTGGCGGTCAAGGATGACACCGCCTATGTGGCCGACGCGGGCATGAACGCCGTCCTCAAGGTGAACCTGAAGAACGGCGACATCGATACGGTCGCTGTCCTGCCGCCACGGACGGCCACCATCCCGGCGGGTTTGAAGATCCCGGTGGACATGCAGGGGAACACCATGACGGTGCCGGACTGCGTGGTGGGGCACAAGTACGCATTCGAGCCTGTACCTACCGATGTTGGAATCGGCCCGGACGGGATGCTGTACGTGACGTCGCTGCCAGGCGGACCGGAAGGTCCTGACCTGGGCGCCCGCGGCGCGATTTTCAAGATCAATCCGTGGAACGGTGACACCGACCTTTGGGCGGACCACATTCTCAGCCCCACGGGCCTGGCCGTGGCCGGCAACGGTGACGTGTATGTGGCGTCGCTGTTCGGCGGCGAGATCCTGAAGTTCACGTGTGAGGGCAGCCGTTCCCAATTCCTGGCGGTGAACATGCCGGCCGACGTCGACATCAGCGGCCATACGCTCTACGCCACGGCTGACGGGCTCGGGGATCCCGCGCAGCGGCCGTCCGGAAAAGTCATCAGGGCTGATCTGCATTAAGGATCCAGCACTGCTGGGTTAAAAGCGGCAGGGCCCGGGATCAGCTCCCGGGCCCTGTGCGCGTTCTACTTGTTGCTGTCCTCTTCGACGTCGCCGTCGCTGGTGAGGTCGGTGTCCTCTTCGTCGAAGTCGTCTTCGTCGATGTCGACGTCGTCGGACACGTCGGCCTTGTAGGGGTCGGCGTCGCCGGCGTGCTGCGCGTTGGCAGCCAGCGCGGCCACTTCAGCGTCACGCTTGCGGGCTTCCCGCAGCAGTTCCTCGAGGTTGGAAGCGTTGACCGGGATCTGGTCAGCCACGAATTCGAGGGTAGGGGTCAGCCGGACGGTGATGTTCCGGCCCACTTCCTGCCGAAGCACCCCCTTGGCCTTTTCGAGCCCCTTGGCGGCATCGGCCTGGACGGTCTCGTCGCCAAAGACCGTGTAGTAAACAGTGGCGTGCTGCAGATCATTGGTCACCCGGGCATCGGTGACAGTAATGCCCTCAAGCCGGGGATCCTTGGCCTTCCGGCCCAGAGCTTCAGCAACAACAACCTTAATCCGCTGCGCCAACTTGGCAGCACGTGCCGGATCAGCCATGAACAACTCCTATAAGAAGAAAAAAATTAGGGACGTACGACGGCGACGCCGCTACTTGGGCGATTACGTCGCCCCGCGTGGCGCGCGCCTTGGTGAGCCAGGGACGATGCCGTCGGGATCTTCCGGCGGCGCTTTGGAGCCGTGAAGGGGGCCCGGGAGTGGCATCGGGCCTGCCGGAGACGGGTGGCTGACGATCGCAGATCGCCGGCCACCCGTCGTAGGGGCGGGGCCCCCTTTACGGCGGAAAAGCGGGGGCCGCCGGAAAATCCAACGGCCCCGCACCTTTGCACTGCTGAGTCGCCTGCAGGCAGATCCAGACTAGACGCGCGGCTTCTCGCGCATCTCGAAGGTCTCGATGATGTCACCCTCGGTGATGTCGTTGTACGAGCCAAGACCGATACCACATTCGAAGTCCGTGCGGACCTCGGTGGCGTCGTCCTTGAAGCGCTTGAGCGTCTCGATGGTGAGGTTGTCGCCGATGATCTTGCCGTCGCGGCTGACCCGTGCCTTGGTGTTGCGGCGGATGATGCCGGAGCGGACGATCGAGCCGGCGATGTTTCCGAACTTGGAGGAGCGGAACACTTCGCGGACCTCGGCGGTGCCAAGCTGGAATTCTTCGTATTCCGGCTTGAGCATGCCCTTGAGCGCCGCTTCGATGTCATCGATTGCTGCGTAGATGACGGAGTAGAAGCGCATGTCCACTCCTTCGCGGTCTGCCAGTTCGGCAACCCGCTCGGCGGGCTTGACGTTGAAGCCGATGATGACGGCGGAGTCGACCGTTGCCAGGTTGACGTCGTTCTGCGTGATGGCACCCACACCGCGGTGGATGACGCGCAGCTGGACGCCTTCGCCGACGTCGATCTTGAGCAGTGCATCTTCGAGGGCTTCCACGGCACCGGAGACGTCACCCTTGAGGATGAGGTTGAGGGTGTCGATCTTGCCTTCGGCGACGGCCTGGTCGAAGTCTTCCAGGCTGATGCGCTTGCGGCGCTTGGCCAGGGCGGCGTTGCGGTCGGCTGCTTCACGCTTCTCGGCGATCTGGCGGGCGGTGCGCTCGTCAGCGGTCACGAAGAAGGTGTCGCCGGCGCGCGGCACGTTGGACAGACCCAGCACCTGGACGGGGCGGGACGGGCCAGCCTCGGTCAGGGCGCTGCCGTCGTCGTCGAACATCGCACGGACACGGCCGTGGGCCGTGCCTGCCACGATGGTGTCGCCGACGCGCAGGGTGCCGGACTGGACCAGGACGGTGGCAACAGCACCGCGGCCCTTGTCCAGGTTGGCTTCGATCGCGATGCCGCGGGCGTCCTTGTTCGGGTTGGCGCGCATGTCCAGGGCGGCGTCCGCGGTGAGCAGGACGGCCTCGAGCAGCTCGTCGATGTTGAGGTTCTGGCGGGCAGAGACCTCAACGAACATGGTGTCGCCACCGTATTCTTCCGGAACCAGGCCGTACTCGGTCAGCTGGCCGCGGACCTTGTCCGGGTTGGCGCCTTCCTTGTCGATCTTGTTCACGGCTACGACGATCGGCACGTTGGCCGCCTGGGCGTGGTTGAGCGCCTCAACGGTCTGCGGCATCACGCCGTCGTCCGCCGCGACCACCAGGATGGCGATGTCGGTGACCTTCGCACCACGGGCACGCATGGCGGTGAACGCCTCGTGGCCCGGGGTATCGATGAAGGTGATCTTCCGGTCGTTGCCCTCGTGGTTGTGGGTGACCTGGTAGGCACCGATGTGCTGGGTGATGCCGCCGTGCTCGCCCGCCATGACGTCGGACTTGCGGATGGCATCGAGCAGCCGGGTCTTACCGTGGTCGACGTGGCCCATGACGGTGACAACCGGAGGACGTGCCTCGAGTTCGTCGTCGCCCTCGGCCTCAAGCTCGGCATCGAAGTCGATGTCGAAGCCGGAGAGCAGCTCGCGCTCCTCGTCTTCCGGCGAGACGACCTGCAGCTTGTAGCCCAGCTCCTCGCCCAGCAGTGCGAAGGTTTCCTCGTCCAGGGACTGCGTGGCCGTGGCCATTTCGCCCAGGTGGAAGAGGACCGTCACCAGTGCGGCGGGGTTTGCCTCGATCTTGTCGGCGAAGTCCGTGATGGACGAGCCGCGGCGGAGCCGGATCACAGTGTTGCCGTCGCCGCGGGGTACGCTCACGCCACCCAGCGACGGGGCACTCATCTGCTCAAGTTCCTGGCGCTTGGCGCGCTTGGACTTGCGCTGCTTGCCACGGCCTGCGCCGCCCTTACCGAAGGCACCCTGGGTACCACCGCGACCGCGGCCACCCTTGCCGAAGCCACCGCCGGCCGGAGCACCGCCGCCTGCGCCGGGACCACCGGTACCGGGAGCGCCGCCAGGGCGTCCGGGTCCGCGGCCGCCGCCGGGACGGCCTGCACCTGCGGGTGCGGGACGCTCGGTGCGGTTGGGCATCATGCCGGGCGTGGGACGGGGACCGCCGGGGCGCGGTGCGCCGGGGCGGGGGCCGCCGGCACCGGCTGCGGGACGGGGTCCACCGGCACCGGCTGCGGGACGCGGCCCACCGGGACGGGGGCCGCCGGCACCGGCTGCGGGACGGGGACCACCGGGGCGGTCGCCGTCGCGGCCGCCGCCGGGACGGGGCATGCCCTGGGACGTGGCGAAGGGGTTGTTGCCCGGACGCGGAGCGCGTTCACCGTCTCCGCCGCGGCCACGGGGCATGCCCTGTGAGGTGGCGAAGGGGTTGTTGCCCGGACGGGGACCGCCGGGACGGGGACCGGAGGCACCCGGCGTGGAACCACCCGGACGGGTGGCGGGAGCCGGGGTCTCTGCCTTGGGGGCAGGGCGGGCGCCGGGCTTGGCGCCCGTGGACGGAGCCGCCGGAGCGGCAGGCGCTGGGGTTGCAGCCGCGGGGGTTGCAGCTGCGGAAGCTGCCGGGGCAGCCTGGGCAGGTGCGGCCGGTGCCTGCGCCGCGGGGGCCGGAGCCTTGGGCGCAGCCGGGCCGGGGGCCGGTGCTGAAGGACGTGATCCTGCTGCGGGTGCGGGCGCCTTGGGGGCGGCCGCGGGCGTCGCGGCAGGGGCCGCTGACTTGGCAGCGGCGTCGGGGAAGGCGTTGCGCAGTTTCCGCACAACGGGGGCCTCAATGGTGGATGAGGCGGAGCGAACGAATTCGCCCAGTTCCTGCAGTTTCGTCACTGCATCTTTGGAAGTTATACCGAGCTCTTTGGCGAGCTCATGTACGCGGACCTTGGCCACATTTCTCCTGTCTCGGTCCGCACCGAGCCAGGCACGAACCGTCTACTTCTTACTGCGGACCCCAGCCGCTGATACTGCGGAAGGGCCCATTGCAGAGCGCAACAAAGTTGTCATCGTTACGCACTCATCGCTGGGAACTCATCGGGTTTCCATCAGATTTCTGACCCGCTTTCAGGTTGGACGATTGGTGTTGCAGCCGCCGCGGCGACGTCAACGGCCGGGCCTGACGTGATCCGGTGTTCAACGGCGGCGGTCCCGGTCGCGCCCGGAAAGGCACGTCCGAATGCTCGCCGCTTGATCGCCAGAGCCAGGCACGTTTCGTTGGGGTGCAGCCAAGCACCCCGGCCAGCCATCCGGCGTCGTTCATCCACCAGGACAGCGGATGACCCGCTGCCTTCGGCGACGAGCCGGAGCAACTGCGACCGCTGGCCTTTCTTCCGGCATCCGATGCAGGTACGTTCGGGCTGACTCCCGGTGGAAAGCACTTCTGCCACGGTCATCGTCCTGACGTTCACTCTGCTGGCCCGGAATACCTGCCTCCGGGATTCCGGAAAACTGGCATGCACAAGGCACACGGCTGCCGGCCGTTAGGCGCGGTCTTATCTATTCTAGCCCCTTTGGGCCATTCTGCCCGAAACCGGGTGGCTGCCGGAGTCCGCCAGCCACCGGCCCCGCCAGGTTATTTGTCGCGGGGCGCCGCGGCGTCGGAGACGATGTCGATCCGCCAGCCGGTCAGCTTGGCCGCCAGGCGTGCGTTCTGGCCTTCTTTGCCGATGGCCAGGGACAGCTGGTAGTCCGGGACCACCACCCGGGCGGACCGGGTTGCTTCGTCGGTGATGGTGACGGAATTCACGCGCGACGGCGAGAGGGCGCTGGCGATGAAGGTTGCCGGGTTCTCGCTGAAATCGACGATGTCGATCTTTTCGTCGTTGAGTTCGGTCATGACGGCACGGACCCGGGACCCCATTTCACCGATGCACGCTCCCTTGGCGTTGATCCCGGGAGTGTTGGCCTTCACGGCGATCTTAGTGCGGTGTCCGGCCTCGCGTGCCAGCGCAACGATTTCCACTGAGTGGTCGGCGATTTCGGGCACTTCGAGTTCGAAGAGCTTCCGGACCAGGCCCGGGTGGGAGCGGGACAGCGTAACCGACGGGCCCTTGGTGCCGCGGTGGACGTCGATCACCAGGGCGCGCAGGCGGTTGCCGTGGACGTACTTTTCCCCGGGAACCTGCTCCGGCGGCGGCAGCAGCGCTTCCAGTGAACCGAGGTTGACTTGGATCATTTGCGGGTTGTTGCCCTGCTGGATGGTGCCGGACACCAGTTCACCTTCGCGGCCCTTGAATTCGCCCAGGACGTTGTCGTCCTCGACGTCGCGGAGCCGCTGCAGGATGATCTGGCGCGCGGTGCTGGCAGCGATCCGGCCGAACCCCTCGGGGGTGTGCTCGAATTCGCCGATCGGAGCGCCGTCGTCGTCAATCTCGACAGCCCAGATGGTCACGTGGCCGCTCTTGCGGTCAAGCTCGGCCCGCGCTTTTTCGAAGGCGCCGGGCGACTTGTGGTAAGCCACCAGGAGCGCCTGCTCGATGGTGGGGATCAGGAGGTCCAGCGGGATTTCACGCTCACGCTCCAAAAGTCTCAGTGCGCTCATGTCAATATCCATCAGGCCTCCTCGGAAGGTCCATTGTGTTCAGGTTCCAGACCATCCTCGGAGAGGTGGCTGAATTCGATCTCGACTTTTCCGTTGCGGATCCTGTCGAAAGGAAGCTTTACGGGTTCGCCCTGCCGGGGCTTCATGCCCTTCTTGACGGCGACCTCGGGGACCAGGGTCACGCCGTCGTCGTCCACCGACTGGATGCGCCCGGTGACGTTCTCACCCTGGAGTACGTTGACCTTGACCATCCGGCCACGGGCGCGGTGCCAGTGCCGGGGTTCGGTCAGGGGACGCCCGACGCCGGGTGAGGACACCTCGAGGTCGTATGGGCGGGTGTCTGCGCCAGGGTCGCTGTCCAGGATGTCGGAGAGCACCTTGGAGATGTCGGCAATGATGTCCAGGCTGACGCCGCCGGTTTCCTCCTGCGGCAGGTCCACCACGACGTTGACCACCCGGTGTGAGCCGGCGATGTTGATGGCCACGTCCTCAAGATAGAGCCGGTTGGCCTGGACCGCGGGCTCCAGGAGAGTCCGGAGCCTGGCGGCTTCGGGGTTGTGGGCCGGTGCGGATCCGCTTCCCGTACCGGTGTGGTCTGGTGAAGCAGTGGCTTCTGCATTGCTCACGATGCCGGCCGCCCTCCCTATAGATGATGTGGTGTCTACTAGCGTAGCTATTTTACCGGCCCAGTGGTGCACCGGGGTGCCCCCGCAGCGTGACACCATGGTCTGTTGTGAACGACCGCCGCGACGACAACCACCTGCCCTTGCGCCCGCTCCGCTTTGCCGCGGCCGCCCTGGCGGCGCTGGTTGTCCTGAGCCTCGGTTTCGCCCTGGTTCCCGCGGAAAAAACCGCACCGGCCAAGCCCGGCTTTTCGGAGCAGGCCAGGGCGGCGGCGCTCAGCGACGCCCTGGAGTTGCGGGCTGCGGGACAGGGCCTGGCTGCCGGCGGGACAGTGGATTCCACCACCTTGGACGGCGTTGTGACGTTGCTGACCATCCAGGCCAGGGCACTCCAGTCCCCCTCGTCCGCACCTGTTGCGTCCCCGGCCCCGTCCCCATCGCCGGTCGCGGCCAACCCTGCCACGGGGGTGGCCGGATTGGTCCAGGCACTCGCTGCCAGCGGCGCCGCCCGTGTCAAGGACGCAGAAGGGGCCGACGGCGGGATGGCACGCCTCCTGGCCGGGACCGGCACCGCCCAGCTGCTCACTGCCGGGAGGCTCGCTGCGGCCGCGGGAGTGCCGGCCCCGCAGGTCACGTCCGCAATTCCGGACGCGGAAGTCTCCGGGGCTGCCTCCAGCGCGTCCCCTTGCGCGGCGCCGCCTGCAGCGGCAGAGTCCACCGGGCCCGGTGATCCTGCGGATGCGCGCCAGGCCTTGGCCGCCGTAACCGCCGTCGAGCAGCAGGCCATCTACGCCTACCAGGCGGCCCTCCCCCGCCTCGCGCCGGCGGACGCCGGGCCGGCGTCGGAATTCCTGGGCCAGCACAAGAGCCTCGCCGCGTCCGCGGAAGACCGCCTCCGGGGTGCCTGCGCTGCGTCCGTGCGGCAGCAGCCGGGTTACCTCCTCGATGCCGGCTTCCTCTCCGCACCGGTGGCGGGATTGGGCCGGATCGAAGCTTCCACCCTGACCGCTTACGGTGATGCCGTGGCACTGTCCCGCGGCCAGGACAGGGCTTGGGCGCTGGGAGCGATGCAGTCAGCGGCAGCCCGTGCCGCGCGGTGGGGTGTGGACCCGGGACCGGTGCCTGGACTCATCCTGGATGTGGGACAACTGCCTGCCCTGGATGCCGGCGGCCCCGCCGTGGCCTCACCCGCAGCATCCTGAACACGGGCTGCCCCTCCCGCATTGATTTCAAGGCAAGCGCCCGGGGCTGGTACCCGCGCGTCCGGAATGGTTTGCTGAAGGCATGAACGCGGACGAACCGGCCGATGCCCGGGGCACCAATCCCGGAACCCCTGAGTTGAACGGCCACAGTGCAACAGAACCCCACGGCGTCGATACAGCCCACCGGCTGAACTGGCTGCGTGCCGGCGTGCTGGGAGCCAATGACGGCATCGTCTCCGTGGCGGCGATCGTGGTGGGCGTGGCCGGGGCCACCGCGGGATCCGGGCCCATCCTGACAGCGGGCGTCGCCGGCGTGGTGGGCGGTGCGGTGTCGATGGCATTGGGCGAGTACGTTTCCGTCAGCAGCCAGAGCGACAGCCAGCGGGCCCTCATCGAAAAGGAGCGCCGGGAACTGGCTGAATCACCGGACGAGGAACTGGCCGAGTTGACCGCCCTCTACCAAGCCAAGGGCCTGCGCCCGGAGACGGCAGCCAAGATGGCCAAGGAACTCACGGCCCGTGATGTTGTGGCCGCGCACCTGTCCGCAGAGCTCAACATCGACGAAACGGATATTGTCAGTCCCTGGCATGCAGCGTTCGCCTCGGCGCTCGCCTTCACGATCGGTGCCATCCTGCCCATGCTGGCGATCCTGCTTCCGCCGCCGGACCTCCGGATCCCGCTGACCTTCGTATCGGTCCTAGTGGCCCTGGCGTTGACGGGAGCCCTGGGGGCATGGATTGGCGGCGGCTCCAGAACCAAGGCGGCTGTCCGGGTAGTCGTGGGCGGCGCCCTGGCACTGGCGGCAACGTTCCTCATCGGCAACCTGCTCGGAGCCTCGGGCGTTGTCTGACCCGGTCACCCGGGGGCACGCCGTATGCATCCCTCCGGACTTGGAGGCCCGTTACGCACGCACCAGCGCGGGCCGGGCATGGATCTCCGCCCTGCCCGGGCTGCTGGCGGACCGCCTGGCGCAGTGGCGCCTTGAGGTCGACCTGGCACCGGGCAGCCTTTCCTGGAGCGGGCACGGCGGCATGGTGGTCCCGGTCAGGCAGGACGACGGATCCCCTGCGGCCCTCAAGGTCGCGTTTCCCCACGACGAGGCCCAGGTGGAGCGCCACGCGCTGGCGCTCTGGAACGGCCAGGGGGCGGTGGCCCTGCTGGCCTCGGACCCGCGTTCGTGTTCCATGCTCCTGGAACGCCTTGACGCCGGCCGGTCCTTGGCTGCCCTGGCCATGGACGACGCCGCGCCGGTGTGGGGCGGCCTGGTCCGGCAATTGGGGCTGGCCCCGGACCACCGCGCACAGTGGCAGGAGTTCGGCCACATCGCCGCGCGGGCGGAGCAGTGGAGCGACGACTTTCCCGCGGACTGGGAGGAGCTGGGACGGCCTTTTCCCCGCTGGCTGCTGGAGGCGGCCCTGGAGGTGTGCCAGACCCGCGGCGCGGTGGGGCGGAGGTCTTCCCGGGACCTTCTGGTGCACACGGACCTGCATTTCCTGAATGTCCTGGCCCGTCCGGGGACCTCAGCACCGAATGGACCACACCTGCGGGACGGCTATGCGGCCATCGACCCGCAACCAATGATCGGCGAACCGGAATTCGCGGTCGCTCCCCTGCTGTGGAACCGCCTGGCGGACCTGCCGGTTCAGGATGCCGGCCGCGGCCTGCTGCGGCGGTGCGGCGACTTCAGCACGGCCGCCGGCCTGGACCCGGACGTGGCCCGGCAGTGGGGTATCGCCAGGGAGGTGGACAACGCGCTGTGGTACGCCGCGCACGGGCACCACGGTGACCTGGCCAGGTCGCTGTGGGTGGCCAGCACCCTGGCCGGGAGCACGCTGGACGTCCTGCCGCATCCGCACGCACTGCCGGAGCCGGGCCAGGGCGGTTAAGAGCCGGCCGGGGAGGGATCAGGCGAAGTTATCCAGCCAGACGTCGTAGCCGAGCTTGATGATCAGCGCGGCAACCACCACCAGGAAGACCACCCGGACGAACTTGCTGCCTTGGCTAACGGCGGTACGCGCGCCAAGGTAGCCGCCGGCCATGTTGGCCGCCCCGAGCAGCAGGCCGATGCCCCACAGGATGGACCCGTGCGGCAGGAAAAACAGCAGGGCACCCGCGTTGGTGGCCATGTTCACAATCTTGGCCTTGGCACTGGCTTCGAGGAACGCGTAGCCCATGGCGGACACCAAGGCGATCACCAGGAATGACCCTGTGCCGGGGCCGATGAGTCCGTCGTAGAAGCCGATCACGGCACCGATGAGGCAGGCGACGACGTAGTGCTTGTGGCCGTCGTGCCGCAGCGCCGTGAGGTCTCCCACGTTGGGTTTCAGCGCGGTAAAGAGCGCGACGGCGATCAGCGCCACCACGATGATCGGCTTGAACACCCCGGCGGGCAGGGAAGCGGCCAGGCTGGCGCCGCCGAAACTGCCGCCCAGGGCGATGACGGCCATGGGAACAGCAGTCCGAAGGTCCGGTCCCACCCGCCGGTAGTACGTAGCGGCACTGGTGGCGGTTCCGAAGATGGAGCCCATCTTGTTGGTGGCCAGGGCCTGGACCGGCGCAATCCCGGGAACCAGGAGCAGCGCCGGAAGCTGGATGAGGCCTCCGCCGCCCACCACCGCATCAACCCAGCCGGCTGCGAAACCGGCCACCACGATCAGGATGATGGTGGTGAGCTGGATCGATTCGAAGCCGGAGATCACTTGTTGCGGACGGCGTTGACCACGTAGTCGACTGCCTTGTCCACTGCAACGTTCTCG
This sequence comes from Pseudarthrobacter sp. fls2-241-R2A-127, assembly GCF_030209355.1. Classification (GTDB taxonomy): domain Bacteria; phylum Actinomycetota; class Actinomycetes; order Actinomycetales; family Micrococcaceae; genus Arthrobacter. The sequence goes on from NZ_JARVSF010000041.1 coordinate 90,079, forward strand.
GCTTCGCCACTGCGGCGGTCCTTGATCTCCACCACGCCGTCCACGAGCCCGCGGCCCACGGCCAGGATGGTGGGGACGCCCAGCAGCTCGGCGTCACCGAACTTGACGCCGGGCGAGACCTTGGGTCGGTCATCGTAAATGACGGACAAGCCGGCCTCTTCGAGTTCCGCCGAGAGTTTTTCGGCTGCCTGGAAGATCTCATCCCCCCGGCCAACGGCCACGACGTGGACGTCCGCCGGGGCCACCGTACGGGGCCAGACCAGGCCGCGGTCATCGTGGTTGGCTTCGGCCAGCGCGGCCACGGCACGGGTCACGCCGACGCCGTAGGAGCCCATGGTGACCACTACCTGCTTGCCGTTCTGGTCCAGCACCTTGAGGTCCAGGGCTTCGGCGTACTTGCGGCCGAGCTGGAAGATGTGGCCCATCTCAATGCCGCGGGCGGTCTCCAAGGGGCCGGAGCCGTCGGGTGAAGGGTCGCCGGCACGGACTTCCGTGCATTCAATGACGCCATCCCAGGTGAAGTCGCGTCCCGCCACCAGGCCGAAGACGTGCTTGCCTGCCTGGTTGGCGCCGGTGATCCATGCCGTTCCGCTGACCACCCTCGGGTCCACCAGGTAGAGCAGCTTGGTGGCGCTGTCCGAACCAAGAAGCGGCTGGTCCAAGGAAAGGCCGGGGCCCAGGTAGCCCTTGACGATCAGCGGCTGCTTCTTGAGGTCCTCCTCGCCGGCCTGCTCCAGTCCGATTTCGCCCGCGATCGGCAGGAAGGCGCCGATGTTGGCCTCCACGCGCTTGAGGTCCACCGCGCGGTCACCGGGAACGCCGATGACCACCAGCTGCCGCTCACCGGTGGGCAGCGTGACGGCGAGGACCACGTTCTTGAGCGTATCCGCGGCAGTCCAGGCCCCGCCGTCGGCCTCTGCCCGCGGGGCAATTTGGTTCGACGCAGCCACCAGGGTCTCGATGGTGGGCGTATCCGGGGTGTCCAGGACGTCCGCGGCCGGGGCATTGCTGAAGTCGATCTCGGCTGGAACCACGGTGGTGACGGCCTCAACGTTCGCTGCGTAACCCCCGGCGGAGCGAACGAAGGTGTCCTCGCCGATCTCGGTGGGGAACAGGAATTCCTCGCTCCTGGACCCGCCCATGGCGCCGGCGGTGGCTGCCACCGGGACCACCTCCAGGCCCAGGCGTTCGAAGATCTTCAGGTAGGCGCCCCGGTGGGCCGCGTAGCTGGCATCCAGGCCGGCGTCGTCGACGTCGAACGAGTAGGAGTCCTTCATGATGAACTCGCGGCCGCGCAGGAGCCCTGCACGCGGGCGGGCCTCATCGCGGTACTTGTTCTGGATCTGGTACAGGCTCAGCGGCAGGTCCTTGTAGGACGAATAGAGGTCCTTGACCAGGAGCGTGAACATTTCCTCGTGCGTGGGAGCCAGCAGGTAGTCGGCGCCTTTGCGGTCCTGGAGCCGGAACAGGCCCTCTCCGTATTCGGTCCACCGGTTCGTGGCCTCGTAGGGCTCGCGCGGGAGCAGGGCCGGGAAGTGCACTTCCTGCGCGCCGATGGCAGCCATTTCCTGGCGGATGATCTCCTCGACCTTGCGCAGGACACTCAGCCCCAGCGGAAGCCACGTGTAGATTCCGGGGGCGGCGCGGCGGATGTAGCCGGCGCGGACCAACAGTTTGTGGCTGGCAACCTCGGCGTCGACGGGGTCTTCGCGCAGCGTGCGCAGGAAAAGCTGGGAGAGTCGTAGGACCACGGGTGGTATCCGTTTCTGGGGAGGTGCTGGGTCAGCAGGGCCGGACAATTCGTCTGGGTACTAATCTACCGGCACACACCCTGCGGCACGGACGGGGCAGGCACCGCGGCCGGGCCGGGCAGGGCGCCGCGCCGGAAACAGTTGGGCCACGCCCGGAAACAGTAGGGCCACGCCCGGAAAATACAAAGCCCCTGGCCCCCCAGTGAGGCTGGTCATCGCATCCGGGCGTGGCCCAACGCCGTTATCGCCTAAGTACTGGTGAGGACTGGTGAGACCGCCCACCCCACTTCCAGCGCAGCTAGATTGAACCTATGTGATGGTGCCCACGTTTGACAAGTGTTTTCAGGCTGCACGATTTCCTTGTCACTTTCCTTGTCACTGCAGCTGCCCGGGCCTACATTTAATTCACCAGGTGATGAATTCCTCGGGCTGATCCGCCCGGCCAGGCCTGATGCACCGACGGAGGCGGCATGTCCCACCTTGCAGCACCCTTGGGAACGGCCCGCGGGCAGGACGCCGCGGCCGTGGCAGCGTCGGCACTGAGGGTGAACCTGGGCCGGCGTCCCGTCCTCCTGGGCGTCGACTTCAGTATCCCCGCCGGAGGCATCACCGGCCTCCTGGGACCCTCCGGAAGCGGCAAGACCACCCTGATGCGCACCATCGTGGGTGCGCAGCGCATTGCCGGCGGCACCGTCGAAGTCCTGGGCCTTCCTGCCGGCACCGCCGCGCTGCGGAGGCAGGTTGGCTACGTCACCCAGTCCCCCAGCGTCTACCCGGACCTGACCGTCGAAGCGAATGTCCGCTATTTCGGCGCCATGCACCGGAAGGGCAAGACCGACGTGGCCGAGGCGATTGCCGCCGTCGGCCTCGAACCACTGGCACGCCGCAAGACCGCCGACCTCTCCGGCGGCCAGGTCAACCGCGTCTCACTGGCGTGCGCCCTGGTGGCGCACCCCCGCCTGTTGGTGCTGGACGAGCCCACCGTCGGCTTGGACCCCGTGCTCCGGGCCGACCTGTGGGAACGGTTCCGGGCCATGGCACGGGCCGGCACCACCCTCCTGGTCTCCAGCCACGTGATGGAGGAGGCCAGCCGCTGCGACACGCTTCTGTTGTTGCGCGAAGGCCGGCTCCTGGCGCAGCTCACACCCGCCGAGCTCAGCAGGAGGGGGCACAGCAGCAACCTGGAACAAGCCTTCCTGGCTATGATTCAGGCCGCCGACCACGCCGGGACGGCTGTTGAGCCCGAAACCGCGGAATCAGCCCGCCGGGACGGGAGGTTGCACTGATGGACTTCCTGATGATGCTTGCCACCACCCGCCGGGTGCTCAGCCAGCTCCGCCACGACCACCGCAGCATCGCCCTGATCCTGGTGGTGCCGGCCATGCTGCTTACGGCGGTGTACTTCCTTTATGAGAATGAGTCGCTGCCGCCAGGCGTTCCCCGGACGTTCGACCGGGTTGGACTGATGATGCTGGCCATCTTTCCGTTCGTGGTGATGTTCCTGGTCACGTCCATCACCATGCTGCGGGAGCGCACGTCCGGGACACTGGAGCGGCTGCTCACCACGCCCGTGCACAAAGCCGACCTGCTGTTCGGCTACGGTGTGGCCTTCTCCCTGATGGCCGCACTCCAGTCGCTGGTGGCCACAGCGGTGGCCTACTGGATTTTTGGCCTGGACATCGTCGGCGCCCCCGCCTACGTGGTACTGATCGCGGTGATCAACGCCGTCCTGGGCGTGGCGCTGGGTTTGTTCTGTTCGGCTTTTGCCAGGACCGAGTTCCAGGCCGTCCAGTTCATGCCGGTGGTGGTGGTGCCGCAAATCCTGCTCTGCGGCCTGTTCGTGGCCCGCGACCGGATGAATGACCTGCTGGAAGCCATCTCCAACGTGCTCCCCCTGACGTACTCCGTGGACGCCCTCCAGGAAGTCGCAGCGCATGCGGAAGCCACCAGCCGGCTGTGGCAGGACGTGGCGGCCATGGCCGGCATCTCACTGGGCATCCTGGTGCTTGCCGCCCTGACACTCCGCCGGCGGACGGCGTGAGCCTGCCCGGACCGGGGAATCCTGCCACCCACGCGGCAGCATCCGCCGGCCGCCGCGGACGCCGCGGGGGTGCCACCGCGTCCAGGGACCACATCCTCAACGCCGCCCGTAAGCTTTTCGCCGAGCACGGCTTCGACGGGACCAGCCTGCGCCAGGTGGCCCGCGCAGCAGGCGTGGATCCGGCCATGATCCACCACTTCTTCAACGGCAAGGACGAACTGTTTGCCCTCAGCGTTGAACTGCCCGCCGACCCGGAAGAAGTCCTGGCAGGCATGGCCGAAACTTCCCCGGACCAGCGGGCGGAATTGATGGTCCGCACGGTCCTCCGGCTCTGGGAAAGCCCCGCCCAGGCCGGCCTCCTGGCCTTCCTCCGCGGAACCATCGGATCCACCGCCAAGACGGCACTGCTGCGGGAGGCAGTGGCACGCCGGGTGATCACCAGGATCACCGCCTCGGTTCCCGGGCCGCCGCAGGAGGTGGCGCTGCGCGGAACCCTCGTGGCAACCCAAATCGTGGGCCTGATGATGGTCCGCTACGTAGTGCGCCTGGAACCGCTCGCGTCAGCGCCCGCGGAGGACGTGGTGCGCCTGGTGGCGCCGGCCGTGCAACGCTACCTGACCGGCCCTATTTGACCAGGGCGGCGGCAGAATCGAGGAGCGCACCCGCCCGCTGGACGGCGTCGGCCTCGCTCGCGCCCCCGGAGGCGACAGACGAAAGCACCACGCCCTGCTGCACCACCTGTGCCGTGACCGTGGACTGCGTGCGGCCGTCCGGCAACTTGCTGTCCGTACGGTACGCGACGGCGCCGGGAACCGAACTGACTCCCGACAGGGCCTTCACGGTGACCGCGATCTCCATTCCGGAGGCAGTCATGGTCATGGACGAACACTTCGCCAACTGCTCGGACGAGTCCGTGACCTTTGAAATGAAGCTCTGGTCGAGGCCCGCTATCAGCGATAGTGCCGTGACCGCCCCGGTGCCGGTATCGGTACTCATGCCGACCGCCATGGTGGCGCCGTCCACGGACGGAACGGTGCTGGCGGCAGCGAGTTCCTTGCACTCGGCAGGCTTGACGTCGATGGAGGCGAGCATGGTCTTGGTTTGTTCCAGTGTCGTGGCGATGTCGCCGGTCGGCAGGACGTTCAGCCTCCGGTCGGCACCGTCCCTGACCTGTCCCACGATGGCCGCCAGCTGCTCGGACGTATAGGCCTTGGCCGTGGGTGTGGACGTTGCCGAGGGGCTCGGGGCTGACGCGGTCTGCGACGCTGCAGGCGCTGCCGTCGAGGAATCTGCTGCCTGCGGGGCTGCCGGACCCCCGCAGCCGGATACCGCCACGGCCAGGAGGGCAGAAGCCCCGAATGTTCCCAGCACGGTCTTCTTCATTTTTCCCCCAAATTTTCAGTTCTCCTGCGGCGGACGCCGCTAGAAAAGAACTGTAGCGAACGTCCCCACCTGCCGGAAGCCAACACGTTCGTAGGTGGACCGGGCCTTGGTGTTAAAGCCGTTGACGTACAGGCTGGTCACGGGCGCGATCTGCTGCGCCTTTTCCACCACTGCGGACATGTAGCTTGAGCTCAGGCCTTGTCCGCGATACCGGGGATTCATCCACACACCCTGGACCTGTGTGACGTCGGCGGTCACAGCCCCCAGTTCGGCCTTGAAAACCACTTCCTGCGCCTCATTGAGGTGGACCAGGGAATGGCCCTGCCGGATGAGGCCTTCCACGCGGCGGCTGTAGAACTCCCTGCCGCCCAGATAGGGCGAGTAACCCACCTCTTCCTCGAACATGGCGGCGCAGGCGGGAAGGATGCGGTCGAAGTCGGCGAGGTTGCCCTTGGCCAACCCGGGGTGGGGCTGGACACGGGGCGGCTCCTCGATGACCATCAGCGGCTGGTCCGCCCGGACTTCATGGGCGCGGTGGCCCAGTTGGGCGAGTTCGGCATTGAGGGCCAGGACGGCTTCAGCAGGGCCGAAAGCGGACGCATACCGGCGGCCGGAGCTGTTCGCTGCCTCGGCCACCAGGGGCGTCAATGCGGGGTCCAGCTGGACCGGCACCAGGTTGGCACCGGCCCAACAGGCGCCGGCAAGGACTCCGTTGTCGAAGACGCCAATCACGCCGGCGCCCCCGGCGGTGGGTGCCGCGGTGCCGGTGGCGCGCAAATGCGCCAGGATGAATACGTTGGTGACGGGATCCTGCTGCGCCAGCATGCCCAGCGCCGCAGTGTCCTGGCCGTCCAGCGTACGGACGGAAATACCCGCAGGGTCTGGAACGTCCCTACGAGACGCTAACCACGGGGCTACCCTTGACAGCATCTTCGCCATCGGCCTCCCCCATCTCTTCCGCGATACGCATGGCCTCTTCGATCAGTGTCTCAACAATTGCGCTCTCAGGCACAGTCTTGATGACCTCGCCCTTCACAAAGATCTGGCCCTTGCCGTTTCCGGAGGCAACGCCAAGGTCGGCTTCGCGAGCCTCGCCCGGACCGTTCACGACGCAACCCATGACGGCGACGCGCAGCGGGATCTCCATCCCTTCCAGCCCGGCGGTGACCTGTTCGGCCAAGGTGTACACATCCACCTGGGCCCGTCCGCAGGAGGGGCAGGAGACGATTTCCAGCTTGCGGGGGCGAAGGTTCAGCGACTGGAGGATCTGGTTTCCTACCTTGATCTCCTCCACCGGCGGGGCGGACAGGGAGACGCGGATGGTGTCACCGATGCCCCTGGACAGAAGCGCTCCGAACGCGGTGGCGGACTTGATGGTGCCCTGGAACGCCGGGCCGGCCTCGGTGACGCCGAGGTGCAGTGGCCAGTCGCCCTTTTCGGCGAGCATTTCGTAAGCGGCCACCATGACAACGGGGTCGTTGTGCTTGACCGAAATCTTAAAGTCGTGGAAGCCGTGCTCCTCGAAGAGGGACGCCTCCCAGACGGCGGACTCGACCAGCGCCTCGGGGGTGGCCTTGCCGTACTTTTTGAGGATGCCCGGTTCCAGGGAGCCGGCGTTGACGCCGATCCGGATCGAGGTGCCGTGGTCCTTCGCGGCGGCCGCGATTTCCTTGACCTGGTCGTCAAACTTCCGGATGTTGCCGGGGTTCACGCGCACAGCCGCGCATCCGGCCTCAATGGCGGCGAAGACGTACTTGGGCTGGAAGTGGATGTCCGCGATCACCGGGATCTGGGACTTGCGGGCGATGATGGGCAGCGCCTCGGCATCGTCCGCGGACGGGCACGCCACGCGGACGATGTCGCATCCGGACGCCGTCAGCTCAGCGATTTGCTGGAGGGTGGCGTTGATGTCCGTCGTGGGCGTGGTGGTCATCGACTGCACGCTGATGGGGAAATCAGATCCCACGCCTACCGAGCCGACTTTGATCTGGCGCGTCTTGCGGCGGGGCGCAAGGACGGGCGGCGGTGCTGACGGCATTCCCAGGCTGACCGAGGTCACGTGGACTCCTTGAGTTGAAAGGGTAGGGATGCGGCTACGCGGCGAGCCCGGCGAGCATGCCGGTGACCGGTGACCATTCAGTGATGCGGGTTCCGGCGATGACGCCGGCCGCGGCGAACGGGTCCTGCTTGAGGATCGAGTTCAGGGCTGCTTCGTCCGCGGCCGTGAAGATCAGGAGGGCACCGGCGCCGTCGCCGTAGGGGCCGCTGGCCACGATGACGCCGTCCTGGGCCAGTCCGCCTGTCCATTCGCGGTGCGCGGGCCGGACCTCGTTGCGGGTTTCGGTGGATTCGGCGGCGTAAACGTACTCAACGGCAAAAACTGTCATACGGCTACCCTATCTCTCTGCCCGCCTTCGCACCCATCCGGGCTGTCCGGACAATGCACGGCTTACTGCAGGAAGAGGACCTTGAAGGCAGCGGCGGTTCCGGCGGCCCAGAGCATGGAGGTGAGGGTTCCGATGATGAAGCGCTCTGCCGCCACAGGGGTTTCTTTGAGTTCGGCGAACCTGCCGAGGCCCTTGATGGCAACGATGTAGGCGATCGCCACCGGCTGGCCGGCCAGGATGGCAAGGCACACACCGAGCCGTTCCAGCACGCCGATAATTGCACCACCGCGCAGGATGCGCTGGGCGGGTGCGGACGCTGCACCGTCAGCACCCTCCGACGCCGGCGGCCCGGGTTGAGCCGTCAGCTCACCGTCCACGGTGACGTCGGCAGAGGGGTCTTGGGCAGCGGCGCCGGCTTCGCTTGCCGCGGTGGCGGCATCGGCTTTGTCGTCAATGGTCCTGGCGAGTTTGAACACCAAGGCCGTGACCGGCCACCCCACAAAGCCTGCCACCACCAAGGCCACGGCCACCCAGACTGCGGTCACTTGTCTCCTCCATCGCCGGCTCCGGCACCTTCCCCGTCCGGGACCAGCTGCACCCGGGCGAGATCAAGCAGCAAGGATGCTGCAGGCCGTGCCGCCCATTCTTCCTGCCAGCCGGAGCGAAGGACGGTACGGCTCACGGACTGCTCCGTAATTCCGAGTTCCTTAGCCACCTGCTTCTGGCTGCCATGCCGGGCCGGACCAGGCCGGCTTGCCCCGTGCGGCGCGGCATCCAGGTGCCGCAGGGCGTCAACCACGCGCCACTGGGCTTCCGTCCGCTCCTGGACCAGACGGCCCAGCAGCCTGAGCACGGCTTCCGCCTTGGCGCATGTCCGCTCCCCTTCCCCGGCCTGGGCACTCCCGCCTGCCTCCCCTGCCATAATGCCGGCCACCACTGACAAGGGCACCTGGGAAGCAGCGGCCTTCGCCCTCTCAACCGCCTTGCGGGCGGCCACAAACGCGGTTCCGGTCCCTTCCCGCGGGCTGGCAGCTCCCGGCAGCGCCACGGTTCCGACGCCGATGCCGACGTACCAGTACCCCTCGCGCAGCGCGTACAGGGCAATGTCCACCACGGCATCAGCGTCCCGCACCACCCCCTGGACTTCGTCGCCAACCGACCGCTCGAAGACCGGCCCGCCGGGTCCCGCAGGGTGGAGGCGCACGATCTGCTCAATGAACCCCGGGACCCGGTCAAGGTCACCGGTGCTGCCGCGCTGGTCGATGGTCATCACGAACATAGCTCAACCATAGCTAGCTGATTCACAATAATCAATCAAATCTGACTGATTTATTTAAATCAGCCTAAATCGGCTGATTGTTAGAAGAGGCTGGTTGCTAGAAGAGATTGACGGGTTTGACGATGTCGGCGTAGATCAACAGGGCACTCATGCCCATCAACAAAGCGGCCACGACGTACGTCACGGGCAGCAGTTTGGCGATGTCGAACGCTCCCGGGTCCGGGCGTCCGCGCAGCCTGGCTACGGTGCGGCGCGCCCCTTCGTACAGGGCTCCGGCCACGTGGCCGCCGTCGAGAGGCAGCAGTGGGATGAGGTTGAACACCGCCAACGCGAAGTTCAGGCCCGCCAGCAGGCCCACAAGGGTGGCAAGCCGGGACTGCAGCGGCACCGCTTCCATGGCGGCGACTTCGCCGGCCACCCGGCCCACGCCCACCACGCTGATGGGGCCGTTCGGGTCCCTCGGTTCTTCGCTGAAGGCGGCCTTGGCCACGCCCACCACACGGGCGGGCAGGTTGAACACAACGCCGGCCACCTGCCGGATGTTTTCTCCCGCCATGGGCAGGACGGTCGACGCCGGCTGGGGCACCAACGCCGTTTGCGCGCCGATGCCCAGGAACCCGACGTCCTGGTACTGGAGGGTGCCGGCAGCGTCGGTGGCCTGCCGCCCGTCGGCTCCCATCACCGGCCTGGACGAGAGTACCGGCGTGACCGTGGTGGACACCGGGCTGCCGTCCCGCTGCACAGTGATGGCTACTTCCTTGCCGGCAGAGGCGCGGATCCATTCCGTCAGCTGGTCCCAGCTGGTGACCGACTTGCCGTCGAAGGAGGTGATGGTGTCATTGGGTTTCAGTCCCGCGGCTGCGGCCGGTGTCAGCTGGCAGGCGGCAGAGTCGGGATCGACGGTTTGCCCGGCAGCCACCTGGCATTTGGAGACGTCGGAGATGGTGGTGGTGGCGGTGGCAACGCCAAATCCCATCATCAGCACGGCTGTGAGCAGTACCCCCAGGATGATGTTCATGGCCGGCCCGCCCAGCATCACCACCACTTTCTTCCATACCGGGAGCCGGTAGAAGACGCGGTTGTGGTCGTCGGGCCCTACCTCTTCGTGGGCCATGGACCGGGCTTCCGTGGCCAGCGTCTGGAACATGCCGGTGCTGGAGGGCCGCACCGAGCCGTCCTCCTTGTTAGGCGGATACATGCCGATCATTGACACGTAGCCGCCCAGCGGAACTGCTTTCACGCCGTACTCGGTTTCACCCTTGCGGCGTGACCAGAGCGTGGGCCCGAAGCCGATCATGTACTTGGTGACACGCACTTTGAAGAGCTTGGCCGGTACCAAGTGGCCCACCTCGTGGAGGGCGATGGACACGGCAATGCCGACGGCCACGAAGACGACGCCGAGGATGAAAAGTAGGACAGGGGTCATGGAGGTGCTGCTGCTTCCTAGAGACTGCTGACTGCTAAACGTTCGTGGGCCCGGGCGCGTGCCCAGCTTTCAGCATCCAGCACCGACTCCACTGTCAGCCCGGAGGAACCTGAATGTTCACTGAGCACCCTGTCCACGGTATCGACGATGTCGGTGAACCGGATCCGGCCCGCGTGGAACGCCGCGACGGCTTCTTCGTTGGCTGCGTTGAATACGGCGGGGAAGGTGCTGCCCTGCTTGGCGGCGTCCTTGGCAAGGTCCACGGCCGGGAAGGCTGCCGCATCCAAAGGTTCGAAGGTCCAGGTGGCGGCCTGGGTCCAGTCGCAGGCGGGCGCGGCCTTGGGCACCCGGGCCGGCCAGCCAAGGCCCAGGGCAATGGGAAGCCGCATGTCCGGCGGGGAGGCCTGGGCGATGGTGGAGCCGTCAACGAACTGGACCATGGAGTGGACGATGGACTGCGGGTGCACCACAACGTCGATCCGGTCCAGCGGGACGTCGAAGAGCAGGTGGGCCTCGATGACTTCCAGGCCCTTGTTAACCAGCGTGGCCGAATTAGTGGTGACCATGACCCCCATATCCCAGGTGGGGTGCGCCAGCGCCTCGCGGGGCGTGACGGAGTGCAGCTGCTCCCGGCTCTTTCCGCGGAACGGCCCCCCGGAGGCGGTCAGGATGAGCCGGTCCACCTCGGCGGCCGTACCTGATCGGAGGCACTGGGCGATCGCCGAGTGTTCCGAGTCCACCGGCACGATCTGGCCGTCCCTGGCTGCTGCCTTGACCAGGCTGCCGCCTACGATCAGCGATTCCTTGTTTGCCAGGGCCAGGGTGGCCCCGGAGCGGAGTGCCGCAAGCGTCGGCGCCAGGCCAATGGACCCGGTAATGCCGTTCAGCACCACGTCCGCGTCCACTGCGGCGATCCGTGCCGAGGCGTCGGGTCCGGCCACGATTTCCGGGCGGTACCCGGGGCGGCCCGCGGCGGAGGCTGCTTCCCGGATGAGCGATTCGAGCCGACCGGGATCCCCGGCGGCGATGCCCACCGCGGCGGCGCCCGTGTGGACCGCCTGGCGTGCCAGCAGTTCAAGGTTGCCGCCACCGGCGCTGAGCGCCACCACCTCGAACAGATGGGGGGCGCCGTCGACGACGTCGATCGCCTGGGTGCCGATGGAACCGGTGGATCCGAGGAGGACGATTCTGCGTGGCTGCATCCGTTAAGTATCCCGCACGCGGCCGGGCCTGCTGTGCCTTGACCGTCCGGCGGCCGGGCGTAACGTGGAATCCGTGGACTGGCTCACCTGGTTCGATGCGCCGGAGTATGAATTTGCCCGGCAGGTGCTGCAACGGGGCGTCGCAGCGTTGTATTTCGTTGCGTTCCTGTCCACACTGAACCAGTTTCCGGCGTTGCTCGGCGAGCGCGGCCTCCTTCCGGTGCCGGATTTCCTTGCCGCGTTTTCCCGGTTGTCCCGGCCCACCCTGTTCCGTTGGCGGTACTCGGACCGGCTGCTGCGCGGTGTCTGCGCCGTGGGCCTGGCGGTCTCGGCACTGCTCGTGGCCGGGCTTCCCCAGGCCGGACCGCCCTGGGTTCCGTTGCTGGCATTCCTTGCCCTGTGGTTTTTGTACATGTCCATCGTGAACGTGGGGCAGACCTTCTACGGGTTCGGCTGGGAGATGCTGCTGCTGGAGGCGGGTTTCACCGTGGCCTTCCTGGGATCGGACCAGACGGAACCGCCGCGCACCATCCTCATCCTGGTGGTGTGGCTGGTGTTTCGGCTGGAATTCGGGGCCGGGATGATCAAGATCCGCGGCGGCCGGGAGTGGCGGGACCTGACGGCCCTGTACTACCACCATGAGACCCAGCCCATGCCGGGGCCGCTGAGCCGGCAGGCGCACTTGTTGCCCAAGCCGCTGCACAGGATCGAAGTGGTGGGCAACCACATCGCCCAGCTGGTGGTGCCGTTCCTGCTGTTCGCGCCACAGCCGGTGGCGGGAGCGGCGGCGGCCGTCGTGGTCGCCACCCAGCTGTGGCTGGTGGCGAGCGGCAACTTTGCGTGGCTGAACTGGATGGCGATCGTCCTGGCGTTTGCCGCGGTCAGCGACCCCGTAGCCCACGCCGTGGTCCCGGCCGTCCCGTCGGACTGGCACTCCGGCACCGCACCGTCCACTCCCCCGTGGTGGCTGGCCATAACGCTGGCGGCGTCACTCCTGCTGCTGGTCCTGAGTTACTGGCCGCTGCGGAACCTCTTCTCCCGCCGGCAGCTGATGAACGCCAGTTTCAACCGGTGGCAGCTGGTCAATGCCTATGGCGCATTCGGCACGGTGACCAAGCAGCGCATCGAGATCGTGGTGGAAGGGACCCTGGACGGCAACCCCGGGGACGACTCGGACTGGCGCGAGTACGGTTTCAAGGGCAAACCCGGCGATGTCCGGCGCATTCCGCGGCAATGGGCTCCGTACCACCTGCGGCTGGACTGGCTGATGTGGTTCCTGCCGCTGCGGAGCGTGCACGAGGAATGGTTCTACGCCTTCCTGGGCAAGCTGCTCGCCGCGGACCGGCAGGTGCTGCGGCTGCTCCGGCGTGACCCGTTCGACGGCGCCGCGCCGCGCCTGGTGCGCGTGCGCAGCTTCCATTACCGTTTCGCCAGCCGGCTAGAGTTCCGCCAGACAGGGAACCGTTGGGTGCGGACCTTGCTCTTCGAACCGATCCCGCCAACGTCCCTGCGCCGGCCGTCGGGGCGGAAAGGGAGCTAGGCGTCCCTTCCGGCGCGGCGCAGGATGCCTTCGGCGTGCTTGAGGATTGGCCCGTCGATCATCTTTCCGTGGTACTGGAAAACGCCGCTGCCGGCCGCCGTGGCGGCGTCCAGCAGCTCACGGGCCGCGGCCACCTCCTCCGGGGAGGGTGCGTAGGCTTGGCGGACGACGGCGGCCTGGCCGGGGTGGATGCACGCCTTGGATCCGAATCCGGAGGCCACGGCGTCGGCGGTTTCATCCGCCAGCCCGTCGAGGTCGGGGATGTTGGTGTAGACGGCGTCGACGGCTTCCTTGCCGAAGGCCCTGGCGGCCAGCAGCACCGCGGAGCGGGCGTGCAGCGCCACGGCCCGGTAGCCGCCGTCGTCCTTCCTGCTGGACGTGCCGCCCAGCGTGGCCAGGAGGTCCTCGGCGCCCCACATCAGCGCCACCACGTTGGGGGCCGCGGCGATGGCAGGGGCGTTCAGCACGCCCAGGGCCGTTTCGCACAGGGCAATGACCTGGTAGCCCTCCAGCGACTTGAGCTGTTCAGCCGATTCCGCCTTGGCGAGCATCACGGTGCGGTAGGGCGTATGCGCCAGGCAGTGCAGGTCCTTCGCGAAGTCTTCGGTGCCGACCGGGTTGACCCGGATGATGGTCCGGCTGGGGTCGAGTTCGGGGTCGTCGCCGGCTGCGCCCACCTGGGCAAGGATTGCACCGCGCGCCCGTTGCTTGTCCGGCGGCGCCACGGCGTCCTCAAGGTCCAGGATCACGGCATCTGCCCGCGCTGCTGCTTTCAGGTAACGCTCCGGGCGGTCGGCGGGGCAAAAGAGCAGGGAGGGGCCCATCGAAAATGTCATACGGGCATTCTCCCCTGTGCGCCGGGCTGGTCCTGGTGCGCGTCCCTGGTCCACATCAGGCAGCTCCTCGTGGCCCGTGCCACGACGGCTCCGTCCTGGTTGCGCCCGGTGTGCTCCATGGTCACGATGCCTTGGCCCGGACGGGAGGCCGAAAGCCGTTTGGCCGTGACCACTGTCTCGGTGTACAGCGTGTCCCCATGGTAGAGCGGGTGCGGGAAGGAGACGTCGGTCAGGCCAAGCTGGGCGATGATGGTGCCCTGGGTCAGCTGGGTAACGGACTGCCCCACCATGGTGGCGAGGGTGAACATGGAGTTCATCAGCCGCTGGCCAAACGGCTGGCCCGCGCTCCAGGCCGCGTCCAAGTGCAGTGCCTGCGTGTTCATGGTGAGGGTGGTGAAGAGGACGTTGTCCGTTTCCGTCACGGTGCGTCCGGGCCGGTGGGCATACAGCACACCCTCTTCCAACTCGTCGAAGTAGAGCCCGCGCTGCTCAATGACGCGCCGGCCTCCCACTCCTGCCGCTGAGCCTGCCGGAACCGTGTCCGCGGGGTTGTCGCCGGTCATACGGTGAGTTCCTGGTCTTCCTCGTACAACTCCGCGCCGGTGGCGGCCACAACATCCTCGACCGAAACGTCGGGTGCCAGCTCACGCAGGACCAGCCGGGACGGACCGCCGTCCCGGACGACGTCGATCACGGCAAGGTCGGTGATGATCCGGTCCACGCAACCTTTGCCGGTCAACGGGAGCGAGCACTCCCGGACGATCTTGGGATTGCCGTTGCGGTCCACATGCTCCATCATCACGATCACGCGCTTGGCGCCGAACACGAGGTCCATGGCGCCGCCCATTCCCTTGACCATCTTTCCCGGGACCATCCAGTTGGCGAGGTCTCCGTTGGCGGCGACCTCCATGGCGCCCAGGACCGCGAGGTCCACGTGGCCGCCGCGGATCATGCCAAAGGACGTCGCCGAGTCGAAGAACGCCGCACCCCTGTTGACCGTCACGGTCTCCTTGCCGGCGTTGATCAGGTCCGGATCCACCGCGTCCTCTGCCGGGTAGGGGCCAACGCCCAGAATCCCGTTCTCCGAGTGCAGCACCACTTCCACCCCGGCCGGGATGTAGTTGGGAATCAGTGTGGGCATCCCGATGCCCAGGTTGACGTACTGGCCGTTGCGGAGCTCCCGGGCCACCCGGGCGGCCAGTTCGTTCCGCGTCCAGCCTTTGCTGCCTGCAGCGTCGGCCGCTCCGCCAGACCCGGGCTGATGCTGCCCGGCACGCCGGTATTCCGGACGGACGGCTTCCGGGCGGGGCGCCTCAGCGCTGTTGGGATCCATGGTCATGCTCCTGCCTGGTTGAGTGCGACCGTACGCTTTTCGATCCGCTTCTCGCCGTTCTGCGCCAGCACCACCCGCTGCACGAAAATTCCGGGGGTATGGATGTGTTCGGGGTCCAGCTCGCCCGGTTCGACGAGTTCCTCCACCTCGGCGATGGTGATGCGTCCGGCCATGGCGCACAACGGGTTGAAATTCATGGCCGTGGCATGGAAGACCAGGTTGCCGTGCCGGTCGCCCTTCCAGGCGTGCACCAGCCCGAAGTCAGGCGCCAAGGACTCCTCCAGGACGTAGTCCACGCCCCCAAAGGAGCGCACTTCCTTGGGTGCGGAGGCGATGGCGATGCCGCCGTCGGCGTCGTACTTCTGCGGCAGGCCGCCGTCGGACACCTGCGTCCCAACCCCCGCCTTGGTGTAGAACGCGGGGATGCCGGCGCCGCCGGCGCGCAGCTTCTCGGCCAGGGTGCCCTGCGGGGTCAACACCACCTCGAGCTCGCCGGCAAGGTACTGGCGGGCGAACTCCTTGTTTTCCCCTACGTAGGAGCTGATGGTGCGGCGGATGCGGCCATCGCGGAGCAGGATGCCCAAGCCCCAGTCATCCACGCCGCAGTTATTGCTGACCGTTTCCAGGCCGGAGGTGCCGGCGCGGTGCAGGGCATCGATCAGGGCCACCGGGATTCCACAGAGCCCAAACCCGCCAACCGCCAGGGACGCCCCGTCCGGGATGTCTGCCACGGCGGCGTCGGCGCTGGCTACAACCTTGTCAATCATCAATGATCCTTTCAGGCCGGCTGCGGTCCGTGCTGCTGGCGCAGGCGCTTACAGTCCCAGTTCGCGGGCGATCAGCATCAGCTGGACCTCCGTGGTGCCCTCCCCCACTTCAAGGATCTTGGAGTCGCGGTAGTGGCGTGCCACGGTGAACTCGTTGATGAAGCCATAGCCGCCGAATACCTGGGTGGCATCCCGCGCGTTGTCCATGGCCGCCTCGCCTGCGACCATCTTAGCGATGGCCGCCTGCGTCTTGAACGGCTTCCCGGCGAGCATCCTGGCGGCTGCATCGTAGTAGGCCAGGCGGGCCGTGTGGGCCCGGGCCTCCATCCGGGCGATCTTGAAGGAGATGGCCTGGTACTTCCCGATTTCGCGGCCGAAAGCGCGGCGCTCGCGGGCGTATTTGACGGACTGGTCAACGCAGCCTTGCGCGGCACCGGTGGCCAGGGCGGCGATGGCAATCCGGCCCTCGTCCAGGATGGACAGGAAATTCGCGTAGCCGCGCCCCTCGGTTCCCAACAGGTTTTCTTCCGGGACCCGGACATCCTTCAGGGTCAGCGGGTGGGTGTCGGAGGCATTCCAGCCCACCTTGTTGTAGGCCTTTTCCGCCTTGAAGCCCGGGGTGCCGGTGGGCACCAGGATGGTGGAGATGTCCTTCTTGATGCTGCCGTCGGGGCGTTCCTGCTGCCCGGTGACGGCGGTGACGGTGACCAGGCGGGTGATGTCGGTTCCCGAGTTGGTGATGAATTCCTTGTTGCCGTTGATCACCCAATGGCCGTCCTCCCGCCGGGCGTGGGTCTTGGTACCGCCGGCGTCAGAGCCGGCCTCGGGTTCGGTGAGGCCGAAGCCTGCGAGCGCCTGGCCGGACGCCAGCATGGGCAGCCATTCCTGCTTCTGGGCGTCCGTGCCGAACCGGTAGACGGGCATGGCGCCCAGTGAAACGCCGGCCTCCAGGGTGATGGCCACCGACTGGTCCACGCGGCCGAGTTGTTCCAGTGCGAGCGCCAGGGCGAAGTAGTCCCCGCCCATGCCGCCGAATTCCTCCGGGAACGGCAGGCCGAACAGGCCCATGTCGGCCATCTGCTTCACCACTTCGTAAGGGAAGCTGTGTTCCTCATCGTGCTTGGCGGACACCGGGGCCACCACGTTGTCCGCGAAGTCGCGGACGGTGTCGCTGAGGTCCTGGTATTCCTCGCTGAGTTCGAATCCGGTCATGGTCAGGCTCCTTCGCCTTGGGTGGTGGCTGTGTCTGCGTCCGGGTCTGTGGACGGTGGTTCCGCGTCAGCGGGGTGGGGGTGCACGGTGGCCAGGACCTGGTCGGCCTTAACCAGGTCCCCGGTGCGGGCGCTGAGGTGCACGGTCCCGGCCAGCGGGGCAACGAGGTGGTGCTCCATCTTCATGGCCTCCACGGACAGCAGGACCTCTCCTGCCTGTACCGTGTCGCCGTCGCTGACCGGGACGGCCACTACGGTTCCTGGCATTGGTGAGCGCACCTCGGGGTCGGCTGAGCCTTCTTCGCGCTGGACGGCGGCCAGCACCCGGTCCAGCCGTGCCTCCCGGGTGAGGACCTCCAGCCGGCAGGACCAGCCATCACTCCCCAGGAAAATCCGGGAGGGCCCGGCGGGCACGGGGTTGTCCCATGCCGGAGCGGCGGCCCCTGGATAGTCGGGCGCCAGCCGGTAGGCGTGGCGTTGGCCGTCAAGGTCAAGTTCGATGCTTTGCCGGCTGGACCACTGGAGGGACGCCGGCATCGGGGGGCCGTCGTTGACCGCGACCACGGCGGTGCCTCCCCCGTTGGGGGTACCGGTGACCGCCACCGTTGCCACGCCGCCGTCGGGTGTTCCCAGGCTGACGCGGCGTGGTGCGGGTTTGCCCAGGCGCCAGCCGTTGCGGGCCCGCCACGGACCGTTCCCCGGAGCAGGAGAGTTTTGGTCCTCCAGGGAGAGCGCGTACAGGGCGGCGGCCACGAGTTCCGCATCCCCGGCGGTCCGGAATTCCATGCCGGGCAGCTTCCGTTCGATCAGGCCCGTGTCCAGGCGGCCGGCCTGGACGTCGGGGTCGCTGAGCAGGAGCCTCAGGTATTCCACGTTGGTGTCGATACCCAAGGCCGTGTAGCCGGCCAGGGCCCCGTCCAGGGCATTCAGGGCGGCCGTGCGGTCCTCACCCCAGGCGATCACCTTGGAAATCATGGGGTCGTAATGGGCCGAGAGCTCCAACCCTTCCACGAGGGAGGAATCGACTCGGACCCGAGCGCCGGCAGGGTCCGCTTCGACCGGGGCAGGAGCGCTGGGCCGCTGCTTCGGCCCAGGCAGTTCATCCAGCACCAGCACGGTCCCGGTGGAGGGGAGGAAGTTCTTCTCCGGCACCTCTGCGTAGACTCTCGCCTCCACAGCGTGGCCGGAAAGTCCGACGTCGGCCTGCCGGAGCGTCAGTTCCGCACCTGCTGCGATCCGCACCTGCCATTCCACCAGGTCGATGCCGGTGACCATTTCGGTGACCGGGTGCTCAACCTGCAAGCGGGTGTTCATCTCCATGAAGAAGAACTCGTCCGGCGCGTCATCTGACACCAGGAATTCCACGGTTCCTGCCCCCGTGTAGTTCACGCTGCGGGCAGCGTTGCAGGCGGCCTCGCCGATCCGGGCACGGACGTCGGCCCCGTTCGGGAGGCCCTCCAGCAGGGGCGACGGCGCTTCCTCGATGACTTTCTGGTGCCGGCGCTGGAGGGAGCACTCACGCTCTCCCAGGTGGACGACGTTGCCGTGGCTGTCCGCCAGCACCTGCACCTCGATGTGCCGTGGCGTGGTCACCAGGCGTTCCAGGAACAGGGTGTCGTCACCGAACGCTGCGGCGGCCACGCGCCGTGCCGTTGCCAGCGCCGCGGGCAGGGCCTCGGGCGTTTCCACGGCTTGCATCCCTTTGCCGCCACCGCCGGCGGAGGGCTTGATCAGGAGCGGAAAGCCGACCCCGCCGGCGGCCTCCACCAGTTCGCTGTCCGTCATGCCGGGCTTGGCGATGCCCGGTACCACGGGCACGCCGTAGCCGGCCACGTGGTTCTTGGCCCGGATTTTGTCGCCCATGACGTTCAGGGCCTCAACGCCGGGGCCGATGAAGGTGATGCCCGCTTTCTCCAAGGCACGGGCAAAGTCCACGTTCTCGCTGAGGAAGCCATACCCCGGATGGACGGCGCCGGCGCCGGATTGCCGGCAGGCGTCGATGATCGCATCGGCGCTCAGGTAGCTCTCGACGGCGGCTGCCGGGCCGATGCGTACGGCCGCGTCAGCTTCGCGGACGTGGCGGGCGCCGGCGTCGGCATCGCTGTATACGGCCACCGACCGGATGCCCAGGCGGCGCAGGGTCCGGATGACCCGGCAGGCGATTTCACCGCGATTTGCCACCAGGATCGTGCCGAACAGGCGTGGGTTGGACGTGCCGCCGGGGGCTGGATCTGTTCGGGTTTGCATGGTCATTGCTGGCTCACATCCGGAAGAGGCCGAAGGAGGTCTCCGGCAAGGGGGTGCGGGAGACGACGTCGAGCGCCAGTCCCAGGACGGTGCGGGTGTCCGCGGGGTCGATCACGGCGTCGTCCCAGAGCCTGGCCGTGGAGTAGTAGGGGCTGCCCTGGTCCTCGTACTGGCGGCGGATGGGCGCCTTGAAGGCTTCCTCGTCCCCGGCCGGCCAGTCCTCCCCCGCCGCTTCGAACTGGTCCCGCTTCACGGTGGCCAGGACGCTGGCGGCCTGGTTTCCGCCCATGACCGAGATCCGCGCGGCAGGCCACATCCAGAGGAACCGCGGCGAGTACGCGCGGCCGCACATCGAGTAGTTGCCGGCACCGAACGAGCCGCCGATCACCACGGTCAGCTTGGGCACCCGGGCGGTGGCCACGGCGGTCACCATCTTGGCGCCGTTCTTGGCAATGCCGCCCTGTTCGGCGTCCTTGCCCACCATGAAGCCGGAGATGTTCTGCAGGAACAGCAGCGGGATGCCGCGCTGGTCGCAGAGTTCGATGAAGTGGGCGCCCTTGAGCGATGACTCGCTGAACAGCACGCCGTTGTTGGCCACGATCCCCACGGGGTGCCCCTCGATCCAGGCGAATCCCGTGACGAGGGTGGTGCCATATTCCCTCTTGAATTCATGGAACCTGCTCCCGTCCACCAGCCGGGCGATCACCTCGTGGACGTCGTACTGGGCATTGACGTCCGTGGGAACGGCGCCGTAAAGCCCCCCCGGGTCCGCGGCCGGTTCGACGACGGGTTCCACCTGCCAGGCGGGGGCTGCGGGAGGCGGCAGCGTGGCAACGATGTCCCGAATAATCTGCAGGGCATGCTCATCGTTCTCGGCCAGATGGTCCGTTACCCCGGAAATCCGGGCGTGCACGTCTCCGCCGCCAAGTTCCTCCGCGGTCACGATCTCTCCGATGGCGGCCTTCACCAAAGGGGGGCCGCCCAGGAAAATGGTGCCCTGGTTCCGGACGATCACCGTCTCGTCGCTCATGGCGGGGACATAGGCGCCGCCGGCGGTGCAGGACCCCATGACCGCAGCGATCTGCGGAACCTTGGCTGCGGACAGCCGTGCCTGGTTGTAGAAGATCCGGCCGAAGTGGTCCTTGTCCGGGAAGACCTCATCCTGTTTGGGGAGGAACGCCCCGCCGGAATCCACCAGGTAGATACAGGGCAGCCGGTTTTCGAGCGCTATCTCCTGGGCACGCAGGTGCTTCTTCACGGTCATGGGATAGTAGGTGCCGCCCTTGACGGTGGCGTCGTTGGAGATGACCAACACCTGCCGCCCGTGCACCAGGCCAATCCCGGCGATGACGCCGGCGCCGGGAGCATCGTCGTTGTACATGCCGTTGGCGGCCAACGGCGCGATCTCCAGGAACGGGCTGCCGTCATCCAGCAACTGGTCGATCCGGTCCCGCGGTAGGAGCTTCCCCCGGGCCACGTGCCGGTCCCGCGATTTCTGTGGTCCGCCCAGCGCCGCGTCCGCGAGCCTTTTCCGGAGGTCTTCGGCGAGCGCCAGCTGCGCTTCCCGGTTGGCGCGGAAGGACTCGCTCGAGGGGTCGAGCCGGCTGGCCAGGGTCTCCATTGACGATCCGTTCCTGTCTGGACCGGGCCGGCTCGACGCCAACTCGGTTAGTGACTAATAACTGAAATTCAGGTTAGTCTCGATTAACTGTGATGTCCAACACATGGCGGTCTTGGTAGAATCTGCGTCGGTCCGAGGAGGAAAAGTGCCCAGCACGGGAACACAACCCAGCAATGCAGCGCAGCCAACCGTCACGCCGCAGCCTGCTCCCACCACGCAGCGCGGCAAGGCAAAGGAGAACCGGCGCCAGGCCCTGCTGACAGCGGCGGCTTCCCTGTTCGCGCTCAACGGGTTCAACCGGGTTTCACTCGAAGACCTGGGCGCTGCAGCAGGCGTGAGCGGCCCCGCGGTGTACCGCCACTTTCCGGGGAAGCAGGCAGTCCTCGCCGACCTCCTGGTAACCGTGAGCCAGGAACTGCTCGACGGCGGGCGCCAAGTGGTGGAAAGCAGCACCGACCCGGCGGCTGCACTGCGCCGGCTCGTGGAGTTCCAGGTGGACTTTGCGCTGGGCAAGCCCGATGTGATCCGGGTCCAGGACCGGGACCTCAGCAACCTCTCCGAACAGGGCCAGTCCGCTGTGCGCTCCCTGCAGCGAAGCTACGTCGAGTTATGGGTGGACGTCCTCGCCAAGGTCCACCCCGGCACGGACGCCGCCGAACTCCGGGTGCGGGCACACGCCACGTTCGGCCTCATCAACTCCACGCCGCACTCCGTCCGCAGCCACGGCCGGCGGATCGCGGCCGGCGCGGCCCGCCCCCTGCTTGAGCGCATGGCGCTGGCAGCCCTGATGGCGGACAGCGCAGGGGGCGCACCGCACCCCCTTTAGACCATGGTCAGCACCATTCCCGGCTCGGCCAGGATGGCGCCGACGTCGGCAAGGAACCGGGAGCCTTGCTCGCCGTCCACCAGGCGGTGGTCGAAGGACAGGCTCAGCGTGATCACCTGGCGCAGCGCCACCTCGCCCCGGTACTCCCATGGGAGGGTCCGGACGGCGCCCAGCCCCAGGATGGCGGCTTCGCCCGGGTTGAGGATGGGAGTACCGGCATCGATGCCGAAAACGCCGATGTTGGTAATGGAAATGGTGCCGCCAGACAGCTCGGCAGGAGTGGTTTTGCCTGCGCGGGCCGTTTCGGCGAGCGCCGTCAAGGCCTGGGCAAGTTGCGGTAGCTGCATGGTGTCCGCGTCCTTGATGTTGGGAACGGTGAGGCCCCTTGGCGTGGCTGCTGCAATACCCAGGTTCACGTAGTTGTAAGTAACGATTTCCTGGCGTTCCTCATCCCAGTGGGAGTTCAGTGCCGGATTCCGGCGCAGGGCGACCAGGACTGCCTTGGCTGCGAGCGTCAGCGGGGTGAGCTTGAGGCCGGCGAAATCCCGGCCGCCCTTGAGCTTGGCCAGCAGGTCAAGGCTTGGCGTGACGTCCACGGTCAGGAATTCGGTGGCGTGTGGTGCGGTGAACGCACTCTTCACCATAGCGGCCGCGGTGTATTTGCGGACACCCTTGATGGGAGTCCTGGTTTCCCGCTCCCCCAGCCTCGTTCCTGAGACCACCGGCGCCCCGGGCCGCACGGCGTCCGGCTCGTCGTGATCCCGGGAAAAGCCGAGCACGTCCTCTCGAGTGATCAGCCCGCCGGGGCCGCTCCCCGGGACCTGGGTAAGGTCCAAGTGGAGATCCTTGGCCAATTTGCGGACCGGCGGCGTGGAGCGGGGCCGGTCCGCAGTTGCGGCGTGGACAGGCTTGGTTTCGGCAGGGTTGGTTTCGGCAGGCTCAACCAAAGGGATGCCCGTACCCGCAGATTCAACCAACGGGGCGACGGAGAAGGTCCGGGGGCGGCGCGCCGGCCGGCCGGAACCTTCGACGACGGCGCCGTAGCCCACCAGGTTCGGTTCCCGTTTCTGCGTCTCCGCCCCGCGCTCCCCCAGCCCCGCCGGCATCCGGCCGGCCGGGCCCGAAGGAGGCGTCCCGGCGTCGTCCGGCACCTCAAACGAGACGAGGGGCTTGCCTACCTCCACCACGGAACCGGGCTGCTCGTGAAGTTCCTTGATGACCCCGGCGAACGGTGAGGGCAGCTCCACCACGGCTTTGGCAGTCTCCACCTCGGCAATGACCTGGTTCAGGCTGACGGTGTCCCCCACGTCCACCTTCCAGCTGAGGATTTCTGACTCTGTGAGCCCCTCACCCAGGTCCGGGAGACGGAATTCCTTGATCATTGTGGCGCTCATCCTTCCAGCCCGCTCAGGGAATTGGGGCGGCCCAAGGCACGGTCCACGCCGTCGAGGATGCGGTCCAGGCCCGGCAGGTGGTGCATTTCCAACTTGGAGTACGGGTACGGAATGTCGAACCCGGTCACCCGGACCGGAGCAGCCTCAAGGTGGTAGAAACACCGTTCGGTGATGCTGGCAGCCACCTCGGCTCCCAGGCCGCCCGACTGGCCGGCCTCGTGCGTAACCACCAGGCGCCCGGTCTTCCGCACGGAAGCCACCACGGCGTCGTAGTCCACGGGGGCCAGCGAGCGCAGGTCGATGACTTCGAGGGAGATTCCCTCGTCCGCCGCGGCCGTTGCCGCATCCAATGCGGTCTTGACCAGGGGTCCGTAGGCCACCAGGGTGGCATCGGTGCCCTGGGTGAGCACGCGTGCCTTGTCCATGGGCAGGGCGGAAGCAAGGGCGGCCGTTTCCTCCACCTCGCCTTTGTCGTGGTAGCGGCGCTTGGGTTCGAAATACAGGACGGGATCGTCGCAGGAAATTGCTTGCTGGATGACGGTGTAGGCGTCCTGGGGGTTGGAAACCGCCACCACGCGCAGCCCGGAGGTGTGCGTGAAGTACGCTTCCGGGGATTCGGAGTGGTGCTCGGGCGAGCCGATGCCGCCGCCGAAGGGGACCCTGATGGTGATGGGCATCTTCACGGCGCCGCGCGTGCGGTAGTGCAGCTTCGCCACCTGGCTGACGATCTGGTCGAACGCCGGATAGATGAAACCGTCGAACTGGATCTCCAGCACCGGGCGGTAGCCGCGGTAGGCAAGGCCGACGGCGGTCCCCACGATGGCGGATTCGGCCAGCGGCGTATCCACCACCCGGTGCGTGCCGAAGTCCTTTTGCAGGCCGTCGGTCACCCGGAACACGCCGCCGAGGGCGCCGATGTCCTCGCCGAGGAGGACCACCTTGGAGTCGTTTTCCAGCGACTTCCGCAGGCCGGCGTTGATGGCGCGGGCAAACGTTAACTGGGTCATCAGCGTGCACCTTCCTCTGAAACTGCTCCTGCGGGGTCGCCGAATGAAGCCAGGTAACGGGCGTAGTGGTCCTGCTGGCGTTCAAGCCAGGAGTTGGGGGTGCTGTAGACGTGCTTGAAGACGTCCATCGGCTGGGGGTCCGGCATGGTGGTGCAACCGCGGCGCATTTCCGCTGCGACGGAATCGGCCTTGCCCTGGACCTGCTGCTGCAGCTCAGCGGTCAGGAGTCCCTTCCGGTCCAGGAGTGATGCCAGCCTGGAGATGGGGTCCTTCGCGGCCCAGTCCTCCAGCTCGTTGGCGTCCCGGTAGCGGGTGGGATCATCGGCAGTGGTGTGCGGTCCCATCCGGTAGGTAACGGCCTCGATGAACGTGGGGCCGCCGCCACGCCGGGCCCGGTCCAGCGCAAGCCGGGTGGCGGCCATGACTGCCAGGACGTCGTTGCCGTCCACCCGCAGGCTGGGGATGCCGAAGCCTGTGGCCCGCTCCGCGAGGTGGATGTGCGACTGAAGCCGTACGGGCTCCGAGATGGCCCAGTGGTTGTTGGTGCAGAAGAACAGCACGGGGGCCTGGAAGCTGGCGGCGAACACCATGGCCTCATTGACATCGCCCTCGCTGGTGGCGCCGTCGCCGAAGTACGTCACAGCCACGGCATCGGCGCCGTCGTTCTGGATGCCCATGGCATATCCGGTGGCGTGGAGGGTTTGGGCACCAATGATGATCTGCGGCGTGGCCATGTTGATGCTGTAGGGGTCCCAGCCGCCGGAGGCGTTGCCACGCCAGACCCGGAGCAGGTCCGTCAGGTCCACGCCCCGGCAGTATGCCACACCGTTCTCGCGGTAGCTGGAGAACACAAAGTCGTCCGCGCGCATGGCCCGCCCCGAACCGATCTGGGCCGCTTCCTGCCCCAGCAGCGGCGGCCAGAGCGCCAGCTCCCCCTGCCTTTGCAGGGCGGTGGCCTCCACGTCGATCCGCCGGATGACCGTCATGTCCTCAAACAGCGAACACAACTGCTCGTCGGTGATGTCCTTGACCCAAAAATCGAACTCCGGGTGGCTGATACGCTCGCCCGCCGGGGTGATCAACTGGAGAAGTTCCTGCCCGGCCGCGGTGAATTCCCCTGCGTTTTCGGGGGTCATTGCACCGCCATGGCCCGTTTCGTCTGTAGACACGATTGCCGCAACCTTCGTACGTCGTTGACCTGTGGTTTTAGGGCTTTTGGCACCAGCCACCACCGGCCTTCCGGGCGCCATTGCCCCAGATACTGTGACCCTACTCACAATGCTCAGGGGGTACAACCACTACGGCAGTTTCTGAGCAGAATGCCCTGTCCGGGCCGCCGGCACCGTGCTAGCGTTGCGCATTATGCAAGCTTTGGATGGCACTGACACCCGCCTGCTGTCGGCGCTGTCGCAGGACCCGCGCCGGACCGTGGTGGCACTGGCGCAAAAGCTCGGTTTGTCCCGGAACACCGTCCAGGCGCGGATGGCCCAGCTCGAAAAGAAACACGTCTTCCTCTCCTTCGAGCGGCGCATCAATCCGGTGGCACTCGGGTATCCGCTGATGGCCTTCATCTCCGTCCACGTCCAGCAGCAGAAACTCGGCCGCCTGGCGGAGGAGATCGCAGCGATCCCCGAGATCCTGGAGGGGTACGGGCTCACGGGCTCGGCGGACCTGCTGCTGCGCGTGGTGGCCAAGGATGCCGAAGACCTGTTCCGGATCAACGGAAAGATCCTCGCCTGCGACGGCGTGGAGCGGGCGGACACGGCCCTGGCCATGGGCGAGCTGATCCCCTTCCGGGTGCAACCGCTGCTGGAACGGGGCTCGGAAGGCGGGTAGCGGGCGCTGGGAGGCACGACGCCGCCGGGCCGGGCTATAGGCTGGTTCCAGTTACGCGCCGGGCCGGGATGGTCCCGGCAGTCCGCCGGTGCCACCGCACCTTCCCCGAAAGGCTCCCCCTTGAGCAGTCCCCAGGATTCGTACCGGCACGGCAACGCGGACCCGGGAGCGCAACAGGTGCCCCCGATGCCGGCGCAGCCGGCCCCGTTCGGGCTGCCCGGGGAACGTCCGCGGGAGCGGAGCCGGCGGAAGCTGTGGATCGTGCTTGGCAGCATCGGCGGCGTATTGCTGTTGGTGATCCTCGGCGTCGTGATCCTGGTGAACGTCGTGAACAGTGCCACCAACCAGGCCAGGGGCCTCGCCGACGACTTCACCAAGAAAGTGATCGCGGGCGAAGTAACCACCGCGTACGACACCTACCTCGACCCCGCCCTCCAGCAGCAGCTGTCAAAGGAAGCGTTTATCTCCGGGGTAAAAAGCCTGGAACTGGATGACTCATGCAAGCCCGCCTACACCGAGCTCAAGGTGGCCACGGAGAACGGGCTGAAATCAGCCGATGTGGCTGGCCAGATCAGCTGCGCCGGCAAGAAGGTGGACCTGGCCTACCGCTTCGAGGGCACCAACGACCTCAAGATGACCAACATCAAGCTGCGGCCCGCGGCCTGACCGCCGGGCCTCGAGCCCCGCTGCGGCCGGCGCGGCCCCGCGACGGCGGCACAACGAAACAGCGGCACAGTGAAAAGGGTACTGACCTTTTCACCCATCCTTCTCCTCCAATGATGCGAACTGCTTCCGAGGGTCCCGCCCGGGGACCCGGCATTCGGGGAACCGTCCCCGCTCGTCAGGAAGGATTCGTGCCATGCGCAACTCACCCAACCGCCTCGTCGCCACCGTTTTCGGAGCCGTCTACCTGCTGGTGGGCCTCCTCGGCTTCGCCGTCACGTCCGGCGTCGGATTCGTAGCCACCGAAGGCGCAAACCTGATCATCTTCGAGGTCAACCCCCTCCACAACGTCATCCATCTGGCCATTGGCGCCGCCCTGCTGTTCGCCGGGCTCCGCGGGACGGACACTGCCCGCACCCTCAACGCCACAGTGGGCGCCGTCTACCTGCTGGTGGGCATTCTGGGCTTGTTCCTGCTGGAATCGCCCCTGAACATCATCGCCCTGAACGGTCCGGATAACGTCCTGCACCTCGCCAGCGCCGTCCTGCTCCTGGGCGTGGGCCTGTCCCTGGACAAGTCCCACTCCCCGGCCGCTGCCCGGGCATAGCCATGGCGGCATCCGGCATGGCCGCTTCCGGCCCGGCCCTTCCGGCCGCTGCTGCCGAACCGGCCCGGGCGGCGTCCCCGGCTGTCCCGGCGGTCCGGCTTGTAGCTGGATTCGCAGGGTTCGGTGCGGGATCGGTCAACCTGGCTATCGCGTCCAGCATCTTCGCCGCACCGGCCCGGCCGGCTGATGGGATCTTCGCCGTGGCAGCGGCACTCTGGGGCACGGCCCTGCTGGCGGGAGCCATCGTGTTCCTGGCCAAGGACCGGCCGGCCGGCGGGCGGCGGCCACAGTTTGCCCTGGCGGGCGCGGCCGCAGTCCACCTGGCAGCGATCGCCTTCGCCGTTCCCCGGACGTCCAGCCTCAACCTCACGCAGCTCTCGGCGCTGCTGCTCACGCTGATGATCATCGCATCGCTCGGCTGGCTCCGGCGGGCCGAAGCGTGCCGGGAAAGTGGGCGGCGGGGAGGCAGCCGCACGGTAGGACAGGCGCGGCCGGGACGGCTGTTGGCGGCAGCATTCGCCGGAGCCCTCCTGGTGGCGGGAATTGCGACTCCGGGACTCGCCGCCTCAACGGCCGGGCAGTACGCCGTCCCGCATGGTGAACACGGCAACTTGGCCCCGGCCGACCATCACCACCACTGAAAGCTAATGGGACAGCCGGCCCCGTCCGCACCGGAACGCCCCGACAAAAGAGCCTCCACACCGCAGCAGCGGCATGGAGGCTCTTCCGGTTTACGGGATGCGCGGCGGCTAGTGGTCCACCGCCTTCTCGGCGCCGATGCCTGTCAGGGAGCGGACTTCCATTTCGGCCTGCTTGGCCGGATCCTCCCGCCGCTTGTCCAGCGTGGTGCCCAGCCAGCCCAGCAGGAACGCCAGCGGGATGGACACGATGCCCGGGTTGCTGAGCGGGAAAAGGGCGAAGTTGGCGCCCGGGATCATCGAGGTCTTGGCACCGGAAACCACCGGCGAGAAGACGATCAGCAGGATGGCCGAGGCCAGGCCGCCATACATGCTCCACACGGCGCCCTGGGTGGTGAATTTCCGCCAGAACAGCGAGTAGATGATGGTGGGCAGGTTGGCAGAGGCGGCGACGGCGAAGGCCAGCGCCACCAGGAAGGCCACATTCTGGCCGTTGGCGAAGATGCCGCCCAGGATGGCCAGGATGCCGATCACCACCACGGTGCGCCGGGCCACCCGGACTTCCGTGGCTGCGTCGGCATTGCCCTTGGCGATGACGTTGGCGTAGATGTCATGCGCAAAGGAAGCAGCGGCCGTGATGGTCAACCCGGCCACCACGGCGAGAATGGTGGCAAACGCGACCGCGGAGATGAAACCGAGCAGCAGCGGGCCGCCCAGGTGGAACGCCAGCAGCGGGGCGGCGGAGTTGACGCCGCCGGGGGCGCCCTTGATCGTGTCCGCTCCCACCAGTGCCGCAGCACCGTAGCCCAGCACCAGGGTGAACAGGTAGAAGATACCGATCAGCCAAATGGACCAGACAACCGATTTGCGGGCTTCCTTGGCGGTGGGGACCGTGTAGAAGCGCATCAGCACGTGTGGCAGGGCGGCCGTGCCCAGTACCAGCGCCAGGCCGAGGGACATGAAGTCCAGCTTGGAGGTATCCGACTTGCCGTACTGCAGGCCCGGGTTGAGGACGGCCGGGTTCTTGGCGGTCTCCACGGCGCCGCCCAGGAGTGCGGAGATGTTGAAGCCGTAGATGGCCATGACCCAGAAGGTCATTACGGCCGCACCGGCGATCAGCAGCATCGCCTTGATGATCTGCACCCAGGTGGTGCCCTTCATGCCGCCGATCAGGACGTACATGATCATGAGGGCGCCGACGACGATGATCACCAGCGCTTGTCCGCCCCAGTCGCTGATGCCCAGCAGCAGGGAGATCAGGCTTCCCGCACCCGCCATCTGGGCCAGGAGGTAGAAGAAGCAGACGGCGAGGGTGGAGATGGCCGCCGCGATCCGCACCGGGCGCTGCTTCAGCCGGAAGGACAGGACGTCCGCCATGGTGAACTTGCCGGTGTTGCGCAGCAGCTCGGCAACGAGCAGCAGCGCCACCAGCCACGCCACCAGGAAGCCGATGGAGTACATGAAGCCGTCGTACCCGTTGATGGCGATGGCACCGGTGATGCCCAGGAAGGACGCCGCGGACAGGTAGTCACCGGCAATGGCCGTGCCGTTCTGCGAACCGGTGAAGGACCGGCCCGCTGCGTAGTAGTCCGCGGCGGTCTTGTTGTTGCGGCTGGCCCGGAACACGATCACCATGGTCACGGCAACGAACAGGGCGAAGATGCCCATGTTCAAGAGCGTGGTGTCCTTGAGGGCGGAAACGTCCACCGCAGCTGGGATTGCGATCATTTGTTGGCTCCGCCTACTCGGTGTCCGTTCTTGTCGAATTCATGCCCCTCGATCTCGTGCCTGATTTCGGTGGCGATCGGGTCCAGCTTTCGGTTGGAGTAATGCACGTACCAGCCGGTGATGGCGAACGTGGAGACGAACTGGAGCAGGCCCAGGACCAGGCCGACGTTGATGTTGCCCCAGACCTTGGTGGACATGAAGTCCACCGCGTAGTCCGCCAGCAGGACGTAAGCGAAGTACCACAGCAGGAAGGCCACTGCCATGGGGAAGACAAAGCTGCGGTGACGCCTGCGCAGTTCCTGGAACTGCCCGGTCGACTGGACTTGCTCAAAGTCCACGGACGCCGCTGCGTCCGGAGTATGGGCCTCGTTACCCATCGTTCCTCCTCATTGAGTGATGCGGGTACACACCGGGCGGCAGGGCCTGCGGCAGGAGACTGCCGGAACACTGCCAGGGAAACCGCAGATGTGACTGCAATCACTCTGCGGCCTGTCAGGTGCGGTATTCCAGAACCACGCGGCGCGGGGTCGCTCAACGGCTGCGATGCTGCGGCAAACGGCACCCGCCGCTACGCTGGGCACCATGCCGGACTCCCCCCTCCTGACCGCCGCCGCAGTGGCGGTGATCGCCATGGCCATTGCCGTCGTCGTCGGCGTTGGCCTGAAGGTGCTCCGCTCGTTCCGTGAGCTGGGCACCGACGCGGAGCGCGCCACTTACCACACCCTGCACGCCGCCTCCCAGGCCGGCCAGCACCTGCGCCGCGGCCTGAACCCGGCAGGTGCCGCGAAGGCCGGGCGCCAGCTCCGCTCCCTGCTGGGCTGCGACGCCCTGGCCATTACGGACACGTCCGGCGTGCTGGCGTGGGACGGCGGAGCCGAGGAGATCAGGCCGCGGCTGATGGAGCTCGCCGCCGGAGCCATCGAATCAGGCCGGGCGGCCGTGCTTCCGCCCGGCGCGGAGGGAACCGGCGGCCCCCTGGCCGGAGTCATCGCCCCGGTGCGGGCCGGCACCCGGGTGGTGGGCGCGGTCGCGGCGTTCGCTCCCACCGCCGGCGCAGGACTGGTCCGGGCCACGGGTGAAGTGGCTGACTGGGTGGCGGTGCAGGTGGAACTCGCGGAGCTGGATGCCTCCCGCACCCTGCTGATGGAGGCGGAGGTGCGGGCGCTGCGCGCGCAGATCAGCCCGCACTTCATCTACAACTCGCTGAACGCCATCGCCTCGTTCATCAATACGGACCCGGAGCGGGCCAGGGAACTGGTGGTGGAGTTCGCCGACTTCACCCGGTACTCCTTCCGGCGGCACGGGGACTTCACCACCCTTGCCGAGGAGCTCCGCTGCATCGACCGCTACCTGCTGCTGGAGCGGGCCCGCTTCGGCGAACGCGTCCAGGTCAGCCTGCGCGTGGCCCCCGAGGTCCTCAGCACCGTCATCCCCTTCCTGAGCCTGCAGCCGCTGGTGGAGAATGCCGTCCGGCACGGTCTCGAGGCCAAGGAAGGGCCCGGACACATCAGCATCACCGCCGAGGACGCCGGCGCCTTCGCCGAAGTCACCATCGAGGACGACGGCGTGGGGA
Source organism: Pseudarthrobacter sp. fls2-241-R2A-127 (assembly GCF_030209355.1). Taxonomy (GTDB): domain Bacteria; phylum Actinomycetota; class Actinomycetes; order Actinomycetales; family Micrococcaceae; genus Arthrobacter. The sequence goes on from NZ_JARVSF010000041.1 coordinate 121,375, forward strand.
TGGATCCCGAACAGCTCCGGTCCGTGCTGGCCGGCCATACCGACGGGGACCACGTGGGGCTGCGGAACGTCGACGCCCGGCTCCGGCAGGTGTACGGCAACGACCACGGGCTGGTGGTGGAAACGGCGCCGGGCGAGGGAACCCTGATCACCATGCGGGTGCCCAAATCCCAGCCCGGCCGTGACGCGTAAGGCTGCTCCCGCCGCTGGAAGTACCCTAGGAGCATGATTAACGTCCTCGTCGTTGATGATGAGCTGCCCGCCGTTGAGGAACTGGCCTTCCTCCTGGGCAGGGACGAGCGCATCGGCAAAGTGCTGCGGGCAACGTCCGGCGCGGAAGCCCTGGCAGCCCTGGCCGGCGGCGGCATCGATGCCGTCTTCCTGGACATCCACATGCCCGCCGTATCCGGCCTGGACATCGCCGCCTTCATTAACCGGAGCAGCAATCCCCCGGCCGTCGTCTTCGTCACCGCCGACGAAGACCACGCCCTTGCTGCGTTCGAACTGGCCGCCGTCGACTACCTGCTCAAGCCCGTCCGCACCGAACGCCTGGCCCGCTCCGTGGGGCGGATCAGCGAACTGCGCGACGGCGGCAGTGCACCGGAGATGATCACGGTGGACCAGGGTGGAACCACCAGGATGATCCGGCGCGACGACGTCACGTATGTCCAGGCGCAAGGCGACTACGCCCGCCTGCACACCGCCGACGCCAGCTACCTCATCCGGGTGCCCCTGGCCGACCTTGAACAGCAGTGGGCGGATGCCGGTTTCATCCGGACGCATCGCTCCTACCTGGTGGCGCTGAAGCACGTGTCCTCAATGAAGCTGGCCGCCGACGGGCCCCGCGTGACCGTGGCCGGGGCGGGGCTGCCCATCAGCCGCCGCCACCTGCCGATCGTGCGCGAGAAGCTCGAAGCCACCCGGATCAGGCCGCACGCATGACCAGGGTCCGGGTCACCGCCCCGCACGCCTCGCCCGGCAACCCCGGGCGGGGCGGACCAGGCCCGCTGGAATCACGCGAAGCCGCCCAGGACTCCGAGGTAGGCCAGGTTTTCGTCCGGTCCCTGATCAGGTCGCAGCTGCGGCTGGCCCTGGTGGTTGCGGGCGGCTTCCTGTTGATCCTTGCAGCGTTCCCGCTGATCCTGGTTGCGGTTCCCGGCCTGGCCGACACCAGGATCGCCGGCATCCCTTTCGACTGGCTCCTGCTGGGCCTGGGCATCTACCCGGTGATCGGGTTGAGCGCGTGGCTGTACGTCAGGACAGCGGCCCGGAACGAGGCGCGCTACCGCGACCTGGCCGGCGAACAATGAACACTGCGGCACAGGACGGCACGGTGGGGCGGCAATGAACCCCGGCGTCGCCATCACGGCGGTCACGGTGGTGTCCCTTGCCACGGCCATCATCGGGTTCTACGGGCTGCGGATTTCGCGTACCACCGGGGATTTCTACGTCGCCTCCCGGACGGTTCGCCCCTGGTGGAACGCGTCCGCGATCGGCGGGGAATACCTGTCCGCTGCCAGTTTCCTGGGCGTGGCCGGCCTCATCCTGCTGTCCGGCACGGATGCCCTGTGGTTCCCGGTGGGGTACACGGCCGGCTACCTGATGCTGCTGCTTTTCGTCGCCGCCCCGCTGCGCCGCTCGGGGGCCTATACCATCCCGGACTTCACCGAGGCCAGGCTCGCGTCCCGGACCGTCAGAAGGGTCACCAGCCTGGTGGTGGTGATGGTTGGCTGGCTTTACATCGTGCCGCAGCTCCACGGGGCGGCACTGACCATCCGCATCTCCACAGGCCTGCCATCCTGGGCAGGGTCCGTGGCCGTCGTCGTGGTGGTGTGCCTCACCGTGGCGGCGGGCGGGATGCGGTCCATCACCTTCGTCCAGGCGTTCCAGTACTGGCTCAAGCTGACGGCTCTGGCCGTGCCCATCCTGTTCATCGTGTCCGTACTCGCCGGCAACGGCACGCAACCGCTGGGTGCGGCGGACGTCAACCCGGCCGGAACCGCCCCCGCGGGCCTCTACCAGAACATTTCCCTCCTGGTGGCACTGCTGTTCGGCACGCTGGGGCTGCCACATGTGCTGGTGCGCTTCTACACCAACCCGGACGGACACACGGCCCGGCGCACCACGCTGATCGTCCTGGGTCTATTGTCGGTGTTCTACCTGTTCCCCACCGCGTACGGCCTGGTGGCCCGGATGTTCGCCCCGGACCTGGCCCGTTCTGGCCAGCCGGACGCCATGGTCCTGCGGCTTCCCGGCGAGTTCATTGGCGGCACGGCCGGCAGCCTGCTCTCCGCGCTGGTGGTGGCCGGCGCCTTCGCCGCGTTCCTCTCCACCACCTCGGGCCTGGTGGTCTCCCTGGCCGGCGTCATAAGCCAGGACGTCCTGGACGGAAGCGTGCGCGGGTTCCGGTGGGCCGCCGTCGTCTCCGCGGTGGTGCCGCTGGGCTTTGCCTTGATGACCGACTCCCTTGCCCTGGCTGGAAGCGTGGGATTGGTGTTCGCGTTCACCGCCTCCACGGTGTGCCCCGTGCTCCTGTTGGGCATCTGGTGGCGGGGCCTGACGGACGCCGGAGCCATCGCCGGCATGGTCACCGGCGGTGTGCTCTGCGGCGGGGCGATGACCGCCGGCTCACTGGCGCTGGCCGGTTCCGGGCAGACGCCGGCGTGGCTCGCCCAGCCTGCCGCCTGGAGCGTGCCCCTGGCTTTCGCCGTCATGGTCCTTGTTTCCCGGGCCACGGCCCACCGTGTTCCGGCAACGATGCCGCGGACCATGACGCGCCTGCACACCCCGGAAAGGCCACTGGCAACCGAACGGTGATCGGGTGGACAATAACGCCATGTCCATCGAGGACGGCGGCCCCTCCCGCCGGCAAGGCGCAGTTCCTTCCTCCGTCAGGGCTCAGCTGCTCGCCACGGAACACTGGGGCCTGCTGGCGTCCCGGAGCACCGCGCAAAGCGAGGTCCTGACGCGGATCAGCATGTTCCTGACGTTCACGTCCGCGAGCGTGGTCAGCGTCGCCCTGGTGGGACAGGCAACGAAATTTTCCGATTCATTTGTGCTGCTCGCGGTGGTGGTTCTGTTCATCGACACCGCGATTGGCCTGCTGACCCAGCTCCGGGTCATGAACGTGGCCCATGAGGACCTCATGTACGTCACGGCCATGAACCGCCTCCGGGCCGCGTACGTTGACCTCGACCCCGGCGTGGCGCCGTACCTGATGGCGTCCACCCACGACGACGAGGCAGGCTCAGTGCAGACCTACTATTTCTTCGGCCACCGGGGCAGCTTCAGCCATGTGGCGGGGAGCAGCATGATTTTCATGACGACGGCGAACGCTGCCTTGATTGCCATTTTTGCCGGCATGCTGGTGACGCTCGCGGGGGCGGGAACCGGGCCGGCTACGGTTGCCGGGGCCGTGTGCGGGGCTTTGTTCCTGGCGGTATCCGCCGTGCGCGGCTACCGCAGCTACCTGGACGTGTGGCGGCGGTACACCCCGCTCTTCCCCACCCCGCCGGCCGGGGACTGACCGGCAGTCCCGGGGGCTGTTCGCTAGTCGATGGCCGCCATCAGCTCGACCACCCGGTCCAGGAAGGCGTCCACCTGAGATTCCTCGTAACCTTCGCGGCCAATGGCCGGGCGGAAGACCGCGCGCCGGACGCTGTCCACGCTCAGGGGCTTGTCATGCTCGAGGTAGGCGACGAGTTCGCCGCACAACCGGTCGACGTCGGCCGTGTTGTAGCTGCGGGCCTTCTTCTTGGCGGGCCGCCGGAACCGCTCGCCGTCCGGCCGGTGCAGCCGTCCGCGGAGGATGCCGGAAAGGCTGCCGATTTCACGCAACCAGGCTTCCTCGCCGCCGGCAGCGATCAGCTCATCCCGCTCGCGGCGGGCGAAAGCGTCCTCCAGCCGGTCCAGCGCGGCGTCCACCACGGCGGCGGAGTAGCCGCCCTTGACGGGGTCGAAGGATACGGCCCTGACGTCGGAGCTGTTGACGGGGTCCACGGCGGTCCCGGGGGTTTCCAGCGAGACCCGGGCCCGCTGGAGGAACTGGTCCACCTGCTTGGCGTTGTAGCCGTACTCACTGCGCTGTACGCGCTCAAAGGACGCAGGGATCTGCCGATGAATGTCCAATGCCACTTCGATTCCTTCAATGCTCTTCAGCCGTAGTGCTTCCGCACCAGTTTAAGGTGCCGGGGAGGGTGCAACCCGTCTGGCCCCGTTGTGTGTCACGTTGGCCCGCGCGGGGCCGTTGTTTGTTCGCTGCCCCCGCGCCGGAGGGCGTGCCTCAGGCCCCCGCCACGAGTCCGTACAGGATGAACGCCACGGGTGAGGCGAAGACGATGGAGTCCAGCCGGTCCATCACGCCGCCGTGGCCGGGCAAGATGCTGCTCATGTCCTTGACCCCGAGTTCTCGCTTGACCATGGATTCGGCCAGATCCCCGGCAGTGGATGCGGCCACGGTTCCCACTGCGAGGACCACGCCTACCCACCACGGCTTGTCCAACACGAAGATGGCTGCCAGGACGCCGATCAGCATGGCGCCGGCCGCCGATCCGGCGAACCCCTCCCAGGACTTCTTGGGGCTGATCTTGGGCGCCATGGGATGCTTCCCGATGGACGCACCCACCAGGTAGCCGAAGGTGTCGTTGGAGACCACCAGCAGCAGCATGACCGCGATCTCCCAGGCGCCGATGGGGGCGAGGCCGCCCGGCCACAGCCCCAGCGGGATGGTCCCGGCCGCGTGCAGCGGCAGTGCCGCGAAGCTTATGAAGAACGGAACCCAGCCCAGGGTGAAGACGCCGGCGAAGATGCTGTTGGCCGAGCCTGCGGCACTTTCGATTGACCGCCACAGCAGGACGGCCACGGCGCTGAGCAGCAGGGCGAACAGCTGGCTCTCAATGCCGCCGAAGTAGGCGGCGAAGGGCAGGGCCACCGTGCCGGTCATTACCGGCACGATGGGCATCCTGGTTCCGTTGGCCTCCAGCGCCCGGTAGATTTCCCAGACGCCGAAGACGGCGAAGGCGGTGACGATCGCCACGAACGCCAGCGGGAGGAACAGCAGGCCGCCCAGCACGCCCAGCAGCATGGCCAGGCCAACCACGACGGCGGCGGGCAGGTTCCGCCCGGCCTTCGGCGTCGGGTTGCTCCTGGGCTGCTTCCCCCGTGTGCGGGCCCGTGAAGCGGGGGCCTGATCTGCCTGGCCCATCAGACTTCGAGCAGCTCTGCTTCCTTGCGCTTGAGCAGCTCGTCGATGCCGTCCACGTGGGCCTTGGTGAGGCTGTCCAGTTCTTTCTCGGCCCTGCTGCCTTCGTCCTCGCCGGCTTCGCCGTCCTTGACCAGGCGGTCCAGCGTTTCCTTGGCCTTGCGGCGGATGTTGCGGATGGAGATCTTTGCGTCCTCGCCCTTGGTCTTGACGATCTTGACGTATTCCTTGCGGCGTTCCTTGGTCAGCTCAGGAATGGTGATCCGGATGACGTTGCCGTCGTTGGACGGGTTGGCGCCAACCTCGGAGTCGCTCAGGGCGCGTTCGATGTCCCGCAGGGCGGTCTTGTCGAACGGGGTGATCAGGATGGTGCGGGCGTCCGGGATGGCGAACGACGCCAGCTGCTGCAGCGGCGTGGGTGATCCGTAGTACTCCACCAGGACCTTGTTGTAGAGGCCGGGGTTGGCGCGGCCGGTGCGGACGGAGGCGAAGTCTTCCTTGGCTACCTCTACCGCCTTGTCCATCTTTTCTTCGGCTTCGAGCAAGGTTTCTTCGATCACGGTCTCTCCTGACGGTTCTGGTGCAGTCCGATCGCGCCGGGTGCACTCACGTGGTTCTTTGTTGCTGTTTCCGTCCCCGCCATCGCAGGCGGGGACGGAACTGTCCTGAAATCATCCTAGCGGGAGCTAGGCGGTGACCAGCGTGCCCAGCTTCTCACCGAGGATGGCGCGGGTGACGTTGCCTTCGCCTTCCATGCCGAAGACCACCATCGAGAGGTCGTTGTCCTTGCACATGGTCATGGCTGTCTGGTCCATGACCCGGATGTCGCGGCGCAGCGCATCGTCGTAGCTGAGGGTTTCCAGGCGCTCGGCGCTGGGGTCCTTCTTGGGGTCCGCCGTGTATACGGCGTCCACCCCGCTCTTGGCCATCAGGACGACGTCGGCGTGGACTTCCAGGGCCCGCTGGGCAGCCACGGTGTCGGTGGAGAAGTAGGGCAGGCCGGCACCGGCGCCGAAGATGACCACGCGGCCCTTTTCCATGTGGCGGATGGCGCGGCGCGGAATGTAGGCCTCCGCCACCTGGCCCATGGTGATGGCGCTCTGGACGCGGGTTTCCACTCCGGCCTGCTCCAGGAAGTCCTGCAAGGCGAGGCAGTTCATGACGGTTCCCAGCATGCCCATGTAGTCGGCGCGGGAGCGGTCCATCCCGCTCTGGGACAGTTCTGCGCCGCGGAAGAAGTTGCCGCCACCTACCACGATGGCCACCTCAACCTGCGGCACGGCCGCGGCGATCTGCTTGGCGACGTCGCGGACGGTCTCGGGGTCGACACCCAGTTTCCCGCCGCCGAAGACCTCGCCGGAGAGCTTCAGGAGGACCCGCCGCTTGCTCTTCTCTGAATGCATGTCAGTGTTGACGGCTTCCATGATGCCTTCCCGTTGGTGATTCTGAAAAAAGGGTATCCTGCCGGGTCCCGTGCTCGGAACCGGCCGCGCTATCCGCTGCGATTCCAGCAAATTGGGCGCATGCAAAAGGGGCGGCCACCGAAGTGGCCACCCCCTTGCAGTTTCGACTAGGAGCCGACGCGGAAACGCGTGAACGCAGTTCCCTTGACACCGGCCTCTTCGAGGATCTGTGCCACGGACTTCTTGGCGTCCTTGGCGAATGCCTGGTCGACCAGGACCTCGCCCTTGTAGAAGCCCGTCACGCGGCCTTCAACGATCTTGGTGAGGGCTGCCTCGGGCTTGCCTTCAGCCTTGGCGGTCTCTTCGGCGATGCGGCGCTCGGACTCAACGAGATCGGTGGGAACGTCCTCACGGGTGAGGTAGTTCGGAGCCATCGCGGCGATGTGCACGGCGACGTCGTGGGCAGCGGTGGCTGCGGCTTCGCCTTCACCGTCAACGGCGAACAGCACGCCGACCTGGGCCGGGAGGTCCTTGGAGGTCTTGTGCAGGTAAGCGTCGACCGTTGCACCTTCGATGCGGGAGATGCGGCGGACCACAACCTTCTCGCCCAGGATGGCGCCCTCTTCGACGACGACCTCGGACAGCGGCTTGCCGTCGACGTCGGTGGCCAGCAGGGTCTCGAGGTCGGCAGCGCCGGACTCGACGGCGACGGCCAGGACCTTGTCTGCCAGCTGGATGAACTTGTCAGCCTTGGCGACGAAGTCGGTCTCGCAGTTGACCTCGATCATGACGCCGACGCCGTTGTTGACCTTGGCGGCCACCAGGCCTTCGGCGGTGGAGCGGCCTTCACGCTTGGTAGCGCCCTTGAGGCCCTTGATGCGGATGATCTCGATGGCCTTCTCGGCGTCACCGTTGGCTTCGTCAAGAGCCTTCTTGACGTCCATCATGCCGGCGCCGGTGCGCTCGCGCAGGGCCTTGATGTCAGCGGCAGTGTAGTTCGCCATGTGAACCCCTCTGTCTAGAAATGTTTGGTGGTGTACGGACCGACAGGACGGCAGCCCACGGGTGTGGGCTGCCATCCTGTCAGCAGCTCCGGCTGCGGACAGCGCGGAGAATCCGGATTGACGTGTGTTACTTGGCGTCTTCGGCGGGAGCCTCGGCGGCCGGAGCTTCAGCAGCGGGAGCCTCGGCGGCCGGAGCTTCTGCGTTCTCGGCCGGAGCAGCAGCGGCTTCTGCCTTGTTGCCCTCGAGGAGTTCGCGCTCCCACTCGGCCAGGGGCTCTTCCGGAGCTTCGGTGGCGCCGGTGCCGCGGTTGTTGCGGGCGATGAGGCCCTCGGCGACGGCGTCGGCCACAACGCGGGTCAGCAGGTTCACGGAGCGGATGGCGTCGTCGTTGCCCGGGATCGGGAAGTCGACTTCGTCGGGATCGCAGTTGGTGTCCAGGATGGCAACAACCGGGATGTTCAGCTTCTTGGCCTCGTCAACGGCGAGGTGTTCCTTCTTGGTGTCGACAACCCAGAGAACGGACGGAGCCTTGGTCAGGTTGCGGATGCCGCCGAGGTTGGATTCGAGCTTGGTCAGTTCGCGCTTGAGGAGCAGGAGCTCCTTCTTGGTGTACGCGGAACCGGCGACGTCGTCGAAGTCGATCTCTTCGAGTTCCTTCATGCGCTGGATGCGCTTGGCGACAGTCTGGAAGTTGGTCAGCATACCGCCGAGCCAGCGCTGGTTCACGTAGGGCTGGCCCACGCGGGTTGCCTGCTCTGCGATTGCTTCCTGGGCCTGCTTCTTGGTACCGACGAACAGCACGGTGCCGCCGTGGGCAACAGTGGCCTTGACGAACTCGTAGGCGCGGTCGATGTAGGACAGCGACTGCTGCAGGTCGATGATGTAGATGCCGTTGCGCTCGGTGAAGATGAATCGCTTCATCTTCGGGTTCCAACGGCGGGTCTGGTGTCCAAAGTGGACGCCGCTGTCAAGCAGCTGGCGCATGGTTACGACGGGCATTCCGACGCTCCTTATTTTCCGGCAGGTCATTCATGAGAAACCCCGAAGGCTTCTTACCCTGCCAATAGTTGACGGTTGTTCAGCGTGGCCCGGACGGGCCCTGCTCCTGGCATCTTCCGGCCTTCCCATCAGGACGAAAGCCCTGACCGCAGGAAACCCGGTCCTCCAAGGTCAACGCCGTGGCGTTGGGTCTCGAAGGCCTGGATGCGCGTAGTCAGCCGCTGCTCCCCCACACTCCTGAATGAGATGTGCCGACGCAATCCGGACAGGGGCGTGCACCGCGGGGGTGAACCACTGGGGCGGGAAGCGTTGAGGGCGCAGCAAACTGCTCCACCAAGTGTACTACAGGGACCCCTGCGCGCCGGACACCGCCTGCCTGCCCGGCCGTTGTCCACATAGCCAGAAGCGACCCTGCCGCAGCGCGGCACACCGGGGCAGGCTGGTGCCATGAAGTCATCACTCCTGCTGGCCGCTTTCCTGCTGCTCCCGGCCTCCATCGCCTCCGCCGGCCAAGGCATTCCGCGGGCGTCGATCACCACCGGCATCCCGGCCCCCGCAGCCTTCTCCGGACAGGCAGAACTGCCGACGACGGCGGGCCGGCCGGACGCCCGGCCCTCCTGGCGCTGGCCGCTGGCTCCCCGCCCGCCTGTGGTCCGGGGCTTCGATCCGCCGCCGAAACCGTGGCTCAACGGGCACCGGGGCGTGGACCTTGAAGCGGCAGCGTCCGGGACCGGCGTTCTCTCACCTGCGCCCGGGACTGTGAGTTTCGTGGGCATCGTGGTGGACCGGCCGGTGATCACCATAGACCACGGGGGCGGCCTCCGGAGCAGCTTCGAACCGGTGGAGAGCACACTGGCAGAAGGTACCCCGGTAGGCGCCGGCGAGGTGATTGGCACGGTGGTCCCGGGTCATTGCCCCGCCGTGAACTGCCTGCACTGGGGCGTCAGGGAGGGGGAAGAGTACGTCAATCCACTCCAGTTCGTCCTGGACCTGCGCCCGTCCATCCTGCTCCCATTGTCCCGCGCACCCTGACCGGAGCACCGCCGGCCCGGGCACCCTGAGGAGAGTCCCGCAGCCGCCGGCCCGCGCACCCTGACCCGAGCACCGCCGGCCCGCGCACCCCGACGGGAGCACCGCAACCGGCGGCCGGCGCCCGATCACACGATGGCCGAGATGCCCGTGATGGCCCGGCCCGTGACCAGGGTGTTGATCTCTGCTGTGCCCTCATAGGAGTAGATGGCCTCGGCGTCGGCAAAGATCTTGGCCATCTCGAAGTCGGTCACGATGCCGTTGCCGCCGAGGATGCCGCGGCCCAGCGCCACGCTCTCCCGCATGCGCGCGGTGGTGAAAGCCTTGGCAAGTGCGGACTGCTCATCCTTGGCCACGCCGGCGTCCTCCAGCTGCGACAACCGGACCATCATGCCCATGGAGCTGACCGCGTTGCCGAGAATCCGCACCAGCTGGTCCTGCACGAGCTGGAAGGAGGCCAGCGGCCGGCCGAACTGCTGACGCTCCACCGCATAGCGCCGGGCAACGTCGAACGCCGCCAACTGGAGTCCCACGGCCTGCCAGGCAACGGCCAGGCGGGTAACCTTCAGCACTTTGTTGACGTCGCGGAAGCTGTTGGCGTTGGCCAGTTTGAAGTGATCCGGGACCACCACGTCTTCCAGGACGATGTCGGCGTTCTGGACCGTGCGGAGGGAAATCTTGTTTTCGATCTTTGCGGCACTGAAGCCTGGCAGCGTGGTGTCCACCATGAAACCCTTGACCTGGTTGTCCGCCTCGTCGCGGGCGTACACCACCACCCAGTCCGAGAAGGTGGCGTTGCCAATCCACCGCTTTGCCCCGTTGAGGATCCACTGTCCGCCGTCCCTTCGTGCCGTGGTGCGGGTTCCACCGGCAACGTCGCTGCCGCCCAGCGGTTCGGTCAGGCCGAAGGCGCCGATCTTCTTCAGCGAGTAAATGTCGGGCAGCCACTCGTCCTGCTGTTCCGGGGATGCCAGCAGTTCGATGGAGCCGGTGAACAGCCCGTCATGCACGCCCAGGAAGGTGGCGATGGAGGCGTCGGCCCGGGTGGCCTCGGCGTGCAGCATGCCGGCGAAGAGGTTGGAGTAGCCCTGCCGCCTGACGGGGCTGACCAGGTCCAGGTCGGCGAGCCTGGGCACCAGGTCCATCGGGAACTCCCCGCGGTTCCAGCAATCCACGGCGATGGGGCGGACTTCGCGCGCCAGGAAGTCCCGGACTTCGGCCAGCCGGTCCCGTTCCTTGTCGGAGAGAAGCTGCTCGAAGGCGAAGAAGTCGCCGTCGGCGTACGGAAGCTCACGGGGATCGGCTGCAGAGGCGGGCATGGGTACCTTCTTTGGTGATCAGCGCTGACCGGACCGCGGCGGCGGCCAGGTATGTTACTGGTAAGTAACATAACTGACGGTTCCCCATTAACCAAGAAGACCGCGGCCGACAAGGATCGTCGGCCGCGGTCTTACCGTGGCGTAGGGCTACTCGGACTTGAACCGAGGACCTTAGGATTATGAGTCCCGCGCTCTAACCAGCTGAGCTATAGCCCCCAGCGGCCCCGGGAGCTGACACTGACGCCGCGCTCCGGCAGGGCAGAAACACTCTAGCAAACCCCGGATAGGGTTCAGACCACTTTGTCCTCGTAGGTGGCGCCGCGGTAAAGGTCCTCAAAGGTCTGCAGGGTCCCCTGGATGCTGTGGGGCTCCACCATCTGCCGGCTGGCCCGGCCCATGGCGCGCCGTTCATCCTCGGGCAGTTCCAGCACCTGGGTGATTTTCTTGGCGAGGTCGTCACTGTCGTTGGGCGTGAAGAGGTAACCGTTCTCGCCATCACGCACCAGGTGCGGCAGGGCCATGGCATCGGCGAGGACCACGGGGGTGGAAGCGGACATCGCTTCGAGGGTCACCAGCGACTGCAGTTCGGCAGTTCCGGGCATGCAGAAGAGATCGGCGGCAATGTAGGCCCGGCGCAGTTCGTCGTCGCTGGCCAGCCCCAGGAACTTCACCCTGCCGCCAAGCCCCAGCCGCCGCACCAGGTCCTCGAGGGCAGGCCGCACTTCGCCGCCTCCCACGATCTCAAGGTGCACGTTGAGTTCCGGCGGAGTCTTGCCAACGGCTTCGATGAGCACGTCGACGTGCTTTTCCTCGGCGAGTCGGCCGGCGAAAAGCACCATGGGGTGGGCATGCGGCTCAATCTGCTCGCCGGGCTGGAGTTCGTAGGCGGCGGAGTCGATGCCATTGGACAGCGGCAGGACTTTGCGCAGGAAGGCGTGCTCGTGCATGGCCCTGGCGGCCAGCGGCGTGGGCGTGGTGACAACGTCGGCCTGGCCCATGACCTTGCCCATGTCCTTCCAGGAGACCCGGCCGATGATGTCCTTGAACCACTGCGGGAACGGCAGGAAGGGGTTGAGGTTCTCTGGCATGAAGTGGTTGGTGGCCACCACCCGGATGCCGCGTTTCACGGCCTCATAGAGGACGTGCTCGCCAATCATGTAGTGGCTTTGGATGTGCACCACGTCCGGCTTGACCCGGTCGAAAAGCAGGCTGATTTCCTTCTTGATCTCCCAAGGAAAGCAGATGCGGAAAGTCTCGTGGGTGAAAGCCCGGTGCGAGCGGAGCCGGTGCACGGTTCCTTCCGGCCGGAATTCGGTAAAGCTCTTTCCCTTGCTGTCGCGGGACGCGAGGACGTGGACGTTGTGTCCCCGGGCGGTCATCCCCTTGGCCAGCCGGTATCCGAACTGGGCGGCGCCATTGACGTCCGGCGGGTAGGTATCCGCGGCGATCAGGATGGTCAGGGGTCGCTGGTCGGCTGGCGTGGTCATATGGAGTACTCCTGATGGTCACGGTGCGGGCAGCGTGGAACTGACAGCACGGTTGGCCGCCGGCGCAGGTGGCGCACGGCCTCGTGGGATTGCTGGTCTGTGCGGAAAGGGCTATTGGGTCGGTTTGCCGGCGGCCTTACGCGCGTCTTTCTTACGCTTGGTGACCTCCGGGTGGTGCCGGGAAAGGGCGATAACCCCAACGATAGCAAGGCACGCCGCCGTTCCCATCGCGATGGCCATGACGGCGTGGACGTCCGGGCGTAGTTCGCCCAGGATGATGACGCCGATGGCTATGCCCACCATGGGGTCGATCACCGTGAGTCCGGCGATCACCAGGTCCGGAGGGCCGGTGGAGTACGCGTTCTGGACGAACCAGGAGCCCAGGCCGCCGGCCGCGATGATGGCCACCACCGAATACCACTGCACGTTCAACAGGAAAAGCCCGTTGGGGTCCAGGAGGTGCTTGCCGATGATCCGGGTCAGGACGGCCACGAAGCCGAACAGGATGCCGGCACCCAGGATGTAGACGAACGCGTTCATCCGGTGCTTGAACGTCACTGCCAGCGTGCCGAAGAGCCCGACCGCCAGTGCCAGGAGCAGCACAATGGTGAGCTCGTCCGCTGGGCTGACGTGGTGGCTTTCCTGGGTGACGTTGACCGCCAGGAGGACGAAGAGCGCCGATCCTGTGACGCAGGCGGCGATGGAGACGGCCGTGGCGCGGTTGATGGTGAGGTCCTGGTCGCGGGCGTTGACGATGGTGGTGATGACCAGCGCAATGGCACCGATGGGCTGGATTACCGTGAGCGGTGCGGACACCAGCGCTACGGCGTTCATGGCCATGCCGGTGCACAGCAGCAGGAGCCCGAACATCCACCGGGGATTGCGGAGCAGGCGGAGGAAACCGTTGGAGCTCAGCGCGAGCCCGCCGGTGTCCGCCTTGACCGCGCTCCCCTGCCGCTGGGCGCCAAGGGCCAGGCAGAAGGCGCCAAGGACCGCCAGCGCGACGGCGAACCACACCATCAGCCGTTACCGCCGTGGTGTTCTTCGGCCTCTCGGCCCTTGCGCAGCATCGCCCAAAAATAGTTGTAGGCAGCAATCCAGTGGCCAACCAGGCCCAGGCCCAGGACCACCCATGCGGCAATGAGGAGTTGGTCCGCGGCGCCGGTGTCCAGGCGGGACAGGAGCAGCAGCGGCGTACCGAGGAGGAGCAGGCCGGTCCTGACCTTGCCCACGACGCTGACGGGGAGGTCGGGATGGCCGTGGAAGAGGGAGAGCGTGAGGACCAGCAGGATGGCATCGGGTACCACCAGCGCGGCGAGGTAGAGCCAGTGCACGACGCCGGCAATCACCAGGGTGACAGCGACGGCGAGCAGGGCCAGCCGGTCCGCAATGGGATCCAGGACACGGCCGAGCTTGGAGGCTTGGTCGAACCGGCGCGCAATGTAGCCGTCGATCCAATCCGTTCCGGCCATGACCGCCAGGACGATCACGCCGGCACCGTACTCCCGTTGGGCCAGGACGAGCCAGATGAAGAGCGGAACGCCCATGAACCGCACCACGGTGAGCAGGTTGGGGATGGTGAACACGCGGTCGTGGTCCACCAAGGGGTGGCCGGGGCGGGCACCTGCACCAATGAACCTCACCCGTCCCCCTCTCCTTGCTGTTGCGCCGCGTCGCGGTGTTTCGGTTGTGCGGTACTGGCCTGTTCAGGCCTGGTTGGAGCGCAGGAGCTGGCGGAGCAGCACCACCAGGACGGTACCGGCAGCTGCGAAAGCGGCCAGCGGCTTCCAGCGTCGTGCCAGGTTCGCGGAATCGGCGACGGCGGCAACCCGCTGCCCGGCCGCGTCGGCGCCGCGCGCGGCGAGCACCTGGCCTTCCCGGGCTTTGACCTGCGCGGCGGCCAGCAGGTACCGGGCCTGCGTCTTGAGGTCCAGCTCCGTGCCGAGTTCATCCCGGACCTCCGCGAGGTGGTGGCGGCGCTGGCTGAGCCGGCGGGCCAGCTCCGGCTCGGACGCGTGCGGGAATTCCTGGTCGTGCTGGGCAGCCTTGGCTTCCTTCTCGGCCTTGGCCTTGGCGGCGGCTTCGGCTTTGGCAGCCTTCGCGGCCTTTGCTTCGGGGCTGTCAGGATCCAGGACGGCGGGGTTGAAGGCGGATCCTTCGCGGGCGACGCCGAGATCGTACTTAATGCCGCGGATGGTTTCTTCCGGCACCAGCGGCATGGCTTTCTTGAACCTGGCAAGGCCAACGAGGCCGCCTGCCAGGGCGATGACCAGGAAGGCGGCGGACACCAGGAGCGCGGCCAGCCAAGCGGGCATGATGGTGGCCAGCCCCATGATGGCGGCGACGATCAGGCCCACCACCAGGAACGCCAGGAAGACCAGGGCGACGGCGAAGAACGCTGCGGCCACCCCCACTTGGATGCCCTTGCGCTTGAGTTCGATCTTGGCGAAGGCGATCTCGTCATTGAGCTGGCGTGGGGCCAACCTGAATAGGAGTCGTGCCGTCCCCGGCAGCGCGGTGATGCGCAATCCGGAACTGGTGCGCCCGCTGTGACGTCCACTCATCGGTTCCGCCTTACTGGTCGTCTGGGTCGATACTGCCTGCGTTGTACTGCGGAAATGTGCAGCCGCACAGTCCACGCCACCCAAACTACCATTCAGGTTCAGGGCGAACTCCGGGGCTTGCCGGGCGGCGCGGCCTACAACGCTGAAAAAACCTCCCCCACCGGGCCTAGGATTGGTGACCGTGACCAATGCCCCCAATCCAGGCGACCTGTTGACCCGCCGCCGGAAGCTTCTGTACATCCTCCTCCTGGGCGCCCTGACGGCCTTGGGTCCGTTCACGATCGACCTGTACCTGCCTGCCTTTCCTGCGCTGGAGGCAAGCCTCGGGGTGACGGAGGCGCAGGTGCAGCTGACGCTGGCCGGCACCACTGTGGGTTTTGCGTTCGGGCAGCTGGTGGTAGGGCCGTTCAGCGACAAGTTTGGCCGCAGGACTCCCCTCATCCTGGCCACCGCCGTTCACATCGCAGCGTCCCTGGGTGCGGCCCTGTCCACCGACATCACCACCTTGGGAATTTTCCGCGTACTGATGGGCGTCGGCGCGGCCGGCGGCGGCGTAGTGGCCATGGCCATGGTGCGCGACCTGTTCTCCGGGTACGCCATGGTGCGGATGTTTTCGCGGATGTCCCTGGTCAACGGCCTGGCGCCCATCCTGGCACCCGTGATCGGCTCGCAGTTGCTCCTGGTGATGCCCTGGCCCGGAATTTTCGTGTTCCTTGCCACCTACGGAACCCTGGTCATCGTGGCCGCGCTGCTGCTGGTGCGCGAGACGCTTCCGCCGGAGAAGCGGGGCCAAAGCGGCATGACAGCCGGGCAGCGCTACAAGACGCTGTTCAGCGACCGCATCTTTGTGGGGCTGCTGATGGTGGCCGGCTTCAACTTCGGCGGCCTCTTCACTTACCTGTCGGCGTCCCCCTTCCTGTTCCAGAACGTGTTCGGGTTCTCGGCCCAGCAATACGGGCTGCTCTTCGGCATCAACTCCCTGGGCATCGTGGCCAGCGTGCAAACAAGTTCGCGCCTGATCCGGATCGTCCCGCCGCAGTGGATCCTGGCCTGCGCCACGGCCTGGATGTTCCTGATGGCCTTGCTGATCGTTGTGTTCGACCGGGTGGGCCTGGGCCTGTGGGGCGTGATGATCCCGCTGTGGTTCTACATCATGGGGACGGGTTTCATGTTCCCCTGCGTCCAGGTGCTGGCACTGGCCGGGCACGCGGCCCAGGCGGGAACGGCTGCATCCCTGCTGGGCGCGGCCACGTTCCTTATGGCAGGACTCATCTCCCCCGTGGTGGGGTGGCTTGGCATTACCAGTGCAGCACCCATGGGCTCGGTACAGGCCGCCTGCATCCTGCTGGCCATCGGGGCCTTGTGGCTGGTTGTCCGCCCGCGCACGGTCCCCTCTATCCACTAAATGCCAACCAGGAAAGGCCGCCAATGAGCCGAAAACCGCACCGCAACGGACGGGGACTCTTCCTGGGCGCCGTGCTTGGCGCCGTCGTCGGCTATTTTGCCGGCCGGGCCGTGGGCAACCCGGCCTGGGGCATCATCCTGGGCACGCTGGCCGGCGCGGCACTGCTGTACCGGATCAACCCGGGGCCGCGGAAACGGCGCTGACTGCCCGGCCCGGCAACCAACGCTCCTCCCTGCCGTCTTGCGCCTTCGCGCGATAAAATACTGCCGTGCCCAACTGGCAGAACCAACCGCCACTTCCGGCCACATGGCAACGGTGCGACGCCCGGATCCTGCCACTGTGGTGGGAGCGCCTGTGCGCCCAGGCCGGCCAGCAGTCAGCGGCGCTGTACGCCGCGGGACTGTTCACCGAGGACCGCCGCCGGCCCATCGCCCAGTGGTTCAATCCCGCCTTCAACGCCGCCCTGCTGGTGGCGCCCGAGACTTCGCCGGAGTGGCCGGTGCAGCGGTTCGGGATCTTCTACGCCCCGCCGGATGCAGGCTTTGTCCGCATCCACTCCGCCCCGCACGAATGGAACCCGCGCGATCCCCGGAAGTCGCCCACGGAGAACGAGGCCTTCACTGCGGCCATCGCGGAGGCCGAACGGTTCCTGCAGGTGGAAATGGACTTCGTCTGACCCGCGGCCGTATCTAGACCGGGCTGCGGACAGAAAAAAATCCCTGCTCCTCCAACGGGAGGAACAGGGATTTTTCGTTGCGCTCCTCCTGCTGGACTTGAACCAGCAACCCTTCGATTAACAGTCGAATGCTCTGCCAATTGAGCTAAGGAGGAATGAAGCAGGTATGACATTAGCAAAGGATTCCTGCCCATGGGAAATCGGCGGTATTCCGGGCCCAAACGGCCCTCCCGGGGAAACAAAATCCCCGTTCCGGAGGCCGGAACGGGGATATAAGCTCCTCCTGCTGGACTTGAACCAGCAACCCTTCGATTAACAGTCGAATGCTCTG
>NZ_JARVSF010000005.1 GCF_030209355.1 Pseudarthrobacter sp. fls2-241-R2A-127
GGTGATCGTCCGCGTCGTGATGGTGAGGGTGACCGTCGGGGGTTCAGTGATGGTGCCGGCGGTGACCGTGACCGGAAACCCTTCGGTGACCGGGATCGGAAGCCTTTTGGTGATCGTGATCGGAAGCCGTTTGGTGATCGTCCGCGTCGTGATGGTGAGGGTGACCGTCGGGGGTTCAGTGGTGGTGCCGGCGGTGACCGTGACCGGAAACCCTTCGGTGACCGGGATCGGAAGCCTTTTGGTGATCGTGATCGGAAGCCGTTTGGTGATCGTCCGCGTCGTGATGGTGAGGGTGACCGTCGGGGGTTCAGTGGTGGTGCCGGCGGTGACCGTGACCGGAAGCCGTTCGGTGATCGTCCGCGTCGTGACGGTGATGGAGATCGTCGCGGTTTCGGCGGCGACAACCGCAAGCCCTTCGGAGACCGGCAGGACCGGGCGCCACGCAGTTTCGATCGTGCAGATTCCCGTGCCGAGTCCGGCCGTGGCGGCTCCGGCCCCCGCAGTTTTGGCCGTGACCGCCAGGATGAGCGCCCCGTCCGCGTGCCGAACGCGGCCGATCTCCGCAGCGCCAACCGGCCGGACCGCGAACGTTCGCCGGAAATCGATGAGGACGTCACGGGCAAGGAACTGGACCGCGCCACCCACCACCAGATCAAGACCCTTGAGCCGAAGAGCGCTGAGTGGGTGGCGCGCCACCTGGTGATGGCCGGCCGGTTGATTGACGAGGAGCCCGAGCTGGCATTCCAGCATGCCCTCGCAGCCAGCCGGCGCGGTGGACGGCTCGCTGCTGTCCGTGAAGCGGTGGGGCTGACCGCCTACGCCGCCGGGCATTACGGTGAGGCGCTCCGCGAGTTCCGTACCTTCCGCCGGATCAGTGGCTCCAACGTGCACCTCCCGGTCATGGCCGACTGCGAACGGGGCCTGGGGCGCCCGGACAGGGCACTGGATGTAGCCCGTTCCGAGGAAGCCCAGGATCTGGACGCACCCGGCAAGGTGGAACTGGCCATCGTGGCTGCCGGCGCCCGGACCGATCTCGGCCAGCTGGATGCCGCTGTAGCCGAACTTGAGATCCCCCAGCTGGACATCAACCGCGCCTTCTCCTACAGCCCGCGGCTCTTCCGCGCCTACGCCGACGCCCTCGCGGCCGTTGGCCGCCAGGATGAGTCCGGGAAGTGGAGCAGGCAGGCCGTCGTTGCGGAGAACGCCCTCGGCCAGGGCGTCGATGAAGAACCCGAAATCATCGATCTCGGCTGGGACGAAGAGGAAGAAGCCCGGGAAGAAGCCGAACGCCGCAGGCTCCTGGAAGCTGCGTCCAAGCCGGACAACGCTGACGCCCCGGCAGCACCGTCCGTTGGCCCCTCGGCCGACAACGCCAGCGACGTAGAGGCCAAGGCTGCCCAGGACAGCAACCTCGACGACCAGGACGCCGACTACTTCACCTCGGACGACGCCGAGTCGGACCAGGACTCCGTGGAAGAGGACGAGCTCGATACCGACTCATCGGAAGAAGGCCACGAAGAACACGACGGCGCAGGCCACGCCGAGCACAACGACGAACGCCGGGAGGACTGACCACGGATGGGTGACGTTTCCCTGGTTTCCCGCTTCGATGCGCTCCTGGCAGACCTGGACGGCGTGGTCTACGCCGGCCCGCACGCCATCCCGGGAGCCGTCGATGCGCTGAAACAGCTCTCCGGGCTCGGTATCGGGCTGGGCTACGTGACGAACAACGCCTCGCGCTCACCGGCGGAGGTGGCGGGGCACCTTCGCGAGCTCGGTGCCCCCGCGGAGGACAACCAGGTGGTCAGCTCGTCCCAGGCGGCGGCGGACCTGCTTGCCTCGCTGCTTCCCACCGGATCACGGGTCCTCATCACGGGCAGCTCCGCGCTGGCCAGCGAAGTAGAGCTCGTGGGCTTGGTACCCGTGGGCAGCCAGGACGAGGAACCGGTGGCCGTGGTCCAGGGCTTCAGCCCGTCCATCGGCTGGAAGGACCTCGCGGAGGCTGCCTACGTGGTGTCCGCCGGTGCACTCTGGGTGGCAACAAACACCGACATGTCCATTCCGCAGGCCCGCGGCATCGCGCCCGGGAACGGGACCCTGGTGGCCGCCGTCGCCGCGGCCACCAAGCAGCAGCCCAAAGTCGCCGGCAAACCTGAGGCTCCGCTCTTCCACTCGGCCGCCAAGCGGCTCGGGGCCGAGCGCCCCCTGGTGGTGGGGGACCGCCTGGACACGGACATCCTGGGCGGCAACAACGCAGGGTTTGCCACCGTCGCAGTCCTGACCGGCGTCGACACCCGCGAAAGCATCCTCGCGGCGAGGTCTGCGGAGCGTCCGGACTACATCATCGAAGACCTCGCCGGGCTGCACCAGCCGTACCCGGACGTGACGCACGACGACGGCACTTACGCGTGCGGCCAGGCGACGGCGCGCGTGGCCAACGGTGCCGTGGGCATCATTGGCGGCAAGGACAACCTCGATTCCTGGCGGGCAGCATGCGCCGCGTGGTGGGCTGCTACACCGGACGCATCGTCAGCGCAGGCGCCCAAGCTGGTGTGGATGGATCATTAGGATGGTTTCATGACTGAGCTGACCGAACCGGACAACGTGCCAGCCCAGCCTGCTCCTGAATGGCCGCAGGCCGACGGACAGGACATCCCTGATCCACAGGTGGCGCAGGCCATGCACCGGCTGAAGGAAATCCCGCGGCTTGCGGCTGCCGATCACGAGGACCTGTACAACCGGCTTCACGATGATCTGCTGGCCGCGCTGAACACCGACCCCACCCGCGGAGACTCCGCAGACGGCGCACACGCCGCCAGCGCTCCCGCCGGTGGCAGCGCCTGATGCCCGTGCGCCTCGACCAGGCACTGGTAGCCCGCGGCCTGGCCCGGTCGCGCACCCACGCGGCGTCGCTCATCGCGGAGGGCAAGGTCAGTTCCGACGGCCAGGTCCTGGCCAAAGCGTCCCTCCAAATCGATGACGGCCGGGACATCGCCGTCGCGCACGATCAGCAGGATGTTTACGCCAGCCGTGCCGGACACAAGCTGGCCGGTGCCCTCGACGCCTTCCCGGCCATCAGCATCCAGGGCAAGCGGTGCCTCGACGCCGGTGCCTCCACCGGCGGCTTCACCGACGTCCTGCTCCGCCGCGGGGCCGCGCACGTGGTGGCGGTCGACGTCGGACACGACCAGTTGGTGCCACAGCTGCGCAGCGACCCGCGCGTGGCAGTCCACGAGGGAATGAATGTCCGGTACATGGCGCCGGAGCACATCGGCGGGACGTGCGCCCTGACGGTCGCCGACCTCTCCTTCATTTCCCTCACCCTCGTGGTGCGGCCGCTGGCGGCCTGCACCGAACCCGGCGGCGACCTGGTGCTCATGGTGAAGCCGCAGTTCGAGATCGGCAAGGACCGCCTGGGCAGGACGGGCGTGGTTACGTCGGAGCGCGAACGCAGGCTGGCCGTCGAGAAAGTCGCGATGGCAGCGCTCGACGCCGGGCTGGACCTGTGTGGGCTGGCGGTCAGCCCGCTTCCGGGACAGGATGGCAACGTCGAATACTTCCTGTGGATAAAACGCAGGAACACCCAAGAGTTGCCTAAGATCGAAGAGCGAGAGGCAGCAGCCGCTGCGTTGCTCGGACAAATCTGGCCGAACCACTAGAGAGCGGAACCTGATGAGCAGGCGTGTATTGGTCCTTGCCCACACCGGCCGCGAGGAATCACTGAAGGCTGCCTGGGAAGCCTGTGCACTGCTGCACGCGTCGGGCATCGTCCCCGTCATGCTGGAGTCCGAACTGGACGACATGGAGCGGTTTTTCGGCCACCTGGCCCAGCCCGTGGAGGTCCTCCACGACCATGTCCAACTGCCCGACGTCGAACTCGTCATGGTCCTCGGCGGCGATGGAACCATCCTGCGCGCCGCCGAACTGGTCCGCGAGGTGGACGTTCCCCTGCTGGGTGTCAATCTGGGACACGTCGGCTTCCTGGCCGAAAGCGAACGGGCGGACCTGGCCCAGACCGTCGAATGGATTGCCAGCCGTGAATACACGGTCGAAGAGCGGATGACCATCGACGTCCAGGTGTGGGTCCGCGGACAAAAGATTTGGCACACCTGGGCTTTAAACGAGGCAGCCATCGAGAAGGCCAACCGCGAACGGATGCTCGAAGTCGTCACCGAGGTCGATGAGCGTCCGCTCACGTCCTTCGGTTCCGACGGCATCGTGGTGGCCACCCCCACCGGCTCCACGGCGTACGCGTTCTCAGCCGGGGGGCCCGTGGTCTGGCCGGAAGTGGAAGCCCTGGTGATCGTGCCCATCAGCGCACACGCGCTGTTCGCAAAGCCCCTGGTCGTCTCGCCCCGGTCCAGGCTCGCCGTCGAGGTGCTCGGCCGGACCGACGCGCAGGGCGTGCTCTGGTGTGACGGCAGGCGCTCGGTTGACCTGCCGCCCGGTGCCCGCGTAGAGGTGACCAAGTCCGCCACCCCGGTACGTCTGGCCCGCACCCACCAGACCCCCTTCTCCGCCCGCCTGGTCCGCAAGTTCGAACTGCCCATCCACGGCTGGCGCGGCCCCGTGCCCAAAGCCGATGCCGTCCACACCGGCCCGATCCCGCTGGTACGCACGCCACGGGCCATGCCGCCGCTGCAGGTCCTGGAGCCGGACGGCGCCGGCGGCGACCCCGATCCGTCGACTGCGAAGTGAATCCATGATTGAAGAACTGAGAATCCGCGATCTGGGCGTCATTACCGACGCAACGCTGCCGTTGGGCCCGGGGCTGAGCGTGGTGACCGGTGAAACCGGTGCCGGCAAGACCATGGTGGTCACCGCCGTCGGCCTCCTGCTGGGTGCCCGGTCGGATGCCGGCGCCGTCAGGAGCGGCGCGAAGAGCGCCACGGCCGAGGCAGTCCTGAAGCTTGAGCCCGGGCACCCCGCCATCGCCCGCGCCCTTGACGCCGGAGCGGAAGCAGAAGAGTTCGACGACGGCGCTGAGCTGATCCTGGCCCGCCGCCTGGGTGCGGACGGACGCAGCCGTGCGTTCCTGGGCGGCCGCGCCGCTCCGGTGGGCGTCCTGGCCGAGATCGGCGAGTCGCTGGTGGTGGTGCACGGCCAATCGGACCAGATCCGGCTCAAGAGCGCCACAGCACAGCGCGAAGCCCTGGACAAATTCGCGGGTGAGACCCTTGCCGGTCCCTTGGCCGCCTACCAGGACCTGTATGGCCGGTGGAAGGCCAGCCAGGCCGAGCTCGACAACCTGCGCAGCGCCGCCCGGGACAGGCTCCGGGAAGCTGAATCGCTGGAGGCCGCCCTCGCGGAGATCGACGGCGTGGACCCTCAACCGGGCGAGGACGAGCTCCTGAAAGCCGAGGCCGTAAAGCTCGCCAACGTCGAAGAACTGCGGATCGCCGCCAGCACCGCTCACCAGGCCCTGATCGCCGAGGACTTTGGCGAAGCGGGCGATGCGACCACCCTGGTGGATGCTGCCAAGCGCACCCTGGAGCATGTGGCAGAGCACGACGCCGAGCTCGGGTCCGCCGCCGCGCGGCTGGCCGAAGTCGGTTTCCTGCTCAACGACATCGCCACCGAACTTGCCAGCTACCAGGCAGGACTCGACTCGGAGGGGCCGGAACGGCTGGCCGAAATCGAAGACCGCAGGGCCGCCCTGGCCAAGCTGGTCCGCAAATACGCACCCACCATCGACGAAGTGCTGGTGTGGGCTGAAACCGCACGGGTCCGGTACGACGAACTGCAGGACGACTCCTCCCGGATCGAGGCCCTGGACGCCGAGGTGGTCCGGGCCGAAGCAGAACTGCTGAAGCAGTCCGCGGCCATCAGCAAGATCCGGTCCAAGGCCGCCAAGGACCTTTCGGCCCGCGTCAGCGCCGAATTGACGGCGCTGGCCATGGCAGACGCCACGCTGGTGATCAACCTCGAATCTGCCGGGCAGCTCGGCCCGCACGGCGCGGACGACATCAGCTTCCTGCTCCAGCCCCATTCCGGCGCCCCGGCCCGGCCGCTGGGCAAGGGCGCATCCGGCGGTGAACTGTCCCGCGTCATGCTGGCCATCGAGGTGGTGCTCGCCGCCGTGGATCCAGTGCCTACATTTGTCTTCGACGAAGTGGACGCCGGGGTGGGCGGACGGGCTGCCGTCGAGATCGGCCGGCGGCTGGCCATGCTGGCACGCCACGTGCAGGTGCTGGTTGTCACCCACCTTCCCCAGGTGGCCGCTTTCGCGGACCAGCACATCACTGTGACCAAAACCTCGGTCAGGGGAGCGGACGGCAAAACGGCCACCGGCTTCACGTCCAGTGATGTCCGCCTCCTCGACGGTCCCGAACGGGTCCGTGAACTGGCCCGCATGCTGGCAGGCCAGGAGGACTCCGAATCCGCGCAGGCACATGCCCGCGAACTCCTGGACGACGCCAAACTCCTGCCCCAACGGGCCTGACAAGCGCAACAACGGGAAGGTTGAATTGATGATAGGCTCGAATTCCGTGGTGCAGCGATCAAATTCCCGTGTAAATTCCCGGTTCCCGGGCTCCTCCAAGACGACGAAGCACATTTTCGTCACCGGCGGTGTGGCGTCCTCCCTCGGTAAGGGACTGACGGCCTCAAGCCTTGGTCACCTGCTCCGGGCCCGCGGCCTGTCCGTGACGATGCAGAAGCTCGATCCCTACCTGAACGTGGATCCGGGCACAATGAACCCCTTCCAGCACGGTGAAGTCTTCGTGACCGACGACGGCGCCGAGACGGACCTCGACATCGGGCACTACGAGCGCTTCCTCGACGAGAACCTTGAAGGTTCCGCGAACGTGACCACCGGCCAGGTGTACTCCACGGTGATCGCGAAGGAACGCCGCGGCGAATACCTCGGCGACACCGTTCAGGTCATCCCGCACATCACGGATGAGATCAAGCGCCGCATGCGCCTGCCCGCCGAGGGCAAGAACGCCCCCGACGTCATCATCACCGAAATCGGCGGCACCGTTGGCGATATCGAGTCCCAGCCGTTCCTCGAATCCGCCCGCCAGGTCCGCCAGGACATCGGCCGCGGAAACGTGTTCTTCCTCCACGTCTCGCTGGTGCCCTACATCGGGCCGTCCCAGGAGCTGAAGACCAAGCCCACGCAGCACTCCGTCGCCGCACTGCGCTCCATCGGCATCCAGCCCGAGGCGATCGTGATCCGTTCAGACCGCGAAGTTCCCGAGGCCATGCGGGAAAAGATTGGCCGCATGTGCGACGTCGACATCGATGCCGTGGTCAACGCCGCCGACGCTCCGAGCATCTACGACATCCCCAAGACCCTGCACTCCCAAGGACTGGATTCGTACATCGTCCGCGCCCTCGACCTGCCGTTCAAGGACGTTGACTGGACCAGCTGGGACAAGCTGCTCGACGCCGTCCACAACCCCAAGCACCATGTCGAGATCGCCCTCGTGGGCAAGTACATCGACCTGCCGGACGCCTACCTTTCGGTGACCGAGGCACTGCGCGCCGGCGGCTTCGCCAATGAGGCCAAAGTGAAGATCCGCTGGGTCCCCTCCGACGAGTGCGAGACGCGCGAAGGCGCCATCAAGGCGCTCGAAGGCGTCGACGCCATCTGCGTGCCGGGCGGCTTCGGCATCCGCGGCCTCGAAGGCAAGCTCGGCGCCCTGAAGTTCGCCCGCGAGACCAAGCTTCCCGTCCTGGGACTCTGCCTGGGCCTGCAGTGCATGGTCATCGAGTACGCCCGCAACGTTGTGGGCCTGGAGGGCGCGTCCTCCAGCGAGTTCGAGCCGGACTCCAAGTACCCGGTCATCGCCACCATGGAGGAGCAGCTGGAGTTCGTCGAAGGCGGCGGGGACCTTGGCGGCACCATGCGCCTGGGCCTCTACGAAGCCAAGCTTGACGAAGGCTCGGTCATTGCCGGAACGTACGGCAAGACCACCGTCAGCGAACGCCACCGGCACCGCTACGAGGTCAACAACAAGTACCGCCAGCAGATCGCGGACAAGGGCCTGGTCTTCTCCGGTACCTCCCCGGACGGCAAACTGGTGGAGTTCGTTGAACTGCCTGCCGACGTGCACCCGTACTACGTGGCCACGCAGGCGCACCCCGAGCTGAGCTCGCGGCCCACCCGCCCGCACCCGCTGTTCGCCGGCCTGGTCAAGGCTGCCCTGGACCACCAGGGCGCAGGTTCGCAGGCGGTTGCCGACACGGCTGCGCCCGTGGCCGGGAAGCCCGCTGCATCCGGTACGGTTACCGCTAAGTAGTCAATAGAGCAAAAGAAGGACGGCGCGATGCCTGGTACACCTGAAACCACCCCTGCCACGCAGGTTTCGGATGCACCAAGCCCGCGCCGTCTTTTGTCTACCGAGAAGGTGTACCAGGGCCGGATCTGGGACGTCGTCAGCGACACCTTCCAGCTTTCCGAGTCCGGGGATGCGCTCACCCGCGACTACATCGACCACCCCGGGGCAGTGGCTGTGCTGCCCGTGGACGCCGAGGGGCGGATCCTGCTCCTGAAACAGTACCGGCACCCGGTTGGCATGGACCTCTGGGAAATACCGGCCGGCCTGCTCGACGTCGAGGGCGAAGACTTCGTGGTGGGTGCCGCCCGGGAACTGGCCGAGGAAGCCGACCTCGCCGCCGGAACCTGGAACGTCCTCGCCGACGTCTTCAATTCCCCCGGCTCATCCAGTGAGGCAATCCGCATCTACCTGGCCCGCGACCTGACCGAGATCCCGCACCACGAACGCCATGAGCGGACGGACGAGGAAGCAGAGATCGAGTTCCACTGGATCAGCCTGGAGGATGCAGTGGCCTCCGTGCTGGCCGGGCGCCTGCACAACCCGTCCGCCGTCGTCGGGATCCTTGCCGCCGCGGCGGCCCGCGCCGGCAACTACCAGGACCTCCGCCCCGCCGACGCCCCCTGGCCCGCGCACCCCAGCCAGCGCTGATGGTTCCCGGTCCCTCGGCTGAACCGGTGCCCTCGGCCGGACCGGCACCGGTCGCGGCCGGGGTACCGGCCGCGGGACGTTCCGGGGCGATCGACCGGGCCATCACCGATTACCTCCAGCACCTGGGCGTGGAGCGGGGTTTGGCCGCCAACACGCTGGCAGCCTACCGCCGCGACCTGGCCCGGTACGCCCGCTACCTCGCCGCTGCCGGCTGCAGCCGCCCGGAGGACATCACCCGGCACCACGTCACCGGGTACGTCCGCGCCCTCTCAGACGGTTCCGACGGCGGTTCAGCCCTGGGAGTGCGGTCAGCGGCCAGGACGGTGGTGGCGGTGCGGGGACTGCATAAGTTCTGGGCCCTTGAAGGCCACACGCCTGCCGATCCTGCCAGTGAAGTCCACCCGCCGATGGCCGGGAAGCGGCTGCCCAAAGCCATCAGCGTGGACGAGGTAACCCGCATCCTCGAGGCCGCGGGCACTGACACGGCGACGGGGCTGAGGGACCGTGCCCTGCTCGAATTCCTGTATTCCACCGGAGCGCGGATCAGCGAGGCCGTGGGGCTGGACGTCGATGACATAACCCTTGCAGAGCCCGGCGCCGGACCCGCCATCGTCCGGCTGTTCGGCAAGGGATCGAAGGAACGGCTGGTCCCACTGGGTTCCTACGGAGCACGCGCCCTCGATGCGTACCTTGTCCGCGGCCGCCCGCTGCTCGCCGCCAAGGGCAAGGGCACGCCGGCGCTGTTCCTCAACGCCCGCGGCGGACGGATCAGCCGGCAGAGTGCCTGGACCATCCTGAAGGCCGCGGCGGAGAAGGCCAACATCACACGGGACGTCTCACCCCACACGCTCCGCCACTCCTTCGCCACGCACCTCCTCGAAGGCGGCGCGGACGTCCGGGTGGTGCAGGAACTGCTGGGGCACGCTTCAGTGACCACCACCCAGGTTTACACGCTGGTCACGGCCGACACCCTGCGGGAGGTCTACGCAGCGGCGCATCCGAGGGCCCTGGGCTAGCCAAGCCCGAGTCAGGCCGGCCGGCGGGAAGTGCCCCACCACTCGGCCCGGTGGGGCCCGACGCCCGCGGCGCCGGTTAAGCTGAAGCCATGACCGCTGCCGCCGTGACTCTTTGCTTCTTGCTCCGTGACGGGGAGAACGGTTCCGAGGTCCTTCTGGGGCTCAAGCAAACCGGGTTCGGCAAAGGCAAAATCGTGGGCATCGGCGGCCACGTTGAATCGGGGGAGACGGACCAGCAGGCGGCGGTCCGGGAAGTCCTGGAAGAAACCGGGGTGGTGCTGCGGGTGGAAGACCTGGCGGACGCTGGGTCGGTCCACTTCGTTTTTCCGGCGCGGCCGGAATGGAACATGCAGACCAGGCTCTTCACCGCCCGCCAGTGGCACGGCCAGCCGGCCCCCAGCGACGAAATCCTGCCCGAATGGTTCCCGGTGGATACCCTCCCCGTGGAGCGGATGTGGCAGGACGCGGACCACTGGCTCCCCGTGGTGCTTGAGGGCGGGACGGTGAGGGTGGTGGTCACCATGGACACCGACAACGAATCCGTCGCCTCGTCGGAGAGCCTGCTGGGCTGAACTTCCGGGGAGCCGTCGCATGGCCGGCCACGCTGCTTAACGCCCGACCGCGGCCGGGCACCTGGGTGCCCGGCCGCCGTCGTACTTTCTGCATGCGCTAGGGAAGGTGCCGTTCCTCCACGCCGTTGTATTCGCTCAGCGGCCTGATCAGCGAGTTGGCGTCCAGCTGCTCCATGATGTGCGCGGTCCAGCCGGTGATCCGGCTGGCGACGAACAGGGGAGTGAACGTCGGGGTGTCGAAGCCCATGAGGTGGTACGTGGGCCCGGCGGGGTAGTCGAGGTTCGGCTTGATGGCCTTGGCCTCGTCCATCGCGGTTTCCAGGCCGTTGTACAGGCCCAGCAGTTCAGGGCGGCCGTAGTGGGCGATCATCTTGTCCAGGGCCGCCTTCATGGTGGGGACCCGGGAGTCGCCGTGCTTGTAGACACGGTGGCCGAAGCCCATGACCTTCTTCTTCTGCGCCAGGGCATCTTCCATCCAGGCCTTGGCGCGGGCCGCAGCTTCTTCGAGGGACTCTTCCTGCCGGATGCCGATCTCGTCGAATGTGTGCATGACGGCTTCGTTCGCGCCGCCGTGCAGCGGACCCTTGAGGGCCCCGATGGCCCCGGTCACTGCGGAGTGCAGGTCCGAGAGCGTCGAGGTGATCACTCGGGCTGTGAAGGTGGAGGCGTTGAAGGAGTGCTCGGCGTAGAGGATCATCGAGACGTTGAAGGCCTCCACCACCTCCGGGACCTGTTCTTCGCCGAAGGCCATCCACAGGAAGTTCGCCGAGTAGCCCAGGTCATTGCGTGGCTCAACCAGGTCCTGCCCGTGCCGGCGGCGCTGGTCATAGGCCACCACCGCGGGCATGGCTGCGAACAGGTCGAGGGCTTTGGCCATGTTGGCGTCCCGGGACGAGTCCTCGGCCAGGGGGTGCCGTGCGCCCATCACGGAGGCGGCGGTGCGGCACACGTCCATCGGATGCGCCGTGGTGGGCAGCGCGTCGATGACCGTCTTGACCACCGGATCCAGCGCCCGGCCGCCCCGTTCCCGCGCGGAGAATTCGGCGAGCTGGTCCTTCGTGGGGAGCTCGCCGTTCCACAGCAGGTAGGCGACTTCCTCGAAGCTGCATTTGGCAGCCAGTTCCTGGACGGGGTAGCCGCGGTACAGCAGCGAGTTGGTGTCCGGGTTGACCTTCGAAACCGCGGTGTAATCCACCACGACGCCGGCGAGGCCCTTTTTGATCTCATTTTCAGCCATGCTGAAACTCCTTTGTGCCTGTTGACCGGCCGGGGCCGGCAGTCCGGTGGGGTGTCAGATGCCGGGGATCTGGAAATTGAACACCCCGGTGTCAAAGCGGTTGTAGGCCTCGTAGTCCACGAGGTCGTAGAGCCGTGCACGGGTCAGCATGCTCGAAACCTGTGCCTCCTGGGTGCCGTCGGATTTGATCGTCTCCAGAGTACGCTCAGCGGCGCCCATGGCACTACGGAGCAGCGTCACCGGATAGATGACCATGTTGACGCCGACGCCGGCCAGTTCCTCCACCGTGAAGAGGTCGCTCTTGCCGAACTCGGTCATATTGGCCAGGATCGGCACGTCGACGGCGTCGCGGATGGCCTGGAATTCGCTGAGGTCCTTCATGGCTTCGGGGAAAATGGCGTCCGCGCCGGCATCCACGAGGGCCTTGGCACGCTGCTGGGCAGCCTCGAGGCCGTCGGTGGCGCGGATGTCGGTACGGGCCATGATCAGGAAGTTCGGGTCCCTGCGGGCGTCGGCCGCGGCCCGGATCCGCTTGGTGGCGGTGTCCAGGTCCACCACGTTCTTGCCGTCGAGGTGGCCGCAGCGTTTCGGGTTGAACTGGTCTTCGATGTGCAGGCCGGCCAGGCCCGCGTTTTCGAGCTCCTGCACGGTGCGTGCAACGTTCATCGGTTCACCGAAGCCGGTGTCCGCATCCACGATCGAGGGAAGGTCGGTCATCCGGGCGATCTGTCCGGCACGGGTGGCCACCTCGGTGAGGGTGGTCAGGCCGATGTCCGGAAGGCCGAGGTCATTGGCGAGGACAGCGCCGGAGATGTACACCCCGGCGAAGCCCTTCTCCTCGATCAGCCGGGCCGAGAGCGGGCTGAACGCGCCGGGGAACTGCGCGATGGTGCCGGAGGAGAGCAACTCGCGGAACCGGATCCGCTTTTGCTCCGGTGTGGTCTTCGAATACAGCATCAGAAAAGTCCCTTCGGCGCCGCCGCGAGGTCAATGACGCCGGGGGCGGCTTGGATGTTCAGCTGGTCCAGTTCGCCGGCGGCGAGGTGAGGGAGGCGTTCGACGGCGGCGAGGAACCTTTCGATCTCGGCCTCCTCAACGAGCCCGGCGGCGAGGGTGCGGAACTTGTTGACGTACTGCTCCCGGGCGAACGGCCGGGCGCCGAGGGGGTGGGCGTCGGCTACGGCGATCTGGTCGGTGATCACGCTGCCGTCCTTGAGCGTGATTTCCACGGTGCCGCCGAAGGCCTTCTCGGCGATGTCCAGGGAGTGGTAGCGGCGGGTCCATTCCGGATCTTCCACGGTGGTGACTTTGTGCCACAGTTCCACGGTGTCCGGGCGGCCGGCGCGTTCGGGGGAGTAGGAGTCCACGTGGTGCCAGGCGCCGTCCTGCAGGGCGACGGTGAAGATGTACGGAATGGAGTGGTCCAGGGTTTCCCGGGACGCGGTGGGGCTGTACTTCTGAGGGTCGTTGGCGCCCGAGCCGATCACGTAGTGCGTGTGGTGGCTGGTCTTGATCAGGACTGATTCGACGTTCGCGGGATCGGTGACCTCCGGGTGCTCGCCGTGCAGCTTGCGGGCCAGGTCGATCCACGCCTGCGCCTGGTATTCGGCGGAATGTTCCTTGGTGTAGGTGTCAAGGATGGCGCGCTTGGCTTCGCCCGGGGTGGGGAGCGGAACCATGTAGGAGGCATCCGGGCCGTCGAGCATCCAGGCGATGACGCCGTCTTCGCCTTCGTAGATCGGCACGGGGGAGGTCTGGCCGCGCATGGCCCGGTCGGCAGCCTCGACGGCCATTTTTCCGGCGAAGGCGGGGGCGTGGGCCTTCCAGGTGGAGATCTCGCCCTTGCGGGACTGGCGGGTGGCCGTGGTGGTGTGCAGGCCCTGGCCCACGGACTGGAAGATCGTCTCCACGTCCAGGCCCAGCAGGGTACCGATGCCGGCGGCGGCGGAGGGACCCAGGTGTGCGACGTGGTCGATCTTGTGCTTGTGCAGGCAGATGGCTTTGACCAGGTTGACCTGGATCTCGTAGCCGGTGGTAATGCCGCGGATCAGGTCCCTGCCGCTGGAGCCCACGTGCTGGGCGACGGCAAGGATCGGCGGGATGTTATCGCCCGGGTGGGAGTACTCGGCGGCCAGGAAGGTGTCGTGGTAGTCGAGTTCACGCACGGCCACGCCGTTGGCCCAGGCGGCCCATTCGGGGGAGACGCGCTCCTCGATGCCGAAGACCTTGGAGCCCTTGCCGCCGGTGCTGGGTCCGTGGGTGAGGGCCTGGGCGCGGGCGGCGACGATAGGGGCCCGGTTCAGCGAGGCGATGGCCACGGAGGCGTTGTCGATGATCCGGTTGATGACCATGTCGGTCACCTCGTCGGTGACCTCCACCGGGTCGGCGGCGACCTTGGCGATCTTATAGGCCAGCTGGTCCTCGCGGGGCAGGTTCTCTTCGCTCTTGTAGACGCGGACGTGGTGTTCCTTAACCATGGTGCTCCTTATGGTGGGATGCGTGGGTTGCTTTGACGTGGGAAAGGCTGCGGTGCAGGTGCAGCGTGGTCGCCGCCTCTGCCAGGCGGGGGTTCTTGGCGGCGATGGCTTCGGCGATTGCGGCGTGTTCGGCGGCCGCGGCAGTCAGGCGGGCCGCGTCGTCGGCGGCCAGCCGGCGGATGCGGACCAGGTGCACGCGGAGGCTGCGCATGGCCTGGGCCAGGTAGGAGTTGGAGATCGCGGCATCAATGGCGGCATCCAGTCGTCCCACCAGCTCGTAGTAGTCATGGCGCGTGGGATCGTTGCCGTTAATCAGGTCCGGAGCATGGGCCAGCTCGCGCTGCAACTGCTCGAACGTGGCGGCATCGCCGCGGCTGGCGGCCAACGCGGCGGCCTTGCCTTCAAGGGTTTCGCGCAGTTCGAACAGTTCGTCGATGTCCTCAAGGGAGATGTCGGTGACCACCACACCGCGTCCGCCCGGCGTCGTGAGGCCTTCCGCGGTGAGGCGGCCGAGGGCCTCGCGCAGCGGAGTGCGGGAGACGCCAAGCCGCTCGGACTGCTCCACCTCGGCCAGGACGGTCCCGGGGGCCAGCCGCCATTCGACAATGTCGTCCCGGAGGGCGGCGTAGGCCTTCTCGCTGGCGCGCATGGGAGGTCTCCTTCCTCGGTGGACATTCATCAGTGTATACACGGTCTGCTGGTTGACCAAGCTTTATTAGGGATCTTTGGCTGAAATCTCATTTTCTGTATACATAACCCTTGTGAAGGGGCTCCGGGAGGAAGTAGCATCACCTGCATCACAATGTCGTGGACGGGATGACTTCATGGGCACCAGCAGATACCGGGACTGTTATGAACGCAGCGTGCAGCAGCCGGAGGACTTCTGGCTGGACGCTGCCGGGAAGATCGGCTGGAGCACACCGCCCGGCCGTGCCCTGGACTCCAGCCGGGCGCCCCTCTATGGCTGGTTCCCCGGCGGCGTGCTGAATACCTGCTACAACGCCCTGGACCGGCACGTGGCGGAAGGCCGGGGAGCCCAGGACGCCTTGATCTATGACTCCGCAATGCTGGGCATCCAACAGCGGTACAGCTACGCAGAACTCACTGATCTCGTGGCCCGGTTCGCCGGAGTGCTCCGGCGAAACGGCGTGGGCAAGGGCGACCGTGTGGTGATTTACCTGCCCATGATTCCCGAGGCCGCCATCGCCATGCTGGCCACTGCCCGCCTGGGTGCGATCCATTCGGTGGTCTTCGGCGGCTTCGCGCCCAAGGAACTTGCCGCCCGGATCCGGGACGCCGCCCCCGCCGCCGTCGTCACGGCCTCCGGCGGGATCGAACCGTCGCGCCGGATCGAATACCTGCCCGCCGTCGTCGAGGCCCTTGACCTCGCCGGCACCCCGGGTGTTCCCGTGCTGGTGAAAGCCCGTGACGGCTTCGCCTCGTCGGCCGCGGACCATGCCGGATGGCTGGACTGGGACAGCGAAATGGCATCCGCGGATCCGGTCGCACCGGTGGACGTCATGGCCACGGATCCGCTCTATATCCTCTACACCTCAGGGACCACCGGCACCCCCAAGGGCGTCGTGCGGGATAACGGCGGCCATGCCGTCGCCCTGCGCTGGACCATGGAAAACATCTACGACGTCGGTCCCGGCGACGTCATGTGGACCGCCTCGGACGTGGGCTGGGTGGTGGGCCACTCCTACATCGTCTACGGGCCGCTGCTCGCCGGTGCCACCACAGTCCTCTACGAGGGCAAACCGGTGGGCACCCCCGATGCCGGCGCGTTCTGGCGGGTGATCCAGGATCACAAGGTCAACGTGCTCTTCACCGCCCCGACGGCGCTGCGGGCCATCCGGAAGGCCGACCCCGCGGCGAAGCTGCTGGCGGACTACGACACCGCCAGCCTGCGGACCCTTTTCGCGGCAGGCGAGCGGCTGGACACCGACACCTTCCACTGGGCCTCCCGCATCCTCGGCGTGCCGGTGGTGGACCACTGGTGGCAGACCGAAACCGGCTGGGCCATCTGCGCGAATCCGCGCGGCCTGGAGCCACTGCCGATCAAGGCGGGTTCGCCCAGCGTTCCGATGCCCGGCTTCAGGCTGCGGATCCTCGACGGCGCCGGCGAGGAGGTGGGTCCAGGCGCCGAAGGAAACATTGTCCTGGACCTTCCGCTGCCGCCGGGCACCCTTGCCACCCTGTGGCGCAACGACGAACGGTACATCTCTTCCTACCTGCAGGCGTTTGAAGGTTCCTATGCCACCGGCGACTCCGGCTACCGGGATGGGGACGGCTACCTGTTCGTCATGGGCCGCACCGACGACATCATCAATGTCGCCGGCCACCGGCTCTCCACCGGCGCCATGGAGCAGGTGATCGGCCAGCACCCTGCCGTCGCCGAGTGCGCCGTGATCGGCGTCGCAGACTCCCTGAAGGGCCAGCGCCCCAGCGGATACGTGGTGCTCAAGTCCGGGGTGGACATACCCGAGGACCTCCTGGCGAAGGACCTGGTGGCCCTGGTGCGCCGGGACATCGGGGCGGTGGCGGACTTCAAACACGTCACGGTGGTGGAGGCATTGCCCAAGACGCGGTCCGGAAAGATCCTCCGCAAGACCATGCGGCAGATCGCCGACGGCGAGGAGTACACCGTTCCCTCAACCATCGAAGACCCCCGGGTTATCGACCAACTGGCGGGCGTGCTGCGGCCGGGGCGCGCAGGAGAAGGCTGAGGGCAACGGATTGTCCGGCCCCGGTGGGCTCAGCGGGCGGTCCACCGGTATTCGTTCTCCGGCCTGCCGGGGGTGCCATACCGGGCCGTGCGGGAAACGGTGCCGGCATCGGCAAGATATTCCAGGTACCGCCGGGCGGTTACGCGGGACATGCCCAAGGCATCCATCACTTCGGTGGCAGAAACCGCCGCGGGCTGTTGGCGGAGAAACTCCTGGACCGAACCGAGGGTGGAAGTGGAGAGGCCCTTGGGCAACGGCAATTCCGAGGGGGAACGCAAGCTGGCGAAAGCCTGGTCCACATCACTCTGCGAGGCGCCCCCTCTGCCGGCCCCGGTGCCGGATCCGCCCAGCTGGTGCCGGAACTGACGGTAGCTTTCGAGCTTGTCGGAGAACGTGGCGAACGTGAACGGCTTGATCAGGTACTGGACCACGCCGATGGCGACCGCGCTGCGGACGATGGCCAGTTCGCGGACTGCGGTAATGGCGATGATGTCGGCAAGGATCCCGGCGGAGCGCATCCGCCGGGCAATGTCCAGGCCGTGAAGGTCCGGCAGGTTCATATCCAGCAGGACCAGTTCCACAGGCTCTCCGGCTGCCACGAACTCGTTCAGCAGCCGAAGGGCCGACTGGCCGTCCGGGGCGGTGCCGGCGAGTTCGAATCCCGGCAGGCGCCCCACATAGGCGGCATGGGCTGCTGAGGCGATCGCTTCATCCTCAACGACGAGGACCCGGATGTTGCTCACTGGCTGTGCTCCTTCTCCGGGGGCACCGCCGCGGGCAGGAATACTTCGAACTTGGCGCCGTTCCGTCCATTGATGGCCAGCGTACCGCCCAAACGCCCCACGGCCTGGCGGACCAGCGCCAGCCCGATGCCCCGGCCCCCGGGGCCGGCCGGCTTCGTGCTGAATCCGTGCCGGAAGATCAGCTCGGCATCGGCCGGGTCTATAGGGGCCCCTGAATCGTTGACCGCGATGTCCAGTCCTTCCTCGTCAGCTTCCAGGGTCAGCTGGACCCGGCGCGGAGCAGGGGCATCCGCTGCCGCGTCTATGGCGTTGTCCAGCAGGTTGCCCATGATGGTCACCAGGTCCTGGACGGCTACACCCGGCGTCGAGCCCGAACCAAGGGTGGACACGTCCAGCTGGACCCCGCGCTCGTGGGCCTCGGCCACCTTGCCCATGACCAGGGCGCCCACCACCGGCTCGTCGATGGAGCTCACCATGTCATCGGTCAACTGCTGGCTCAACGCCAGGTCTTTCGTGGCAAAGTCCAGGGCCTCGCCGGTCCGGCCCAGCTCCAGGAGCGAGACCATGGTGTGCAGCCGGTTGGCGTGTTCGTGGGTCTGCGCCCGCAAGGCATCGGACAGGGTTCGCATCGTCTGCAACTCGTTGCCCAGGGCTTCGATCTCCGTCCGGTCCCGGAGTGTCGCAACAGTTCCATACACCGGCACCTTGCCGCGGCCCCCGGAAGACTCCGGACCCCGGGCGGGGCCTTGGTTGACCACCAGCACGCGGGAACCTGTCAGGACCATCTCGTCCTTGGTGGTGCGTCCGGAGTCGAACAGGCTGCGAAGCTCGCTGTCCAGCGGGAGATCGGCCAGCGACGGCGGCTTCGTGGGATCATTGCTTCCGGTTTCGGCCAGGCCCAGCAGCTCGGCGGCCTGGTCGTTGTACATCACCACCCGCTTCCTGGCATCGATCAGGATCAGCCCTTCGCGGACCGAGTGGAGCACCGATTCGTAGTAGGCGAAGAGCTGTGCCAATTGTTCGGGTCCCCAGCCTCGGGTCACCCGGCGCAGGTACCGGCCCAGCAGCCATGAGGCCAGGGAGCCGCCCACCAGCAAGGCGATGCCCAGGGCCAGCAGCACGGGGAGCCGGGCAGCGAAGGCAACATCGACGTTGCGGACCGTCACGCCCACGGCCACCAGTGCCTTGATTGTTCCCGCTGAATCCTTGACCGGAACGATGGTCCGGACGGAAGGTCCCAACGTTCCCGCCGTGACTTCCGTAAACGTCTGCCCCTGCAGGGCGGCGTCGATGGAGCCAATGTAGGGCTTTCCCAGTTCCTCATCCCGGGGATGGGTCCAGCGGGTGCGGTCGGGGGCCATGATGGTGATGAAATCGACGCGGGCCGCGGCAGTGACATCCTTGGCGTACGGCTGAAGGAGGGCTGACGGATCCGGCGTGGCGGCGGCCTGCAGGACCAGCGGATTGGCCGCGATGGAGGCGGCCACCCCCTCCATCCGGCGGCCTGCTTCGTCATAGGTCCGGTCCCGTGCGTCGAGGTAGGCCGCGGTTCCCACAATGGCGATGAAGCTCACGACAATCAGCAGGTTTGCGACGAACAGCCGGCGGGCAATACTCCAGCGGTGGATCATGCGTACCTCCATCTGGCCCTGCGGGCGCCGCGACCAATATGAACGCAACGGTGAGCTGGATCACGGGGTGCCCAATGATGGATATCACATTGCAAGGACGTGTTGAGCCCAGAGTCTGCGCCGCAGCGTCTATCAGAATATCCACAAGGAGACACATCATGGCTTCTCAACGAGGAGAGTCGCTCGGAACCGCGACGCCGCGGCGCAAAGGACTGGACAAGTCCCACTATCTTTACATTGCGGTCATCGCCGCCGTCGTTCTGGGTGCGGTGGTTGGCCTGCTGTTCCCGGAGGTCGGCAAGAACCTCAAGCCCCTGGGCGACGGCTTCGTCAAGCTCATCAAGATGATGATCGCACCGGTCATCTTCTGCACCATCGTGCTGGGCATCGGATCCATCGCCAAGGCAGCCACGGTGGGCAAGGTGGGCGGCCTCGCCCTGGGTTACTTCATCATCATGTCCACATTCGCCCTGGCCATCGGCCTGGTAGTGGGCAACATCATCCACCCCGGTGAAGGGCTCAAGCTCACCCCGTACGACCCCAACAAGAAGGCCGCGACGGACAGCACCGTTGACTTCCTGCTCGGAATCATTCCCAGCGACATCCCCGTGCTCCCCACCCTGCTGGCAGCCATCCTGGTTGGCTTCGCACTGCAGAAGATGGGCCCGCAGGGCGCTCCGATCCTCAAGGCCATCGGCCACGGCCAGGCGCTCGTATTCCGCATCCTCATCATGATCATGTGGATCGCCCCGGTGGGTGCCTTCGGTGCGATCGCCGCCGTCGTCGGTGCCACCGGAGTCCAAGCCATCGTGAGCATGTTCACCTTGATGGTTGCCTTCTACATCACCTGTGCGCTGTTCATCGTGGTCATCCTCGGCGGACTCCTCCAGGTAGTGGCCGGCGTGAACATCTTCAAGCTGATGAAGTACCTGGCCCGTGAGTACCTCATCATCTTCTCCACCTCGTCCTCCGAAGCTGCGTTGCCGCGACTGATCGCCAAGATGGAACACCTGGGTGTCTCCAAGCCCGTCGTCGGCGTGACCGTTCCCACCGGTTACTCCTTCAACCTTGACGGAACGGCCATCTACCTGACCATGGCATCGCTCTTCGTGGCCAACGCCATGGGCACCCCGCTGGACCTCGGTGCCCAGATCTCCCTGCTGGTCTTCATGATCATCGCTTCCAAGGGAGCGGCCGGCGTCACCGGCGCTGGCCTGGCCACCCTCGCCGCAGGCCTTCAGGCACACCGGCCCGAACTGCTCGGCGGAGTGGGCATCATCGTCGGCATCGACCGTTTCATGTCCGAAGCCCGCGCACTGACCAACTTCACCGGCAATGCTGTCGCCACGGTCCTGGTAGGGACCTGGGTCAAGGAGATCGACGGCGCCCAGGTCACCCGCGTCCTCTCCGGCGAGGTACCTTTCGACGAGCAGACCATGATCGCCGGCCATGGCGAGATGGCTCCCAAAGAAGAAGGCGCCCGCGAAGTGGCAAAGGCCTGATCTTCACCGGCACCACTGGACGAAACCGCCCCCGCAGCACCCGCTGCGGGGGCGGTTTTGTTGCGTCCAACTATGAACCTTCGACCTCAACTAGAGGGTCAAGGCTCAACATTCGCGGAAAGTCAAGTTCCCTCGAATGCCGTGTCGGGCGCTGTAACCTAGGGATCAGAACGAACGGCGCTGGCGAGCCAGCCGCAGGAAATCACCGTCATCGAAAGTGTGGACAGATACGTGAGCAGCGAACAGGGTTCAGCAACTCTGGAGGGCACGGAATTCGACCTGGAAAACGCGGTGATGGGCCCCACCGGGCGCCCATACCGGGAGTTCCCGGAACCCGCGCCGCTGTCCTCCCACGGCCCGGCCCGTGTCATTGCCATGGTGAACCAGAAGGGCGGGGTCGGGAAGACGACCTCCACCATCAACCTCGCGGCAGCGCTCGCGGAATATGGCCGCCGCGTCCTGCTCGTGGACTTCGACCCCCAGGGTGCCCTCTCGGCAGGCTTTGGCGTCAATCCGCACGAGCTTGACCTCACTGTCTACAACGTCCTGATGGACCGCAAAGTGGACATCCGCGAGGCCATCCACCAGACCGGCGTCGACAACGTCGACCTGCTGCCGGCCAACATCGACCTCTCCGCCGCGGAAGTCCAGCTGGTCAACGAAGTGGCGCGGGAGCAGGTCCTGGACCGTGCGCTGAAGAAGGTCGAAGACGATTACGATGTCGTCCTCATCGACTGCCAGCCCTCCCTCGGCCTCCTTACCGTGAACGCCCTCACGGCGGCCCACGGCGTCATCATCCCGCTGATCTGCGAGTTTTTCGCGCTCCGTGCAGTGGCGCTCCTGGTCGAGACCATCGACAAAGTCCAGGACCGGCTGAACCCGCGCCTGCAGGTGGACGGCGTGCTGGCCACCATGTACGACGCCCGCACTCTGCACAGCCGGGAAGTCATCACCCGCCTGGTGGAAGCCTTCGGCGACAAAGTCTTCGAGACCGTCATCAAGCGTTCCATCAAGTTCGCCGATGCCACCGTTGCCGCCGAACCCATTACCAGCTACGCGGGGAACCACGTGGGGGCAGACGCCTACCGCCGGCTGGCCAAGGAACTGATCGCCCGCGGCGGCGCACCTTAACCAACACCGTGGCCGAACCAAAGCCCGGCTTCGAGGTGCGGCTGGCCAACTTCACCGGCCCGTTCGACCTCCTCCTGGGCCTCATTGCCAAGCACCAGCTGGACATCACCGAGGTGGCCATAGCCACCGTGACGGATGAGTTCATCAAGTACATCCGGAAACTCCAGGAACTCGGCGAAGAGTGGGCGCTGGACGAGGCAAGCGAATTCCTGGTGATCGCCGCCACGCTGCTCGACCTGAAGGCGGCACGGCTCCTTCCCGCCGGTGAGGTCGAGGACGACGAAGACATCGCCCTGCTGGAAGCAAGGGACCTGCTCTTCGCCCGGCTGCTCCAGTACAAGGCGTTCAAGCACGTCGCTGGAATCCTTGGCGAGACCCTGCACCAGGAGGGCCGGCGATTCCCGCGGCAGGTGGCACTGGAAGAACACTTCGCGGCCATGCTGCCCGAACTTGTCTGGAAGCACACGCCTGAACAATTCGCCGCCATGGCCGAAGCCGCCCTGCGGCCCAAAGCACCGGCCCAGCCGCCTCAGGTGGCCCTTGGCCATCTCCACGGGGGCAACGTCAGCGTCAAGGAACAGGCCGAGGTGCTGGGGTTGCGCCTGCAACGGCAGTCCCCGCTGAGCTTCCGCTCCCTGATCGCCGACGCAGAATCAACCTTGGTGGTGGTCGCCCGGTTCCTGGCCCTGCTGGAGCTCTTCCGGGACAAAGCCGTCTCATTCGACCAGCTGTCCCCGCTGGCAGAGCTGGCTATCCACTGGACGGCAGATGGCCGGGACTGGTCGGCTGAGCACCTCAGCGAAGAATACGAGGAACAATTGTGAACCTGGAACCGCACCAACCCGAACCGGGGGAGGGCTTCGAAGACGCTCACGGCGCCGCCGGCCTTCCCGGTGGCGCCAAGGCCGCCCTCGAAGCTGTCCTGATGGTCCTGGACGAGCCGGCCACGGAGGACGAGCTCGCCGCCGGGGTGGGCATCACACCCGCCACGGTGCGTTCTCTGCTCGCCGAACTGCAACGCGAGTATGACGGCTATACTGTTAACGCCCCGGATATGGAGAATGCCAGCCACGCTGGCCTAGGCTCCAGGCCCCGGGGTTTTGAATTGCGGAACATCGCCGGTGGCTGGCGGATCTACTCCCGCGCCGAGTTTGCCGACATCGTTGGCAAATACGTGCTCGAGGGGCAGACCACCAGGCTCACCCAGGCGGCGTTGGAAACACTGGCGGTCATCGCGTACCGCCAACCCGTTTCACGGGCCAGGGTGTCTGCAATTCGCGGAGTCAATGTTGATTCTGTCGTACGGACACTCGCCCAGCGCGGGTTGATCGAGGACGCGGGAACCGATCCCGAGTCCGGCGCAATCCTCTACCGGACCACCTCCTATTTCCTTGAACGGATGGGAATCGGTTCAGTGGGGGAGTTGCCCCACCTGTCGCCGCACCTACCGGGGCTCGACGGGATCGCAGAGTTCTACGACGCCGACAGGATGTAGGCAGGGTACGCCCTGTCCGCGTCAATTCACTTACCAGGGCAGACGAAGTCTGCA
Source organism: Pseudarthrobacter sp. fls2-241-R2A-127 (assembly GCF_030209355.1). Classification (GTDB taxonomy): domain Bacteria; phylum Actinomycetota; class Actinomycetes; order Actinomycetales; family Micrococcaceae; genus Arthrobacter. The sequence continues at coordinate 23,521 of NZ_JARVSF010000005.1, forward strand.
TGGCTGGCTAGGGTTGTCCTTGGACATCTCTGCGGGCCGAAACATCGAAGGACGGGTCATGACACAGGCGGGACGCCAGGGTTCACCACGTAACGGATCAGGACGCGGCGGGAACGACCGCAACGCGTCACAGCGCGGGAATTCACCCCAGCGCGGCAACCAGGGCGGAGGCTCCCGGGGCGGAGCTGCAAAGCGCGCGTCCGCATTCGGCGGCGACCGCCCGCAGCGGGCACCCAAGCCGCGCGAAGAGCGCTTCATCGACCCCGACCTTGCCGGGGACCAGCAGGGACGCGCAGCAGGCGGCTCCAAGCCGGCCGCGCCGTCGTCGCGCAAGCCCGCAGCACGCAAGCCGGGAGCCAAAAAGGCGCCCGGAACCCCCGGCGCACCCAAGCCCAAGCCGCGCACCGGCGCACCCGGTGCGGCCGCCTCCCGCGCCTTTGGCAGCGAACGCTTCGGCCAGAACCTTGGCCCGGTCCGCAAACCTGCCCGCAGGAAAGGCCCCCGCGGCAACGTTCCGCAGTCGGAACTCCACGATGCCGACGGCGTCCGCCTCCAGAAGGTGATGGCGTCCGCAGGGGTCGCGTCACGGCGCGTCTGCGAAGAAATGATCGCTGAAGGCCGGGTGGAAGTGGACGGCCAGGTGGTCACCGAGCTCGGTGTCCGCATCGATCCCAAAACCGCCGTCATCCACGTCGACGGCTTGCGGATCCAGCTCGACGAGAACCTGGTCTACATGGTGTTCAACAAGCCCAAGGGCGTCGTGTCCACCATGGAGGACCCGGAAGGCCGGCCCTGCATCAGCGACTTCCTGAAGAGCAACAAGAACACCGGCGAACGCCTCTTCCACGTGGGCCGGCTGGACGTCGCCACCGAGGGACTGCTGCTGCTGACCAACGACGGCGAACTTGCCAACCGGCTGACCCACCCCTCTTACGAGGTACCCAAGACCTACCTCGTCCAGGTGCGCGGGCCGTTCCCCCAAGGTGTTGGTGCCCAGTTGAAGGCCGGCGTCGAGCTTGAGGACGGTTTCGCCAACGTTGACTCCTTCCGGCTGGTGGACTCCACGCCCGGCCACGTGTTGATCGAAGTGGTGCTCCACTCCGGCAAGAACCGGATTGTCCGCCGCCTCTTCGACGCGGTCGGATTCCCGGTCCAGCGGCTGGTCCGCGTCAAGGTGGGCCCCATCGGGCTCGGAGACCAGCGCCAGGGCAGCATCCGCAACCTCGGCAAGCAGGAAGTCGGCCACCTGCTGGCATCCGTAGGGCTCTGATCCATGTCCGCGTTCAAAAGCCACGGCCGCGGCCACCTGGACGGGCCTGTGGTGGTCATCGGCGCCGGACTGCTGGGTGCCAGCATCGGGCTGGGCCTGCGGGGACGCGGTATACCCGTATTCCTGTCCGACCCCTCACCAACCAACCAGGCGGTAGCGGTGGACATTGGGGCCGGCCGCCCGCTGTCCGAGCTCGGCAGCGGCAAAGCCCAACTCGTGGTGGTGGCCGCTCCGCCGGACGTAACGGCCGACGTCGTCTGCCAGGCGCTCTCTGACTACCCCGACGCCGTCGTGGTGGACATTGCCAGCGTCAAGGCGGACATCCTTGCCCGGCTCCGTAGCCTGGGCGCCGACCTGTCGCGCTACGTGGGCACGCACCCCATGGCCGGCAGGGAAAAATCCGGTCCGGTAGCCGCGCGCGGCGAGCTGTTCACCTCCATGCCGTGGGTGCTCTGCCCGTCGGAGGAGACCTCGGGCCATGCCTTGGAGGTGGCCCGTTCGCTTGCTTCGGACCTGGGAGCGGTGGCCTCGCAGTTCACGGCGGACGAGCACGATGAAGCCGTCGCCCTGGTGTCGCACCTGCCCCAGGTCATGTCCTCGCTGCTGGCCGGCCGGCTGCAGGGCACCCCGCTGCATGCCCTGTCACTGGCCGGCAACGGCCTGCGAGACGTCACCAGGATCGCCGCCAGCGATCCCACCCTGTGGGTTCAGATCCTGGGTGGCAATGCGGCCAAGGTGGTGGAGATCCTTTACGGTGTCCGCGATGACCTGAACCGGCTCATTGGAACCCTGGAGCAGCCCACTGCGCCGGGCGCCCGCCTGGACCTGGCACAGCTCATCAGCGAGGGCAACGCCGGCCAGGCGCGGATTCCCGGCAAGCACGGCGGGCCGCCGCAGGCGTATTCCTGGCTGACCGTGCTGGTGGATGACAAGCCGGGGCAGATCGCCCAGCTGCTCACCGAGATCGGTGAAATCGGAGTGAACGTCGAAGACCTTCGGCTCGATCACTCATCCGGACAAAACGTTGGCATGGTGGAATTGTCTGTGTTGCCGAACAAGCACGACCACCTGATCGAAGCCCTCAACGACCGCGGATGGCGGGTACTTCAGTAATGACACAGGAACTTCTCGAAACCATGCGCGCGCTGCGCATCGGACGGCCCTTGGTGGTCGCCATCGACGGGCCGTCCGGCTCCGGCAAATCCAGCGTGAGCAAGGAAGTCGCCCGCCGGCTCCGGCTGGCCTACCTGGACACCGGTGCCATGTACCGTGCCCTGACCTGGTACTGCGTGAACCAGGACATCAACCTGGAGGATACTCCGGCCGTGGAACAGGCGTCCCGCGACTTCGTGCTGGAACTGAGCACCAGTCCGCAGGAGGAATACGTGCGGGTTGGCGGCGTGGACGTCACCGATGCCATCCGTGAGCCCGCGATCTCCTCGGCCGTCAGCGCCGTCGCCACCACGCTCGGCGCCCGGACCGAACTGATCCGCCGGCAGCGGGACCTGATCGAAAAGCACCACCGCCGCATGGTGGTGGAAGGCCGGGACATCACCACCGTCGTCGCGCCCGGGGCAGAGGTCCGGATGCTCCTCACCGCCAGCGAAGAAGCACGCCTCCGCCGCCGCGGGATCCAGCTGGGCGGCACCCAGAACGCTGAACAACTTGCGGCCCAGGTGACGCACCGGGACGCCAAGGACTCCACCGTCGTCAATTTCACGCAGGCGGCAGACGGCGTGGTCACGCTCGATTCCTCTGAACTGGACTTCGAGCAGACCGTGGATGCCGCACTCGTTATCGTCACCAAGGTGCTCAACCGTGACTGACGCCGGAGCCGGCCTGCCGTCAGGTTTGACCACGGTGTGGAGCAGGCCGGTGGGATGGGTGCTGGACCACGTGGTCTACCGGACGTCCGTGACCGGCAGGAGCAACGTCCCTACCGGTGGTCCCGTGATCTTCGCGGCCAACCACATCAGCTTCCTGGACGGGCCCGTGATGTTCGGCGCGGCCCCGAGGCCCATGCACATCCTGGTGAAACAGGAGATGTTCAAAGGCTTCCTGGGCAGGGTACTCACCGCCTCCGGACAACTTCCCGTGGACCGCAGCGGGGACCGCGGCGCGCTGCAGCGCTGCAAGACCGTGCTCGACGCCGGTCGCTGCGTCGGAATTCTGCCCGAGGGAACGCGGGGGAGCGGGGCGGCACAAGACATCAACGGCGGCGTGGCCTGGCTGGCCCTGAACACCGGCGCGCCGGTGGTTCCGGTGGCCATCCTCGGCACCCGCCAGGGCGCCGAGCACCTGGATTCCGTTCCTCGGCCCGGGCGGCGATTCCATGTCAGCTTCGGAACAGCCCTTACCCTGGCCCGCCGGGCCGGCGAAAGCGGGCGTGCTTCAATGGACAGGGCGGCGCAGGAAATCCGTGCAGCCCTGGCTGGGCATGTCCAGGACACCATCAACCTCAGCGGGCAGCCATTGCCTTTCGCTGATCACCAAGACCTGACAGCAGTAGCCGGGGACGCCGGCAGATGACCACTAAGGACAATGCAATGAGCGACACCACCCAGACTTCCGGGCATTCCGGTGCCGGCGACGACGAATACGTACCCTCCGGCAGCGACCAGGTCGCCGAACGGCTCGCGGCCATAGGCGACGACGAAGCGGAGCTGCGTGCCGCGTCCCTCCGGGCCGGCCTCGAGGATTACGACCTCGACGAGGACGACGCCGCCCTGCTCAGCGGACACTACGGCGACGAAGACCTTGAGGGTCCACTCAAGCTGGACCCCGTCCTGGCCATCATCGGCCGTCCCAACGTGGGCAAGTCCACGCTGGTGAACCGTATCCTGGGCCGCCGCGAAGCAGTGGTTGAGGATACTCCCGGCGTCACCCGCGACCGCGTCATGTACTCCGCGAACTGGAACGGGCGCAACTTCACCCTGGTGGACACCGGCGGATGGGAACATGACGCCCGCGGCATCCACGCCCGCGTGGCAGAGCAGGCTGAGATGGCCGTGGAACTGGCCGACGCCGTCCTCTTCGTGGTGGACTCCGCTGTCGGCGCCACCGCCACGGACGAAGGCGTCATGAAGATGCTTCGCCGCAGCAAGAAACCGGTCATCATGGTGGCCAACAAGGTGGATGATTTCGCCCAGGAAGCGGAAAGTGCCGCACTGTGGGGCCTCGGCTTCGGCGAACCGTACCCGGTATCGGCGCTGCACGGCCGCGGCGTGGCCGACCTCCTGGACCACGTCATGGACATCCTCCCCGAGTTCTCCACCGTGGAGGGTGTGGAACGATCCGGCGGACCCCGCCGGATCGCCCTGATCGGCCGTCCCAACGTGGGCAAATCCTCCCTGCTGAACAAGCTCGCCGGATCCGAACGCGTGGTGGTGGACAACACCGCCGGCACCACCCGCGACCCCGTGGACGAATTCATCGAACTCGGCGGCCGCACCTGGCGCTTCGTGGACACCGCCGGCATCCGCCGCCGCCAGCACATGGCCCAGGGGGCGGACTACTACGCCTCCCTGCGCACGCAGGCCGCGCTCGAAAAGGCGGAGGTCGCCGTCGTCCTCCTCGCAGTGGACGAGGTCCTCAGCGAGCAGGACGTCCGCATCCTCCAGCTGGCCATCGAGTCCGGACGCGCCCTCGTGCTGGCGTTCAACAAGTGGGACCTTCTCGACGACGAACGCCGACGCTACCTGGAGCGGGAAATCGAGCAGGACCTTGCCCACGTCGAATGGGCTCCGCGGGTCAACATCTCCGCCAAGACCGGCTGGCACAAAGACCGCCTGGTTCCGGCGCTGGACCTGGCCCTGGAGAACTGGGACAAGCGCATTCCCACCGGACGCCTCAATGCCTTCCTCGGCGAACTCGTGGCTGCGCACCCGCACCCGGTCCGTGGCGGCAAGCAGCCGCGCATCCTCTTCGGCACCCAGGCCTCCAGCCGGCCGCCGAAGTTCGTGCTGTTCACCACCGGCTTCCTGGACCCCGGCTACCGCCGGTTCATCACCCGCCGGCTGCGTGAAACTTTCGGATTCGAAGGCACCCCCATCGAGGTCAGCATGCGCGTGCGCGAGAAGCGCGGCCGGAAGCGTTAATTGCGACACACCCTGGGGCTGATCGCCGGAAAGTGTCACTGGCACCCCTCCGGATCGTGTAAGCTCTTCTAGGTGGTTCGGCCGGACTGCTGATGAGAATCCTTGATTCGAATGCAGCGGAGAACGGCGGAACCAGCGGGCTGTAGCGCAGCTTGGTAGCGCACTTGACTGGGGGTCAAGGGGTCGCAGGTTCAAATCCTGTCAGCCCGACCAAAAAGCGGAAAGCGCCGGAGATTATCTCCGGCGCTTTCCGCTTTTTTGGTTGTTTTGCTGCGCACCCTCTGCCGGACAACGCACCCCGGTGTTTGGAGGTGTTATATCCGGCAGGGGGTGTTGTTTCCCGGACGCCATCACTTCAGGAACTTCGAGGTCCTCCGGTCCGCAAGGATCTTGCCCTTGGTCTGGCATGTGGGGCAGTACTGCAGCGCCGTGTCCGCAAAGGAGACTTCACGGACCGTGTCGCCGCAGACGGGGCACGGCTGCCCGGTGCGGGCGTGCACCCGCATGTGGCTTCGCTTGACGTCCTTGAGGTCTTTGGGCGGCTTGCCGCGGGCTTCTGCCAGCGCCTGCCCCAACACGCTGTGGATGGCGTCATAAAGCACTTGGACCGTCTCCCGGTCCAGGGACTTGGCAATCGCGAAGGGGGAGATCCGCGCGGCGTGCAGGATTTCGTCACTGTACGCATTGCCAATGCCGGCAATGACGCTTTGGCTGCGCAGGAGCCCCTTGATCTGCTGCGAGCTGCCCTGCAGGATCTGCCCCAGCATGCCGGCGTCGAACGCCTCCGTGAAGGGATCGGGGCCCAGCGCAGCAATGCCCGGCACATCCTGCGGATCGCGCACGACGTAGACCGCCAGGCTCTTCTTGGTGCCCGCTTCGGTCAGGTCCAGGCCCCGAGGGCCGTCCGGGCCGTTGAAGGTGCACCTGACGGCGATCAGGCCCTTGCCCATCCTGAGCTGGCTGTCCGCGGGGGAATCGGTGAAGCGCACCCACCCCGCGCGCGCCAGGTGGAACACCAACGACACGCCCGGGGTATCGATGCTGATGAACTTTCCAAACCGCCGAACCCCGGAAACCACCTGGCCCTCAAGGGCGCTGAAGGGCGGGTCGGCGGTCTTGAGGACAGCGAAGGACACGATCTGCAGCTTGGCGAGGGTGCACCCCCGCAGGTGTTCATCCAGGAACGTGGCCAGGCCGGCTACTTCGGGCAGTTCCGGCATGGCCTACCCGCCCCGCCGCAGGGATGCTGCACCAGTGCTTGCGCTCATGGGTCCCATCTTGTCAGAAACCCCGGTGCCCGCCCCGGCAGTTATGCCTATACTTTCAGCGGCGGCCCGATTTCCGGGCCCCTCGTGACCTTGGCGCGCACCCCGATGAAAGGCCCCCCATGAGCAACATTCCCGAAGACCTGTCCTACACCGCCGAACATGAGTGGGTCACGGCCCCCAATGCCGACGGCGTGGTCCGCGTGGGAATCACCGATTTTGCCCAGGATGCCCTTGGCGATGTCGTCTACGCCCAGATGCCCGAAATCGGCACGAAGATTACGGCAAACGAAGTTGTGGGCGAGGTCGAGTCCACCAAGAGCGTGAGCGACATCTACGCGCCCGTTTCCGGCGAGGTCGTGGCGCGCAACGACTCCCTGGACACCGATTCGGCCCTGATCAACACCGATCCTTACGGCGACGGCTGGCTGATTGAGGTCAAACTGGCCGAACCTGACGCCGTCGAGTCGCTGCTCAGTGCATCGGAGTACGAACAACAGGTAGGCTAAAGCTAACCGGTAAATCCGGTCCGGCCCCGCGTCGCAGGCAGGACGTCTCCGCACGTCAGTGGCCGGATCGGGAGCCGGTTCCGGACCTGCCGGGCAGGGCCGGGAAGCAATCGTCGGTTGCGGGCCAATGCCCTGCACGTCTAAGAGGAGGAATCCATGGCTGGCCACAGACACAACCCTGCCGATGGGGATTACGGCACGGGTGCGGCTAAGGCGTCGGAGACCACCTCGATCCATCTCACGCCCATCACGGATGAGCCCACCATCGCACCGAAGCTTTCTTCGGACGAGCGCAACTCCGTGGAGGCCCTGCCTGCCGGTTCCGCGCTGCTCGTGGCCCACAGCGGCCCGAACGCCGGCGCCCGGTTCCTGCTGGATTCGGACGTAACCACCGCCGGCCGCCACCCGGATGCGGACATCTTCCTTGACGACGTCACGGTGTCGCGCCGGCACGTCGAATTCCGTCGCACCGCCCGCAGCTTTGAAGTGGTGGACAAGAACAGCCTCAACGGCACCTACGTCAACCATGACCGGGTGGACAGCGTGGAGCTCAAGTCCGGAAGTGAAGTCCAGATCGGCAAGTTCCGCCTCACCTTCTACCTGAGCCCTGCCACGGCTGCAGGCCGCAGCTGAACCGGGGACCACTGCCTGTGGCAATGGCACAACCGGAACGCCGGGGCCCCCAGGTCCTGAATATCGGCGAAGTCCTCGCCCAGCTCAGCGCTGACTTCCCGGGTATGACGGCGTCGAAGATCCGCTTCCTTGAAGAAAAGGGCCTGATCAATCCACGCCGCACACCGGCCGGCTACCGCCAGTATTCGGACGGCGACGTCGAACGGCTGCGCTTCGTATTGGCGCTGCAGCGCGACCAGTACCTCCCCCTGAAAGTCATCAAGGACTACCTGGATGCGATCGACAGGGGAGAGCGGCCGGAAAACCTGCCGCCCGGCGTCGTGGTCTCCCCGCGTATCGTCTCGGACGAACTTGCGGCCGAGTTGCAGAACCGCGGCCGGAAACTGAGCGAGGAACAGCTCCGGGCCGAATCCGGAGCCAGCGTCCCCCTCCTGCAGTCACTGCTGAGCTTCGGGCTGATCAGCCACAGCAACGGCCGGTTCGATGAGCATGCCCTCCAGGTTGCCCGCGCGTGCGTGCAGCTGGAAAGCCATGGGCTTGAGCCCCGCCACCTGCGTCCGTTCCAGGCGGCGGCGGAGAGGGAATTCGGCCTCGTTGAACGGGCCGTCGCGCCGCTTGCCTCGCGCAAGGACTCGGCATCGCAGGCGCGGGCCGCTGAGGCAGCCCGCGAGATAAGCGATCTGTGCCTCACCCTGCACCGGGCCCTGGTGCAGGACCACATCTCACGCATGGACATCTGATGATTGAAGTAGAGATCGTAGGCGTTCGCATCGAACTGCCGTCCAACCAGCCGCTGGTCCTGCTCAAGGAGATGCACGGCGAACGCCATGTCCCCATCTGGATCGGCACGCCTGAGGCCAGCGCCATAGCGCTTGCCCAGCAGGGCGTGGTCCCGCCCAGGCCCATGACGCACGACCTCCTGGTGGATGTGGTGGAGTCGCTGGGGCACTCCGTGGTCAGCGTCAACATCGTGGCCGTGGAGGACAACATCTTCTACGGCCAGCTGCAGTTCGAAAACGGAACCACCGTGAGCTCCCGGGCCTCCGATGCCCTGGCCATTGCCCTTCGTGCCAAATGCCGGATCTGGTGTGCCGATTCGGTCATGGATGAGGCCGGCGTCCGCATCACCGAGCACGACGAGGGTGAGGACACCGAGCCCGGCCCCACGGTCGACGAAGAGCGTGAAATGCGCCGGTTCCGCGAATTCCTCGACGACGTGGAACCAGAGGATTTCGACGGCTAAGATCACGTTAAGGTTAAAGTTGAGGCTGAAAGTTTCGACACGCCTCTTCCAACCCCTCAACGTCTTTGACCTCGGGACCTGCCGGGCCTAACGTCGAAGTATCAAGTTCCCTTGCTTACGGCAGCCGCGCAAGTCACACTGGAAAGTGCGCCCCGCGACAATTACACGCATGGTCTTCATGCCGAAGCTGCCTTGAAGAGTTCCTGGGAGCGTACGACAAGGAGGATCCAGGTGAGTCCCAAAGGCGAAGCAGGCGGGCTGAAACAGCCCACGGCTGGTGTTGCTGTGCCCGTGAGCGGTGCCCAGGGCCTCCTGTTCACCGAGGACCTTCCGGTACTGGACGAGGACGCGGGCTACCGTGGCCCCACGGCCTGCAAGGCTGCGGGCATCACCTACCGGCAACTCGATTACTGGGCGCGGACCGGTTTGGTGGAGCCCGCCGTCCGCGGCGCGGCCGGCTCCGGTTCACAGCGGCTGTACGGCTTCCGCGACATCCTGGTCCTCAAGGTCGTCAAGCGTCTCCTGGACACCGGGGTATCCCTGCAGCAGATCCGCACCGCCGTCGAACACCTGCGCGAACGCGGCGTGGAAGATCTGGCCCAGATCACCCTGATGAGCGACGGCGCCAGCGTTTACGAGTGCACCTCCGCCGACGAAGTCATCGATCTCGTCCAAGGCGGCCAGGGCGTCTTCGGCATCGCCGTGGGCCGCGTTTGGCGGGAAGTGGAAGGCAGCCTCGCGTCACTGCCCAGCGAACATGCCGCGGAACCATCGTTTCCCGACGACGAACTGAGCAAGCGTCGTGCAGCGCGGAAGATCAGCTGACTAAAGTTCCGACGAGTAAGGGCCACCCTCCGGTCGGAGGGTGGCCCTTACTCGTTGGAGGGGTTCCTAGCGGGTGCGGCTGCGCAGGCTGCTGCCGGCGGCCATGAGGTTGGCCAGGAGGTCGTCAAACAATCCTGCCGCGGACTTGGCGGAATCGCCGGGCCAGTGGTGGACGGGGTGGGCCGCGCCCTGGATCTGCTGCCAGTTGGCTTGTTCCGGGATCCGCGGGCTCAGCAGGAGTTCGCCGAACATGGATTCCATCTCGGCCAGCCGGTAGGTGTGCTCGGAGGAGCCCGTGCGGACCCGGTTGGCCACGATGCCGGCAGGGGAAAGGTTGGGGGCGAACTCCTGGCGGAACAGCTGGATGGCGCGCATGGTGCGCTCCGTTCCCGCCACCGAGAAGAGGCCGGGCTCTGCGACCAGGGCAACCTTGTCGCTGGCGGCCCACGCCATGCGCGTCAGGCCGTTGAGGGACGGCGGGCAATCGATCAGGACCAGCTGGTAATCTCCAGCGCCGGCGAGGACGGCGGAAAGCCTGCGGAGGTCACGTCGGCCAAGGTCCGGCCGGTCGTAGATGCCGGTGTAGGCGGAGCCGACGGCGACGTCCAGGACGGCGGGCCCGGAACCATTGGCGGGAGTACGGTCGGCCCAGTTGCTTCGGACCACATTCTCGGCCAGTTTCGCCCGGCGGGGGCTCTTCAGCATCCTGCCGATATCCAAGTGGTCTCCGGGCTGGACACCCAGCGCCGTTGTGGCGTCGGCATGCGGATCGAGGTCCACCACCAGCGTGCGGACGCCCGCGGCCAGCGCCGCAGACGCCAATCCTGTGGTGACGGAAGTCTTGCCGACTCCACCCTTAAGGCTGCTGATGCTGACTACTTGCACTTGAGAGACCAAAACCTAACGCCGGATGCCGTGTTGGGAGTAATGTTTGCCTCGGCAGAGCCGAGGCCGGACGGTCCTGCCGCCCTACACATCATATGTTGATGCGTCGGCGAATCCTGCTTTAACGGGCGTCGGCATGCCACCGACTGTGCTGCCGGGGCGGTTTCGGCAAGCCGGGCTGAAAGCGTTCGGGAGATGACGGGGAAATCTGTGATGGTGACCACAAAGATTTGTGTTTGTCCTTGTAGGTCCTAGACACTGTGACCACTCATCGATCCACCCAGCAATGATGCAGGAGAAGTATGTTTTCCAAAGTTCTGGTGGCCAACCGCGGTGAAATCGCGATCAGGGCCTTCCGCGCCGGCTATGAGCTGGGCGCCAAGACCGTAGCTGTTTTCCCCCAAGAGGACCGAAACTCCATCCACCGCCAGAAAGCGGACGAGGCCTACCTGATCGGCGAGGAAGGGCACCCGGTCCGGGCCTACCTGGACGTCGCTGAAGTGGTCCGGGTTGCGAAAGAAGCCGGCGCGGACGCCATCTACCCGGGCTACGGCTTCCTCTCCGAGAACCCGGAGCTTGCCCGTGCCGCGAAGGCCGCCGGCATCACCTTTGTGGGTCCGCCCGCCGAGGTACTGGAGCTTGCCGGCAACAAGGTGGCTGCCCTGAAGGCTGCCCGCCAAGCCGGCGTCCCGGTGCTGAAGTCCAGTGAGCCGTCCAAGGACCTGGACGAGCTTTTGGCTGCCGCCGACGAGATCGGGTTTCCCATCTTCGCGAAAGCAGTGGCAGGCGGCGGTGGACGCGGCATGCGCAGGGTGGATACCCGCGAGGCACTCCCCGAAGCCCTGAAGTCCGCCATGCGCGAGGCAGATGCGGCGTTCGGCGACCCCACCATGTTCCTGGAGCAGGCCGTCCTCCGCCCACGCCACATCGAAGTGCAGATCCTCGCGGACGCAGAGGGCAACGTCATGCACCTTTTCGAGCGTGACTGCTCCATCCAGCGGCGGCACCAGAAGGTCATCGAGATCGCTCCCGCCCCCAACCTGGATGAGGGAATCCGGCAGGCGCTCTACCGGGACGCCGTGAAGTTTGCCAAGGCCCTGAACTACGTCAACGCCGGTACGGTCGAATTCCTTGTGGACACCGAGGGTGAGCGGGCGGGCCAGCACGTCTTCATCGAAATGAACCCGCGCATCCAGGTGGAGCACACCGTCACCGAAGAAGTCACGGACGTGGACTTGGTCCAGGCCCAGATGCGCATCGCCTCCGGTGAGACTCTTGCCGACCTTGGGCTTTCCCAAGACAGCGTCAAGCTTCGCGGCGCCGCCCTGCAGAGCCGCATCACCACGGAAGATCCCGCCAACGGTTTCCGGCCCGACGTCGGCAAGATCACCGGCTACCGCTCGGCCGGCGGCGCCGGTGTGCGGCTCGACGGAGGCACGGTGTACTCCGGTGCCGAGATCAGCCCCCACTTCGACTCCATGCTGGTCAAGCTCACCTGCCGCGGCCGCGACTACCCGGCAGCAGTGGCGCGCGCCCGCCGCGCCCTGGCCGAGTTCCGCATCCGCGGTGTCTCCACGAACATCGCCTTCCTCCAGGCCGTCCTGGATGACCCCGATTTCATTGCCGGCGATGTCGCCACCAACTTCATAGACCAGCGCCCCGAGCTGCTCAAGGCCCGGGTCTCGGCCGACCGCGGCACCAAGCTCCTCACCTGGCTGGCCGAAGTCACCGTCAACAAGCCCAACGGCGAACTGACCGTGCACTCCAATCCCGCCGACAAACTGCCCGACGTCAAGGGCAAGGAGACGGCAACGGGTTCGCGTCAGAAACTCCTTGAACTTGGCCCGGAAGGCTTCGCCAAGGCACTTCGCGAGCAGACCGCCGTCGCCGTCACGGACACCACCTTCCGCGACGCGCACCAGTCGTTGCTGGCCACCCGAGTCCGCACCCGCGACCTTGTCGCCGCCGGGCCGGCCGTCACGGCACTGCTCCCGCAGCTGCTGTCCGTCGAGGCATGGGGCGGCGCAACCTACGACGTCGCCCTTCGCTTCCTGGGCGAGGACCCCTGGGACCGGCTCGCGGCACTGCGCAAGGCCATGCCGAACGTGTGCATCCAGATGCTGCTGCGCGGCCGCAACACCGTGGGCTACACGCCCTACCCCGAGGAAGTGACGGAGGCTTTCGTTAACGAGGCCGCCGCCACCGGCATCGACATCTTCCGCATCTTTGACGCCCTGAACGATGTCAACCAGATGGCCCCGGCCATCCGGGCTGTCCGCGCCACGGGTACCGCTGTCGCCGAAGTGGCGCTCTGCTACACCGGCGACATGCTGGACCCGGAAGAGAAGCTCTACACCCTGGACTACTACCTGGGCCTGGCACAGAAGATCGTCGACGCCGGTGCGCACATCCTGGCGATCAAGGACATGGCGGGCCTGTTGCGTCCCGCGGCGGCAGCAAAGCTCGTGGCCGCCCTCCGGGAACGATTCGACCTCCCCGTCCACCTGCACACACACGACACCGCCGGCGGCCAGCTGGCCACCCTGCTGGCCGCTGTGGATGCCGGAGTTGACGCCGTGGACGTAGCCTCCGCGTCGCTCGCCGGCACCACCAGCCAGCCCTCGGCGTCGGCCCTTGTCGCAGCCCTGGCCCACACACCCCGGGACACCGGCCTCAGCCTGGAGGCTGTCAGTTCGCTGGAGCCGTACTGGGAAGCCGTCCGCCGCGTGTACGCGCCGTTCGAGTCAGGACTGCCCGGCCCCACCGGGCGGGTCTACAAGCACGAGATCCCGGGCGGCCAGCTGTCCAACCTGCGCCAGCAGGCCATGGCACTGGGCCTGGGGGAGCGGTTCGAGGCCATCGAGGACATGTACACCGCGGCGGACCGGATCCTCGGCCACCTGGTGAAGGTGACCCCCTCGTCCAAGGTGGTGGGCGACCTCGCCCTGCACCTGGTGGGCCTCAACGCCGATCCCGCCGACTTCGAAGCCAACCCGCAGAGCTACGACATCCCCGACTCCGTCATCGGCTTCCTGTCCGGTGAGCTCGGTGATCCTCCCGGAGGCTGGCCGGAGCCGTTCCGCACCAAGGCCCTGCAGGGCCGAAGCGTGAAGGTCCGCGACGTCGAGCTCAGCGCCGAGGACAGTGCAGCGCTCAAGTCCGATTCGAAGACCCGCCAGCACACGCTGAACCGGCTGCTCTTCGACGGACCCACCAAGGACTACCTGAAGAGCGTGGACACGTACGGCAACATCTCCGTGCTGGACACCCGCGACTACCTCTACGGCCTCCAGCGCGGCACCGAGCACGAAATCCAGTTGGAGCGCGGTGTCCGCCTCATCGCCTCCCTGGAAGCTGTCTCGGAACCGGACGAAAAGGGCATGCGGACGGTCATGTGCACCCTGAACGGCCAGTCCCGGCCCGTGGTGGTCCGCGACCGCTCCGTGGTCAGCAATGTCAAGGCTGCCGAGAAGGCCGATCCGGCGCAGCCCGGCCAGGTGGCCGCGCCGTTCGCCGGCGCCGTCACGGTCACGGTCAAGCCGGGGGAGACCGTCAATGTGGGAGACACTGTGGCAACCATCGAAGCGATGAAGATGGAAGCTTCCATCACGACGCCGGTAGCGGGCAAGGTGGGCAGGCTCGCCATTTCCGCTGTCGAGCAGGTCCAGGGCGGGGACCTGCTCCTGGTCATCGAGGAGTAAGCGGGCCGCAGCCCGGACACACGAAGGGGGCCTCCCGGCAACGGGAGGCCCCCTTCGTTGCAGTGGGGCCAGGCTATGAACGCGGGGCGGAGTACATTTCCTCGATGACCGTTTCGAAGTCCTTCATTACCTGGGCGCGCTTCACCTTCATGGAGGGGGTGAGGTGCCCGGAAGCTTCGGTGAAGTCCGCCGGAACGATCCGGAAGGACTTGATGGCCTCGGCTTGGGATACCGACGTATTTGCTGCGGTGATCAGGTCCTGGACGGCCGCCTTGACCACCGGATTGCCGGCAGCTTGTTCCAAGGTGGTCTCGGCCGGCAACCCGTGGCGCTGGAGCCAGCCCGGCAGTGCTTCCTGATCCAAGGTCACCAGGGCGCCGATGAAGGGCCTGTTGTCGCCCACCACCAGGACCTGGGAGACCAGTGCGTCAGCACGGATCTGGTCTTCAAGCAGGGCCGGGATCACGTTCTTCCCGCCGGCAGTGACGATGATCTCCTTCTTCCGCCCGGTGATCCAGAGGAAGCCTTCCTCGTCCAGCCGGCCGATGTCTCCGGTGTGGAACCAGCCGTCCGTGAACGCCTCGGCGGTCAGGTCTTCGCGCCGGTAGTAGCCCCGCATGACGCAGACCCCCTTGGCCAGGATCTCGCCGTCGTCGGCGATCTTTACCGAGTTGCCCGGCAGCGGCTTGCCCACCGAGCCGATCTTGATCCGTGACGGCGTGTTGACCGTGATGGGAGCGGTGGTCTCCGTGAGGCCGTATCCCTCGAGCACCTGCATTCCAATCCCCTGGAAGAAGTGCCCCAGGCGTTCACCCAGGGGGCCGCCGCCGGAGACCGCGTGGGCGACCTGTCCGCCCATGGCGGCCCGCAGTTTTCCGTAAACCAGCTTGTCGAACAGTGCGTGCCGGAGTTTCAGGCCCAGCCCTACCCGGCCGTCCTGGCGGGCCCTGGAAAAGGCGATGGCGGTTTCGGCGGCCCGGTGGAAGATGGCGCCCTTGCCACCGTCCTCGGCTTTGGTCAGGGCGGAGTTGTAGACCTTCTCGAAGACTCTCGGTACCGCCAGGATGAATGTCGGCTCGTAGCTCTGCAGGTCGCCCAGGAGGTTCTTGATGTCGGGGGTGTGGGCCACGGTGGTGCCGGCGGCCATGGCAAGCACCGAAATATAGCGTGCGAACACGTGGGCCAGCGGCAGGAACATGATGGTCTTGGCCTTCTCGTGGACGATCTCGCCGATGATGGCCAGCGCGTTGTCCGAGAGTTCAACGAAGTTGCCGTGGGTCAGTTCGCAGCCCTTGGGGCGTCCTGTGGTTCCGGAGGTGTAGATGATGGTGGCCACGTCATGCAGGCCTGCTGCGCTGCGGCGGGACTCAAGGTCTTCGTCGCTGACGTCCCGCCCGGCCTCCCTCAGGCTGTCCAGGCCCTGGCCTTCGAGTTGCCACACGTGCTGGACGGCAGTGAGCCCCTCGGCCGTGACGGCCTGGCGGATCACGTTCTCGTGGTGGGCGGACTCGGCGAAGGCGGCGACCGCGCCGGAATCGCCCAGGTTCCATGCCACCTGGGAGGGGGAGGACGTCTCGTAGATGGGAACGGAAACCGCGCCTGCGAACCAGATGGAGAAGTCCACCAGGGACCACTCGTAGCGGGTCCGGGACATGATGCCAACCCGGTCCCCGGCCCCGACTCCGCTGGCAATCAGGCCCTTGGCCAGGGC
Organism: Pseudarthrobacter sp. fls2-241-R2A-127; assembly: GCF_030209355.1. Lineage (GTDB taxonomy): Bacteria > Actinomycetota > Actinomycetes > Actinomycetales > Micrococcaceae > Arthrobacter. Next base: position 39,660 of record NZ_JARVSF010000005.1, read on the forward strand.
TTTGACGTCCGCCAGGAACTCGGTGGCCGGCACGTTGCGCCAGGTGCCCGCGGAATCCAGGCGTGAAAACAGTGCCGGATCGCTGGGCTTGGCCGCCTGCCGCAGCACCAGATCGGTGATGTTCGTTTCAGGCGGGACAACGACCAAGGGCGGAACACTGAATTCGCGCACTATAGCTCCTTTGATATCTGAAGTCCCGCGCAGGGGGTTGCCTAAAGACTAATACCCCCGGCGGAACAGTGCAGTACACAAACCTACTGGTGAGTAACTTAGCAGTCAATGAGCACCGTGTTCGGCGGGTATGTCAAGACAATTCCGGTGCCCGCCTAGAATGGGGGACTATGTACGGAGCGTTGCCCGGCGATCAGGCCGGCCCCCTTGGAAGACCGGCTCCCTGGCGCCGCCGTCCCGCCACCCACCGCGCCGGACGGTTGCACCGCGGTGGAGTCCGCGGACACCTCCGTCTCGGCCGCAAGGGATTGGCCATCGGAATCGATATCGGGGGAACCAAGGTCGCCGCGGGCGTCGTGGACGCCGAAGGCAGGATTCTCAGCGAAGCGCGCCGGTCCACGCCGGGCACCGACCCGCGGGCGGTGGAGCAGGTCATCGTGGAACTCGTGGAGGAGCTGGGCCGGGGCCACCGCATCTGGTCGGTGGGAATCGGTGCCGCCGGGTGGATGGACCTCGCAGGCGGAACGGTCCTCTTCAGTCCGCATCTGGCCTGGCGCAATGAACCTCTCCGCGACAACCTTCAGCGGCTCCTTCGCCGCCCCGTGCTCCTGACCAACGACGCCGATGCTGCGGCGTGGGCGGAATGGCGTTTCGGCGCCGGCCAGGGGGAGGACCGCCTGGTATGCATCACGCTGGGTACTGGAATCGGCGGGGCGATGGTGATGGATGGCCGGGTGGAACGCGGCCGCTTCGGCGTCGCCGGCGAATTCGGCCACCAGATCATCATGCCCGGCGGCCACCGGTGCGAGTGCGGAAACCGAGGGTGCTGGGAACAGTACGCATCGGGCAACGCCCTGGGCCGGGAGGCGCGGCTCCTCGCCCGGGCAAATTCGCCCGTAGCCCAGGACCTGCTGGCGGCCGTGGGCGGCCGCCCCGAAGCCATCACCGGTGCGATCGTTACCGAACTGGCCCTGGCAGGTGACCGGGCGTCGCGCGAGCTGATCGAGGAAGTGGGCGAATGGCTGGGCCTGGGACTGGCCAACCTGGCCGCGGCCCTGGACCCGGGCCTGTTCGTGATCGGCGGTGGCCTGTGCTCTGCGGGTGACCTGCTGGTGGAGCCGGCCCGCAAGGCGTTCGCACGGAACCTCACCGGCCGTGGCTTCCGGCCGCAAGCCGGCATCGAACTGGCAGCCCTTGGCCCCAACGCCGGCCTGATCGGCGCCGCGGACCTCTCCCGCGTCAGCAGCCGCGCCCGCGGCTGACCGGGCCGGCGGCCCTCCTAGACCCTCGCGCCGTCGTCGTCCCCGTTCTTTTCCTGGGGCAGCTTCATGATCAGGTACACGGACGCGAGCACGAAGACGGCAACAATGCCGACGATGGCCAACAGGGGCGCAGACCGCCAGAACATTGCCGACAGCAGCAGCGCCACCGGCCCGCCCACGGCCCCAAGCCACGCCAGCATGGTCAGGGGATCTGTGCCGGCCAGGCTGGGAGGCTCCTCGGGCACGAACTCATCGCCGTCGTCGTCCACCTCATAGTCCCGGGGCCCCTCGGAGGGGCCGGCAGGCTCAGCGCCGGTCCCGGCGGCGGCCGCCGCCTGGCGCTCCGCCGCAGACAACTCGGCAGGCGGCGCACCGGCCAGCCCCAGGGGATCGAAGTCCCGGAACGACGGCGGCTGGTGCGTTTCCGGAGCGCCGGGTGCAGTCCCGGAGGGTGGCAGCTGGCCGCCTGCCGGGGTATCGGGGCGTGTGGCCACAGTGTCCGATTCGAGCCGCGCCACCAAGTCCAGCCAGACGGCGTCGTCCTGGCTGGCCCCCGGATCCGGCTGGCCCGGATCATGCCTGTTCATGGCGGCCCTCCTGCCCTGCAGCGGCGGGACTGGCAGGGGGCGCGGCGTTCAAAACCTGCCGGATGAAGTCCACGGAGCCCTCGAAGATGAGCTCAGCGTCGTTGTCCAGGGTGGCCACGTGGTAACTGTTCTCCAGCCGGACCACGTCCAGGGGCGCGTTCGTCAGCCCGCGCCGCAGGACGGCCATGCTGGCATCGGACACCACATGGTCCACGGTTGACCTGTAGACCTGGACCGGGGCGGTGATCCGGGGGAGGAGCCGGACGGTGTCCTTGAACATCTTGTTGAGTTCATGGGCGGCCGCCACCGGGGTGCGGGCGTAGGCGCCCTCATCCACGCCGGCCTTGAGGATGTCGTTGCCGATGGACGGCGTGCTCTTCAGGACCAGCTTCAGGATGCCCGCCAGCGGCGCGCGGGGGTCGTCAACCACCAGGCCGGGGTTCACCAGGACCACTCCCGCAACCGGCCTCGTGGCGGCTATCCGCAAGGCGAGGGCACCACCCATGCTCAGGCCGGCAGCGAAAACCCGGTCGCACTGGGCATCCAGCTCGAGGAACGCTTCATCGAGGGCGCTGTGCCATTGCTGCCAGCGGGTCCTTGAGAGGTCCTGCCAGGTGGTCCCGTGTCCGGGAAGCAGCGGCATGCGGACGGCGAAACCCGCCGCGGCGAATGCCGTGGCCCAGGCCCGCAAACCATGCGGGCTTCCAGTGAAGCCGTGGGACAGGACGATTCCGGTGCGTAGACCTTCGCCGCTGAAGGCGCTCGAGAAGGGGCTGTGGTCAGGGCCGGAGGTCATGGCGTCTCCAAGGTACTGGTACGGCGGGCGTGGGCGGCGACGAATGCTTCCGATTTTTCGAAGATCGCGGGCGCGTCCACGTCCAGAGTAGCCACATGTCCGCTGCTGGCAAGCTCCACCACCTCGGCGAGGTTTTCCCGCAGCCCCTTTTCCAGCAGGGCAAGGGATGTTGGCGGGACCACAGCGTCCGTCCGAGATTTGAAGACCTGGACCGGGGCATCCACCTTCGGCAGTCCACGCGTGGCGGCGCCGAAGAGTTTCTTGAGCTCGTGCACGGCCGCCAGCGGAGTCAGCGAATAGTCGCCGTCGTCCGTTGCTGCTGCCGTGGGCTGTTCCTCCTGGATCGGAACCGTGGTCCGCTGGAAGTACTTGAGGACGCCGATCACACGCACCCGTCGGTCATAGAAGCTCAGCCCCGGGTTGACGATGGTGACCCCCGAAACGTGGTGGCGGGAGGCCGCGAGCAGGGCGATCGCTCCGCCCATGGACAGGCCGGCAGTAAATGTCGTGTCCGTCCGCGCGGACAGGTCCAGGAACGCTTCCTCATAGCTGCGGTACCAGTCCTGCCACGCCGTCCGGGCGAGCTGGCGCCAGTCGGTTCCATGCCCCGGCAGCAAGGGGACGGACACTGCGTATCCCTGCTCCGCTAAGTGCAGTGCCCACGGCATCACGCTCAAGGGGCTGCCGGTGAAGCCGTGGCAGATGGCGATGCCGGTCCGCGCATTGGGGCCGTGGCCTGGATAGCTGAAAGCGGCCGGACGGGGCGGGATGCTGCTTTCAGTCATGAGTCCATCGTGTCACTGTTCCTGCCAAATCTCACTAGAGTAGGGTTGCATTGAATCGCTGGCCAGGCCCGATGCAGGGGCTGGAAGCCGCCTTCCGGAGAGGTTCGCTACGTGTTCTATTGGGTCATGAAAAGGATCTTCCTCGGTCCGGTGATCAAGCTGCTTTTCCGGCCTTGGGTCAAGGGCCTGGACAACATCCCGGCTCAGGGGGCCGCCATTATCGCCTCCAACCACCTGTCATTCTCGGATTCGATCTTCATGCCGCTCATGGTTCGCCGGCCGGTGGTGTTCCTTGCCAAATCGGAGTACTTCACGGGAACAGGGATCAAGGGCAGGCTGACGGCGGCGTTCTTCCGCCTGACCAACCAGCTGCCCATGGACCGGTCCGGTGGTGCGGCCTCGGCGGCGTCCCTGAATGCCGGGATGGACGTACTCACCTCCGGCGGCCTGCTGGGCATCTACCCCGAGGGCACGCGCAGCCCGGACGCCCGCTTGTACCGGGGGAAAGTGGGCGTGGCACGGCTGGCGCTGCAGGCGGGCGTTCCCGTCATTCCCGTTGCCATGATCGGCACCGACAAAGTCCAGCCCATCGGCAAGCGGCTGCCCAATATCCGCAGGATCGGCATGATCTTCGGCGAACCACTGGATTTCAGCCAATACCGTGACCAGGCGGAAGACCGCACCGTGCAGCGGCTTGTCACGGACGAGATCATGACCAACCTGATGCGGCTGTCCGGCCAGGAGTATGTGGACGAGTACGCCGCCGTGGTCAAGCTGCGGCTTGCCGGCAAACCCGCAGAAGCGCGCGCGGCGTCGGAGCCACTGGCGGCGCCGGCCGCCGCAGAAGGCGAATTGGCCCACGGCAGCGGCCCGGAGGCAGCCGCGCAAGGCGGCCCTGCCCCGGAGGACGACGCCGGGACATCCGCCGCCAGGTAAGGGCGCCGGCGTTTCCGGTCCCGTTGTGACGCCGGAGCCGGGTTGAGTGACGGCGCTGTGCCCGCCTGTCCCGCCCTGCCGCTAGTCTTAGATGGTGACTGAGCTATCTGCAAAACCTGCCTTTTCGCTGTCCAGTACCGCCCAGAGCGGGGCGGCCAACTATCCCGGACTCGACAACTGGCGGGACCTCCCCATCTCCCAGCAGCCCAGCTGGCAGGACCCCGGCGTCTTTGAGGCCTCGGTAAAGGAACTTTCCGTCCTCCCCCCTTTGGTGTTCGCCGGTGAGGTGGACGTGTTGCGCGAGCGTCTTGCCGCTGCTGCCCAGGGCAAGGCCTTCCTCCTCCAGGGCGGGGACTGCGCCGAAACGTTCGAGGCCGCCACGGCTGACAAGATCAGCGCCCGCGTCAAGACCATCCTGCAGATGGCAGTGGTGCTCACGTACGGGGCGGCGATGCCGGTCATCAAGATGGGCCGGATGGCGGGCCAGTTCGCCAAGCCCCGTTCCTCAAACGATGAAACCCGCGACGGCGTTACCTTGCCCGCCTACCGCGGCGACATCGTCAACGGCTACGATTTCACCCCCGAATCGCGCGGCCATGACGCCGCCAGGATGCTCCGCGCCTACCACACCTCCGCTTCCACGCTGAACCTCATCCGGGCGTTCACGCAGGGCGGTTTCGCCGACCTTCGCGCCGTCCACCAATGGAACAAGGGGTTCACCGAAAACCCGGCCCACGCCCGCTACGAGTCGCTGGCCCGGGATATCGACCGTGCCATCAAGTTCATGGACTCCTGCGGTGCAGACTTCGAAGCCCTCAAGCGCGTGGAGTTCTTTGCCAGCCACGAGGCACTGCTCCTGGACTACGAGCGCGCCCTGACGCGCATCGACTCCCGCACAGGTTTCCCGTACGACACCTCGGCCCACTTCCTGTGGATCGGGGAGCGCACCCGGGAACTGGACCACGCACACGTCGACTTCCTCTCGCGGGTGCGCAACCCCATCGGGGTCAAGCTCGGCCCGAAAACCACCGGCGATGACGCGCTGCGCCTGATCGACAAGCTGGACCCTGACCGCGAGCCCGGCCGCCTGACCTTCATCACCCGCATGGGTGCGGGCAACATCCGCGAGAAGCTGCCTGCCGTCGTCGAGAAAGTCACCGCTTCCGGCGCCCAGGTGCTGTGGGTGACAGACCCCATGCACGGCAATACGGTCACATCGCCCAACGGCTACAAGACGCGCAATTTCGACGACGTCATTGATGAAGTGCGCGGCTTCTTCGAAGTGCACCACGGGCTGGGTACGGTACCTGGCGGGCTGCACGTGGAAATGACCGGCGACGACGTGGCCGAGTGCCTGGGCGGCGCGGACCCGATCGACCAGGATGCCTTCCTGGACCGCTACGAGTCTGTGTGCGATCCCCGCCTGAACCACATGCAATCGCTGGAAATGGCGTTCCTCGTCGCCGGCGCACTCGCCAAGAACTAGGCCGGGAGGCGGGCCGGCGCTGCCGGCCCGCCTCCACCTACACCACGGTAATGGTGATGACTGACCCCTCGGGAACCTTCCGGTTCACCGGTTCCTGATCCCGGACGGTGCCGAAGAAGCCGCCGAGGATGTTGTTGACCCGGACCTGGAAGCCCAGCGCCTCCAAGGCCTTGCGCGCTTCTGTTGCCTGCTTGCCGATGAAGCTGGGGACATCCACCATCTTGGGCCCCTTGGAAATGGTCAAGGTGACCGTCCCGCCGCGGGTCAGCGTGCCCGTGGCCGGGGACTGGCTGACCACAGCGCCCTCCGGAACTGTCTTGTCAAACACTGCGTCGGGTGATGTGTCGGCAGAGAGCCCCGCGGCCTTGATGGCGGCCACGGCGTCGTCCTTGGCCTTGCCCACCACGGAGGGTACGGGGATTGGCTGTGGTCCCTTTGAAACCACCATCCCCACAGGGGTGCCATGCCGGGCGGGCGTGCCGGCAGCGGGATTTTGCGACAGCACGATTCCGGCGGCAGCCTGGTCGTCGAATTGTTCGCTGACCGGGCCCAGCGCCATTTCCGCGGCGTTGAGGGCGTTCTTCGCGTCCGTCAAGGTTCCGCCGGTGAGTTTGGGCAGGGGGAAGAGCTGCGGGCCCTTTGAGACCAGCAGTGACACTGGCTGGAATTTGCGGATCTCTGTTCCCGCGGACGGGTCGCTGCCCACCACCAGCCCGGTCGGCACCTGGTCATCGAAGACATCGCTGGTAGTGGAATGGAAACCCACCCCGTTGAGCAGCTGTTGGGCCTGCGCCACCGTTTTGTTGGCGACGGCGGGTACGGCGGCCGCGGCGCCAGGGCCCATGCCGAAAAACCATCCGGCGCCGGTGGCCAGGAGGGCGGCAATAATAAGGACGAGAATCCAGAGGATGCCGCGACGGCGTGGATTGCCTTCCCGGAGCGTCCGCGCCGGAGTTGCGGCCGCCCGCGCGCGGACCTTTTCCTCTTCCCGGTCTGAGCGGCGCTGCGCCCGCTTGCTGAGCTTGGGCAGCGGGGGAGCCCAGGTGTCGTCGGCATCGTCGTCCGGAAGTGCAAGGTCCGGCCGCCGTGGGTGGGACGGCAGGGCTTCGGTCGCAGTCCCGCCGGTTGCGCGCTCCTGCGGCAGCGCTTGCCGCCCGGGGGCATAGCCGGGAGCGGCCGGCCGTGCAGGGGGGATAAGCGTTGTTGGATTGCTGGCGCGGGCCAGGACCTCGGTCTGGTGCTGGGCCGCCGCGGCTGCCGCTGCCGGTGGCTGCAGGTCAAGTTCCGCGTCCGTCAGATTGGTCCGGATATGGCGCAGCTCCTGGAGCAACGCATTGCCGTCGACCGGCCGGTTTTCGGGATCGTTGGCCGTGCACCACTGCACGAGCTCGTCCACTTCCCCCGCGAGGCCGGGCACCAGGGCGGATGGCGGCCCGACCGTTCCGTTGACGTGCTGGTAGGCGACCTGGATGGGCACGTCACCCTCGAACGGCTGCCGGCCCGTCAGCAATTCGTACAACATGATGCCCACGGAGTAGACATCGCTGCGCTCGTCCGCCGGTTGGCCCAGGACCAGTTCCGGGGAGATATAGGCAACGGTGCCGATCAACGCGCCGGTGCTGGTGGAACTGGTGACCGCGCGGGCCAGGCCAAAATCGCCAATCTTGATCCTGCCGTCATCGGCGATCAGGACATTCTCCGGCTTGACGTCCCGGTGGATGAAGCCAGCTGCGTGCGCGGCTCCCAGCCCCTCCACCACGGGATCGATCAGTGCCAACGCCAGCCGCGGCGGCAGGGCGCCCCGCTCCTTGAGCACGTCCCTAAGCGTGTGGCCCTTGATGTACTCCATGACGAGGTAGGCCGTGGTGCCGTCGTTGCCCTGGTCCAATACACCCACCACATGCGGGTGCGAGAGGCGGGCGGCGGCCTTCGCTTCGCGGCCAAGCCTGCCCAGGAAGCTTTCGTCCGCAGCGAGGTGCGGGTGGAGCACCTTGAGCGCCACTTCGCGGTCCAGCCGCTGGTCGACGGCCAGGTAGACAGTGGACATACCGCCGCGGGCCAGCCTGGAGACCACTGCATAGCGGTTATCCACCAGTGACCCGGCGAGGGGGTCTGTCACATGTTCCTGCACCTTACGATCCTAATCCCGCGGCAAAAGGCATCCGAAACGGAAACGGGTCCGAACCGGTAACGGTTCGGACCCGCGGAGTTTCATCCGGAGCCGGTGGTGCCCAGAGGCTCAGCTGTAGTTCTTCTGGTTCGCCCTGATGGCGGCCACGTAGGCCTTGGTGTCGTCGTACATTCCGTACTTGCTCACCGAGTACTGCCCTTGGTAGTAGCCGGCGATGGCCGTGTCCTGGTCCTTGCTGGTGGCCAGCAGCTGGCGGAGGATGGCGATGCCCGCCGTCGCATTGTCATAGGGGTCGAGGAGGTTCAGCTTGCGTCCCACCAGGTCGGAAGCCCACTGCCCGGAGCTGGGAATCACCTGCATGGTCCCGATCGCGTTCGCCGGTGACACGGCCCTCTGGTTGAAGCCTGACTCCTGGTAGGCAAAGGCCAGGGCAAGGGACGTATCCACGCCCATCCGGCGGGCGGTATCTGCCACGATGCTCTTCATTTCGTCCCTCGACGGGACGGGGGAGGCATTGAGGAGGGCCTTGTTTTCGTTGGCCGAGCTTACGACCGCTGCCGGGTAGCTGAAGCCGAGGAAAGTGCTGGGAACCAAGGGAGCGGGGGCAGGCTGCGGGGCTGCAGGTGCGGGCTGCGGGCCGGCCTGTCCGGAGCCGCCGGGGATCACCAGTTTGCTGCCGGGGTAGATGACGGTGGTCATGCCCAGCTTGTTTGCCGAGAGCAGGTCCGACAACTTGACCCCGTTCCGGGATGCGATGGCCGAGAGCGTGTCACCGGCCTTGATGGTGTACGAGCCGGTGGCCGGGCCGGACGTGACGGCCAGGGCGGGTGCGGGAGCGGCCGGGGCCGCCGGTGCAGGTGCTGCAGGGGCCGGAGCGGCGTCGCCGGCGCTGACTTTGATCTTCTGGCCGGGGTAGATGATGGACCGCATCGACAGGTTGTTCCAGGAAAAGACGTCCGAAAGGCCCACGTTGTGCCGTGCGGCAATGGCGCCCAGGGTGTCTCCGGGCTTCACCGTGTAGGTCGCCCCCGTGGCGGCCGGCGCCGCCGGCGCTGCCGGGGCCTGGGCGGCCGGAGCTGGTGCGGCCGGTGCTGCCGAGCCCGACAGTTTGATCTTCTGGCCGGGGTAGATGATGGTGTTCGGCTGCAGGTTGTTGAGTTTGAGGACATCCCCTGTGTCCAGTCCGAAGCGGCCGGCGATCGCGCTCACGGTATCGCCCCGGGCAATGGTGTATTCAGCGGGGGCAGCCGGCTGTGCGGGCTGCAAGGCGGACGGAATGGTGATGGAGACGGAAGAGGCGGGGATGACCGTGCCAGTGGCCTGGGCAGCTGCCTGGGCCTTCATTGCCGCGGCAAGGCTGCTGGGAATGGTCCGCACGGGCTGCGCTGCTGCTGCGGGCTGAGCAAGGGCCAAGGATGACAGGACGACCGCTGGCAGTGCCGCCGTGGTGGCGGCGATCATGGGCAGGCTCGGCTTGGGGGGCTGCTTGGGCGAGCGGGACATCGACATGGAAAGAATCCTCTTCTCAACTGCGGGCGCGGACGCGGGCGGGGATGCCGCTGTCAATCTTGATACTACTGTGACATATGTTATTCGTGTTACAGCTGTGGTGAAAGTGAATCTCTCACGAATTTGCGATTAGCACAAGAATCCAGGAATGCCCGGAATGCCTGCTTTTCTTGGAGTGTCTCCGGCCGGTCAGGCAAATGAATTGCCCCGACTAGGCGACGGGGCGCGCAGCGTGGCAACCTTGGTCCGTGAGTAATGTAGAAAACCTGGTGGGCGAGTGGTTGCCGCTGCCCGACGTCGCACGTTTGTTGGATGTCTCAGTTACCAAAGTCCATGGCCTGATTGATGACCATGCCCTGGCCGCAGTGCGGGTCGGGGAGCGGAAGATCCGTTCGGTTCCCGCGGAATTCATCCAGGATGGCCAGGTAGTGGACAGCCTCAAGGGGACCATCGTGGTGCTCTCCGACGCTGGTTATTCGGATGAAGACCTCATTGTGTGGCTGTTTACCGCAGACGAATCATTGCGCGGCCGCCCTATTGATGCATTGAGGGAAGGCCGCAAGACGGAAATCAGGCGCAGGGCCCAAACCCTCGCCTGGTAATTTCCGGCTTTAGGAGGCTCGGCTGACGGTTGCTTCAGCCAGCCTCCGCAAGGCGGTCTTGGGCAAGTCCTCCACGGCGAGCTCGTCGAGGGCATTAAATGCCGCCGCACCGAATTCCCCTATCAGGACTTCCGTAGCCTGCAGGGCTCCGGAGTCTTCGATGATCCGCCTGATGTCGAGGATGTCCGCCTCCGAAAGATCGGGGCTGCCGAGTCGGGCATCAATGAACGCGGACTCGGCAGGGGATGCCTGGTCCAGCGCCAGCGCCACCAGGACCGTACGTTTGCCTTCCCTCAAATCGTCCCCCGCAGGTTTGCCTGTGGTCAGCGGATCGCCGAACACTCCCAGGACGTCATCGCGGAGCTGGAATGCTTCGCCCAGCGGCAGGGCGAAAGCGGAGTAACCACGGAGCAGCTCGTTGGAAGCTCCGGCCAGGGCCCCGCCCAGCGCCAGCGGATGCTCTGTGGAGTACTTGGCGCTCTTGAACCGGATGATGGACTGGGCCCGGCCAACAGCCCCGGCGCGGTCGCGGACCGGGCCCGCCACCTCTTCCAGGATGTCCAGGTACTGTCCGGCCATCACCTCGGCGCGCATGAGGTTGAAGATCAGCCGTGCCCTGCTGCCGGAGGCTGCACGCTCGCCGATGTCGGTGAACGCTTCTTCGCTGAAGGACAAGCACAGGTCGCCGGCAAGAATGGCCGCTGCCTGGCCAAAACGTTCGCTGTCCAGGGCCCAACCCTGCGCGGTGTGCAGCTGGCTGAACCGCCGGTGCACGCTGGGACCGCCACGCCGGGTGTCTGAGCGGTCGATAATGTCGTCGTGTATCAGGGCCGCCGCCTGGAACAACTCAAGCGCGGCACCGGCCGTCACAACCTGGCTGGCTCCGGCCTCGCCGCCGGCGCCGCGCCAGCCCCAGTAGCACATGAGCGCCCTGAGGCGCTTGCCGCCGGTGACCAAGTTGGAGATGGAGCCCATGATGGGCTCGATGTCCGGCGAGATGCCGGACATGATGGACTGGCGCTCGGTGAGAAAGCCTGTCAGTTCGCCGGCGACTCCCGCCACGAAGTCTGCCTGCTCATTCCTCAGCTGCTCCGTGGCCGTCACTTGGCCGACTCAGCTGCGACGTTCGCGCCGATCGTGAACGTGGAGACGCCGGAGGCCTCCACTACCGAGAGGTTCACGGTCTCGTTGTCGCCGCGGACGAAGTCCTTGGAAGCGACGCCGCCGACAGTGTCACCCGGCACCGCCTTGAAGCCCTGGCCTTCGAGCGCCTTTGTGTAAAAGTCGATGACCGAGCTGGTGGGGGCCGAGACGGTGCCCACCAGTGCGGCAGTTGCCGGGGTGGATGCCTTGTCAAAACTGCTTGATACCACCGTGGCCCCGGTCATCAGGGGGAGAAGCTGCTGCGGAAACCCTTCCACTACGGCGCCGACCGTTGCCGACGTGTTGGGGGATGCGGATGGGCTGGGCGAGGCCGTGAGGGTGGACTGCGCGGCGGCAATGGAAGCGGTCTGGGAGGGTTGGGCCTCACCTGACGGGGCCTGGCTGCATGCGGCAAGGGCGAGCACCCCAACGGCGGCAAGCGCGGCCAAGGCAGCTGGCTTGAAGTTTCCAATAGCCGTCACAGAGACTTTCCTCCTGGTGTTGTTGGCGGAATCAGCCTCCAGTTTAGCCAGCCCCCTGAGGGGTCTGCGCAAACCGATAGGATTGCAGCCGTGGTGCCCGCAGGTATGAACCAGCCAGCCGCCGCGCGCCTTCCGGGCCGCCGGCGTACCTGCATCATGCATGTGGACATGGATGCCTTCTTTGTCTCCGTCGAGCTCCGTACCCGCCCCGAACTCCGCGGCAAGCCCGTGATCGTCGGGTTCCCGGGGGAGCGGTCGGTGGTCTTGTCGGGGTCCTACGAAGCCCGGGCCTTTGGCGTGAAGTCTGCGATGCCTATGGCCGTGGCGATGCGGATGTGCCCGCAGGCCGTGGTGATTGAACCCCGGCACAAGCTCTACTACGAGGTCTCCGGGCAGCTGATGGCGATCTTCGAATCCATCACCGGGCTCGTGGAACCGTTGAGTGTTGACGAAGCTTTCCTTGATGTCACCGGTGCCTTGCGCCGGCTGGGCCCTCCCCGGGGAATTGGCGAACTGATCCGGCGCAGGGTGGCTGCGGAACTGGGCATAACGGCCTCGGTGGGGATTGCGGAAACAAAATTCGTGGCCAAGATCGCCTCCACCCGGTGCAAGCCCGACGGACTCCTGATGATTGGGCCGGACGAAACCGTTCCCTACCTCCACAGCCTCCCGGTCGGCGCGCTGTGGGGCGTCGGGGCCAAGACGGGTGAGGCCTTGGCGAACATGGGCATCAGGACCGTGGCGGACGTCGCGGCAACCCCCGTGTCCTCGTTGAAGAAGGTCCTCGGTGCCACCGGAGAACACGTGCACCAGCTCGCCTGGGGCATTGACCCCCGCCCTGTGACCCCGGTGCGGCTTGAGAAGAGCATTGGGGCAGAGGAGACCTTCGCCGTGGATACGGCCGACGACGCACTCCTGCGGCGGGAACTGCTCCGGCTGTCCCACAGGACCGCGACCAGGCTGCGCAGCTCCGGCATGGTGGCCCGGACCGTGGCCCTGAAGCTCCGGTATGCCGACTTCTCCACTATCACCCGCAGCAGGACGGTCCACACCCCCGTGGACAGCGCCCAGCTGATCTATGCGGTGGCACTCCAGCTGTTGGAGTCCCTCGGAACCAGGGCCATGACCGTGCGGCTCGTCGGGGTCCGGGCTGAACAGCTTGAGGAAGCCGCCCTGACCTCGCTTCAGCTGAGCATTGACCGCAGGGATGAGAACTGGCGGGCCGCCGAACAGGCGCTGGATGAGGTAACGCGCCGGTTCGGCAGCAAGTCCGTCCTGCCCGCCCGCCTGATGGAGCCGGACGGCCCGTCAGGGGAAGGGGCGGCAGGGCCGGACTGAGGGTCCGCCGAAGTCATTGCCGTCTTTCAGATCAGGGCTCAACAATCTATCCTTGGATATACATAGTTTTCGAGTGAATGGACTTACTGCCGGACCCTCTTGGACATGCTCCCGCCCCCGCGACTGCATGTAAGGTTCCCGTCTTGGCCGCCGCCGGCCGGACGGGAACTTTCCAGCTACAGCAGACGTTCTAGGGGTCAGAAGTAGTGGCTGGGATCAGCCCGGACGTTGGCCTACAAAAGGAGGTCGTGATGCCGCTGTCGGAGCACGAACAGAAGCTGCTTGAGCAGCTTGAGAAGCAGCTTCACGAGGACGATCCGAAGTTCGCGAACTCGATGGGTTCGGACCCCGGGCGTTCATGGTCCACGAGGCACGTGGTCATTGGAGTCCTGTGTGCGCTTGCCGGCGTTTTCCTGTTGCTGGTTGGTGTCACCCTCCAGAACATTTTCGTCGGTGTCCTGGGCTTCGTCGTCATGGGCGGCGGGGTTTACTTCGCCACCCTGCGTAGTTCCCGGGGGCGGCCTGGTTCGAAGGCTGGAACCGGCAAGTCCGGCAAGCCCCGGAGTTCCTTTATGAGCAGCCTCGAGGAACGGTGGGACGAGCGCCGCAGAGGAGAGTCCTGAGGGCCTCCCGGACAATCCACCCCGCTCCTCCATTTTGATCCCCTGACGGCAGGGAAACACAGGTAAAGGCCCGCTTCGGCGGGCCTTACCTGTTTAACCGGCGAATGCCGGGTTTATGGCGCCGGCGGTGGCGGCCCTGGGTAAAAGTCCTCCACTTTCCACCACAGGGGCATTTTCCGCGCCATTTCAAAGGTGCTATCCCATAGACAGCGTGCTGGAAACGCCGTTTTGCGTTGACTGTGGTGGAAAGTGGAGTAATGTGGAGGACATAAGAGGGTGGTTGCAACACAGGGGATGTGCAGTTCCTGACGGCGGACAGGCGGTGGGCCAGTGTTTCTGGGCACACACTCGCCGCGTCTGGATGAAAAGGGACGGATCATTCTCCCCGCGAAGTTCCGGGAGGAGCTTGCCAGCGGACTGGTGCTCACAAGGGGCCAGGAACGTTGCATCTACGTATTCAGTGAGAAGGAATTTGCACGGGTCCACGAGCAGATGCGGGAGGCGCCAATCTCCTCCAAACAAGCACGTGACTACATCCGCGTATTTCTCTCTGGAGCCTCGGACGAGGTACCTGACAAGCAGGGGCGCGTGACCATTCCACCAGCGCTCCGGGAGTATGCAGGACTCGGAAGGGAACTTGCCGTGATCGGCGCCGGTACCCGCGCCGAGATCTGGGACGCCCAGGCTTGGAATGAATACCTTGCGGAGAAGGAAACCGCCTTCTCCGAAACTGACGATCCCATTCCTGGCATTCTCTGAATCCGGAACGGGCAGCAGGTGGCTTCTTGGATGAGATCTCCAGCCGGCCCATCGGTTGCCAACCTGGCTCAACTTCCCCTGAGCCAGGCGGGCAGGACGGTAGGCGCGGATGGGGATCTGGTCCCAGAAGCAGCAGGTGACAACGACGGCGGAAAGGACCCGGCATGACAGATGAACCGAAGCCCACGTCCGAACGCCATGTGCCGGTCCTGCGGGACCGGTGCATCAATTTGTTGGCACCGGGATTTGAAGCTGCAAGGCTGCGGGGCCAGACTCCGGTAGCCGTTGACGCGACCCTGGGCATGGGCGGGCACTCCGAGGCAATGCTCCAGCGGTTTCCGGACCTTCACCTCATCGGGATCGACCGCGATGAAGAAGCGCTGGCCCTCGCGGGGGAGCGGCTGGCTCCTTTCGCGGCACGGACGGACCTCGTCCACGCCGTCTATGACGAAATCCAGGACGTGCTGGCGGACCTCGGCGTCGCCGAAGTGCACGGGATCCTCATGGACCTGGGCGTCTCGTCGCTGCAGCTGGATGAGCGTGAGCGCGGCTTTGCCTACTCCTTCGACGCACCGCTGGACATGCGGATGGACACCAGCCGGGGCCAAACTGCAGCGGACGTGGTCAATACCTACAGCGAGGCGGACCTGGTCAGGATTATCCGCAAATGGGGCGAAGAAAAGTTCGCAGGGCGCATAGCCAACCGGATCGTCGCTGCCCGCGCGGTCAAGGAGTTTGCCACCACGGGTGAGCTCGTGGAACAGATCCGCTCCGTTGTCCCCGCCTCGGCCGCCAAGTCGGGCGGACATCCCGCCAAGCGGACGTTCCAGGCCCTGAGGATCGAGGTCAACGAAGAACTCGATGTCCTGGAACGGGCCGTACCTGCCGCCGTCGACTCCCTGGCCGTGGGCGGCCGCATCGTGGTCATGTCCTACCACTCGCTGGAAGACAAGATCGTCAAGGGCGTGTTCCAGGCCCGGTCCAAGTCCTCGGCTCCCCTCGGTTTCCCCGTGGAGCTCGAGGAGCACAAACCCGAGCTGAAAACCCTGACCAAGGGCACCGAGGTGCCAACCGCCGTCGAAATCGCCGAAAATCCGCGCGCTGCCTCCGCCAGGCTCCGTGCTGCAGAACGAATCAGAGCCAGGAGAGCTGCATGAGCACCGCCGCCGTCAAGAACTTTCCCGTCGTTTCCGGCAGCTCCGCGCCCGGCAGCCGGCCCGCAGGCCGGCCTGACGAAGGACGCAAGGGTCGGACACCGCTCTCCGTCGTCCGCACGGCTCCGCGCAAGCGCCGGGCCCCCTTCGTCGTGATGTGCTTCGCCATGCTGGCCGTCGCGCTGGTTGCGGTCCTCGTCCTCAACATCTCGGTTTCGACCGCCCAGTACCAGCTCGTAGAGCTCCGGGCCAAGCAGAGCACGTTGACCAAGGCCAACCAGGACCTCACCCAGCAGGTGCAGAACTTCGAGGCACCCCAGAACCTGGCCGCCAAGGCCACGGAGTTGGGTATGGTCGCGTCCACGGTCAAGGGCCAGATCGACCTGTCCACGTTGTCCGTGACCGGTAAGGCGATGCCTGCGGTCAAGGGCGCACCGGCTGGGGCAGTCATCCCGTCGCCGGCGGTGGCGGGCCAGCTCATCGTTCCGCCGGCGGCGAAGGACGCGGCCGCTGACAAGGCAACGCCGCCTGCTGCCGGCAGGACGTCGTCCGCCACGGCGGCGGAGGCTGCCCAGGCGGCAGCACAGTCGCAGGCTGCCGCGCAGGCCGCAGCCGCAGCCGCAGCCGCTGCGGCAGCCCCGGCACCTGAACTTCACGGGGGTTCCATCCCGGTGCCGCAGCAGAAGGTCCCCGGACAGTAAGCCGCCAGGCAGGACAAGTCAGCAGGTCGAACAGCAAGGAATATCACGGTGGCGCAAACGACCGGCAAAGCAGGAAAAAGCAAGGCACCCAACGCCACGAAGCGCTTGCGCCTGGGGCTGGGCCTCATGCTCACGCTCCTGCTGGTGGTGGGCGGAAAGCTGTTCCTGGTCCAGGGCCTCGACGTTGGCGGCATGGCCGAAGCGGCATTGAACAGCCGGATGACCTCGGCGATCCTGCCGGCGGAACGCGGCAGCATCCTTGACTCCCGCGGCACCGTGCTCGCCAACAGCGTAATCCGCTACAACATCGTGGTGGACCAGCGCGTCAACACCAAGACAGACTCCTACAAGCGGTACGAACCGCAGGCCGACGGGCATGACAAGCTGGTGGATGTCAGCCGCGACCAGGCAATCTCGGAACTGGCCTCAGCCCTCGGGATGGACACCGCCGCTGTTCGGGATGCCGTAACCGGCCAGCAGCCCTATTACATCGTGGCCAAGGACGTGAAGCCCGACGTCGAGGACCGCATCTCCAAGCTCCAGGTGCCGGGCATCGTTGCCGAGGGCGTCAGCAAGCGCGTCTACCCCAACGGCGCAGTTGCAGGTGGGGTGGTGGGCTTCCTCCAGGACGGCACCACCGGGCAAGCCGGCATCGAGCAGACACAGGACGACAAGCTGAAGGGCACGGACGGCAAACGGCTGTTCGAGATCGGCGCGGACGGCCTGCGCATCCCCGTCGGACTCGACGAGTTGACCCCGCCCCAGAACGGCAAGGACGTCAAGCTCACCCTCAACTCGGACCTCCAGTACTTCGCCCAGCAGGCCATCCAGAGCCAGACGGACAAGCTCAGCGCCGAATGGGGCGTCATCATCGTGATGGACGCCAAGACGGGCAACCTCCTCGCCCTGGCGGACACCAATGCACCTGACCCCAACAACCCGGGCCTGGTGGCTGCGAAAGACCGCGGCACGCGCTCCGTGACCGCGGCCTATGAGCCCGGATCAGTGGAAAAGATGATAACCGCGGCGTCGGTCATCGACGAAGGGCTGGCCAGCCCGCTGGACAAGTTCACGATTCCGCCCACCTACACCGTGGACGGCCAGACCTTCAGTGACGCCTTTACCCACGGGACCGAGGAACGGACACTCGCGGGCATCATCGGGTATTCCATGAACACCGGAACCGTCATGGCCGGCCAGCGGCTCACTAAGGAACAGCGTCACGACTGGCTGCAGAAGTTCGGCATCGGCGAAGCGCCCGACATCGGACTCCCCGCGACGGCAGCTGGTATTCTCTCGCCCGCAGACCAGTGGGACGGACGGCAGCAGTACACCGTCCTGTTTGGCCAGGGCGTTTCCCAGTCGACGCTCCAGACCGTCCGTGCCTACCAGAGCATCGCGAACAACGGTGTCATGCTGCAGCCGCGGCTGATCGACTCGTACATTTCCCCCGACGGCACGGAAGAGAAAGTCCCGGCCCAGCCCTCCCGCCAGGTGGTCTCAGGCAACACCGCGCAGCAGGTCAAGGACATCCTGGAAAGCGCCGTCACCGAGGGTGAGATCAAGGACGCAGGCATCGACGGCTACCGGGTGGGTGCCAAGACGGGTACGTCCGAATCCCCCTGCGACGACGGCAAATCAGGCTACTGCGGCTACACCGCTTCCATCGTTGGAATGGCGCCAATGGATGATCCGCGGTTTATTGTGGAGGTGGTGCTCCAGCGGCCGAAGGGCAGCATCTACGGCATCACCAACGGGCCGGTCTTCCGGTCCGTCATGAGCCAGACGCTGCGGACCTACAACGTCCAGCCTTCGACCGGGCAGCCGGTCAGGTTGCCCCAGTACGCAAAGTAGCCGCTGCGCCACGCTGTAAATACCCGCAGCATCCAGCGCATCACAGTGCCCGGCGCGAACCATGGCGGGCACGCACTAGCACCATCGGAGATCCCCTTGTCAGAGTTCACCACGCCGGGCGGCGACGCTGCCCGGGATGAAAGCGCGGGCCGCTTCCGGCCGTCTGCCGTAGCCGCCGTCCCGCTGGCCGCCGTCGGCAACGCCGTAGGAGTAGCCGTTCCCGCTCCGGCCGCCGAGGTGCAGGTCACAGGCATTTCCATCAACTCCCGCACCGTGGAGCCCGGCGACCTGTATGTGGCACTGCCCGGGGCCAGCCGGCATGGCGCCGACTTCGTGACGGACGCCATCGGTGCCGGTGCGGCCGCGGTGCTGACGGATGACGCCGGCGCTCGGCTCCTTGCCCTCGCCGCTGACACGTCCGTCCCGGTCCTGGTTGTGGACAGTCCCCGGAACGAGGTGGGGCCCCTCTCTGCCCTGATCTACCGCAGCCAGTCCGCGGATGGCAGTCCGCTGCGGCTTTTCGGGGTTACCGGAACCAACGGGAAGACCACCACGACCTACTTCATCACCTCGCTCCTGCGGGCCCTGGGGCGGCAGGCAGGCCTGATCGGTACCATCGAAATCCAGGCCGGCGGAGAACCAATTCCCAGTCTCCTCACCACGCCGGAATCACCCGAGGTCCATGGACTGCTGGCGCTCATGCACGAGCGCGGGCTTGATGCCGCAGCCATGGAGGTGTCATCCCACGCCATCTCCTACCAGCGGGTGGACGGGCTGCTGTTCGACGTCGCCGGGTTTACGAACCTCACCCAGGACCACCTGGACCTGCACCACACCATGGACGGCTACTTCGCCACGAAGGCAGAGCTTTTCACCCCCGGGCGCGCCCGGAAGGCCGTGGTCACGGTCGACGACGAGTGGGGCCGCCGGCTGGCAGGCGACGCCCAGGTGCCGGTCACCACGCTCAGCACCAGCGGCCATGGGCCCGCCGACTGGAGCGTGACATCGACGTCGCCACGCGGTCTCGGAACCGAGTTCACCCTCGCGGGGCCTGAAGGTGCCGTCCTGAACGTCCACACCGGGCTGCCGGGCAGCTTCAACGTTGCCAACGCCGCCCTCGCCGCCGTCATGGTCGTTACCTCCGGCGTGGATGCCGCCGACCTGCAGGCCGCCCTGGACCGCGCCGACCCCTTCACCGTCGCCGTGCCGGGCCGCATGCAGCTGATCTCTGACCGGCCGGCCGCCGTCGTGGACTTTGCCCACAACACAGACGCACTGGCGCGGGCCCTGGAAGCAGTCCGCTCACCGGAACCCGGCTCACGGCTGATCGTGGTGTTCGGTGCCACAGGGCAGCGGGACCAGGGCAAACGTCCGGCGATGGGGGCCATCGCCGCACGGCTTGCTGACACCGTGATCATCACCGACGACGACCCGCACGACGAGGATGCCGCCGCCATCCGCGCGGACGTACTCGCGGGGGCCCGGGAGGCCGTGCAGAACGAATCGCTCGACGCCGGGGTGCTGGAAGTCTTCCCGCGGGCCGAGGCCATCCGACGCGCCGCAGAACTCGCCCGCCCGCAGGACACGATTCTTGTCGCCGGCCGCGGGCACGAGGTTTGGCAGGAGGTCAAGGGCGTCAACCTCGCCCTCGACGACAGGGTGGAACTGCGCAGCGCCTTGACAGCCAGGGGATTCAACGTTCTCCATGACGACCGGATAGAGTCCTAGACCGAGATGATTGCATTTACTGCGGCGGAAATCGCCGAAATCACCAACGGGCGCCTGGACGCCGATCCCGGAATTACGCCCCTTTCGGTGGTGACGGATTCACGTGAAGCCACGCCGGGTTCGCTCTACGTCGCGAAGCCGGGTGAGCAGGCCGACGGCCACGACTTCCTGGACGCCGCGTTTGCTGCCGGAGCCGTTCTGGCCCTCGTCGAACGCCCCGTCACAGCGGTGGACGGCCAGGGCTACCCGACCGTCCTGGTCAGCGACGCCGTCATCGCCATGGGCGCCCTCGCCGCTGAAGCTGTCCGCCGGATCCGTGCCGCGCGGTCAGCGGCGGGAGACCAGCTGACGGTCGTTGGCATCACCGGGTCAGCAGGCAAGACCACCACCAAGGACCTCCTGGCCGGAATATTCGCCACCCAGGGGGCGACCGTAGCGCCGCAGGGCTCCTACAACGGTGAGGTTGGCGTACCGCTGACGGTTTTCCGGGCCGGAACCGACACCCGCTACCTGGTCATTGAAATGGGCGCCACGGGGATCGGCCATATCCGCTACCTGGCGGAGATGGTCAAACCGGACATCGGAGTCGTGCTCGCAGTCGGAACAGCCCACGCAGGCGAGTTCGGGGGAGTGGAAAACATCGCGCTGGCCAAGGGCGAAATGGTTGAAGGACTCACCAGCGCAGGCACCGCCATCATCAACCTCGACGACGAACGCGTCGCCGCGATGCGCAGCCGGACCTCCGCGACAGTCCTCGGCTTCTCCGCGGAAGGCCGCCCCGAGGCACTGGTGCAGGCGCTGAATGCCGACACCAACGCTGAGGGCTGCCCGGAATTCGATCTCCAGCTGCCTGGCGGCGAAGCGCCGCGGCACGTCCGCAGCCGGCTCATCGGCGCCCACCACGTGGGCAACCTGCTGGCGGCTGCCTCAGCCGCGTGGGCCGCAGGGGTGCCTGGCGTTCACATTGCTGATTCATTGAGCAAGCAGGTGGCCGCCAGCCGCTGGCGGATGGAACGCACCGAGCGGCAGGACGGCGTCACCATCATCAACGATGCCTACAACGCCAACCCCGAATCCATGCGTGCCGCCTTGCGAACCCTGGCCGACCTTGGCCGGGGGCGCCGGACCTGGGCCGTCCTGGGGGCCATGCTGGAACTCGGCGAGGACTCCATCCGCGAGCACACCGCGGTGGGCACCCAAGTGGTGCGGCTCAACATCTCCAGGCTGCTGGTGGTTGGCCGCGAAGCCCGTGCACTCTACGTTTCCGCCGTCCAGGAAGGATCCTGGGGCGACGAATGCCTCTTCGCCGAAACGGTCGATGAGGCCCAGCAAATCCTTGAGGCCGAACTGCAGCCGGGGGACCTGGTGCTGTTCAAGTCGTCCAACAGCGTTGGGCTCCGCCATTTGGGTGATCGGATAGCATTACCCACATCCCCGACACCTGCCGACGAAAGGAGCACTCTGCTGTGATTGCTCTCCTGATCGGTGCGGGCCTTGCCCTGCTGTGCGCCCTCGTCGGCACCCCGTTGTTCATCCGGCTGCTGGTCCGCCGCGGCTATGGTCAATTCATCCGCGACGACGGCCCCACCTCGCACCACACGAAGCGTGGCACGCCCACCATGGGCGGCACCGTGGTGGTTGCCGCGGTCCTGCTCAGCTACGGGCTCACCCACCTCATCATGCTGATGATGAATCCCGACTCGCCCGGCCCTTCGGCCTCCGCGCTCATCCTGCTGTTCCTCATGGTGGGCATGGGGCTGGTGGGATTCCTGGACGACTTCATCAAGATCTCCCGGCAGCGGAGCCTGGGCCTCAACGCCAAGGCCAAGCTGATCCTCCAGGCAGCTGTAGGCATCATCTTCGCCATCCTGGCGCTGAACTTCCCCAACGGCGCCGGGCTCACTCCGGCGTCCACCAAGATTTCCCTGGTCCGCGACCTGCCATGGCTGGACCTCGCGTTCGGGGGCACCGTGCTGGGCGCCATCCTGTTCGTTATCTGGTCCAACCTGATCGTCACGGCGGCCACCAACGGCGTCAACCTCACCGACGGCCTGGACGGCCTGGCTGCCGGTGCCTCGATCATGGTGTTCGGTGCATATACGCTCATGGGCATATGGCAGAGCAACCAGGCGTGCGGTTCACCGCGGGAGGCCGGCAGCGGCTGCTACCTCGTCAGGGATCCGCTGGACCTGGCCCTCCTTGCCGCAATCCTGAGTGCAGCCCTGGTGGGCTTCCTCTGGTGGAACACCTCGCCGGCCAAGATCTTCATGGGCGACACCGGTTCGCTTGCCATCGGTGGAGCGGTGGCCGGGTTCGCCATCCTGTCCAGGACGGAACTGCTGCTGGGCATCGTCGGCGGCCTCTTCGTACTGATCACCCTTTCCGTCATCATCCAGGTGGGCTACTTCAAAGCCACCGGCGGAAAACGCGTGTTCAAGATGGCGCCGCTGCAGCACCACTTTGAACTGAAGGGGTGGGCCGAAGTGACCGTTGTGGTCCGGTTCTGGATCCTGGGCGGACTCTTCGTCGCCGTGGGCCTGGGCATCTTCTACGCTGAATGGGTTGTACTGCTGTGACCGTTTCCCCCCGCCTGGCCAACCTCGTCTCCTGGGACTCCGATTGGGCCGGCCTGCGCGTTGCCGTCACCGGCATCGGCGTCTCCGGGTTCGCGGCGGCAGACACCCTGATCGAACTCGGCGCACGCGTGGTGGTGGTGGACGCCGCCACCAGCGACACGGCGCGGGCGCATGCCGATACCCTGAAAATCGTGGGTGCCGCCGACGTCCTGCTGGGGCCGGATGCCGTCACCCACATTCCCCGGATCGACGGCGAACTCCCGGAACTGATCGTGACCTCGCCCGGGTGGCGCCCGGACCAGGCGCTACTCGCTGCCGCGGCCCGCGCGCACATCCCAGTGTGGGGTGACGTCGAGCTCGCCTGGCGCGTGCGGATCAGAGAGGGCCGTAAGACGGCCGACTGGCTGGCCATTACCGGAACGAACGGAAAGACCACCACGGTGGGCCTTACGGAATCGATGCTCCGGGCCGCCGGCCTGAAGGCCATCGCCGTCGGCAACGTTGGCACATCCATCCTCGATGCCCTTCGCGATCCGGTCGACTACGACGTCTTCGCCGTCGAACTTTCCAGCTTCCAACTGCACTGGGCCGAGTCGCTCTCGCCGGTGGCCAGCGTGTGCCTCAACGTGGCCGAGGACCACGTGGACTGGCACGGATCCTACGATTCGTACCTGGCTGACAAGGCCAAAGTTTACGAGAACACCCAAAAAGCCTGCATCTACAACGCCGAGCAGATTGAAACCGAGCGGATGGTGGAGAACGCCGACGTCGTCGAGGGCTGCCGTGCCGTGGGCTTCACCACGGTCACGCCTGCCATCAGCATGCTTGGCGTCGTCGAGGGGCTGCTCGTGGACCGTGCGTTCATCGAAGAACGCCGGGAAAGCGCAGCAGAACTCGCGTCCATGGCCGACCTCGGACCGCTGGCACCCCGCCACATGGTGGCCAACGCCCTCGCTGCCGCCGGCCTGGTGCGCGCATACGGTGTTGACCCCAAGGCCGTCCGCCAAGGCATCCTGGACTACGTCCCGGGAGACCACCGCATCCAGCCGGTGGCCCGCATGAACGGAGTCCTCTGGGTTAATGACTCCAAAGCCACCAACCCGCATGCCGCCTCGGCTTCCCTCTCCGCCTTCACCAAGGTGGTCTGGATCGCCGGTGGACTCTCAAAGGGCGTCAGCTACGACGACCTCGTCAGGCAGCACGCCGCCAGGCTCAAAGCCGTGGTCCTGATCGGAACTGACACCAGCGGCCTCCGTGAGGCCATCCGGCGACACGCGCCGGATGTCCCGGTCATCGAGCCGGAAGCGGGCGACACTGAAGGCGTGGAGACTGCTTCTGCGCCCGGTGCCACAGCGGCCGGTTCCCCCGGCAACGGAGAACTGGTGATGGTCCGGGCCGTCGCGTCAGCAGCCCGGCTCGCCGAATCAGGCGACACCGTGCTGATGGCGCCGGCTGCGGCCTCCATGGATCAGTTCTCTTCCTACGCTCACCGTGGTGGTACATTCATCGACGCTGTCCGCGAGCTGGTGGAAGGGCAGGCCCAGACCGGCGAGGAGTAACAATGGTCAGCACGCCAACCCGGCCACAGGGCAGCAAGCCGCGCTCCGGCTCCGCTGCCAAGGCCGCCCGGCCGCCGGCATCATTCCGGATGAGACTGCAGGCCCTGCACCACAAGTTCTGGTCCGCCCTGGAGGGCACCGGAACCTCCAAGAGCGGCTCCACCTACTACCTGATCCTGGGTGCCACCGTTGCCCTGACCGCCATCGGCATCATGATGGTGCTCTCCGCCTCCAGCGTCGAATCGATCGCTGCCGGCAAATCCCCCTACGGCGACGCCATTAAACAGGGCGTCTTTGCGGCGATCGGGATCTTCACCATGTTCGTCCTTTCGCGCATCAACGTCGTATGGCTCAAGCGGCTGGCCTGGCCCGCCGTCGGGGCCGCCGTGCTGCTGCTGGGGCTCGTCCAGGTGGTGGGCGAGGAAATCAATGGCAACCGGAACTGGATCGACATCGGCGGCATCAGCTTCCAGCCCTCGGAAGCGGCGAAGCTGGCCCTCGCCCTCTGGATGGCCACTGTCCTTGCCAGGAAGGGCAGGCTGCTCAGCCGGTGGCAGCACGTCTTGGTTCCGGCCATACCCATGGCCGCGGTCGTCATCGTCCTGATCCTGGTGGGCAACGACCTCGGCACGGCCATGATCATCATGATGATCGTGGCCGCGGCCCTGTTCTTCGCCGGTGTACCCCTCTACCTGTTCGGGATCGCCGGCATCATCGCCGCCGCCGGCACCGCCTTCATGGCCATCACCAGCTCCAACCGCATGTGCCGGATCACCTCCTGGTGGACGGGGCAGTCCTGCGCCGACGGCGTCGACGCCAACTATCAGGCAACCAACGGCCTCTACGGACTCGCCTCCGGTGGCTGGCTCGGGGTGGGCCTTGGTCAGAGCCGGCAAAAGTACAGCTGGATCCCCGAAGCCCACAACGACTTCATCTTCGCCATCATCGGCGAGGAACTCGGCCTGGTAGGGACCGTCGTCGTGCTGGTCCTGTTCGCCATCCTGGGCGCCGCGATCTACCGGGTGGTGGTGGCTCAGGAAGACATGTTCCACCGCGTCCTGGCCGGCACCATCATGGTCTGGCTCCTGGGCCAGGCCACCGTGAACATGTCCGTGGTCACCGGACTGGTGCCCGTCATCGGTGTGCCGCTGCCGTTCATTTCCTACGGCGGTTCGGCTCTGATGATGTCCCTGTGCGCGATCGGCGTGGTCCTCTCCCTTGCCCGGGAGCAAATGGCGCCGGCCATGCGGCCCAAGCGGATGCTGACGTTCAAGGCCCGGAAAGACCGCGACAAGAGCCAACCCAAGAATTCCAGAAAGCGTGCCTAACCTCAGATGACACCTGCAACACCCTCTATCGTCCTGGCCGGTGGCGGTACGGCCGGCCACATCAGCCCCCTGCTCGCCATCGCGGCTGCACTCCGGAGCGAAGCACCGGGGGCGGAGATCCTCGCCGTCGGAACGCCGTCCGGGATGGAAACCCGCCTGGTTCCGGCCGCCGGCGTGCAACTGGCCACGATTGACCGGGTGCCGTTTCCACGGAAACCCTCAGCTGACCTGTTCCGCCTGCCAGCGAGGCTGGCCGGCGCGGTCCGCCAGGCTGGCGCCATCCTGGACCGGGCCCACGCTGATGTGCTGGTGGGTGTGGGCGGGTACGTCTGCACCCCCATGTACCTGGCCGCACGGAAGCGCCGGATCCCCGTGGTGATCCACGAGGCCAACGCACGCCCGGGACTGGCCAACCGGGTGGGGGCATTCCTCAACGGCCGGGTGGCCGTGGCATTCGAAGGCACCCCGCTCCGGAATGCCGTCCATGTGGGAATGCCCATGCGGAAGGAAATCTCCGGGCTGGACCGCAAGGCCGCCAGGACTTCGGCCAGGGCCGCTTTGGGGCTTGATCCCCAGCAGCCCACCTTGATCGTGACGGGTGGGTCCTCCGGAGCGCAAAGCATCAACCGCACCATCGCCGCCGCCGTGGGCGCGCTTGCCGACGCCGGAATCCAGACGCTGCACGTCACCGGCCGCGGCAAGACCGTGCTGGATGAGGCCGGCCAGCCCCTCGCCGCGGAGGGGTACCGGCAGGTGGAGTACATCGACGGCATGGAGCTCGCCTACGCCGCGGCTGACCTGCTGCTGGCACGCTCGGGGGCCGCTACGGTCTGCGAGGTAGCAGCCGTGGGCGTTCCCGCAGTGCTGGTGCCCCTTCCCATCGGCAACGGCGAGCAGTCCTTGAACGCCGCTGGCCTGGTCGCCGCAGGCGGCGCACTATTGGTGGCCGACCGTGAATTTACTCCCGACTGGGTGGCACGCGAACTGATCCCCCTGATCACCGACAAGGCACGGCTCGCAGCCATGGAAGCAAAGTCCTACCGGCTCGGTATCCGAAATGCCGACCAGCGGATGGCTGGTCTTGTCCTGGAAGCGGTATCCGCATGAACCCCATCACCAACGCACACACCGACACCCTCGGCAGGGTGCACTTCATCGGCGTCGGGGGAGTGGGCATGTCCGCCGTGGCCCGGATCATGGTGGCCCGTGGCGTCCCGGTCAGCGGATCCGATGCCAAGGACCTGCCCGTCATGGCGGACCTCGCGGCGGCCGGTGCCCGCATCGCGGTCGGGTATGCCGCGGAAAACCTGGGGGATGCACAGACGGTGGTGGCCGGGTCCGCCATCAGGGAAGACAACCCCGAACTGGCTGCGGCGAGGAAGGCCGGGCTGCCCGTACTGCACCGCTCCGAGGCCCTGGCAGCCACCATGGAGGACGACGCCGTGGTGACGGTGGCGGGAACGCATGGAAAATCCACCACGACCTCCATGATTACCGTGTTGCTGCGTGCTGCCGGCTTGGACCCCTCCTTCGCCGTGGGGGCCAATATTCCCGCCCTTGGCGTCAACGCCGCCCACGGGACATCAGGGATCTTCGTTGCGGAGGCCGACGAATCCGATGGTTCCTTCCTTAACTACCGGCCCCGGATCGCCGTCGTCACCAACGTCGAGCCCGACCACCTCGACTACTACGGCACAGCCGAGGCGGTCTACGCGTCCTTTGACCGGTTCACCGCGCTGCTGCCTTCTGACGGGCTCCTCGTTGCCTGTGCTGACGACGCCGGAGCGTTGGCCCTCGCCGAGAGGACCAAGGCCCGCGGGGCCGCGCGGGTGGTCCTGTACGGCACCAGCGAGGCCGCTGACGTTCGGCTGCTCGACGACGGCCCGGGCCAGGTGGCCGTGGCAACCCCCGGTGCGCAGTTCCCGCTTGCCCTGCAGGTACCCGGCCGGCACAACGCGCTCAATGCCGCAGCGGCGTTTGCAGTGGCCCTGGAACTAGGCGTGGATCCGGCGGCAGCCGCGGCCGGCCTTGCCGAGTTCTCGGGAGCCTCCCGCCGCTTCGAACTGAAAGGCTCAGCCCGGGGGGTGCGGGTCTTCGACGATTACGCTCACCACCCCACGGAAGTCCGTGCTGCCCTTGCCGCGGCCCGCTCCGTCGCCGGGGACCATAAAGTCCACGTCTTGTTCCAGCCGCACCTGTTCTCCCGGACGAGGGAGTTCGCGGCCGAATTCGCCGACGCCCTGAACCTCGCTGACACCGCCCTGGTCCTGGACATCTATCCTGCCAGGGAAGACCCCATTCCGGGCGTCACCAGCCAGCTCATCGCCGACCACCTCACCGGGGGAGGACGGTTGGTGGCAGCCGACGACGCCGTCCCCACCCTGGCAGCAGCCGCCGGCGAGGGCGACGTCGTCCTGACCGTCGGTGCCGGTGACGTCACCGCCTATGGCCCCCGGATCGTGGAGGCACTTCATGCCTAGCTCCCGCCGCCCCACCTACGCCCCTCCGAAGCGGCCCAACCGGACCGACGCAGCCGCGGGTACCGGTGCCCGGAAAGACCCGGAGAACGGTGGTACCCCTGCCCCCGGCGGGGACGTCATCACCGCTTCGCGCGGCATTCCGGACCAGGCGGCGCAAAAACCGGCCAAGGTGCAGGAACCGGCCGGTGCGACAGTTTTGGCGTTCCCGGAGCCCAAAGCCAAACGGCGCCGGAAGAAAATCCTGATCGCCGTGGGCACCGTGCTGGTGCTGGTGGCCGGGATCGTGGCCGGTGCCATCTATTCACCCGTCCTCGCCCTCCAGACCATCTCGGTCAGCGGCACCCGGCTCCTGACGCCCGCCCAGGTGCAGGCCGCCCTGGAACCGCTCCACGGCAAGCCGCTGCCGCAGATCAGTGATGAGGACGTCCGGAACCTCCTCGGGCCGTTGGTCCAGGTTAAGTCCGTTTCGGTCGAGGCGCGGCCGCCCTCCACGCTGGCCATCGCGGTGCACGAGCGGGTCCCCGTGGCCCTGGTTAAGCAGGGCGATCAGTACCAACTGGTGGATGTCGACGGCGTCCAGCTGGGCACCACGGCCGATCCGGCGTCGGCGTCGCTGCCGGTGATTGACGGCGGGGCCGGCGCGATCGGCCAGGATCTGTTCCGTGCCACGGCAGCAGTCTTGGGTGCGTTGCCGGCGGACGTGCTGGCCAGGCTTTCCAATGCCTCCGCCCAGTCCGTGGATGCCGTCGAGCTGAAGCTCGTGGACGGCCAGACGATCGTTTGGGGCAACGCTTCGGAAAAGGAGCTCAAGGCCAAGGTGCTGGCCGCGCTGCTCAAGGTTCCGGCGGATCCGAAGAACCCCGTCAGGGTCTACGATGTCAGTGTGCCCCGGCACCCCGTGACGCGCTGAGCGCTTTCTTTCCCGGTATTAATCCGACACGCGGACCCGGTTATTGAATGTCGGATCCAGAGGAAATACCGTCACAGACATGAGTTACTTGACATAACTATAATCTTCAACTCGAAGGTTAAGGTTGCAGGGTTCAAGCTCACCATCAGTTTTCGCAATACAGACACGAACAAGGGACACGTAACGTGGCAGCTCCGCAGAATTACTTGGCCGTCATCAAAGTCGTCGGCATCGGCGGCGGTGGCGTGAACGCAGTCAACCGCATGATCGAGGTCGGCCTCAGGGGTGTTGAATTCATCGCCATCAACACCGACGCCCAGGCCCTGCTGATGAGCGACGCCGACGTCAAGCTCGACGTCGGGCGCGAGCTGACCCGCGGCCTGGGGGCCGGGGCCAACCCGGAGGTAGGCAAGCAGGCTGCCGAGGACCACGCAGACGAGATCGAGGAAGTCCTCCGCGGCGCCGACATGGTCTTCGTGACCGCCGGCGAAGGCGGCGGAACGGGCACCGGCGGCGCTCCCGTCGTCGCCCGGATCGCACGCTCCCTCGGGGCCCTGACCATCGGCGTTGTCACCCGTCCGTTCACTTTCGAGGGCCGGCGCCGCGCCGGCTCCGCCGAGGCCGGCATCGACGCCCTGCGCGACGAAGTGGACACCCTGATCGTGATCCCCAACGACCGCTTGCTCTCCATCAGCGACCGCAACGTCTCGGTGCTGGACGCCTTCCGTTCCGCCGACCAGGTCCTGCTGTCCGGTGTCCAGGGCATCACCGACCTCATCACCACCCCGGGCCTGATCAACCTCGACTTCGCCGACGTCAAGTCCGTGATGCAGGGGGCCGGCTCCGCGCTCATGGGTATCGGCTCGGCACGCGGTGAGGACCGCGCCGTCAAGGCTGCCGAACTGGCCATTGCATCGCCCCTGCTGGAAGCCTCGATCGACGGCGCCCACGGCGTGTTGCTCTCCATCCAGGGTGGATCCGACCTGGGCCTCTTCGAGATCAACGAAGCCGCACGGCTGGTCCAGGAAGTGGCCCACCCGGAGGCCAACATCATCTTCGGCGCCGTCATCGATGACGCCCTGGGCGACGAAGCACGCGTCACCGTCATTGCTGCCGGCTTCGACGACGTCAAGGCCACCTCACCGTCCATGGACCAGTCACAGCCGCAGGCCGCCCCCCAGCGGCCCGCTGCCCCCGCTGCCGCCCCCGCCTCTGCCCACCCCCAGGGTGGAAACCAGCAGGGCAGCGGAAGCCACCAGCAGAACGTCCAGCCCATCCATGCCGGTGTCGGTGCCGCGGGCCTGAGCAACTGGGGCCAGCAGCGTCCGTCTGCCGTCCCGGCCGACTCCGGTTTCGACGTGGACCTCCCGTCCGTCGTGGAGCCGGACATGACCGGCAACCACCCGGACGACCTGGATGTCCCCGACTTCCTGAAGTAGGCACCGGCTTGTTCCATTGGCGCGCCGACATCCTGCCCGGGGTGTCGGCCGCATTCACCGACGCCGGTGCCGGAAACCTGGCCCTGCACGTGGGGGACGACCCCGCCCGGGTCATGGCGCGCCGGAGCCGCCTGGAGGAATCCATCGGCGCCCTCCCGGGGTCGCTGTGCTTCATGAATCAGGTCCACGGCACCGCCGTCGCCCTGATGGGGCGGGACTCTCCGGTTCCCGAAGCTGATGCCATGGTGTCCAGGGGTCTTCCCCTGGCCGTCATGGTGGCCGACTGCATCCCCGTAATACTCGCGGGGGAGTCGGGCGACGGGCCCGTCCTCGCTGCCGTCCATGCCGGCCGGCCCGGTACCGCCGACGGAGTCCTGCCCGCCGCCGTGGATGCCATGAAGTCCCTTGGGGCATCCCGTATCCGTGCGTGGCTGGGGCCTTCGATCTGCGGAGCGTGCTACGAGGTCCCCGCTGCCCTGCGCGACGAAGTAGCTGCCAAGGTACCCGCAACATGGAGCACCACCTCCTGGGGAACCCCAGGGCTGGACCTGCCCGCGGGGGCCCGGAGCCAACTGGAGGCCGCCGGCGTCGAAGTGGCCTACTCCGGACCCTGCACCCTCGAGACCCAATCGCTGTACTCCTACCGCCGGGACCGGAATACCGGCCGCTTCGCCGGGCTGGTGTGGTGCCATGACTGAGCATCCGCACGGCGAACAGGACCCGGCGCTCGATCCCCGCGCCACGGAACTCGCACAGCGGCTCACCGCGGTACGGAAGCGGATCGCAGCTGCGGCCGAAAGCGCAGGTCGCAGCGACCGTCCGCCGTCGCTCATCGTGGTCACCAAGTTCCACCCGGCCGCGGACATCCGGCGGCTCGCCACGCTCGGGGTCACCGACGTGGGCGAGAACCGGGACCAGGAGGCGGCTGCCAAATCCGCCGAACTGGCGGGCTTGGCCCTCAACTGGCATTTCGTGGGCCAGTTGCAGAGCAAGAAGGCCAAATCGGTGGTCCGGTACGCCGCTGCCGTCCACTCAGTGGACCGCCTTCAGCTCGTGGACGCCCTGGCCAAGGCCGTGCGGAATGAGATGGATGCCGCGGGGCGGGCCCCTCTTGACTGCTTCATCCAGGTCAGCCTGGAGGACGACGGCGGCACGCACCGGGGCGGGGCTGACCCCGCCGACGTGCCCCTGCTGGCGGAAAGGATGGCCGGTTCCATCGGCCTGCACCTGGCCGGGGTCATGGCCGTGGCGCCGCTGGGAGCGCCGCCGGAACCGGCCTTCGAGAAGCTCGCGGCAATTTCGGCCCGGCTCGTGGCCGACCACCCCGGAGCCGCTGCCATCTCGGCCGGCATGAGCCAGGACCTGGAGGCGGCCGTCAAGTTCGGGGCGACACACCTGCGAATCGGTTCCGATATTCTCGGTTCGCGTCCGGTGGTGGGGTAGCGTCGGACCTGTTGGAAGTGATGGGCGGGGGACTCCAGTGCTGTCAAGTCATTGGGCGGCCCGCTTACGGGACACGATTAGGAGTCGACCATGGCCGGCGCTCTGCGCAAGACAATGATCTATCTTGGGCTCGCCGACGGCGATGAGCATTACGAGTCCGAGCACCAGACCACACGTAAGGATGAGGACGAACCCATGGAAGTCGACCGCGAGGAACGCCGTGCCCCGGCACCGGTCCGCGAAGTCAGCCGTGAGGCGTCTTACACCCCTGAAGAGGAATACCGCGCCCCAGTGACCCCGATTAAGCGTGCGGCCTCGAGCCGTGAAGAGAACACCGGACTTCGCCAAATCACCACCATCCACCCCCGCTCCTACAACGATGCCAAGCTCATCGGTGAAAGCTTCAGGGACGGCATCCCGGTGATCATGAACGTCACGGACATGGGCGAGGCAGACGCAAAGCGCCTGGTGGACTTCTCGGCCGGGCTGGTATTCGGCCTCCGCGGCAGCATTGAACGGGTCACCAACAAGGTGTTCCTGCTCTCGCCGTCCTACGTCGAAGTGATCGGCGACGACAAGAAAGCCAGCGACACCCAGGCCAGTTTCTTCAACCAGAGCTGACGGCAAAAGCCCTACGACAGATGCCAGGCAGGGACACCTGTCTGGCATCTGTGCTGAAATAGACAAGACACCAGCAGGACACAGCGGCATCCGGACGGGATGGTCCGCACGAAATATGGAGATATGAAATAAGTCATGGGAATTGTTTTCGGACTTCTCTATCTCGCGCTGCTGCTGTTCTTCGTCGCCCTCATCATCCGCCTGGTTTACGACTGGGTGCAGATGTTCGCGAGGGAATGGCGGCCCCGCGGCGTGGCGCTGGTCGTGGCGCACGCTGTGTATTCGATCACGGATCCGCCGCTCAAGGGACTGCGGCGGATGATCCCGCCCCTCCGGCTCGGCGGCATCTCCCTGGACCTGGGCTTCCTGATTCTGTTCATCGGCGTCAGCATTGCGATGAGCATCACCAGGAACCTGGCCTGATTCATCAATAAAGACTTGGCAATGCAGGATGATCCTCCCCGGAACAGCTACTGTAAAGCGAAGAAACCTCCCGTTTGACACCTCGGTGTTGAATTAGAGTAAGCAGACCAAATTTAGGTACCGTAGTTTTGACGGCCGGAAGGCCTACTGACTAACCAGACCAGTGAGGTGACCAGATGGCTTTGACGCCAGAAGACGTTGTCAACAAGCGCTTTCAGCCCACCAAGTTCCGCGAGGGCTATGACCAGGACGAGGTTGACGACTTCCTGGACGAAATCGTCGTCGAACTCCGCCGCCTGAACCAGGAAAACGACGAGCTCCGCAAGAAGCTTGCCGACGCCGGTTCCAGCGTCCCGGCAAGCACCACTGCCGCACCTGTTGTGGAGAAGGTCCCCGCCCCGGTCAAGTCCGAGAAGGACGAAGCCCGCGAGAAGGCCGAAGCCGAAGCGAAGGCCGCCGAAGCCAGCAAGAAGAAGGACGTCCAGCCGGCCGCTCCGGTCGCCGCCGCGCCCTCAGCGCCTGCCGCTTCCACTCCTTCCGCCGAGTCCGCTGCCGGCCTGCTGGCCATGGCGCAGCAGATGCACGACCGCCACGTCGCCGAGGGCCAGGCCCAGAAGGACAAGATCATCGCGGAAGCGCAGATCGAAGCCAGCAGCCTCGTCAACGACGCACAGGAAAAGTCCCGCAAGATCCTGGGCGCGCTGGAACAGCAGCGTTCCGTCCTGGAGCGCAAGGTGGAGCAGCTCCGCGGCTTCGAGCGCGACTACCGCTCACGCCTGAAGGCCTACATCGAGGGCCAGCTCCGCGACCTGGACGCCCGTGGTTCCGTTGCGACGCCGGAAGTCAGCGAAGCGAACTAACCCTGGCAACACGTATTCTGAAAGCCGGTGGCTGAGGATTCCTCGGCCACCGGCTTTTGGCATTGACACCTAAGTTTTTCGAAGTGAAAGCACCATGACTGACGAACTTGCAGCCGACGCCGCACGCCCCACCCCATCCTCTCCGCGCCCCCGACGGGCTGTGCTGCTGTCCCTCTTCGGCGGGTTCGCGGTCTTTGCCTACGTCCTGGACCAGCTCACCAAGCTCTGGGTGACATCAACCATGGTGGAGGGCGAGCGGATCCCGGTCCTGCCGCCCCTGCTGCACTGGTACTTCATCCGG
Organism: Pseudarthrobacter sp. fls2-241-R2A-127; assembly: GCF_030209355.1. GTDB lineage: Bacteria > Actinomycetota > Actinomycetes > Actinomycetales > Micrococcaceae > Arthrobacter. The sequence goes on from NZ_JARVSF010000005.1 coordinate 73,647, forward strand.
AACTCCGGTGCCGCGTTTTCGATCGGGGAGAACGTCACCTGGGTGTTCTCCATCATCATGGCCGGCGTCGCCGTCGCCATTCTTTTGCAGGTCCGCAGGCTGGGCTCGGCCTGGTGGTCACTGGCGCTCGGGCTGCTGCTTGGCGGCGCACTGGGCAACCTGACCGACCGGCTCTTCCGCGAGCCTTCCTTCGGAATGGGGCACGTGGTGGACTTCATCCAGCTCCCCAACTTCGCAATCTTCAACATTGCGGACTCCGCCGTCGTATCAGCGGTCGCCATCATCTGCATCCTGACCATCCGCGGAATCGCCCCGGACGGAACCCGCCTGGGGAACGCACACAAGGACAAGCCCGACCATGAGTGAGCGAATCGTCGTGGGGGAGGAATTCGGTGGGACACGGGCTGACGCCGGCCTGGCCGGCCTGCTTGGCGTGTCCCGGTCGGTGGCTGCCTCCCTGCTGGCCGAGGGCCATGTGCTCACCCGCGGGAAGGTGCTGGGGAAATCGGCAAAACTTGTGGCGGGGGATGTCCTCGACGTCACTGTCCCGGAGCGGCGGGACCCGCTGGAAGTCGTGGAGGAAGCTGTGGAAGGCCTGAAGATCCTGCTGGACGACGAGGACTTCGTCGTCGTCGACAAGCCCGTGGGTGTCGCGGCACATCCCTCGCCCGGCTGGGTTGGCCCCACCGTGGTGGGCGGACTGGCCGGCGCCGGCTACCGCATCTCCACCTCCGGCGCTCCGGAGCGGGCCGGAATCGTGCACCGGCTCGACGTCGGCACATCCGGGGTGATGGTGGTGGCCAAGTCCGAGCGGGCCTACACGGCCCTCAAGCGGGCCTTCAAGGAGCGGACGGTGGACAAGGTGTACCACGCGGTGGTCCAGGGCCTCCCGGACCCCCTGACAGGCACCATCGACGCCCCGATCGGCCGGCATCCCGGCCATGACTGGCGCTTCGCCGTCATCGAGGACGGCCGCCCCTCGGTAACCCACTACGAAGTCCTGGAAGCCTTCGGGAAGGCCAGCTTGGTGGAAGTGCACCTGGAAACGGGCCGGACGCACCAGATCCGGGTCCACTTTTCCGCCCTCCGCCATCCGTGCGCCGGCGACCTCACCTACGGCGCCGACCCGCGCCTTGCCGCCACCCTGGGGCTCACCCGGCAGTGGCTCCATGCCCGCCAGCTGGGATTCGACCACCCCGTAACCGGGGAACTCGTCACCGTCACCAGCGACTACCCGCAGGACTTGGCCTACGCCCTGGAAGTACTGGAATCGGGACAGGCCTGACACGGGCGGCCTGGCCGGGCCGCCAACCGGCAGCGCTTAGAATGGTGCGGTGAGTTCCAGCAAAGATTCGTTTGTCCACCTGCACACCCACACCGAATATTCCATGCTGGATGGAGCTGCCCGCCTGGGCGAGCTGTTCGATGAAACCGAACGCCTGGGCATGCCGGCCCTGGCCACCACCGACCACGGCTATTTGTTCGGTGCGTTCGATTTCTGGCGCAAGGCCACGGACAAGGGCATCAAGCCGATCATCGGGGTCGAAGCCTACGTAACCCCCGGCACGGCCCGCACGGACAAGGAACGCGTCCGCTGGGGCGAGGAATCCCAGCGCAAGGACGACGTCTCCGGCGGTGGGTCCTACACCCACATGACGCTCCTGAGCTACAATAACGTTGGCATGCGGAATCTCTTCCGTGCCTCTTCCATCGCCTCCCTTGATTCCGTGTTCGGCAAGTGGCCGCGGCTGGACCGCGAACTCCTCAACACCTACTCCGAAGGGCTGATCGCCACCACCGGATGCCCCTCCGGCGAGGTGCAGACCCGGCTCCGGCTCGGCCAGTACCGCGAAGCGCTGGAAGCGGCCGCCGAATTCCGGGACATCTTCGGCGCGGAAAACTACTTCTGCGAGCTGATGGACCACGGACTGGATATTGAACGGCGGGTCACCGGCGACCTCCTGAGGCTCGCCAAGGACCTGAACCTGCCGCTGGTGGCCACCAACGACCTCCACTACACCCACGAGCACGATGCCAAAGCCCATGAGGCCCTGCTGGCCATCCAGTCCGGCTCCACGCTGCTCGAACCCACCTACGACAACGGCGGCTCACGGTTCGCGTTCTCCGGCAGCGGCTACTACCTCAAGTCCCCGCAGGAGATGCGCGAGCTTTTCCGCGACCACCCGGACGCCTGCGACAACACCCTGCTGATCGCCGAGCGCTGCGAAGTGTCCTTCAACACGAACGCCAACTTCATGCCCCGGTTCCCTTGCCCTCCCGGCGAGGACGAGACGTCCTGGCTGGTCAAGGAAGTGGACAAGGGCCTGCAGTACCGTTACCCGGGCGGCATTCCGGACGAGGTCCGCAAGCAGGCGGACTACGAGCTCGGCGTCATCACGTCCATGGGATTCCCGGGCTACTTCCTGGTGGTTGCGGACTTCATCAACTGGGCCAAGAACAACGGCATCCGCGTTGGCCCCGGCCGTGGCTCCGGTGCGGGTTCCATGGTGGCCTACGCCATGCGCATCACCGACCTCGACCCCCTGCGCCACGGCTTGATCTTCGAACGCTTCCTGAACCCGGACCGCGTTTCCATGCCCGACTTCGACGTCGACTTCGATGACCGGCGCCGCTCGGAAGTCATCGACTACGTGACCCGCAAGTACGGTGACGAACGCGTCGCCATGATCGTCACCTACGGCACCATCAAGACCAAGCAGGCACTCAAGGACTCTTCCCGCGTCCTGGGCTACCCGTTCAGCATGGGCGAGACGCTGACCAAGGCCCTGCCTCCTGCCGTGATGGCCAAGGACATTCCCCTCGCGGACATCCAGAACCCCGAAGCCAAGCGCTACAGCGAGGCCGGCGACTTCCGGCAGCTGATCGCCACCGACCCGGAAGCCGCCAAGGTCTTCGAGACGGCACTGGGCATCGAAGGCCTGAAGCGCCAGTGGGGTGTGCACGCCGCCGGCGTCATCATGTCCTCGGACCCCATCATCGACGTCATCCCCATCATGCGCCGCTTCCAGGACGGCCAGGTGATCACCCAGTTCGACTACCCGACGTCCGAGGGCCTTGGCCTGATCAAGATGGACTTCCTGGGCCTGCGGAACCTGACGATCATTTCCGACGCCCTCGAAAACATCAAGATGAACCGCGGCATCGAGCTGGACCTGGAAAACCTCGAGCTCGACGACGCCCCGTCCTACGAGCTCCTGGCCCGCGGCGACACCCTGGGCGTGTTCCAGCTCGATGGCGGCCCGATGCGGTCCCTGCTCAAGCTCATGAAGCCTGACAACTTCGAAGACATTTCCGCCGTGCTGGCGCTCTACCGGCCCGGCCCCATGGGCGCCAACGCCCACACCGACTACGCGCTGCGCAAAAACGGGATCCAGGAAGTCATTCCCATCCACCCGGAACTGGAGGAACCGCTCAAGGAGATCCTCGGTGGAACGTATGGCCTGATCGTGTACCAGGAGCAGGTGATGGCCGTGGCACAGAAACTGGCGGGCTACTCGCTGGGCCAGGCAGACATCCTCCGGCGCGCCATGGGCAAGAAGAAGAAGTCGGAACTGGACAAGCAGTTCGCCGGCTTCTCCCAAGGCATGCAGGACAACGGCTACTCCATGGAAGCTGTCAAGACCCTCTGGGACATCCTCCTGCCCTTCTCCGACTACGCCTTCAACAAAGCCCACTCGGCCGCGTACGGGGTCATCTCCTACTGGACCGCCTACCTGAAGGCGCACTACGCACCCGAGTACATGGCAGCGCTCCTGACCTCCGTCGGTGACGACAAGGACAAATCGGCCATCTACCTGAACGAGTGCCGCCGCATGGGCATCACGGTGCTTCCGCCCGATGTCAACGAGTCGGCACTGAACTTCACCCCGGTGGGCAATGACATCCGCTTCGGCATGGGTGCCATCCGCAATGTGGGTGCCAACGCCGTGGAGGCGATGGTCACCGCGCGCGAGAGCGAAGGCGCCTACACCTCCTTCAAGGACTACCTCATGAAGGTTCCGGCGGTGGTCTGCAACAAGAGGACCATCGAGTCCCTGATCAAGTCCGGGGCTTTCGACTCCCTGGGCCACCACCGCCGCGCGCTGGCCATGATCCACGAAGAGGCCATCGACTCCGTCATCACTTTGAAGCGGAACGAGGCGATCGGCCAGTTCGACCTCTTTGCCGGCTTTGAGGAAGCCGAATCGGAAGCGTCGCTCAGCATCGAGATCCCGGACCTTCCCGAGTGGGAGAAAAAGGACAAGCTGTCCTTCGAGCGGGACATGCTGGGCCTGTACGTCTCGGACCACCCGCTGCAGGGGCTCGAAGGCCTCCTGGCCCAGCACGCGGAAATGAGCATCACCAGCATCATCGGCGAAGATGGCCCGCAGGACGGCGCCATCATTACCATCGCCGGCATGATCACCTCGCTGAGCCGCCGGATCGCCAAGGCCAGCGGCAACGCCTATGCCCGGGCCGAGATCGAGGACCTGGGCGGTTCCATCGAAGTGATGTTCTTCGGCCAAGTCTACGGACCGATCGCCTCGGTCCTTGCCGAAGACCTGATCGTGGTGGTCAAGGGCCGCCTGCAAAAGCGCGACGACGGCGCGATCACCCTGAACTGCATGGAATTGTCCGTTCCGGACCTGAGCGAAGGCCTGCACGGGCCGCTGGTCATCACCATGCCTACCTACAAGGCCACCGAAGCCGTTGTCACGGAACTGGGGGACGTGCTCCGCACGCACCGGGGCAACTCGGAGGTGCGGCTCCACCTCCAGGGCGACACCCGCACCGAAATCATGGGCCTGCCGGTCCACCTGAGGGTGAACCCCAGCCCGTCCCTGTTCGGTGACCTGAAAGTGCTGCTGGGCCCGGCCTGCCTGGACGCCTGACGCAGGCGGGCACGACGCCGGAAGCCGGCTTCCGGCGTCGTCCGCGCCTTTCGCCCCGGGCACTGGGGCCCGGGGCCATGGGCGGGCCCGCTAGATTTCGTAGTCCAGCGGGACCGGCTGCCCGTAGGCGCCCCCGTGGTACAGCAGCGGCGCACTGTCGCCGCCCACCTGGCCGTCCACCACCTGGACCACCACCACGGCGTTGTTTTCGAAGGACAGGCGCATCTGCACCTCGCCGATCAGCCAGCCGGCCACATCCTTCAAGATGGGCACCCCGTGGGGCCCGATTTCCCAGTGGTTCCCCTCGAACCGGTTGCCCGGCCGGGCGAACCGGGCCGCCAGTTCCTGGTTTTCCAGGCCCAGCATGTGGACTCCCAGGAACTTGGTGTTGGCAACGGCGGGCCACGACCTAGAACTGCGTGCCATGTTGAACGTGAAGCGCGGCGGCTTGGCGGACAGCGAGGCCACCGACGTGGCGGTGAACCCGTACGGCTCGTCCTGGTAGTTCACGGTGATGATGGCGACGCCCGCGGCATGCCGCCGGAACATCTCCCTGAACGTCTGCTCAAAGGGCTCGCTGTTGTCGGTCACCGGAACTCCTGCACTAAGTGGCATATCTCTTTCCCCAAGCGTATTGGCCCGCGGGCCAGGCGGGAAAACACGCATCTGCGGAACCCCTGCGGGGCTCCGCAGGAACCTTTGTTAAGGTGTCTCTCATGATGAACTTTGGCCGCCCCGCGCGGCGGCTGCCCTGGTCCCTGCTGCTGGTCCCGGCGGCGGCAGGCGTTCCGGCCGGGCTCCTCTGGTGGCTGCTCGCCCCGGGCGGACTGAACCTGATCACCCGGAACCCCTCGCTGGCATCAGGGACGGCTCCGCTGGTGTGGCTGCCACGGGACCTCACGCTCGCCGGGATCATGGTGCTGGCCGGTTGCTTGCTGGCGGTGTTCCTGGCCGACGGCAAGCGTCCCGACCCCCAAACGGCGCTCCTGGCAGGCCTGGTTGGAGCGGTGGCCGGCAGCCTGGCCGCCTGGGGAACCGGCATCCTCGCGGCACGCCTCTGGGGTCCGGCGGTGGACACCTCGGTCAATGCCAGCGTCGCCTTCTCGCTCCGGGCGTTGCCGGTGCTGCTGCTGTGGCCAGCCGCCACGGCGGTCTCGGTCTTCGTTTTGGAGGTGGCAGGGATGGCAGGCCGGAAACCTGCCGGCAGCGGCGGCGGAACAGCGGGCGGCAACAGCGCCGTAAAATAGTCCGGTGACCACTTCACCGCAGCCTTCCGCCACCGCGACAACCGCCGTCGACTTCCGCACTATCGACCTTCGCGGCCGCACCCTGACCCTCGCGGCCTTGCGCGCCGCTGTTCCCCGCGCCAAGGGCCAGACTGTGGCGGATGCCGAAGAAAAGGTCCTGGACATTATCGCTGCCGTCCGGCGGCGCGGTTTCGCTGCGTTGTCGGACCTTGCGGAGAGGTTCGACGGCGTCGAGCAGCGCCATCCGCTGGTTCCCCGGGCAGCGCTCACCGCAGCCCTGGACGGGCTTGATGCGGACGTGCGGGCAGCACTGGAGGAATCCATCAGCCGGGCACGGAAATTCGCCGATCGGCAGCGGCCCCGCAACGTGGACGTCGAACTGGGCGACGGCGCCGTCGTCAGCCAGAACTGGGTCCCCGTGGCGCGCGTGGGACTGTACGTCCCCGGCGGCCTGGCCGTGTACCCATCGTCCGTGATCATGAACGTGGTGCCGGCCCTGGCTGCCGGCGTTGAATCCATTGCCCTCGCCTCGCCGCCCCAGAAGGAGTTCGGTGGCCTGCCGCACCCCACCATCCTCGCGGCGGCTGCACTCCTGGGAATCACTGAGGTCTACGGCATCGGCGGGGCGCAGGCCATCGCCGCATTCGCCTACGGTGTGGACGCCGGCGACGCCGGCCCCGCGCTGGAGCCCGTGGACGTGGTGACCGGGCCCGGCAACATCTTCGTCGCCACCGCCAAGCGCCTGGTCAAAGGTGTGGTGGGCATCGATTCGGAGGCGGGAACCACCGAGATCGCCATCCTTGCCGACGACTCCGCCCAGCCGGCGCTGGTGGCCGCGGACCTGCTCAGCCAGGCCGAGCACGACCCCAAGGCGGCATCGGTCCTGGTCACCGATTCGGAGCCGCTGGCCACCGCGGTACGCGACGAACTCGAACGGCAGGCCGCCGCCACCAAGCACTCCGCCCGGGTCCGCGAGGCGCTGTCCGGTCCCCAGTCCGGCGTCGTGCTGGTGGACAACCTGGAGCAGGGAATCGCCGCCTGCGACGCGTACGCCGCCGAGCACCTTGAGATCATGACGCGTGACGCCGCTTCCGTGGCCGCCCGGATCCGGAATGCCGGCGCGATCTTCGTGGGGGACTACAGCCCGGTCAGCCTGGGCGACTACTGCGCAGGTTCGAACCACGTCCTGCCCACCAGCGGGACCGCAGCCTTCTCATCCGGACTGAACGTCACCACATTCCTTCGCGCCATCCAGGTGGTCAACTACAGCCGCGCGGCATTGGCGGAGGTCAGCGGCCATATCGTAAGCCTGTCCCGCGCCGAGGACCTGCCCGCCCACGGCGACGCCGTCACGGCGCGGTTTCCGGTCCGGGGCTAGCCACTACATATAGGCCGCAGGGTACTACATATAGTAATTACAGGCTTGTTATTACCCGTGGTGCAGCCGTAAACTGGGATCGCAGCCCGCCCAACGGTGCTGCCGGCTTCGTTGCTGTTCGACGCCGGAAGGGAAAGGGGAAACGCCATGTACTGTCCGTTCTGCCGCAACCCCGACTCCCGCGTCGTGGACAGCCGGATGGCCGACGACGGCTCGGCCATCCGACGCCGGCGCCAGTGTCCCGATTGCGGCCGCCGGTTCACCACCGTTGAAACCACCAGCCTCTCCGTCATCAAGCGCTCAGGCGTGGGCGAGCCGTTCAGCCGCAGCAAGGTGATCAACGGCGTCCGTAAAGCATGCCAAGGCCGGCCGGTCAGCGAAGACGACCTCGCAATGCTGGCCCAGGAAGTGGAAGAACAGATCCGCTCCTCCGGCGCCGCCGAAATCGATGCGCACGAGGTAGGACTGGTCATCCTCGGACCCCTCCAGAAGCTGGACGAAGTAGCGTACCTGCGCTTTGCAAGCGTCTACCAGGCGTTCGAGTCCCTTGAGGACTTCGAATCGGCTATCGCCCTGCTCCGCCGTGAGGCCAATGCAGGCGCCAAGGGCGCTGCCGGCCCGAAGAGCTCCGAGAAGAGCCCGCTCTAAGCTCCGGTGGCGGCAGCGGAGGGGAAGCCGCAGCCGCCACCGGCACCACCTTTACTTGGTGAGTTTGTGCTGCAGCGCGATTTCCAGCGCCGCGCCCACGATTCCGGCCTCGTTCCGCAGGACGGCCGGGACGATCGGGGTCCTGAGCTTGAGGTTGGGAAGGTACTCGTCCGCGCGCTTGGAGATTCCGCCGCCGACGATGAACAGCTCGGGAGAAAACAGGAACTCGACATGCGAGAAATAGCGCTGCAGCAGCACGCTGTACTCGTCCCATGACAGCCCGTCCCGTTCCCGGGCCACGGCGGACGCCTTCGATTCGGCATCAAAGCCATCGATTTCCAGGTGCCCCAGTTCCGCGTTCGGTACCAGTTTCCCGTCGAAAATGAAGGCGGAGCCGATTCCGGTGCCCAGGGTGATGACCAGGACGGTGCCTGCGACGCCCTCACCGGCACCGTACCGGGCTTCGGCCAGCCCGGCGGCGTCGGCGTCGTTAATGACCTCCACAGGGCGGCCCAGCCGCTCCGTGAGGAGGGCATCGATGTCCGTGTCCAGCCAGCTCTTGTCCACATTGGCCGCAGAGTGGACCACGCCGTGCTGGATGATGCCCGGGAAGGTCACGCCCACGGGGGAGCCGGCTTCCGGGGCCTCGGGGCGCGCTGAGAGTTCGGCGACCACGAGGGCCACTGCCTCGGCAACCGCTTCGGGGGTGGCGGGCTGCGGGGTAGGAACCCGAAACCGTTCACCGAGCAGCTTGCCCTTCTTCAGGTCGACAATGCCGCCCTTGATGCCCGTACCGCCGATGTCGATGCCGATCAGTGGTGCGTTCTTGTGCGACTTCTCGTCCTTCTTGGCCAATGGGATTCCGTTCTAGGCTGGGGCGGGCAGGGAAGGGGCGCCCTGGGGCGCCCCCACAACAGGTGGTGGGCCTGCACCGGCAGCAGATGCCGTGTGCGGGCAGGGGACAGACTACGGCAGGGTGAGGATTTCCGCACCGGTCTCGGTGACCAGCAGGGTGTGCTCGAACTGGGCGGTGCGCTTGTGGTCCCGGGTCACCACGGTCCAGTCGTCGCTCCACATGTCCCACTCCACGGTGCCGAGGGTGAGCATCGGTTCGATCGTGAACACCATTCCGGTTTCGATCACGGTGTTGTAGGCGGGGGCGGCATCGTAGTGCGGGATGATCAGCCCGGTGTGGAACGCTTCGCCGACGCCGTGGCCGGTGAAGTCGCGCACCACGCCGTAGCCAAAACGCTTGGCGTAGGACTGGATGGCACGGCCGATCACGTTGATTTCCCGCCCTGGTGCCACGGCCTTGATGGCCCGGTTGAGCGACTCTTGGGTGCGTTCGACGAGGAGCCGGGATTCCTCATCCACGTCGCCCACGAGGAACGTGAAGTTCGTGTCGCCATGGACACCGTTGATGAAAGCCGTGATGTCGATGTTCAGGATGTCACCGTCCTGGACCACCGTGCTGTCCGGGATGCCATGGCAGATGACCTCGTTCAGGGACGAGCACAGGGACTTGGGAAATCCGCGGTATCCGAGCGTGGACGGGTACGCGTGGTGGTCCAGCAGGAATTCGTGACCCACCCGGTCCAGCTCATCGGTGGTGACGCCGGGCTGGATGTGCTTGCCGACCTCCACGATGGCCTGGGCCGCGATGCGTCCGGCGATACGGATCTTTTCGATCGTCTCGGCGGACTTGACCTCCGAACCGGTGAATTTGGCGGGGGCAGGCTTGCCGACGTACTCCGGACGGGGGATGGACGCCGGGACGGAACGCTGCGGGCCCACGGTACCCGGGGTGAGGGTGCCGGTGGGTGCAGTAGAGGCAAGGGAAGGCATAGATTGATCATATAAGGCACCGCAGAACGCCTAACAACCGACAAGCGGCGGAGGACGCACGTAAGTGTTTGTGTTACGTGGATCACCCCGCGGCTTCCCTGTCGCCGGAACGAGGAGCAACGATGACTGAGTACTGGTTCAACATCAACACCCACGAAGTGGAAGAAGACCGGCTCTCGGACTGGAGCCAGCTCATTGGGCCCTACAAGACCCGTGAAGAAGCCGAACACGCCATCGAGAAAGTCAAGGCGCGCAACGAGGCCTGGGAAAAGGGCGACGACGACTGAACAGTTTGGCGTCAGGGCGCAAGGCCGTTTTGACGGCATTCCTCCGCGGACTGCCTCGGCCGCTGGCGGCCTCACCTTGACGTCCGCTTCCGGAGTACCGTCCTGACGCCGCGGGTCATCCATGCATATCCGTCAGTCGCCGGTTCCGTGGTGCCGTCCGGCCGAAGGTGAAAGTTTAGAAGGAATGCTCCGGGCCGGGGAACTGGCCTGTCCGGACGTCGTCGCCGTAGGCGGTGGCCGCCTCCAGCAAGGTTGTGCGCAGGTCCGCGTACTGCTTGACGAACTTCGCCATCCGGCCGCCCCGCAGGCCCGCCATGTCCTGCCAGACAAGGACCTGGCCCGTGGTCGCGTTTCCCGCCCCAATGCCGATGGTGGGGACGTCCACAGCGGCGTCCACGGCGGCCGCGGTGTCGGCCGGGACCATTTCCATGAGCACGCAGAACGCGCCTGCGTCGGCGAGGGCGCGGGCGTCGTCGATCAGCCGCTGTGCGTCGTCGCCCCGGCCCTGCACCCGGTATCCGCCCAGTGCGTGCTCGCTCTGCGGGGTGAAGCCGATGTGGGCCATCACCGGGATGCCTGCTTGCACCATTGCGCGCACCGTTGGGGCATAATACGCGCTGCCCTCGATTTTCACCGCATGCGCCAGGCCTTCCTTCAGGAAGCGGACGCCGGTGGCGACGGCCTGTTCGGCGCTGACCTCGTAGCTGCCGAAAGGCAGGTCCGCGACCACCATGGCGCGTTCCGCGGACCTGGCGACGGCGCGGCACAGCGGCAACAGTTCGTCCACGGTGACGGGAAGGCTGGTTTCATTGCCGAACACGTTGTTCGAGGCCGAATCACCAACCAGCAGCAATTCGATGCCCGCAGCGTCAAAGATCTCAGCTGTGTACTGCTCGTAGGCGGTGAGCATGGCGAACCTGGTGCCGTCGCGCTTGGCCTGCTGCAGGTGGTGGATCCGGACCTTGGCTGGTTTCCGCCCGGCCGCTGCATCCTGACCGGGTCCGCTGCCGTAGGGGGCGGGTACTTCGGCGGACGCGCTGGAGTCGGAGCTGTTGCTGGTGGCCATGGGATGAGCGTAGTGCGGGACCTGCCGTGCTTTCTACCGCAGCCGGTTCGGGCAAAGGTGATTAGCGTCATAGCGGACGGGCCGGAACGTCGTGGACGCACCACGGTGGACCGCGCCAGGACGCCCTCCGGGCGGCTCCGCAGGTTAATGCTGTGTTACGCACGGCGCAGGCTCAAGCATCGGCGCCGAATGCTTAGTACAGTGTTGGTGAACTGCTGCCGGCTTCCCCCTACCCGCGGGCCCCGGAGCATGGACGTTGACCGGAGAAGAGGCCATCATGGACCGCCAGCAAGAGTTTGTCCTGCGCACAATCGAAGAGCGCGACGTACGTTTCGTGCGCCTGTGGTTCACCGACGTCGTGGGATCGCTGAAGTCCGTGGCCTTGGCGCCTGCCGAAGTCGAGGGTGCCTTCGAAGAAGGGCTTGGCTTTGACGGCTCGGCCATCGAAGGCCTGGCCCGGGTCTTCGAATCCGACATGCTGGCCCAGCCCGATCCGTCCACGTTCCAAATCCTGCCCTGGCGCGGCGAGACGGAACAGACCTCACGCATGTTCTGCGACATCCTCACCCCCGACGGCGAGCCGTCCGCAGCGGACCCCCGCAACGTCCTGAAGCGCACGCTGGCCAAGGCCGCGGACATGGGCTTCACGTGCTACACCCACCCGGAAATCGAGTTCTACCTGCTGAAGTCCCAGGAACCGGGCCCAAACGGATCGCCGGTGCCGGTTGACGAGGGCGGCTACTTCGACCACGTCCCGGGCGGCGTGGCCCAGGACTTCCGCCGCACGGCGGTAACCATGCTGGAATCGGTGGGCATCTCCGTGGAGTTCAGCCACCACGAGGCCGGACCCGGACAGAACGAGATCGACCTCCGCTACGCCGACGCCCTGCAGACCGCGGACAACATCATGACGTTCCGAACCGTCATCAAAGAAGTGGCGTTGCAGCAGGGCACGTACGCCACCTTCATGCCCAAGCCGTTCACCGACCACCCCGGTTCCGGCATGCACACGCACTTCTCCCTGTTCGAGGGCGACAGCAACGCGTTCTTCGAAGCCGGCGCCGAGTTCCAGCTGTCCAAGACGGCCCGGCAGTTTATTGCCGGCATCCTCAAGCACGCCCCGGAGTTCACCGCCGTCACCAACCAGTTCGTCAACTCCTACAAGCGACTCTGGGGTGGCGGCGAGGCTCCGAGCTACCTGAGCTGGGGGCACAACAATCGTTCCGCCCTGGTCCGGGTGCCGCTGTACAAGCCGGGCAAAGGCCAGTCTGCCCGGATCGAATACCGGGGGATCGACTCGGCCGCCAACCCCTACCTGGCCTACGCTGTCCTGCTCGGTGCGGGCTTGAAGGGCATAGAGGAAGGCTACGACCTGCCGGCCGCCGCCGAGGACGACGTCTGGTCGCTGAGCTCGGCTGAACGCCGTGCCATGGGCCACGATCCGCTCCCGGCCAGCCTGCACGACGCCATTCGTTCGATGGAAGACTCCGAACTGATGCCGCAGATCCTGGGCGAACAGGTCTACGAGCACTTCCTGCGCAACAAGCGGGCAGAGTGGCAGGACTACCGCCTGCAGGTGACGCCCTACGAACTGCAGCGCAACCTCGGCATCCTCTAGGTGCCCGGAGTGAGCCTGGCACGCCGGCTCATTTCGGCCGGATTCAGCGACCTGGAGAAGAGCGAACGGTTCCTGGCCGCGCGCGAGCTCGAGGGGCTCGACCAGGACAGGCTCTTCGCCGGGCTGCAGCTTGCGGCCAGCCCGGATACAGCCCTCCAGTCCTTGGTCCGGCTGATCGAAAAGCACCCGCAGCTCCGGGACCTGGCAGCCGCCGACCCGGAGTCCAGCGAACCGCTGTACCGGGTCCTGGGCGCCTCCGAGGCGCTGGGGGAGTTCCTGATCAGGCACCCCGAGCACCTGGACGCTTTCTGGGTCCGGGCCAGTCCCGAACCGCTGCCCGCCGAGCCTGAACAACTGCGGGCCGCGCTCCTGCAATCAGTCGGAGCCGACCCGCGCGCCGCCCGTCCCGTCGCCGCCGTGACCGGCGTCGACGCCTATGCCGCCTTGCGCACGGCGTACCGGCGCGGGCTGGTGGACCTCGCCGTCAAGGACCTCTGCGCCGCAGATCCGCTGGACTTCCTGCCGTCGGTGGGCCGTGAACTGGCAGACCTGGCCGCAGCCGCGATCGAAGCCGCCGTCGCAGTGTCCCGCGCCGAGGCAGCCGGCCAGTTCGGCGTTGCCGACGTCGCCGACGTCGGCCTCGCCGTCATCGGCATGGGCAAATGCGGAGCCCGCGAGCTGAACTACATTTCCGACGTCGACGTCATCTACGTGGTGGACGCCGGCAGCCTGGATGACGCGCACGCCAACACCATCGGTACCGCCCTGGCCAGCGGCATTTCGAGGGCCATCTCGTCGGTGGCCCGGGAGCCCGGGCTGTGGGAGGTGGATGCGAACCTGCGTCCGGAAGGAAAGTCCGGTCCGCTGGTCCGCACCCTCGCCTCGCACGAAACGTACTACGCCAGATGGGCTGAAAGCTGGGAATTCCAGGCACTGCTGAAGGCGCGGGCCATGGCCGGTGATGCCGCGCTGGGCCGGAAGTACGAGGAAGCCGTGGCGCCGTTGATCTGGAATTCGGCGGGGCGCGAAGGCTTCGTTGAGTCCGTCCAGGCCATGCGGCGGAGGGTGACCGAGCACATTCCGCCCGCGGAGGAGCAACGGCAGATCAAGCTGGGGCGCGGCGGCCTGCGGGACGTCGAGTTCACCGTCCAGCTGCTTCAACTGGTGCACGGCAAGGCTGATGAGACATTACGACGCCGGGACACCACCTCAGCGATCGCCGCGCTGTCCGCGGGGGGCTACATCGGGCGGTCTGACGCCGCCGCGTTCGACAATGCCTACCGGTACCTTCGCCTGCTGGAACACCGGATCCAGCTGTTCCAGTTGCGCCGCACCCATCTCATGCCGGTGGCGGAACCGGCCCTGCGGTCCTTGGCCAAGGCCGTGCTGGGACCGTTCTCCAACGAGCGGCCCGGACCCGATGCGCTGCTGTCCGCGTGGCAGCGGACCAAACGCTCGGTCCGGGAACTGCACGAGCGCATCTTCTACCGGCCGCTGCTGAACACCGCGGCCAAGCTCAGCACCGAAGATGCAAAGCTGACGCCGGAAGCCGCCCAGGGGCGGCTCGCCGCCCTCGGCTACCGGGACCCGCAGGGGGCGATGCGCCACATCGAGGCTTTGACGGCCGGTGTCAGCCGCCGCGCGGCGCTCCAGCGGCAGTTGCTGCCCATCCTGCTGGACTGGCTGGCGGAGGGGGTGGACCCCGATGCCGGTCTGCTCGCCTTCCGGCGCGTCAGCGAGGCGCTGGGCACCACGCACTGGTACCTGGGCATGCTGCGGGACTCCAACGCTGCCGCTGAGCGCCTGTGCCACATGCTGTCCAACTCCCGGCTGATCGCCGACCTGCTGGAAGTGTCGCCGGAGTCCGTGGCATGGCTGGGGCAGGACAAGGACCTCGTTCCGGTGGGCTTTGAAGCCCAATGGCAGGAGATCACCGCCAAGATGTCCCGGCACGCGGACCCGGAGAGTGCCATGCGCCTGATCCGGCTGATCCGGCGCCGGGAGATCCTGCGCATTGCCATCGCCGATTCGGCCGGCCTGCTGGACCAGGACCAGGTGGGCAGTGCCCTGGCGGACACAGACCGCGCCGCCGTCCTGGGCGCGCTCAGGGTGGCGGAGGGAATAGTGTCGGCCGGCGGCCCGCTCAAGACCACCGTCCTAGTGGTGGCCATGGGCCGTCAGGGCGGCCGGGAGATCGGCTATGGCTCCGACGCCGACGTCATGTACGTGCACCGGGCCCTCCCCGGCTTCACGGAGGCCGAGGCCCAGGAGCAGGCCACCCGCCTCGTGGCAAAGATCTCCAGCCTGCTCACCCAGCCGCTGAAACCGGCCATCATGGCCGAACGCGTGCTCCAGATGGATGCCGACCTCCGGCCGGAGGGCAAAAACGGGGCCATGGTGCGTTCCCTGGACTCCTTCGCGGAGTACTACCGCCGGTGGTCCCTGATTTGGGAGGCGCAGGCACTCCTGCGGGCACGCCCGATGGCCGGAGACGATACCCTCGCTGCCGATTTCCTTGAGCTGATCGATCCCATCCGGTACCCGGCCTCGGTATCCGACCAGGACCTGCGCGAGATCCGGCGCATCAAGGCCAGGGTGGAATCGGAGCGGCTGCCGCGCGGTGCCGACCCCGCACGCCACCTGAAGCTGGGCCGAGGGGGCCTGAGCGACGTCGAGTGGCTGGTGCAGCTGCTGCAGCTCCAGCACGCCGGCAGGAATCCGGAACTGCGGACCACGTCAACGCTGGAGGCCCTGTCCGCCGCGGCGGACCTTGGGTTGCTTGACGACGCCGACGCGCGGCTCCTGGCCGAAGCCTGGCGGCTGGCAAGCCGGATCCGGTCCGCCAACGTCATCTGGAGCGGCAAGGCCTCGGACCTCTTGCCGTCCTCCCGCCGGGACCTGGAAGCCGTGGCGCGCTGGTGCGGCTACGAGCCGGGCCGCGCCGCAGCGCTGGAGGAGGACTACCTGAGGGTGAGCCGGCGGGCCCGGGCGGTCTTTGAACGCGTCTTCTATGGCCAGTGAGGCCCCGGGATGGGTCTGGCTCATCCCGCTGGGCGAGCTCGACCCGGACGCCCGTGCCATCCAGCTCGGCGCCGTCGCCGGCCTGGAGTTGCAGCCAGGCCAGGAGCGCTTCGTCGGCGACCCCTTGCGGATGGCGCTGGCAGGGCTGGAAGAGGAATCCAGGCACCCGTACGTGGTGGAAGCCTTCGGGGCAGCTGTCGGGGTGCTGACGCTCCAGCTGGGCGCTGCAGGGCTGGCCGGCTGGCCCGACGATCATTCAGCCTGGCTGCTCCGTGGGTTCCTCATCGACCGCAGGCACCAAGGCAAGGGGCTTGGGACCCTCGCCGCGGTTGCCGCTGTCGACGCCGCCCGGCGGCTCACGGCTCGGCACAGAAGCGGCGAGGCCGGCGTCGTCCTGTCCGTCAACGAGGCAAACCTGGCCGGCCTGGCTGCCTACCGGCGCGCCGGTTTCACCGATGCCGGACAATACCTGGGTGGATCCGCCGGGCCGCAACGGACAATGTTCCACCGTTTTGGCGGCGTGGCGCAGCCGTAACGCGCCGGACCGGCATTGCGTTCAGCAAGCGTTTGCCCGATCATGTGGATTGGCGGTGTTCTTCAACCTTGTTGGGGGGAAGGCTGTACTGAGTCTTCGTCTCGGGGGGCATTCGTCAGGGGGTCCGGCTCCCGGTCTCAGCACGTCTGGAGGCGGGCCCCCACCTTTCCGTTCTTCCTTGCCTGTGGGCCCATGGCCCCGGAACGCAAAAGGCGGCCACCGGATGGTTCCGGTGGCCGCCTTTCGTTACGTCAGCGGGCCTGGCAGGCAGGCTGCAGGCTAGACGCCGTAGTAAAGCTCGAACTCGTACGGGTTCGGGCGCAGCGACAGCGGGCGGATCTCGTTCTCGTACTTGTACTCGATCCAGGTGTCGATCAGGTCCTGGGTGAAGACACCGCCGGCCTGCAGGAACTCGTTGTCCTCGCGCAGGGCCTCGAGGGCTTCCTCCAGCGTGCCCGGTGCCTTGGGGATGTCCTTGGCTTCCTCGGCGGGGAGCTCGTAGAGGTCCTTGTCGATCGGAGCCGGGGGCTCAATGCGGTTGCGGATGCCGTCGATGCCGGCCATCAGCTGCGCCGCGAAGGCCAGGTACGGGTTGGAGGAGGGGTCCGGAGCGCGGAATTCGATGCGCTTGGCCTTCGGGTTGGAGCCCGTGATCGGGATACGGATACCGGCGGAGCGGTTGCCCTGCGAGTAGACCATGTTGACCGGGGCTTCGAAGCCCTTGACCAGGCGGCGGTAGGAGTTCACCGTGGGGTTGGTGAAGGCCAGGACGGCGGAGGAGTGCTTCAGCAGGCCACCGATGTACCAGCGGGCGGTGTCGGACAGGCCGGCGTAGCCCTTCTCGTCGTAGAACAGCGGCTCGCCGCCGTTCCACAGCGACTGGTGGCAGTGCATGCCCGAGCCGTTGTCACCGAAGACCGGCTTGGGCATGAAGGTGACCGACTTGCCCCAGGCGTCAGCGGTGTTCTTGATGACGTACTTGAACTTCTGCAGGTCATCGGCAGCGTGGGTCAGGGTGGTGAACTTGTAGTTGATCTCGGCCTGGCCGGCAGAGCCGACTTCGTGGTGGCTGCGCTCAACCTCAAGGCCGGCTTCGTCCAGGGCAACACACATGGCGTCGCGCAGGTCAGCCTGCTTGTCCGTGGGGGAGACCGGGAAGTAACCGCCCTTGACAGGGGTCTTGTAGCCCAGGTTGCCGCCCTCTTCCTCGCGTCCGGTGTTCCAGTGGGCTTCCTCGGAGTCGATCTTGTAGAAGCTGCCCTGCGGTGAGGACTGGTACTGGACGTTGTCGAACACGAAGAACTCGGCTTCGGGAGCGAAGAACGCGGTGTCGGCGATGCCGGTGGAGGCCAGGTAGGCCTCTGCCTTCTCGGCCACGCCACGGGGGTCGCGGTGGTACGGGTCGCCGGTGCGCGGGTTCACGATCGAGAAGTTCAGCGCGAGGGTCTTCTCCATGCGGAAGGTGTCCAGGAACGCGGTGGTCACGTCCGGGATCAGCTGCATGTCAGACTCGGCGATGCCCTGGAAGCCGCGGATGGAGGAACCGTCGAAGAGCTGGCCGTTGACGAAGAAATCGGCGTCAACACTCTTGGCGGGGACGTTGAAGTGCTGCTGGACGCCCGGAAGATCGGTGAAGCGGATATCGACGAACTTTACATCTTCGTCCTTGATGAACTTGAGGACTTCGTCCGCAGTCTTGAACATCTATGCTCCTAACGCATATGTAAATATCTGGCATGCAAGCCATGTGGTCCAGCGCAATCCAAAGGCAGGGAGAACGCAAGGTTTTCCCTGCTGGTACACCTGCCGAGGGGATTGCTTGAAACTTCTCACAGCCTATGGATTCGGCATTTCCCGTCCGTGTCCGCATTGTTTCGGGCAGGTTACAGAATGCCCTGCTATGGACCTGCTATGGAAACGCTATCGCCGGTCCACAGTGTGGTCCAATCCCATCCACACTGTGGGCGTCCCCGCCGGCCGCGGGGGCCGGTAGGCTTGGATGGTGGTAGATCGCAAAGACATTGGTTCCTGGCTCAGCGGACCGGATACCTCCGGCATCTCCAAATATCCGGGGGAGCGGCTGGGCCTGCCGGAGTCCGGCCCCGGCTCCATTGCACGGGCGGGACGCAGGATCGCAGCGATCTTCATCGACTGGGGCATCGCGCTGCTGATCAGCAACTTTGCCTTCGGCGGCGACTCCTGGGCGACCCTGGGGGTCTTCGCTATCGAGCAGATCCTGCTGGTGGGAACCCTCGGCTACAGCATCGGCCACCGCGTCATGGGCATTGCCGTGGTGAGGCCGGGCGGCGGCACCCCCGGACCGCTCGCGGCCCTGGTGAGGACGGTGCTGCTGTGCCTGTTCATCCCTGCCGTCATTTTCGACCCCGACCAGCGCGGCCTCCACGACAAGGCCATGAATACGCTGCTGATCCGCCGGTAGGCGCCCGTAAGGTCAGGCGTGGCTGGACGCGAGGCTGTCCCTCGAGCCTTCCGTCAGGGCGGTGCCAAGGTAGCCGCGGCGTCCGGCCCAGCGCTCGAACAGGATGGTCGCGAGCGGGAAGATCGCGGAGAAGCCTGCCAGTGCCGCCACTCTGAAAGGCCACCGCTGAACGCGCCAGAGCGTCAGCGCTGCCAGCCCGTAGCCAATGAACAGGGCGCCGTGGACCGGCCCCGCCACCTGGACGCCAACCTCTGTGGTTCCGGCAATCCATTTCAAGTACATCCCTGCCAGCAGTGCAGCCCAACTGCAGGCTTCGGCGATGGCGAGGACCCGGAAAACCCGGGTCACGGTGGTCCTCAGCGGCATGGTGGTGTTCCTGTCGTTGTTGGGTGCACGGTCCGTCACGTGCCGCCGGTTTGGCGGCAACAAAAAACGCCCCGGCGGCCGGCTGTACCGGGACCGGGGCGTTCTGCCGGCTAGCGTCCGCGGTTGGGACGGGCCTTGTAGGGGTCGATGCCCTTGGGGATCGGCAGGCGCGTGCCCATGGAAGCGATGCGCTTGGACACGGTGCTGACCTCCAGCTTGGTCAGTTCGTTCTTCATCTTGCCCATCTTCTTTGCAACCTGGCTCAGCGGGACCTGACCTTCGCCGTGGCCGGTCTGGATGGTGTGGACCGGAACGTTGGGCAGAATGCGGGCGAGGCGCTTGCGTTCGGCATCCAGCAGGGGCTTCACGCGGTGGGTGGGGCCTTCGCTGACAAGGACGACGCCGGGACGGCCCACCGCACGGAACACGGCATCCTGCGTGCGCGGGTTCACAGCCACGGGCTGTTCCTCGGTAATCCAGCCGCGGCGCAGCGTGCCCAACGCGGCACCGGAGGCGCCGGGCTGGTTTTCGATCTGCGCAAACGCTGCCCGTTCGGCCCGGCGGGAGAGAATGAATGTGGCTGCCAGCAGGCCCAGCGGAATACCGATGATCAGGCCTGTGATCCAGTTATCCAGCCAGAAGCCCACCAGGAAGCTCACGGCCACAACACCAAGGAACACCAGGAGCATCAGCCACGGAACCATGGGGTCGTGGCGGCGGGTCATGGTGAAGACCTCGCCGATCTGCTTGAGCCTGCTGGGCTTCTTGGCCTTCGCTTCCTTCGGCTTGCGCGAGAAGAGGCCGCGCTTCACCGCGCTTGGGCCCGCCGGGGTGGAGTTGCTGGAGTCAGGGGATTTAGCCATAGTGCCTCAATTCTACGTGACTTAAACGCCGGGGCCGGACGCCGGAATCTTCCGGTGTCCGGCCCGTAGCCAGTCCGCGCAGGGGCAGGTCAGGAATGTGCGCCGAGGAGGGTGGCGGCTTCCTGGCGGGTGGTGCCGGAGTCCTGGATGCCTTCGGCGATGTGGGCGAGTTCGGCGGGGATGTCGCGGCCTTTTTTGCGCATGGCGGTGGCCCAGAGCCGGCCGGCACGGTAGGAGGAGCGGACCAGGGGGCCGGACATGACGCCGAGGAAACCGATCTCCTCCGCTTCCTGCTGCAGCTCCACGAACTCCTGCGGCTTGACCCAGCGGTCCACCGGCAGGTGGCGCTCGGACGGGCGGAGGTACTGGGTGATGGTGATCAGGTCGCAGCCGACCTCGTGCAGGTCGCGGAGGGCTTCGGAGATTTCCTCGCGGGTCTCGCCCATGCCCAGGATGAGGTTGGATTTGGTGACCATCCCGTGGTTGCGGCCCTGGGTGATGACGTCCAGGGAGCGGTCGTAGCGGAACGCGGGGCGGATCCGCTTGAAGATCCGGGGGACGGTTTCGACGTTGTGCGCGAAGACCTCGGGCTTGGAGTCGCAGATCGCCTTGATGTGCTCCGGGTTGCCGGAGAAATCGGGGATGAGCAGTTCGACGCCGGTGCCGGGGTTCAGTTCGTGGATCTTGCGGACGGTTTCGGCGTAGAGCCAGACGCCTTCGTCTTCAAGGTCGTCGCGTGCCACACCGGTGACGGTGGCGTAGCGCAGGGCCATGGATTGGACCGAGCGGGCCACCTTGGTGGGTTCGAACATGTCCACGGGGGAGGGTTTGCCGGTGTCGATCTGGCAGAAGTCGCAGCGGCGGGTGCATTCGGAGCCGCCGATCAGGAAGGTCGCTTCCTTGTCTTCCCAGCATTCGAAGATGTTGGGGCAGCCGGCCTCTTCGCAGACGGTGTGCAGGCCTTCCTTCTTCACCAGGTTCTTGAGCTGGACGAACTCCGGGCCCATCTGGACCTTGGCCTTGATCCACTCCGGCTTACGCTCCACCGGGACGGCAGCGTTGCGCTGCTCGATCCGCAGCATCTTCCGGCCTTCAGGTGCCAATGTCACAGTAGAGCTCCTTCAGGGCTCGAAACCAATGCTTCTTCGTGCTTGTGGAATTCCTCCACGAACCGGTCCACGATGTGGGCCGGACGGATATCCCGTCCTGTTTCCACGGACATGGTGGTCACCCCGGCGTCGGTGATGCCGCAGGCAATGATCTGGCCGTACGGGGCGAGGTCATTGCTGCAGTTGATGGCGATGCCGTGCATGGTGACGCCATTCAGGACCCGGATGCCGATAGCGGCAATCTTGCGGTCGGGTCCTTTGGCGTCCGCCTTGATCCAGACGCCGGCGCGTCCCTTGATGCGTTCAGCATGGATGCCGTAATCCGCCATGACCGTAATCATGATCTCTTCGAGTCGCTCCACGTAGTCGCGGATGCCGGCACGGTTCTTCAGCTTCAGGATGGGGTAGGCCACCAGTTGGCCGGGGCCGTGCCATGTGAGTTTACCGCCGCGGTCTACTGCGACGACCGGCGTGCCGTCGAAAGGCCGTTCGTGGTCCTCGGTGAGCTTGCCCGCCGTGTAAACGGCAGCGTGTTCAAGGAGCAAGACTGTGCTGGGGGCATCTCCGGCGACGACTTTTTCATGGAGTTCGCGCTGGGCTTCCCAGCCTTCCATGTAGTCAACGAAGTCGGGGGCCAGACCCAGCCGTGAAAACTCAAGAGTCATGGGATCCAGCTTAGACCCCGAAGCCGCTCCGGCCCGGTTTAGTGTCCAAGCTCACCGGAGGCACCCAATGTGACTGCAGCGGCCAGGACCTGTGGATAACTTCTGCAGCCCTTCGGGGATTCCGGTAGACATGGACCATGGATGGTGCACAGGTGCCGGAGGTTCCGGGCTACGACGTCGGACGGCTGCTGGGCCGCGGAGGCAGCGCGGACGTCTGGCTGGCGACGGAACAACGCACGGGGAGGGACGTCGCGCTGAAGTGCTTCCGTGGCCAAAGCACGGGGGCCCGGGGAGAAGCCATGTCGGAGGAGGAAGTGCGGAGGGAAATCCGCATTCTTTCGGTCCTGGACCATCCGCACCTCATCAGGGCCCACGATGCCGTGCGCGTGGCGGGGCCGGGGCCGGTGACAGCCCTCACGATGGACTACGCCGCGGGTGGCTCGCTGGCCCAGTTGGTGGCGTCCAGGGGCAAGCTCAGTGTGGGGGAGACCATTACCGTGCTGACTCCCATAGCGCAGGCCCTGGGCTACCTGCACGCGCAAGGGTTCACTCACTCGGACGTTGCGCCCGGAAACATCCTGTTCACCGGGCAAGGGAAACCGATGCTGTCCGACCTCGGGGTGGCCCGGATGCTCGGCGATCCGGGCGGTGCAATTGCGGCTGGAACCGGCGGCTTCCTTGACCCGTCACCGGTAGATGCCGTCCGCGCGGGGCTTCAGCCCGGGCGCGATGTCTTCTCGCTGGCCGCGATTGGCTGGTTTTGCCTGACCGGCGAGGTGCCCGGCCGCACGCTGGACCGGCCGCCGTTGTCCCTGCTGGTTCCCGGGGTGCCGAAAGAACTTGCCGCAGCCCTCGAACAGGGGTTGAACGAGGACCGCCGGCTGCGGCCTACTGCCATGGCGCTGGGTACCGCCGTCTACCGCAGCGCGGCGCCGCTGCCGGTTGACCTCTCGGCTGCCGTCCATCCCACGGTCCTGACGGAGCTGCTCACCCGCCGGAGCCTGCCCGCTTCGTCCGAGGGCACGGCGCTGGGCAGGAAACTCCGGACCCTGCATCGGCGGGCCTCAACGTTCCGGTGGTCAGGTCCGGTAGTCCAGGCCCAGGCCCTGGCCCGGGCCCGGTCCCGACCGTTGCCGCCGCTGTCCTCGGCCGATGCAGCACCCCGCGGAAAACATGCGGCCGGGCCAGCCGGGGCCCCGGCCCTGCGCATCCCGCGGCTGCCGGCCCGGCTCGTACTGCCGGCAGCGGGCGCCGCGGCGGCGGCGATCTTATGGTTGTCCGCAGCCGCCGGTGCCGGACCCTGGCCCGGCGACGCCGCACCAGCCGTGCCGGTGGACTCCGCTGCCCTCACTCCGTCGGTTCCCCCCGCGCCAAGCCATGACGGCGGCCGCAGCCGCACCACCGCGCTTGATGAGGCCCGGCTGCAGGCTGCGGCCGCCGATCCCGAGGTTGCCGTGCGGGGGCTGGCAGCCCTGCGGGACTATGCCCTCAACACCGGCAGCATGGACCTGCTGGCAGCCGTCAACGCGCCGGGTTCGGCCGCCGCCGCCGAGGACCAGGAAATTGCCGTGGCATTGGGTGCGTCCGGTCAGCGCCTGGACGGGTTCGCCACCACGGTCTCGGACGTCACGCCCGAGACAGTGCCGGCGCAGGGCCGTGCCGTGGTGGGGCTGACGTCCGCATCCTCCGGCTACCAGGCAAAGGGCCCGGGGGGCGAGGTACTGGCGGCCGGGGCGGCCAGCCCGGCCCAGCGGCTCAGGCTGGTCCTGGTGTCCGTGGACGGCCGGTGGAGGATCAGCGACATCCTCCCGGGCCGGTGAAAAGGGTACCGGAGAGACGGTTGTCCGGCATCGGTACCCCGGGTCAGCTGCCGCTGTCCCTCCCAGCGACCCAGCGGACCGCGGCGTCAAGGTTGCCGTGCTGCCACTGGAAGCCGGCCGCCGACAGGACGGCGGGTTCCAACCGCTGGCTGAACAGCAGAAGCTCCTCGGCCAGCCCGGGCATTACGGTGCGCAGCACGGGCGCCGGTACCCGCAGCACGGCAGGCCTGTGCAGGGCACGGCCCAGAGCTGCGACGATCGCATTGACGTCCGCCTGCTCCGGCGCCGCAACGTTCACCGGCCCGGCAACCTGGGATTCGAGGAGGAACAGGAAGGCAGCCGAGACATCGGGAAGCGTCACCCACGGCCAGAACTGCCGGCCGTTGCCGAACGGGCCGCCCAGGCCCAGCCGTAACAAGGGGAGCAGCTTGCCCAGTGCGCCGCCGGAACGGCTGAACACCACCCCGGTGCGGGGTGTCACCACGCGCACGCCCTCGGGCGCCAGGTTCGCTTCCCGTTCCCACTCGATGCAGATCTGCGACAAGGTGCCCGAACCGGCAGGTGCGTCCTCGCGCAGGACGGTGTTGCCGGCGTCGCCGTAGAAGCCCGAGGCCGATTGGCTGATGAAGGTGGCGGGCGGGGTCTCCAATTGCGCCATGGCCTGCACCAGGGTCCTGGTGGGTGCCAGCCGCGAACTGAACAACTCTTCGACCCTGCGCCGCGTCCAGGGCCTGTCGCCGATGCCGGCGCCGGCCAGGTTGACCACGGCGTCGGCGCCGGCAAGGGCGCCGGGGTCCAGGGTGCCGGCCGCCGGATCCCACCTGATTTCGGACGGGCCGGCGGCCTGGCGGCGGACCAGTGTCACCACCGAGTGGCCGGCGTCGCGGAAGGCTGCGGACATAGAGGTGCCGATAAGCCCGGAGGCGCCGGCCATGACGATGTGCATGGTCCATCTCACCACGTCAGCGCGGCTCCGGCACTTCCCGCGGGGGCGGCCGGTGGTTGACTATGATCGAACGATGACTTCCTCGAGCTACTTCCGTTTCCCGCATCTGCACGGCGACCTGGTCACTTTCGTGGCCGAGGACGACGTGTGGATCGCGCCCCTGGACGGCGGCCGGGCCTGGCGCGTCTCATCCCTCCAGCTCCCGGCCCGCAACCCGCGGTTCACCCCGGACGGCAAGCGGCTGGTGTGGACAGTGGTGCAGGGCACGGCGCCGGAGGTTGTCTCGGCACAGGTCGACGGCGGCGGGTACCGCCAACTCACGTATTTCGGGCACAGCAGCACCCGGGTCAAGGGGTTCACCGCCGGCGGTTCCGTGGTGGTCACCAGTGCGTTCCGGCAGGCTGAAAGCCGCCACACTTACGCCTACAGTGTCCCGTTGGACGGCGGGTGGGCCCAGGAACTGCCGTACGGCCCGGTCGAATCCGTGGCGTTCGCCCCCGAAGTAGGTGACGAACGGCCGGTGGTGCTGGCTTCCGTGCTGTCCCGCGAACCGGCATGGTGGAAGCGGTACCGCGGCGGCACGGCCGGAAAGTTGTGGATCGACAACGACGGCAACGGTGAATTTGAGCGGCTGCTGCCGGACCTGGACGGCAACCTCGCCGACCCCCTCTGGGTCGATGGCCGGATCGCCTTCCTCTCCGACCATGAGGGCTACGGCAACCTCTACTCGGTGCTGCCCAACGGGCAGGACCTGCGCCGGCACACCGACCACCAGGACTTCTACGTCCGGCACGCCGCCACGGACGGCAAGCGGGTCATCTTTGAATCCGCCGGTGAACTCTGGGTCTTGAACGACCTCGGGTCGGACGCCGTCAAACTGGACATCTCCCTGGGCTCCGCCTCGCAAACCAGGCGTCCGGCCCTCCTCGACGCGGCGAAGCACCTGGGCGCGGTGGCACCCGATACCACCGGTGCCGCCAGCGCCGTCGAATCGCACGGAACCATCCACTGGGTACGCCACAAGGACGGGCCCTCCCGGATCATTGAAGCCACCCCTGGCGTCCGCGGCCGCCTGCCCAGGCCCCTCGGCGACGGCCGCATCGCCTACATTGCCGACCACGACGGCGTCGAGGCACTGCACATCAAGGACATCGCAGCACCTGTCCCGCACGCGGCCCCGCAGGCGACGGCACAGGACGCAAATGCCGCTCCGGGTTCCGCCGCGGGCGACCCCGCCGGCGACGGACAACCCGGCGGGGAAGGCCCTGAAACGGTCAGCCTGCCGCAACCGGTCCCGGCCTCCGGTGCCGCCGTGCTTGCCGGCGGCAACCAGCATGTTCCGGCCGACGACGACCAGCAGGCCGACGTCGCACCGCAGGACCAGCCTGCCGAGGCGGAAAGCACCGAAGATGAGGGGGACACCGGCATCACTGTCCCCACGCCGTCGCGTGCCAGCTCACTCGAGGCCAGCCCGAACGGCCGGTGGATAGCCCTGGGCACCTCGTTCGGCGACGTCCATGTGGCCGATACCCGCACCGGCAACCTCACGCGCGTGGCCAGCATCGGCGAAGGCAGCATCTCCGAGCTGGCCTGGTCCGCGGACTCGCGCTGGCTGGCATGGTCGGAACCGGTCACGTCCTTCGGCTCGCGCAGCCGCCTGCGCCTGGCCACCGTGGACCGCCTCGACGCCGACCCCGTGGAGGTCACGGACGGGCGCTTCCGTGACGCCTCACCATCCTTCACCCCGGACGGCAAGTTCCTGGCCTTCCTCTCCAACCGCAGCTTCGACCCCGTCTACGACGGGCACTCTTTCGACCTCTCCTTCCCCAGCCCCATCAAGCCCTACCTGGTGGCACTCGCCGCTGACACGCCGTCGCCCTTTGGCCCATCGGTGGATCCTGCAGGCGTGGAGAGCGCAACCGAAACCGCAAAGGACGGCCCGGACGCAGGCGAAGGGCCGCAGGACGGTGCAGCCGCCGTCCATGTCGACGCCGAGGGCCTGGCGCACCGCGTCATCGGCGTTCCCGTCCCCCAGGGCAACTACAGCTCATTGAAGGCTGTTGACGGCGCACTCCTGTGGCTGGACTCCGTCCTTACCGGCGTGACCGGCGACGGCAAAGCCAGCCAGGAGGACAAGGACGCCCGCCCGAGCCTGGTCCGCTACGACATTGCCCGGCGCAAGCAGGCCACGCTGGTGGATGCCGTGGACAGCTACCGCCTGTCCGGGGACCGCAGCAAGGTGGTCCTGGTCTCGGACAAGCAGGTCACTGCCGTTCCGTCCGATGCGAAGGCGGAAGAGGAATCCGGCAAGGCCGTCAAGGTGGACCTGGGCCGGATCAGGGCCCTGCTGGACCCGCTCAGCGTCTGGGGACAGGCGTTCGACGAAGCCTGGCGCCTGCAGCGCGACTTCTTCTGGACCGAAGACATGGCCGGCCAGGACTGGGAATCGATCCGCGGCCGGTACCGTCCCCTGGTGGACCGCCTGGGCTCGCACGACGACCTGGTGGACCTGTTGTGGGAGTTGCACGGCGAACTCGGCACATCCCATGCGTACGTGCGCCCGGCCGCTGTAACCGAACGGGGCAGCCGCGGGCAGGGCCGGCTCGGAGCCGACCTCACCCACACACCCCAGGGCTGGGAGATCACCCGCATCCTGGCCGGCGAGTCCTCCGATCCGCTCGCCACGTCACCGCTGACCCGGCCGGGCGTCAGCGCCAGGGCAGGGGATATCCTGCTGGCCGTCGACGGCGTCCCCTTGTCGCAGGCCGTCACCCCGGCCATGCAGCTGGTGGGAGCCGCAGGCCGCGCGGTGGAGCTGACGCTTCTCAACGGCCCGGGACACGGCGGCGCTGCAGGCACCCAGCGGCGGGTCGCCGTCGTGCCTGTCAAGGACGAGGAACGGCTGCGGTACCAGGAATGGGTTGCCGGCAACCGCCGCACCGTCCGGGAGGCGTCCGACGGAACCTTCGGGTACCTCCATATTCCGGACATGATGGCCAATGGCTGGGCCCAGCTGCACCGGGACCTGGACACCGAAACCGCGCTGGACGGACTCATTGTCGATGTGCGCCGTAACCGCGGCGGCCACACGTCCCAGCTCGTCGCCGAGCTGATCGGCCGCAAGGTCACTGGCTGGAGCATGCCGCGCGGGGAGAAGCCCCGGACGTATCCGCACCACGCTCCGCGCGGGCCGGTGATCATCCTCGCCGACGAATTCGCTGGCTCGGACGGCGACATCATCACCCAGGTCTC
Source organism: Pseudarthrobacter sp. fls2-241-R2A-127 (assembly GCF_030209355.1). GTDB lineage: Bacteria > Actinomycetota > Actinomycetes > Actinomycetales > Micrococcaceae > Arthrobacter. The sequence goes on from NZ_JARVSF010000005.1 coordinate 101,645, forward strand.
CAAACTGCGGGGGATTGGCCCCGTGATCGGGACGCGGACCTGGGGCGGTGTGGTGGGCATCGACAACCGCTTCTCCCTGGCCGACGGCACAGGCGTCACCCAGCCCAGGTACGCCACGTGGTTCGGCGGCGGTGTTGGCTGGAGCGTCGAAAACTATGGCGTGGATCCGGACATCGAGGTGACCTACCCGCCCCACGCCTACGCCGCCGGGCGCGATCCCCAGCTCGAGTACGGCATCGGCGCCCTGAAGGAAATGATCCAGGAACTGCCCACCGACCGGCCGCCGGCGCGCTCGGGCTACCGCCGCCTGAAGCCGGAGCCGCTCCCGCCCCGCCGGGAAGGCAGCCAGGCGGCGACCACGGCCTAAGGTCACCCGCGGCAAAAGAAAAGGCCCTGCGCCGCCGGACGTCCGGCGGCGCAGGGCCTTTTCGCGTGGTCTAGTCCTGCATGGCCTAAGCCTGCAGCGTGGCATCCAGGGTGATCTCGATGCCGGCGAGGGCCTGGGACACCGGGCAGCCCTTCTTCGCTGCCTCGGCGATCCGCTGGAAGTCCTCTTCCGAAATGCCGGGAATACGGGCATTCAGGGTCAGGTGGCTACCGGTGATGCCGGTCCCCGGCTGGAAGCCGACCTCGGACTTGGTGTTGACTTCCTCCGGCGTGAAGCCGGCCTGGCTCAGTTCGTGGCTGAACGCCATGGAGAAGCATGCCGAGTGCGCAGCGGCGATCAGCTCTTCCGGGCTGGTCTTTCCGCCGGCGGCCTCGGTGCGCGCCTTCCAGGTGACATCGAAGGTGCCCAGGCCGGAGCTGTCCAGGGTGGTGTTGCCCGAACCCTCGGTCAGGCTTCCGTTCCATACAGTGTGCGCGTTGCGTGTTGTCGCCATGTCTCTCCTCAACGTCGGTTCGAATCCGGGCCGTGCAGCCGCTGCCGGGCCCGCCGTTCCCATCCTAGGGACCGTGCGCGCCCGGTGCACGGGTTGTCCGCTCTCAGAGGATTATGACCGGGCCGGCACGTCCGCGGGGTGCCGCGGGCCTACTGCCAGAGGGTGGCGATGGCCACGTTGACCAGGGCCAGGCCGCCGACGCCGTGCGCGAGGCCGGTGGAAACCGGCTGGCCGTTCTTGACCTTGCGCGTTCCAATGACCGCAAGAACTGCCACAACGACGGCGATGACGAGCTTGATGCCCAGCTTCGCATAGTTCAGCTCGCCGAACTGCGCAGGATCCTGGTTGTGCAGGACGGGGAGGACGCCCATCATGGCGATGCCCGTCAGCAGCTGCAGGAAGGCGCCGTCACGCTGGCGCGGGTGCACGGTGGGGGTACGCATGGTGGCAATCCAGTAGCCCACGATCATGGCAGCGCCCACCACGTGCAGGAAGATGAGGATGTTCAAGAGAATAGTCATGGCTCCAGCTTAGCCAGACATTTCTACGGCCCGTAGCAGAGGCGCGTTGCGACGGCATGGCGGTGCCGCCGCGCAGCGGCCCCGGGTTAAACCACGACGGCGGTGCGGGGCTGCGGATGGATACCCATCCGTGCCCGGCACCGCCGTCATGACTGCTTCGTGGCGTGAAGCCGGTTGGCTGCTAGAGCCCCAGGTCCGCCTCGAACGCGCCTTCTTCGAGGCGTGCCTTCAGGGTCTGGAGGAACCGGCCTGCGTCCGCGCCGTCCACCAGGCGGTGGTCGTACGTCAGGGACAGGTACATCATCGAGCGGATGGCGATCGAGTCGTCACCGTTCTCGTCCGAAACCACCACGGCGCGCTTGACGATCGCACCGGTGCCCAGGATTGCGACCTGCGGCTGGTTGATGATCGGTGTGTCGAACAGGGCGCCTACGGAACCGATGTTGGTGATGCTGAAGGTTCCGCCGGAGAGCTCGTCCGGGCCGATCTTTCCGCTGCGGGTGCGGTCGGCGACGTCGGCGATCTTGCCGGCCAGGCCGGCCAGGTTCAGGTTGCCGGCGTCGGCGATGACCGGAACCAGCAGGCCCTTGTCCGTGTCCACCGCAATCGCCAGGTGCTCGGCGTTGTGGTAAGTGATCTCCTGCTTGTCCTCGTCGTAGGAGGCGTTGACCTTCGGGTGCTGCTTCAGGGCCTCGGCGACGGCCTTGGCGATGAAGGGCAGGAAGGTCAGCTTGGAGCCGTTCTGGGCCTGGAACGAGTTCTTGGCCCGGGCGCGCAGCTTGGCGACCTTGGTCATGTCCACCTCGTGGACCTGGGTCAGCTGGGTGGAGATGTCCAGCGACTCACGCATGCGGCGGGCAATGACCTGGCGGATGCGCGGAGCCTTCTGGACGGTGCCACGCAGCGAGGACGCTGCTGCGCCGGATGCAGCCGGAGCCGATGCTGCCGGGGCAGCAGCCGGTGCTGTGGCCGGAGCGGCCTTGGCTTCAGCAGCAGCGATGACATCCTGCTTGCGGATGCGGCCGCCCACGCCGGTGCCGGACAGCGAGGAGATGTCAACGCTGTGCTGGTTGGCGAGCTTGCGGACCAGGGGAGTGACGTAACCGGACTCGGAGCCGCCGGCGGAGGCTGCTTCCTGGGCTGCGGGAGCCGCAGGTGCCGCCGGAGCGGCAGCCGGTGCGGGAGCAGCAGCAGGCGCGGGCGCCGCGGCGGGCTTCGGTGCCTCCTGCTTGGGTGCTTCCTGCTTGGGGGCTTCGGGTGCCGGTGCAGCGGCCGGAGCCGGGGCGGCAGCGGCGGGGGCGCCGGAGCCGATGACGGCTAGCACTGAACCGACCTCGGCGGTCTCGTCCTCGCCAACGCGGATTTCCTGCAGGGTGCCGGCTACCGGAGACGGGATCTCGGTGTCCACCTTGTCAGTCGAAACTTCGAGCAGCGGCTCGTCGACCTCGACGGAGTCGCCCACGGCCTTCAGCCAGCGGGTGACGGTGCCTTCGGTGACGCTTTCGCCGAGGGCGGGGAGGGTGACCTCGTGGCTCTCGCCACCGGCAGCCGGAGCGGCCTGGGCGGGAGCCTCCTGTGCAGGGGCTGCCTCAGGTTCGGCCGGTGCGGCCTCGGCCTGGGCGGGAGCTTCCTGGGCGGGGGCTTCCTCGGCAGGCGCGGAACCGCCGCCGGAGCCGTCGCCGATCCGCACCAGCGGTGCGCCCACCTCTGCGGTCTCATCTTCAGCGACCAGGATTTCTTCAATCACGCCAGCTACAGGAGAGGGGATTTCAGTGTCTACTTTGTCGGTGGAGACTTCGAGCAGCGGCTCGTCCACCTCTACCCGGTCACCTACCTGCTTGAGCCAGCGGGTGACGGTTCCTTCGGTGACACTCTCACCGAGGGCGGGCAAGTTAACGGATTCAGACATGTCGTCCCCGTTCTCCTTATTGATCTTTTGTGCGAATGATTGCTGCCATGGTGGAAGCCTAGTGCACCCGGCCTGCGCGGCCGGGTGCACCAGGCCTGGTAATACTGTGGAAAATCAGCCGTGCAGCGGCTTGCCGGCCAGCGCCAGGTGGGCTTCGCCGAGGGCCTCGTTCTGGGTGGGGTGGGCGTGTACCAGCTGGGCCACGTCCTCCGGGTAGGCTTCCCAGTTCACGATCAGCTGGGCTTCGCCCACCTGCTCGCCCATGCGGGCGCCAATCATGTGGACGCCCACCACGGGGCCGTCCTTCTGGCGGACCAGCTTGACCAGGCCGGCGGTGCCCAGGATGGAGCTCTTGCCGTTGCCGGCCAGGTTGTACTCCTGGGTCTGCACCTGGTCTTCGCCGAACTTTTCCTTGGCAGCCTTCTCGGTGTAGCCGACGGTGGCGATTTCGGGTTCGGAGTAGGTGACCTTGGGGATGTTGATGTCCTCGACCACAACAGGCTTCAGACCGGCGATTTCCTCGGCCACGAAGATGCCCTGCTGGTAGCCGCGGTGGGCCAGCTGCACGCCGGGGACAATGTCGCCCACAGCGTAGATGTTGCCGACGCCGGTGTGGAGGCGCTCGTTGGTGATGACGAAGCCGCGGTCGATGGTGATGCCGGCGTCCTCGTAGCCCAGGTTGGCCGTGACGGGGCCGCGGCCAACAGCCACGAGCAGCAGGTCGGCCTCGAACGTCTTGCCGTCCACAAGGGTGACCTTGACGCCGTCGTCATTCTGCTCGACGCCCTGGAAGAAGATGCCGGTGGAGAACTTGATGCCGCGCTTCTTGAAGGCGCGTTCGAAGTTCTTCACGATCGTGGCGTCCTCGTTGGGAACGAGGGAAGGCAGGCCTTCGACGATGGTGACGTCCACACCGAACGACTTCCAGACCGAGGCGAATTCGACGCCGATGACGCCGCCGCCGAGGATGATGGCGCTCTTGGGGATGAAGTCCATGGTGAGGGCCTGGTCGGAGGTGATGACCTTGCCGCCGATTTCCAGTCCCGGAAGGGTGCGCGAGTACGATCCGGTGGCCAGGACGATGTTCTTGCCTTTGTAGGCGGTCCCGTTCACGACGACCGTATCGGTGCCCTGCAGCTTGCCTTCACCCTCGATCACGGTGATGCCCTTGGACTTGATGAGTCCCTGCAGGCCCTTGTACTTGCCGGCGATGATGCCGTCCTTGTAGGCATTGACAGCGTTGATGTCGATGCTGTCGAGGGTGACGTTCACGCCATACTTGGCGGAGTCACGGGCGTGGTCGGCCAGTTCTGCAGAGTGCAGCAGCGCCTTGGTGGGGATGCAGCCGTTGTGGAGGCAGGTGCCGCCCAGCTTGCCCTTCTCCACGAGGCCGACGGTAAGGCCCAGCTGTACCGCCCGCAGCGCCGCGGCGTATCCGCCGCTGCCGCCACCGAGTACCAGGATGTCGAATTCTTGCGCAGTTGCCTGATCGGCCACTAAAACGCTCCCTCGCGTGAACGATGACGCGATCAGCGCGCATCATCTGGTCTTGGAACTTGCACTGCCGTGATTATGTCAGCAGGGCAACTCTCTTGCATTTGTGACTACCGTGGTTCACCTTAGCGAACCACCTATCCATGCTCCACCTTGCCGGCGCCTTTGTGGAGCGCTTGTGGCCAGTGTCACGCGGCTTTGTGGCGGAGGGATCACCCCGCCGCAAAGCCGCGCGGCACCGGCCATCAATCCCTCATCAGGCCGCGGCGATGATGTCCTCGACGTACGCAACCAAGGTCCGGACGGTGCAGCCGGTGCCCTGCTTGTGCGTGTAGCCGTACGGGCTGCCGTTGTTGAATGACGGCCCGGCAATGTCGATGTGCGCCCAGGGGATCTGTGCGCCCGCCTTGTCCTTACCCACGAACTCGCGCAGGAACACAGCGGCGGTCATCATGCCGCCATGCCGCTCGCCGATGTTGGCAAGGTCAGCCACCTGGGAGTCCAGGCTGGGGCGCAGTTCCTCCGGCAGGGGCATCGGCCAGACCAGCTCACCGGCGCGGTCGGCTGCAGCTTTAAGTGCCCCCGTGACGCTGTCCGAGCCCATGATGCCGGCGGTGCGGTTGCCCAGGGCAATAAGCTGCGCACCGGTCAGGGTGGCGACGTCGATGATGGCGTCCGGGTATTCGCCGCTCGCGGCGACGATCCCGTCCGCCATGACCAGGCGGCCTTCGGCATCCGTATTAAGTACTTCCACGGTTTTGCCGCCGAACATGGTCAGGACATCGGCGGGGCGTGAGGCGCCACCGCCGGGCATGTTCTCGGCGATGCACAGCCAGGCGGTGGCCTTGACGGGCAGGCCCAGTCCGGCAATGGCCAGGACAGTGTTAAGAACGACGGCGGCGCCGGCCATGTCACTCTTCATGTCGCCCATGTTCAGGGCCGGCTTGAGGGAAATTCCGCCGGTATCGAACGTGATGCCCTTGCCGACGAGGGCGATCTTCGACGTGGCCTTGGCGGGGGAGTATTCGACCTTCACCAGGCGCGGCTGGCGCGAGGAGCCCTTGCCAACGCCCATGATGCCGCCGAAGCCCTCCTTCTCCAGGCGCTTTTCATCCCATACGGTCACCTTCACCGGCAGGCCCTTGGCGAGGTCCTTGGCGGCCTCTGCGAAGGACTCCGGGTACAGGTGGCTGGGCGGGGTGTTGACCAGGGACCGGGTCGCGTTCACGGCCTTGGCCAGCAGGCCGGCACGCTTCAACGCGGAGTCCACCCCGCCGTTGCCGGCAAGTTCGGTGAAGATCACAGCGTTGCGGACGGGATCCTTCAGGCCGTCCGTCGAGGACCGGAACTCGGTGAAGGAGTAGGCGCCCAGCGCGGCACCCTCGGCGACGGCCGCGACGTCCTCCACGGTCGCCGTCGGAAACGCCAGGGTGACTGTGGCCAGGCCCGCAAGCTGGCGGACCGCCGAGCCTGCGGCGCGGCGAAGCGACTCGCCTGCCGGCGGCTCCGAGGCAGCAACCTTGCCAACCCCGGAAAGGACCAGGATTCCGGCTCCGGTTTCGGGCAGGCCCGGCAGGCGGACCAGCTGGTCTGCGGCGCCCGTGACGCCGAGCGCCTTGAGGGAGGCCGTGAGGGCCTCGGCGGACTTCGCCGTCAACGGGTTTTCCAGGAGGACGGGCCCGTCGGTTCCCTGCCCCACCCCGATGACCACAGCATCGCTGGGGCTCTTCTTCAAGTCCCGCGAGACGGTACTAAGGTTGATTTCAGTATTCTTGACCACAGGGATGAGTCCTCAATTCTCGAAACGTTCGGGCAGGGATGCATGTTGGGCGCTCTGCCATGGTGGCCCGGCTCCGGCCGTTGTGGACCGCTCCGGGAGCGTGCAAGCCCGCCTGGCAGGCCAGTTCCGATCGTAGCCCTTCCGCACCATGGCGGGAGAATTTCCTGAGAGGTGCGCCACACACGGTGCCGGAATGCCCGGCGCCCCCGCCGCGTTATGCAGGATGTCCACCCAAACCCCTGAAAGGAACACGCCGTGCTTGAACGGATTTCCGGCTCCCTGCTGGACCCCGACGCGCTCTATGCCAGCAACATCGAGCTGTTCCACAGCCCAGACCTCCAGGGGCTGAACCTGGTTATGGGATTCACCGGGTTCGCCGACGCCGGCCACGTGGTGAAGCAGATCAACGCCGAGCTGCTGGACACCCTCGATGCCCAGCCGGTGGCGGTCTTCGACGCCGACCAGCTGATCGACTACCGGTCCCGCCGGCCGCACCTGAGCTTCGTGGAAGACCACATCCAGGATTACCAGGAGCCCCGGCTGGCCCTTTACCGCCTCGTCGACGGACTTGGAAAGCCGTTCCTCCTGCTGGCAGGATTCGAACCCGACCTGCAGTGGGAGCGGTTCGCCCGCGCCGTTGTGAACATCGTGGAGAAACTGGATGTCAACCTGGTCACGTGGATCCACTCGATCCCCATGCCGGTACCGCACACCCGCCCCGTCGGTGTCACCGTGCACGGAAACCGGCCCGAGCTGATCGAAGGCATTTCGGTCTGGAAGCCCACGGTGGAGGTTCCCGCCGCCGTCGGCCACATCCTGGAGCTGCGCCTCGTCGAAGCCGGACGCAACGTCGCCGGCTACGTGATCCACGTGCCGCACTACCTCGCGGAGGCGGAGTACCCTACGGCCGCCGTCGCCGGCCTGGAATACCTGGGTGCTGCAACGTCGCTCATGCTTCCTACCGACAGGCTGCGTGAATCGGGCCGTGACGTCAGCCGCCAGATCGCCGAACAGATCGAGGCGTCCGAGGAAGTCCAGCAGGTGGTGTCGCGCCTCGAAACGCGCTACGACGAGAAAGCCGACGGCATGGTGCGGCGCTCGCTCCTGGCCAACGAAAATGACGAGCTTCCCGACGCCGATGACCTCGGTGCCGCCGTTGAGGCGTACCTGGCCAGGGAGAATCCCGGGCAGTAGCGGCGCGTCACGGCTTCGGGGGAGCCGCCCCCGGCCGGGCATAATGAAGAGTGTGACTGCACCCCGCGCCTGGCTTATTTGGACCGTTGGAATTTTTGGGTACCTGGTGGCCGTGGCGCAACGCACCTCCTTTGGGGTGGTGGGTCTCGAGGCCACCGAGCGCTTCCACGCCTCCGCCTCCGCCATTTCCTTCTTCACCGTGCTGCAATTGCTGGTCTACGCCGGGCTGCAGATCCCCGTTGGTTTGTTGGTGGACAGGTTCGGCTCCCGTGCCATGATCGCCGGTGGCGCCGTGCTGATGGGGCTGGGCCAGTTACAGCTTGCCTTTGCCGAAAGCATCCCGGGCGGGGTCCTTGGCCGCGTCCTGGTGGGCGCCGGCGATGCCATGACGTTCATCTCCGTGATCCGGCTCATCCCGCTCTGGTTCGCCCCGGCCCGCGTCCCCCTGGTCACCCAGCTGACCGGCATGTCCGGCCAGCTGGGGCAGTTGTTCAGTGTCCTGCCGTTCGCGCTGGTCCTGCACCTGTCCGGCTGGACCCCCGCCTTCCTGATGCTCGCCGGGATGTCAGCCCTCGCCGTCGTGCTGGTTCTCCTGTTGCTGCAGGACGTTCCGCCGGGCACGGAGCGACCGGAGGCCCGGCAGGGGCTCAAAGCCACCGGCGTCTCGCTTGCCCGCGCCTGGCGCCAGCCCGGAACCAGGCTGGGAATGTGGAGCCACTTCACCATCCAGTTCAGCGGCACCGTATTTGCCATGACCTGGGGCTACCCGTTCCTGATCTCCGGCCAGGGACTTGATGCCGGGACGGTCGCTGCCTTGATGGCACTCTATGTTGCTGCCGCCATGGCGGTGGGCCCCTTCATTGGCCGCTTCGTTTCCCGCCACCCGCTGCGGCGGTCCACCATGGTCCTGCTCATTGCCGGTCTCACGGCCGCGGGCTGGGCAGCGGTGCTGCTGCTGCCGGGCCGTGCTCCGCTGTGGCTCTTGGCGATGCTGGTGGTTGTCCTCGCGATCGGCGGCCCGGGCTCTATGATCGGTTTCGACTTCGCACGGACGTTCAACCCCGCCCACCGGATCGGGACGGCCACCGGCATCGTCAACGTTGGCGGCTTCATCGCCGCCCTGGTGTCCATCTTCCTGATCGGCCTGGTGCTGGACCTGCTCTATGCCGCCGGGTTCTCGCAGGGAGTCCTGTACGGCCTGGACCCCTTCAGGCTCGCCCTGAGTGTCCAGTTCCTGCTGCTGGCTGTTGGTTCCGCCGCGATTATCGCATCACGGCGGAAGGTGCGCCGGCAGATGGCTGCCCAGGGAATCGTCGTGCCACCCCTGCGCAGCGCCCTGGCACGGCAGCGCCGCGAGAGCCTGGCACGCCGCCGCCAGCCCGCACCCACCGACGACTAAGGGCGCAGCCCTGAGTCCACTGGTCCTCCACCGCGAAGGTTTCCCACATAGCTGAATTGCCCGCTGCGCGCCGCACGGCCGGGGGTGAATGCTGGAGCCATGACAGCTCCGGAACGATTGACAGTGCGCGGCCCCGAAGACATCCTCGGCTTTATCCCGCATTCGCTGGGATACTGGCCGGCATCCAGCCTCGTGGCCATGACCCTTCGAGGCACCACGCTGGGAGCCACGCTGCGGCTTGACCTTCCCGGCGTGGAAGCACAGGTGGACCTGCCGGCGTTCGCACGCGCCGTCCGCGGATACCTGGAGTCGGATGTCGAGGCCGACGGCTCGCTGCTGGCCATTTTCACCACAGACGCCGGGGCAGCGCCGGCCGCCACCTACGACCCATTGGTCCGCGCGGTGCAGGCTGTCCTGGACCAGGCCGGCATGCCTGTACGTGACGCCTGGTTCGTGGGCGACGAATATTGGCGGGACGCCCTGTGCCGGGACGCTTCATGTTGCCCGCTGCCGGGCCGTCCGGTCCAGCAGATCAGGGACAGCATGCTCAATGCCGAGATGGTGTATCGGGGCAGCAGCGTTGGGGAAGCGCCGTCTACCCGCACTGCGCCGGGGCCGCCGCTCCCGGCCCCTTTCGTGGCCTCCGTCCTGGCGGGGGAGGACCGATGGCTGGCGGAACTGGCCGGCCGGTCGCGGAGCAGGGCCCAATTCAGCACCGTGCTCGACGTCTGGGAAATGCTCCTGGGCCGGGCCGACGGGGCAGCCTGGCTGCCCGACGCTGAACGCGACGCTTTCCTGCGCGCCACGCTCACTGTCCCGACCTGGCGCGACGCCGTCCTGGTCATGGCTGCGGCGGACAGGAAGGCCGCAGAGGCCGGGGCGGAACAGTTCGGAGTCCTGGACAACCCCCATGATCCGGACACCGCGGGTGACTCCGCCGTGCCTACGCCGCTGGTCCGGCTCGACACATGGCGGGGTACGTCGCCGCGGTTGCGCAAATCCGGGCTGCAGGCCGCCACAGCCGCCACGAGGCCGGACCGGCAAAGCCGGCCACGTCGGTTATACCCCGCAGGGTCTCCTGCCGTCGGCTACGGCGAGATCCTGATGGGAGCGGCACCGGAGGTGCCCGACTGGGCGGCCCTGGACATGCTGGACTTCATCCTCGAACAATTGGCAGGGCCCGGCGGCCGGGCGGGCGCTGCAGCCCTGACCGGCAGGGGATGGGTCGCCTGGTGCCGTGGCCGGGGTTCGTACGCGGCCGCCTACCTGGGCGAGGCGCTCCAGCTTGAGCCAGGCTACCGGCTGGCGGAATTGCTGCTGGACATTGTGGCCCGTGGGACGCTCTGCGGCTGGGCGTCGCGGAAGGAAGCTGCCTGGCAGAAGTTCGGCCCGGATCCGCTGGCGCCTGGCGGTGGAGGCGTGGGCTGACATCGGGCCCTGGTGGTCGCCGGGCGCGCCAACCACGGGGCGGGCGGCGGTGCGGTGGTAACGGATGGCGGCACGAGAGGCCGGATTCGGCCAAATCATGAGACAATGGATGCCGAGACCCGGTTGGGTCCGTGTATCGAGTGCTTGTAACCGTGCCCGCAAGGGAACATTACAGCCGCTCCGGGAGTTGTCTTAAGTGACTCTGCCGGCCGTGGTGGCGCTTGGTTTTCATCACGGACTTGACAGGGTCATAGTGGTGTTGCCCGTATGGTGATTCCACAGACCACCGCTAGAAAGGTTTTCTGTGACCCCGTCTTCCACGAAGAAGGATTCTGCCGCCCAGGACGTCTTGTCCCCCGAGGAGAAGCAGGCCGCGACCAACGCCAAGCGGGCAGCTACGCGGGCAGCCAATAAGGCTTCGTCCGGTGAGGCTGCAGCGGACGGCAAGCGCGAGCCGAAGAAGCGCGGGCCCAAGCCCGGCGCCAAGGCTGCAGCAGAGGCTGCTGGAAAGTCCGCCGCCGGGGACGTTGACCCGGACGACGTCGATGAGGTCGAGGAGGACATCGACGACATCGTCCTCGAAGGCCCCGACGCGGCCGAAGATGCCGACCCCGTCAAGGGTGCCGCCGGCAGCGGCAAGGGCTTTGTCTACTCCGACGCGGACGACGACGACGCCCCGGTCCAGCAGGTCATGTCCGCCGGCGCCACTGCCGACCCCGTTAAGGACTACCTCAAGCAGATCGGCAAGGTGGCACTGCTCAACGCCGAGCAGGAAGTCGACCTGGCACTCCGGATCGAAGCCGGACTGTTCGCCGAAGAGAAGATCGCCGCCGACGGGGACACCATGGACCCCAAGTACAAGCGCGAACTCGAATTCATCATCCACGACGGCAAGCGCGCCAAGAACCACCTCCTGGAGGCCAACCTCCGCCTGGTGGTTTCCCTGGCCAAGCGCTACACCGGCCGCGGCATGCTCTTCCTGGACCTCATCCAGGAAGGCAACCTGGGCCTCATCCGTGCGGTGGAGAAGTTCGACTACACCAAGGGCTTCAAGTTCTCCACGTACGCCACCTGGTGGATCCGGCAGGCGATCACCCGCGCCATGGCCGACCAGGCACGCACCATCCGTATCCCCGTGCACATGGTTGAGGTCATCAACAAACTGGCACGCGTCCAGCGCCAGATGCTTCAGGACCTCGGCCGCGAACCCACGCCCGAGGAACTGGCCCTGGAACTGGACATGACCCCGGAAAAGGTCGTCGAGGTCCAGAAGTACGGCCGCGAACCGATCTCGCTGCACACCCCCCTGGGTGAGGACGGCGATTCCGAGTTCGGCGACCTGATCGAGGACTCCGAGGCGGTGGTCCCGGCGGACGCCGTGAGCTTCACCCTGCTGCAGGAGCAGCTGCACTCGGTGCTGGATACCCTCTCCGAGCGCGAAGCCGGTGTGGTGGCCATGCGGTTTGGCCTGACCGACGGACAGCCGAAGACTTTAGACGAAATCGGCAAGGTCTATGGCGTCACGCGCGAGCGGATCCGCCAGATCGAATCGAAGACGATGTCCAAGCTCCGCCACCCCTCGCGGTCGCAGGTGCTGCGCGACTACCTGGACTGAGTCTCCGGCGCTACCAACCGGGCCGTCCCAGCCCCACCCCTGCGGTGGGAGTGGGGCGGCCCGGCCGTTTAACCCGCGCGAGGCACCGGAACAATGGTTAAACGCCGGTGGGACCCGTCCATTCGGACAGGTCCCACCGGGTTCGTATTACCGATGCCTCATCTAGTCGATCTCGACGGCAGCCTTCTCTTGAAGCTTTCCCGTCTCGTCGTGCCAGTCGGAGCTCAACGGCTTCAGCGTCGCCTCCACTGCACGGGCGTGGTGGCCGCAGAACAGCAACTCACCGCCGGAGGACTCGAGTACAACCCGGACATATGCCTGAGCTCCGCAACGGTCGCACCGGTCCAGTGCGTTAAGCGTGCGGTCTGCCACTGCTGTTGTCATGTCGGCCTCCTTAGTAGATCAGTACATCTATATAACCAGCATTCGTATCCGATCCATCGCAAGGATGGGGCAAGTTCGCTGTGCGCGTATCCGCAAGGTTGGGTCAAGAATGTTCCACCGGCCGCCTGGACGCCGCCCGTGGCGCGCCGCACAGCGGCCGGCGGGTGTGGCAGCAAGCTCCTGTCGCTGCCGCCGACTACCCTAGGAAGAGCGGTTCCAGTACCGCTCCCACGTCCCTGAAGGAGTTCATCACCAGTGGCACCAAGCTCTGAGTACACCGCCCGGCACCTTTCCGTCCTGGAAGGGCTCGAAGCTGTCCGCAAGCGTCCGGGCATGTACATCGGTTCCACCGACTCCCGCGGCCTCATGCATTGCCTCTGGGAGATCATCGACAACTCGGTGGACGAGGCCCTGGCCGGCTTTGGTCACGACATCCGCATCATCCTGCACGCGGACAACTCCGTCGAAATCCACGACGACGGCCGCGGCATTCCGATCGACAAGGAACCCAAGACGGGCCTCACCGGCGTCGAAGTGGTGTTCACCAAGCTGCACGCGGGCGGCAAGTTCGGCGGCGGGTCCTACACCGCGTCCGGCGGCCTCCACGGTGTTGGCGCGTCAGTGGTCAACGCCCTCTCATCACGCCTGGACGTTGAGGTGGACCGTGGCGGGAAGACCTACCGGATGTCCTTCCGCCGCGGGGAACCCGGCCGGTTCAAGGACACCGGGTCCAGGCTGGACCCGGCAGCGCCCTTCACGCCGTTCGTCAACGACTCCGTCCTGGACATCACGGGCAAGGCCAAACGCGGCGTCACGGGAACCCGGATCCGCTACTGGGCTGACCGGCAGATCTTCACCCCGGACGCGAAATTCTCCTACGAAGACCTTGCGGCCCGCGCCCGGCAGACCTCCTTCCTGGTCCCGGGACTCAAGCTCACGGTGCGCGACGAACGGAAGCTCCCGGGAACCCCCGGTGAGGCAGGCCCGCACGAAGAGGTCTTCCACCACGACGGCGGCATCTCGGAGTTCGTCGAATTCCTGGCCGCCGACCCTGCCGTCACCGATGTGTGGCGCCTGCACGGTTCCGGCAAGTTCAAGGAAACCGTCCCTATCCTGGACGAACGGGGCCACAGCCAGCTGGCAGAAGTCGAGCGGGACTGCGAAGTGGACGTTGCCCTGCGCTGGGGCATCGGTTACGACAGCACGGTCCGCAGCTTCGTGAACATCATTGCCACCCCGAAGGGCGGCACCCACCAGTCCGGCTTCGAGCAAGCCCTGGTCAAGACATTCCGCAAAGCCGTGGAGACCAACGCACGCAAGCTCAAGGCCGGCAACGACAAGATCGACAAGGACGACATCTTCGCCGGCCTGACCGCCGTCTTGACCGTCCGTCTCGCCGAGCCGCAGTTCGAGGGCCAGACCAAGGAAATCCTGGGCACCAGCGCCGTCCGCGCCATTGTGTCCCGGGTGGTGGAGCGGGAGATTTCCGCCAAGCTCACCTCCAGCAACCGGAACGACAAAGCCCAGTCGGCCCTGCTGCTGGAAAAAATCGTCAGCGAGATGAAGTCCCGCATCTCGGCCCGCGTGCACAAGGAGACGCAGCGGCGCAAGAACGCCCTGGAAACCTCGTCGATGCCCACCAAGCTCGCTGACTGCCGTACGGATGACGTCGAACGCTCCGAACTGTTCATTGTGGAAGGTGACTCGGCCCTCGGTACCGCGAAGCTGGCGCGCTCGTCCGATTTCCAGGCCTTGCTGCCCATCCGCGGCAAGATCCTGAACGTCCAGAAGGCATCGGTAGGAGACATGCTCTCCAACGCCGAATGCGCAGCCCTCATCCAGGTGGTGGGCGCCGGCTCCGGCCGCAGCTTCGACATCGGCGCCGCCCGGTACGGGAAGGTCATCCTCATGACCGACGCCGACGTGGACGGCGCCCACATCCGCACCCTGCTGCTGACCCTGTTCTTCCGGTACATGCGGCCCATGATCCTCGAGGGCCGGGTTTTCGCGGCTGTTCCGCCGCTGCACCGGGTGGAAGTCATCAATGCCGGCCAGAAGGCCAACGAGATGATCTACACCTACTCGGAGGCTGAGCTGCACGTCCTGCTGGCCCGCCTGGCGAAGGAGGGAAAGCGGTACAAGGAACCCATCCAGCGGTACAAGGGCCTGGGTGAGATGGATGCCGAGCAGTTGGCCGAGACCACCATGGACCCGCGCCACCGCACCCTTCGGAAGGTGGGCATCGAAAACGCCCAGCAGGCGGAGGAGATCTTTGACCTTCTGATGGGCTCGGACGTATCCCCGCGCAAGGACTTTATTATCGCCGGAGCGTCCAGCCTTGACCGGGAGCGCATCGACGCCTGACGTGCCCGGGTTTCGACAGGCTCAACCGCCCGTGTGGGGCTGACCTTCACCGCGGGGTTCCAGGGTGCTCAACCGCCAGGACGTAGCGCACGACGGCGGCAGGTCAGCCGAGCAGCCCCGGAACCACGAGCAAAGCGGTTGGCAGCGCGAGCAGCAGGATGCAGCCGGCCAGGACGGCACTCCGGACGGCGGCCGGCAGCTGCGGTTGCGGGGTGAGCAGGCGGCTGACCCTGGACGCCGCTGTCCGGACCGCGTCCGAGCCCGGTCCCACCGAGGCCGCCTCCAGCCCCGACAAAGCCAGGCTGGGGGAGGACGGCCGGATGTCAGCGGTGCCGGGATTCGCGGCCGAGCCGCTCGCGACGATGGCGATGGCCTTGATCAAGGTGGCCTTGCTTTCGGTCCGCAGGGCGACGTCGTCTGCCAGCATCTCGATGAGTGAGTTGACCGATTCCTGCGCCAGCCTGGTGGTGGGCAGCCAGGGCAGCGCTTGCCGCCAGGCGGCAAAGGCCCACAGCAGCAGGTGGTGCCGTTGGCTTAGGTGCGCGTTCTCGTGGATGAGGACTGCACGGAGCTCAGCAGGTTCGAGGGCGGCCATCAAACCGTCCGACAGGACGGTCACCGAGCGGGACCCTCCCGGAAGGCAGTACGCCACCGGGGAGTCGTGGCTGATGACCAGCGTTCCGGTGTCCTGCCCGGACGGTGAGGCCAGCAGGGCCAGGAGTTCGCGGTGCCGCCGGCGCTGCCGCTGGATCTTGTAGTACGTGAGCAGCAGGGTGAAAACCAGGTGCGCGGTCAGCAGGGCCGCGGCAGACAGGGCGAAGATGTGCCAGAACCCCAGCGCGGTGGTGGGAGCACTGAAAAGCACCATGCCGGCGAGGGCCCGGAGGCCGGCAACCAGGTTGTCGCCGATCGGCTCCAGCCCATAGACCAACATGGCCCCGATCATGGACAAGCCACCTGCAAGGGCGATCGCCTGCCACAGCAGCATCGCCGTAAAGGGTGACCTGGCCGGCCATTGCGCCCTCGACAGGAGGATGGGCACCGGCCAGGCAAGGACTATCGCAAGGACCGCCAGCAGGTACGAGGCCCAGAACATGGTCTGCTAGAGGTGGCCAAGCAGTTTGCGCAGCGTAGCGGCTTCACCTTCGGAGACAGATCCAATGAAGCGGGCGAGGACAGCCTCGCGGTCGGGCGCTGACCCGAGGACCTCGTGCATGAGCTCGGCAGTGTGGTCGGCGCGGCTGGACACGGCCTGGTAGCGGTGCGGCCGGGTGCCGCGTTCGCGTTCCACCAGCCCCTTCTTTTCCAGGCGGGAGAGCACGGTAAGTACGGTGGTGACGGCCAGTTCCTTGCCTTCGTGGCCCGCCCCGCCCTGCGCCGCCGACGAGCGCGCCAGCCGGTCCCTCAGGGTATTGGCCGTAGCCGCTTCCTGGCCCGCCCAGAGCAGGTCCATGACCGCCCGTTCCAGTTCACCAAGACTAGCCATTTTATTTTTTCCTTTATTTCCCCGCACCGTGCGCTCTCGCAGCGCCCGGTGACGTCACGCGGTGATTCAACTACAGAACTAAATTTACCGCGAAACCCTACTTCTTTCTACATATGGTAGAACATCTGGCGCGGCGGCCCGTGACGCGCCATCCTAGGGGAGGGGCAGCTGGTTTTTTCTGCATCCCACGATGTTCTACACTGTGTAGAAGTTAGAGTTCTACGGAGCGTAGAAAACTGCACTGCTAACAGTAGGGACTGCCATGGACGCCTTGGAAATCGCACGCTGGCAATTCGGCATCACCACCGTGTACCACTTCATGATGGTGCCGCTGACCATCGGCCTGGGCCTGGTGGTGGCCGTAATCCAGACCGCCTGGTACCGCACCGGCAAGCCGGAGTACCTGCGGATGACGAAGTTCTGGGGGAAGCTGTTCCTCATCAACTTCATCATGGGCGTGGCCACCGGCATCGTGCAGGAGTTCCAGTTCGGCATGGCATGGAGCGAATACAGCCGGTTCGTCGGGGACGTCTTCGGTGCCCCGCTGGCACTGGAAGCCCTCCTGGCCTTCTTCGTCGAGTCCACGTTCCTGGGGCTGTGGATCTTCGGCTGGAAACAGCTCAAGCCGGCCATCCACCTGGTCTGCCTCTGGGTGGCCGTCATCGGCTCAGCCCTCTCCGCCTACTTCATCATCGTGGCCAACAGCTGGATGCAGCACCCGGTGGGCGTGGAAATGGTCAACGGCCGGCCGGTCATGACCGATGCCTGGGCCGTCTTCACCAACAACACTGCCCTGGTGGCCGTCCCGCACACCCTGTTTGGCGCCCTTGCCGTGGCCGGCGGCTTCCTCCTTGGCATCGCCTGGTACCACCTGTGGCGGAGACGGCACGACGGCGTCGACACCGTGGGTGCCGACGGCAGGGTGGTCCCGGGTGAAGACTCCCGCATCCCCGGCCGCGACCGCACCGACTACAGCGTGTGGATCCGGTCCCTGCGCATCGGCGCCGTGGTGGCCATGATCTCGTTCGCGGGCACAGCCGTCACCGGCGACCTCCAGGGCAAGCTCATGTTCCAGCAGCAGCCCATGAAGATGGCCGCCGCCGAGGCCGCCTGCCACGACGGCACGGGCTTCTCCGTCCTGAGCGTCGGCAACGTGGGATCGAAGAACTGCGACGACGTCGTGGCAGTGATCGAGGTCCCGGGCATCCTCTCCTTCCTGGCCAAGGGTGACTTCACCACCGAGGTCAAGGGCGTCAACAGCCTGCTGCCCGAGTACAAGGCGAAATACGGAACCAACCTGCCGGACAACCCGGTCTACGGCGACCGCGCGGGCCAGGAGATCCAGTATGTCCCCGTCATGGAAGTCACCTACTGGGGCTTCCGGATGATGATCGGCTTTGGCGGCCTGGCCGCGTTGGCTGCGCTGGTGGCTCTGTGGATCACCCGCAAGGGGACGGTGCCGGAATCCCGCTGGCTGATGCGGCTGGCAGTGTTTGGCATCCTGGCACCGTTCGGTGCCAACGCCGCCGGCTGGATCTTCACCGAGATGGGCCGCCAGCCGTTCGTCGTGGCCCCCAACCCGGATCCCAGCGGCATTGACCAGGTGTTCATGTTCACCGCTGCCGCCGTGTCACCGGGGGTCTCCGCTGGGGAGCTCATCGCCTCCCTGGTGGCGCTGACCGCCGTGTACGCCGTGCTGCTCGTGGTGGAGGTGAAACTGCTGGTGAAGTACATCCGGGGCGGCGTGGTCTCCGCGATGCCCGAACTCGCCCACGCACCGGCGGACGAGAATGAGGACCGGACCCCGGGCCCCGGCGGCACCGGGGAAGCCAAGCCCGCCGACGACGTGCTGGCCTTCGCCTACTAGCCGCACCGGACCCAACAGGTTTAAAGAGCAGAGGATACGAACAATGGAACTGCTGCCCACCATCTGGTTTATCGCCATTGCGGTGCTGTGGACCGGCTACCTCTTCCTGGAAGGCTTCGACCTGGGAGTCGGGATGCTGATGAAGCTCTTCGCCCGCAACAACACCGAGCGCCGGGTGCTCCTGAACACCATCGGACCCGTCTGGGACGGCAACGAGGTGTGGCTGCTCACCGCAGGCGGCGCCACCTTCGCCGCCTTCCCGCTCTGGTACGCCTCGTTGTTCTCCGCGCTCTACCTCCCGCTGCTGGTGGTCCTGCTGGCTTTGATCTTCCGTGCCGTGGCGTTCGAATACCGCGGCAAGGTGGACACCGACAGCTGGCGGAATCGGTGGGACTGGGCGATAGCCCTGGGTTCGTTCTTCGCGGCCTTCGGCGTGGGGGCCGCGCTGGCCCTGACCACCACGGGCCTGCCGCTGAACGCCAACGGCGACCGGGTAGGCGGCCCCTTGGCCTGGTTCAGTGGGTACGCCGTGCTGGGCGGCTTCGCCGTCGTCGGTTTCTCGCTGCTCCACGCCCTGGCCTTCCTGGCACTCAAGACGGACGGCGACGTCCGGCACCGGGCCCGGCAGTGGTTCGTGCGGCTCCTGCCGGTCCTGCTCCTGCCCATTGCAGCGTGGGCCCTTGCCATCCAGTTCCTGGACGGCAAGCCCTTGACCTGGGCCGCCGTCGTCCTGGCCGTGGGCCCGGCCGCAGCCGCGTGGCTGCTAGCCCGCAAAGGCTCCGAAGGCAGGGCGTTCCTGTTCCTGGGCGCCTTCCTGGTGCTGGGCACCGCCTCCATCTTCGGTGCCGTGTTCCCGGTGGTGCTCCCTTCCACACTGGACAGCGCCTTCGACCTCACCATTTCCAACGCCTCCTCCTCGAACTACACCCTGGGCCTGATGAGCATCGTCGCAGCCTTTGGCCTTCCCCTGGTGATTGCTTACCAGGCCTGGACCTACTGGGTGTTCCGCCGCCGTGTCAGCGCCGCCCACATTCCGGAAGCGCACAGCTTCCTCCCCGCGGTGGCCGCCAAGGCGTTCACCACCAAGGGCTGACGTGCGGCCCACG
Organism: Pseudarthrobacter sp. fls2-241-R2A-127; assembly: GCF_030209355.1. GTDB lineage: Bacteria > Actinomycetota > Actinomycetes > Actinomycetales > Micrococcaceae > Arthrobacter. The sequence continues at coordinate 121,073 of NZ_JARVSF010000005.1, forward strand.
TTCCCGGCAGGCCCGGCCACGCGCTCAGCCATCTACTGGCTGGGACTGCTCGCCGCCCTCAAAGCGCTGTCCCTGGTCCTGATCGGCCAGGCGGTGGCGTCCATCCTGGCCGGACTGGCCGCCGGGAACCCCGCGTGGGGAACCCAGATCACCGCCGGGCTCGCCGGCGTGGTGCTGAGGTCCCTGACCGTCTGGGGGCAGGCCGTCGCTGCCCGCCGCGCCGCCCTGGGCGTCAAGGAAGAGCTGCGCGCCGGCCTGCTGGAGCATGCCCTCCGGACCGGCGTCCGCGGATCCGGGCCCGGCGACGGCGGCCTGGCGGTACTCGCAACGCGCGGCCTGGACGCACTGGACAACTACTACACCCAGTTCCTGCCCGCACTGGTGAACTGCGCGGCCATTCCGCTGCTGCTGGGCGCACGCATCCTCTTCGCGGACTGGGTAAGCGCCGTGGTCATCGTCCTCACGGTGCCCCTGATTCCAGTGTTCATGGTGCTGATTGGCCGCTACACCGAGGACAGCGTACGCCAGGCCCAGGCATCACTGGCACGGCTGTCCGCACACATGCTCGAACTCGCCAAAGGCCTTCCCGTCCTGGTGGGGCTGGGCCGCGCCACCGCGCAGCGCAAGGCCCTGGAAGAGATTTCCGAGGAATACCGCTCCCGCACCATGGGCACCCTGCGCACGGCATTCCTCTCCGCGCTGGCCCTGGAACTCATCGCCACCATCTCGGTGGCGGTGGTGGCGGTCTTCATCGGCGTCCGCCTGGTCCACGGCGGCATGCCGCTGGAGGCAGGCCTGCTGGCACTGCTCCTGGCGCCGGACTGCTACCTCCCGCTGCGGGAGCTGGGCACCGCCCACCATGCCAGCGATGAAGGCCGCGTGGCACTGGCCGAAACCGCAGCGGTCACGGGAGCGCCCGAGGCGTCACCGCTGCCCGCCGCCAAAGCCGGCAGGCCGGGCGCCCCCCTCGAAGTCACCAGCCTCACGGTGCACTATGCCGGGCGGTCCGGAACCGCCGTCGGGCCCCTTACCTTTACCGCACCGCAGGACCGGATCACCGCTCTGGACGGCCCCAGCGGGGCCGGCAAGAGCACCATTCTGGGCGTACTGGCGGGGACGATCGGCACGGGCAACGGGACCACTGTTTCCGGATCGATCAGGGGACTGGACCGCGGTGCCATTGCCTGGGTGCCGCAACACCCCGTGATGGTGGCCGGCACGGTCCTGGACGAGGTGCTGTTGTACCTTGCGCGGGACCCGGGCCACGGCCGTGACCGGTTCACCGCCGAAGAGGCTGCCCGCGATTGCCTGCAGCGGGCCGGCGCAGGCCACCTGGCAGCCAAGCACCAGGCGGAGCTGAGTCCCGGCGAGCTGCGCCGTGTGGCGCTTGCCCGCGGGCTGGCCAGGATTGATGCCGGGGCATCGATCCTGCTGCTCGACGAACCAACGGCGCACCTGGACGACGTCTCCGCGGCCTTTGTCGAAGACGCCATCCGCAGGCTCCGCGGCCAGGTCACCATCATCCTGGTGGCCCACAACCAGCGCACCCGGCACCTTGCGGACCAGCTGGTCCCGGTGGCACGGCACGGACAGGAAGTGGCACCGCAGGAGCCCGCCCGCGGCGTAACCGCCACCGCCTCCGCGGGCAATCCCGCCCCAGAAAGCCTCGCGTCCGAAAGCCCCGCGTCCCTGAACGCCGCATCCACCGGCTCAGGCACTGACTCCGGCGGCTTGGACGACGGCGCAGCGAACCGCGCCACCAGGACAGCCTCCGGTGCCGCCGGACTCCTTGCCGCGCTCCTGGCGCCGGTCCGCGGCAAATTCGCGGCCGCGGCGGTGGTGGGCACCTTGGCGGCCATCTTCGCCGTCGCACTGTCCGGCCTCTCCGGCTGGCTCATCATCCGGGCCAGCGAACAGCCGCCCATCCTCTACCTCCTGACCGCCATCGTGGGAGTCCGGTTCTTTGGCATCGGCCGCGCCGTCCTGCGCTACTGGGAACGGCTCCTGCTGCACGATGCCGTCTTCGCCGCCCTCACCCGCCTCCGCGGCAGGCTCTGGGAATCCCTGAGCCGCAGGGCCCTGTCGCTGCGCAGGCTCCTGCAAGGCGGCAACGTCCTGGGAACGGTGATTGACGACGTCGACACCATCCGCGACCTCCTGCCGCGCGTGGTCCTGCCGCCCGTTACGGCGCTCGCGGTGTCCGTCCTTGCCCTTGCCGCCACTGGAGTCCTGGTGCCCGCCGCGCTGCCCGCGGTGATCGGCGCATCCGCCGCCGGCCTGTTGCTCGCACCGGCGGCAGCCCTGTGGGGAGACCGGCGCTCGGCCACCGCCGAGCAGTCGCTGCGCTCCGGCGTCCTGCGGCGGACAGCGGCCGCACTTGATGCCCGGGCCGAACTGCACGCAAACGGCCTGGCACCGCGCGTGCTTGAGGCGCTCCGGGCCGAGGACCGGAAGGCCACGCACGCTTCCCGGCGCTCCGCCTGGGCGGACGGGCTGGGTCATGCAGTTGCCACGGTCGGATGCGGAGCGGCGGCCTTGGCCTCTGCCTGGCTGGCGTCCCCGGAGGTCCTCGTGGCCAGGGTCGCCCCCGCCACGGCGGCCGTGGTGGTGCTGCTGGTGCTCGCGCTGGTGGAGCCCTACGCAGCCATGACGACGGCGGTGCGCCAGTTCCCCGCCCTCCGCGAGGTCCTGCAGCGGGTGGGGGAGTCCGGCGCCCTCGACGGCGGCCCGGCAGGACGCGGTTCGCGCGCGGACTCCCCGGATGGGGACAGCCCCGGGCTGCGGGCCCTCCCTGGCCGCGACGGCGGCGCCCCGGGGATTGCCTTGACCGGCCTGGCCGCAGCCTGGCCGGACGGGCCGCCGGTCTTCACGGGGCTGGACGCCGTGGCGGAGCCCGGCCGCTGGTTGGTTGTCACCGGGCCGTCCGGCTCCGGAAAATCAACCCTGCTCTCGGTCCTGCTCGGTTTCCTGGCGCCCGCCGCGGGCCGGGCGCGGGTTTCCGGCCGCGCAGCATGGTGTCCGCAGGAGGCCCACCTCTTCGATTCCACCATTCGGGGCAACCTCCTGCTGGGGCGTGCTGCCGGTAACGGTGAACCACCTGCGGCTGATGGGGAACTGGCCCAGGTGCTGGCCGCCGTCGGACTTGACGGCCTGGTGGACAGGCTGCCTGCCGGCCTGGATACCAGGACCGGCCCCGGCGGTGCCTTCCTCAGCGGAGGTGAGCGCCAGCGCCTGGCGGTGGCGCGGACTTTGCTGACCGGCGCTGATGTGATCCTGCTGGACGAACCCACCGCCCACCTGGATGCGGAAGCTGCCGCGGCCATGCTGGCGGACCTTCGCAGGGGGCTGCGGGACCGTACCGTCATCCTGGTGACCCATAACGGGGCGGACATTGCTGCTGAGGACGCCCGGCTGGAACTTCCCGCCGTGTCCGGCGTGGCCGGGGAACGCGTGGCGGCGTCGCGCTGAGCCACCTCCGGCCGGCTGGGGGGGCAGGAATCAGCCGCCCGGCCTGCTAGCCGTCGACGTCGTGCAGGTGATGGACGACGTCGTGCAGGAAGTATTGGGCGAGGGTCAGGACGGTGAACTCGGATCCGTTGCTGCGCAGGCCCTTCCGTCCCCAGTCTTCTTCGCGGACGCCGGCGAAGGAATCCGCGGCCTGGTGCCCTTCGGTGGCCAGTTCGGCACTGACCTCGGACGGTTCGGCATTGGCGTAGTCGTTCTCCTCCGCGGTCAGGTCCTGGTCCCAGTTGTCGAAGCGGGCGCCGTCCTCGGCCAGGATCAGGTTGAGCCGGTGGTCGAAGAGGGTGAAGACGTCCCGCACATGGCAGGCATACTCCAGCGGGGACCACGTGTGGTCATCGGGTCGCTCAGCGGCATCGGGGCGGCGCAGGACGGCCCGCCACCGGGGCAGCATGTTTTCGATGATGCCGGGAACTGTGGCCGGGGTCGCGGTGGAGGCGTCGAAGGAACATTCCGGGCAGGTACGGGACAAGACCCAGGTCCAGTCCTTTTCATCAGGAACGATAGGCATGAGAGCAGTCTAGGGGGTCCGGGCCGAAAGCCTCTGGGACGCCCGGGGGCGCTTGCCTAGCCTTGCAGCATGAGTGCGGATGGCCGCCCTGTTGCGGGAGCCCCGGTGGATGCGGACAGCATGGTGCAGCTGTCCGGCCTGACCAAACGGTTCGGCCGGAACACGGCGCTCGACGACGTGACGCTCACGATCGGGCCGGGCGAGGTATTCGGGTATCTGGGCCCCAACGGGGCGGGTAAGACGACGACCATCCGGCTCCTGATGGGAATGCTTCGGCCCACGGCCGGCACGGCGACGGTGCTTGGGTTGGATGCCTGGCGGCAGGCCCGGGATGTCCACCGCCTCGTGGGCTATGTGCCGGGGGAGCCGGCGCTCTACGAACGCCTTACCGGACACCAGCATGTGGCCTACTGCGCCCACCTGCGGCACCGGGACGATGCCCCGCGCGCCGTCGACCTGGCGGAGCGGCTGGACCTTGACCTGAACCGGCCGGCCCGCACCCTGTCGCGCGGAAACCGGCAAAAACTTGCCGTGGTCCTGGCGGTGATGTCCAAGCCGAGCCTGCTGGTGCTGGACGAGCCCACCAGCGGGATCGACCCGCTGGTGCAGCAGGTGTTCCATTCCATCCTCCGCGAGCACACGGCCGGCGGCGGGTCCGCGCTTTTCTCCTCGCACGTCCTGGGTGAGGTGGAACGCGTCGCCGACAGGATCGGAGTGGTCCGGGCGGGGAAGCTCGTGGCGGTGGAGCGGCTGCAGGACCTCGCTGCGCGGTCCCTGCACCGGGTGCGGGCCAGATTCACGGGACCCGTGTCCGCCGCAGACTTCGCCGGCGTACCGGGCGTCCGGGACCTGGCGGTTGATGGCCGCTCGCTCAGCTGCAACGCACCACAGTCGGCCCTCGATGCGCTCCTGAAGCTGGTGAGCGCCCGGGAGGTGGAGGACTTTGAATGTTCCGAGGCCCCGCTGGAGGAAACCTTCCTGAGCTATTACGGCTCGGACCAGGGTGCCGCCCATGCCCCGGACGCGCTCGGGGCGGGGGCACGCCATGCTGGCTAACGTCCTGGTGAAGACGCTCCGGGACCAAGGCAGGACGCTGCTCGCCTGGGCCGTCTCCCTGGCCTTGATCGTGGCCATGTATGCGGCCGTGTGGCCGGCGGTCCAGTCCCAGCCGTCCATCAGCGGCTTCATCGACCAGATGCCGGAGGCTTTCCGGTCCCTGTTTGCCACCTCCAGCGCGGACCTGTCCACCCCCACGGGGTACATCCAGGTGGAGCTGATGTCCTTCATGGGACCTATCGCCGTTTTGATCTACGCCGTCAGTGCCGGCGCAGGCGCCATCGGCGGGGAAGAGGACCGGCACACCATGGACCTGCTGCTCTCCAACCCGGTGGGCCGCGGAAGGGTGGTGGTGGACAAGTTCCTGGCCATGGCCCTTGGCACCTTCCTGCTGGCCGCGGTCATGGGCGTTTCGCTGGTGCTCGAGGGGAGTCTGGTGGACATGGTCCTGCCGGCGGACATCTCGCCACCAGTCGTCTCGCCGAGGGTACATCGGGGACTTTTCGAGTCAGAATGGCCTGGTGAGGCAACTTGGTTATACACGGGTCAGCACTTCCAGTCAGGATGCCCAACTGCAGCTGGACGCGCTGGTCACCGCTGGCGTGCAGAAACGCGACGTCTTCGCTGACGTGACTTCGGGCAGCAAGACGGCCATCGAGCGGCCCGGAATGAAAAAGCTCCTCGAGTACGCCGAGGAGGGCGACACCGTCGTGGTGTGGCGGGTCGACCGCTTGGGCCGGTCGCTGATCGATGTGCTCAACACCGTGACCCTGCTGCGCGACCGCGGCATCCACGTCCGATCCATCTCGGACGGCATCGACCCCGCGACCTCAACGGGCCGGCTGATGCTGAACCTACTCGCCACCCTCGCCGAGTATGAGCGCGAACTGATCATCGAACGTGTCAACGCTGGCATCACGGCCGCCAGGCAGAACGGAACCCGATTCGGCCGGCCGGTGTCTGACCCTGCCATCATCGCGGACAAACTGGCGATCGCCCAGGACGCCCGTGCGAAGGGCCGTACTGCGGAAGACGCCGCCCGGCTCGTGGGCTGGAGCCGTGCAACGCTTTACCGCCACCAGCAGGCCCTCGCTGCACGCCAGAACAGCAACCTGTAGGTGCTCCTGAACAGCGGGTAACGGCTGACACTGTTTCCAGCCTCGCCCATGCAGCGCTTGGGTTAGGGGATCGGTCCTCGCTGCGCTCGGGCTGTAAAAGCGTTTTTCTGTTTTTTGCTGCTGTCCTGCGGATCGTACGTGCCCGCTCCACCGGCTCAACCGTCCTGCGGACGGCTGCGCCGCCGATGGATTGTGTCGGCGCTTCGCTTATTTCCTCCCACAACCCATCAGCTGCTTGCCCTTCGGGTTGCCCCGACTCCGTCGGGCACAGCTCCGCGATGCTCCGCCAGCAGGCAAAAAACGCCCGGGGGAGAAGGGACGCTGGCCGGTCACCCAAGCCGCCCCACTCACCGGATCCTCAGCAAAGGACGAGAGAAACCATGAACGATCGCATTGCACGCGCAGCCCTGACCCGACTCTTGGAACCCGGCGACCGTGTCGGCCGTGCCCTCGTGGGCAGGCTTGGCGCGTACGCTGCCTTGCGGTTTGCCACCGGCGCGCAACCCGTACACGCCATTCCGGAGGCCACGGTCGAAGAATTGTCAGAAGCGTTGAGACGGTGGGCGCCGCGGGTTCCGGAGGTCGACCCGGAGAAGGACCTGGCCACCATGGAACGTCTGGGCGGCGGGTTCCTCATCCCAGGAGATGAACACTGGCCGGAAGGCTTGGACGATCTGCCCGACGCCCCGTACGGGCTTTGGTACCGGGGCAGCATCGATAAAGGCATGCCAGCGCCTTCGAAGTGTGTGGCTCTTACCGGTTCCCGGGACTCGACCAGCTACGGCGCCGCCGTTACAGGGGATATGGCATATGGGTTGGCCCAACGCGGAATCTGCGTGATCTCAGGGCTGGCCTACGGCATCGATGCGCACGCGCACCGGGCCGCGTTGGCCGGGAGCCAGGGAGAAGGACCGGCGACCCTTGCGGTACTGGCCGGAGGCCTTGACCGTGACTACCCCTCAGGTAACGCTGATCTCGCGGCCGCGATCCGCGCCAATGGTCTGACGCTCTCGGAGTTACCTCCAGGATCGGCACCTACTAGGCATCGCTTTCTTCTCAGAAACCGCATCATCGCAGCCTTGGCCGGGGTCACTTGCGTGGTCGAGGCCCGGTGGCGCTCCGGCGCGCTGAATACAGCCCATCACGCCGAAACCATCGCCCGGCACGTCGCGGCCGTCCCGGGCAGTGTCCACAGCGCCAACTCCGCAGGATGCCACCGGCTCCTAAAGGAAGGCGGCGCGGTGCTGGTCACCGACGCTGCAGAACTCACCGAACTGCTCGCCGCCTAAAAAGGCAAAGTGGCCGGTCCTTCCGGGGGCCGGTCACCGCTGGCGGTCCGCCGCACGGGGCTGACGTCGATGGTGGTTGCTGGCGACGGACCGCCACACCGCCGTAGGAGCGAAGCCGATGGTTTGCATTCGCGGCCGGAAGGATGTCGGTGTCCGCAGATACGATTCAAAGAGACGAGAAGGAAGATGAGCCTGATGTATACAGCGGAAGAAAGAGTTGATCGTTTGACCGAAGAAGAGAGGTACAGGAAAGCGCGCCGCCTTGCATGGCTAGGGGTCGTGTACCTATTCCTGGCGGCCCTACTGGCACCGCTTCACTACGGCCCGGCACTGGGTATTGGCGGTGCAGGCATCCTCAACCTCGGAACAGCTCTACTTGCCAGCAACCAACGGAAAACTGGAGCCCGCATCCTCTTGGTCGTGGGTGCAGCCACAGTAGTCACCGGGATAATTTTGACCATCACGGAACTGGTTCGCTTCTTCCAACGCTAGAAGCAGGACACCCGGTGGGACTTCGGTAAGAAGTTGAACGAGGAGGACCGGCACCGCTTGGTGCCGGTCCTCCTGCCTGTCCAAAGCAGATGCTCGCAGAGCTCGCCCCAGGAGCGGGCGTCCGCTGACGCGGCCGGCTGTTGGGTCCAGTGCCGGCTCCGCAGGGCTCCGCCGCCCCTGGCCCTGTTGTTTACGTCTTCGACGATGCTCCTATAGTCGTCAAATTGCTGTTGATCGTGCTTTTTAGTGGTTGGCTCGCTCAGCTGGTGCGGACGGTGGGAGGCAGGGGTTGGCTGCGTCGTAGGTGGGCGGCCGTTATTGCCAGCCAGGTCCAAGCGAGGACTACGGCTGCTGTGAAGCTAAGAACGATGACGGCTGACGTTGACCCGCTGGCAATGCCGACGAAGGCGGCGAGAAAGAGGATTCCGGTAGCAAGGGAGAATGCTCCGAGCCTCCGGTTTTCGGATGTGTAGAACCGGCGGGCCATAACGCAGCAGGCAGCGATGAAGGCGGCAAAGCCAATCCCTGCGGTAACGAAGTGAAGAAACCCGTGGAGGGACCCGGAGATAGGGGGTCCGGGAGGTGCGCCTTGAGGGAATCCGTTCATGGGATCGGCGGTGAAAATCCCCGCACCCACTAATCCGGCACCGTAGATTCCGACGAGAACCGGCCCCCAGGTGGCTCCTCGTCCGGGGTTGAGTGCGCGACGGAATCCGACGGCGGTCAGGAGGGTTAGGGCGCCGGTGAGGATCAGGTTTGTGGTTTGCATCCAGCCTAGGTCGCCGTTGGCTAGGACGCTGAGGTCGTTATGTGCCGCGTCGAAGCCCGGGCGAAGAAACGCCTGGGCATAGCTGACCAGAAGGTATAGGGGGCCGGCGGTGATGCCACAGGCCAGCAATACCCGCGTGGCAGAGGAGGCGGGCGGGCGTCGTTGGGATCCCTGATGTTCGGTCTGATAGCTGATTTTGGGCATGGTCTATTCCGGTCTGTGGGCGAAATGAATTTGGTGAGAGTGGTCAACGGGTCAGTTGGTGAAGAACCCGCGGAGTTCGGCTGCCATTGCTGCGTCTGAGACTTGGTGTGTTTGGCCCTCGAGGGTGCGGTGAAGGGCCTGGGGGATCGCGGCGGCTGTTGTTGCTTGAGCTGAGGTCATGACCGGGGCGGCTTTTCCACCGACCATGACAAGGGTCGGCACCGTGATTTTGGCGAACCGGCCGGTGGGTGCGGTGAAGTTGTTGGTAACGGCAATTTCATTGGGGAGGGTGTTGGCGGCGTCCTTTTGGCTCTTCCAGATCTTTGGCATGAGGCGCAGCATGAGGGGCACAAATGCAGGGACGCCGATCATCTTGACCAAGAAGTAGGAGACCATCGCGCCGCGCTTGTTTTGGGCGAGCAGTGAGTTCAGGTGCCCGGCGTGGTCGACGGGCGTTCCGTCGACGTTCCCGATTCCCGTGTAGGGGGCCTCGTAGGTGGCGAGCTTGCGCATCGGGATACCCGCCGCTGCTGCTTCGAGGGCGAGGGCCGCACCGGAGGAGATGCCATAGACGTAGGGGTCTCCGCCCGCATGGGTGATGACGGCGGCTAGGTCTTCGATTTCGCGTTCCACGGAGTAGGGCCGTGTATCACCGCTGTCGCCGCGGCCGCGACGGTCGTAGAAGTACACGGTGAAGGAGTCGGCCAGCGTGGTGGCCAGGGCCCGCGCCGGGCCGAAGGACCGGCCGCAGAAGGCGCCGTCAACCAGGACCAGGGAGGGGCCGGAGCCGATGTGTTCGACGGAGATGGGGGTTCCGTCCGCTGAGGTGATCTGGGTGACCTGGCTTTGGGCGGCGCTGGTTTTCATGCTGTGGGCCTTTCGAGGAGGGTGTCGAGTTTGGTGAAGGACAGTATCCATCCGGCGTGGGTCATGTCCCGGATCTCGTCGGTGAACGGGCCTTGATGGAGGGTCATGCGCGTCCGGTCGCCGTGATCGTGGAACTGAAGCCGCAGCACGACGTCGTCCACGGGCCCAGCCTCGGTCAGCGCTGTCAGTTGAATCTCGAGGGATTCCGGTGCCTGAAAGGCGGTGATGCGCCCCCGGATGGGGTGGCCGGCCCCGGTAGCGTTGTCGACCATGGTCAACTCCCACCGGCCCTGCTCCACGAGCTCCACGATGATGCTGTCCACGGGTACGTGAACTCCTTCAGGCCCGAACCATGAGGCGAGGAGTTGGGGTTCGGTCCAGAACCGCCAGACCGTGTCCCTGGGGGCGGCGAAAGAGCGGGAAATGAAAACATCGTGTTCTGTGACTTCCTGCTGGCGCCCCTCAGACATCTCGGCCCTTTCCCATAGGTGGGGTGTCGCGCTGAAACGAGGCCAGCGCGCCGTCGAGTTTGTCGAAGGACTCACCCCAAAACTTCTTGTACCGCTCCATGTACTCGCTCGCTTCCTTAAGCCGGTCGGGCTCCAGATGACTGAACCGGGCAGTCGCTACCCGGTTCCGGGAGATCAGGCCAGCATTTTCCAATACCTTCAAATGCCTCGAAATCGCCGGTTGGCTGATCCTGAAAGGCGCCGCGAGGTCGGACACCTGCGCGTCACCGTCAGCGAGCCGCTGCAGAATAGCCCGCCGAGTCGGATCGGCCAACGCCGCGAACACTGCACTCAATTCATCAACCATCAAAACCATAACCTTGTCGTTATATAACCTTGTGGTTTTAGAGTAAGTCTGGTTTGAGTAAAGCGTCAAGCCTTGAGTCTCAGCTAACGGCGCCCGGTAACGCATTTGTCCTTGCTGCAGCTGTCGTCGGAGGTGTGCGGCGTGGCATTTCGGCCTGGTCGATGAGCCATTTCCGGTAGGCGCCGGCCAGGGCATCGTTGCGGATATGTCCGCGTTCCAGACGCGAAATGATGGAAACCCATTGACCAAGTTCGCCGGCGACGGTCGTTAAGGTCATGCCGAGGTCTGTCCGCCTGCGGCGGAGGTCGGAGTTGTCGGGTGCGGGCCGGGGATTGGTGATCTGACGGTAGATTTCCCTGGCTGCGTAGCGTTTGAGGCAGCGCATGATTTCGCGTTTGCTCTTTCCCTCTGACGTGCGTTTAGCCACGTACTCCTTGGTCCGTTGGCACGAGCCCATGCGCACCAGAACAACCTGGTGCAAGGCATTATTGGCGCTGCGGTCGCCGCCCCTGCTGAGCCGGTGGCGGGTTGTCTTGCCCGATGAGGCTGGCACCGGGGCGACGCCGACGAGCGAAGCGAACTGGGCCTCGTTCCCCAGACGGTCCGGATTGTCCCCGACGGTGATCAACAACTGGCTGGCCACTTCGGTTCCGACTCCTGGGAGATCACAAAGCATCGGAGCATAGCCGTCCAGGATTTCCTTGAGGGCAGCGTCAGCAGCCGCGATTTCCGTTCCCAGCGCTTGGCATCGGGCTGCCAACGCCTTGAGCGTCAGCAGAGTCACGTACTCGGGGTCAGCCATATGCCCGGAAGGTCTCGTGCGCTGCAGGGCAGGAATCAGCGCTGAGGTGGCCAGCGCCCGGTATTTCGCCCGGATCTTGTCCGGGGCTGAAACGAGGAGCGCCTTGATCTGGTTGATGGCCGCACTGCGGGCCTTGATGGCTGATGCGCGCCCGGAACGTACGATCCGCAGGCATTCGACGGGGCCGTCTTTGGCCTTAGGGATCGCCTTGGTCCGCCCCTCGAGCACGGACTTGGCGGCCTGGTAGGCATCCAACGGGTCTGACTTCCCTTTGAGACGACGGGCGGCCCGGTTCGGGCGGTTTACCTCCAGCACGGTGAGCCCTTCACCCCGAAGAGTTCGGGCGAGTTCGGCACCGTAGGAGCCTGTTCCTTCGACCCCGACGGCTACGACTGTGCCGTAGGAAGTGATGAAGTCGATGATTTTCCGGTATCCGGATCCCACGGCCAGGAATTCCCTGTCTGCAAGGGGTTTGCCGTGTTCGTTGATCACGGCTACGTGGTGTGTGTCGGCGTGGGTGTCGATACCCGCGATGACTTTTATTGGTTCGCTTGCCAAGATGGAAATTGCCCCTCAGTCGCGTCGAATGCTGATTGATCGGGCGCGGGCCAGGTGGGCAGACAAAACGGTAATGGGACTGGTCGTATCAGGCTCCTATGAGGTCATGTCCGCCTGGCCCGACACCCCTTTTAACGGACCTTGAGCCGGCGGACAGATCGTCGGGAAGACAGTGCCGCCTGGTACGTCAATTTTTGGCTGGGTCACGCCGGCTCAAGGACTGTTCCAGTATTACCGTTTTGGCTGCTGTCCTGACGGATTGTACGTGTCCGCTCCGGCCCGTCTAGCCCCTCCTTCGTCGGGGCCTGCGCGGCGGGAATTTCCCTGCGGCGCTCCTTCGTCGCTGATTTCCTCCGGGAATTTCCCGCCCCTTGCCCAAGGGTAGACAGGCCTCCGTCGGCCACAGCTCCGCAAGCTTCGCCAGCAGCCAAAACAACAAGGGGGGCGAGGGGACGCTGGCCGGTCACCAACACCGCCCCACCCACCATCATCCTCAGCAAAGGACTTTCAACATGAATGATGCTATCCGCATCTCCAGCCCCGCCGACATCCTCGGTTTCATCCCGCACTCCCTCGGGTTCGTACCGCGGGAATCCTTTGTGTTCCTGACGATGCGGGGCAAGACGCTCGGCGCGACACTCCGTGTCGACGCCCCCGCGTCCGCCGAACCCGCCGGTTTCGCCCGGTCCATGGTCGACTACCTCGCTTTGGACACGCAGGCCACGGCGGTGCTGCTGGCAATCTACACGGCCAACACCCCAGCGCCCGGGCAGCCCCGCCCCTTCCACGATCACGTCGAAGCCGTCATCGAAGCGCTGGACAACGCAGGCACCCCGCTCCAGGACGCATGGCTGGTCACCCCGTCACACTGGCAAAACCTGCTGTGCGACAGCGACGCCGGGTGCTGCCCGCCCGAACCGCTGGAATCCATCACGGACGGGCAACTGAACGCGGAACTGGTGTTCCGTGGCAGCAGCTACCAACAGACGCCCGGCACCAACTATGCCCCGTTCGCAGGCCCGGCAGAGAGGGAGGAACAGATCCGGCACGCGCTCCCGGGAGTGCTCGGAGCGGAGCTGGCTCCGGGCCGGGAACTGTGGGCCGAGGCCCTGACCCGGGACGGATGGATGGATCCGGAGACGGCGGTGGAGCTGCTGGCGTGCTTCCAGCGCCCGGACCTGCGCGACACGTTGTTCTGCAACGTGATCGCCCCCGAGCTTCCCGACGCCGAGGGAAGCGGGAACCTGCTCGTAGGGGAGGGGATCGCCCCGGACTGGGACCGCGTGGACCGGGCGCAGGACACGGCGCGTGACCTCATTGACTCGGCACCGGAAGGCTACCGGGCGCCCCTGCTGACCCTGATCGGCTGGTTGGCGTACCTCAAGGGTCAATCGTCGGTCGCTGGAGACCACTTCAAGCTCGCCCTGGCTGACACGCCGGGCTACCGGCTCGCGGAACTGATGGACCAGCTGGTGAGCAGGGGAACCATCGCCCCGGTCGCGAAGAACCAGGCCACCGCCTACAAGCGGCACCGCTAGACGGATGGGGCCG
>NZ_JARVSF010000016.1 GCF_030209355.1 Pseudarthrobacter sp. fls2-241-R2A-127
CTCGCCTTTTTACTTCAGGCCACGCTCACAATCTCCGTGGGAAGAACACCTAGGCATCGGCTGCGGCGATGGGGAGTTCTATCGGGCATCCGTGCCGCCCACGATGGTGGTTCGCACGCGTGCCACACTTGGCCGCGGCGGCACGCTGCTGAAGCCGAACGTGACGGCGGGCCGGATGGGGGCCAGCGCCCCGGTGTCCGCCCCATGCCAGCTGACGACGGCGGACGCCACGTGGTGCAGGTCCGTCAGCCCATAGAACTCCGACCTTCCACTGCCGGCAGTTCCGTACGTGCGGGCGCCGGGTGCCGCGAGGGCAGCGAACGGATTGACCGCGGCGAGCCAGCGGGGATGGACGGCAAGGCGCCTGGGTACTGCCGCAAGGCTGTTCCCAGCAGGGTCCTCGCACCGGTGACGGCCCGAATTGCCAGCGGACCGGCGTCGACCGTCAACGTCTGCTCGGTGAGCGAGGCAGCAACGTCCAGCACCCGCACTTCATCAAAGGTGTAGGTGGCGGCAATGAAGCCGGCCACCTCGGGTGTTGGTGCCAGCAGCAGCCGGTGTCCCGAAGGCTGTTGCACCATGACATCTGCGAACGACCCAAAAGGGGACTCCTGCCACATGCCCACGACGGCGCGCAGCCCGGAGGAAGTGCCAATCCCGGCAATGTGCCCGTCAAATGTCCAGCGGCTGCCCATCAGGCCACTGTAGCGGGAAGGGTGCGCCTCACAGGCGTCCGTAAGACGCGGTGCCATTAGGGTCACGCCACCTGGCCAGGTCTTCCTCAAGAGCCTTGCGGAGAGCGGGATGAACGCCGACGCGCCGCCTGAATGATTCCCTTGCCCGGCCCAGGACCGTGGATGGGACAACGATGCACGCGACCAGGTGGGGAGTGGCGGGTAGGGCGCCACTCCCGTCCCGGCCTGTACAGGATGCCTGCTGGGATAACCTAGAGCAGTGACTTATGAGATCGAGATCGGCCGTGGCAAGCGTGGGCGTCGTGCCTACTCCCTGGATGACATTGCAATCGTCCCCAACCGTCGCACCCGTGACCCCAAGGATGTCTCGGTCTCCTGGCAGATCGACGCGTACCAGTTCGACATGCCGGTGATCGCAGCGCCGATGGATTCGGCCATGTCCCCGGCCACTGCAATTGCCCTGGGCAAGCTGGGCGGCCTCGGCGTGCTGGACCTCGAAGGCCTGTGGACCCGCTATGAGGATCCGCAGCCGGTCCTCGACGAGATCGCTGCCCTGGAGGATGAAACCAACAGCCCGGCCGTGACCGGACGGATGCAGGAACTGTACCTCGCACCCATCCAGCCCGAGCTCATCACGTCCCGCCTGGCCGAGATGCGCGAAGCCGGTGTCACCGTGGCCGGGTCCCTGACCCCGCAGCGCACCCAGGAACACTACAAGACAGTCGTGGCCGCCGGCGTCGACATCTTCGTCATCCGCGGGACCACCGTGTCCGCCGAGCATGTCTCCAAGAACCACGAGCCGCTGAACCTGAAGCAGTTCATCTATGAACTCGACGTCCCCGTCATCGTCGGCGGCGCCGCCGGCTACACGCCCGCCCTGCACCTGATGCGCACCGGTGCGGCCGGTGTGCTGGTGGGCTTCGGCGGCGGCGCCACCACCACCACGCGGCGCGCCCTGGGCATCCACTCGCCCATGGCGTCAGCCATCTCCGACGTCGCTGCCGCCCGCCGTGACTACATGGACGAGTCCGGCGGCCGCTACGTGCACGTGATTGCCGACGGCGGGATGGGCACCTCGGGTGACATCGTCAAGGCCATCGCGATGGGCGCCGACGCCGTCATGCTGGGCAGCGCACTGGCCCGGGCGGAGGAAGCACCAGGCAAGGGATGGCACTGGGGCCAGGAAGCGCACCACACGGAACTGCCCCGCGGCGACCGCGCCAACGTCGGCACCGTGGGCCCGCTCGAGGAAGTCCTCTTCGGCCCGGGCCACCACACCAACGGCACGTCAAACCTCATCGGTGCGCTGCGGCGCTCCATGGCGACCACCGGCTACTCGGACCTGAAGGAATTCCAGCGGGTCGACGTCGTCGTGTCGCCTTACGAGGGAAACTGACCCGGAGGCAGGGCAGCGCGGTCCGCGCTGCCCTGCCCAAAGGACGCCGGTTGCAAGTAGTGTGGGCTTACTGGCGGCACTAGAGGCACTGGAGGCGTTCAATGAAGAGTGTTCCTGTAAACGGCGGGGTCCTCGGACCGGAAGCCCGGGAAGCGGCGATCGAGCGGCTGCGGGCCACCACCGAACCGGGTCGGGAACTGGACATCCTGATCGTCGGCGGCGGCATCGTCGGCACCGGAGCAGCGCTGGACGCCGTGACGCGAGGACTGAGCGTTGGCATCGTCGAGGCGAGCGACTGGGCGGCCGGCACCTCTTCGCGCTCTTCAAAACTGATCCACGGTGGCCTGAGGTACCTGGAAATGCTGGACTTCGCCCTGGTCAAGGAAGCCCTGCAGGAACGCGGACTCCTGCTGTCCGAGATTGCTCCCCACCTTGCCCGGCCGGTGCCCTTCCTGTATCCGCTCACCAAGCCGTTCATCGAGCGTCCCTACGTGGGCGCGGGCATCGCCCTGTACGACGTGATGTCAGTTTCCGCCGGCCACAGCCGGGGGGTGCCGTTCCACAAGCACCTGAGCCGCCGCGGTACCCTGCGCGCCGCCCCCAGCCTGAAGGATGACGCCTTCGTGGGGTCCATCCGTTACTACGACGGCCAGGTGGATGACGCCAAATACTGCGCCAATCTGGTCCGCACGGCTGCCTACTATGGCGCCCATGCCGTGAACCAGATGAAAGTGGTGGACTTCCTCCGCGAAGGTGAACGGGTAGTGGGCGCCAAGGTGGAAAACCGGGAGGATGGGACGCAATTCAGCATCCGCGCCAAGCAGGTTATCAACGCCACCGGCGTGTGGACTGACGAAACCCAGGCCATGGTCACCGACCGCGGCCAGCTGAAAGTCCGCGCCTCCAAAGGCATCCACCTGGTGGTTCCCCGCGACCGCTTCCAGTCCACGGTGGGTCTGATCCTTCGGACGGAGAAATCTGTCCTGTTCGTCATCCCGTGGGGACGGCACTGGATCATCGGCACCACGGACACTGACTGGCACCTGGACAAGGCCCACCCGGCCGCCTCAAGCAAGGACATCGACTACATCCTCGAACACGTCAACAAGGTGCTCAAGCGGCCGTTGACCAGGGAAGACGTTGAAGGGGTCTACGCCGGACTGCGGCCGCTGCTGGCCGGAGAGAACGACTCCACCGCCAAGCTCTCCCGCGAACACGTGGTGGCGCACCCTGTTCCCGGGCTGGTGGTGGTGGCCGGCGGCAAGTGGACCACGTACCGGGTCATGGCCAAGGACGCCGTGGACGAGGCCACCCGCACCATGGATGAACGGGTTCCGCCCAGCTGCACCGAAACCATTCCGCTCCTTGGTGCCAGCGGCTTCCGGGCCGCCTGGAACCGGCGGAACCGCACCGCCGAGGAATCGGACGTGCACGTGGCCCGGATCGAACACCTCCTCAACCGGTACGGGTCGATGGCACCCGAGGTCCTGGCCATCATCGAGCAGGACAAGGAGTTGGCCGAACCCATCCCCGGGGCCGATGACTACCTCCAGGCCGAAGCCGTTTACGCCGCCACCCACGAGGGCGCCCGGCACGTACAGGACGTCCTGACCCGCCGTACGCGGATTTCGATCGAGGCGTGGGACCGGGGCGTGTCCGCTGCCCCCGTTGTCGCTAAACTGATGGGTGACGTTCTTGGCTGGAGTGACGCGCAGCGCGAAAACGAAGTCCGCCACTACATTGCCAGGGTGGAGGCCGAGCGCCTCAGCCAGCAACAGCCGGACGACGAATCCGCGGACGCCGCCCGCTTGGGCGTGGAAGACATCGTGCCCTTGCGCTGAGGGGCCGTTCACCCCGCACTGCTGACTGAAGGGATACGCCTTGGCGGAACCACTTGACCCGTATGACGCCGAACTCACCACCCCCGAGATGGTGATCCTGGAGCTGGAGGCGACGGATAAGACCGACGCCACCAACCAGTTGGCCGAACGGCTCTACGCCGCCGGGCGGATTTCCGACCTCGACGGATTCCTCAAGAACGTCAACGCCCGCGAGCACCAGCTGGCAACCGGCCTTCCCGGCGGGGTCGGCCTGCCGCACGCCCGCAGTGAGTTCGTCTCCCGCACGTCGATCGCCGTCGGAATCACCAAGTACGGCCATGCCCTGGACTTCGGCGCCACGGACGGTCCGGCCACCGTCATCCTGCTGATCGCCACCCCCGCCAGTTCGTTCTCGGACCACTTGGAGGTGCTGGCAACGCTGGCCCGGTCGCTGTCCAAAGAATCCTTCCGGGAATCCCTGAGGCGGGCCTACGACGCAGAAGTCATCGCCGAGCTCATCAATTCCAGCCTGGTGTTCTTCGACCACTAGGACGGCCCGGACCCCCGCAGCAACCGGACCCACCAGGCGTTTAGTTGTTCTACAGAAGTACGAAGTACGGTTAAGACGTGTGGAAAACAGCCCTTAAACCCCGATGGATCGCAGGCTTCATCTTCGCGATCGCACTCTCCGGGGTCTTCGTGCTGCTCAGCCAGTGGCAGTTCGGCCGTTCCACCCAGCCCGAAGCGCCGGTCAACCCCGCCAGTGAACAGGTCCAGCCGCTCACCGGCACCCTCCAGCCCGGGGAGTTCTTCCACGGCAGCGCCTCAGACCAGATGGTCACCGCCCAAGGAACCTACAGTCCCGACAAGCAGGTGCTCGTCCCCGGCCGGCTCCATGACGGAAAAACCGGATACTGGGTCGTTTCCGCTTTCGCCGTCAACGGCGCCCCCACCCTGACGGGCGCGGCTGCGTCCCCGCAAACCTGGATCCCGGTGGCACGAGGCTGGGTCGCGGACCCTGCCGACGCGGCAGCCCCGCCGTCGGGCCTTGTGGAACTGACCGGACGCCTGATTCCCTCTGAAGCGCCGGTTCCCGGGAAGGCTCCCAAAGCCGGGGAGGCCTCGGCAGTTTCTGTCGCAGAACTCATCAATTACTGGGGCGTCAGCAGCTACCCTGGCTTCGTCTCGGCCACGGCCGAGGTGGTGGGCGGCAAGGATGTCAGCGCCGCGTCAGTGCCCGGCAGCCTGCTGCCGCTGAACATCGGCCCGCAGCCGCCGTCGCAGCAGATCAACTGGCTGAATCTCTTCTACTCCATCGAGTGGGTGGTTTTTGCCGGTTTCGCCATCTTCATCTGGTGGCGGCTGGTCAAGGACGACTACCACCGGGACCTTGAAGAAGCCCTCGACGACGCCGAGGACTCCGATGCCCCGGACCAGCACCAGAACGACCAGCAGCAGAACGAACAGCAGCAACCTGATCAGCACCAGCAGAAGGTACAGCCATGATTGATCCGAAACCGGCCACCCCCTCGCCGCAGGCCACCGGCGCCAAGACAACCGGCAAGAAGCGCCGTTTCGGCGGCACCGAAGCGCAGATCCGGTCGGCCCTGAAGTTCTACAAGGTCATGGCCTACCTGACCGGCACCATGCTGCTCCTGCTGTGTGCGGAACTGGTGGTCCGATACGGCTTCGGACAGTACCTGTTCGCCGGCGGCACCAGCGCACTCACCGGCCAGCCCTTCGGTTTCGGATTCGCCGACGCCGAACCGCCCGCCGTCCTGAACGGTGTCAACATCTCCGTCACGGTCCTGATCGTGCACGGCTGGATGTACGTGGTGTACCTGATCTCCAACTTCCGGCTCTGGTCCCTCATGCGCTGGCCGTTCCTGAAGCTGGTCCTGCTGGCCCTCGGCGGCGTGGTGCCGTTCCTGTCCTTCATTGTCGAGAAGAAGTTCCACGCAGAGGTGGAGGCCGAACTCGCCGCCAACCCGCAGGCGCCGCAGCGCTATTAGGAGTTTCGGCCCTTAAGGACGTCTGCTCCGTCACAGGGAGGCTTCTCAAGGTGCGTCGGTGCAACGGCGCAAAGTAGGCTATTACGGTGACTACTCCCACTGCATCCCAGACTTCCCAGAAGCCGGTGCTGGTTGTTGATTACGGTGCCCAGTACGCGCAGCTCATTGCCCGCCGCGTCCGGGAAGCGAATGTGTATTCGGAAGTGGTTCCGCATACCTACACCACCGAGCAGCTACTGGCCAAGAATCCCGCCGCCATCATCCTGTCCGGTGGCCCCTCCAGCGTCTATGCCGACGGCGCTCCGAGCGTCGGTGCCGACCTCTTCGAAGCGGGTGTGCCCGTCTTCGGCATCTGCTACGGCTTCCAGGCCATGGCCAACGCCCTGGGCGGCAAGGTGGACAAGACCGGGCTGCGGGAGTACGGATCCACCGAAACCACCATCCTGGGCGACGGTCGCTCCGTGCTGGAAGGCATGCCGCAGCACCAAAAGACCTGGATGAGTCACGGCGACTCCGTCCACGAGGCTCCCGAAGGCTTCGACGTCCTGGCCACGACCGCCGGCGCGGAAGTCGCGGCGTTCGCCAATGAGGAAAAGTGCCTGTACGGCGTGCAGTGGCACCCGGAGGTCAAGCACTCTGCCTACGGCCAGCAGGTCCTGGAGAACTTCCTTTTCAAGGGCGCCAAGCTGGAACCCAACTGGACCACCGGCAACATCCTCGAAGAGCAGGTGGAACGCATCCGCCAGCAGGTGGGGGACGCCCGGGTCATTTGCGGCCTTTCCGGCGGCGTCGACTCCGCCGTGGCCGCTGCCCTGGTGCAGCGCGCCGTGGGCGATCAGCTCACCTGCGTCTTCGTTGACCACGGCCTGCTGCGCGAAGGCGAAGCAGAGCAGGTGGAGCGCGACTTTGTCGCCGCCACCGGCGTGAAGCTGTACGTCGCCAACGAACAGGAGCGTTTCCTTTCGGCGCTGGCGGGCGTCAGCGATCCCGAAACCAAGCGCAAGATCATTGGCCGTGAATTTATCCGCGCCTTTGAGGAAGCGGAACTGGCCATCATCGCCGAGGCAGCCGCCCATGGCGAGAAGATCAAATTCCTGGTCCAGGGCACCCTGTACCCGGACGTCGTCGAATCCGGCGGCGGCGAAGGTGCTGCCAACATCAAGAGCCACCACAACGTGGGCGGCCTGCCGGAGGACCTGCAGTTCGAGCTCGTTGAACCGCTCCGCGCCCTGTTCAAGGACGAGGTCCGTGCCGTGGGCGCGCAGCTCGGACTGCCGCAGGAGATCGTCGGCCGCCAGCCGTTCCCGGGCCCCGGCCTGGGTATCCGGATCGTCGGCGACATCACCAAGGAACGGCTGGACCTGCTGCGCAAGGCGGACGCCATCGCGCGTGCCGAACTGACCGCCGCCGGACTGGACGACGAGGTCTGGCAGATGCCCGTGGTGCTGCTTGCCGACGTCCGCAGTGTCGGCGTGATGGGCGACGGCCGCACCTACGGCCACCCGATCGTGCTCCGTCCCGTATCCTCCGAGGACGCGATGACGGCGGACTGGTCGCGCCTGCCCTACGACCTCCTGGCCCGGATCTCCAATCGGATCACCAACGAGGTGGACGGCGTCAACAGGGTGGTGCTGGACGTCACCAGCAAGCCGCCGGGAACCATCGAATGGGAATAGCCCCTTGAGTGGCCGGCCTCCGCCAGCGGAGGCCGGCCACTGTTTTTCCCGGGAGAATCCCCCCAATTTCCTGTGCTCCAGTGTTGCGGTCGCCAAAGTCCGGCACCAGAGCGGCTACTCTCGAATCTATGCCGGTATGGTCCAGGACGTCACGTGCAAACGCAGAAAAGAAGGCAGAAGTGTCAGTTGGTCAAGGCCACCCGGAAGGCTCGGAAGAGCTTCGCAAATGGCTGTCCGGGCTTAAACCCGTCACTGGCGCGGACACGATGCTGCGCTTCACGAAGACTCCCGAAGGCTCCATCGACCTCACATCGGCGCATCCCTCGGGCCTCGCCCAACTCATGGCAGGGCGCCGCACACGCCTGTCCACGCTGATCCGGGACCGCCAGCAGTACGTGGTCGCGGCCAGGGCATCGCGCAACATCCGGTCAAAGATTTTCGAGCTCTCCAACGACCGCGGCATCGACGCCGGATACCTGTCCGCAGGCACCGTCGTGTGGACGTCCGCCGTCGGGGGCAAGCCCCAGCGTGTGTCCGCCCCCGTCATGCTGACCGCCATCTCCCTCACCGTCCGTCCGGGGGAGGACGACTTCGAGCTGCAGCTCACCGAGCAGGCGCACATCAACCCTGCCCTGGTGCGGCACTTGAAGAACATCCACGGGATCGTCTTTGACGTCAACGCCGTAACTCGCCTCGCCTACAGCACCGCCCGGTTCGACCCCCAGCCCGTCCTGGACCGGCTGGCCGCGCTGATCCGGCCCATCCACGGTGCCGAAACCCAGCACAACCTGCTTGTCTCGACCTTCGCCGATCTCTCCGGCAACCTGGACGACCCCTGGATCAACGACTCCCACCCCATCGTGTCCGCGTTGGCCACTGCGGCCGGGGGCGAGGTGGTGGACGTCCAGGATCCGGACCCCTCGCGTTTCCCGCACCTGGACAACAGGCATCCCAAGGATGAGCTGCTGCTGCTGGACGCGGACACGGACCAGCAATATGTGATCGATGCTGCCCGTGCCGGGGACTCCCTCGTGGTCAGCGCCCCGCCGGGTACCGGCCAGACCCAGACCGCCATCAACACCATCGGTGCCCTGGTGGACGCCGGGAAGACGGTACTGGTGGTGGGTGACCGCCGGGCCAGCTTGAATGAGGTCTCCGGCCAGCTGGAATCCTTGGGGCTGGAGTCCATCCTGTTCCAGCTCACCGGGAACGTCACTGCCCAGCAGCTGAAGGGGCAACTGGTGCGGGCGATCGTCCGCAACGAAAAGTCGCTGGAACCGCAGCTTGGCAACCTCCACACCACGCTGACCGGGCACCGGCATGCACTCATGGACCACGTGGCGTCGCTCCACAACGTCCGCGAGCGATGGGGCTGCTCGCCCTACCAGGCCATGCAATCACTCGCGGAGCTCACCTCAATCCACCCGGCACCTGCCACCACCGTCCGGTTGAAGCGAAGTGTCCTGGACAGCATCCGGGACCGGGAGGAGCTGGCCGGCAGGCTGCGCCGTGCCGCCGAACTGGGAAGCTTCAGCAAGGCCGCCACTACCAGCCCATGGCATGGAGCGCGGTTGCTGACCCGCAAGGAAACCGAGGAAGCCCAGGACCTGGTCCGCTCCGTTGCCAAGAGCCTCCCGGCCTTGCGCGAGCGGATGGATGCCGTTGCCGAGCACGCCGAAATCCGCCTGGGGGAGTCCTTTGCCGAATGGGGTGAGCAGCTGGAGCTGCTGGTTGCCGTCCGCGGAAGCCTGGACAAGTTCACGCCGGACATCTTTGACCGGCCCGTGACGGACCTGATTTCCGCCACGGCCCCGTCGGCGTGGCGCCGTGAACGCGGCATCGAGATGACCTCGATGCAGCGCTCCAGGCTTCGCCGGGTGGCCAAGGAATATGTCCGCCCGGGCGTGCACATCGCGGACCTGCACACCTCCCTGGTCCTGGTTCAGGAGCAACGCGCCCTCTGGGCGGGGTACGCCACCACCCAACGCCATCCCGCAGTACCGTCCGGCCTGGCCGAAATGAACGCCATGTACCGGTCGCTGGACGGGGAGCTGGCGCAGTTGGGACAGGCACTCCGGCACACGGAAGCCGGCGGATCCCTCGCCGCTGCGCCGTACGGGCAGTTGATGGACCGGCTGGAACGCCTTGTGGCGGACACCGACACCCTCAAGACGCTGCCGGAACGTACCCTCCTGATCGAAAACATGCGTGAGCACGGCCTCGGTGAACTCCTCGCCGACCTCGCGGAGCGGGAAGTCCCGGAACGGTCCGTTGCCGCCGAACTGGAACTGGCCTGGTGGCAGTCCGCGCTGGAGGCAATGATCAGCGGCGATGACTACCTGGCCATGTCCGACGGCGACGCCCTCCGCCAGCTCGAAGCCGAGTTCCGGTTGGCGGACAACGCCCACATCGCCAGCGGCGCCGCGCGCCTCCGCTGGGACCTGGCGGAACGCTGGCGCGGAGCCATCGCCGAACAGCCGCGCCAGGCCGGTCTGTTGCGCAGCCTGCTCAAGGACGGCCGGGTATCGCTTCCGTCCCTGACCGCCCAGGCCCCTGACCTGATCGGCACGCTGGTTCCGGTGTGGTCTGTCAGCCCCTACCTGATGACCGGGCTGCTCCCGGCGGAACAGCACTTCGACGCCGTCGTGATCCTCGATGCCGAGGCCACGTCGCTGCAGGCCGTCCTGCCGTCCATCGCCCGCGCACGCCAGGTGATTGCGTTCGGCGACCCGCGCATCGCGTCGCCCCGGACCTTTACCGTCGGTGTGGAGCGCCTCGCCGCCGGTGAGTCCGCCCATCACCGGGTGGAGAGCGCGTTCACCGCCCTCTCTGCGGTGCTTCCGGTATGGCGGCTCAACGTGGTGTACCGGGCTGTGGACGAGGACCTCGTCCTGCAGTTGAGCAAGAATTTTTACGACGGCGGCCTGCGCCGGCTCCCGGAAGGCCAGTCGGCCACGGGCCTGGACCGGTCGCTGCTCGTGGAGTACCTGCCCGACGGTACCGGCCTGCCCAGCGCTGACCACGAAGGCGTGGAGTCCGTAGTGGCTGAGGTCAACCGGGTGGTTGAGCTCGTATTCGAACACGCCCGGCTGCGTCCGCGTACCTCGCTTGCCGTGGTCACCGCCAGCCTGCGGCACGCCGCCAGGATCGGCGAGTCCATCCGCCTTCAGCTGTCCAACCAGCCCGGGATGGCGGGGTTCTTCGGTGCCGGCCCTGAGTCCTTCAGGGTTGTGGATCTGGAACGGGCCCAAGGGTTGGTCCGCGATCACGTTATTTTCTCGCCAGGCTTCGGACGCACCCCGCACGGCCGGGCGCTCCACAACTTCGGTCCGCTCTCCGCGGAAGGTGGCCGGGAGAAGTTCGCCCTGGCCATGACGCGGGCGCGCCGGTCCATGCACGTGCTCACCTGCTTCCGGCCTGAGGACCTGGACCACACCAGGCTCACTCACGGGGCGGTGGACCTGTACACGCTGCTGAACCGCGAAATTTCCGGTAACACCGACCTGGGCACACCGGCGTCCCGGGCCGCCGCCAGCGAACAGGCGCTCGGTGCGGACCCCCTGGTCGCCGACCTGGGCGACCGGTTACGCGCCCGCGGTGCCCGGGTTTGGCACCAGTACGACGGCGCCATCGACGTGGTGGCCGCGGCTGACCCGCTGAACACCATGGGCAAGGACGAAGCCGACCTGCCACGCCCCGTGGCCATCGAGTCAGACGGCACCGGGCAGTACCGCACCATGAGCGTGCGGGAACGCAGCAGGCTGCGTCCGCAATTGCTGGAACGCCTGGGATGGCGTTATATGCCGTTGTGGACCATCGAGGTGTTCACCGACCCGTCGTCCTGTGCCGACCGTATTGCCGGGTACCTCGGCCTCGAGAACCTGGTGCTGCCGGGCAGGGCCGCCAACTCGGCCGGATTCCTTGACGACGACGTTGACCAGGCGCTCAATGGTATCGATGCAGCTCCGGTCAGCGGGATTTCTTACCTGCCCGGGAACGGCATTGGCGGGAACCGGTACGACGCCGGTGACCCCGCCGAGGGCGTCCGCCCAAGCCAGGGCCGGCGTTCCGTTGGCCTGGATACCAACGAGGCTGACGGCGTGGACGTGGAAGACAGTGTTGCCAAGGAGGAGGGGCCCGTGGAAGATCGGGCCGGGGAAGACATGAGCGAGAACAAGAAGTCCGAAACGGCAGCTGACGAAGCGAGTCCGGCAGGTATTCCGCAGCCAGCTCCGGCGGCGGCGCGGGCAACCGCGGGCACCGAAGGTATCCTGCCCAGCAAGGCCGCGGAAGATGACGCCCGCAGCTGGGGTGACCGTGAGGACGACCACGACGCGTGGTTGAAGGAACAGAAACCGCCGCACTGGGGCTGACCGGCAGGATTGCCTCCGGGCCGAGGGCAATCCCGGGGTGTCCGGGAACCCCGGCGGTGGCGTCACTGCGGACCGACCAGCACGAAGAAGAGCCGGCCCTGCGTTGAAGCTCCAGCCAGCCGGGATGATTGTTCTGCGTTTGCCGCTACCACGATCAACCCGTCGGTCTCTGCCGTCCCAAGCCACTGTCCGCTCTGGCCACCCTTGTTCGAGGTCCACAGTACTGGGACAGCAGCTGCCAGCACCTCGGAAGGACCCTGCTGGTCGAACCCGTTGGCCGAGGTGAGCACGACGTTGACCAACTGGCCGGGTGAGACCAGCTGGATGGATGACGGGTCCGCCATCCGCAGCGGAACCGCGGCCGAGCCCGGAGGTGTCCCTGTGAGGAGGCCCGGGCCCAGGAGCTGTGCGTCCGTAATGAGCTGGCCTCCTCGCACCGGTGCCGCGAGTTGTTTGCCGGCGGCCGCTGCGGTGTCTTGGAGGAAGCCTTCTGCCACCATTCCGGGCGGCACCTGGACGCTGGCCAGGTCTGACGCCGTTAGGGCGGTACCGGCCGGCAGATCCCGTGCGGCAGCCAGGGCGGTCACGGTGGAGAGCGGGGCGGGTGTCAGTTGATTGACCGTGATGGCCGCAGCTGCGCACAGCAGCAGGGCGGCGGCCAGGCGGCGGTTGCGGCCCAACCAAAGGGCCAGCCGTACCGGGATACGTTGGTTCGCCCTGGGGGGACGGGCGGCGTTGCGGGTGCTCGTGGGACTTCGGAGGCTGTCGCGGCCGCGGCGGGGATATGCAGGCATACGGCCACGCTATTGGTGGCCAAAGCGCCGGGACAGTGGGGGCGGCGGCTATGTGGACAACGACGGCCGGCACCACAAGGCGCCGGCCGTCGTCGTTATCAGTGCTTGGGGCTAGTTGGCCGCAGCAGCCGGGGCGGGCGCCGCTGGTGCCGCAGCCGGAGCGGGGGACACGGAGCTGCCCTTGGAATCGCGGGAGTCGGTGCGGTAGAAACCTGAGCCCTTGAAAACCACGCCCACACTGTTGAACTTCTTGCGCAGCGTGCCCTCGCATTCGGGGCAGGATGTCAGGCTGCTGTCCGAAAACGACTGGACGATTTCGAAGGCGTGGCCGCAATCCTTGCAGGCGTAAGCATATGTTGGCACTGGTGCTCCTCCTCTTGGGCAAACGAGAGGTCCCGTGCTGCCATCCGGTAGTCCGTTAGCAGTCGCAGGGCCTGAGTGCTAATTCTATCACTGCGCCCGGTGGGGACCGGGCTCAGTTGCCACCCGACAGGCGACGGTACCCGGACGGCAGCAAGACGCCCGGGACAGTGCGGTCGAATTCCTCGGCAGGAATCCGGCCCGCGGGAAGCAGTTCATCGTCGTAGATAACAGCGGCCAGCGGTATTTCCTTCCCGACGGCGGAGAGATGGCCCAGGAAGGTGTCGTAGTAGCCGCCACCCTGGCCGATCCTGTTGCCGGACAGGTCCACGGCAGTGGCGGGAATGATGAGCGCCGAGGCGGCGCCCGCCACCTCGCGCCCGTGCCGCCGCCCGGTGGGTTCCAGGATGGGCGCGTAGCTGCTGCGTTCGAAGCCGGTGTCCGGGGTCCAGAACACCCAGCTCAGCTCACGGCCCGGCTCGCACACGGGCAGCAGGATCTCGTGGCCGCTCCCGTGCAGCGCCTTGACCAGCGGCATAGTGGGAGGTTCTTTCCCGACACCCAGGTAGACGCATACGGTGCCAGGCTGCCCTGCAGTGACGGATGCTGCCCATGCCTCCCCGTGGCGGGCCAGGGCCGAGCCGGCGGCTTCCAGCTCAGCCTCCGTCCGTAGGGCCCGCCGGCGCCGGTGGGCTGTCCGGATATCTTCCTTGGAGGGATTCGTCT
Source organism: Pseudarthrobacter sp. fls2-241-R2A-127 (assembly GCF_030209355.1). Taxonomy (GTDB): domain Bacteria; phylum Actinomycetota; class Actinomycetes; order Actinomycetales; family Micrococcaceae; genus Arthrobacter. Next base: position 13,853 of record NZ_JARVSF010000016.1, read on the forward strand.
CCTGCGGCATGGTGTCCTTCCTTGGTGCCCCGCGTTCAATGGCGTCACAGGCGGATGAGGGCCCGCGGGGCCAATGGTTACTGAAATGCTTGACGCTGACGTTAGATTAGTCCGGTGACTACCAGTAACCCCAGAGTCCGCAAAGCCGTCATCCCCGCAGCGGGCCTGGGCACCAGGTTCTTGCCGGCCACCAAGGCAATGCCGAAGGAAATGCTCCCCGTGGTGGACAAACCTGCCATCCAGTATGTGGTGGAGGAAGCCGTCCATGTTGGCCTGAACGACATCCTCATGATTACGGGCCGTAACAAACGTGCACTGGAAGACCACTTCGACCGGGTGCCCTCGCTTGAATCGACGCTCGCCGACAAGGGGGACACTGAAAAGCTTGCCTCCATCCAGGCGGCCAGCAAGTTGGGCGACATCCACTATGTCCGACAAGGCGACCCCCACGGCCTGGGCCACGCCGTACTCCGCGCCAAACAACACGTTGGCGACGAAGCCTTCGCTGTCCTGCTGGGAGATGACCTCATCGACGCCCGCGACGAACTGCTCAGCACCATGATCGATGTGCAGTCGAAGACTGGTGGCTCCGTGGTCGCCCTGATTGAAGTGGAGCCCGCACAGATCAGTGCCTATGGCTGCGCCGATGTCCAGGAACTGGACGGCGAGGACTATGTCCGCGTCAACCGGCTCGTGGAGAAGCCATCAGCTGAGGAAGCGCCGTCCAACCTGGCGCTGATCGGCCGTTACGTCCTGCACCCCGCCGTCTTCGATGTCCTCGAGCACACCGCACCGGGCCGCGGCGGCGAGATCCAGCTGACCGATGCCTTGCAGGAACTCGCTTCGGGAGACGGTGAGGGCTACGGGGTCTACGGCGTGGTGTTCCGCGGCCGGCGCTACGACACCGGGGACAAGCTCAGCTACCTGAAGGCCTGCGTCCAGCTGGCCGTGGACAGCGATGACCTGGGCCCCGGCCTGCGGGAATGGCTGCCCGGTTTCACTGCCGGTCTTTCCAGCTAGCGCCGTGCGTACCGGTCCCATCTGGCCGGTCACCCTCGAATGCGGTGACCTTGTCCTGCGGCCCATCCGCTACCGCGACAAAACGGAATGGACCGAGGTGCGGTCCCGGAACAGTGAGTGGCTGGCGCCCTGGGAAGCCTCCAACCCGGAACCGGGAGGCGGGCTGCCCGACTACCGGCACATGGTGCGCTCACTGAACGCGCAGGCGGCCCAGTCAACAGCGCTTCCCTTCGTCATCACCGAGCGGACGCCGGGGCTCCGGAACCCTGCGATCGTGGGGCAGTTGACGGTTTCATCGATTGTCTGGGGTTCGGCCATGATGGCCACGCTGGGGTACTGGGTGGACCAAGGCCGGGCCGGCCGGGGGATCGCGCCCACCTCCGTGGCCTTGGTGACTGACCATTGTTTCCGGACCCTTGGCCTGCACCGGATGGAAATCAACATCCGGCCGGAGAATGGGCCCAGCCTGCGCGTGGTGGAGAAGCTGGGATTCCGGGATGAGGGATACCGGCCTCGTTTCCTGCACATCAACGGCCGGTGGGCGGACCACCGCTCGTTTGCCTTGACCTCGGAAGAAGTCCCGGAGGGACTGCTGGCCCCCTGGCTGGCGTCCCGCCGGTCATAAATCCATCGGTTTGTGGACAGGGGTACGACACACCGGGGCTAATGCGGCCTGAGCAGGCATGATGCTCATACGGTTTTGAGTGTGGACTTCCCCCTTAGCAGCTCAGTGATCCTCGTGGTTGCCGTCGTGCTCTGGATCCTTTGGGTAGCCCCATACGTCCTCCGGAACCGCAGGAGCCAGGTCCAGGCCGTCGGCGACTTCCTTCCAGAGGTCCCCGCCGATGACAGGCCGGACCAGCCCGCCGGCAAGGTCCTGAACGTCGCCGCCCAGCAGGAGAAAGCCATGGAACCCAGGAAGAGTGCCGCAGGCGCTGCCAGCACCCCGTCCCCGGCCCGGTTCCGCATCCGGTACGGCCGGACCGCCGTGGCCCTTGCGGGCATGCTGTGCCTGGTGACCGCCTTCATCTCAGGTGTGCTCCTTCCCTTCGGTGTGGGATCGGCCGTCCTTCCCCTCACCACTTTTGCGGTGGCCGCCGGATCGGTGGCACTTGTCCGGTGGCTGGCCGTCCGGGACCGCAAAGCGAAGGTAGACGCTGCCTTCCGGTCCGCCATGAGTGCGCCTGCCCGGCACCAGGAGGCGGACCCCGTCATTCCGCCCAAGCCCGAAGCCGCTCCGGTCCGGCCCGACAGTCCTCTGTTTGACGCAGAAGCGGGCGAGGCCAAGGCGAAGCCGCTCACTGCCGTGGAGCTGCGTGAGGCGGCCCTCGCCGTCGCCGTAGCCGCCGGTGACACCAGCGCGGCAGCGGCCGCAGCAGGTGCTCCCGCCGGCACCCCGTGGGAGCCCGTTGAAGTTCCCAAGCCGACGTACGTTGAAGCTGCCAAGGCTGAGCGTCCCGAGCCCCTGCCGCTGGAACTCCCGGAAGCTCCCAAAGCAGTTGGCAAGCCGTCGCTGAAGCAGGGGGCTGCAGCCGGTGCCGAAACCCCGGAGACCGCGTCCCAGCCTGTCGGTTCCCCGCAGTTGACCAAGGCGCAGAGTGCCTTGAGCAACCTCGACGACGTCCTCCAGCGCCGCCGCGCCTAGGCGGCTGGAAAGCGTTGCCGCCGCTTTGCCGGTCCTGGCGCGCCAATTTGGTGTTGGGCGCCGATTATTTGTAGCCTAAGGACACCGGTTCCGCACCGGCTTGGAGCACCACGCAGGTTGCGGACAATCCCGGGGCTATAGCTCAGTTGGTAGAGCGCTTCGTTCGCATCGAAGAGGTCAGGAGTTCGAATCTCCTTAGCTCCACAGTTTGTAAGGTTCTATGCCTGCCGGCAGTCCCCGATAGACACTTTGCGCCAGATCTCTGACTGACCACGGGCTTATGCCTGAGTTCCCATGGGTTCCAGAAAAGCCATACCCCGAAGTTACGCGGCTCCCAAATATGCCGGTCCCCAGCGCGGCGCCAGCAAGTCCCACACCGTCACCAACACGGGCTGTCGCCCGCCTTCGGCCGCGCGTCCGGATGGCCGGCCAGCAGAGCAGGCGGCGAGGCCGGATTCCGGTCATGCGGTTATCGCCGCGGGGTGCGTCCCCGCAGTAGACTCGGCCCCAATCGACGAAGGGTGGGGGGACCCATGGAAACGACAGCTGCAGCGCGGACGAACAAGGTCAACGGAATGTCGGTGGTTTCGCTCGCTTGCGCGGTCGTCGCCGTGGCCGGGCTCGTTTTCATGGGCCTGGCGCTTCTGGCGGTGTTCGCCGTCGGCGCCGGCCACGTGGCACTGCACCGCATCGAGAAGGACGGCAGCCGCGGCAGGCTCGCAGCGATGTCGGCCCTGGCCCTCGGCTACGCCGTCGGTGTCTTCGGTCTGGCCACCAGCCTCTGGCTCGTCTTCAGCCTGGCCACCCACTCGTGAAGCCGCTCATCCTGCTCGACATCGACGGGGTCCTCAACCCCAAGCGCCTCCGCGACACGGCATCACGCGTACGCCGCTGATTCAATGTGGCCATCCAGGGAACCGGTGCCCCGCCGAGGCAGGACTGCTGCTGCAAGCGTGGTTTTTATCAAACTGATAATTAACCTGTAGCTTGTAATTGTCAGCTTGATAATTACGAAATGGAATGACGATGACAACGCTGCTCGACTGGATGAACTCCCCGGCAATCCCCAACCTGCTCGGCGCCCCCGTGAGCTGGATCGAGGTCATCGGCTTCGTTACCGGCGGGGCATGCGTCTATGGAGTGGCCCGGCAGAAGCTCTGGAACTGGCCCATCGGCATCCTGAACAACATCGCGTTCATCATCCTGTTCCTCGGCGCCGGACTCTACGGTGAAACCATCCTTCAAGTGATCTTCGCGGCTGTCGCCATTTACGGCTGGATCAACTGGATCCGCGGTAACGCCGACACGGCCGCCAAGGACGACCTGCCCATCCGGGACGCCGGCGGCAAAGAAGCCCTCCTGGGCATCGCCGCAACCCTCGTTGGCACGGCCGCCATCGCCATGGTCCTCACCCACGGCACCAATTCCCAGGTGCCTTGGCCCGACGCCTTCGTCCTGACCGCGTCCCTGCTGGCCACCTACGGCCAGGCCAAGAAGATCTTCCAGCACTGGTACGTCTGGATCCTCATCGACGTTGTCTCCATTCCGCTTTACTTCAGTCGCGGATTGGCCCTGACCGGCATCCTGTACATCGGCTTCCTGGCCCTCTGCATCTACGGCCTCATCGACTGGAAGCGAACCCGCACCACTGAGACCATCGCCCCCACCACCGTCCCGGCAGGAGCCTGACATGTTCACCCAGTCCATGGTCATCGGCAAGTTCTGCCCGCCGCACGCCGGCCACGCCCACCTGATCGCCGCTGCCGCCGCGCAGTCCACCAAGGTTGCCGTCCTCGTTCTGGGCAACCGGTTCGAATCCATCACCGTCACCGAACGGGCCGAATGGCTGGCCGCCGAATTCCAGGACACCAACGTCCAGGTGATCGCCATGCCGAACGACTGCCCCGAGGACTACCACTCCGAGGAAATCTGGAAGGCCCAGAACGAGCTCATGCGCCTGGCCCTGAAATCCCACGGGATTACCAGCATCGACGCAGTCTTCAGTTCCGAGGAATACGGCGCCCAGCTCGCCGGCTACTTCAGCGCCGAGCACGTCCTCGTGGACCTGACCCGGGCCACCTACCCGGTCAGCGGCACGTTCTGCCGCGACGACCTGGGCGCAGCCTGGCCGTACGTGATCGCCCCGGCCCGGCAGGCGCTGGCCACCCGCATCATCATCGTCGGCGCCGAATCCACCGGCACCACCACCCTCACCAAAGCCCTCATGGAGCATTACCGCCCCCGGTTCCCCCGAATCGCCGACGTCCCGGAATACGGCCGGGACTACACCTACGAAAAGTTCTACGCACTCCGCGCCCAACACCCGGATGCCGAGCTGGCGGACATGGAATGGACCGCCCAGGACTTCAGCGTCATCGCCACCCGCTAGAACCAGATGGAGAATGAAGCGGCCGATGCCTGCCCGCTGGTCATCGCCGACACCGACTCCCTCGCCACCACCTTGTGGGAACGGTTCTACCTGGGGGAGCGCAGCCACGGCTCCTACAACGCCATGGACCACCTGCCCCGCCGGGACCTCTACCTCGTCACCGACCACGACGGCGTCGATTTTGAAGACGACGGGTGGCGCGAGGGGGAGCACCGACGGGCCGGGATGACCGAATGGTTCAAGCAGACCCTCACCGAGGAAGGCCACTCGTGGATACTGGTCACTGGTGAGCACAGCCGTCGGATGAAGACCGCCACCGAGATCATTGACCTGGTCCTCGCCCAGCGGAACGGCTTCACCTCCCCACCTTGGGCTACCCGGACCGTCCTGGAAGGAACCACTGCATGAACGGCTCGGAGGCCGAGAAGGACTACCTCCAGTCCTACCAGCCGGGTGATTACCCGTCGGTCGCTCTGACCGCTGACCTGGTGGTCTTCGCGGTCAGCGGCGGCGTGCTCCAGGTGGCTTTGGTGCGCCGCGGCAGCCACCCCTTCAAGGGCCAGCTGGCTCTGCCCGGTGGGTTCGTCGGCCCCATGGAATCCGCAGACGACGCCGCACACCGGGAACTGGCCGAGGAAACAGGGCTGGATTTGGGGCACCTCCCGGTCCACATCGAACAGTTGGCGACCTACAGCGCTCCGCTCCGAGACCCGCGCATGCGTGTGGTCTCCGTCGCCCACCTGGTCCTGCTGGCCACCGACGGCACGCTGCCCGACGTTACCGGGGGGAGCGACGCGGCCGACGCCGGCTGGTATCCGGTCTATGAAATCCTCACCGGAAAGCGCACCTCCCTGGCCTTTGACCACTCCCTGATCCTGCTCGAGGGCCTGAACCGGCTGGCCGGCAAGATGGAATACACCACTGTGGGCAGCCAGCTGCTGCCCGGGGAGTTCACACTGACGCAGTTGCGCACCGTCTACGAGGCAGTCTGGAACGCACCGATGGCACCCGGGAATTTCACCCGGAAGATGACACCCCAGCTGGAGGACACTGGGAAGAAGACCAGGGCCGCGGCCGGGGGAGCGCCGGCTGCCCTGTTCCGGGCCACCGAGGGGCATATCCACCCGCCCCTGGCTCGACCTCGGGGCCAATAAGCAGCTGCGTGCAACCGTGGCGGCCCTTGCCGCAGCAGGTTGATGGGCGAAACGCAGTCGAATGCCCGGTCCGCTGCAGCCGGCCGGGCCTAGAGTGGCCCCATGGGAATAATCATCGGACTTCTTGTCATTTGGCTCATTCTGTCAATCCTCGGCTTCGTCGTGAAGGGCCTGCTCTGGCTCGCCATCATCGGCCTGGTCCTGTTCGTCGCAACGGGCGTCTGGGGTTGGCTCAAGCGCAGGACCAACGCCTGACCTGACCGCGGCCGGCCACAACGCATTTCCCGCCCGGGGCAGCGCCTTCCACGAAAGGTGCGGCCCCGGGCGTCCGGCTTAAATCCAGCCCTTTTTCTTGAAGACTCCATACATGAGTGCCGCAACGGCCACCATCAGGCCCAGCGCCATCGGGTAGCCCGCGGGCCAGTGCAGTTCGGGCATGTTGTCGAAGTTCATGCCATAGATGCCGGCAACGAACGACGGTGCGAACAGGATGGCCGCCCACGATGAGATCTTCTTGACCTGTTCGTTCTGCTCGGCGCTGGCCTCGTTCTGCCGGTTGGCCGTCAGCGTTCCATCCAGGGTCAGGGCGTTCTGCAACAGATCGCGGAAGGAGTCTGCCCGGGAGATAACCCGTTCAACGTGGTCTTCAACGTCCCGCAGGCTGTGCCGCAGGTCGGTCTCCACCCCGTACTTCTCGAAACCGCGCTTCAGCTGGTCCATCATCTCCGGCAGCGGGTGGATGGCGCGCTGGAACTGGATGACTTCCCGGGCCAGTTCGTAAATCCGGCGGGATACCGAGGCGTCTCCGCCAAACAGCTGGTCCTCGATCTCGTCTATGTCGTTCTCGAGTCCGGCCACCACCGGTGCATAATCGTCCACCACCCGGTCCAGGAGGGCATACAGCACCGCTTCGGGCCCATGCTGCAGGAGGTCGGGCCGTGCCTCAAGCCGTTGCCGCACCCTGGCGACTCCGGCCGTTTCGGCGTGCCGCACCGTCACCACGAAGTTCTTGCCGGTGAAGACGTGGAGCTCACCAAACTCCACTGTTTCGTCGGCGTCCACGTAGCGGGCAGGGCGCAGCACGGTGAAGAGATTGTCGTCGTACCGCTCCAGTTTGGGCCTTTGGTGGGCTGAGACTGCATCCTCCACCGCCAGGCCGTGCAGTCCGAATTCCGCCGCCACAGCCGCCATTTCTTCCGCTGTGGGCCGGTAGAGCCCGATCCACGCCATGCCACCGTGCCGGGCGAGTGTTTCAAAGGTCTGCTCCAGGCTTTCGGGCTCCGCGTGGCGGACGCCGTTGACGTAGACGGCGTTATCGATGATGGTCATTCAGGAAATCCTAGTCGTCGCGGATGCGGCGTTGCTGAGGCCGCTGATGAGGGGCTCGGTCCGGTACGGGATATGGGTGTGCAGGGCCAGTACCGTCTCGGTCCGAATGACCCCCTTGATCCTCAGGACCTGGCGCAGGGAGGCCTGGAGATTGTGCGTATCCGTGGCCACCACCCGGCACCAGACGTCCCCGCGGCCGGAGATTTCATGGACCTCCAGGACCTGCGGGATGAGCCGCAGCGCTGCCACCACCCCGTCGAGTTCGCGGTGGGAGACTTCGATGGTCACGAAGGCCACCACGTCGTAGCCCACGGCATCAAGGTCCACCTCGCGCCCGCCCGGACGCAGGACCCCTGCGCGGAGCAGGCGACGCACCCGGGACTGGGCAGTATTCCTTGCGATGCCCAGGGATTCGCTGAGTTCGCCGATTTGTGCCCGCGGATCCCTGATGAGGGCCAGGAGGATCTTCAGGTCTGTGGGGTCCAACTTGTTCACGATCGTCACTCTCCAGCACATTTGGAGCCGATATTTGATGATTATGCTCAATTATCCATTGATGAACTGTTTGATCACGCAATCCTGCCCCACTCTTGAAGCATCACAGTTGTATCCGCGCCCGGCGTCCCACAAGGACTGTCCGCCGCGGCGATCCCTAAGGCGGCACGATGACGGTTTTCAGTGAACTGCGCATGCGCCCGGCAGCGGCCACGAGCGCCGGGTGGAATGCCTCCACCACGGCCCGGCTGGTTATTTCGGGCGCGGTCATTTTCATGCTCCTCGTGGGCGCCAACCTGGCCACGCCGCTGTACCCCCTCCTGCAGTCCCGCCTTGGACTCTCAAGCCTGGATGTCACTGCAGCGTTTGCCAGCTACGTCCTTGCGCTGGTGGGCACATTGCTGCTGGCCGGCCACTGGTCGGACCACATTGGCCGGCGGGCAGCCCTACTGGTGGCTGTGTTGACAGGCCTGGCCGGCGGCTGGATCTTCGCGGAAGCGCAGACGCTCGCCGGGCTCTGCGCCGGGAGGGCCCTGCAGGGAACTGCTGTGGCCCTTGCCACCGGAGCCAGTGCCGCCGCCCTGCGGGAGCTGCTTCCGTCCCGGCCGGAGTGGGCATCCCGCTTCACGCTCCTGGCGTCCTCGGGGGGCGTCGCGGCAGGCCCGGTCATCGGCGGCCTGCTGTCGCTGCTTCCCGGCGCCACCACGGCCCCGTACGTCGTCCACTCCCTGCTGCTCGCCGGGCTCCTCGTTCCGCTGTACCTGATCCGCGCACGCCCTGCCATCTTGGCCCCAGCCCCGACCCGTCCGCTTCACGCCCTGGCGCCCCGGCGCCCTTCCGTTTCACGCCAGGCGCGCGGAGCCTTCTGGCTGGCATCCGGCGTCGGCTTCCTCAGCTTCGCCGTGTTCGGCTTCAGTCTCTCGCTGGCTCCGGGCTACTTCGCCCAGGTCCTTGCCACGAATTCCAGGCCGCTGATCGGCATCCTGGCAGGGTTGCCCCTGGGGGCTTCGGCCTTGAGCCAACTGGTCACGGTGCGAAGCCGGTTCACGGTTCCGGCAGGCCTTGCCGTCCTTGGCGTTTCGGTAGTGATGCTGGGAGCAGCCGGTGCCTGGCACAGCCCTGTGCTGCTGGTGGCCGCTGCGGTCGCCGCCGGTGTGGGGCAGGGGCTGGCGTTCCGGACCGTGTTCAATGACGTCGCGGCCAGGGTGGAGCCGGCCAGGCACGCCCAGATCATCAGCACCGTCTACGTCATTACCTATTTGGGCAGCGCGGTCCCGGTCCTTGGCCTGGGGTGGGCCAGCGCAGCGATCGGGATGGGCGCTGCGGTCCAGGGCTTCGTACTGGTATGCGGCGCTGCGGCGCTGGCACTCTCTGCCACGACGTTCGTCCAGTCTGTCAGGCGGCGGTCCGCCGCCTGACAGACGGCATCACCAGGTAAGTCCGTTCCCGGCCCGGTGCCGCTATTCCGGGAGCGGCCCGTGGTTGCCCTGGATGTGCTCGAAGACCAGGGTGGTTTCGGTATGTCCCACGACGGGGTCGGTGGCCAGGTTGTCCAGTACCCAGTCCCTCAGGTCTTCGGTGCTGCCGACGGCGATGTGCAGCAGGTAGTCCACGGAGCCGGAGGTGTGGAAGGTGGAAAGGACTGCCGGCAGGTGCGGTACGCGGGCAGTGAAACGGTCGATCTGGTCCCGGTCGTGCGCCCGGAGCCGCACCGCTACCAGCGCCTGCACTGACCTGCCGATCGCCGAGAGGCTCAACTTTGCCTCGTAACCCTGCACAATGCCCCGCTCGGACAAGGCGCGCGTGCGCATCAGGGCTGTCGACGGCGCAATTCCCACCATTTCAGCGAGTTGCTTGTTGGAGATCCGGGCATCGGCCACCAGGGCTGCCAGGAGCCTCTCGTCAATGGCATCCAAGGGTTCCAGGTGCGCCCCCGGCCTGATGTTCCTGGCATTCGTGCTCACTGCGTGTCCTTCCAAAGGGTCCTCAGTTCATCCTAGACCGCAGAAACGCCGTCATCCGCGTTGCCGGAGCACGCCCCGCCGAAGATTCAGGCTGCCCGGCGGTTCCTTGGAGCCTGTTAATTCGGGTGGGGTCTGGGCCGTCAGGATGCGGCGGCATCTGTTCCGGGATGGACGACGGCGACAGTTGCGGCCGTCAGGCAGGCCAGGACGATCACGGCTCCTGCCAGGGCGTTCCAGCCCCACGCCTGGAAGACCAGGCCGCCGGCCCAGCCAAGCAGGCTGGAGCCAAGATAGTAAGCCAGGTTGTACAGGGACGCCGCCTGCGCCCGGCCGCTGCTGGCTATGGCGCCGGTCCAGCCGGAGCCGATGCTGTGGGCCGCGAAGAAGCCGCCCGTAAACAGCACCAGGCCGGCCAGGATCAGCACCAGGTTCGAGGTCAGGGTCAGGGCGAGTCCGGCCATGGCGAGGACAAGCCCTGCGAGGAGGACGTTGCGACGCCCGAAGCGGGTGGTCATGGTGGCAGCCCAGCGCGATGAGAAGGTCCCGGACAGGTACGCCAGGAAGATCAGGCTGATGAGCGTGGCCGGGAGGCCGAAGGGCGCGCCTGACAAGCGGAAACCCAGATAGTTGTAGACGGCCACGAAACCGCCCATCATCAGGAAGGCCTGCGCATAGATGGCCAGCAACCGGACATTGCGCAGGTGGCCGCCGAGGGTCCGCAGGGCTCCGCGGAGTCCTGACATCTGGGCGGGGACGAAGCCCTGCGCCCTGGGCACGAGGACCAGGAACGCGACGGCGGCGGCTGTCGCAAGCAGGGAAACGGCCAAGGCCGCGGCCCGCCATCCCCAGAGCTCGCCCACCGGTCCCGCCACGAGCCGTCCGGACAATCCGCCCAAGGTGGTCCCGGCTACGTAGCTTCCTGCCGCGAGCGCTGCGTGGGCCTTGCTTACCTCCTCGTTGAGATAGGCGATGGCAATCGCGGGGATGCCGCCCAGGGCCATTCCTTCCAGTAGTCGCAAAACCAGCAGCATCGCGAACCCGGTGGACAGCGGCACCAGCAGTCCCAGGACGGTGGCCGCGGAAATGCCCCACATCATGGCTTTGACCCGGCCAATCCGGTCTGCCAGGAATGACCAGGGAATGACGGTGGCGGCCAGGCCAACGGTGGCCAGCGAGATGGTGAGGGCGGCTTCGGCGGCGGTGACCTGCAGGTCGGATGCAAGGAGCGGAAGGACAGCCTGCGTGGAGTAGAGCTGGGCGAACGTGGCCACACCGGCGCAGGACAGTCCGGCGAGGATGCGCCCGTAGGCCCTGGATCCTTTGGCGTGGCCGGTCCAGCGTGGGGGAGTGGCCGTGCCGATGCGCTGAGTCTGTGGCATCCTGCCAGCGTAGTCCCGGCGCAACTGATGCATCCAATGCATGTTTTGTGTAAAACTCATAGCAAAATCGAATCAATTGGCTGTGTGCGCCACCGGCTGTCCACATGGACACCCGAGGCAGGTGCTCCCTGGCCGGCGAGGTAGGAATCGGGGCAGTGAAACCGGACCGCAACCAACTGGCACAGCTCCTTCCGCTCCTTCCGGTGCTGGCCGAACTCGGCCGGACCGAGCACGTTACGGAAACCGCTGAGCTGTTGGGCGTACCCCAGTCAACCGTGAGCCGTGCGCTGGCGCGGGCCAGCGCCGCAGTCGGTACCGAGCTCCTGGTGAGGGACGGCCGTGGGGTCCGCCTGACCCCTGCCGGCCGGAGACTGCTGCCCTACATCCAGCAAGCGCTCGCGGAGTTCCAGGCCGGACTGGACCTGGTGCGCACTGAGTCAGAGGTGGTTCGCGGTACGGTTTCCGTATCCTTCCAGCACACTTTCGGCGAGGCCACGCTGCCCCTGTTGATCAGCACTTTCCGCGCCCGGCACCCCGCTACCGGGTTTCGGCTGAGCCAAGGCGCCAGGGATGCATGCCTTGAGGAGCTGGCATCAGGGGAAGCCGACCTGGCCCTGACGGCCCCGGTTGCCGCCCCCGGAGGCACGTTCGATTCGGCGCCGCTCTACAGTGAGCCGCTCCGGCTGGTGGTCCACCATGCCCACCCGCTGGCGCGGCAGCGGATGGCCCGGCTCGCGGACATCCGGACCGAGCCATTCGTGGCACTCGGTCCAGGCTATGGACTGCGTTCCCTGACCGACGCCCTGTTCCGGGACGCCGGGTTCCGGCCGCGCATCGCCTTCGAAAGCCAGGACTCCCACACAGTCCGCGGGCTCGTCTCGGCGGGCCTCGGCGTCGGCATCCTGCCGCCCGCCGCAGGTACACCGGGCCGGAGCGGGCGCTCGGGAACAGGAAACCTCGGCTGGGTGGAAGTACCGCTGGATTCCCGCTTGGCGTTCCGCGAGGTCGGTGTCAGCTGGCGGCGCCGGAAACCCGGCGCCGAGCCTGCGCCGGCGCGGTTGTTCCGCGAGCTGGTGGTGGCCGAAGGTCCGGGCCTGGTGGCAGGCCTGGCCGGCCAGGCAGGCCGCTGACGGCCGCGAAGGGGAGTCCGGCCGTCCGCGCCGCGCTCCAGGAGTCGCTGAACGGCGACGGCGTCGCCCGCTGTCCGGGCCAAGTACCCTTGTGACGTGACGAACACCCAGAACCCCTCCACCACCCACGATGGGCAGGCTGCAGGTACCGCCAATCCACTGCACGGCATCACGATCGGGCTGGACATCGGCGGTACCAAGACGCACGGCGTCCGCTTCGAAGACGGAATCCCCGTCGCCGATGAATCCGCCGGAAGTTCCAACGTTCAAAACGTCACCCGGGACGAAGCAGCCCACAACCTGGCGGACCTCTTCGCGCGGATCGGCGCCGGCCCCGTGGCACGGGTATATGCCGGATCCGGTGGAATCGACACCGACGAGGACGCTGCCGCCCTTGCCGGGCTGATCCAGCCCCTCGTCCCGGGCGCCACGGTCACCGTTGTGCACGACTCGCGCCTGCTGCTTGCCGCTGGACGGGCCGGGACAGGCGTGGCGGTCATTGCGGGCACAGGATCGGCTGCCTGGGGACGCAACGCCGACGGCGGCGAGGCCAGGGCAGGCGGTTGGGGCTACCTCCTGGGGGATGAAGGCAGCGGTTATTGGTTGGGCAGGGAAGCCGTCCGGCACAGCCTTCGCCGGATGAACCAAGGACTCCCGGTCGATCCGCTCACCTCGGCCCTGCTCAAAAGCTGCGGCCTGGACCACCCGAACAAGCTCATTGCGCTGTTCCACTCGCCCGACACGGGAAGGCGGTTCTGGGCGCAGCAGGCCAGGCACGTCGTGGCGGCGGCTGCAGCCGGACACGCGGACAGTGCAGCCCTGCTGGACCAGGCCGGAAAGGACCTTGCCGGCCTCGCCGCGCAAGTACTGGGACAGCTGGGACTCGACGGGCCGGTGATCCTGGGCGGCGGCCTTGGCATGAACGTGGCGCCCCTGCAGGAATCCTTCCGCCGGAACCTGGCCGACGCAGGCATCACCGACGTCAGGGTCCTGGACCAGGAACCCGTCTTCGGTGTGCTGGAACTGGTGGCTGGGTCCGCCTAGTCCACGGTGCGCTTCCTGGGGGTCAGCCGGACCCCCGGAAGCGGCGGTGCCGGAATGCGGCCGGCTTCCGCTCCGGCGTTGGGCCCGTGACCGCGCACCAGGCCGTAACGGGTGCCGGCGGCCATGGCATCGGTAAGGGCTGCCTGTGCCTCCCAGTCCTCGCGGGCCTGTTCCACTTCCTCGTGCGTGCGGCCAACAAAGTTCCACCACATCAACAGTTCCTCTCCGAACGGCTCACCGCCGATCAGCAGGAACCGGGTGCCCGGGCGTGCCTGAACCGTCAACTCGCTCCGGCCTGCGCCCAGGTAGCCCAGTGGTCCCGCAGGCAGATCCTGCCCGTCCACCTCCAGGCCGCCGTCGAGCACCAGGACCCCGTGCTCAAAGTCCGGGTTCAGGGGCAGCACCGCGTCCCCTTCGCAGGAGACGTCGGCGCCCACGATCGGTGAGTACATCGTGGCGGGGGACACCACGCCGCCAAACTCACCCACCATCACGGTGGCGGCGAACCCCCTGCCACGCGCCACCGGCAACTCCCGGTGCTGTTCGAAGGCGGGCTCCCGGTGCCGGTCGGCGTCGGGAAGGGCAACCCAGAGCTGCAGGCCCCGCTGGAGCGGCAACTCGCCTCCCTGCGCAGGAAGCACTGCGAACTCCGAGTGCGACACGCCGTGCCCGGCAGTCATGATGTTCAGTTCTCCGGGCCGCACCACTACGTCGCTGCCCACGCTGTCCCGGTGGCGGATATTTCCCGCCAGGGGCCAGGTCACGGTCTGCAGGCCGATGTGGGGATGGGGCAGGACAGACATCGCTGTCCGGTCCGGACCAAAGCTGTCCAGGAAGCACCAGGCCCCGATCGTCGGCAACCCGCGCTGGGGCAACGTGCGCTTGACGTTCATGGCGCGCACCCCGCCCAAGGGCACTTCACGTTCCGGCCACAACTGCAGGCAGGGCCCGGACCTCCCTTCCGCCGGGGACGGGGGACAGATTTCCTGCTGCGGTGAAACTTCCAAGTTGGTCACGCCTCCACTTTAGGCGGGCTCCGTCCGGCCGGATATGTACGTTTCCCCGCCGGGCACCCATCCGCGCCGGCAGGGGCACCGAATGGTCACAGTAGGGATTCCTTTGCGGGGTTTGGGGCCAGATCTGGTGAAGCCGGCCCCTGATTGGGTTACCGTAACTATCAGCGTGCTGATGGCAATGTCGCGGTGCTGGGATCAGCCCGTCCGAGAGAACAGGTAAGTCCGCACCATGGACCAGGCGATGATCGAATTCCAGAGCGTTACCAAGCAGTACCCTGGCGGCCAGCCTGCCGTGGACGGGTTGTCCATGTCCATCGCCAAGGGCACCATAACCGTCTTCGTCGGTCCCTCCGGCTGCGGAAAGACAACGTCCCTGCGGATGATCAACCGAATGGTGGAACCAACCTCCGGAACCATCACGGTGGACGGCAAGGACGTCACCTCCGTGCCTGCCGCGGAACTGCGCCGCTCCATGGGCTACGTCATGCAGTCCGCGGGACTCCTGCCGCACCGCTCGGTGCTGGACAACATCGCCACCGTGCCCCGGCTGAACGGTGTCTCCAGGGCTGATGCCCGCAAACGCGCCGAGGAACTCCTGGACGTGGTGGGCCTGGCATCCTCCCTCGGCAGGCGCTACCCCTCCCAGCTCTCCGGCGGCCAGCAGCAGCGCGTCGGCGTGGCCCGCGCCCTCGCAGCAGACCCGCCCGTGCTGCTTATGGACGAGCCGTTCAGCGCCGTGGACCCCGTTGTCCGTGACGAACTCCAGCAGGAGCTGCTGCGCCTGCAGAAGGACCTCGCCAAGACCATCGTCTTCGTCACCCACGATATTGACGAAGCCACCATCCTGGGGGACAAGGTGGCTGTCTTTGCCACCGGCGGCAAACTGGCCCAGTACGCCACGCCCGAGGAGATCCTGCGGGCGCCCGCCAACAATTTCGTCGCCTCCTTCGTGGGGCGCGACCGCGGCTTCCGCCACCTCGGGTTCACACCGTCCGACGGCGTGGTCCTGCACCCGGTGCCCACGATCATCCGCGGCGCCGGCGGGAACGTGTCGGACCACAGCGCCGCCGCGGGCTGGCAGCTCGTGGTGGATGCGGACAAGCGGCCGCTGGGCTGGTCGGCGCCCGGCACCGAAACTGAACTTGTTCCCGGCGGGTCCCTGTTCCGTCCCGGGGAGAGCCTGCGGCGGGCCTTGGACGCCGCCCTGTCATCGCCGTCGGGCCTTGGCGTTGCCGTTGACCCCGAGGGCCGGGTACTGGGGGTAGTCCGCGGCGGCGAGGTCCTGGCATTGATCGAGGAAGCGCGGCAGCTGCGGCAGGCGGCACTCTGATGGAGTGGTTCCTGGCCAACAGCGGAATGGTCTTCGAGCGCGGCGGCCAGCACCTGGTGCTTGCGCTCGTTCCCATGGTCCTGGGCCTGGTGATTTCCATCCCGCTCGCCCAACTGGCCCGCCGGAATGGTGCCCTGCGCTCCGTGGTGCTGACGGCGTCGTCCCTCCTGTACACCATCCCCTCGCTGGCCCTGTTCATCATCCTCCCCACCGTCCTGGGCACCCGCATCCTGGATCCACTGAACGTGGTGGTGGCGCTGACTATCTACGCTGTCGCCCTGCTGGTCCGTGCAGCCCTGGATGCCTTCGATTCCGTCGACGCCGACGTCAGCCAGGCCGCCCAGGCCATGGGATTCAAACCGTTGGCACGGTTCCTGCAGGTGGACCTCCCGCTGTCCCTGCCGGTCCTGTTCGCCGGGCTGCGTGTGGTATCGGTCAGTAACATCTCGCTGGTCAGTGTGGCGGCCCTCCTTGGCGTGGGCAACCTGGGCATGCTCTTCACCGACGGGCTCCAGCGCGACTTCGTCACCGAGGTGGTGGTGGGGATTATCGCCATCCTGGTCCTGGCGTTGCTGATGGACGCCCTCCTCGTCGTGCTGGAACGCATCCTCACGCCCTGGGAACGGACGGGAAAACGGCGTGAACGAGAGGACGCCGCCGGCACGGCCCCCGCGCCCGCCGCTGCAGGATCCCTCGCCGCAAGCGGCACGGGAGGGGCAGCATGAGCAACGTCGTCTCCGATACTTTTGCCTGGCTGGCCGATCCAACGCACTGGGCCGGGAGCATGGGCATTCCCACCCGGCTGGGGGAGCACCTGCAGTACACCGGTCTGGTCATGCTGATCGCCACCGCGATTGCCGTGCCTGTCGGATTGTTTGTGGGCCACACCGGGAGGGGGAGGGTGGCTGTGGTGGCCTTGGCGGGTGCACTGCGCGCCCTGCCCACCCTGGGCCTGCTGATCCTGTTCGTGCTGCTCGCCGGCATTGGACTGATGCCCCCGATCTGGGCCCTCGTGATCCTCACCGTTCCACCGCTCCTGGCCGGGACCTACGCCGGTATTTCCAGCGTGGACCGGAATGTGGTGGACGCCGCCCGTGCCGTGGGCATGACCGAACTGCAGGTTCTGTTCCGGGCTGAGCTGCCCAACGCCCTGACGGTCATGTTCGGCGGTTTCCGGACCGGCGTGCTGCAGGTGATCGCCACCGTCTCCGTGGTGGCCTACACCAACCTCGGCGGCCTGGGCCGCTACCTCTTCGACGGCCTGGCCCTCAGCGACTTTCCCCAGATGCTGGGCGGTTCGCTGCTCATTGCCTTGCTGGCCATCGCCGCGGACCTGGTCCTGTCCCTATTCCAGAGGCTGTTCCTGGCAACAGGCGCCTCGACGCAGTCCCACCGCAGCCAGGAGGCTGCGGTTGATCTCACAGACCCCGTGGTTGCGGAGACTGTTGTACAAGGAGGTAAGTCATGAAAGATAGCCGTCCCCCACGCCTCGGCAGGCGGGCCTTCGGCGGACTGGCCGCCGGGCTTGGCCTGGCCGTGGCGCTGTCCGCCTGCGGTGGCTCGTCCAATCCGCTGAGCAACGCACCGGCCTCCAGCGGCGGCGCCTCCGGTGAGGCAACGTCACTGGTGGTGGGCTCCGCCGATTTCCCGGAGAGCCAAATCGTCGCCGAACTGTATGCCGGCGCTCTGAACGCGAATGGAATCACCGCCACTACCAAACCGAACATCGGCTCCCGCGAGGTCTACTTCAAGGCCGTCCAGGATGGTTCGGTGGACGTGGTGCCGGACTACAGCGGCAACCTGCTGCTGTACGTCAACAAGGACGCCACCGAGGTTTCCGCCGGCGACATCGCCAAGGCCCTCCCGGGCAAGCTCCCGGACGGCCTGGCCGTGCTGGATGCGTCCAAGGCAGAGGACAAGGACGCCATGGTGGTCACCAAGGCGACCGCTGAGAAGTACCAGCTGAAGTCCATCGAGGACCTGGCCAAGGTTTGCAGCGACATCGTGGTAGGCGCCCCCGCCACGTTCGGTGAGCGCGCCTACGGCCTGCCGGGCCTGAAGAAGAACTACAACTGCGTGCCCAAGAAGCTGGAGCCCTTCAGCGACGGCGGCGGCCCCGTGACCCTCAAGGCGCTCCTGCAGGACCAGGTACAGGTGGCGGACATTTACACCACCACGCCTTCCATCGCCGACAACGACCTGGTGGTCCTGGACGATCCGAAGAACAATTTCATCGCCCAGCAGGTCCTGCCGCTGTACAACAAGGCGAAGATGACGGACAAGGCCAAGCAGGCCCTGAACTCCGTGTCCAGTATCCTCACCACCGATGACCTCATCAACCTCAACCGGGCTGTCAGCGGCAGCCAGAAGCAGGACGCCAAGACGGCAGCAGCCGCCTGGCTCAAGGACAAGGGGATCGTCAAGTAACAGGTCCATTTCCCGCCTGCGCGGGCCACGGATCAACAGTTGATCACGACGGCGGCTGCCGGACTTCCAAACGTCCGGCAGCCGCCGTCGCACGTGTGGCGGAGGTCTCAACGGAGATGCATCCTTCCTGTGGCATATTTGAGGGATGGCAGAATTCAGGCAGTCCACAAAGCTCAACAACGTCCTGTATGACATCCGTGGACCCATCCTGCAGGCCGCCCAGCAAATGGAAGCGGAGGGCCACCGGATCCTCAAGCTGAACATCGGCAACCCCGCTCCGTTCGGATTCGAGGCGCCCGACGCCATCCTCGTGGACATGATCCGGCACCTGCCACACGCCCAGGGCTACAGTGACTCCCGCGGCATCTTCTCCGCACGCACCGCAGTGTCGCAGTACTACCAGACCCGCGGCATCCAGAACATCCACGTCGACGACATCTACCTGGGCAACGGTGTCAGCGAGCTCATCACCATGTCCCTGATGGCGTTGCTCGATTCCGGTGACGAGGTCCTCATCCCCACACCGGACTACCCGCTCTGGACAGCATCCGTGGCGCTCGCCGGCGGCAAGCCGGTCCACTACCTGTGCGATGAGGAAAGCGGCTGGCAGCCGGACCTTGAGGACATGGAAGCGAAGATCACGCCCCACACCAAGGGAATCGTTGTCATCAACCCCAACAACCCCACCGGGGCCGTCTACCCCGAAGCCACACTCAAACGCATCGTGGAGCTGGCCGAGAAGCACGGGCTGGTGATTTTTGCCGATGAGATCTACGAGAAGATCCTCTACGAGGACGCCGTCCACGTGAACCTCGCCAAGCTCACCGGCGACGACGTCCTCTGCCTGACCTTCAGTGGCCTTTCCAAGGCTTACAGGGTGTGCGGCTACCGGGCCGGCTGGATGGCCATCTCCGGGCCAAAGAAGGATGCCGCCGACTACCTCGAAGGCATCAACCTCCTGGCCAACATGCGCCTGTGCGCCAACGTCCCGGCCCAGCACGCCATCCAGACGGCCCTCGGCGGCTACCAGAGCATCACCGACCTCATCCTTCCTGGCGGCCGCTTGCTGGAGCAGCGCAACAAGGCCTATGACATGCTGAACGCCATTCCCGGCGTCAGCACGCAGCAGGCCCGGGGCGCCCTGTACCTGTTCCCCCGTCTTGACCCGGAGGTCTACCACATCAGGGACGACGAGAAGTTTGTCCTTGACCTCCTGCGGGACCAGAAGATCCTGGTCTCGCACGGCCGTGCGTTCAACTGGGTGCGGCCGGACCACTTCCGCATGGTCACCCTGCCGAACGTCAAGGACATTGAGGAAGCCATCGGCCGGATGGGGGACTTCCTAAGCCGGTACCAGGGGAACTAGCCTGTGGTCACGGGCGAGCCCCGTCCGTGACCCTCCCGTGGAAGGACCCCCGTGGCCAGCATTGTCGGTTTCGAACAGCACCCCTCTGAGACCCTGCTCGTTGGCAAAGGATTTTCCCTGGCCGCGGTGGACCCCGACGCCACTCCGGGGTACAGCGGCAACAAAGCTGACGGCGAAGCGCTCCTGGCTGACCTGGACGGCAAGCTCACGGAGATGCAGGAGAAGCTCTTCGCAGAGTCACGGTTCGGCGGGAAGAAGCGGATCCTCCTGGTCCTGCAGGCCATGGATACCGCCGGCAAAGGCGGCATCGTCAACCACGTCATGGCCACCATGGACCCCCAAGGCGTGCAGTTCAAGGCATTCAAGGCCCCCACTGAGCAGGAGAAGTCCTACGATTTCCTCTGGCGCATCGAGAAGGAGGTGCCGGCAGCCGGAATGGTGGGGATCTTCGACCGCTCCCACTACGAAGACGTCCTCATCCACCGGGTCCACAATTGGGCGACGCCGGACGAAATCACCCGACGCTACCGGGCCATCAACGAATTCGAAGCACGCCAGACCGACGCCGGCACCAGGATCGTCAAAGTGATGCTCAACATCAGCAGGGATGAGCAGAAATCCCGCCTGTTGGCACGCCTGGACAATCCTGCCAAGCACTGGAAATACAGCAGCGGCGACCTGAAGGAGCGGGCCTTCTGGGACGACTACATGGCGGCCTACCAGGCTGCCTTTGACCAAACCAGCACCGCCGCGGCCCCCTGGTACGTGGTTCCGGCCAACAAGAAGTGGTACGCCCGGATCGCCGTGCAGCAGTTGGTGATGGCGGCATTGTCCGATGTTCGCCTGGCGTGGCCCAACGCCGAGTTCGACGTGGACATTGAACGGGAACTGGTAGCCCGGTCCTGACCTGTCCCGGCCTGGCCCCGGGAGCCGTCTCGGGGTCAACGCCCGGGGTCAATACCCGCCTTAGAGCCCGGGGCGGCGGCCAACCTCTTGCGGGCGCCCTCCAGCCATTCCTCGCAGCGTGCCGCCAGTGCCTCACCGCGTTCCCATAACGCCAGGGATTCCTCAAGGCTCGCCCCGCCTGCCTCCAGCCTGCCCACCACGGCGATGAGCTGCTCCCGGGCCTCCTCGTAGCTCAGACCTGCGACGTCTGCCTCCGGTTTTTGTTCGGTCATGCCTTCTCTTCCAATCCCTGGTGATGGTCTGGGTTACCTGGTTGCAGCACCCCGGTGGACGTGGCGCCAAAACGGCCCTCCGCCACCCGGACGGACAAAGCGGTGCCCGCCGGGGCCTCGGCCGGTCGGCGGACAACGGCGTGCCCGGATGCTGCAATCCGGGCGCTCTGGTCACCTGCCAGTTCGACGACGGCGTACCCCCGGTCGAGCGTCTTCTGCGGGGACAGCGCGCGTACTTGGGCCTTCAGGTGCTCCAGCTGGTCCGCAGCGCGGACCACAGTGGAATTCACGGCTGCCGAAGAGCGCCGCAGCAGCCGCTCCATTTCCTCGGCGCGGACGGAAACCATGCCCTCGGGTGCTGCCATGACTGGCCGTGAGTGGAGCGCCGCAAGGCGGTCCGACTCGCGGTCCACCAGCCGTTCCATGCAGCGTCGCAGCTGCTCCCGTGCCTGGCGGACGCCTGCCAGCTCTTCGGAGACTTCCGGTACGATCCGCTTGGCGGCGTCCGTAGGGGTGGAGGCCCGAAGATCGGCAACGTAGTCCAGCAACGGACGGTCGGCCTCATGTCCGATCGCACTGACCACAGGGGTGGCCGCCGCAGCCACAGCCCGGACCAGGTCCTCGCTGTTGAACGGCAGGAGGTCCTCCAAGGCCCCACCGCCCCGCGCAATGACAATGACGTCAACCTCCGGCAGCCCGTCCAGTTCACGCAGGGCGCGGACCACTTGGGACACGGCAGTATTGCCCTGTACAGCCACTTCGCGGATCTCAAACTCCACGGCCGGCCACCGCAATGCTGCATTGCGCAGGATGTCTTTCTTCGCGTCCGAGTCGCGGCCGGTGATCAGCCCGATTCGATGAGGGAGCAACGGCAGCGGCTTCTTCCGGGAGTCGGCGAACAGGCCCTCCGCCGCGAGGGCCTGGCGCAGCCGTTCGATCCTGGCCAGAAGATCTCCCAGGCCGACGGGCCGGATATCGCGCACCAGCATGTTCAACCGGCCGGTCTTCATCCAGAACTCGGGCTTCAGCAGTGCCACCACCCGTGAGCCGCGCTCCAGCGGCAGGTTCTGCCGCTCCAGCACTTTCGTCCAGACGGAAGCAGGCAGCGATACTTCCGCATCAACGTCTCGAAGGGTGATGTATGCGTTGGTGCCGCGGCGGTTCAGCTCGATGACCTGGCCTTCCACCCACGCCGAGGGGGTCCGGTCGATATGCGCCTTCAGCTTCTGCGACAACAGCTGCAGCGGCCAGGGATTATCCGGGCTGGTCTCCGCTGCCGTGGCCGGCAACGTGGTGGGCGCATTATCCGGAAGGGACGCCTGGTCAGGCATGCGGACGCCGTTGCGGGGCTGGTGCTGCGGGCATGGTGTCCTTCAACTGTTGAGGGCGGTCAATCAACCTTATCCATAAGGTGTAGCACCCGGGGCTGACAGGGACTGCCGCTCAGGCCTGCCTAGGATGGAGTGAGGCCCCCAACCCCCGAAGGACCTGCTGTGCGCACTTTCATCTCCGCCCTTGCCACCGTGCTGGGCATCCTCCTGGCATCCGTTGCCGTACCCGCCATGTGGGTGGACCGGAACATCATCCAGGAAGACGGATTCGTCCGGCTTGCGGCGCCCCTCGGCAAGAACGCGGAGTTCCAGAAGAAACTCGCGGGCGCGGCCGTGGGAACGATCGATACCGGCTCGGTCCCCGGCGCCCTGTCGGGGCTGGTCGACTCGGTCCTGGAGAAGGCCGCGGAGTCACTGACCCAGCTCCCCGGCTACCCCGCAGCATGGGAGGAAACCCTCCGCAGGAGCCACCGCCTGAACTTCGCAAGCCCCGCGGGGGAGTCCTCCGGCAACGCCCCGGCGTCCTCGCTGACCCTTGACGTGACCCCGTTGGTTGCCCTCGGTTCGGAGGAAATCTCCCGCGCCACCCGGCTTCCCCTCAACCCGCCGGACCAAACGCTGATCAACGTCGGCCAGCCCGCTCAGCGCGAGTGGGCGGAGCGGCTGGCCACCTACGCGCCGATGGGCTACATCGCTGCCATCGGTTCCGGCATTGCGTTCCTCTTGGCACTCGTGGCGGCCCGCCGCCGCTGGACCGTGCTGTTCGTTGCAGGACTTGGCGGCCTGGCCCTCGCCGGACTCTGGTCGCTCGGACTGCAGCTGGGATCGGCCCGCGCCTGGGCCACGGACACCGGCAACGCGGTGGCCAACATGTTCCGCGACGAATTCGTGGGCGCAGCGGCGGCAGACTTCCAATCCTGGATCGCAGCCACGGCCGTGACAGGCGGCGTCCTGGCGGCAGCGGGGATTGTGACGTTGTTCGCGTCCCGGAAACGGGTGCGGGCCAGCCGGTAGCATGGAGGGATGACCACCTCGGCTGTACCCCTTTCGATGCCAACTGTTCCGCGCCGGCGCCGCTCGCCCCAGGAAGTGGCGGCGGCGGCCCCCGTGAACGGAACCAAAAAGGTGCTGCTGGCCGCGCCGCGCGGCTACTGCGCCGGTGTTGACCGGGCAGTGATTGCCGTCGAGAAGGCGCTGGAACACTACGGGCCGCCCGTGTACGTCCGCAAGCAGATCGTCCACAACGTCCACGTGGTCAGCTCGCTCGAGGAAAAGGGCGCCATCTTCGTTGACGAGACTGACGAAGTGCCGGAGGGCGCGCTGGTCATCTTCTCGGCCCATGGCGTGTCACCTGCCGTCGTCGAATCCGCTGAGAACCGCGGACTGCGCACCATCGATGCCACCTGCCCCCTGGTCACCAAGGTGCACAAGGAAGCCGTCCGCTTCGCCAAGGACGACTTCGACATCCTCCTGATCGGCCACGACGGCCACGAGGAAGTGGAAGGCACCTCCGGCGAAGCGCCGGACCACATCCAGATCATCAATGGACCCCACGAAGTGGACAAGGTGACCGTCCGCGATCCGGAGAAGGTCATCTGGCTGTCCCAGACCACCCTCAGCGTCGACGAAACCATGGAAACGGTCCGGCTGCTCAAAGACCGGTTCCCCACCCTGCAGGACCCGCCCAGCGACGACATCTGCTACGCCACCACCAACCGTCAGGTGGCCATCAAGAAGATCGCGCCAAAAGCGGACCTGGTGATCGTGGTGGGTTCGGCCAACTCTTCAAACTCGGTCCGGCTGGTGGAGGTAGCGCTGGAATACGGCGCCAAGGCCTCGTACCGGGTGGACTTCGCGAACGAGGTTGACGAAGCCTGGTTTGAAGGCGTGGCCACCGTGGGCGTCACCTCGGGCGCCTCTGTGCCGGAGGTCCTGGTGCAGGACGTGCTGCGGCTGCTGGCCGACTACGGCTACGGAGCGGTGGAAGAAGTGGTTACTGCCGAGGAGGACCTGCTGTTTTCCCTGCCCAAAGAGCTCCGCGCAACCCTGAAGGAAGCCGGCGACGTCAGCCGCGCCCTGGGTGGCCGCCGGAGCCGCAGCTGACCGCCACCGCAGCTGGGGACTTGTCCCAGTAGGCGGGACAGCAACAAGCAAGCGTGAAAAGGAAGGGCCGGCCAGTTCAAATCACTGAACTGGCCGGCCCTTCCTGCATCCAGGGACAGTCCTCAGGCCGCTTCGTCGTCGCCCTGGAGTTCGGGGGCCACCAGCGCGCGCGGTGTTGCCTCCACCAGGGCCGGCGTGACGAGGCCTGAGTCTTCCAAAGTGTTGAGTTTCCGGGCCGTGGGCAGGATCCGGGCTTCCAGGGTGCCCACCATGGCGTTGTAGCGGTCCACCGACGACTTCAGGGACGATCCGAGTTTCCCGACGTTCTCGCCCAGCGTCCCCATCCGTTCGTACAGCTGCCGCGCGAGCTCGAACAGTTCGCGGGCGTTGTCCGTCAGGACATCCTGGCGCCAAGTGAACGCCACGGACTTCAGCACCGCGAGCAGGGTACTGGGCGAGGCAAGGACCACATTGCGCGACAACGCATGGTCCAGGAGGCCGGCGTCTGCCGTGAGCGCCGCCGCAAGGATGGATTCTGCCGGAATAAAGCAGACCACCAGCTCCGGGGAGTTTCCCGGAATGTCCCAGTACTTCTTGGTGCCCAAGGCATCCACATGTGCCCTTAAGGCCTTGGCGTGCGCCGCCAACAAGGCTTGGCTGCGGGCCTCATTCCCGGACCGTGCCCCGGACGGCAGGGCTGTGCGGGGATCCGCCACACCGAGATCCTGTGCCTCCAGGTAGGACGACAGCGGCACTTTGGCGTCCACCACCAGTTGTTTCCCGCCCGGCAGCTGCACCACCAGATCGGGGCGGACGGAAGAGTCGTGGCCCGCACTGTGGACCTGCTCCACGAAGTCCACGTGGCGGAGCATCCCCGCGGCCTCCACGACCCGCCGAAGCTGTACCTCGCCCCATTGGCCCCTGGCGCTGTTTGACCGCAAAGCCGATTCCAGGGCGTGCGTGGAGCGGATCAGCTGTTCGTCGGACAGCCTGGCTTCCTGCAGTTGCTGTGCCAGCTGGCCGTACTGTTCCACCCGGTCCCGTTCCAGGAGCCCCACCTGCTGCTGGACCGCGGAGAGTTTTTCGGCCACCGGTGCCAAGGCGCGCAGCACGCTGCCGTCCTGTGTCCGCGCCTCACCCAGCTCACGGTTCTGGGCAGCCAAAAGCCGCCGCTCGGCGTCGGCCGCTGCCAGCTGGGCGGTCACCTCGGAAAGCCGGGACGAGACTCCGTCAAAGTCCGCCTCCAGTCCGCGTGAGTTCCTGCGCAGCAGGACGTACGTGGCAGCGGCACCGGCGAGTGCGCCCAGCAGCAACATCAGAAAGGCCAAAATCAAGGCAAAAGCATCCATGGGTTCACTGTTGCACGGGGCTCTGACAATCACGGCCAGTGACATCCCCGGGTACTGGCCGCAGTGGCCCGGCGGGTAGAATCAATGCTCGTGGCTCTTACTATTGGCATCGTCGGACTGCCCAACGTCGGCAAATCAACCCTTTTCAACGCACTGACCCGCAACCAGGTGCTCGCGGCGAACTACCCGTTCGCCACGATCGAGCCCAACGTCGGCGTGGTCAACCTGCCGGACCCGCGGCTGGAGAAGCTGGCTGCCATCTTCGGATCCCAGCGCGTGCTTCCCGCCGCCGTGTCCTTCGTTGATATCGCCGGCATCGTCAAGGGCGCCTCGGAAGGCGAAGGGTTGGGCAACCAGTTCCTGGCCAACATCCGTGAGGCTGAGGCCATCGCCCAGGTAGTCCGCGTGTTTGATGATCCCGACGTCATCCACGTCGACGGCAAGGTGGACCCCCGTTCCGACATGGAGACGATCAACACCGAGCTGATCCTCGCGGACCTGCAGACGATCGAAAAAGCCGTACCGCGGATCGAAAAAGAAGTCAAGATCAAGAAGCGCGAGGCCGCCGAACTGGCCGCCGTCAAGGCCGCCCAGGCGGTACTGGAACGCGGCGACACAATCTTTTCCTCGATCAAGAGCGACAAGCTCGAGATGGAGCACCTGAAGGAGCTCGGCCTGCTGACAGCCAAGCCTTTCATCTACGTCTTCAATGCGGACGAGGGAATCCTCGGCAGCCCCGAGAAGCAGGCGGAGTTGCGCGACCTGGTGGCCCCGGCAGACTGCATCTTCCTCGACGCGAAGCTGGAATCGGACCTCGTTGAACTGGACGAGGAAGAAGCCCGCGAAATGCTCGAGATGAACGGCCAGGACGAATCCGGCCTGGACCAACTGGCCCGGGTTGGCTTCCATACCCTGGGGCTCCAGACGTACCTCACCGCCGGGCCGAAAGAAACCCGGGCCTGGACCATCAGGCAGGGCGATACCGCGCCGCAGGCTGCCGGTGTCATCCACTCCGACTTCCAGCGCGGGTTCATCAAGGCCGAGGTGGTGTCCTTCAACGACCTCGTTGAAGCAGGTTCCATGGCCGAGGCAAAGTCCCGCGGCAAGGTCCGCATCGAAGGCAAGGAATACGTCATGGCCGACGGCGACGTGGTGGAGTTCCGCTTCAACGTCTAGTTCCAGGCCCGGAGACCAGAGGCGACAGCCGCCAGGACGCGAGTTCCTGGCGGCTGTTGCGTTGTGTCACCAGTTGCCGAAGTCCCCTTAGAACACTCAGTCCCCTTAGAACAGCGGCCAGGGAACCGCGGACATCCGGCCGCCGGGAGCCGGGAACTGGCCGGTGCGGCGCAGCCGGGCGCAGCGTGCCGCCAGGGACTCGATTTCTTCGCCGGTCACCAGCTCTGCCAGGTCGCTGCCCAGCCTGCCGTCCAGGGCCTGGCTGACGTGGTCGACGCCTTCAAGCTCCTCGGCGGTCAGGTCTTCTCCCAGCCATCCCCACAGCACCGTGCGCAGTTTGTGCTCGCTGTGGAAGGTGAGGCCATGGTCCACGCCGTGGCGGTGGCCCCCGGGCATGGCGAGGATGTGGTTGCCCTTGCGGTCGGCGTTGTTGACGATGATGTCGAACACCGCCATGCGCCGCAGCGCCGGTGTGTCTTCGTGGACCAGGGCTACCGTGCGCCCCGTCTCGTCCTGTCCCTCAAGGACCTGCTTCCACCCGTCGGAGACCTGCTCTGCCGGGACCAGGTCCACCGGATTCGCGGCAGGGTCCTTCTCCTGCCACAGCTGGACCATTCCTTCGCCCAGCGGGCCATCGCGCAACCACGTGAGGGGAACGATGTTCCAGCCGAGGACCTCCGACACCAGGTAGGCCGCCACTTCCCGGTGTGCCAGTGTTCCGTCCGGGAAATCCCACAAGGGGCTCTCCCCGGCGATCGGTTTGTAGACCACGGCCACATCGCCGATGCCGCCCAGGAACGTTGCGTTCGAGGCCGTCGTAATCCGGCCGGTCAAGGTCAGCCCGGCGGCCACCAGGTCCGGCGCCGGCATCAGGCCTCGGGAAGGGTGCAGGTGTGTCCGTCGGCGTCCATAGGGTAGCCGCAAAGCGGGCACGCTGGACGCCCTGCGCCTACGATCTCACGGGTACGTTTGGCGAAGGCACGTGCCGTGCCGACAGGCATCCGCACCACCAGCATTTCCGACTCGTCGGAGTCCTCCTCAAGCAACTCGTCGTCGTCATCAGCATCGGTGAGGGGATGCGCCTCGATGACCACCTGCGCCGTGGCGGGGTCCCACCCCAGGCTCATCGCCCCGGTTCGGAACTGTTCCCGGACGTCCTCAAGCTGGTCGTTATCAACCAGTTCGGGGGGAGTGCCTGTGGGAACGCTGAACGGGTTGTTCTCCACGGTCCTGAGCTGATCGAGGAGTTCGTCGATCTTCTCCGCCAGCAGGGCGGACTGCTGCTTCTCCATGGCGATACTCACCAGCTGCGATCCTGCGCGCACCTGAAGGTAGAACGTACGCGCCCCCGGCAGGCCAATGGTGCCGACAACCACCCGGTCAGGCCAGTCGAACTCGTGAACACGTGTAGGCATGTCAGTATTCTAGGCACATGAGGTTCACGGCGCCTTGTGCCCTGCGCCGCCGCCCACCGGCGCATCGCCGGAGTCCACGCCTTTCGACAACCACGACAGGTCACCTGCATCGGAGTTGGTTGCGTAGACGCTCGGCCTGTTGGCCCCGTAGCGCACGATCGATACGGACGCGGGGCCGACGTTAATCCGCTGGAACAGGTCAAGGTGCATGCCCAGGGCGTCAGCGAGGATTGACTTGATAATGTCGCCGTGGCTCACGGCCGCCCACACGGCCCCGGGCCCGTGCTCGGCTTCGAAGGCCGCGTCGTGGCGTCGAACAGCCGCCACAGACCGGGCCTGCATCGCGGCCATGGATTCACCGCCAGGAAAGACGACGGCGGATGGTTGGGACTGCACCACAGGCCACAGGGCCTCTGTCGCGAGGTCGCTGAGCAGGCGCCCCTGCCATTGGCCGTAATCGCACTCGGTGAGATCGGGATCGATCGGCGCGTGCGGCGCGCCGGCCTGGCGATCCAGGATGAGCCTGGCGGTCTGCAGGCACCGCTCGAGGGGACTGGACACCACGCCGACCAACGGCACAGACGCGAGCCGGTCCCCGGTCAGTGCCGCCTGGTCCCGTCCGACCTGGTCCAGGTCTACGCCGGCGGTCCGGCCGGCCAGCAGCCCAGTGGCATTGGCTGTGGTGCGGCCGTGCCGCACAAGAATAACGGTCGCCATGCAACCAGCCTAACCACCCTGCGCACACTTCATGAGCACTGGCCGTCCGGGAGTTCCGCTGCAATGCCTGACCGCACCGTGGCGGCCCGGCACCGAAGGGCGGCCGCCTTGGCGGTCATCTTGCCTTGGCATCCCTCACGAGCAGGGCCAGGGCAGGTACCCCGGCGAGCAGGGCAGAAGCCAGCAGCAGCACGCCGTACTCGGGAACCAGGGCAGACGCGGCGCCTGAAACCATGCACGCCGTCAGGGCGGCATAGAGGGACAACCGCAGCGGCTTGCGCTCATCCCTTGGGTTGAAGAACCTGAACCCTCCGAGGCCGGCCGTGACAACAGCGCAGGCAATAATGACTACCGACACGACCCCCGCGGGTCCGGGAGAATCCTTGAGCCGGTCGATGAGGACGACCGGGACTGCGAGCATCCAGCAGCCGAGCAGCACTGCCAGGATGCAACCGGCGAGCCGCCCCTTCGGCACCGGATCCAGGACGTACAACTGTTGTACTGGCAGGTCCGCCTGCTGCGCGCGGCGATGGGCTGCAGGTGGTGGCGGCTGTGACGGCCGTGCGGTGTTTTCAAGCATTTCTTCCCCCGAATGTCATTGCCTGATGTCCGTCCACCCTACCTCCGCCGGGCCCAGCCGCAACCGAGGCACCATATGGTTGCCGTATGACCGATGGACCACGCCTGCGCCTCGTCCTGCCCCATCAACTCTTCGAGAAGCACTGGCAAGAGACGGGGACGGACACCGCCTTCGTGCTCATCGAGCATGACCTCTACTTCCGCCAGTACTCCTTCCATTCCCACAAGCTGGTCCTGCACCGCGCGTCCATGGCACGGTTCGCCAGCCGGCTGCGCGGGCTCGGCTATGAGGTGGTTGTCCTCGCAAGCGACCGGGACCGGACGTCCCGTGCCCAGCTTGCTGAGCTGGTCAGGCAACGGCGCCCGCGGTCGGTGACCTGCTTCGACGTCGTCGACGACTGGCTGGAGCAGGACCTGACCGCAGGCCTGGCCGACGGCGGTTACCGGCTGCGCACGGAGGACGTGCTCGAGACGCCGAACTTCCTGACCACGCGCAGGCAGGTGGAAGAATGGTTCACCCACAACCGGCCACGGATGCAGGACTTCTACGTCTGGCAGCGCCGGCGGCTGGACATCCTGGTTGACAACGGCGAACCCGTCGGCGGCAAATGGTCCTTCGACGCGGAGAACCGCAGGAAGCTTCCCCGGGGGCATGTGCCACCCACTATCAGCCGCTTCAAGGACCATCCCGCTCGCCAGCAGCAGGGCGCGTTCGATCTGGAGCCGCTGACTGACTCTTCCCGCCCGGCCGGAGAGGGTTATGGCGACGAACCGTCCCGCGAGGTCGGCCTCGCGATTGAATGGGTGGCCCGGGAATTCCCGGAGGCCCCGGGGGAACCCAGTCTCTTCGCGTGGCCCACTTCCTCCCGTGAGGCCCGGGAACATCTGAAGGAATTCGTCGCGGAGCGCCTGGACGGATTCGGGCCCTACGAAGACGCGATCTCCGCCGAGCATCCGTTCATCAACCACGGCCTTCTCACGCCGGTCCTGAACATAGGCCTGCTGGATCCGCGAGAAGTCCTGCAGGCTGCCCTGGACGGCGCCGGTGACAACACGCCGCTGGCCTCCCTTGAAGGGTTCGTGCGGCAGGTGATCGGCTGGCGCGAGTACATGCGGGCCACGTACCGGTTGAGGGGGCGCCGGATGCGCACGGCCAACCTGCTCAACCACCGAAACCGGCTGGGTGCGGGCTGGTGGGACGCCCGTACCGGGCTGGCCCCGGTGGACATGGTCATATCGCGTGTCCTGGCCACCGGTTATGCCCACCACATAGAACGGCTGATGGTGCTGGGCAACGCCATGTCGCTGCTGCGGATCCACCCTGACGATGTCTATGAGTGGTTCATGGAAATGTTCATCGACGCCTATGACTGGGTGATGGTCCCCAATGTCTATGCCATGAGCCAGTTCGCTGCGGGAGCCGACATCACCACCAAACCCTACGTCTCAGGCAGCAACTACCTGCGGAAGATGTCGGACCTGCCGGCGGGGGAGTGGATGGCGGACTGGGACGGGTTGTACTGGGCGTTCATCGATGACCACCGCCCCGTTTTTGAGCGGAATCCGCGCTCGCGGATGGCCGTGGCCTTGTGGGACAGGATGGATCCGGCGGCCAGGGACAGCCACCGCGGCCGTGCCCGGGCGCTGCAGGACGGGCACGGCCGCGGACGCCTGTTGCGGGAGCCCCCCGTTTGACGGGAAGGGGGGACAGGATTCGATGACTGGGCAGTGGCACCGCGTATCCTGATTCCACCGGGCCTGTTCATGGCGGCCCGTCCCCCTCCGGAGAGGGAAAACACAAAGGAGACGGCATGCCGGTCAGGCGCCTGTTGCAACGGCTCACTGCTGCAGTGGCGGCTGCCCTGGTGCTGTCCGGATGTTCCGGTGGCGGCGCGCCGTCGGTCGTAGTCGGGGAAGCCAAGCGGGGCGGCAGCGTCACTGTTGCGGAGGTCAACGCCTTCTCTTCCTTCAACCCTTACAGCGCCAACGGAAATACAGACATCAATACGAAGATCGGCGCTATTACGCACTCCGGCTTCTTCTTCCTCGATGACAGTTCCAAGGTGGTCCGGAACGACAAGTTCGGGCACTACGAAAAAGTCTCGGACCAGCCCCTCAAAGTGAAATACACCGTCAACGAGGGAGTGAAGTGGTCCGACGGGGCTCCCGTGGGCGCAGCCGACCTGCTGCTGAGCTGGGCCGCCGGATCCGGCTATTTCGACGACGTCGATCCCGGTACCGGGAAAGGCACCAAATACTTTGCAACCGCCTCCAACGCCACCGGCCTGGCAGGCACCGTCTTTCCGGAACTCGGTTCGGACGGGAGATCCATCACCATCGAGTACGCCGCACCGTACGCCGACTGGGAAGTGGCGTTCGACGTCGGTCTCCCGGCCCACGTCGTAGCGGCCAAGAGCGGGCTCAGTGACGAAAAGGACCTGGTCAACCTCCTCAAGGACACACCGCGCGGCAATCCTGAGAAGCCCGTGACCATCCCGGCGCTCAAGAAGGTCAGCGACTTCTGGAACACCGGCTTCGACACGAAGAAGATCCCGGATGATCCGGCGCTCTACCTCTCCAACGGCCCTTACATCGTCCGGGACATCGTCCCGGAAGTCTCCATGAAACTGGTCCGGAACCGGGATTACACGTGGGGCCAGGAACCCTGGCTGGACGAGATCAACGTCCGGTTCACCGGGGCCGTGCCCGCCGCAGTCGATGCCTTGCGCAACGGGCAGGCGGACATCATCTCGCCCCAGCCCTCCGCCGCCACCGACGCGCTGCTCGCAGGCCTGTCCGGGCAGGGCATCACCGTGCAACGCTACAAACAGGCCGGCTATGACCACCTGGACCTGAACTTTGCCGGGCCGTTCAAGGACAAGGACGTTCGCGAGGCCTTCCTCAAAACGGTTCCCCGGCAGGACATCGTGGATGCCGTGCTGGGCGGACAGGCGCCGGACAACAAGCCACTGGATTCGCAGGTCTTCCTTCCGGACCAGCCCAAATACGCCGACACCGTGAAGAAGAACGGTTCCTCGGATTACGCCGCAGTGGACATCGACGGCGCCCGGAGCCTCCTGAAGGGGGCCACGCCCACCGTCCGGATCCTGTACAACCGGGACAACCCCAACCGCGCCAAGGCCTTCACCCTGATCCGGGACTCGGCCCAACGTGCGGGCTTCCGCGTCGAAGACGGCGGCCAGGCCAGCGCAGACTGGGCCGCAGCGCTCAGCCGCGGCGGCTATGACGCGGCGTTGTCCGGGTGGATCGGCACCGAGGCCGGAGTCAGCCGGGTGCCGCAGATCTTCCGCACCGGGGGCGGCAGCAACTTCACGGGCTACTCCGACGCCGATGCCGACAAGGTGATGGCGCAATTGGCCGTGACCACTGACCTTGGCAAACAGGACGAACTCCTGGCCGACATCGACAAACACGTCTGGGAGGACGCCTACGGCCTTCCGCTGTACCAAACCCTGGGCACCACGGCGTTCAGCTCCCGGGTGGCCGGCGTGAAAACCAGCCCCGGCCCGGTGGGCGTCTGGTGGAACGTCTGGGACTGGCGTCTGGCCTAGGCCCTGAAGCCCCCACGCGGCGGACCGGCACGCCGGAACGTGAACGATCACGGCGCCAATTCGCCGTCTGGCGTACCGGCGAGTAGCATGTGACGTGCGTAACTGCCCATCACTCGACGGGGTATTTGACTGCTCCGGTCACGGTTTGGCAACGGAGTACCAGTATCCGGACTTCGTGCGGTTAGGCTAACCCGTATATGTAGGTTTCGTCACAGCGGTCAGCTGTGTCCAGCCTGCGGGGAAGCACAAGATTTCCCCAATATCTCTCTCCCACAACTCATAGGAGGCGGAATGCGTTTTACGCGCACTTCCAAAGCACTGGGCATCGTGGCAATAGCCGCGCTTGCCCTGACCGGGTGCGGCGGCGGCGGCAGCACTGGCGGGTCCAGCACTGCTGCCGGCGATCCGAACAAGGTCATCACCGCTTACAGCAATGAGCCACAAAACCCGTTGCTGCCGGCAAACACCAATGAGGTCTACGGCGGCCGCGTCGTAAACTTGCTGTTCGAAGGCCTTCGCAGCTACGACGCCAACGGCAAGGCAGTGAACGCACTGGCCGATTCCATCGAGTCCTCCGACGCCCAGAACTGGACCATCAAGGTCAAGCAGGGCCAGAAGTTCACCAACGGGGAAGCCATCACGGCCAAGACTTTCGTTGACTCCTGGAACTTCGCCGCGAACTCCAAGAACCTGCAGAACAACGGCTTCTTCTTCGAGTCCATCGCCGGCTACGACGACGTCTCGGCCGTGAACTCGGTGAAGGGTGCTGACGGCAAGACCACCACCACGCCGGCTCCCAAGGCCGACACGATGTCCGGGCTGCAGGCAACCGATGATTCGACCATCACGGTCAAGCTCGCCCAGCCTGAGGCCGACTGGTCCCTGCGCCTTGGCTACTCCGCCTTCTACCCGCTTCCTTCCGCCGCCTTGGCTGACCCCAAGACCTACGGTGAAAACCCGGTGGGCAACGGACCCTACAAGTTCGAAAAGCAGGGTTCCTGGGTCCACGACCAGTCCATCACCCTGGTGAAGAACGCAGACTACAAAGGCACCCGCGAGGCCAAGAACGGCGGCGTGACCTTCAAGTTCTACACCGATCCGGGCCCCGCATACACGGACCTGCAGTCGGACAACCTGGACATCACTGACGTCCTGCCGTCCAACGCGCTGAAGACCTACGTCAACGACTTCCCGGACCGCAACGCCACCAAGGCTGTTGCTACCGACTCCACCCTGAACATCCCGGGCTACAACCCGAACTTCCAGGGTGAAGCCGGCAAGCTGCGCCGCCAGGCCCTGTCCTACGCCATCAACCGCGAGGAAATCGCCAAGGTTGTCTTCAACGGCACCCGCACCCCGGCCAAGGCGTTCGCTCCGCCCGTCATCGACGGCTTCAAGGAAGGCATCAAGGGCAGCGAAGTCCTGAACTTCGATCCCGCGAAGGCCAAGGACCTGTGGGCCCAGGCCGACAAGATCCAGCCTTACGATGCCTCCAAGCCCCTCCAGATTGCCTCCAACACTGACGGTGGCAACAAGGAATGGATCGACGCTGTTGCCAACGGCTTCAAGAACAACCTCGGCATCCAGGCTGAAATCCAGCCGTTCGCCAAGTTTGCAGAGGTCCTCAACCTGCGCAAGTCCCAGCAGCTGCCGGGCCTGACCCGCGCAGGCTGGCAGGGTGACTACCCGTCGCTCTACAACTTCCTGGGGCCGGTATGGGCCACGGGCGCTTCCTCCAACTACGAGAAGTACTCCAACCCGGAGTTCGACAAGCTGCTGAAGGAAGGCCTGGCAGCCAAGAGCACGGACGAGGCCAACGCCAAGTTCAACCAGGCCCAGGAGATCCTGTTCCAGGACCTGCCCGGCCTGCCGCTCTGGGACCAGGCACGTCCGATCGTGTGGAGCAACAACATTGTGAAGGCCGAGACCGGCTGGAACGGTGAAATCCTCTACTACGGCATCACCGCCAAGTAGGCCCAGATCTAACTTGCCGAAGGCTGATGGGGGTTCCGGTTACGTCCGGGCCCCCATTGGCTTGCAACCGGCAGGAAGGCATTCATGAACGCGTTTTTCCCTTTACCGGAAGGCAGGTGACCCTGTGATCCGGTTTATCCTGCGCCGACTTCTGCAGGTGATCCCTGTATTCCTCGGCACTACCCTCCTGGTGTACTACATGGTGTTCGCCCTGCCCGGCGATCCCATCGCCGCGCTCTTCGGCGACCGCCAGCCCCCGCAGGCAGTTATTGACACCCTGCGCAGCCAGTACCACCTGGACCAGCCATTCTGGGTCCAATACGGCTTGTTCCTCAAGAACCTCTTCACCTTCAACCTCGGCAACGACTTCACCGGCCAGCCCATCGCGGCAAGCCTTGCCCGGGTCTTTCCCGTGACGGCCATGCTGGCCGTCGAGGCGCTGGCCATCCAGGCCATCTTTGGCGTCGCTTTCGGAGTGTTTGCGGGCCTGCGCCGCGGCGGCTGGTTCGACTCCACGGTCCTGGTGGCCTCGCTGGTGGTCATCGCCGTTCCGACGTTTGTTTTGGGTTTCGTTTTCCAGCTCGTCTTTGGCGTAAAGCTCGGCTGGGCAAAACCCACTGTGGGCGCCAACGCCGACTGGGTGACCCTGCTGCTGCCGGCAGTGGTCCTGGGGCTCGTCTCCTTTGCCTACGTTCTCCGCCTGACGCGTGCGTCAGTGAGCGAGAACATGAACGCCGACTACGTGCGGACGGCTACCGCCAAGGGTCTCTCGCGGCCCAGGGTGGTCCTGGCGCACATCCTGCGCAACTCGCTCATTCCGGTGGTTACCTACCTCGGCGCCAACCTTGGCGGCCTGATGGGCGGTGCCATCGTTACGGAGGGCATCTTCAACGTTCCCGGCGTGGGCAACAAGCTCTACCAGGCAGTCCTCCGCAGTGAAGGCCCCACCATCGTCTCCATCGTCAGCGTGCTGGTGCTGGTGTTCGTGGTGGCCAACCTGCTTGTCGATCTCCTGTACGCCTGGCTTGACCCGAGGATCCGCTATGACCAGTAATAACAGCCACTTTGTGGCCCCCATTGAAGAGACGCCGCTGCAGGCAACGGACACCGTCAAGACTGACCAGGCGCCCCTCAGCCTGTGGGCTGACGCCTGGCGCAAGCTCCGCCGTCGTCCGCTGTTCATTATTTCGTCAGTGCTGATCCTCGCCCTGATCGTCATCGCGCTGTTCCCGGGCCTGTTCACTTCTACACCTCCCAACGACTTCTGCGAGCTTTCGAACTCCGAGGGCGCGCCCACTGCCGGCCACCCTTTCGGATTCACCTTCCAAGGCTGCGACGTCTACTCCAGGGTCATCCACGGCACGCAGGCCTCGCTTTCCGTGGGCCTGCTCTCGGTCCTCTGCGTCTTGGTCATCGGTGTGACACTCGGCGCCCTCGCCGGCTACTACGGTGGCTGGATCGATGCTGTGCTCGCACGCCTTGGCGACATCTTCTTCGCCCTGCCGCTGGTCCTGGGTGCGCTGGTCATCACCCAGCTTCCGTTGTTCCGCGAGAACAAGAGCGTGTGGACCGTTGTGTTCGTCATATCGCTCCTCGCATGGCCGCAGATGGCCCGTATTACCCGCGGCGCAGTGATTGAGGTGCGCAACTCGGACTTCGTCACGGCGGCACGCGCGTTGGGTGTGTCCAAGTTCGGGGCACTCATCCGCCACGTCCTGCCGAACGCCCTGGCACCGATCATCGTCCTGGCCACCTTGGAACTGGGCGTGTTCATCGTGGCAGAAGCAACCCTGTCCTTCCTGGGTATCGGCCTGCCGCAGAGCATCATGTCCTGGGGCAACGACATCGCCGGTGCGCAGGCATCGATCAGGACGCGGCCGGAAATCATGCTCTACCCGGCCGCTGCGCTGTCCATCACGGTGCTGAGCTTCATCATGCTGGGCGACGCCGTGCGCGACGCCCTCGACCCGAAGAGCCGTCAGCGATGAGAGATAAAGAGATGACAACTCCAGACGTCCGCATTGATGAGGCCGGCACCACCGGGATCAGGCCGCTGCTCGAAATCCGCGACCTCGCCATCACCTTCAAGACAGGCGGCGGTGAAGTCAAGGCCGTACGGGACGCCCACCTGACCATCATGCCCGGTGAAACCGTGGCCATCGTGGGGGAGTCCGGCTCCGGCAAGTCCACCACCGCGTTGGCGGCCATCGGCCTCCTGCCCAACAACGGCAAGGTATCCGGCGGCCAGATCCTTCTCGACGGGGAGGACATCGCCCACGCCAGTGAGCAGCGCATGATCGAACTGCGCGGCAACACCATCGGCATGGTCCCGCAGGACCCCATGTCCAACCTGAACCCGGTCTGGAAGATCGGTTACCAGGTCCGGGAAACACTGCGTGCGAACGGCCGGCCCAGCGGGCCGGACGACATCGCCAAGGTGCTTTCGCAGGCAGGGTTGCCCGACGCCAAGCGCCGGGCCAACCAGTATCCGCACGAGTTCTCGGGCGGCATGCGCCAGCGTGCCCTGATCGCCATCGGACTGTCCTGCCAGCCTCGCCTGCTGATTGCCGATGAGCCGACGTCGGCCCTTGACGTCACGGTCCAGCGGCAGATCCTGGACCACCTGGAAACCATGACCAACGAGCTGGGCACCTCCGTCCTGCTGATCACCCACGACCTCGGCCTCGCCGCCGAGCGTGCGGACAAGGTCGTTGTCATGTACCAGGGCCGGGTGGTTGAAGCGGGACCCTCGCTCGAGCTGCTCCGCAACCCGCAGCACCCGTACACCAAGCGGCTCGTGGAGTCTGCCCCGTCCCTTGCCAGCCGCCGTATCCAGGTGGCCAAGGAACAGGGCGTGGAGACAACCGACCTTCTGGCGCCTGCTGCCGAAACGGCGAAGTCCGATACCTTCCTGCAGATCCAGGACCTGCGGAAGGTGTACAAGCTCCGCCAGGGACTGGGCAAGGCAACGGACTTCGCGGCGGTCGACGGCGTTAGCTTCGACGTCCGCCGCGGAACCACGACGGCGATCGTGGGAGAGTCGGGGTCCGGCAAGTCAACGGTGGCCAAGATGGTCCTCCAGCTGGAGAAGCCGACGGACGGGAAGATCCTGTTCGACGGCGTCGACACCTCCGTGCTGAAACCTGCTGAACTGTTCAAGTTCCGCAGGCGGGTCCAGCCGATTTTCCAGGACCCGTACGGTTCCCTCGATCCGATGTACAACATCTACCGCACGATCGAAGAACCGCTGCGGGTCCACAAGATCGGGGACCAGGCCAGCCGGGAGAAGAAAGTCCGGACCCTGCTGGACCAGGTGGCTCTGCCCCAGTCCGCCATGCAGCGGTACCCGAACGAGCTCTCCGGCGGCCAGCGGCAACGTGTGGCAATCGCCCGGGCCCTGGCGCTGGATCCGGAGGTCATCATCTGTGATGAGGCCGTGTCCGCGCTCGACGTCCTGGTGCAGGCGCAGGTCCTTAACCTGCTCGCCGACCTCCAGGCCAACCTTGGGCTGACCTACCTGTTCATCACCCACGACCTCGCCGTGGTGCGGCAGATTGCCGACCACGTGTGCGTGATGGAAAAGGGACGGTTGGTGGAAACCGGTTCAACGGACGCTGTGTTTGAATCGCCCCAGCAGGATTACACCAAGGCGCTGCTCAACGCCATCCCCGGTGCGAAGCTGATGCTTCCGCCTGAGGTGGCATAGGACACAGCCTGCCAAACAGCTGGAGCCGGGACCGTAGGTCCCGGCTCCAGCTGTTTAACCGTCAGTCCTGCAGCCCGCCGGTGCCGCCGGGGACTGCCGCCAGGGAGCCCTGGTCTGCAGCCGACGTCCGGTCCAGCTTCAACTCGCGGAGCCGGCGCTCAAGGATCCCGCCCAGTGCCACGCGGCCTGCGGCGTTCATGTGGACCGCATCGGCCAGGTCCTTGGCCAGGCCGTACCGGGTGAGCCAATCGCCGGCGGAAACAAAAGACAGGCCGTGGGCGGCGGCCACGGACCCCACCAGGGTGTCCACTTCGCTGCGGCGGCCGCCGCCGTCGTTCGCGCCGCGTGCCAAGGTTCCGATCATCGCCACCCGGGTAGCGGGGTAGCGGGTTTTGAGATCGGCGATCAGCCGCTCGGCATTGCGGACAATCTGGGCGTCGGTTGCGCCGGTGGCGGCGTCATTGCCGCCGCCTTCGATGACGATCAGCGCCGGCGTGCCGGCGGGAAGCAGCCAGTCTCCGCGCTCCATGGCGTCAACATAGTTGCCGGTGGCACCGTTGGCCGCGACATACCCTGTCCCTCCGCGGCCGCAAAAATATACGTCGTACCCGGCAGCGGCGAGGCCAAGGCGCGGCCAGCCGTCCAGGGGCTCGGACTGGGAATCACCAATCAGCAGGACAGTCCTGCTGATGTCCGGCACCACCGCTTCAAGCCTTCCGTTTCCGGCATTCAGGAGCCGGGACGTGGCTGCCACGTTGGTCTTCACAGCGGTGGCCGGCACCGGTCCACCGGACGCCGCGGCCCGCGACAGGACGCTGGCGCCATTTTCGGCGGGCGACCCGCACCCGGCCAGCCCCAGGACCGCGGATGCTGCCAGCAGTGCCGATGCCATGACGGCGGCGGCCCGGGCGGCTCCGCTGGGCGTGATGGCCGTGGCACGGGGCATCGTTGTCTCCGACTTGCTCTGAAGGGTGGGCGCTGAGTCACAGCAATCATGCCACGCCGGCACATGTGCCAGTGAATTTCGTCACACTCTGCAGCGCCGAGCCCCGCGGGAAGCAGCCGGCGGGGCGCCCGGTCCCGCCGGATTTTAGGCCAATAAATGGCTCACCGGCTAGAATAGATGCAGGCGCCCTGTGCCAAGGGCCTTGTCCGTCGTGCGTTCCAGTTGGAAATGTCGCGATACAACAGCTGACTCCACTGAATCGAGCTTTTACGCATGTCTGAAACCACCACCAACACCGCGGTAGCCACTGCCTCGCGCAGTGACCTCCGCAACGTCGCGATTGTGGCCCACGTTGACCACGGCAAGACCACTTTGGTCGACGCCATGCTCAAGCAGACCAACTCCTTTGCCGAGCACAACCACCTCGAAGACCGCGTGATGGACTCCGGTGACCTTGAGCGCGAAAAGGGCATCACCATCCTGGCTAAGAACACCACGGTGGCCTACAATGGTCCGTCTTCGAACGGCGAGACCATCACCATCAACGTCATTGACACCCCCGGCCACGCCGACTTCGGTGGCGAGGTAGAGCGCGGCCTGTCCATGGTCGACGGCGTCGTCCTCCTCGTTGACGCATCCGAGGGTCCGCTGCCCCAGACCCGCTTCGTCCTCCGCAAGGCCCTGGCCGCGCACCTGCCCGTCATCCTGCTGGTCAACAAGACCGACCGTCCCGATGCCCGCATCGAGGAAGTCGTTCACGAGTCCATGGACCTGCTCCTGGGCCTGGCCTCCGACCTGGCCGACGAGGTTCCCGACCTCGACCTGGACAAGATCCTCGAAGTTCCTGTCGTTTACGCCGCAGCCAAGGTTGGCCGCGCCTCCCTCGAGCAGCCCGCTGACGGCACCGCCCCGGAGAACGAGGACCTGGAGCCGCTGTTCAAGACCATCGTCGAGCACATCCCGGCCCCCACGTACAACCCAGAGGGCGTCCTGCAGGCACACGTCACCAACCTGGACGCGTCCCCGTTCCTGGGTCGCCTCGCGCTGCTCCGCATCTACAACGGCACCCTCCGCAAGGGCCAGACCGTAGCTTGGGCCCGCGCGAACGGTGAGCTGAAGAACGTCAAGATCACCGAACTGCTTGCCACCAAGGCACTTGACCGCGTTCCGGCCGAATCCGCAGGCCCCGGCGAGATCGTCGCCGTCGCCGGCATCGAGGACATCACCATCGGTGAGACCCTCACCGACGCCGAGAACCCGCAGCCGCTGCCGCTGATCACGGTGGACGATCCTGCGATCTCCATGACCATCGGTATCAACACCTCCCCGCTGGCCGGCAAGGTCAAGGGTGCCAAGGTCACCGCGCGCCAGGTAAAGGACCGCCTGGACAAGGAACTGATCGGTAACGTCTCGATCAAGGTACTCCCCACCGAGCGTCCCGACGCCTGGGAAGTCCAGGGCCGTGGCGAGCTGGCGCTGGCCATCCTGGTTGAGCAGATGCGCCGTGAAGGTTTCGAACTGACCGTGGGCAAGCCGCAGGTTGTCACCAAGATCGTTGACGGCAAGGTCCACGAGCCGATGGAGCACATGACCATCGACGTGCCCGAGGAGTACCTGGGCGCAGTCACCCAGCTCATGGCTGCCCGCAAGGGCCGGATGACCAACATGGCCAACCACGGTACCGGCTGGTGCCGCATGGAGTTCATCGTTCCGGCCCGCGGCCTGATCGGTTTCCGCACGCGGTTCCTGACGGACACCCGCGGTGCAGGCATCGCAGCGTCCATCTCCGAAGGCTACGAGCCGTGGGCCGGTCCCATCGAGTACCGCACCAACGGTTCGATGATCGCCGACCGCGCCGGTGTCGTGACGCCGTTCGCGATGATCAACCTGCAGGAGCGTGGCTCGTTCTTCGTCAAGCCCACCTCTGAGGTTTACGAGGGCATGATCGTCGGCGAGAACTCCCGCGCCGACGACATGGATGTCAACATCACCAAGGAAAAGAAGCTCACCAACATGCGTGCGGCTTCCTCCGACACCTTCGAGAACCTGACCCCGCCGCGCGACCTGACCCTCGAAGAGTCACTCGAATTCGCCCGCGAAGACGAGTGCGTCGAGGTGACACCGGATGCCATCCGTATCCGCAAGGTCATCCTTGACACCAACGAGCGCTCCAAGGCCAACCGCGCCCGCGCCAAGGCATAACGACGCCCTGAACGCACAGAACGCCACCGGTACTTCACCGGTGGCGTTCTGCATTTAAGGCAATGGGACGCCTCGTCACCCCGCGCCGAAGCCTTGAGCCGGGAGTGGCTGCGCGCGGACAGTCCCCGCGCAGTGTGGGGCGTTGTTTCAGTGTGCAGCCTGGCGCCGCGGGGGAGCGGGCGGGACCTCTTTGGCCGCCACCACGTGTTCCAGGGAAATGACGACGTCGGACCGGCGGGTGCGCACGGTGCAGGAACCGGCGTCGCACTCCAGCAAGTGGCCCAGGGCATCGGTGAAGCCGCCTTCGATCCGATAGCGAACCACCACCCGGGTCCCGGGCTCAGCCGCTGCAAGGAACCGGGCGGGCGCAGGCACTGGCAGACTCACCAGTTCATACTAGGCCGCCGGCTAGGTTCGCGGGAACGGGCTGGGAGATAATAGGCTCGGATGTCAAGAGTCCGGCCGTGCTGCCGGATGCAAGAGCCGGCGGGTCGCCGGAACCAACGTGGAGAGGCCAGGGACGTGACGTACGTAATCGCGCAGCCGTGTGTGGATGTTAAGGACAAGGCATGCATCGAAGAATGCCCCGTGGACTGCATCTATGAGGGCGAGCGTTCGCTGTACATCCATCCGGACGAGTGCGTCGACTGCGGCGCCTGCGAACCCGTCTGCCCGGTGGAAGCCATCTACTACGAGGATGACACCCCGGACGAGTGGGCTGACTACTACAAGGCGAACGTCGAGTTCTTCGATGACCTCGGATCCCCGGGCGGCGCAGCCAAGATCGGCAACACGGGCAAGGACCACCCCATGATCGCCGCCCTCCCGCCGCAGAACCAAGACCACTGACCCGGACGAGCGCCGTGACAGCAGCAGTGAACTCGTTTGGCCTGGCCCTGCCCGACTATCCGTGGGAGGCCATGGCTCCGTATGTGGCCAAGGCGTCCGGGCACCCCGGCGGGGCCGTCAACCTTTCAATCGGCACCCCGGTGGATCCCACGCCGAAATTGGTCCAGGACGCCCTGAAGGCCGCCGCGGACGCCCCGGGCTATCCCACCGTGCACGGCACCCCGGCGCTCCGGGAGGCCATCGCAGGCTGGTTCGAGCGCCGGCGCGGAGTGTCCGGCCTGGACCCCCGCAACATCATGCCCACGGTGGGTTCGAAGGAACTCGTGGCGTGGCTTCCGCTGCTGCTGGGCCTCAAGCCCGGCGACGTCGTCGTACGCCCCAAGGTGGCCTACCCCACCTACGATATCGGCGCGACCCTTGCCGGTGTCACCTCGGTGGCCACGGACAACCTGGACGAGCTCGATGACGCCACCCGCGCCCGGGTGCGCCTGATCTGGGTCAATTCTCCCGGCAACCCCACCGGCAGCGTGCGGGATGCGGAGTCTCTCAGGGCGCTGGTG
This sequence comes from Pseudarthrobacter sp. fls2-241-R2A-127, assembly GCF_030209355.1. Lineage (GTDB taxonomy): Bacteria > Actinomycetota > Actinomycetes > Actinomycetales > Micrococcaceae > Arthrobacter. The sequence goes on from NZ_JARVSF010000016.1 coordinate 57,198, forward strand.
GTCCAGGCCCGTGAAATCGGCGCCGTGGTGGCCTCGGACGAATGCTATGCGGAGCTCGGCTGGGGCGACTGGGACGTCCAGCGCGGCGGCCGTCGCGTCCCCAGCATCCTGGATCCCCGTGTGGCGGGCGGCTCGCACCAGGGCCTGCTGGCGGTCTACTCAATGAGCAAGCAGTCCAACCTGGCCGGCTACCGTGCGGCCTTCGTCGCCGGCGACCCGGACCTGATGCCCAACCTGGTCAACAGCCGCAAGCATGCGGGCATGATCGTCCCCTACCCGGTCCAGGAGGCCATGCGCGTGGCCCTGGGCGACGACGCGCACGTTGAGGCGCAGAAGGACCTCTACCGGGGCCGGCGCGAACGGCTGGTGCCGGCGCTGCAAGAGTTCGGCCTGGAGATCAAGGAATCCGACGCCGGACTGTACCTCTGGTCCACTGCCGGGGAGGAAACCTGGGATACGGTGGACCGCCTGGCGGACCGGGGCATCGTGGTGGGGCCCGGCGTCTTCTACGGTGATGCCGGTAACGGCTTTGTCCGGGTCGCCCTCACCGGCACTGACGAACGCATCGACGCAGCGGTGGCCAGGCTGGCGGGAGCGGGCTCCTAGCAGCACGTCATATTCGTGTGACTCGCCCCACATCCGGTGCATTTTAGGCCGTCGTGGAAGGCTGCGGATTAGTGACACCCGCCAAGGAGCGGTACTTTTTAAGTGACGATCAATGGTGGCTTTCTACAAGAAGGCAGCCCGGGTGTTGGAACCTGTCTTCTCAGGCTCAGTGCACGGCTCACCTGATATTGGATCAAGCTTTCGACAGAGGCCGAAGACGCCTCATGAAGGGGACTCCATGACTGAGACCAACAATGCTGCGACCCTGCTCCATGCAGGTGGCGAGCTGAAGCTCCCGCGCATCCAGGTTGTTGAAGGGAACGAAGGTTACGACGTCTCCAAGCTGCTGAAGCAGACCGGCGCCGTCACGTTCGACCCCGGCTTCATGAACACCGCAGCAACCACCTCCGCCATCACCTACATCGACGGCGATGCCGGCATCCTGCGCTACCGCGGATACCCCATCGAGCAGCTGGCGCAGCACTCCAGCTTCCTTGAGGTGTCCTACCTGCTGATCTACGGCAACCTGCCCACTCCCACCGAGCTGGACGAGTTCGACCAGAAGATCCGGCGCCACACCCTGCTGCACGAGGAGCTCAAAGGCTTCTTCGGCGGCTTCCCCCGCGACGCGCACCCCATGCCGGTGCTGTCCTCCGCAGTGTCCGCGTTGTCCACGTTCTACCAGGACTCGCTGGACCCCTTCAACGCCGAGCAGGTGGAGGTATCCACCATCCGCCTGATGGCCAAGCTGCCGGTCATCGCCGCCTACGCGCACAAGAAGTCCATCGGCCAGCCCATGCTGTACCCGGACAACTCGATGAACCTCGTGGAGAACTTCCTGCGCCTCAGCTTCGGCCTGCCGGCCGAGCAGTACGAGCTGGACCCGGTCATCGTCAAGGCACTGGACCTGCTCCTGATCCTGCACGCGGACCACGAGCAGAACTGCTCCACCTCCACGGTGCGCCTGGTTGGCTCCTCCAACGCCAACCTTTTCGCTTCCGTTTCTGCCGGCATCAACGCCCTCTTCGGCCCTGCCCACGGCGGCGCCAATGAGGCCGTACTGAAGATGCTCCGCCAGATCCAGGCCGAAGGCCTCAAGCCCGAGGACTACATGGAGAAGGTCAAGAACAAGGAAGACGGGGTCCGGCTCATGGGCTTCGGACACCGCGTCTACAAGAACTACGATCCGCGCGCCAAGATCGTCAAGGCCACGGCCCACGAGATCCTCAGCAAGCTCGGCGGCAACGACGAACTGCTGGACATCGCCATGCGCCTGGAAGAGAAGGCGTTGAGCGATGACTACTTCATCCAGCGCAAGCTCTACCCGAACGTGGACTTCTACACCGGCCTGATCTACAAGGCCATGGGCTTCCCCGAGAAGATGTTTACCGTTCTGTTCGCCATCGGCCGCCTGCCGGGCTGGATTGCCCAGTGGCGCGAAATGATCAGCGACCCGAACACCAAGATCGGCCGCCCGCGCCAGCTGTACATCGGCGAGCCCGAGCGCGACTACCCGGCCCGCTAAGGCCCACCCGCTTAACCGCGGCAAGTACGACGACGGCCGCCCACCTTCCTAAGGTGGGCGGCCGTTTCGCGTTAATCACCATCGATTGCTCCGTACTTGTCGTTTTGACGGCCCAAAACGACAAGTACGGAGCAATCGATGGGGAGGGCGGGGTCAGGAGGGCAGGGTCAGGAGGCGTAGCCCTGGGGGTTGTTCTTCTGCCAGCGCCAGTGGTCCTCGCACATCTGGTCCACGGTCTTCGTGGTGGACCAGCTCAGGTCCGCCAGCGCGGACGTGGCATCGGCCCAGAAGGCGGGCAGGTCTCCCGCGCGGCGGCCGGTGATCTCGTAGGGGATCGGCTTGCCGACGGCCTTTTCGAAGGAGCGCAGGACCTCCAGGACGGAGGAGCCCTTGCCAGAGCCCAGGTTCCAGCGGAAGACGCCGGTGCGGGCGGCAATGTGGTTCAGTGCCGCCACGTGCCCTTCCGCCAGGTCGACGACGTGGATGTAGTCCCGCAGGCAGGTTCCGTCCGGGGTGTCGTAGTCACCGCCGAACACCATTAGTTTCTCGCGGCGGCCCACTGCCACCTGGGCGATGAACGGAACCAGGTTGTTGGGAATGCCCTGGGGGTCTTCGCCGATCCGGCCGGACGGGTGCGCGCCCACCGGGTTGAAGTAGCGCAGGAGTGCTATGTGCCACCGGGAGTCGGCGGCGCCGAGGTCCGAGAGGATGTCCTCGATCTGCTCCTTGGTCCGCCCGTACGGGTTGTTGGCGCCGATCTCCATCTTCTCCACGTACGGAATGGGGTTGTGCTCGCCGTAGACCGTGGCCGAGGAGCTGAACACGATGGACCGGACGTCGTGCCGGTCCATGACGCGGATCAGGTTCAGGGTGCCTACCAGGTTGTTGTAGTAGTAGTTCAGCGGCTCCCGCACCGACTCACCGACGGCCTTGAGGCCGGCGAAGTGGATCACGGCGTCGATGGCGCTGCCGGCAAAGACCTTTTCGACGGCGGCCTCGTCCACCAGGTCGACGTGGTGGAACTCGGCGGCCTTTCCGCTGAGTTCGGCAACCCGCCGCAGCGACTCTTCGCTCGAGTTGACCAGGTTGTCGATGACGACGACCTCGTGGCCGGCTTCCTGCAGGGAAAGAACAGTGTGGGAACCGATGTAGCCGGTGCCACCTGTAACCAAGATTTTCATGCCTCAACGCTATCCCACGGCAGGCACAGGCCGCCCCTGCTTTCCGGATGGCGGGCGTGATGTGACACCCGAAAAGAAGCACAAGTGTGCTAATAAGGATGGTGCCCAAAATTGTTGATGCAGGTGCCAGGCGGCAGGACGTGGTCGAAGCCGTTCTCCGGATTATCGCCGTTGACGGGCTCGAGCGCGCTTCCCTGCGCGAAGTCGCTGACGAGGCCGGCCTTGCGGTCGGTTCCGTCCGGCACTACTTCGCGGGCAGCGAGGAACTTCTGGCCTTCACGTTCGGGGAAGTAGTGGACCGCATCGTCAGCCGTCTCCAACGGCTGCTTCCCGCGGTGGACGGAGCACTTCCGGGCAGCCCGGAACACCGACGCGCCGTTTTAACCCTGCTGGGCGGATTGCTGCCCCTGGACCAGGACAGCGCGGTGGAAGCCTGCGCATGGCTGGCTTTCAAGAACGCGGCCCGGATCAGGCCATTCCTTGCAGCCGTTGCGGACCGCAGCCACCGTGAGGTCGCGGCCGTCGTCGGGAGCGTGGTCGCCTCCCTGCTGCCGAACGAACCGCAGGAGATCCTGGTGGTGGAGGCGGAACGCCTGTTGGCCACGCTGGACGGCCTGTGCATGCACGCGTTGCTGCAACCGGGCTGGATGACTGCACAGATGTGCGGCGACGTCCTGGAGCGGCACCTGGACGGGCTGGGACGGTGAGCAGGCGGCAGCTTGAGCATGTCCGGCACTACCGCGGATGGCCTGCGGGAATAGACTGAAGGCCGGTACGCCGGGCTCCAGCACGAGGCCCGGCGGAAGTCGGCCAGGGAAGGACTTTGAATGCACCACGCAAGCGGTTCAGGATGGCAGATCACCACGGATACGTCCGGGCCGATGATGATTGCGCTCTACGTCCGTGACGCGGCCGGCCTGAACGGAGTGGGCCGACCGATGCTGTCCCATGCGGCCCCCAAAGTCAGGCCCGCCGACCACACCCACCTGACCGCAGAGGTTGGTGGGCTCAGCGCCCTGAAGACCGAATGGGAGGCCTGGTGGGAGCAACTCCTCAAGGCGCACCCGCAGACGGCGCCCGAGCTCTCTCCGCCGGACTTTGAGGCCTTCGGCAATTCCCCGGCCCTGCAGCGGGTCCTGCAGGCGCACTTCGGCTCCGCCTTGACGTGGGCCAGGGAACGCAGGAGCGAGTATGCGGAGCTGGAAGGGGAACGGGGCGCCAGCGGAACGGACCAGCTGCTTGCGGACATGGTGGATGACAGGTTGATGGAAATCGGCCGGGACTCGCGCGACTTCCGCCTCACCATCATCGAATTGCCGCTGGAGGAGCAGCGGGCGTGGTACCTGGAACCGGACAAGATCATCATGAGCCAGGAACTGATGGGCCAGCCCGAACTGTTCCGCAGCTACGTCCAGCCGGTGCTGGAAATCCTGGTCTGACCCGGCAGCCTCAACTGCCGGCGTCGTTCTGCCGCACCGTGATGCGTACCTGCCGGTCTGCCGTGGTGGCATCCTGCCAGCCGTTGCCACCCGAACGCTGCCATGCGCGTCCGGCGACATCAACCCGGGTCACCGACAAGTCCTTGGCGTTGGCAACTGCCCACTGGGCGATGGACCATGCCATCGGGCCGTCGGCTTGCACCACCAAAGTGGCACCGTCAGCCGTTGAATCCACGCCGCCGTAGGCCTGCTCCAGTTCGCCGGCCACCGCGGCCGCGTCCCCTGCGGCGGTGGCCGAGCGCAGCGTGCACCGTACGCCCTCCGGTGTCTGGCCGGTCAGGCCGGAGGCGAACGCCCGCCCCATGTCCTCGTGTTGGGCATAGGCCTCGGGATGGGCAGAGCGCTGGACCTGCTGGGCGGCGTCCGTGATGTCGAGTGTTTCGTACCCCGGAATCTTCACCAGTGCGTCGTAGAAGGCATTAACGGCGTAGTAGGGATCCATGATTTGCGCCTCGGTGCCCCAGCCCTGGGACGGCCGCTGCTGGAACAGCCCCCGCGAATCCGGTCCGGCCTGGTCGCCGTGGCCGATGTTGCGGAGCTTTGATTCCTGCATGGCGGTGGCAATGGCGATGGTGGCCGCCCTGGCCGGCAATCCACGCCGCACGGCCACAGCGGTGATGAGGGCGGCGTTGGCCGCCTGGTCCGGCGCCAGTTCGCCAGTGCGGTTGCCGGCAGAGGCGGTGCAGCGTTCCGAAACCAGGGTTTCGGAACGCTGCACGAAGTACACCGCGGTATAGACGCCGCCGACTGCCAGCGCGAGGGCAAGCAACAGCACCGCAAGGCGGCGCAGGCCGCGCCTGCGCGCCACAGACAAGGGTGCCACGGATCAACTAGTTGGCGTGCAGGGCGTCGTTCAACTCAACGGTCTGGCCGGCACGGGGGAGTGCCTCGACGGCACCGGTGGTCGAGTTGCGGCGGAACAGCAGGTTGGGTACGCCCGAGAGTTCGGCGGCCTTGACGATCTTGGTGGTATCTTCGCCGACCTCGTCCTTGGGGCCGGGGATGCGTACCCGGGTGCCCGCCGTGACGTAGAGGCCGGCTTCGACGACGGAGTCGTCACCGATGCTGATACCCACGCCGGAGTTGGCACCGAGCAGTACACGCTCACCGATGGTGATCTTCTCCTTGCCGCCTCCGGACAAAGTGCCCATGATGGACGCTCCGCCGCCAACATCGCTGCCGTCGCCGGCGACGACGCCGGCCGAAATGCGGCCCTCCACCATGGAGGTCCCCAGGGTTCCGGCGTTGAAATTGACGAAGCCTTCGTGCATGACGGTGGTGCCGGCGGCCAGGTGCGCGCCAAGGCGGACCCTGTCGGCGTCGGCAATCCGCACACCGGTGGGCACCACGTAGTCCACCATGCGCGGGAACTTGTCGATGCCGTAGACCGTGACGGCGCCGCGGCGCCGCAGCTTGGCACGGGTCAGTTCGAAGCCTTCGACGGCGGCGGGACCGAAGTTGGTCCACACCACGTTGGGGAGCCTGCCGAAGATGCCGTCCAGGTTGATGGTGTTGGGCTTGACGAGCCGGTGCGAGAGGAGGTGCAGGCGCAGGTAGGCGTCAGCGGTGTCGGCGGGGGCTTCATCGAGGTTGATCTGGACGAAGACCACCTTCTGTTCGGTACCGCGGTCCTCGTCTGCGCCGTTCTCGGCAATGCGGGTCAGGACTTCGTCTGCGTGCTCCACCGAACGGAGGTTCTCGGCGGCGACACCAAGCGCCGGTGCCGGGAACCAGACGTCCAGGACGCTTGCATCGCCAGTGGCGATGGTGGCAACGCCAAAGCCGTGGGCGGAACGGTCATCGGTGTCAGGGGTGAGGGTCTCGGGCACGGCAGAGGAAGCAGTCTCAGTCATGTGCTCCAGTCTATCGAGGGGCGGGCAGGCGGTTCGAACTAGACTGGCTTCGTGACTGCTGAAACCGCCCCCGATTCGTCCCTGTCCATCCTTGACCTGAACCAGGACGTGGCGCTGCTGACCGCAGCAGTGATGGACATCAACAGCGTGTCCGGCAACGAGAAGCAGCTCGCGGACGCCGTGGAGGCCGCCCTGGCGGAGATCCCCCGGTTGAGGGTGGTCCGCGATGGCGACGCCATTATCGCCCGCACCGAACTCGGCCTGGGCGAGCGCGTAATCCTGGCCGGCCACCTGGACACCGTCCCGCTGCCCCTCACTGAGGGCTCCCGCGGCACGGTGCCCTCCACGTGGGACTCCGGAGTTCCGGGCGAGGGCGTCCTCTACGGCCGGGGAGCCACGGACATGAAGGGCGGCGTGGCGGTCCAGCTGGCCCTGGCGGCGAGCTTGTTCGACGGCGGCAGGCAGCCCAAGCGGGATGTCACCTTTGTGTTCTATGACCACGAAGAAGTGGAAGCCGTAAAGAGCGGGCTGGGACGCCTGGTCCGGAACCACGGCGACCTGTTGCAGGGCGACTTCGCGATCCTGCTGGAGCCGACAGACGGCACGGTGGAAGGCGGCTGCAACGGGACCAGCCGGTTCGAAGCCACCACGGTGGGGGAAGCTGCCCACTCGGCCCGCGCATGGATGGGCAGCAACGCCATTCACGCAGCGGCGCCCATCCTTGCCCGCCTTGCCGACTATGAGCCACGTACCGTCAACGTTGACGGCCTCGATTACCGCGAAAGCCTTAATGCGGTCAAGATCAACGGCGGGACTGCCGGCAACGTCATCCCCGACCGCTGCGTGGTGGAGATCAACTACCGGTTCGCCCCGGACAAGTCCCCGGACCAGGCGGAGGCCCACGTACGGGAGTTGCTGGCCGGCTTCGACGTGGTCCGCACCGATGCCGCCGCCGGTGCGAGGCCCGGCCTTCAGCACCCTGCTGCCGCCTCCTTTGTTGCCGCCGTGGGTGCGGAGCCCAAGCCAAAATACGGCTGGACCGACGTCGCGCGTTTCAGCGAGCTGGGGATCCCTGCGGTGAACTTCGGCCCTGGCGATCCGTTGCTGGCACACAAGGACAACGAACACGTCTCGGCCGACGCGATCCGTACCTGCCTCCGCGCCCTGGAGGGGTGGCTCGCCGGCTAATCCGCACTGCTGCCCAGGAGGCGCGTGGCCGGACACGAAACGCACGAAGGGCCCGGAACCTGACGGTTCCGGGCCCTTCGCGTCGGCGGCGCTGCCGGGTTGCTACACCTCGGCAGGAACAGCAGCGGCCGGGGTGACCGCTGCGCCGGGCTTGCGGGAAAGCCTGCGCTCCAGCCACTTGGCGAAAGCCGCCAGGATCAGGCACATCCCCACGTAGAGCACGGCGGCCACGATGGCTGCCGGGATGATCGGGGACCCATACTGAATCTGGCTGCCAAAGTACTTCGCCTGGAAGAGGATCTCGTTGTAGGTCACGATGAACCCGAGGGCGGTGTCCTTCAGGATGACCACCAGCTGGGAAATGATGACCGGAAGCATGGACCGGACCGCCTGCGGCAGCAGGATGCTGGTCATGACCTTGCTCTTGGGCAGGCCGATCGCGTAGCCGGCCTCGCTCTGGCCGCGCGGCAGCGACTCGATGCCGGCGCGGAACACCTCGGCCAGGACCGATCCGTTGTACAGCACCAGCCCGGCGACCACCGCGGTGAAGGGCGTGATGCCCTGGACTCCGACGGTGGGCAGGCCGTAGTAGAAGATCATCATGAGGATCAGCAGCGGAACGGCGCGGAACAGTTCCGTGAAGCCGTAGCAGGGAGCGCTGATCCAGCGACGGTCGGACAACCGGCCAAAGGCCAGGAGTACGCCCAGGACCAGGCTCAGTACCGCTGCGGTGGCGAAAGCGGAGAGCGTGGCTCCGACCGACTGGGCGATGGTCTGCTGCACCAGCGGGAAGGTGAACAACTGCCACTTCTTCGCCTCGAACTGGCCGCTTTGGGCGAAGCGCAGGACGACGAATCCGACGATCAGCAGGATCACCAGGGCGGTGACGACACCAAGAATCCGGTACCGGGACCGTGCCTTGGGGCCGGGAGCGTCAAAAAGGATTGAACTCATCGTGAAACCTTCCACTTTTGTTCAAGCTTTCGCTGCAGCGCGGAAAGGATGAAGACAAGGATGATGAACACCAGGGCGACCCAGAGCAGACCCGTCAGCGCGGGCTCGCCACGCTCGGAGAGGTTTGCGCGGATGGCACCGGCTTCAAAGACGGAGAAACCGGCGGCGACGGTGGTGTTCTTGAGCAGGGCGATGAACACGCTGAACATCGGCGGGATGACAGCGCGGAAAGCCTGCGGCAGGATCACGAGGGTCAGTGTCTGGGTGAACGGCAGGCCGATGGCCCGGGCAGCCTCGGCCTGGCCTACCGGCACCGTGTTGATGCCGGAGCGGACCGCTTCGGCCACGTAGGTGGCGGTGTACAGGCTCAGGCCAATGATGGCGGCAGTGGTGAAGTCGATCGGCACCAGGCCCAGCTTCGGGTACCCGAGGGCAAAGAAGAACAGAACCAGCGTCAGCGGGGTGTTGCGCACTATGTTGACATAGAGCGTTGCCGTGGCGCGCATGGCCGGGACGGGGGAGACCCGGAGTGCCGCAACGACGGTGCCGAGGACCAGGGCGAAAATCGCCGAGAAGAAGAAAAGTATGAGCGTGTTCCGGAAGCCCGTAATGAAGAGATCCGAATTGTTCAGCAGCGTATTCACAGAATCGTCGCTTTCGACAGTGGAAGAGGGGGCGGCTGCATGGCCGCCCCCTCAACTTTGGTTTAGTAGTTCTCTACCTTGGGCTGTTCGACCTTCGTGCCCGACTGGCCCAGCGTCTGGTCGTAGATCTTCTGCCACACAGAGTTACCGTCGGTGAACGTCTTGTTCATGAACTGACGCAGCGCGGTGTCGCCCTTCTTCAGGCCGACGCCGTACTTCTCGGTGGTGAACGGCTGGCCGACAACCTTCAGGCTGTCCGGTTCCTGGGCGGCGTAGCCGAGCAGGATGGCCTGGTCCGTGGTGACCGCGTCGACCTGGCCGCTCTTGAGCGCCTCGACGCACTGCGAGTAGGTATCGAACTCAGTGGTCTTGGTGTCCGGGAAGTTTGCCTTGATGTTCTGGATCGGGGTGGACCCCGTGGCCGAGCAGACGTTCTTCCCCGAAAGGTCCTTCTCGCTGTTGATGCTGGAGTTGTCCTTCTTCACCAGCAGGCCCTGCCCGGTGACGAAGTAGGGTCCGGCGAAATCGATCAGCTGCTTGCGCTTGTCCGTGATGGAGTAGGTGCCCACGTAGTAGTCGATGTCACCGTTGGTGATGGCGGACTCGCGGTTGGCGGACGGGATCGGCTTGAACTCGATCTTGTCCTTGCTGACGCCCAGGGACGCTGCCATCCACTTCGCGATTTCGATGTCGAAGCCGGTGTATTCACCGGTGGCTGCGTCCTTGAAGCCGAGGCCGGGCTGATCCTGCTTGACGCCGATGCGGATCTTGCCGCTGGACTTGATCGCGTCGTAGGTGGGGCTGCCCGTGAGGGTGACGTTGTCGGCAACCTTGTACGGGGCCTCGTCCGTGCCGGAGGAAGCCGTGCCGCCGCTTCCGGAACCACCACAAGCGCTGAGGGAAAGAGCCAGCGCCGCGGTTGCCGCGACGAGCAGTGGCTTCTTTCGGGTAAAGAGGTTCTTCATCAAATACCTTTCATTGGCCGGCCGCCCGCGGCGGCCGGAGGGGTGCGGTGTGCTTAGTGGGTGAGGAGCTTGGACAGGAAGTCCTTGGCGCGGTCGCTCTTGGGGTTGGTGAAGAATTCCTCCGGCGACTCGTCTTCGACGATCTGGCCGTCCGCCATGAAGACCACGCGGTCGGCAGCCTTGCGGGCGAAGCCCATCTCGTGGGTAACCACGATCATGGTCATGCCTTCCTTGGCCAGCTGGACCATGACGTCCAGCACCTCGTTGATCATCTCGGGGTCGAGCGCGGAGGTGGGCTCGTCGAACAGCATCACCTTTGGCTTCATTGCCAAGGCACGGGCAATTGCGACGCGCTGCTGCTGGCCGCCGGAGAGCTGGGCGGGAAGCTTGGGCGCCTGCTGGCCGACGCCGACGCGCTCCAGGAGGGCCATTGCTTCCTTTTCAGCCGCCGCCTTGGACACGCCCTTGACCTTGATGGGGCCAAGCGTGACGTTTTCAAGGATGGTCTTGTGGGCGAACAGGTTGAAGGACTGGAAAACCATTCCGACGTCGGCGCGGAGCTTGGCCAGCTCCTTGCCTTCTTCCGGCAGGACCTTCCCGTCGATGCTGATGGTTCCGCCCTCAATGGTCTCCAGGCGGTTGATCGCCCGGCAGAGGGTGGACTTACCGGAGCCCGAAGGTCCGATGACCACAACAACCTCGCCCTTGCGGACCTGGAGGTTGATGTCCTTCAGAACGTGCAGCTGGCCGTAATGCTTATTAACGGCGTTCAGGGTGACGAGAGCATCGCCGGGCACATGAGTAGTCATAGGAACGAATCTAGCGAACAACGGTGGGTTATGACGCCAATCACCCCAAGATGGCGCCGATCGTGATTCAAGAGATACCTGGAGTTGGAGGTTAGCCTAGGGGAATGAGTACCAACGCTGATCCGGCCAAGATGTCCCAGCCACGCCGCAAAGGGCCCTTGGAGCTGCGCCGCAAGCAGGCCGCCGTGGAAATGTCCGACCAGCATCTGCTCGACACCAAAGGCCCCGGCCAATTCGTCCATACCGACCCCTGGCGGGTCCTGCGGATCCAAAGTGAATTCGTCGAAGGATTTGGTGCCCTGGCGGACATCGGGAAGGCCGTCAGCGTTTTTGGTTCGGCCCGGACAAAACCCGGCAGCAAGTACTACGAAATGGGCGTGGAGGTGGGGCGCAAGCTCGCCGAGGCCGGCGTTGCAGTCATTACCGGCGGCGGACCCGGGTCCATGGAGGCGGCCAACCGCGGAACGGTGGAAGGCAACGGCGTGTCCGTGGGCCTCGGCATCGAACTGCCCTTCGAACAGGGCCTGAACCAGTGGGTGGACCTGGGCATAAACTTCCGTTATTTCTTTGCCCGCAAGACCATGTTCGTCAAGTACGCGCAGGGTTTCATCGTGCTGCCGGGCGGCCTGGGCACCCTGGACGAGCTGTTCGAAGCCATGGTCCTGGTCCAGACGCGGAAGGTGACATCATTCCCGATCGTGCTCCTCGGCGTCGAATTTTGGGGGCCGATGATCGAATGGATCCGGAGCACCCTGGTGGCCGAAGGAATGGTCTCGGAGAAGGACCTGGACCTGATCCAGCTCGTCGACGACCCCGCCGAAGCGGTGGACCGCGTGCTTCATGTCGCCGTGACTCCGTCGCTGAACGGTGAGCAGCGCCCGGAGTAAGCCCGGGACCCGGTCGGGCGGATCCGGGCCGTGGGCCACCGGCCCGGCACGCTGGATCTGGCACGATGGGACTGTGAGTTTCTTTCTGGTATTCCTCGCCGTCGTCCTGGTGGCAGCGGTCCTGTGGGTCGGCCTGGGCCGGCGCTCCCGCGGCGCCGGGCTGCCTTCCCTGCTGGCCGGCGGGCTTGAGGACCCGCCCGCAAACCTCCCGCCCGTGCTGTTGCCCGAACAGGCCGGACCGGAGGATGTGAATCAGCTGCGGTTCTCGCTGGGCCTGCGCGGCTACCGGATGGACCAAGTTGACCAGGTCCTGGAGGACCTGCGGGACCAGCTCGCCGCCAGGGACAGGGACGTGGCGGAGCTCCGCAGCCGGCTCGCAGCGATCGAACACGGCAAGACGGATCAGGATTCCGACGCCGGGCCGGCCGCCCCCGCAGACCCGGAACGGGCTGACCCGGGCACCGCCGGCGCTGCGGCCTCAGAGGCCCGCGGCACCGCCGTGCCGGGGACGGGCGGCCTGTGAGCACGGTGGACCGCCGCAGCCCGCTGGCCTCTGCCAACGACGCCGTCCACCGGGCTGCCTCCGCCGTCCGCGCGTGGCCATGGTGGATCCAGGCCACTGTCCTGTACGCCGCCAGCCGAGTGGTTTCAGCCTGTATCTTCATGGCGGCCGCGCTGCACCAGGGCGTCAACCCCTGGTTCCCGCCGAAGCCGGACTACTGGAACTTCATCAACATCTGGGATGCCCGCTGGTACGCCCAAGTCATCTCCAACGGCTACCCCTCCGTGCTTCCCACCGACACCGCCGGAAACGTCCAGGAAAACACCTGGGCCTTCTACCCGCTCTTTCCTGCCCTGGCCGGGGGGCTCAGCCGCCTCACCGGCATGAATTCCGCTGCCTCCCTCACCCTGATCGCCATGCTGGCCGGCTGGGGAGCCGCACTGCTGGCCTACCTGCTCTTCCGGCAGAAAGCCGGCCACAGCCAGGCAATGTGGGGTGTCGCGTTCTTCTCGACCTTCCCCGTATCAGCCGTGCTGCAGGTGCCGTACGCCGAACCCTTGTCCCTCCTGCTGCTCGTATGGGCCCTGCTGCTGGTGCTGCGCCGGCAATACCTGTGGGCCATGCCCGTGGTATTCCTGCTGTGCCTTTCCCGGCCCGTCGGGGTTCCTTTCGCGGCCATGGTGGGTCTGCTGCTGGTGGTCCGGGCGGTGACCCACATCCGCGGTGGCCGCCGCGGCGCCGTGCCCGGTACGGATGAAGACTCCCACTCGGTGCGGGACTTTGCAGCACTGACCGGACTCACCGCCGTCGCAGGTGTATCCGCCCTGATCTGGCCCGCGGCGGCGTGGGCCGCGACGGGTGACCCGCAGGCCTACACCAAGACCGAAACCGTGTGGCGGGGGCAGGACCTGGTGCCGTTCAAGCCCTGGTTCGATACCGGCGTCGAACTTTTCGGCCCCGTCCTGGGGCTGCTGGCGCCGCTGGTCTTCGTGGCACTGTTCGGCGCGATGCTGTTCCTTCCCCCGGTGGTGCGGCTCGGTGCGGAACTCCGGCTGTGGTGTGCCTGCTATATGGGATACCTGCTGATGTTCCTCCACCCGCAAACCAGCACCTTCAGAATGCTGCTGCCACTGTTTCCGCTGGCCCTGGGAGCCGTCTTCCTGTCCCGGTCCAGGGCATACCGCGGAACCGTGGTGGCCATGTTCCTGCTGCTGCAGATCGTGTGGATCGTGTGGCTTTGGGCATGGGCCCAGCTGCCCGGGGGCGGCGATTATCCACCCTGACAAAAGAGGCTTCCGTGCAGGTCAGGCCGGAAATGCCCGTTGCCCGGAAATGTCCATCGATTAGCTACGTGCGGGTAATTCCGCGATAATAATAAGTAAGCAAGGACACAAGCATCCAGAAAACGTGCAGCCTCGGCGGTGGAACTCCACCTCGCCACAGCGGCCTGATCGACATGCGGACACAGCCCGCCCGGGCTGATTAGTCCTGGAACAAAATGGAGGGGAATTCCTCATGGCGGCTATGAAACCACGCACCGGCGACGGCCCAATGGAAGTCACCAAGGAGGGCCGCAGCCTGATCATGCGCGTCCCGCTCGAAGGCGGCGGGCGCCTCGTGGTCGAACTGAACGCTGCCGAAGCAGCCAACCTCAAGGAATGCCTGGTAGGCGTTACCGAATAGTCGTGCCGGACGGGGTCCGTGGCCTGGTGCCACGGGCCCTGTCCTGTTTCCGGCCTACTTCTTGACTGCCACCAGGAGGCCGTCGCCGGTGGGAAGCATCGCTGAGGCCAGCCGGTCGTCGTCGCGGATGGCCCTGCCCACCTGGCGCAGCACCACGGTGCTGGCCTCGCGGCCGGCCGGGTTGGCCACCTTGTCCTTGTCCAGGGCGTCGTTGATGATCAGCAGCCCGGACCTCTTGAGGAGGCGGATGGCCTGCTCCACGTACCCGGGCAGTCCGGGCTTGTCAGCGTCGATGAACACGAGGTCGTAAGCGCCATCGGTGAGGCGCGGAAGGACATCGCCGGCACGGCCGGAGATGGTGCGCGTTCGATTGGCCGGACTGCCGGATTCGGTGAACGCTTCACGGGCCGCGCGCAGGTGTTCGACGTCCACATCAATGGTGGTCAGGACAGCCTGCGGGCCAAGGCCCCGCAGGAGGCAGACGCCCGAGACGCCGGCGCCGGTGCCGATCTCGACGGCTGTCTGTGCCTTGGACGCGGCGGCCAGGACCGTGAGGACGGCGCCGACGCCGGGGCTGATGGCGCTGACGCCCAATTCGAATGAACGTTCCCGGGCCCGCAGCATGACCTCATCCTCAGCGGGCAGATCTTCTGCATAGGACCAGCTGCTGGACTTGTCGGCGCTCATGAATTATCGCTTTCTGGGCGTGTTGGGGGAGTGTCCCCTTTAGCCTACTGTGTCCGGCCCTCCCGGCCGGGAAAGAAGCTGTTGCGCCGAAGGCTGAAGTTTCCCTGCGATCAGGAATTTCCCAGCCAAGTTTGACATGATTGGTATCCGCTCATCCAAAAGGTGACCGGCGCCGAATCAGAGATGTCAACAGTATCCGGGCGTTAGTATTCCACGAGGGGAGTGGACGATGTCATCTTCAGTTGTGGCACCTGTCCCTGCAGTCAACAATCCCGATGATGAGTGGGTCCGGCCCACCTGGGAAGAAGTGGTCACCAATCACTCCGCGAAGGTCTACCGGCTGGCTTACCGCCTGACCGGGAACAAGTTCGACGCCGAGGACCTGACCCAGGAGGTGTTCGTCCGCGTCTTCCGTTCACTGGAAAACTTCAAGCCGGGCACCCTCGACGGCTGGCTGCACCGCATCACCACCAACCTGTTCCTCGACCAGGCGCGCCGGAAGACGCGCATCCGGTTCGACGCCCTGGCAGAGGACGCAGAGTCCCGGCTGCCCGGACGCGAGCCCGGCCCCGAGCAGAGCTTCGAGCTGAACAACCTTGACCTCGATGTCCAGGCGGCCCTGGAGGAACTTCCGCCGGACTTCCGTGCCGCGGTGGTCCTGTGCGACCTCGAAGGCCTGTCCTACGACGAAGTGGCCGAGGCGCTCGGAGTTAAACTCGGCACCGTCCGTTCCCGTATCCACCGCGGCAGGACCATGCTCCGGGAAAAGCTGGCACACCGTGACCCGCGCCCGCAGCAGGGCCGCCGCAAGCTCTCCATGCCGCGCATCGCGGGCATCCTCTGAACGGCGCATGAGGTCCCAGTTTCCCTTCGGCGGCAAGCACCAGCGCTCCGGCAGCCACCTCGAGGCATGCCAGGAGTGTGCTGCCACCGTCCGCCGGGAACAGCAGTACCTTGAGCGCCTCCGCCAGGCGCCCGTCCCGCCCGCCAGCCAAGACCTGACGGCGCGGCTGCTGGCACGCACCCACGAACTCGCGGCGCAGCCCGAGCCCCCCGTGAGCCCGGGCGGAAGCCGGCTGGCCGCGCGCGCGCTCGCATTCACCGCAGGGGGGACCATGGCAGCGGCCGGTGTCCTTGCTGTGGGGGCCTTCACCGCAGCCGGGGATCCCGTGGCGGGCGAGCCAACCGGAACGGAAGCAGCGTTCTCCCACGTCTCCTCGCAGACCCCGGCGAACGGCCGCCCGCTGGATCCGGCCCAACTTGCTTCGCTGCGTTCCGAAGGCTGGGCCTGCCCGGAACTGCAGGCCATGGGATTCCACCTCGAAGACGCCCGGGCGATGCTGGTGGAAGGGCAGCCTGCGGTGGAGCTGCGCCTGACCGATGGCCCCCACCATGCCACCGTCACCGAACAGCACCCCGCCAGCCAGGACGCCGCCCCGACCCAGGCCTGGTCCACCTCTCCGTCCTCCGCAACCTACCGGACGGCCGGCCTGACCATCACCTACCGTTCGGACCTTCCCGCCGGGCAGGCCGACGACGCCCTGCCGATCCTCAAGCACGTCGCCGATGCCGCCGCCGAGGGCGTCGCGGCGGCCGTTCCCGAGCCGGCCGCAGGGGAGTCCGCCGAACCGCTGGAGTCGCGGCTCGAGCGTGGCATCAACAAGATCGCAGCTCTGTTCACCCCGTGATGGGGACTGTTTCCCCGTCCGCCGGACGGGAATCGTCACTGGCAGCCCGGAGAGGGTAATCTTCCTAAAGTGTTTGGTATCAACGGCCCGGAATTCATTATTCTGCTGATCATCGGTGTTCTCGTGATCGGGCCCCAACGGCTGCCCGAATATACCCAGAAGCTTGCAAACCTGGTCAAGGAAGTCCGCCGGATGGCCTCCGGGGCCCGAGAGCAAATCAAGGAAGAAGTCGGCATCGACATCGACGATGTCGACTGGAAGAAGTACGATCCCCGCCAGTACGATCCCCGCCGCATCATCAAGGAAGCACTGTTCGACGACGACACCAAGCCCGTCAGCGCCGGTGCACCTGCCGCCGTGGCTGCGGTTTCCGGTGCGGCGGCCGTCGCCGGCTCGGCTCCCGAGCGGCCCGAGCGGATCGTGCAGCGGTTGGCCCCCGGCGAAACCGCACCGTTCGATACCGAAGCCACCTAGGACGCCGGCTCAGCGCGGCTGGAGGCCCAGCTTCATCCCGGCAAGGCCACGCGGTGTGGCAGCAAGCTGCGCTGCGATACCCGCCAGCGCGACCCCTGCCGCGGAATCGGGCTTGCCAAGCACGATGGGAACCCCCGCGTCCCCGCCTTCGCGGAGCTGGATGTCCAGCGGAATCTGGCCCAGCAATGGCACCGGCACGCCCAGCGTGCTGCTGAGCCGCCCGGTGAGGACTGACCCTCCGCCGCTTCCAAACAATTCCATCCGGCCGCCGTCGGGCATGTCCAGGTACGACATGTTCTCAATGACACCGGCGATCTTCTGGCCCGTCTGGGTGGCGATCGCACCGGCGCGTTCGGCTACGTCCGCCGCCGCCGCCTGGGGCGTGGTGACCACCAGGATCTCGGCCTTGGGCAGCAGTTGGGCCACCGAAATGGCAATGTCTCCGGTCCCGGGAGGAAGGTCCAGGAACAGGGCGTCCAGGTCCCCGAAGTAGACGTCGGTGAGGAACTGTTCCAACGCCCGGTGCAGCATGGGTCCCCGCCAGGCCACCGGCTGGTTGCCGGTGACAAACATGCCGATGGAGATGACCTTCACCCCGTAGGCAACCGGGGGGAGGATCATGTCATCCACCTGGGTGGGGGCCTGGGTGATGCCCATCAGTGCGGGCACGGAGAAACCATAGACGTCGGCGTCCACGATGCCTACGCGCAGGCCGCGGGCGGCCAGGGCGGTCGCCAGGTTCACGGTGACGGATGATTTACCCACGCCGCCCTTGCCGCTGGCCACCGCATAGACCTTGGTCAGCGACTCAGGCTGGTTGAACGGGATGGTGCGGGCGCCGCCTGGGCCGCGCAGCTTCTCCTTCAGGGCGTCGCGCTGGGCCTGGTCCATGACTTTGAGGTCCACGTCGACGGCGGTGACGCCGGGGACTGCCGTCAAGGCCTTGCGGGCGTCGGCGGTGATCGTGTCCCGCAGCGGGCAACCCGCGATGGTGAGCAGGACTGCCACGGTGACCCGGCCGTCGTCGGACACCTGGACGGAGTCCACCATGCCCAGTTCTGTGATGGGGCGGCGGAGCTCAGGATCGATGACCGTTCCCAAGGCGGTGGTGACGGCCTGGAGCAGCGGCGGGTTGTTGGCTGGTGCCTGGTCCTTGGGGGCGCTCACGGCAGGGGCCTCGGCTTTCGTGCTGGTGCGGCGAAGGAACGGCTGGTCAGGGCCGACCTAGCGTTCATTGGCGGAATGGCCGGGTTTGACCCGGGGAATTTGCTGGGTGCGCGGGCCGCGTTGCCGGTCCCGCTGCTCACGCAGCTTGTCCTTGACCTTGTCCCGCGGCGACTCGTGGGACCCGGGGCCGGAGTCGTCGTGCGTCCTGAGTTCTTCCTGGGCCTCCAGCATGTCCTCAAGGAGGGAGCGCAGCTCCGCCCTGACGTAGTCGCGGGTTGCGACCTCGCGCAGCGCGATCCGCAGGGAAGCCAGTTCCCGGGTGAGGTATTCCGTGTCGGAGAGGTTCCGTTCAGCGCGCTGCCGGTCCTGCTGCAGCGACACGCGGTCACGGTCGTCCTGCCGGTTCTGGGCCAGCAGCAGCAGGGGCGCCGCATAGGAGGCCTGGAGCGAGAGCATCAGGGTCAGCAGGGTGAAGCCGAGGTCCCTTGAGTCGAACTGCCACTCCGTGGGGGCCCAGGTGTTCCAGCCCAGCCAGAAGATGCAGAAGATGGTCATGTACACCAGGAACTGCGGCGTACCCATGAACCGGGCGAAGGCCTCGGTGGCGTGCCCGAAGGCGTCGGGATCCGGACGGAACGTCGGCAGGATCCGCTGCCGGCCGCTCAGTGGCGTGTCGAGACTGCCTTTTGTGTCCGCTTTGGCCAGGTTCCGCTGGATGGGGTTCTTCGGAGCGCTGTTATCAGCCAATGCGGCCACCGAGCTTCCTTATCGGGGCTTCGCCATCATGGGCGCGCCAGTCGTCCGGCAACAAGTGATCCAATACGTCATCAACAGTCACCGCCCCCACAAGCCGGCCGGCGTCATTAACCACCGGGAGGGAGTTCAGGTTATAGGTAGCCAGGGTCCGGGCCACCTCACTGATGTGGGCCTGGTCCGACAACGGCTCAAGGTTCTTGTCCACGAGGTTTCCCAAGGCTTCGAACGGCGGGAAACGTAGCAGCTGCTGGATGTGCACCACGCCCAGGAATCTGCCAGTGGGCGTTTCCAGCGGCGGCCGGGCAATAAAGATCGACGACGCCAAGGCGGGGGAGAGCTCCTCACGCCGGACGTGGGCCAGGGCTTCGGCGACAGTGGCTTCCGGCGGGAGGATCACGGGCACGGGCGTCATCAGGCCACCCGCGGTGTCTTCGTCGTATTCGAGCAGGCGGCGGACGTCCTCGGCGCCTTCGGGTTCCATCAGCTGGAGCAGTTCCTCGGCCTGGGCGGAGGGGAGTTCGCCCAGGAGATCGGCGGCGTCGTCGGGATCCATCTCTTCGAGGACGTCGGCGGCGCGCTGGACATCCAGTGCGGAGAGGATCTCCACCTGGTCGTCCTCCGGCAGCTCCTGGAGGACGTCTGCCAGCCGCTCGTCCTGCAGTTCGCTCGCCACCTCGAAGCGGCGTTTGTCGCTCATCTCCTGGAGGGCCTCGGCGAAGTCGGCAGGCTTCAGGTCCTCGTGGTTGGCAACGAACTGGGTGGCCGCCTGCGGCTCGGTACGCGGACCCTGCTGGGCGTCCGCCCAGTCAATGATCAGGGTCTCATTGCGGCGCAGCCGGCTGAGCGGGGACAGCGAGTGGCCGCGGCGGACAAAGAGCTTGCTGACGAACCAGTCGCGGGACCTGTGCTGGTCCATCGCGATGTCCTCGATGGTGGCGTCGCCGCTGCCGTCCCGCAGCGTGACCCGGCGGTCGAACATTTCGGCCACTACAAGGGTCTCCGCACCGCGCTGTTCAAACCGGCGCAGGTTGACCAGGCCGGTGCAGATCACCTGCGTCTGGTCGATGGAGGTGATCCGCGTCATGGGCACGAAGACGCGTTTCTTCCCCGGGACTTCCACGACGATACCCACCACGTGCGGCGCCCCCTGGGTGCCCCGGGACAGAACAACAACGTCGCGCAGCCGGCCCAGGCGGTCGCCCAAGGGGTCGAAGACGTCCAGGCCCAGGAGGCGTGCCACGAAGACACGGGTAGGTGTTGTGCTCACCACTACAGGCTACCGAGTCTGCTCTCTTTTAGCTGAATTTACAGGCACCACCCATCTTGATGGGCAAGAATGGGTGTATGTCCAACATTTTTGGTGCTCCCAAGACCGGCGGCCCCACCGGACCGGATGACGCCCGGGCCGTACCCACCGGTGACACCGTAGGGTCCTACACCTCCTACCTCGACGCCCAGAAGGCGGTTGACTACCTGGCGGACCAGCAGTTCCCGGTCCAGATGGTGTCCATCGTGGGCAACGAACTGAAGATGGTGGAGCGGGTGACCGGGCGCCTGAGCTACCCCCGGGTGGCCCTTTCGGGAGCACTGAGCGGCATGTGGTTCGGCCTCTTCGTCGGCGTCATGCTGTCCTTCTTCGCTCCCTCGCCCGGCTACTTTTCGATCATGACGTCGGTGCTGATGGGTGCGGCCTTCTTCATGCTCTTCGGCATCGTCACCTACGCCATGCAGCGCGGCAAGCGGGACTTCACCTCCACCAGCCAGGTAGTGGCGACGAACTACGACGTCATCGTGGCCCCCGAGGCCGCGCACGAGGCCCGGCGCCTGCTGCAGCAGCTGCCGATGTCCCGCTCCGACGCAGCGTCCGGACACGGCCCGTACACGCAGCATGACTACTACAATCAGCCGAACCAGCAGCAGCACCAGCCGGGGCAGGAACAGTATCCGGGCCAGGGCCCGGCCCGTCCAGCGGGCTGGAATGACCCCTACGGCCAGCGCCCGTCCGCGCCTCCGGCGCAGGAAGGCCACGGGTACCCCGGCGCCGGAAGCCAGGAGCAGGCCGGGCAACAGTACGACGACGGGCAGCAGCAGCAGCCGGCGCAGCCGGTCCGCTCCGTGCGGTACCCCGACCTGCCCGACGGCCGGCCGCAGTACGGAGTCCGCCTCCCGCAAAGCTCCGGGGCCGACACTGCGCAACACGGTGCAGCCGCTCCGGACCATGCCCACGAACCGGCCGCCCATTCCGCCACGGGACACACCCCGGAGCACAATGCCGGGCAGTACGGGCCGGACGAGGAGCAGCACCGCGGCGGCAACGGACAATAGCCCCGCCGGGCCGGCAATGCCTGCCGACCCCTGACGGCACCCCAACGTTGAGGGCCATCAAAAAGAGCGTGGCCACCGGACCCAGAGTCCGGTGGCCACGCTCTTTTTTGCGTGTGCCGGTGTCAGGCCTCTTCGGTCCGGTAGATGCCGGCCATCCAGTCTTCGACGTCATCAACCTTGCGGGGCAGCGCGGCGCTGAGGTTGACGGGGCCGGCAGCGGTCATGAGGATGTCGTCTTCGATCCGCACGCCGATGCCGCGGAATTCCTCGGGGATCGCCAGGTCCTCCTCCTTGAAGTAGAGGCCCGGTTCAATGGTGAAGACCATGCCTTCGGTGAGGATGCCATCGAGGTAGAGTTCCCGCTTGGCTTGGGCACAGTCGTGCACGTCCAGGCCCAGATGATGGCTGGTGCCGTGCGGCATCCAGCGCCGGTGCTGCTGGCCCTCCGGGCTGATCGCTTCTTCCACGCTGACCGGCAGCAGGCCCCATTCGGCGAGGCGCTCGGCCAGGACCGTGGTGGCGGCGGTGTGGATGTCCCGGAATTTGATCCCGGGCTGCGCGGCGGCGAAGCCGGCGTCCGCGGCGTCCAGGACGGCCTCGTACACCTTGCGTTGGATTTCGGAGAAGGTGCCGTTGGCCGGCAAGGTGCGGGTGACGTCGGCGGTGTAGAGCGAGTCGGCCTCAACGCCGGCGTCCAGCAGCAGCAGTTCGCCGGCGTTGACCCTGCCGGTGTTCCGGGTCCAGTGCAGCACGGTGGCGTTGTTGCCGGACGCGGCGATGGTGTCGTAGCCCAGTTCGTTGCCCACCTCGCGGGCGCGGGCGAAGAACGCACCCTCCACCACACGTTCGCCGCGGGCATGCGTCAGCGCGCGGGGGAGGGCCTTCACAACCTCTTCGAACCCCTCCACCGTGGCGGACACGGCAATCTTCATCTGTTCGATCTCCCACTCGTCCTTGAGCAGGCGCAGTTCGGAGAGCGCTTCGCTGAGCTTCTCGTCCAGGGCGTCCAGGGCCTCAAGGTCCAGGTTCTCCGGGTCCTTCGCGGTGTTATACCGGGCCGTGTCCACCAGGGCGTCAATGTTTTCGTCCACCTTGCGGACCAGCCGGATGGAAATGCCACCGATCTCCGGAGCACCCACGTCCTTGGTGATCGCCGTCTCGAGCTGGTCGATGTGGGCCGTGGGGAGCCCCAGGCGGGCTTGGAACTCTTCCAGGGTGGGGCGTGCACCGATCCAGAACTCCCCGGAGCGGGAGTCCGCGTAGAACTGTTCGGTGTCCCTGCCGGCCAGCGGCCGGAAGTACAGCGTGGCGCGGTGGTTGCCGCCGTCGTCGCCCTTTCCGTCCCCCACCGGGTCCAGGATCAGGACGGCGTCAGGCTCGTGGTCGAGGCCCAGGCCGGTAAGGTGTGCGAAACCTGAATGCGGGCGGAAGCGGTAGTCGCAGTCATTGGAGCGGACTTTGGGCGGCCCGGCGGGGATGACCAGCCGCTCGCCCTTGAATTGGGCGGAGATTGCCTTGCGCCGGGTTGCGGCGTAGCGGGCGACGGCGTCACGCTGGGGAAGTTCCTGGCTGGACGGCGCCCAGTTGCTGGCCATGAAGGCCTTGAAAGCGCTGGAACTGGGCCGCTGCGAGCGGTTGTTGACGCGCTCCTCCAGCGGCTGGGAAGCAGAATTTTGGGTGTTATCGGCATCGTTCACGGCACCATCGTCTCACCAGCTTCCCGGCGAAGCGAACAGGCTCCGGTGCCGGAGGGGCGGGGTCCACTAGTCTGGACAAGTGAGGATTGACCTGCATGCCCACTCCAACGTCTCCGATGGTACGGAGCCGCCCGCCGACGTCATGGCCGCGGCCGCCCGTGCGGGCCTGGACGTTGTGGCCCTGACCGACCATGATTCCACTGCGGGTTGGGCCGAGGCGGCCGCGGCCGCCGTCACGCACGGTGTGGCCTTGGTCCCCGGCATGGAAGTTTCCTGCCGGACCGCCGAAGGCATCAGTGTCCACCTGCTGAGCTACCTGCACGACCCCACCCATCCGGGCCTGTTGGAGGAAATCACCAAGGCCAAGGACTCCCGGCTGACCCGGGCGGAGCGGATGGTCACCATCCTGGCGGAGGACTACCCGCTGACGTGGGACGACGTGATCCATCATGTGGCCCCGGGCGCCACCCTGGGCCGGCCGCACATCGCCGATGCCCTGGTGGCTGCGGGCGTGGTGGAGGACCGCTCCGAGGCTTTCGCATCGATCCTGACCTCCCGGTCCCGGTACTTCATCCCGCACTACGCGCCTGACCCGGCCACCGCCGTCGAACTCGTCCGTGCTGCCGGCGGCGTGCCCGTGTTTGCCCACCCCGTGGCGTCTGCCCGGGGCCGGATCGTGGGGGAGCGCACCTACCGGGAGATGATCGATGCCGGCCTGGCGGGACTGGAAATCGACCACCGGGACAATCCGGAAGAGGGGCGGGACTTCCTCCGCCGGCTCGCCGCCAAGCATGGCCTGGTGATCACCGGTTCCTCCGACTACCACGGCACGGGCAAGCCCAACCTGCTCGGCGAAAATGTCACGTCCCCGGATATGCTGGCACGGATCGAGGAGCTGGGGACCGGAACCGCGGTGGTGCGCCCTTAGTTGGGCTGGAACGCCGTGAAGTCGGCGTGCGCACCCAGGCGCTTGGCCATGATGTCGATGGCCGGCTGGTTCTGGTCCACGCACACGAATTTGCGGCCAAGTTTTGCGGCCACTGCGCCGAGGGTGCCGGATCCTGCGAAGAAATCAAGGCACCAGTCACCGGGCCTGGAGGAGGCAGCGACCACGCGGCGGACCAGGCCCTCCGGTTTCTGCGTGGGGTAGCCGGTCTTTTCCTTGCCGGTGGGCGACACGATGGTATGCCACCAGACGTCGGTGGGCAGCTTGCCCAGTTCCCGCTTGGCAGGGGTCACCAGGCCCGGCGCCATATACGGTTCGCGGTCCACCTCGGCACTGTCGAAGTGGTACTTAGAGGGGTTCTTCACGTACACCAAGATGTTGTCGTGCTTGGTGGGCCACCGGTTCTTCGCCCGGGCACCGTAGTCATACGCCCATATGATCTCGTTCAGGAAGCATTCCCTGCCGAAGATGGCGTCCAGCATCACTTTGGCGTAGTGCACCTCGCGGTAATCCAGGTGCAGGTACAGGGTGCCGTCGTCGGCCAGGAGGCGCCAGGCCTCCACGAGCCGGGGTTCCAGGAAGGACCAGTAGTCGCTGAACGCATCATCGTAGCGGTGCAGGGCACCCTTGATGGTGTCGTAGGAGCGGCCCTTGAAGCCCACCCGGTCCCCGCTTCCGCCGGCGTTGGCCACCATCCGCGTTTCCTGGCGCTGCTGCGGACGGCCCGTGTTGAAGGGCGGGTCCACGTAGATCAGCGTGAAGGCGCCGTCCGGCAGCGTGGGGAGGTACACCGCGTTGTCCGCGTGCACCACCAGGCTGCTGCCGTCCGGCGCCCAAACAGTGTCAGTCATCAGGGCAGTTAAGCCTCGGAGGTGCCAGGCTGGCTGCCGTTGTCCGCCCCGGCCACCACTTCGCCGTTGCGGCGGCGGGTGCGGGTGCGGGTCCGGCGGGCGCGGTTGGGCTTTTCGGCGTCGGTTGCGGGCGCTGCAGCTTCAGCGGCAGGCGCGGCTTCCGTCGTTGAGGTACGACGGCGGCGCTCACCCTGGCGGCCCGCGGAGTCATTGCGGCCGGCGTCGCGGCTGCCGCCCTTCCCGGCGTCGGAATTTCCGCGGCCCCGACCATCCCGGTCGCGTGAGCGGCCTGCATCGCGACCACCGCGGCTGTTCTTCTTGCCGGTCTCGCCGAGGTCCTCGAGGACTTCGGCGTCGACGCCTGCAAGGGTCCGCTTGTCACGCGGCAAGCGGCCCTTGGTGCCCTCGGGGATGTCAAGGTCACTGTAGAGGTGCGGCGAGGAGGAGTAGGTTTCCACCGGTTCGGGGACGCTCAGGCCCAAGGCCTTGTTGATCAGCGCCCAGCGCGGCATGTCGTCCCAGTCGACGAATGTGACGGCAGTGCCCTTGTTGCCGGCGCGGCCGGTGCGGCCCACGCGGTGCAGGTAGATCTTCTCGTCCTCGACGCACTGGTAGTTGATCACGTGGGTGACATCGTCCACGTCGATGCCGCGGGCAGCGACGTCCGTTGCCACCAGCACATCCACCTTGTTGTTACGGAACGCCCGGAGCGCCTGCTCGCGGGCACCCTGGCCCAGGTCGCCGTGGATGGCGGCGGCCGCGAAGCCGCGGTCCACCAGTTCCTCGGCCACCTTGGCGGCGGTGCGCTTGGTCTTGGTAAAGATGATGGTCCGGCCACGCCCCCGGGCCTGCAGGATGCGTGCCACCACCTCGGTCTTGTCCATGCTGTGTGCACGGTAGATGAGCTGGCGGATGTCCCGCTTGGTGAGGCCTTCATCATCCGGATCAGCTGCCCGGATGTGGGTGGGCTGGGTCATGTAGCGGCGCGCCATCGCGATGACAGGGCCGGGCATCGTTGCCGAGAACAGGAGCGTCTGGCGAACGGCCGGGGTTCCGGCGATGAGGGTCTCAACGTCCGGCAGGAAGCCAAGGTCCAGCATTTCGTCGGCCTCGTCGAGCACCACGAGCTTCACGTTCTTCAGGCTCAGGTGCTTCTGCTTGTACAGGTCGATCAGGCGCCCGGGGGTGCCCACCACTACTTCGACGCCCTGCTGGAGTGCTTCAACCTGGGGCTCGTAGGCGCGGCCACCGTAGATGGTGGTGATCCTGGCGTTGCGCTTGCGCGAAGCCGTCTCAAGGTCGCTGGCCACCTGAACGGCCAATTCGCGGGTGGGGACAATGACCAGGGCCTGCGGGGCGCCCGGTACAGCCAAATTGGCGTAGCCGGGGTCGTCCTGGCCGATGACCCGCTGCAGCGCCGGGATGCCGAAGCCCAGGGTCTTGCCGGTACCGGTCTTGGCCTGGCCAATGATGTCGTGGCCTGCCAGCGCCACCGGCAGGGTCATGGCCTGGATGGGGAAGGGGTGGGTGATCCCTGCGTCGGCCAGGGATTCGACAATGTCCGCGCGGACGTTGTAGTCGGCGAAGGACTTCTCCGCGATCTCGTGCGGGGTCTCATCGGAAATGATGGTTTCTTCCGGCTCGATGGTTTCCGTGCCGGACTCATCGCTCAGGAGCTGGTGGGTATGCAATTCACTCACAGGGGAGTTTCCTTATTCATTTGGGCAATGGCGCTGCCTGCTCAACGGGCCGGCCAAGGCTGGCCGCTCCGGAGCACGCTCAGGCGCGCAAGCGATTCCAGTGGAAGCCGATCGCGGGCTATCTAATGCTGGCACTGGTGACCAACGGGTACATCTCAAGATCGCGTAGGGGCGGGCTTGTTGGTTTCAAATCAAGGAAATCAACGACCGGGCATCCAGTTCTACCTTCCCAGTCTAGCCGCACGGGGCCGGAATCCCCGTCTTGCCCCGTCCTGCCGCGTCCGCGGCCCCTACGGAATGAGCTCGAAGTGCATCTGCCGGGTGGTGATGTCGGAGGACAGCAGCCGGACGCGCACCTTGGTACCGGACGTGAGCTCGCCGGCGCAGCGGGCGGTGACAGCCGGTTCGGCGATCTGGATGATCCCGGAACTGCCGTTCCCGTTGCCGTTCTTCGCGGTTCCGTTGCCATTCCCGTTCTGGGGTTTGGACCCGGAAATCACGATTGCATCGAATTCCTGGCCGATGTGGTTCAGCAGCAGCGCCGCCTCTACCGTGTCCAGCGCCATCCGCTCCATCCGCGACGCCAGCTGGTCCGAACCGGCCATGATCCCCGGGAGCAGTGGCAGCGCCTCCCGTGCCCAGCCCGGAACCTCCCCGCCGTTGCTGAGGGCCTCGCAGATCACCAGCACGAAACGGTCCACCAGCCGCCGCAGCGGGGCGGTGGTGTGGGCGTAGGCGGCACCGATGGCGGACTGGATGCCGTCCCCGGGGACGGTGCCGTCAAACGCCGTATAGGAAGCACCGCGGAACAGCATCCCGGCCGAATGCATTATGGCCAGCTGGCGGGGATCGGTGGGGTCCAGCGACCGCAGGTACTCGCCGTAGCTGACCTCGCCGTCCCACGGCCGGCCCAGTACCTCGGTCTGCAGCCGGAAATGCCTCAGCGAACGCTCGTCCGGGGCCGGCATGGTGCGCAGGATGCCCACCTTCCCTTCCAGCATGAGCCGGGCGGCGGCCATTCCCGTCATCAGCGAAATCTGCGCGTTCCAGTCCTCCACGGGAAGCTGCGGGGCGGCGTCGATCCGGTAGCCGCCGTCGGGCAGTTGCACGATCTCCTGCTCAGGCATGTTGAGGCTCGCGCCCCCGCGCGCCCGCTCCAGCGCCACCCGTTTCAGCCCTACCTCCCGGAGGAGTTCCAGGACGCGAGGAGCGGTGCCGGCATCGAGGGCGGCCTGCGCACCCTTGTAGCTGAGCTTGTCGCGGCTGCGGATCCGCGCCCGCCTGACGCCGACGGAATTGACCCCGGCGTCGGCGTCGAGCGTGAAATCCCAGACGAACGCCGAGCACTCTTGGCCCGGCAGCAGGCTGCCGGCCCCTTCGCTGATCACTTCCGGGTGCAGCGGGATACGGCCGTCGGGAGCGTAGAAGGTTTGTCCGCGGCGCCTGGTTTCGGCATCCAGCGGACCACCGGGTGCCACGAAGGCCGGAACATCGGCGATCGCGTACATCACCCGGTAGCCGTCCCCGTCCGGCTCGATGAACACGGCCTGGTCCAGATCCGTGGACGAGGCGGGGTCGATGGTCACGAACGCAACGGCAGTCAGGTCATAGGAAGGCAGCTTCAGCGAGGCCACGGCGGCACGGGCGTCGTCCACGGCTGCCGCCGGATAAGGTCCTGGCAGTTCGAGTTCGGTCCGCAACGCGCTGAGCGCCTCTTCCAGGGCGTTTCGATGGTCGCGGACATGGGGAGCCAACCGATGATGTGACACAAAAGTCAGCGTAACTCCAAGTCCTGGGATTACGCAGGCCCGGGGCCCGCGGCGTCCAGTGCGTCAAGCAGCGAGGCGGCGGCGGCAGCGGGATCCGCTGCCTCGGTAATGGCACGGACCACCACGATCCTTCGTGCACCCGCCTCCGCCACCTGGTGCACGTTCGCGTGGTCGACGCCCCCGATGGCAAACCACGGCACGGGGTTGGATGCCTCCGCGGAGGCACTGGCGGCGTACTTCACCAGGTCAAGGCCGACGGCGGTCCGGCCGGGTTTGGTGGGCGTGGCCCAGACAGGTCCCACGCAGAAGTAGTCCAAGTGGGAAGGCCCGGCGACCGCGGCGAGGGCGGCATCAACCTGCTCCGGGCTGTGGCTGGACAGCCCGATGGCCGCGTTGCCGTTCACCAGCGTGCGGGCCGCAGCCAACGGAAGGTCCTTCTGGCCGATGTGGAACACCGGTGCCCCGGACAAGACTGCGATGTCCGCGCGGTCATTGACGGCCCACAGCCGCCCGTGGCGCACCGCGGTTTCCTTCAAGACCGACAGCAGGTCCAATTCCTCGGCAGCCTCGATGGTCTTGTCGCGCAACTGGATGATGTCCACGCCCCCGGCGAACGCCGCGTCCACGAACTCGGCAAAGTCGCCGCGATCCCGGCGCGCATCCGTGCAGAGGTACAGGCGGGCCGCCCCAAGGGCAGGAAAGGAGGAGAGGGACATATTCATGCCTGCCAGCCTAGTTCCTCTAAACTGGGCTGGTACTGCGGGAGCCCGCGGCAGCTGTAACAAAGCGCCGGGCTGAGAGGGCGTCAGAGCCGACCGCTTGACCTGATCCGGCTAATACCGGCGTAGGGAAGGAACCACACCATGCCTACCTCCACGAACTCCCTTCCCGGGCCCGCCGGCGAGGCCATCACGGCCGACGTCGCCGTCATCGGCGCGGGAGTGGTTGGCCACGGAATCGCCTGGGAAATCCAGCGGTCCGGGCGGTCCGTCGTGCTCATCGATGATGCGCCCGGCGCCGGCGCCAGTTGGGCCGCTGCCGGCATGCTGGCCCCCGTCAGCGAGCTGCACTACCAGGAAGAGGACCTCCTGGACCTGATGCTCGACGCATCATCCCGATGGCCAGGGTTCGCTGCCGGCGTCGCCGCCGCGGCCGGTGCCGGGACCGGGTACCTCTCGACGCCCACCCTCGCTGTCGGTGTGGACGCCGCCGACCGGCGGGCGCTGATGGACCTGCGCGCCGTGCAGCAGGCCAGCGGTCTGGTGGTGGAACCACTGACCGTGCGCGAAGCCCGCGGCCGTGAACCCCTGCTGAGTCCGGCGATCTCCTGCGCGCTGGACACCCCGGCCGATCACCAGGTGGACCCGAGGAAGCTGATAGCGGCCCTCCGGCTGGCCCTCGCCGGAGCAGCACGCGAAAACCCGGAATTGACGGTTGGCGGTGCCGTTGACGGGTTTGCCGTAGCGGAGCACGCAACCGGACTGCTCTGGAAAGACGGGGTGGTGGCCGGAGTACGCCTGGGGAGCGGCGGCACCGTCCTGGCGCAGGAAACGGTGGTGGCCAACGGCCTGCAGGCGGGGTCCCTTGACGGCTTGCCCTGCGGCCTTGAACTGCCGCTGCGGCCGGTGCACGGGGACATCCTGCGGCTTTCCGTGCCGCAGCGTCTTCGCCCGCTGGTGACCGCCACGGTGCGCGGGCTGGTCCATGGGATCCCGGTGTACATCGTTCCGAGGGAGGACGGCACGGTGGTGATCGGTGCTTCCCAGCGGGAGGACGCGCTCTCCGACGCCGTGAGCGCCGGCAGTGTGTACCAGCTGCTCCGGGACGCCCAGGCGCTTGTTCCCGCCGTCGCCGAACTCGAACTCCTCGAATGCACCGCCAGGGCTCGCCCCGGGACCCCCGACAACGCGCCCCTGCTGGGCCGGGTTGCGGTGTCCCCGGGGTCCGGGGAGCCGGGGGACGGAAGCGTGCCGGGGCTGATCATCGCCACGGGGTTCTTCCGGCACGGGGTACTGCTCACGCCCGGCGCCGCGGCGATCTGCGCAGCGTTGCTGGACGGTGCAACCGATCCCCGCTGGGCGCCGTTCCGCCCGGACCGTTTTTCCAGGCCTGCCGCGGCCACCCCAAGCCCCTACATGAAGGAGACAGCGTGAACATCACCCTCAACGGAAACCCGCACACGGTGGCCGACGGCGCCTCCATCACCACGATCGTCAGCCAGGTCACCGGGCGGCCCTTGGCTCCCAACGGACAGGCGACGGACGGCAGGAAACTGGGCGTCGCCGTCGCGCACAACGCCCAGGTGGTGCCGCGCAGCCAATGGTTCGGTACCGCGCTCGCCGACGGCGACGACATCGAACTCGTCACAGCAGTACAGGGAGGCTGACACTATGACCGAAACCGGCACCATCCACACCGCAAGCCACGCCGACAACGACACACTGGTGATCGACGGCGTCGCCCTCGGATCCCGGCTCATCATGGGCACCGGCGGTGCGCCCAGCCTGGACGGCCTGGGCGCGGCGCTGCTGGCCTCCGGCACGGCGCTGACCACGGTGGCCATGCGGCGCTACTCAACGGCGGAAACCGGCTCCCTGTTCCAGCTGCTGGTGGACCACGGGATCAAGGTCCTGCCCAACACCGCAGGCTGCTTCACCGCCCGCGACGCTGTCCTCACCGCCGAACTGGCCCGGGAAGCCCTCGAAACCGACTGGGTGAAGCTGGAGGTCATCGCCGACGAACAGACCCTCCTGCCGGACGCCGTGGAACTCGTGGACGCCGCCGAGCAGCTGGTCAACCGCGGCTTCAAGGTCTTCGCCTACACCAACGACGACCCCGTGCTGGCCCTGCGGCTCGAGAACCTTGGCGCCACCGCCGTGATGCCCCTTGGCGCACCGATTGGCACCGGACTGGGGATCCTGAACCCGCACAACATCGAGCTCATCGTGTCCCGGGCCTCGGTACCCGTGGTCCTCGATGCCGGGATTGGCACAGCCTCCGACGCCGCCCTGGCCATGGAGCTGGGCTGCGACGCCGTACTGCTGGCCACCGCTGTGACGCGGGCGCAGAATCCGGCGCTGATGGGCGAAGCGTTCAAGCACGCCGTGGTTGCGGGCAGGCTGGCCAGGGCTGCCGGACGCATCCCGCGCCGGGAACACGCCCTGGCCTCGTCGGCGATGGAGGGCCGGGCAGAGTTCCTCTAGGCCGTTAATGAGTTGTGGCCACCACCCGTGCGGGTGGTGGCCACAACTTTAAGCATGCGGGATCCTTTCAGCTCCGCAGGACCGCGTTCAGCCGCTCTGTATCGTGGCGTGTCCGGGTGCGGCCCAGGTAGACGACGGCGGCAATGGCCGCGGCGGTGCCCAGGACGATGGGCAGGACCCACGGAAGCCAGGTCAGCCCCGGAAGGTAGCCGAAGCCGGCCGTCATGAGGATGATCCACGCCATCGCCGCGACACCCACCGCGATACCGGCCGGCACGCCCGCGCCGTATCTGGAATGGCGTTTGTCATTGGCCCAGACGATGAACCCGGCGGCGAGCGTGGCCAGAACCACGATGGTCAGCGACAGCATGGATCTCCTCGGAACGGTGCGGGCGGCCTAGAACTGGCCGAAACCTACGCGGCGGACCTCTTCGGCGCCGATTTCCACGTAGGCCAGTGCGCTGCCGGGAACAATGATCAGGCGTCCCTTGTCATCCTTCAGGCGCAACTGGGTGCCTTCGTTGATGGCTTCACCAACAGTCTTGGCCACCGTCTCGGCATCCTGGGCTGATTCGAGCACAATTTCGCGGCCAACGTTTTGAACGCCGATCTTAATTTCCAAGGGGGCCTCCCAGCCTTGTTCAACGATGATGTCTTATTTGTAGTCTAGGACTCTTTGGGGAAGCGAGAGATTCCGCGCCAAGCTAAACGGTAGATGAGGTCGCTGGCCACGTTGAGGTCCAGGTTGCCGTCCGTTTCCAGCCAATACCGGGCGCTGACCTGGGCCATACCGGCAAGGCCGCGGCCCAGGAGTTCCGCCTCCAGGTGGGGGAGCTTGGTGTCATCGGCAATGACCCGGGCGATGGCGTCGGCGAAGGTCCGGTTGAAGGTCTCCAGCCTGGAGCTGACATCGGGATCGTTGATCAGGTCCGATTCGAACACCAGCCGGTGCGCCTGGTCGTCGTTGGCGATGAAGTGGAAGTAGGCGCGCATGACGGCCTGCACGCGTTCGTCGTTGTCAGTGGTGGAGTTCAACGCGCCCAGCATCAGCTCGGTCAGCGACGTCAGGTGGCTTTCCAGCAAAGCCAGGTACAGCTCACGCTTGGACGGGAAGTGCTGGTACAGCACGGGCTTGCTCACATGGGCAGTCTCCGCAATTTCGTCCATCGCGGCCCCGTGGTAGCCGTTGGCAACGAAAACTTCCTGGGCGGCGGCAAGCAACTGCGCACGGCGCTCGTCCCGAGGCAACCGGGCGGACCGTTGGCCTGCGGGTCGGGAGGGAGTTTGCGGTTCGGCCGCGGGCGGGCGGTCAGCCCGTGCTTCAGGGACCACAGTTGTCCTTCTTTCCATTGCAGTTACATTCACTTTACTGCGGGGTAATATGACCCGGCGGTATCCCGGGGCATACATTGAAGTATGGCTTCGACGTTCACCGCAAATGTTTCAACCCATTCGCTGGATCCGCTGGTGGAACCGGCTGCCGGCCTGACGCCCGCCGAGGTGGAACGCTACTCCCGGCACCTGATCATTCCCGAGATCGGTGCACTGGGACAGCGGCGGCTTAAGAACGCCAAAGTGCTGGTCATCGGGGCAGGCGGCCTCGGTTCACCGGCGCTGCTGTACTTGGCCGCGGCAGGGGTGGGAACGCTGGGCATCATCGACGACGACGTGGTGGACCTGAGCAACCTGCAGCGCCAGGTCATCCACGGCGTCGAGGATGTGGGAAGGTCCAAGATCGAGTCGGCCAGCGATGCCATCGCCGCGCTGAACCCGCTGGTGGATGTCCGGCTTC
Source organism: Pseudarthrobacter sp. fls2-241-R2A-127 (assembly GCF_030209355.1). Classification (GTDB taxonomy): domain Bacteria; phylum Actinomycetota; class Actinomycetes; order Actinomycetales; family Micrococcaceae; genus Arthrobacter. The sequence goes on from NZ_JARVSF010000016.1 coordinate 90,549, forward strand.
ACAACGTGCGCCTGGACTCGGGCAACGCGCTTGAACTGTTCGCGGACTACGACCTCATCCTCGACGGCGCCGACAACTTCGCCACCAGGTACCTGGTAAACGATGCCGCCGCCATCCTGGGCAAGCCCTACGTATGGGGCTCCATCTTCCGTTTCGACGGGCAGGTAAGCGTCTTCTGGGAGAAGCACGGCCCCACCTATCGCGATCTCTACCCCGAGGCACCTCCCGCCGGTTCCGTGCCGTCCTGCGGTGAGGGCGGCGTCTTTGGGATGCTGTGCGCCGCCGTGGGCTCGCTGATGGTCACCGAGGCAGTGAAGCTGATTACCGGCGTCGGACGTTCCCTGCTGGGCCGCGTGGCGCTGTTCGATGCCCTGGGCGGCAGTTGGCGGGAGATCCGGGTGTCCAAGGACCCCGCGGCGGAGCCCATCACCGAACTCACCGACTACGAGGCGTTCTGCGGTATCGCTCCGGCGTCCCCCGCAGACACCGAGCACACCATCACCGCGACCCAGTTGGCCACCATGCTGGCGTCGCGGAAGGCCGGGCTCAAGGACTTCGAACTGGTGGATGTGAGGGAGGCCGGAGAGTACGACATCGTCCGGATCGACGGAGCAAAACTGATCCCGCAGGGACGGATCCTGGCGGGAGAGGCGTGGAGTGAACTCCCGCAGGACCGGGACATCGTGTTCCACTGCAAGGCCGGGACGCGCTCGGCGAACGTACTCGCGGCGGCGCGCCAGGCAGGCTACCAGCGGGTCAGCCACCTCGACGGCGGCATCCTGGCCTGGGTGCGGGACGTGGAACCCGAAAAGCCCGTCTACTGACCGGACGCCCCATCACATCCCGTCCATTCCTCGAGAACGCCCCATCACGTTCCGTGCTCTAACTGAGGACGCCCCATCACTTTCCCAACGAATGTGATGGGGCGTTGCGCCGAAGGGCGCGGGAAGTGGTGGGTCGTTGCGCCGAAAGGGGCGGGAAGTGATGGGGCGTTGCGTCGAAGGGCGCGGAAAGTGATGGGGCGTTGTGCCGAAAGGGGCAGAAAGTGATGGGGCGTTGCCGCGGGGAGGTCAGGCGGTTTCGCGGCCGGTGTGGTCCACCGGGCATTCGGCCTCGGTGGCTGCGGGCGCCCGAGCGGCCCCCGGCTGCTCGACCGAGATGCCGTAAAGGGCTTCCAAGGCGGCCACGTAATCATCCTGCTGCCCGTTGGCGGCAAGTTCGCGGGCGCGGACAGTGGGAACGTGCAGCAGCTGCTTGACCATGCGGCGGAGCGCGAACTCGACTTCTTCCGCGGCAGCGGTGCAACCGTGGCGGGCCCGGACCTTTTCCATCTCCGCATCCAGCACGTTCATGGTGTGCCGGCGGAGGGCAACAATGGCGGAGTCCACCGAGCGGGCTTCGCGTTCCTGTTCGAACGCGCGGGCGGCCCCGTTGACGATGCCACTTGCCTGGGTCAGCGACTCGGCCTGCTCCTGCGGGGCCGCGAGGCGCACCGACTCCAGGGTGAGCAGCTCGACGCCGTCCAGTTCGCCGACGGCGGGGTCGAAGTCGTGGGTGAGGGCGAGGTCGATGGCGATCAGGGGCTGCGGGGAATCCGCGCGGACCTGGGCCAGTTCATCGGCTTCCACCCGGGTGTCCGAGCCGCTGCAGCCGATCATGACGTCAGCAGCAGCCACCGCCGGGCGCAGGGATTCGACGTCCAGCGCCCGGCCGCCGCGCGTAGCCACGAACCCTTCGGCCCGCCCGGAAGATGAGTAGACGCTGATGTCGGAGCAGCCGCGTTCGCGGAGGAGGGCCATGGTGGCGCCGGCGTAGGCGCCGGTTCCGAAGAGCACCACCTTCTTGGCGGTCCAGTCCGGGCTTTCGGAAAGGTCGGTGGCAAGGTCCAGCGCGACCGAGACGATGGAGAGGCCCCGGGAACCCAAGGCGGTCTGGGCGCCAACGTCCTTGGCGGTCTTGGACGCTGCCTGGAAGAGCCGCACCAGTCCGGCGCTTGCGGTGCCGTCGTGCTGGGCGGTGATCAGCGCCCGGCGTACCTGCCCGGCAATTTCGCGTTCACCGACGACGGCGGAGTCCAGGCCGGCGCTCACGGCGAACAGGTGCTGGGTCACCTCCGGCCCGGTGCGGGTGTTGAAGGAGCGCGACACGAGGGGTTCAGCCAGGCCGCTGGCCTCGCTGATCCGGGCGACCAGGGCGGCGCGGGCGGCCTCGACGTCGGCGGCATTGGGGGCTTCGCCGTAAATTTCGAAGCGGTTGCAGGTGGCCAGGACCACGGCGCCAGCCACGGCGGGGGATTCGATGAGGGTGGACGCGGCAATCCCTGAGGAACCGTTGCTCAGCTGAGCGACGGTTTCAAGATCGATGTCGGCGTGTGTAGCCACCAATGAGAAAAGAACCACAGCAGACCAATCATAGCTTTTTCGTTGCCCGGTAGAACAACTACCGGAAAGGATAGTGGCCACACGGGGCAGTGATCCCCGCCACGTCGCCCTCGACGGTACGGCTGGCGACAGGTTGTCGTTATCTTTTGCAGCTCTTTTTGGGCACAATCAAAAGCATGACTCCTAGCCCTGCCGTCTCCGCTGCCGGCGCCCTCGCCGCAGACCATCCACTGATGGACGGCCGCACAGCGGACTCGCCGCTGATCACGGCCTACCGCGGAGGCAAACCCTCCCGCCGTCCCGTCTGGTTCATGCGGCAGGCGGGCCGGTCGCTGCCGGAATACCTCAAGGTGCGTGAAGGCATCGCCATGCTGGACTCCTGCCTCCGGCCCGAGCTGGCCTCGGAGATCACGCTCCAGCCCGTACGCCGCCACGACGTCGATGCAGGCATTTTCTTCTCCGACATTGTCATTCCGCTGAAGCTGGCCGGCGTCGGCGTTGACATCGTGCCCGGGGTGGGGCCGGTCCTGGACAAGCCCGTGCGGACTGCCGCCGACGTTGCCGCCCTGCCGCAGCTGACCTGGGAGGCGCTGGAGCCCATCCGCGAAGCCGTCCGCCTGACCGTGGCTGAACTGGGCAAGACGCCCCTCATTGGTTTCGCCGGTGCCCCCTTCACGCTGGCCGCGTACATGGTGGAAGGAAAGCCGTCCCGCGACCACCTTGGCCCGCGCACCATGATGCACGCCGACCCCGAAACCTGGACCGCGCTGGCCAACTGGGCCGCCGACGCCTCCGGCATGTTCCTCCAGGCGCAGCTGGAGGCCGGCGCCTCCGCCGCGCAGCTCTTCGACTCCTGGGCCGGCTCGCTGGGACTTGCCGACTACACCAAATACGTTGCACCGGCGTCGTCCCGCGCCCTGGACCATGTCCGGCACCTTGGTGCCCCGCTCATCCACTTCGGTACCGGCACCTCCGAACTCCTGGTGGCCATGCGCAACGTGGGCGTGGACGTCGTGGGGGTGGACTACCGGCTGCCGCTCGATGAGGCGAACCGCCGGCTGGGCGGAACGGTTCCGCTGCAGGGGAACATCGACCCCGCGCTGCTGTCAGCTCCCTGGAACATCCTCGAAGCCCATGTCCGGGAAGTCATCGCGGCAGGTTCCACCGCCCCCGGCCACGTCCTGAACCTCGGACACGGTGTGCCGCCGGAAACGGATCCTGACGTCCTGACCCGGGTGGTGGAGCTCATCCACTCCATCCCGCCGGCATAACCATGGGCAGTTCTGCGGCGAAGCCCGGCACGGCGCTGGTGGTGGGCGGCGGGATATCCGGGCTGCTGTCCGCACGGGAACTGGCCGCGGCCGGCCACGACGTGACCGTACTCGAGGCCGGTGACTCCTGGGGAGGCTGCGTTGGCAGCCACACCGTAGCCGGCCTCACGCTGGACAGCGGCGCCGAGTCCTTTGCCACCAGGTCCGACGCCGTCGCACGCCTTGCCACCGAACTGGGACTGGGCGGGCGGATCGTTTCCCCACGCCCGGGCGGTGCCTGGGTCCAGCTTCCCGGCGGCCCCCGCGAATTGCCCAAAACCGGCGTGCTGGGCATCCCGGCCCACCCCTGGGACCCGGAGGTCCGGCGCACCCTGGGCACCTGGGGCTCCCTCCGCGCCTCGCTGGACCGGCTCCTGCCGGCTTCGGTGGGCGCCGGTGCCGGAGTGACCAGCGTGGCCGCCCTCGTCCGGGCGCGGATGGGTGCCCGGGTGCTTGAACGGCTGGTTTCGCCCGTCGTAGGCGGAGTCCACTCCGCAGATCCCGGGCTGCTCGACGTCGACATGGTGGCGCCGGGCCTCCGCGCCGGACTGCGCAAACACGGTTCCCTCGCTGCCGCAGTGGCAGCGCAGCGACGGACCGCCGGCGCTGCGGGAATGTCCAGTCCAAGCCGGCCCGCCAAGGCAGGGTCCGCCGTCGCCGGCCTCGAAGGGGGCATGCACACCCTGGTGGATGCCTTGGTGGCCGATCTCCGGCGCCGGGGAGTGAACCTTGTGGCAGGCGCGGCCGTGACAGCTGTCAACCGCACTTCCGATGGCTGGCGCGTCGACACCGCCGCGGCGCCCTTCAGGGGCGACCTGCTGGTCATGGCCGTTGACGGTCCCGCCGCCGTCGGACTCCTTGAAGCCGCGGTACCGGCTATCAACGGGAAGCAGCCGGCCGCAGGCCCTGACGTCAAACTTGTCACCCTGGTGCTGGACCAGCCGGACCTCGACCGGCGGCCCCGCGGAACCGGGATCCTGGTGGCCCCGCAAACCCCCGGCATCGAGGCGAAAGCACTGACCCACGCCACCGGCAAGTGGGACTGGCTCGCCGCCGCTGCCGGCGCCGGGCGGCACGTGGTGCGGCTGTCCTACGGCCGAGTGGACGGTGCCTCAGCGCAGCCGGGCGGCCCGGACTCAGACGACGAACTCTTCGCAGCGGCGCTTCGCGACGCCTCGGCACTGCTGAACGTTCCCATCACGGCCGGCGACATCCGGGATTGGGATGTGGTCCGGTGGCGCGGATCCCTGCCGTTCGCCGCGGTGGGACACCGGGCGCGGGCGGCAGCCATCCGGCAGGCGTGCACGGCAGCCGGCGGCCTGGCCGTCGTGGGTGGCTGGGTGGCCGGGAACGGCCTGGCAGCCGTTGTGGCCGATACCCGGGAACAAATTGGCCAACTGACCGGCGCCTGACTATCGCTGCTGGTCAGCGGCCTGGGGCTCGTTTACTGCTCTTTCCAGGACCTGCATGCCTGGCGCTCCCGGTTTTCAATCGGGCCCGCGTTCTGGTTAGGGTCGATGACTATGGTTCAACACAGGTCCGAGCTTTCAATGTCCCGGACCGGTATCCATGGGGGACTCCGGCGAGGTGCCGCAGCAGCGGCCGTCGGAGCGGTACTGGTTCTCTCCACCGGCGTCCAGGCGTCCTTGGCCGATGAGGCAGTCCCGCCCCAGGATCCCACGGCACAAACGTCGCTGAGTGCCGGTGCGTCCGCATCCGTCACGACCGGATCCACGCTTTCCTCCCTTCTTCCAAGTCTTCCGCTGCCCACCTCCGGGACCGCCTCGTCCACCGCTCCGCAGACGCCCGCGCCGGCCACCCCTGCGCCGGCGACTTCTCCGTCATCTGCTTCTCCAGCACCCTCGCCGGCCTCCGCGGCAGCGGCGTCGAGTGCCGCCCCGGCGTCCGGGACCGCCACCGCACCACGCACACCGGCCCCCGCCGCCCCTGCTGCGCAAGGGATCAGCGGGCCAGGGACCAGCGGGGCAGCCGCCGGATCCGGTGCGCCGGCAAATTCTGCCGCCACCGCGGCGGCCGCGCCTGCCGGGTCCCCGGAAGCGGCGGCGCCTGGCCCGGAACCTGCCGGGCACACGGCCCAGCCCGCGGGCGGGCAGCCCGGCGCCGCTGCGCAGCCGTCAGCCCTGCCGTCCACTACGGGCCGCACCGCACAGGCGGCCGGAGTGCCGGCAAGTCCGAGCCGCCCTGTTTCTTCCATTGAGGCCCTCCCGGGTGTCCCTGATGCCATGGTGTGGCTGGGCGTTGGGCTCGTTGGGGTGGGGACAGCGGCCGGCCTCGTGTTCCTGCGCATGCGCCGGTTGTAATGGCCGATTACGGCGACCCGCGGCGCGGGATAATGTGACATTGCTCACTTCTACGAGTTGTAGAACTCTTCGGTTTCCACTTGGTGGCGGTGAAGGGGCAAACTGGTAACCATGAGCCACACTTCTGCCGAATCTGTCACTAAAACCGAAGAATCAGCCGAGCAGTTCTTTACCCTCTGGACGGTCTTCAAGCGTTCGGGGTCCGTGGTCCGCAGCGCAGACGCTGCCGCCGACTTCGAAGCCCTGCTGGAGCGGCTCGCCGAGGCGGGCGTGACGCACCGGGGCAGTTACGACGTCTCCGCCATGCGCGCCGATGCCGACGTGATGGTGTGGCTCCACGGCTCCAAGCCCGAGGCGCTGCAGCAGGCCATCCGCGACATCCGCCGCAGCTCCCTCTTTGCCGGCACTGAAATCGTCTGGTCCGCCATGGGTGTCCACCGCGAGGCCGAGTTCGCCAAGAACCACACGCCTGCCTACTCGCGCGGGGTCGCGCCGGCGGAATGGCTGTGCGTCTACCCGTTCGTCCGGTCCTACGAGTGGTACATCCTGCCGGAGGCCGAGCGCGGGAAGATGCTCCGCGACCACGGACTGCTGGGACGTGACTTCCCGCAGGTCATCTCCAACACCGTCTCCTCCTTCGCCCTCGGCGACTGGGAATGGATCCTCGGGCTGGAAGCTCCCGAACTGGTTGACCTGGTGGACCTGATGCGCCACCTGCGCGCCACTGAGGCACGCAACCACGTCCGCGAAGAAGTCCCCTTCTACACCGGCCGCCGCATTTCCGCCGACGAAGTTGCCGAGGTGCTGGCATGAGCCCCGAACAGCAGGCCACCGTCGTCAACCCCGTCACCGAGGCCGGACGCATGGCGCCGAAGAACTACGATGCCGTCCTGCTCGCCTCCTTCGGTGGCCCCGAGGGCCAGGATGACGTCATCCCGTTCCTCCGCAACGTCACCCGCGGCCGCGGGATCCCTGACGAGCGGCTCGAGGAGGTTTCGCACCACTACCGCGCCAACGGCGGCGTCAGCCCCATCAACCAGCAGAACCGCGAGCTCAAGGCGGCGCTGGAAGCCGAACTCGCTGCCCGCGGCATCGAGCTGCCCGTGCTGTGGGGCAACCGCAACTGGGCACCTTACATTCCGGAGACCCTCCAGGAAGCGTACGACGCCGGCCACCGCCGGGTGCTGATGCTCACCACCAGTGCCTACTCCTGTTACTCCAGCTGCCGCCAGTACCGCGAGGACATCGGCATGGCCCTGACCGAGACCGGCCTGGACGGCAAGCTCGAGGTGGACAAGGTCCGCCAGTACTTCGACCACCCCGGCTTCGTGGAGCCATTCGTTGAGGGCACCTCCGCCGGCTTGGCGGACGTCCTGGACAAACTGGCTACCGCAGGAACCCCGGAGGCTCCCGTCCACGTCCTGTTCGCCACCCACTCCATCCCCACCCGGGACGCTGAGGCTGCAGGCCGGTCCGAGGGCGAACCACGGGAGTTCGAGGAAGGCTCGGCGTACGTGGCCCAGCACCTGGCCAACGCGGCCGCCGTCATGGACCGGGTCAAAGCGGAGTCCGGCCTGGCCGCTCCGTGGTCCCTGGTGTACCAGTCCCGTTCCGGCGCCCCGCACGTTCCGTGGCTGGAGCCGGACATCAACGACGCCATCGAAGAACTGGCAGGCCAGGGCGTCAAGGGAATCGTCATCGTTCCCCTGGGCTTCGTCAGCGACCACATGGAAGTCGTCTGGGACCTGGACACGGAAGCCATGGAAACCTGCGCCAACCTTGGCCTGGCCGCCACCCGTGTTCCCACTCCCGGGACGCACCGCGCGTTCGTCGACGGCCTGGTGGACCTCATCTGCGAGCGGACCGTGGCGAACAACATCAGCGACCGCCCCGCCTTGACCGATCTTGGTCCCTGGTACGACGTGTGCCGCCCCGGCTGCTGCGCCAACTTCCGTGGCGAGAAGCCCACCATTTCCGGTGCCGATACCACTGTGGGAACCGGGCACGACCCCTATCCCTCAGGGACGGCCGGGGAAACGGCGGAGCAGTGACTGTCCGGATCGGAACCCGCGCCAGCAAGCTGGCGCTCACCCAGACTCAGCAGACGGCGGACCAGCTGGCTGCCGTCGGGGGCTTCCCGGTGGAACTGGTGCACATCAGGACCGACGGTGACGTCCTCACGGGATCGTTGTCGCAAATGGGCGGCACCGGCGTGTTTGTCGCAGCATTGCGTGATGCCTTGCTGCGCGATGAGTGCGACGTCGCCGTCCACTCCCTCAAGGACCTGCCCACCGGAGCGGCCGTGGGGCTGAGCCTGGCCGCGACACCGCGGCGGGTGGACGTGCGGGATGTCCTGTGCGCCCGCGACGGACTCAAGCTGGCTGACCTGCCCGCCGGCGCCCGGGTGGGCACCGGGTCGCCCCGCAGGGCGGCGCAGTTGCGTGCCGCCCGGCCCGACCTGGACATCATCGATATCCGCGGCAACGTGGACACCCGCCTGGGCCGAGTGCCCGGTCTGGCCGGCAACTCCACTGACCAGGTGGTCCCCGGAAAATCCTGCGACCTCGATGCCGTGGTCCTCGCCGCCGCCGGACTGGAACGCATCGGCAGGCTGGAGACCGTCAGCGAGTACCTCGAAACGGACGTGATGCTGCCAGCAGCCGGGCAGGGATCACTGGCCATCGAGTGCCGCACGGCCGATGCCCCGCCGAAACCGGGTTCCACCGAAGGATCACGCGAGGTGCTTGCCCAGGCGCTTGCGGCCCTGGATGACCCGGACACCCGCCTGGCGGTCACCGCTGAGCGGGCCCTCCTGGCCCGGCTCGAAGCGGGCTGCGCCGCACCGGTTGGGGCATACGCCTACCGCAAAGGCAGCATGCTGCACCTGGAAGCGGTGGTGTGCGCCGTGGACGGCACCGCCACGGTCCGCGACAAGCGCGCCACGGATGGGCTGACGGAAGTCGGCGCCACGTTGCTGGGCATTGAACTGGCCGAAGTCCTGCTCGCCGCCGGAGCGGCCGACATCGCAGACCTGCAGGCGTCCTGACCTGGCAATGACGCAGCCCTCGCCCAGCTCCGGACCGGACAAACCGCCCAGCGGTCACCAGTCCGGCCAGCCCCTGGCCGGTACAAGGGTGCTTGTCACCCGGAGCCCGGAGCGCGCCACCGCCCTCGTGGACGCGCTCGAACGGGCAGGCGCGTCAACGGTGCTGCTGCCGCTGATCGACTTCGAACGGGCACCGGACCAGCACGCGCTGGACGTCAACTGCGACGCCCTGGCCGCCGGCGCGTTTGACTGGCTGGTCGTCAGCAGTGCCACCACCGTGCACGTCCTGCTGGAAAAAGCCGCCGACCGCGGCCTCGGCCTGGACGCGCTGATCCCCGCCGGAACGCGCATCGCGGCCATCGGGCCGGCGACGCGCAGGCTCCTGGAATCCGGTGGGCTCACGGTTGCCCTCGTCCCTGCCGCCGAGCAGTCGGCAGCGGGCTTGCTCGACGCTTGGCCAGGAGGCGGCAGGATCCTGCTGCCGCAGGCCGACATCGCAGCTCCCACACTGGCCGACGGCCTGCGGGCGGCAGGGGGCGACGTCACAACGGTCACTGCCTACTGCACCGTGGATTACCCGGCGGCAGCGGAGCGCAGGCTCGCCGTGCAACCGCAGGACGGCGGCACAGCCCGGCAGCCGCCGTCGTACTCCCTCCTGACGCCGGAAGCCGCCGCGGCGGATATGGCGGCAGGGCGCATCGACGCGGCCATTGCCGCCTCGCCCAGCGCTGTGCGCCGGCTCTCAGCCCTCACGCCCGGCCCGGCCTGCCGGCTGGTGGTGATAGGCCGGTCGACGGCGGACCAGGCCGCGGCACTTGGCCTTGACGTGGCTGCCGTTGCGGACCAGCCCACCCCTGAAGGGCTGGTTGCCGCAGTGGCCAAAGCCCTCAACCCGCCCTGACGGCCGGCACGCCTCCAGCTCCCCAGACAGCCTGACGAAACACGCGAAGGACAGGACCCATGACTTTCCCCAATCAACGCCCCCGCCGCCTGCGCACCACCCCCGCCATGCGCCGGTTGACCGCCGAAACCCGCCTCGCCCCGGCCGAACTCATTCTTCCGGCCTTCATCCGGGAAGGCCTCACCGAACCCAACCCCATCACCTCCATGCCGGGCGTGGTCCAGCACACCACCGACACCCTGAAGCGCGCCGCCGCGGAAGCGGTGGAGCTCGGACTGGGCGGCATCATGCTCTTCGGCATCCCCGAAACCCGCGACGCCGAAGGCTCGGCATCCCTTGACCCGGACGGCGTACTGAACAAGGCCATCCGCGACGTCCGGGCCGAAGTAGGCGACGACCTGGTGATCATGAGCGACGTCTGCCTGGACGAGTTCACCGACCACGGACATTGTGGCGTGCTCGACGTCGACGGGTACGCGGACAATGACCGCACCGTGGAAATATACGCGCGGATGGCCGTGGCACAGGCCGACGCCGGAGCCCACATGCTGGGCCCCTCGGGCATGATGGACGGCCAGATCGCCGCCATTCGCTCCGCCCTCGACGAAGCCGGCCACCTCAATACCTCCGTGATCGCCTACGCCGCCAAGTATGCGTCGGCCTTCTACGGACCGTTCCGGGAAGCCGTTGACTCCCAGCTCAAGGGAGACCGGCGGACCTACCAGATGGACGCCGGCAACCGCACCGAAGCCATCCGCGAAGTGGAACTGGACCTCGCCGAAGGCGCTGACATCATCATGGTCAAACCGGCCATGAGCTACCTGGACATCGTGGCCGACGTTGCCGCCATGAGCCCCGTGCCTGTTTCGGCCTACCAGATCTCCGGCGAATACGCGATGATCGAGGCCGCCGCCGCCAACGGCTGGATCGACCGGCGCGCGGCCATCACCGAGTCCGTCCTCGGCATCCGCCGGGCCGGCGCCCACATGGTCCTGACGTACTGGGCCGCGGAACTGGCCGGCTGGCTGCAGGAATCCCGGTGACGGCCGAGCAGGCAGCGGGACCCACCGCGCCGGTGGGGGATGGCCGCATCCTCCTTGGCCTGAACACCTTCGGCGACGTCGGCGAGGCTCCCGACGGCAGCCCCCTGCCGCACGCCCAGGTCCTGCGCCAACTGCTGGAACAAGCCGAACTGGCGGACGCCGTCGGGCTCCACGCCTTTGGTGTGGGGGAGCACCACCGCAAGGACTACGCCGTGTCCGCCCCGGAAGTCTTCCTCGCTGCCGCTGCCGCAAGCACCTCCCGCATCCGTTTGGGCTCTGCCGTGACAGTCCTGAGCTCGGATGACCCCATCAGGGTGTTCCAGCGTTTCGCTACCGTGGACGCGGTCTCCAACGGCCGGGCGGAGGTCATGCTGGGGCGCGGATCATTCATCGAATCCTTCCCGCTGTTTGGCCTGGACCTGGCCGACTACGAAGTCCTGTTCGAAGAAAAACTCGAGCTGTTCAACGAGGTCCGCGCCCAGAAGCCAGTGCACTGGGAAGGCCGCACCCGCCCGGCCGTCGCCGGCCTCAGCGTCTACCCGCCACTGGAACACCACCTGCTGCCCACCTGGATCGGCGTGGGCGGCACGCCTGAATCAGTCCTGCGGTGCGCCCAGTACGGCTATCCCATCATCTTCGCCATCATCGGCGGCCAGCCGCGGGGCTTCCGGCCCCTCGCGGACCTCTACCGGGAGGCGATGGCCAAGTACGGCCACCCGATGCAACAGATGGCCACGCACTCGCCCGGCCATGTAGCCGACACCGATGAGCAGGCCCGGGAAGAGCTGTTCCCGCACTGGTTGAAGCTGCGCAACAAGCTCGGCGCCGAGCGCGGCTGGGGACCGGCCGGCCGCGGCGAGTTCGACGCCCTCTGTTCGGCCGAGGGCGCCCTCTACGTCGGCTCGCCGGAAACGGTGGCGCAGAAGATCGTCCGGCTGAAGCGGAACCTGGGTGTGGACCGTTTCGACCTGAAATACAGCAACGGGCCTCTGCCGCATGCGGCCATGATGCGCTCGATCGAATTGATGGGTACGGCGGTGGCGCCCCGCGTGGCCGAACTGCTCGCCGGCTAACTGAGAGAATAGGAACCATGACTTCCAGCAATCCTCGCAACGAGGCACTCTTCGACCGCGCCCGCCAGCTGATGCCGGGCGGCGTCAACTCGCCGGTCCGCGCCTTCGGCTCCGTCGGCGGCACGCCGCGGTTCATGGTCTCCGCCAAGGGCCCCTACCTGACTGATGCCGACGGCAAAGAGTACGTGGACCTGGTCTGCTCCTGGGGACCGGCGTTGCTGGGCCACGCCCACCCGGCCGTGCTGGATGCCGTCCATGCCGCTGTAGACCGCGGCCTCTCCTTCGGTGCGTCCACCCCTGATGAGGCAAACCTGGCGGCCATCGTCCAGGAGCGCGTGCCCGCCGTCGAACGCCTGCGCATGGTGTCCACCGGCACCGAGGCCACCATGACCGCGGTCCGGCTGGCCCGCGGCTTCACCGGCCGCAACCTCATCATCAAGTTCGCCGGCTGCTACCACGGCCACCTCGACGGACTGCTCGCTGCTGCAGGCTCCGGCCTGGCAACCCTTGCCCTGCCCGGGTCCGCCGGTGTCACCGAAGCAACTGCGGCGGAGACGCTGGTGCTGCCCTACAACGACCTCGCCGCCGTCAAGGAAGCCTTCGCCCTCCACGGCCCCAACATCGCGGCCGTCATCACCGAGGCGGCGCCGGCCAACATGGGCGTCGTCACCCCCGGCGAGGGCTTCAACCTGGGCCTTTCACGGATCACCCGCGAACACGGCGCGCTCCTCATCGTCGATGAGGTCCTGACGGGCTTCCGCACCGGCTACTCCGGCTACTGGGGCCTCACCGGCGGCGCCCCCGACGCCGAACAGCCGTGGACCCCGGACCTGCTCACCTTCGGCAAGGTCATCGGCGGCGGAATGCCGACGGCGGCCCTGGGCGGCCGTGCGGACGTCATGGACTACCTCGCACCCACCGGACCCGTGTACCAGGCAGGCACGCTGTCCGGAAACCCGGTGGCCATGGCGGCCGGCGTTGCCACCCTGACCCACGCCACCCGGGACGTCTATTCGTTCATCGACGTCCGTTCGCTGGAGCTCTCCTCAGCCCTCTCCACCGCACTGGACGCGGCCGGCGTGGACCACTCCATCCAGTTCGCCGGGAACCTCTTCTCGGTGGCCTTCGGCACGTCCGCGCACGGGGTCCACAACTATGCCGACGCCCAGGCACAGGAAACGTTCCGCTACGCGCCGTTCTTCCACTCCATGCTGGAATCCGGGGTCTACCTGCCGCCGTCGGTCTTCGAGGCCTGGTTCCTCTCGGCCGCGCACGACGACGACGCCATGAACAGGATCTACGACGCCCTCCCGGCCGCAGCCAAGGCCGCCGCAGCCGCCCAGGCCTAGCACCGGCGTCGTCCCATAACAAAGAAATCCCCGGCTGCAGGCTGCAGCCGGGGATTACTTTATGCCTCAGGTTGTCACAGGACGTCCGAGAGGAAGCCCTTGAGACGGTCGGTCCGTGGCTCGGTGAAGAGCTGCTCGGGCGGCCCGGACTCCACCACCACGCCGGCGTCCATGAACGTCACCACGTCCGAGACGTTGCGGGAGAAGCCCATCTCGTGGGTGACAACCACCATGGTCATCCCGCCCTTGGCGAGGTCCGTCATCAGTGCAAGCACGCCCTTGACCAGTTCGGGGTCCAGCGCGGACGTGGCCTCGTCGAAGAACATCACCTCCGGCTTCATGGCCAGAGCGCGGGCAATCGCGACGCGCTGCTGCTGCCCGCCGGACAGGTTGGCCGGGCGGGAATCGGCCTTGTGCTTCAACCCCACAAGATCCAACTGCTCGAGGGCCTCGGCCTGCGCTTCCTCCTTGGAAAGCTTGCGCAGTTTCCGCAAGGCGAGGGAGACGTTCTCCACCACCGTCTTATGCGGGAACAGGTTGAACTGCTGGAACACCATGCCGATCCGTCGCCGGAGTTCATCCGGGTTGTCCTTCAGGACCGAACGGCCGTCCAGCAGGATGTCGCCCTGGTCCGGTTCAATCAGCCGGTTCATGACCCGCAACAGGGTGGACTTGCCCGACCCCGACGGACCAATGACCGAGGCCGTAGTGCCCTGAGGCACATGCAGGTCGATGCCCCGCAGCACGTGGTTGCTGCCGAAGGAAAGGTGGATGTTCTTTGCGCTCAGCGTTCCGGACGTGAACTCGCTCATGCCTGGGCTCCCTTCCCGACGACAGCGGCCGCGTCATCCGGTTCTTTCTTTTCCGGCCTGCCGGTGCGCAGGCGCCGGTCGATCCAGTTCACGAAGTGGGTCAGTGGAACGGTCAAGGCCAGGTAGAACACCGCTGCAGCGACGTAGGGCGAGAGGTTGCCGCTGGTGGACGCCGCGTCCTTGCCGATCTGGAAAATCTCCCGTTCGCTGGCCAGCAGTCCGAGCATAAAGACCAGGGATGATTCCTTGATCAGGGCGATGAACTGGTTGACCAGGGCGGGAAGCACCCGCCGGACACCCTGGGGTACCACCACCAGGCGCATGGCCGGGCCGTAACCGAACCCCAGGGCCCGGGTGGCCTCGAGCTGGCCCTTGTCCACGCTCTGGATGCCGGAGCGGAAAATCTCGCCGATATAGGCGGCCGACATCAGGGACAGCGCGGCAATCGCCATGGGGTATGGGCTGGTGGATCCGGTCCACTGCCGGACGATCGGCCCGAACCCGAGTCCAATTACCAGGATGGTGAGGATGGGCGGCAGCCCGCGGAGCACATCCGTGTAGATGCGGGCGACCCAGCGGGCCCCGGCGTTCCGGGAGATCCCCATCAGGGCAAGCAGCATGCCAAGCACTGTTCCGATGACGCCGGAGGAGACGGCCAAAACGAGCGTATTCGGCAGCCCGACGGCGAACATTTTAGGCAGGACGGCGCCGATGGCCTTCCAGTCAAGGAAGGTGTCGGAGAGCAGTTTGAGGATGTCCATGGAACGTCCGGGTTACTTCGCGGGAACCTGGACGGCTTTGCTGCCCGGCTTCCAGCCCTGCGGGGTCTGCTCCTTGGCGGTGGGCCGGTCCGTGTACCACTGGGAGGTGAGCTTGGTCCAGGTGCCGTCAGCAATAACGGCATCCAGGCCGGCGTTCAGGGCATCAATCAGCGGCTTGTTGTCCTTGTTCACTGCATACGCGGTGAAGTTCTGGGTGTTCACAACCTTTTCGGCGATCTTGGTGTTGTCGCCGTCCTTGACCTGGCCGGTGGCCTGCTGGGAGGGTGCCACCCAGGCGTCGACCTGGCCGGACTTCACGTTGGCGTAGACGGTGTTGTAGTCCGGGAACCGGACCGGCTCGAGGCCCAGGGTGTTGGTGACGTAGTCGTCCTGCACGGTGCCCTGGACCACCCCGATACGCACGCCGTCCTTGAGGTCGGCGAAGCCGGCGACCTTGGAATCGGTCTTGGTGACGACGGCCATGTAGCCGAAGTCGTAGCCGTTGGTGAAACCGACCGTCTCACGGCGCTTGTCCGTGGTGGAGATGGAGGAGGACCCGACGTCGAACTGCTTGTTGGCCACCTGGGAGAGCAAGGCGGAGAAATCGGTGGAGGCGAACTCAACCTTCAGGCCCAGCTTGTCGCCGATGGCGCGCAGCAGCTCGTTGTCGTAGCCGGTGAACTTGCCGGAAGGATCAATGAAGATGTTGGGCGGGGCATCGGAGAGGGTGCCCACGCGCAGGGTGCCTTCGGTGATGAGGCCCAGCTTGGTCTTGTCGATCTTGTCGATCGGCGTGACGTCCGCAGTGGTGTACTTGTCCAGCGTCTGCTGGTCGCTGCCCTTCAGGGCGTCAGTGGGGGTGCCGCTCGGCTGGGAAGAGCCGCCGCACGCCGCGAGCGAAACAGCCAGGGCGAGGGCAACGGGAGCGGTTGTGAGCCACTTCATCGCTTTGATTTTCATCAGGTTGTCACTTTCATTGTGTCCTAAGTCGACCGGGCCGCAGGGCTGCTTTGTGGCGCCTAATACCTGCTCCGGCGATGGTCCAGCCGGGCTGGGCGGGCGGTGGCCGCAAAACTTTATTGTCTCACCAGCGCCAATGCAGGCTGTGAGCTGAAGAAAGTGACCCTCAGGGAGCCGTTGGTCGAATATTAGCCAGTGCTCTGAGGAATTGCGGAGTGACCCGAAGCGGCTGACGGCCGTCGTGTCGAATCATCCGTCGACCTGGGGGGTGACTTTCATTAAGCAACGTGACTGTGACATGCCTCCCAATCCGGCGCGGGACAGGGAACCCTAGAAGCCGCCAGCGGTGGCGTCCTGCGGCGGCAGCACCGGCCAGTCGCCCTCGATCACCGCGGCCGGCTTGGTCTTTCGAAGGTAGTTCTGGAAGTCGGCGGCCTGGGACGTGGCCCATTCGATCTGCAACTGGTGCAGGTTGCCTGCCGGCATCTGCAGTTTGGGGAACTTCCCGGCCATAGCGTCCAGGACACGCAGGGTGGCGAGAGCATCGGCGGCGGAGGTGTGCGCATTGTCCAGGTTCACGCCGTACTCCTCGCAGAGGGCCGTGAGCGTGCGTTTGCCCTTGCGGTACCGGTCCACCTGTTTGTTCATAATGTACGGGTCCAGGATTGGGAAGCGGTGGAGCTGCGGCACGCCGTACCGCGCCGATTCCGCCGCGAGGACCGTGAAGTCATAGCTGGCGTTGAAGGCGATGACCGGGATCTTCGAGTCGAACAGTTCCTGCAGGACGGCGGCCACCTCCCGGGTCACCTCATGGGCTGGCCGGCCGTCGCGCCGCGCCTGCTCGGTGGTGATGCCGTGGATGTCACTGGCCTCCGTAGGAATTTCCACACCCGGGTCAGCCAGCCACTCGTGCTCCTTGATGACCGCGCCTTTATGGTCCACCACGGTGATCGATGCCGTGACAATCCTGGCTGCACGCGAATTGCGGCCGGTGGTTTCAAGGTCGAATGCTGCGCGGGGGAGGGTATGCCAGGAGCTCATGGTTCAACGCTAAGGGGACCCGCCGACAATTTAGTGGAACGCCACTGCGGCTACATTGGATCAATGCGGAATGACTATGTCCAGGCGGTCCTTGCCGTCGTCAGGCTGGTCTCGCCGGGATCCGCAGTGTCCTACGGGGATATCGCCGAGCTCCTGGACTCCGGTGGACCCCGGCAGGTGGGGTCGGTGATGAGCCACTACGGAAACGGTGCGCCCTGGTGGCGTGTCCTGAAAGCGAGCGGGCATGCCCCCGAAGGCCACGAAGCCGAAGCCTTGCACCACTACCTCGAGGAGGGGACACCGCTCCGGGGGGACCATGCCGAATACCTGCGGACAGGGGAAGGCCGGTGGCGCGTGGATCTGACTGCGGCACGCTGGGCCCCCACCGAGGAGGATTTCGAGCGGATCGATGCCGCCGCCGGAGAGTTGGAGCGCCGGCTCCGCAGTTTGTCGGTGCCTGATGATGGAATGGCTTTGTGACGGTTGCAATCCCTTTGAACGGCTCCCTGGCCCCACGGCGAGAGCCGGAGGAAGGCCAGGAGGCAGCCCTCCCCGTTGCCGCTGCCCTTCGGCTGCTCCCGCCCCGCCGGGTACATGCGGAAGCAATCCAGCTGACGCCGGACCAGCAGGCGGCAGTGGATGTTCCGCAGGGCTCGGGGCCAGTCCTGGTGCCGGGCGCACCAGGCACAGGGAAGACCACCGTCCTGGTCGAGGCCGCGGTCCAGCGCGTCTTCCGTGACGGGGTGGATCCGGAGCGCATGCTGATCCTGGCACCCACCCGCCTTGCCGCGGACTTCCTGAGGGACCGCTTCACCGCCCGGCTGGACCGGAGCCTCAGCACCACTCCCGCCAGGACGTGGGCGTCCTATGCTTTCGACCTCATCCGGCGGGCCAAAGCCGAGGGCGTCATCCAGCTCTCGAGGCCACCCCGCCTGTTGTCCGGGCCGGAGCAGGACCTCATCATCAAGGAACTCCTGGAGGGGCACAGGATCCCCGGCCTGGAGCTGCCGTGGCCGGCCGATCTCGACCGTGCACTGGAGACCCGCGGTTTCCGCCAGGAGGTGCGCCAGCTTTTTGATCGCGTCATTGAATCCGGACGCACGGCCGAGGACCTCTTTCAGCTGGCGGACCAGTGCGGACGCCCGGACTGGAAAGCGGCGGCAGCACTCTACGCCGAGTACCGGGACGTCCTGGACCTGCGGATGCCTGAAGCGTTCGACCCCGCCGGTATCATCACAGCCGCCCGCCAGATCTTCCAGGACGCCCCCGATTTCCTTGCGGCCGAGCGCGACCGCCTGCAGGTGGTCCTGGTGGACGATATCCAGGAGGCCAACCCCGCCATCTTCGAACTGCTGGCCGATATCGTGGCCGGCAACGACTGCTATGTGACGTCCTGCCCGGACACCGTGGTCCAGGGATTCCGGGGCGCCAGGCCGGATCTCGTGGCTGAACTCCCCGGACTCCTGGCAGCCCAGGCGCCCGTCCTTGAACGCCCGCTCCGCTATGCCCACCGACTCGCCCCCGCCGTGGCCGAGTCATGGCTCAGCGTTGCCGGCCGCATTTCCCAGCGCGCCGGCGGCCGGCTGGCGCGGCGACTGGACCAGCCCAGCCGCCCGTCGTCGGAAGATGGTGCGGCGCCGGGTGGGAACGAGGTCCCGCCCGGCCGTGTGGAGGCCCACCTGGTCCCCACGCCGGTCCATGAACTGCGTTATGTTGCACAACGGATCCTGGACCAGCACATCAACCACAACCGCGGACTCGGAGACATGGCGGTGATCGTCCGCAACGGCGGCCAGGTCAGCGAACTGCAACGGTACCTGTCCGGACAGGGCATCCCGGTCCGGGTTCCCGTGGCTGAATCCGCGGTCCGGGACGAGGTAGCGGTCCGGCCGCTCCTGGATGCCTTCGCCATTGCCCTGGATCCTGCCCTGCTGACGCCGGAAGCGGCAGTGTCCCTCCTGACGTCCCGCATCGGGGGAGCCACGTCCATCGAGCTCCGCCGGCTGCGGCAATCGCTGCGCCGGGAGGAACTTCTGGGTGGCGGCGGCCGCGCCAGCGATGAACTCCTGGTCGAAGCCCTGCTTGAGCCCGGAGCGCTGGGTGCCCTGGGCATTGAAGGCCGGGCAGCGCGGCGAACCGCACGAATGATCCAGGCCGGCAGGGGGGCAGCCGCTTTGCCCGGCGCCAATGCCGAATCCGTGTTGTGGGCCCTGTGGAACTCCACCGGCCTTGCTTCAGCATGGACGGCAACGGCCTTGTCCGGCGGTCCGCACGGGGCCCGGGCCGACCGTGACCTCGACGCGATGATGGCCCTCTTCCACACCGCTGAACGCTACGTGGACCAGATGCCCGGCGCGGGTCCCGAGCAGTTCCTGGAATACCTGCTGAACCAGGAGCTCCCCATGGACACCCTCGCTGCACGCGCCCAGTTGGATGACGCCGTCGAACTGATGACGCCGGCCAGGGCCGCGGGCCGGGAATGGCCCGTCGTCATTATCGCCGGGCTGCAGGAAGGGGTGTGGCCCAACACCAGGCTCCGCGGCGAACTGCTCGGCAGCACGCTGTATGCCGACGCCGTGGAACACGGGCCGGAGTACGCGCTCCAGCGGGACCCGTTGAGCCGTCTGCGGGATATCCGCTATGACGAACTTCGCAGCTTCTCCACGGCGGTCTCGCGGGCACGCGAACTCCTGGTGTGCACGGCAGTCTCATCGGAAGACGACCAGCCATCATCCTTCCTGGACTTCGTCGCACCCCTGGAAGCCGGGCAGGAGGGGCGCGTTTTCACCCAGGTTGAACGCCCCATGACCCTGCGTGCCTTGGTGGCCGAACTCCGGCAACATGCCCAGTCCGAGGCCGCCGAGCCCGCACACAGGGAAGAAGCTGTCAGGGTGCTGGCGCACCTTGCCGCGGCGGAACCTGCGGTCGCCGGTGCCCACCCGGACAGCTGGTGGGGGCTGGCCCCGCTCACCTCCTCCGAGGCCGTGGTGCCACCGGGGTCAACCGTGTTCGTGTCCCCGTCCAAGGTGGAGACCGTGCAGAAGTCGCCCCTTGACTGGTTTGTCCAGGCAGCGGGCGGGGAGGCGGCCACCGACTTCGCCCGCAGCCTTGGCACCCTCGTGCACGCCATCGCCCAGGACATGCCGGAAGCGTCCGGTTCCGAGTATGTTGCAGAGCTGGTGAGGCGCTGGCCGGCGCTCGGGATGAAGGACAACTGGGAAGGCCGGCTGGATTTCCAGCGGGCCGAGTCCATGGTCCGGAAGCTGGCCCAGTATGTGGTGGCCATGAGGGCTGAAGGCCGCAGCCTGCTGGGCGTGGAAAAGGACTTCGACGTCGCCCTGGGGGCCGTGATGGTGGACGCCGCCGCGCCGCGCGATGCGGTCCTCCGCGGGCAGGTTGACCGGCTGGAGGTCGACGACGAGGGGCGGCTGGTGGTGGTGGACCTTAAAACAGGCAAACGGCAGCCCGGCAAGGGTGAGCTCTCCCGCCACCCCCAGCTTGGCGCCTACCAGGCGGCAGTGGTCGCCGGCGGGTTCGAGGCGGGTCCGAATGGCAGCGGCTCGTCCGGAGGTGCCGTGCTGGCGCAGCTCGGGACAGGGGCAAAGAACCCGTCCATCCAGCAGCAGGAACCTCTGGACCCGCAGGAGAATTGGGCGTTGGACATGGTCAAGGATGCGGCCGCCGTGATGGGCGGCAGCGAATTCGTCGCACGGCATGATCCCGCCAAAGGCAGCCACGGCGGCCATGGCTGCCGGCTTCCCGAAGTCTGCCCGCTGTGTGCGCGCGGAAGGCAGGTGACCGAATGAGCCACCCGCTGGAGGTCGGGACTCCGGGGGAGGCCACCCCCACACCCCGCTTCAGTCCCGAGGAACTGTCCGTCCTGCTCGGTGAAAAGAACATCCCGACGCCGGAACAGTCCGCCATTATCTCTTCACCCCTGGCGCCCCGGTTGGTGATCGCGGGGGCAGGCTCGGGAAAGACCGCCACCATGGCGGACCGGGTGGTATGGCTCGTGGCCAACGGCTGGGTCACGCCCGAGGAAGTCCTGGGTGTGACGTTCACCCGGAAGGCCGCCGGCGAGCTCGCCAGCCGGATCCGGTCGAAGCTCGTGGCCCTGCAGCGGCTTGCCGCCAAGGACTCCGGCGGCGGAATGTTTCCGGAGGGCCTGCGGAGCAGTGAAGCACTGGAACCCAAGGTGTCCACCTACCACTCCTTCGCCAGCGGCATCGTCTCCGACTATGGCCTCCGGCTGGGAGTGGAACGCGATGTGGTGCTGCTGGGCGGAGCGCAGGCGTGGCAGCTTGCCAGCGAGGTAGTTGAGGCCTACGACGGCGAATACGCCCACTTCCGTGCGGCAAAATCCACCCTGGTGAAGGCCGTCATCCAGCTGGCGGGGGAGTGCGCCGAACACCTCCAGGAACCCGAGGACGTCGAAGCCTGGTTGATGGCGCGACTCTCGGAGTTCGAGGCCCTCCCGTATCTGGCGGAGAAGAAGAAGAACCCGCCGCTGGCGGCGGCGGAGCTCGCCGGAATGTTGCGCACCAGGGCAAGCGTCGCTGACATGGTGGGCCGCTACGCTGCGGCGAAACGAGCCCGCGGCGCCCTCGATTTCGGGGACCTCGTGGCCCTCGCAGCGAAGGTGGCACGGGAAGTTCCCCTGGCGGCTGCGATGGAGAGGCAGCGGTACAAGGTTGTCCTGCTCGACGAGTTCCAGGACACGTCCTACGCGCAACTGGTACTCTTTTCCCGGCTTTTCGGCGGCGGACATGCGGTTACGGCAGTCGGCGACCCCAACCAGTCGATTTACGGGTTCCGCGGCGCCTCGGCCGGGCAGTTGTTCCACTTCGTCCGCGAATTTCCCGTCCGGACCGGTGAAACGGAGGAGGATACGGGCTCGGCGCCCGCCCCGACCTCCTACTTGACCACAGCCTGGCGGAACGGCCGCTCCATCCTTGCCGCCGCCAATGTCATGTCCCAGGCCCTTGGCCTGTCGGCTGCCAGGCGCGGCCCCGCCGGAGGCACGGCGGCCGCTGCCGAAGTGCCCCCGCTGCAACCGAGCCCCCATGCCGTCGATGGAGCAGTGGTCCTGGGACGTTTCGCCAGCGACGTCGACGAAGCCGCAGCGCTCGCCGAGGACGTCCTGCGGTACAAGGTGACGGATTTCGAAGCCAAAGCGGACGGAACGTCCGTTCCCCCTGCCTTGGCAGTCCTCTGCCGCAGGCGCGCCCAGATGGAGACCGTCCGGCGACAATTCGAAGCCCGTGGCATCGCTTACGAGATCGTGGGCCTCGGCGGCCTGCTGGATACGCCCGAGATCGTCGACCTCGTCGCCACCCTGCGGGTCCTTGCGGACCCGGGCCGTTCCGATGCCCTCATGCGGCTCCTGGCCGGCGCGCGGTGGCGCATAGGTCCCGCGGACCTGATGGCCTTGCGGGACTGGTCCAGCCACCTTGCGCGAAGCCGCGGCAAAGCCTCGGCCGGGCTCGACGCCGACATCGACGCCCCTGGCGCTGAGGTCGACGCCGGTGACGGGCCGGTCCTGGAAAGTGACCTGACCGACGCCGCCAGCCTGGTGGAAGCCCTGGACTTCCTGCCGCGCGAAGGATGGACGTCGTCGAACGGACGCAGCCTGGGTGGCCCGGCCCGTGCCCGTCTTGCCCGGTTAGCGGCGGAATTGCGGCAACTGCGCGGATACCTGGGAGATGACCTCACCACGCTCCTGGGCGAAGTGGAGCGGGCGATGCTCCTGGATATCGAGGTGGCGGCACGGCCGGGGATCAGCATTCACCAGGCCCGGCGCAACCTTGATGCCTTCCAGGACGCTGCCGCAGGATTCCTCCGAACCTCCCAACGGGTGGACATCCTTGCCTTCCTGTCATGGCTTGAGGCCGCCTCCGCCGAGGAGAACGGCCTGGAAGCTCCTGCGAGCGACGTGAACCGGGAAGCGGTCCAGTTGTTGACCGTCCATGCGTCGAAGGGCCTCGAATGGGACGTAGTCTTCGTGCCCGGGCTGAACGCGGGAGCCTTCCCGAGCGACAGGGATTCCCGCTGGAGCAGCGGAGCCGCAGCCCTTCCGTGGCCCCTGCGCGGTGACAGGGCCGACCTTCCCCAGTGGGATGTGGAACAACCGGACCAGAAGGGCTGGCTGGACGCCGAGAAGGATTTCAAGGCGGCAGTGCAGGCGCACGGGGAAGAAGAGGAACGGCGGCTCGCCTACGTTGCGTACACCAGGGCCAAACATGTGCTGTGGGTTTCCAGCGCCGCCTGGGTAGGTTCACGCGCAGGCCGGGCCGAGATGTCACCCTTCCTGGCAGAGCTTGAACCGTTGACCCAACCGGCCGGCAACGGGCGCCAGGCTGCTGCCCTGGTCCATCAGTTGTCCCTGGAAGAGGGGGCCCTTCCGGACGAAAGTCCGTTGACGCTGGAGACGGAAGAAGCGGTGTGGCCCTATGACCCACTGGAAGGGCCCACGGATGCGCGGACCGGTGAGCGGCTGCGCATAACCCGTGGCCGCAGGGCAGCCATGGAGTCCGCGGCCGGGCGGGTGGTGGGTTTGCTGAAGACCGGCGTGGTCCTGTCCGATGCCGTGGGGGAGTCCGGCGTAACAAGCATCTCCCGGAGCGGCGAAGGGGCTCCCCTCACTGGACCGGCGGCCGGCTGGGCGAGGGAAGCTGCGCTGTTGCTGGAACGCCGGGCCAGAAGGTCAGCTGGCCAGGAAGTGCACCTCCCCGGTCATATCTCCGCTTCCACCCTGGTGGACCTCGGGGAGGACCCTGAGGCGGTAGTGGGCCGGCTGCGCAGGCCGGTGCCGCGCGAACCCGGCATGTCCGCGCGGAAGGGAACGGCTTTCCACGCCTGGGTGGAGGAGTACTTCGGTACCGCCGGGATGCTTGACCTCGGCGAGGCGCCGGGGTCGGATGACCACATCGACGCCGCCTACGACCTCGACGACATGGTGGCCACGTTCAAGGCATCCCCGTGGGCGGAGAGGTCCCCGGCCTTCGTGGAGGTGCCGGTCGAAACGCGGGTGGGTGACGTGGTGGTCCGGGGACGGGTCGACGCCGTGTTCCGGGACGCCGACGGCGGCTGGGACCTGGTGGACTGGAAGACCGGGCGTCGCCCCTCGGCAGGGCAACTGAAGACCCGTGCGATCCAGCTGGCCGTGTACCGGCTTGCCTGGTCGCGCTTGAAAGGCGTTCCGCTGGAGGACGTGCGGGCTGCCTTCTTCTATGTGGCGGACAACGCCGTGGTTCGGCCGCACGACCTCGGGACGGACGCCGAGCTGGAAGGAATCGTGGCCCGCGCCCTCACCCGGACGTGAGGCCCCGGTTCGCCGCGCCGGGCACGGCCGGAGCCTCGGCGCGGATCAGCCTTTTTTGATGTTTATTACCGAGATAGCGGCGGTGGAGGTGTCATCAGGACCTTTGGCCGTCGGGGCCGCCTCCTCGGGGCCGGGCGCCTCTTCCGCCGGCGGGTCCACGGGGATGGGAGTTACGTGAACTGCCGGCTGGACGGGGGTAGCCGGTCCTGCCGGGACCGGGATCACCGTGACGGCGGGGGATGCCCCCAAGTGTGCAGGCCCGGGGGCGGCCGCAGGCGCGGCGCCTTCCACCGTGCCCGGCGCAGCCGCTGCGGTGGTGTCCTGGCTTGCCGGATCCGGAACGGGTTCGACGCTGATGGGCTGGCCGCCGAACTCGGCGATGTCACTGGCCAGGCTTTCCAGCATGCCTTCGGCCTCGCTGACCATGTCCTCATCACCGGCCGCGAGTCCCTTGACCAAGTACTGCGCCAGGGCGAACTCCGCTGACAGCGCAGCCCGGCGCAGGAGGTGCTGGTCCGGGGCGTCACGCCGGCCGGCAGTGTAGGCCTTCAGCACTGCGTCAATGAAGTCCTGTTCATTGGAGGCCACCAGCCAGGCGAAGTCGTCCGCGGGGTCGCCGATCCTCAGGTCCGTCCAGCCGGTGACCGCCGTGACCCGCCCGGACTCGATGAGCAGGTTGTCCTCGTGCAGGTCGCCGTGGACCACGCACGGGTTGAAGCGCCACAGGGATACGTCTTCCATGGCATGTTCCCAGCGGCGCAGCAACGCGGCGGGGATCTTCCGTGTGGTCGCGGCCTGGTCCAGCTCGTTCAGCCTCCGTTGGCGGAACTCATTGGGCGTGTAGATGGGAAGATCGGCGTTGCTGACCAGCGACCTGGGCAGGTCGTGGATGGCAGCCAGGGCGGTCCCGATCTCGCGGGCGACGCTGCCCGGACCGGTGGTCAATTCCTCGACGCTGCGTGTAGTGCCCGAGAGGTGCGAGTAAACGAACGTACTCAGGGTTCCCAGCCGCACACTGCCGGCTACCGTCGGCATGAGGAAAGGCAGCTCGGCCCGCACGGCCGGAGCGAAGGCACGGAGGACCAGGAACTCCGTTTCCAGCCGGGCGCTGGCCTCCGCGTGCCGCGGAGACCTGACCCGCCAGCGCTTGCCTTCTGAATCCAGGAGCAGGGCCGAGTCGAAGTCCGCGGGATCATCCGGTGCAGAGCTAACGGCCGTCGGCGTCAGTCCGGGGACTGCCGCAGTTGCAATGGCTGCCAGCTCAATCGGTTTTCTTCTCACCGTTACACGGTAGATTGCCAGCTGTCCCAGACTGAGATCTGCCGGCGGCGAGTCTTGAGATAGCTTGAATTCAGGGGGTTCCGGACAGCCGGCCCGCACCGCGAAATGTGAAATGTCCGTGGCAGTCAGTACGGTGGAGTCATGAGCCACACGGAGTCTGCCCTGCCCGTTCACCAGGCTGCGCCGGCACAGTTGCCCGCCAACCACCTGGCGGACACCCTGCTCCCGGTGCGGCCGGCCCTGGTGGACCGGGGCTCTGCCGCCCGCATCAGGCCCGGCATGATCCATGACCTGCTGGCCGGCCCGGATGCCCTGGCCGTCGTCCTGTCGGGACGGCAGGGCCTGGTCCAGGAGAACACGATGGTCCTCGCCCCGGCCAGGGAACTCCTGGCGGAGCTTGGACGAGCCGGATCAACCCCGGAACTCGTGGTGTACCTCGGATCCGCGCTTCCGGGCTCGGACCTCTCCGAGGGCACGGAACTGTTGCTCTTCGTCCTGCCCCAGCCACCCGAACCCGGTACGGCCGGCATCCCTGCCGATGCTGCCTGGGCGGGATTCAGGGACGTTGCGGCAGGCCTGACCGCCACCTCCACGGCCCTGTTCGTGGAGTCCAGCGCCATCGCCAACTGGCATGCCGGCCACACCCACTGCCCGCGCTGCGGCACGCCCACGGACGTGGAGGCCGGCGGCTGGGTCCGCCGTTGCCCAGCGGACAAGACGGAACACTATCCCCGGACCGATCCCGCGATCATCGTCACTGTCGTTGGCGCGGACGGACGCCTGCTGCTCGGTGGCGGAGGCCCGCTGGATGCCAAGAACTACTCCACCCTTGCCGGTTTCGTAGAGCCTGGCGAATCGCTGGAGCAGGCCATCGTGCGCGAGATCCAGGAGGAAGTGGGGGTCCGGGTTACGGCCTGCCAATACCTGGGCTCCCAGTCGTGGCCGTTCCCTGCCTCCCTTATGCTTGGATTTACCGCCGTCACCGAAGACACCCAGGCAACGCCCGACGGCGTGGAGGTCACCAGGGCGCGCTGGTTCAGCCGCGAGGAACTGCAGGAAGCCGTACTCAGTGGCGAAATCACCATTTCCAGCAGGCTTTCCATTGCCCGTTCACTGATTGAACACTGGTACGGCGGTAGGATCCGGGACCTGACCGGAGCCTAAGTTATTCCATCCACCAGACTCCAGCACGCGGTAGTCGAGAAACAAAGCAGCAGAAGTGACTACAGAGAATTTTGACGGCGCAGCGTCCCTTGAGGACCGGATCCTCGGCGGGCTGGACGCCGAACAGCGTGAAGTGGCCAGCACTCTCAACGGTCCGTTGTGCGTGCTGGCAGGAGCGGGCACGGGCAAGACGCGCGCCATCACGCACCGCATCGCCTACGGCGTCCATTCAGGGGTCTACAGTCCCCAACGACTCCTCGCGGTGACCTTCACCGCCCGGGCCGCGGCCGAGATGCGCAGCCGCCTGCGGGACTTGGGCGCCGGCAATGTCCAGGCAAGGACCTTCCACGCCGCCGCGCTGCGTCAACTTCAGTTCTTTTGGCCGCAGGCGGTGGGCGGCACCCTGCCGAACCTGTTGGACCACAAGGCCCAGATCCTTGCTGAGGCAGCCAGGCGGCTGAGGCTCAGCACCGACCGCGCTTCCATCCGCGACCTCGCCTCGGAGATTGAATGGGCCAAGGTGTCCATGTTGACGCCTGCCAACTACCTGGAGAACGCGCAGGGACGGGGCGCACCCGGTGGATTCGACCTCACGGCCGTGGCCCGGGTCTTCCAGTCCTATGAAGATGTCAAAACGGACCGCAACGTGATCGACTTCGAGGATGTCCTGCTGATCACGGTGGGCATCCTGCAGGAGGACGAGAAGGTGGCGGCCACGGTCCGGGAGCAGTACCGGCACTTCGTAGTGGACGAATACCAGGACGTTTCCCCGTTGCAGCAGCGGCTTCTGGAGCTTTGGCTCGGTGGCCGCGACGAACTCTGCGTGGTGGGCGACGCCAGCCAGACCATCTACTCCTTCACCGGAGCGTCACCCCGGCACCTGCTGGACTTCAAGGCTCGGTATCCGCAGGCCAACGTGGTCAAGCTGATCCGCGACTACCGTTCCACGCCCCAGGTGGTGAAGATGGCCAACGACCTGCTGGCCGGCCGGCGCAGCGGCGGCCCCGCTGCCGATGCCGCCTGGGCCACGCCCCTGCAGCTCGTTGCCCAGCGTCCCGCCGGCCCCGTGCCGCAGTTCACCGAATGCACGGATGACGAAGCCGAAGCTGCCACCGTGGCGCAAAAAATCAAGGCGCTGCTCGAGGCCGGGACACCGGCCAGCGAGGTCGCTGTCCTTTTCCGCACCAATGGACAGTCCGAGGCATACGAGCAGGCGCTGGCCGCGGCGGGGATCGGCTACCAGTTGCGGGGCGGCGAACGCTTCTTCGCCCGCAAGGAGGTCCGGGATGCCATCCTCCAGCTCCGCGCCGCCACCAGGGCCGTGAGTGAAACGGATTCCCCGGAACCGCTCGGCCAGCTGGTCCGGGACATTGTTTCCTCCCTCGGCTACACGGACTCCGCACCCCACAGCGGGGGAGCGCTTCGTGAACGGTGGGAGTCATTGGCGGCGCTGGTGGCACTGGCCGATGAACTGGCGCAGAACCGCGGTCCGGAATTCGGGCTTGGGGACTTCGTCAACGAGCTCCAGGAGCGGTCCCTCGCCCAGCACGCCCCCACCGTGCAGGGCGTGACGCTCGCGTCCCTGCACGCAGCCAAGGGCTTGGAATGGGATGCCGTGTTCCTGGTGGGGCTCAGCGAAGGCCTGATGCCCATTTCGTTCGCGGATTCGCCCGAGTCGGTGGACGAGGAACGCCGGTTGCTGTACGTCGGCATCACCCGCGCCCGTGAACACCTCTCGCTGTCCTGGAGCACGGCACGGACTCCCGGCAGCCGGGCCAACCGCAAACCGTCCCGTTTCCTTGACGGGCTGCGGCCCGATTCCGTCGCAAGTTCCAGCGCCCGCAGCAAGGGTACGGTTCCGCGCCGCAAGGCCGCCGCTCCGGCAGTCTGCCGGGTCTGTGGCAGCATGCTGTCCACCGGGGCGGAGCGTAAGGTGGGCCGCTGCAACGCGTGTCCCCCCAGCTACGAGGAACAGACCTTCGACGCCCTCCGGAACTGGCGGCGCGACGTCGCCCAGTCCGCTGACGTCCCGGCTTTCGTCGTTTTCACCGATGCCACCCTCACGGCGATTGCCGAGGCGCGTCCGGCGTCACTGGAAGAGCTTGCCGGGCTTGCCGGCATTGGTCCTTCCAAGCTTGAACGCTACGGGGAAGACGTCTTGAAGGTCCTTGCCGAAAGCAGCGTGCTGTGAGGCGGGGCAGCCCGCCAGGAAACAGCCACCAGCAGCCGGCAGCCGTCCTGACCACCACCGGTGGAGCCCCCGTGGAGGTGCGGCGGTCCGCGCGCCGCACCCGGACCGTGGCGGCATTCTGGGAGAACGGCACCGCGGTGGTTGCCATTCCCGCACGGTTTACTGCGGCCCAGGAACGTGAGTGGGTCCACCGGATGCTGGCAAAGCTGCACAAGCAGGGGGAGCGGCCTGCGGCCTCGGGCCGGCGGCGGCCCGCCACGGACGAGGCCCTGGCGGCCCATGCCGCCCGGCTGTCCACCACCTACCTTGGCGGGCGGGCAACGCCCACATCAGTTCGCTGGGTCAGCAACCAAAACTCGCGGTGGGGTTCTGCGACCCCCGCAGAGGGAACCATCCGACTGTCGGACAAACTGCGCCCCATGCCGCAGTGGGTGATCGACTACGTCCTGCTGCACGAATTGGCACACCTCCTGGTGGCCTCGCACAACACGGCGTTCTGGCAGCTGCTGGAGGCCTATCCCGAAACCGGGCGAGCAAAGGCGTTCCTGGAAGGAGTCTCTTATGCCACGTCACGGGGCCTGGACAGGGACACCGCACCCTCGGGCCGTGAGCCCGTCCACAGCGGGGATACCTGGCCGGGCGACGCCGACTAGGACAACGCAGCGTCCGGCACCAAAAGACCGGCAGACCCCAAAACACCGGCCTGGCCCTAAACACCGGCACGACTTAAATCAACGCCACGCTGCGTCTTAAACGCACGGGCGCGGCCGGGAACCCAGGCCGCGCCCGTAACTGTCAGCCCTTCGGCTGGTCCGGGCCGCCGTCGTCGTCGTCCTTGCTGTCGGTGTCCTGGCCGCCGTTGTCCGCGTCCGGGCCTTCGTCAGTGGCCGGGGCCTCGTCGAACCCGCCGCTGAGCAACTTCTGCAGGGCGTCGTCCACCTCGCTGTCGCTGGCTTCGGCGAGCTTGCGGCGTGAGCTGAAGCCCTTCGGGTCATCGAGGTCTTCGGCGGTGGGAAGAAGATCGGGGTGGTGCCAGATAGCGTCCCGCCCTTCGATGCCGCGCTCCTCCTTCAGCGTTGCCCACAGTGTGGCGGCGTCGCGCAGGCGGCGCGGCCGCAGCTCCAGACCCACCAGGGAGGCAAATGCGTGTTCGGCGGGACCGCCGGTGGCCCTGCGCCGCCGCACAGTTTCCCGCAGGGCGCCCGCGGAGGGCAGCAGTTTCTCGGTGGCGGCCGCAGTGAGTTCGTCCACCCAGCCTTCCACCAGCGCCAGCGCCGTCTCGAGCTTCTCCAGTGCCTGTTCCTGGGCGGGGGTGCGCTGCGGCATGAACACGCCCTGGGAGAGTGCCTCCTGGATGCCTTCCGGGTTGCTCGGGTCGATGTCGCGGGCGAGCTCCTCGATGCGGGATGTGTCGATGTGGATGCCTCGGGCGTACGCCTCGATGGCGCCCAGCAGGTGGCCGCGCAGCCACGGAACCTGCACGAACAGGCGGGCGTGCGCGGCTTCCCGGACGGCGAGGAAGAGCCGGATGTCGTTCTCGGGCAGCGAAAGGCCTTCCCCGAAGGCCGTGACGTTGGCGGGCAGGAGCGCCATTTCCAGGTCGACCAATGGGACGCCGATGTCGGTGGAACTGACAACATCCTTGGACAAGGCGCCGATGGCCTGCCCCAGCTGCATGCCGAAGATGGCCCCACCCATGTTCTGCAGCATCGAGGAGGCGCCGCCCATCATGGACTTCATTTCCTCGGGCATCTGCTCCGTCATGGCGGAGGACAGGGCATTGGCGATGCTGTTGGCCACCGGTTCGGTCAGCCGCTTCCACGTGCCCAGCGTCGCCTCCACCCACTCCGCACGGGACCAGGCCTTGCCGATCAGTCCGGTGGCGGGCAGGTCCGTTACCGGGTCCAGCCAGAGCTCGGCCAGGCGGAGTGCTTCGTCGACGTCCCGTGACTGCTGGGCGGTGACTAACGGGTCCGAACTGCCGGCGGCCACGCGCCGGGCGTTGTCGTGCGCCAGGGTCCAGTTGACGGGGCCCTCGGAGGGCGCACTCATCATCGCCTGCACCTGCGAGAACATCTGGGCCAGCAGGTTGGGGTCGTCGGGCAGGCCGGCAGCCTTGGCGAGCTCGGCGGGATCGAAGTTTTCCATCCCCTTGCCGCCCATCAGGTTTTGCAGCATCTCGGTCAACGGATCCTTGGGATTGTCGTCGCCGTTGGACGGATTGAGTGGGTTGGAGGTCATGGTCCCGCCGATCGATGGTGTGACTGTTGATCAATCTTCACGGTACCCCGGCTGTGGTCGGCTGTCTGCCGCCCGCCGCCGTCGTTCGCTCTAGGCAAAGCGTCCCGCCACACCCTTCACCGCGTACTGTTGGTGGGGTGACTACAACCCGTGGCGGCCATTCCTCCGAGGACCACGTTCCCGAGCTTCGCCCCTCCTCCGATCCGGAACCAACGCTGGGCGCCGGCTCCTTTGACGGCCAGGACGGCAGCGGCCCGGCAGGTGCGCCAGGCAATGCAGTGGCGGACGACGGCGGACGGCCGCGCAGGCGCCTGTCCACCATGATGGTTGCCGGGCTGGCTGCGCTGGGGCTGGGCATCGCCGTTGGCACCCTTCCGGTGCCGTATGTCATCGAGTCGCCAGGGCCCACGTACAACACGCTGGGGGAGAGCCAGGGGCATCCGGTTATCAGTGTGAGCGGCCACGAGACCTACCCCGCAGCGGGAAGCCTGGACCTGACCACGGTGTACGTGGACGGTGGTCCTACGGGGTCCGTCAGCATCCTCTCTGCCTTCTCCGCGTGGCTGGACAGTTCCAAGGCCGTCTATCCGGAAGAGCTGATCTACCCCACAGGCACCACCAAGGAAGCTGCCCAGGAGCAAAGCGCGGTGGCCATGACCACGTCACAGGAGAACGCCGTTGCCTCGGCCCTGAATGAACTTAAGATTCCTTTCAGCCAGCAGCTCCAGGCCGCGGACCTGTCAAAGGATTCGGCGTCGGCCGGGAAGATCCAGCAAGGCGACGTCCTGAAGACCATCAACGGCAAGGACATCACGTCCCTTTCGGTTATCCAGGATGAGCTGGCGGCAGGCAAGGGTGCTCCGGCGACGGTGACGGTGGAGCGCGCGGGCCAACCGGTCACCATGGACATCACGCCCAAGGACAACGGCCAGGGCCGCTACATTCTTGGCGTCATGCTGAAGTACCTGTTCAATTTCCCGTTCCAGGTGCAGATTTCCCTGGACAAAGTAGGCGGACCCAGCGCCGGGCTCATGTTCTCGCTGGGCATCATCGATACCGTTACCCCGGGTGACCTCACCGGGGGTAAGCACATCGCGGGCACGGGCACCATCGCCCCGGACGGAACGGTGGGTCCCATCGGCGGCATCGCCCAGAAGATGCGCGGTGCCCGTGCGGCCGGCGCCACCTTCTTCCTCGCACCATCCGCCAACTGCGACGAAGTGGCCGGCCACGTTCCGGCCGGCCTCCAGGTGGTCCGGGTGGAAAACCTGTCCCAGGCCCGGCACGCGGTGGAGGTGGCAGGCAGCGGCCAAGACACATCCGGGCTGCCCACCTGCGCAAACAACTAGACTTGGCGCAACTAGACTCGACAGGAACTAAGCTCCACCGCCACTCGTGGCACAGATGACGGACCAAACCAGCTGTTTTGGCCGGTAGGGTACGTCGCTCGCACGCTTCGAATATTCTGACGACCAGCTATGAGGTACCCAGTTTGTCCCGTCCCGCCAGCACCATGCCCACAGGCAGACCCCCTTCACGACGCGGCGCCCTGACGCCCACCCTGATCGTTGTCGCCCTGGTGGTAGTGGGCTTCATCTTCTTCGCCAACGTCTGGACCGACGTCCTCTGGTACCGGCAGCTGGGTTATATCGGGGTTTTCATTACCGAGAACCTCGCCAAGATCGCCACGTTCGTAGCCGGCTTCGCCATCATGTTCGCCGCTGTCTTCTTCGCTATCCGGATTGCCTACAACGCAAGGCCGGTCTACGCGCCGGACTCGGAGGTACGGGACAACCTCAACAGGTACCAGGCCCAGCTTGAGCCGGTCCGCCGGATCGTCATGGTGGGTCTTCCGGTCCTGTTTGGCCTGTTTGCGGGCAGCGCCGCCGCGAGCCAGTGGCAGAAGGTACTGCTTTTCTTCAACCAGGTGGGCTTCGGCCAAACCGACCCGCAGTTTGGCATGGACATCAGCTTCTACCTGATGACCTTGCCCTTCCTCGGGTTCGTGACCGGGTTCCTCATCAGCGTGGTGGTCATTGCTGGCATCGCGGGCATCCTCACCCACTACCTGTACGGCAGCATCCGGCTCATGGAGCGCGGCGTGTTCACCAGCCGGGCAGCACAGATCCATATCGCCGTGACGGGTGCAGCCTTCCTGGTGCTCCTGGGTGTCAACTTCTGGCTGGACCGCTTCTCGTCCGTGCAGAACAACGGAGGCCGTTGGGCCGGTGCCCTGTACACCGATGTCAACGCCGTCATCCCCACCAAGGCCATCCTCGCCGTCGCGGCCGCCCTGGTAGCGGTCCTCTTCATCGTTGCTGCCGTGATCGGCCGCTGGCGCCTGCCGGTGATCGGTACGGCCATGCTGATCATTACGTCCATCCTGGCCGGCGGCGTGTACCCCTGGGTGATCCAGCAGTTCCAGGTGCGTCCGTCCGAGCAGACGCTGGAAAGCCAGTACATCCAGCGCAACATTGACAACACCCGCAAGGCCTACGGGCTGGACGGCATCCAGGAAACCCGCTACGACGCCACGAACACGGCCAGCACCGGTGCGCTGGCGCCGGACGCCCAGACCACCGCCAACATCCGGCTCCTGGACCCGAACCTGATCTCTGACGCGTTCTCGCAGCTGGAACAGTACCGCCCGTACTACCAGTTCCCTAAGGCCCTCAACGTGGACCGCTACGAGGTGGACGGCAAGATCCAGGACACCGTCATCGCGGTGCGCGAGCTGAACCCCACCAACGTGCAGACCAACCAGCAGGGCTGGTTGAACCAGCACGTTGTGTACACGCACGGCTACGGGGTGGTGGCCGCCAAGGGCAACAAGTTCACGGTTGACGGCAAACCTGACTTCCTCCAGTCCGGCATTCCGTCCACCGGCGTCCTGGGCAGTGATTCCACTTACGAGCCGCGGATCTACTTCGGCGAGTCCTCGCCGGAATACTCGATCGTGGGAGCTCCCGACGGTGCCACCCCGCGGGAACAGGACCGCCCCTCCGGCAAGGAAGGGGAGGGCGAAACGCAGTACACCTTCAAGGGCAACGGCGGCCCGAATGTTGGTTCGTTCTTCAACAAGATCCTGTACGCCATCAAGTTCCAGTCCTCGGACCTGCTGCTCTCGGACGGTGTGAACTCCGAGTCGCAAATCCTGTACGACCGGAACCCCCGCGAACGTGTCCAGAAGGTGGCCCCGTACCTGACGGTGGACGGCGGCTCCTACCCGGCGCTGGTGGACGGCCGGGTCAAGTGGATCGTGGATGCTTACACCACCAGCCAGTATTACCCCTACTCGCAGCAGAAGCAGCTCTCCGATGCGACGGCTGATTCCCAGACCAGTTCCGGCCGTGCCGTGGCGCTGCCCAACAGCACGGTGAATTACATCCGGAACTCGGTCAAGGCCACGGTGGACGCCTATGACGGGTCGGTCACCCTGTATGCCTGGGACGATACCGATCCCGTACTGAAGGCGTGGCAGAAGGTCTTCCCGTCCTCGGTGAAGCCGTACTCCGAGATGTCCGGTGCGCTCATGAGCCACGTCCGCTACCCGGAGGACCTCTTCAAGGTCCAGCGTGAACTCCTGGGGCAGTACCACGTGACGGATCCCACCAGCTTCTACAAGAACAACGACGCGTGGAGCACCCCGGCCGATCCCACGGTGGACACGGACGTCAAGCAGCCGCCGTTCTACATGTCCCTGCAGATGCCTGACCAGCAGAAGCCGGCGTTCCAGCTGACGTCGTCGTTCATCCCGCAGATCGTCAACGGAAACGCGCGGAACGTCCTCTATGGCTTCCTGGCCGCCGACTCTGACGCCGGCAACCAGGCGGGTGTGAAGGCTGACGGCTACGGCAAGCTGCGGCTTCTGCAGATTCCGCCGGAGACCCAGGTGCCCGGTCCCGGGCAGGCGCAGAACAAGTTCAACTCGGACCCAACCGTGTCGCAGGCCCTTAACCTCTTGCGGCAGGGCGCGTCGGATGTACTGAACGGCAACCTGCTCACCCTGCCCGTGGGCGGCGGCATCCTCTATGTCCAGCCGGTGTACCTCAAGTCGACAGGCGAGACCTCCTACCCGACCCTGCAGCGCGTGCTGGTGGCGTTCGGCGACAAGGTTGGGTTCGCGCCCACCCTGGATGCAGCGTTGAAACAGCTCTTCGGCGGCGATTCGGGGGCAGCCGCGGGTGACTCGGCGAACAACGGGCAAACACCCCCCGGGCCGGCTGCGCCTTCGACGCCCGCGGAAGCGGACGCCAAGGCCCAGCTGAAGGCGGCACTGGATGACGCCAACTCGGCGATCCAGGCAGGCCAAACAGCCCTTGCAGGGGGCGACTTCGCCGCTTACGGCGAGGCACAGAAGAAGGTCGCGGCCGCATTGCAAAAGGCCATGGAGGCCGAAGCCAAGATTCCGGTGACCGCCCCGGAGGCCTCGCCGGCACCGGCAGCCTCCGGCTCACCGTCGGCGACGCCGTCGCCGTCAGCGAGCCGCTAATCCGACGACGCCGGCCCGGTATCCAAGCCTCCACGGAGGCGGGTGCCGGGCCAGCGTAACGGACGTCACGCCTTCCCGATTTGGCCTCCGGTTCACCTCCCGGTAAAGTAGTGCTTGCGACGCGGGGTGGAGCAGTTCGGTAGCTCGCTGGGCTCATAACCCAGAGGTCACAGGTTCAAATCCTGTCCCCGCAACTGGAAGAAAGGCCCGAACATTGGAAACAATGTTCGGGCCTTTTGCTTTGCCCGCCCGGTGGTGGCGGACCCGCCGGGTGGCCCGTCCGGGGGGTGCCCGGAGTGGTCGGGGCGGTCGCAAAAGTAGGGTAGTGTTGATCAAGCGACGCGGGGTGGAGCAGTTCGGTAGCTCGCTGGGCTCATAACCCAGAGGTCAC
>NZ_JARVSF010000010.1 GCF_030209355.1 Pseudarthrobacter sp. fls2-241-R2A-127
GTCCTCTTATTGCGTCAAATCGATCCCCGTGTCATCAACCTGCCGGGGCAGTACACCTAGCCCTGCCCGGGAGACAACCATGGAATACCTTGGAGCAGCACGACGAGATGCCCACCAGGCCCTGGACGCCGTCGTTGTCGGTGAAGCGCTGATCGATGTGGTCACCACACCGAACAGCCGGGTGGAGTACCCCGGCGGGTCGCCGGCCAACGTCGCCTACGGCCTCGGGCTGCTGGGCGTCCCCACGGGCCTGCTCACCGCCATCGCACCCGATGCACGGGGAGTTTCGATAGAAAATCACCTCCGCCGGGCAGGAGTGACTCTTCTGCCCGGTTCAAAATTTCTTGACCGCACGGCGACAGCCACCGCAACCCTCGGACCCGACGGATCAGCCGAATACGACTTCGACATCCGCTGGGAGCTGCAGGCAGCAACGCCTGCCTATTTCCCCAAAATCCTCCACACCGGTTCAATAGCAACCTTCCTGAACCCCGGGGCCGGTTCCGTCAGAACCCTCCTCGAACGGGCCCACCGGCATTCCACCATCACGTGCGACCCGAACATCAGGCCATCCCTGCTTGGCAGCCATTCAGAAGCGAAGGCAACCTTCGAAGACATCGCCGCCCTGACCGACGTCGTCAAACTCAGCGATGAGGACGTCCACTGGCTGTACCCCTCGAAAACACTGGAAGAAGCCGCTGGGCACATCCTCCGGCTGGGCGCAGGGCTGGCGGTGATCACTACCGGCGCCGCCGGCTCACGGTTCACTTCCCTGTCGGCGAGCATCACTGTTCCCGCAGTCACAGCGACCGTGGCGGACACCATCGGTGCCGGCGACTCCTACATGGCCGCACTCATCCTGGGCCTCCTTACGCGAGGCACCGAAGGATTTGCCCCCGCCGTCATGGAGCAGCTGGGACGCACCGCCGCCGCAGCAGCGGCCATCACCGTCCAGCGCGCCGGAGCGAACCCGCCTACCCTTGACGAACTGACATCTGCTGTCGGGGCACCGACCTCCGCGCCCCAAGCTTTCGCGTTCGATCAGGTGTAAGAGAAGCAACCCTGCGGACAACAAAAGCACCGGACCCCGTTTACTCTGTTAGGAGGAGCCGATAATGACGTCCGAAAAGACACGGGGGCAACCAGCCCCTTCGCATTCGCTGCGGCCCAGCGGCAGGTTCGCACAGCTTAGCCGCCGTTCCATGCTGGGCCTGACCGGGATCGCCGTGGCGGGAGCCACCGTGGGCGCTTGGCCGCGGCTGACCGGTGCTGACATCCCGGGCCGGGGCAGCAAGGCCTTGAACATCGCCATCCTTGGGACGGCGGCGGATGCCGCGGGCCGCCAAGGCCTGATCCAGGCCTTTACCGCCGCGCATCCAGACATCCCCGTGCAACTGCAGGCGATTCAGGGTGCGGACTGGAAAGACTTCTTTTCCAAGATCCTCACCATGGTGGCCGCGGGAGCGCCGCCGGATGTCGTCTATGTCGCCACCGAAGGCGCCCAGTTGTTCGCCGACAAACTCGCGGAGCCGTTGGACAGTTTCGTCCGCCGGGACGCTGCGGCGATGCGTGATTACTTTAACGACGTCCATCCCAGCTTGCTGGAAGCCTTCATGTACCAAGGAAGCCTGTACCAACTTCCACTGGACTGGAACGCGGCCAACATGTACATGAACACCACCACCTTTGCCCAAGCCGGGCTTGACCGGCCCAAGGACGATTGGACGAAGGACGACTTCGGCGCCACCCTGAAAGCCCTTCGCAAGGCCCGGCCAGCTGATTTCACCCCGTACTACTGGACCAACCGCCTTTTTGGCGGGGTCGTGCCGTGGCTCTACGCCAACGACACCAGCTTCCTGTCCGAAACGAAGGCACCGGGCGGGGACTGGCTGTGGGACGCCTTTTACCCGTCCGACCCTGCCCGTGGGATCCGGGGCGGCGGGTATCAGTGGCTGGCTCCGAACGCCGAGGACGGGCGGGTGATCGAAACATTCGACTATTTGCGCGAACTGGTGGCCGAAGGACTGGGCGTGCGTCCCGAGTCCGGGGGCGGAAACGCCTTGGTGGGCCTGTTCGGCAACAACCGCATCGGCACCACCCCCGCAGGGGGATACTGGGCGCAGGGTCTGCACGAGGCCGGGATGAGTGCCGATCAATTCGACGTGCAGTTCTTCCCGCGCTGGCGGACCCAGCGACATCAGTTCGGCGCTGCCGGCTACGCGATTATGCGCACGGCGAAGGACAAGGATGCCGCGTGGGAGTGGGTGAAGTTCTGTTCTACGCGTGAAGCGATGCAGCTGGCCATTCCCAAGCCGAACACCACGCCGACCCGCCGTTCGATGGTCAACGAGTCCTTCTACGCCGCCACCGGGCCTCGGCACTGGAAAGTCTTCTACGACACCTTGGACAGATTCCCCACCTCCGGCCCGATTCCCGCCCCGCCCCAGCAGGCCGCCGTCGAAACTGCCCTGATGAAGAACGTGTCCACCGCGGTCAGCGGCAGCTCCGCCGACGTCCGGACAGCGATGGGCAACCTGCAGCGCGACCTCGAACTGGCTCTGAGGAGGAACTCATGACTGCCGCATCCACCGCCCAGGGGCGAACAGTGAAACCGCTGGCCGTAAAGCGCTCCCTTGTGGAGCGCTGGCTGGCGAGGATTTTCCTGGCTCCCACCGTGCTGGGGATGGCCCTGTTTACGTTCCTGCCGATCATCGCATCCTTGGTCCTGGCTTTCTTCCGCTGGGACATCATTTCGGCGCCACAGTTCGTCGGTTTCGCCAACTTCGCTTCACTGGCAGAAGACCCCACCGTACGCGTGTCCTTCCTCAACACCGTCGTGTTCGTCGTTGTCGCGGTCATTCTTCAGCTGGGCATCGCGCTCTGCCTGGCATCCATGCTGCAGGCCCGGATGCCATCCTGGCTGAGGGTGTTCCTCCGCTCCACCTTTTTCTTCCCGCTGGTCCTGTCCGCCGCGTCCGTGTCCATCTTCATGCGGTATATGTTCAACGAACAGTTCGGCGTCGTGAACTGGCTTTTGTCACTGGTCGGGATTCCCGCTGTGCCGTGGTTGACAAGCCCCGCGGCATCGGCCGCCGTCGTTGTGCTGGTCTACGTCTGGCAAAACTTCGGCTTCTCGTTCCTGCTGTTCCTCGGCGCGCTCACCAACATCCCGAAGGAACTCCACGAAGCGGCGAACCTTGATGGCGCCGCAGGCTGGAAGCAGTTCAGCAACGTGACGCTTCCACTCATCAGCCCCACGGTGCTCGTGGCCTCGGTCATGGCCATCATCAGCGCCCTGCAAGTCTTCGACCAACCGTATGTCCTGACCAACGGCGGCCCCGGCGATTCCACCCGGACAGCCGTCATGGTGATCTTTGAATCCGCCTTCCAGCAACTGGAGTTTGGCAAAGCCTCAGCCATCGGTCTGGTACTCACCGTGCTGATCCTTGCCGTCACCGCTCTCCAGTTCCGCCTTAGCCGCCGCTTCGTGTTCTACCAGTGAGGTCCCCCATGCCCAGCCACACCCTGCAGACCGGGACCGGCAAGCATTCCGGTTCCACCACCGACACGCCCACCACCCCCAAGCCTTACCGGACACGCCGGCTGCCCGCAGCCAGCACCGTCGGCAGATACACGGCGTTGGCCGTGGCAGCGGCGCTGACCCTCGGCCCTGTCCTGTGGACCTTGTCCACGTCGCTGCGGACGCCGTCGGCATCCTTCAACCTGCCGCCGTCCTTCCTGCCCGTCAACCCTGACTTCACCGCTTACCAGGAGGTGTTCCAGCAGATCAATGTCGGCCTCCTTGTCCTGAACAGCGCCCTGGTAACGGGGCTGATCGCACTTGGGCAGATGGCATCGGCGACCCTGGCCGGCTACGTCTTCGCCCGCCTGGATTTCCGCGGCAAGAACGCCGTCTTCTCGCTGGTCCTGGCCACCATGATGGTCCCCGTACAGGTCACTATCGTCCCGGTGTTCATGCTGATCCGCGGCATGGGCCTGTCCGACACCCTCCTGGCCTTGATCCTGCCCGCCGTCCCCACGGCATTCGGCACCTTCCTGTTGCGCCAATACTTCCTGGGCCTGCCGAATGACTTCGCGGAAGCGGCCGCGCTGGACGGTGCCGGACCCTGGCGGATCTTCCGGTCCATCTATGTTCCTTTGGCCGTCCCCGGCATGGCCATCGTTGGGATCCTGGCCTTTAACTTCCATTGGAACGAGTTCTTCCGGCCGCTGATCCTCACCATCAGCGAACAGAACTTCACCCTTCCCCTCGGCCTGGTCACGCTTCAGGGGAACCTCGGCACGGGCAGCATTTCCGTGGTTCTCGCCGGCGTAATCCTGTCCATGCTGCCGGCCCTGGTCGTCTTCATCTTCGGCCAACGGACTCTGCGGGAAGGCCTTACGGCCGGCGCCAGCAAATAGGGCAGATGTTGTAGACAGGAACACGTCCCCGGGGTGCATCATCTCGGAATGGCAGGGCGAGTAGCTCCCGTGAGTTGGTGGTGCGGTCAGCCCAGCGGACGGTAGATGCAGCAACCATGGCTGCTGCAAGGGCCGGCGGGACGGCGCCGGCGCGGGACAAAACGAGCGCGAAAAAGGCCGATAGACCAAATATAAGTGTCGACAATGTCCCCACCCCCTTAGGCAGGACAATGGCGAGCTCGGCTCCCTGCGTCGCCCTAAATTCGCCTATCTTGTATGTCCTTGCACCAAGCTAAAGGCACTTCATGTCGTTCCCACTCCCCCGGCGAATGAATAGGCGTAGGCAAACTGCGGCCCACCCAACAAAACTGGAACGAGGACGCGCATACCGCCAGCTCATCAGTCGGAAGGCCCACAAGCCAGGGCCCTGGACCCGCCACCCACACAACTGAATAGGTCACCGCGGGGCCAGGCCACAGCCCGCGACCCAATCCGTGAGGCGACGCGACCACAAGCTTTGTCAACACGTTAAAGCAAAAACCCCTCTGACGAGGGGTTATGCGTGCCCGAGGTGGGACTCGAACCCACACACCTTTCGATACCGCATTTTGAGTGCGGCGCGTCTGCCAATTCCGCCACTCGGGCGCGGAATACATGGAGTGAAAGTACGCCCACAGCTGACTGTGAGCAACGCGATCGCTTCACGTACGCGGAATTACTCTACATGCAGATAGGCTGAATTCCAGAATCGCGCCGCCGTCGCCGCAACCGAACCCCTGCAAGCCAAGTACAGCCGCGGTGGCACCTAAGATAGTGATGTCCCGCCGTACCTTTTCAAGGAGATCCCGTGACTGAACAGACGGAGTCCAAGCCCACGTCCCAGCCGGCGCGCCGCGTCATTGTGGCAGAGGATGAAACCCTCATCCGCCTCGACATCATCGAGATCCTGCGCGGTGAAGGCTATGACGTTGTGGGTGAGGCGGACAACGGCGAGAAGGCCGTCCAGCTCGCAGAAGAACTGAAGCCGGACCTGGTCCTCATGGACGTCAAGATGCCCGTCATGGACGGCATTTCCGCGGCCGAGAAGATCGTCAAGGCCCGCATCGCCCCCGTGGTGCTGCTCACCGCCTTCAGCCAGAAGGAACTGGTCGAGCGTGCCCGGGACGCCGGCGCCATGGCCTACGTGGTGAAGCCGTTCACCCCCGCAGACCTTATCCCGGCCCTGGAGATCGCCCTCTCCCGCCACGAGGAAATCAAAGCCCTCGAGAGCGAGGTTTCCGACCTCCAGGAGCAGTTCGCCACCCGCAAGCTCGTGGAGCGCGCCAAGAGCCTGCTGACCACCAAGATGGGCCTGACGGAGCCGGAGGCCTTCCGCTGGATCCAGAAGACCTCCATGGACCGCCGCCTCAGCATGCGTGAGGTCGCCGAAACCATCATCAACCAGGTCAACTAGCCTGCGGGCAGGCCCCGGAGGAAGTACGACGCCGGCCCTGCCACCAACAGTTGGGCAGCCCACCAAAGCGCCCGCTCACCGCAGAAGCAAAGCAAAGAACCCCCGCCAACCGGCGGGGGTTCTCTGCTTTATCCGAAGACTGGGGCCTAGGCCTTCTTCTTCTTTTCCGGCCAGGGGCCGAGCTTTTCCTTGTTGCTGCTGACTTCACCGGCGCGGGTGGAGTCGGCCAGGTCGCCTACCTTGTGCACCTTCAGCGAGTTGGTTGAACCGGCCTTTCCGGGAGGGGACCCGGCAGCGATGACCACCAGGTCACCGTCCTGCACCAGGCCCATTTCCTCGAGACTGCGGTCCACCTGCGCCGTCATGGCGTCCGTGTGGTCCACCATCTGCACCAGTACCGGCTGAATGCCCCAGGTGAGCGCCATCTGGTTCCAGACCTGCTCCACCGGGGTGAACGCGAAGACCGGCTTGATGGGCCGCAGGCGTGACAGGCGCCGGGCGGAGTCTCCGGACTGGGTGAACGCACAGATGTACTTGGCGTCCAGCTGGTCGGCGATTTCGACGGCGGCACGCGTGATGGCGCCGCCACGGGTCTTGGGCTTGGTC
Source organism: Pseudarthrobacter sp. fls2-241-R2A-127 (assembly GCF_030209355.1). Classification (GTDB taxonomy): domain Bacteria; phylum Actinomycetota; class Actinomycetes; order Actinomycetales; family Micrococcaceae; genus Arthrobacter. Next base: position 6,482 of record NZ_JARVSF010000010.1, read on the forward strand.
CCCAGCGGGGGGACGCGCTCCAGGCCGTGGACCTCGGTGGATTCGATGATCCGGGCCATGGTCTTGACCGTTTCGATCGGGTACTTGCCCACGCTGGTCTCGCCGGAGAGCATGACGGCGTCGGCACCGTCAAGGACGGCGTTGGCGCAGTCGGAGGCCTCAGCACGGGTTGGGCGCGGGTTATCGATCATCGACTCGAGCACCTGGGTGGCCACGATGACCGGCTTCGCCCAGCGGCGGGCGAGCTCGATGGCGCGCTTCTGCACGATCGGCACTTCCTCCAGGGGAAGCTCCACACCCAGGTCGCCACGGGCCACCATGATCGCGTCGAACGCGTCGATGATCTCCGGCAGCTGCTCAACAGCCTGCGGTTTTTCGATCTTGGCGATGACCGGCACGCGGCGGCCTTCTTCATCCATGATCTCGTGCACGCGGGTGATGTCTGACGCGTCACGGACGAAGGACAGGGCTACCAGGTCCACGCCGCGGCGCATCGCCCAGCGGAGGTCGTCCTCGTCCTTTTCGCTCAACGCGGGAACGTTGACGGCCACGCCCGGAAGGTTGATGCCCTTGTTGTTGGACACCATGCCGCCCACCGTTACCTCGGCGACCACCTTGACGTCGTCGACCTCGATGGCACGCAAAGCCACCTTGCCGTCGTCGATCAGGAGCGCGTCCCCCACCTTGACGTCCTCGGTGAGGCTCTTCAGGGTGGTGGAGCAGATCTCCTGGGTGCCGGGAACGTCCTCGGTGGTGATGGTGAAGATGTCACCTACGGCGAGGGCGTGCGGGCCGTCTACGAAACGGCCCAGGCGGATCTTGGGGCCCTGCAGGTCGGCCATGATGGCCACGGCCTTGCCCAGGTCCGATGCCGCCTTGCGGACGTTTTCGTAGGTGTTGTCATGCACGGTGTAGTCACCGTGGCTCATGTTCATGCGGGCGACGTCAACGCCGGCCTCCAGCACAGCCAGGGTGTTCTCGTAGCTGGCAATTGCCGGGCCAAACGTAGCCACAATTTTTGCGCGTCTCATATACCTACCCTATTGGTCTCTTGCATTGGTTAAGTTGTCGGCGAGGTGAACCCTCGATGCACCCCTAGAGGACGGCGATGGCGCGGTCCGTCGGTGCGACGGGAGCGGGAAGGATGGTGCTTCCCATGAGGTACTTGTCCACGGCTGCCGCGGCGGCACGGCCTTCGGCGATGGCCCACACAATCAGGGACTGCCCGCGGCCGGCGTCACCGGCGACGAACACACCTTCGGTGTTGGTCATGTAGTAGCCGTCGCGGGCCACGTTGCCGCGCCCGTCGAAGTCGGCGTGCACCTGGTCGGTGATGCCGGCAGGCTCTGCTCCGGTGAACCCCAGGGACAGGAACACGAGGTCGGCGGGAATGATCCGCTCGGTGCCGGCCTTGGGGAGCCGCTTGCCATCCACGAACTCGGTTTCGGCTACCTTGACGCCGGTGAGCTTGCCGTTTTCGCCAACGAATTCCACGGTGGACGCGAGGTAGGTGCGTTCGCCGCCCTCCTCATGGGCGCTGGCCACTTCGAAGAGGTTGGGGAACGTAGGCCACGGCTGGTGGCTGGCGCGCTCGGCCGGCGGCTGCTTGCCGATAGCAAGGGTGGTGACGGATGCTGCCCCGTGCCGGTGGGCGGTGCCGAGGCAGTCGGCACCGGTGTCACCGCCGCCCAGGATGACCACATGCTTGCCATTGGCGTGGATCTGGTGGTCGATGGTTTCCCCGGCCACCACGCGGTTGGCGGGTACCAGGTAGTCCATGGCGAAGTGGACGCCTTCCAGGTCCCGGCCCGGGATGGGCAGGTCGCGCGGGACGGTGGCACCGGTGCAAACTACGACGGCGTCGTAGCGACGGCGCAGCTGCTCCCAGGTCACGTCGGTACCCACGGCCACGCCGGTCCGGAAGCGGGTGCCTTCGGCCTTCATCTGCTCGACGCGGCGGTCCACCTGCTCTTTTTCCATCTTGAAGTCGGGGATGCCGTAGCGCAGCAGGCCGCCGATCTTGTCGTCCCGTTCGTACACAGCAACGGTGTGGCCTACCCGGGTGAGCTGCTGTGCGACAGCCAGGCCCGCCGGGCCGGAGCCGACCACCGCAACGGTCTTGCCGGTCAGGCGCGTGGGCGGCAGCGGGTTGACCCAGCCGTTCTCGAACGCCTCGTCGATGATCGAAACTTCAACCTGCTTGATGGTGACGGCAGGCTGGTTGATCCCCAGGACGCAGGAGGCCTCGCACGGCGCCGGGCACAGGCGGCCGGTGAACTCAGGGAAGTTGTTGGTGGCGTGCAGCCGCTCAATCGCCTCCTCCCCCTTGTCCCGCCACATGAGGTCGTTCCACTCGGGAATGAGGTTACCCAGTGGGCAGCCCTGGTGGCAGAACGGAACGCCGCAGTCCATGCAGCGTCCGGCCTGCGCCTTCAGGACGCCTTTTTCCTGCGCCTCGTAGACTTCCTTCCAGTCCATGATGCGCACGGGAACAGGACGGCGCGGCTGGGTTTCACGCTGGCGTACTTTCAGAAATCCGCGTGGATCAGCCACCGGTCACCTCCAGGATTCGAGACCATACTTCTTCGCCATCGGGGTCAAGGCCCTCTTCGATGGCGTCAAGTCGGGTTTGCAGCACAGCCGCGTAGTCGCGCGGCAGCACCTTGGTAATGCGGGCAACGGTGTCGTCGAAGTTCTCGAGGAGCCGCGCCGCCAACTGGGACTCGGTTTCCTCGATGTGCTTCACCAGCAGCCCGTGGACAATGTCGCGGTCCTCGGCGTCGAGCTCGCGCAGCTGCAGCTCGCCGGAGTCCAGGGCCTGCTTGTTGACGCGGGTGGTCCGCAGGTCCAGCACGTAGGCGGTGCCGCCGGACATGCCCGCGCCGAAGTTGCGCCCGGTGCGTCCCAGGATCAGCGTCTGGCCGCCGGTCATGTACTCGCAGCCGTGGTCGCCGATGCCTTCGACGACGGCCGTGGCACCGGAGTTGCGGACCAGGAAGCGTTCGCCCACCTGGCCCCGCAGGAACATTTCGCCACTGGTGGCACCGTAGCCGATGACGTTGCCGGCGATGACGTTGGTCTCCGCCTTGAAGACGTTGGTCCGGTCCGGGCGGACGATGATCCGGCCGCCTGACAAGCCCTTGCCCACATAGTCGTTCGAGTCGCCGAAGAGCCGCAGGGTGATGCCCGCCGGCAGGAACGCGCCGAGGGACTGGCCGGCAGTACCGTTCAGCGTGATGTCGATCGTGTCCGTGGCCAGCACATCGGTGCTGAAGGTCTTGGTGACAACGTGCCCCAGCATGGTGCCAACGGAACGGTCGGTGTTGATGACGTCCACGTTGATCTTCACGGGGCTGCGGTCCGTCAACGCCTCGGTGGCCATGGTGATCAGCCGCTGGTCGAAGTGCTTGTCCAGCTCGTGGTTCTGGCCGGTCATGTTCCGCAGCGGCGCGTCGTCGTCAAACTCCAGGCCATGCAGGATCGGGTCCAGGTCCAGGCCGTCGGCCTTCCAGTGGTTGACCGCGTCGCGGGCATCCAGGACCTCGGCGTGGCCAATGGCCTCTTCGAGGCTGCGGAAGCCAAGCTCGGCCAGGATTTCGCGGACTTCCTCGGCCAGGAACTCGAAGAAGTTGACCACGAACTCCGGCTTGCCGCTGAAGCGGGCGCGAAGCTCAGGGTTCTGGGTGGCAACGCCCACCGGGCAGGTGTCAAGGTGGCAGACGCGCATCATGATGCAGCCTTCCACCACGAGCGGAGCGGTGGCGAAGCCGAATTCCTCGCCGCCCAGCAATGCGGCGATGACAACGTCGCGGCCGGTCTTGAGCTGGCCGTCAACCTGCACCACCACGCGGTCGCGCAGGCCATTGAGCATCAGCGTCTGCTGGGTCTCGGCCAGCCCGAGCTCCCACGGGACACCGGCATGCTTGAGCGAGTTCAGCGGCGAGGCGCCGGTTCCGCCGTCATGGCCGGAAACCAGTACGACGTCGGCCTTCGCCTTGGTCACGCCGGACGCCACGGTGCCGATCCCCACTTCGGAGACAAGCTTCACGTGCACCCGTGCGGACGGGTTGGCTCGCTTGGCATCGTAGATCAGCTGCGCCAGGTCCTCGATGGAGTAGATGTCGTGGTGCGGGGGCGGGGAGATGAGCCCGACGCCGGGGGTCGAGTGGCGGGTGCGGGCCACCCACGGGTAGACCTTCTGCGCCATCAGCTGGCCGCCTTCGCCGGGCTTGGCACCCTGGGCCATCTTGATTTGGATGTCGTCGGCGTTGGTCAGGTACAGGCTGGTGACGCCGAACCGGCCGGAGGCGATCTGCTTGACCGCGGAGCGGCGCTTGGGGTCGAGCAGGCGCTCCACGTCCTCGCCGCCTTCACCGGTGTTGGACTTGCCGCCCAGCTGGTTCATGGCGATGGCCAGCGTCTCGTGGGCCTCCTGGGAGATGGAGCCGTAGCTCATCGCACCGGTGGAGAACCGCTTGACGATGCTGGAGACCGGCTCCACTTCCTCGAGCGGAACGGAGGGACGCTCGTTCTTGAACTTGAGCAGCCCGCGCAGGGTCATCAGGTTGGTGGACTGGTCGTCAACGCCCTTGGTGTAGGCCTTGAAGATGTCGTAGCGACGCTCACGGGTGGCGTGCTGCAGCCGGAAGACGGTCTCCGGATTGAACAGGTGCGGCTCACCGTCGCGGCGCCACTGGTACTCGCCGCCGCCCAGCAGGGGCCGGTGCGGCTGCTCGATGCCGCCTTCCGGGTACGCCATCTGGTGGCGCGCGGACACCTCTGCAGCGATGACGTCCAGCCCCACGCCGCCCAGCTGGGAGTGCGTGCCGGCAAAGAACTCGTCCACCAGTTCCTGTCCGAGGCCCAAGGCCTCGAACGTCTGGGCACCGGTGTAGGAGGCAACAGTGGAGATGCCCATCTTGGACATGATCTTCAGGACACCCTTGCCGAGGCCCTTGATCAGGTTGTAGACGCCGTCCTGCGGCGTGACCCCGGTGACGTCGCCCGCGGCGATGAGCTGTTCCACGGATTCCATGGCCAGGTACGGGTTGACGGCGGAGGCGCCGTAACCGATCAGGACGGCCACGTGGTGCGTCTCGCGGACGTCGCCGGCCTCGACCACCAGGGCGGTCTTGGTGCGGTTGGCGCTGCGCAGCAGGTGGTGGTGCACGGCGCTGACCAGCAGAAGGGACGGGATCGGCGCCCACTGGGCGTTCGAGTCACGGTCCGAGAGCACGACGTACTGGACGCCACGGTTGATGGCACCGGAGACCTGCTCGCAGATCTCGGTGAGCCGGGCGCGCAGGGCGTTCTCGCCGCCTTCGGGGCGGTACAGTCCGCGGACCTTCATGGCCACGCGGTTGCCGTCAGCGTCCTCGATGTTGGCGATCTTGGCGAGCTGGTCGTTGTTGATTACCGGGAACGGCAGCTGCACCTGCGGCTGGCGCACCCGCTTGGTATCCAGCAGGTTGCCGTTGGGTCCGATGGCGCACGTCAGGGACGTGACCAGTTCCTCCCGGATGGCGTCCAGCGGCGGGTTGGTTACCTGCGCGAAGGACTGCACAAAGTAGTCGAAGAGCAGCCGGGGGCGCTTGGACAGCACCGCCACCGGGGTGTCGGAGCCCATGGCGCCCAGTGGTTCTGCGCCGGTGCGGGCCATCGGGCCCAGGAGAATCTTCAGTTCCTCGGTGGTGTAGCCGAAGGTGCGCTGGCGGATGTTCACGGACGCGGCGGTGTGGACCACGTGTTCGCGCTCGGGCAGCTCATTGAGGTCGATCAGGTTGTCCTTGACCCACTCGGCCCACGGGTTGGCCGCGGCGACTTCGGCCTTGACCTCTTCGTCGTCGATGATGCGGCCGGCCTCGGTGTCCACCAGGAACATCTTGCCCGGGGACACGCGGCCCTTCTTGACCACCTTGGAGGGCTCGACGTCGATCACGCCCACCTCGGAGGCGAAGACGATCAGGCCGTCTTCGGTGATCCAGAAGCGGCCAGGGCGCAGGCCGTTGCGGTCCAGCGTGGCACCCACCAGGTTTCCGTCGGTGAAGGAGACGGCGGCAGGGCCGTCCCACGGTTCCATCAACAGCGAATGGTACTCGTAGAACGCGCGCCGTGCCGGATCCATGGTGGCGTGGTTTTCCCACGCCTCGGGGATCATCATCATGATCGAGTGCGTGATGGGGCGGCCGGAGAGCCAAAGCAACTCGGCTACCTCGTCAAATGACGCGGAGTCCGACGCGCCCGGGGTGCAGATGGGGTACAGCTCTTCGGGAGAGTCGCCCAGCAGCGGGTTAGCCAGCTGGGACTGGCGGGCCCGCATCCAGTTCCGGTTGCCCTTGACGGTGTTGATTTCCCCGTTGTGGGCGATGGTGCGGAAGGGCTGCGCCAAAGGCCAGGACGGGAACGTGTTGGTGGAGAAGCGCGAGTGGACGATCGCGAGCTTGGTCTTGAAGCGCTTGTCCGAGAGGTCCGGGTAGAAGGGCTCCAGCTGCGCGGTGGTCAGCATGCCCTTGTAAACGATGGTCCGGGAGGACAGCGAAGGGAAGTAGACGCCGAATTTGTTCTGGGCGCGCTTGCGGATCCGCCACGCACGGGAGTCAAGTTCGTTGCGGTCCAGTTCCTCACCGCTGGCGGAGGCCAGGAAGGGCTGGGAGAAGTAGGGCATGCAGGCACGGGCCATGGCGCCCACGAGGTCGGCGACAACCGGGACCTCACGCCAGCCGAGGACCTTCAGGCCTTCGTCGGCAGCAAGGCCCTCGATGCCTGCCTTGGCTGCGTTGGCTTCACGCTGCTCTGCCGGCAGGAATGCGGTGCCGGCCACGTACTGGCCGGGGCCCGGCAGCTCGAACTCGGTGACTGCCCGGAAGAACTCGTCCGGGATCTGCATGAGCAGGCCTGCGCCGTCGCCCGTTCCCTCGTCGGCACCCACGGCGCCGCGGTGTTCAAGGTTGCGCAGGGCAGTCAGGGCGGCGTCGACAATGTCGTATCCGGGCTCGCCGCGCAAGGTGGCGATGATGGCAAGGCCGCACGCGTCTTTTTCCTGCTCGGGGTTGTACAGCCCGGCAGCCTCCGGCATGGCGGCGAAGCGCTTGAACGGCGACAGTGCAGTCTCAGGCTGCTCCGGTTCGGACCAGCTGGGAGTGTGAAGAGTTTGGGTCATGGGAGACGTCCTTCCTCCTGATCGTGCGTATGGAAGGGACACCGTTGGCCCCACTCGTCGGCGCCGTTGCAGGGGCACAACAAAGTGTTGATTACTGGAAATTGTAGGTCAGCGCAGCCTGCTGAACTAACGGTTACGCAGGCACCTGCCCGGGGCTTCATCCGGCAGCATCTCTTTACTGCCAGGATGGGCCCCATGCCACGACATTGTGGTTTCGGGCCCTTCGAGCGGTGGCTCTGCTGCCCTGCCTGGCCGGCCTCCTACTTACCGGCGCCGGCCTCCGATGCGGGTCCTGTGGCTGTGCTGCCGGAAGTTCCGGAAGCCGTGGCATCCGTGCCAGGCGTGAAGCCTGCCGGAGCCGCCGCGGGTTCTTCCGTGGGGGCGGAAGCATGCCGGGAACCGCTTTGGTTACCTGGGAGATTACCACGCGAATCACTATCTGAGACAACAGTGTCCGGATCACGGACTTCCTGCTCGTCTTCCGCCGGGGCTCCGGCCACGGCCGCTTCGCCCGCCTCGTGCGGTTCCCGGCCCGGCAGGTACACGCTGTCCGGTTCCGGCCGGCCCTTCAGGCCGAGCAGGAGGAATGCGATCAGCGCCGCCAGGAACACGAAGATGCTTGTCCAGACGTTGAGCCGGGTAGTAATGCCCAGGATGTTGATTTGTTCGGCGTCATCGATGCGCATGGCTTCGATCCAGACGCGTCCCAGCGTGTAGTACATGGCGTACAGCCAGAACAGCCGGCTCCGCCGGAAGTTGAAGCGCTTGTCCAGGGCCAGCAGGATGAGCACGCCGGCCACGTTCCAGAGCGATTCGTAGAGGAACGTGGGGTGGAAGAGGGTGTCCGCAGGCATGCCGGCCGGGAAGTTCGGGTTGTTGGGGTCGATCTGCAGCCCCCACGGCAACGTGGTGGGGCCGCCGAAGAGTTCCTGGTTGAAGTAGTTGCCCCACCGGCCCAGCGCTTGGGCCAGGAGCAGGCCGGGAGCGGCCGCGTCGACGAAGGCGCTGAGCTTGACGCCGCTGCGGCGGCAACCGATCCAGGCACCGACCGCGCCCAGGACGACGGCGCCCCAGATTCCGAGTCCGCCACGCTGGATCTGTGGGATCAGCGAGAGGTCTCCGGTCCCGTTGAAGCCGGGGCCAAAGTAGGCATCCGGTGACGACACCACGTGATACAGGCGCCCGCCGATGATGCCGAAGGGAATGGCCCAGATGACGATGTCCCACACGCTGCCTTCGGGGGCGCCGCGCTTTGCCCACCGGACGGAGGTCAGCCACAGGCCAACCACAATTCCGGCCAGGATGCACAGCGCATAGGCGTGGATCCGGAGGCTGCCCCACGGCAGGGGGATGTCGAAGCCGGACCAGCTCGGGCTGGGGATGCTGCCAGGCATCAGGGTGGGTGCCAGGGCGGCTGCCTGGATCAGTGCCTGCATGGGTTATGCCCCGTCCGTGGTGTGCCCGGCTTCCGGCGCCAGGCCGGTGCTGAGGTCCTTGGTGAGGGCGGCGACGGCGTCCACTCCCCCGTCGCGGAGGGCAGCGACCAGGGCGGTGCCCACAATGACGCCTTCGGCGTACTCGGCGATTTCCCGGACCTGGCCCGCGGTGGAAACTCCGAGGCCCACGCAGACGCGCTCCGCTCCGGCGTCGTGCGCGGCGGCCACCACGTCCTTGGCGGCAGTACTGACGGACGTGCGGGCACCGGTGACGCCCATGATGGAGACGGCGTAGACGAACCCTCGGCTCGCATCCACGGTCCGCTGCATGCGCTCGGCGGTGGAGGACGGGGCAACCAGGAACACCCGGTCCAATCCATATTTGTCAGACGCTGCCATCCACTCGGTGGCCTCGTCCGGAATCAGGTCCGGCGTGATGAGCCCGGCTCCCCCGGCCTCGGCCAGTCGGCGGGAGAATTCGTCCACGCCCATGCGGACTACGGGGTTCCAGTAGGTCATGACCAGGACGGCGGCGTCGGTCTTGCTGGTGATGCCGGCGACGACGTCGAAGACCTGCTTGACGTGGAAGCCGTTGGCCAGCGCCTCGGTGGTGGCGGCCTGGATGACCTGGCCGTCCATGACGGGATCGGAGTAGGGGATGCCGATCTCGATCAGGTCGGCGCCGTTCTCCGCCAGGGCAATGCCTGCGGCGATCGTGTCCTCGACGTTGGGGTAGCCGGCGGGGAGGTACCCGATCAGTGCCGAGCGGCCCTGGGCGCGTGCCCGGTCAATGGCTGCTGCTGACTTGCTGGTCATCTCTGCGTGGTTCACAGCTGCTCCCCCTCTTTGCCGATTTCCGATTCGGCGGAATTCTTGTCCAGCAGGTCGAACCATTCGGCTGCGGTGGCCACGTCCTTGTCGCCGCGGCCGGAAAGGTTGACGATGATGATCTTCTCCGCTGCGGTGGCTGGGTCCTCGGCGGCAAGCCGCTGGCCCACCTTGATCGCGCCGGCCAGAGCATGGGCGGACTCGATGGCGGGAATGATGCCTTCGGTCCGGCACAGGAGGCGGAAGGCTTCCATGGCTTCGGTATCGGTGATGGGCTCGTAGCTGACCCGGCCGATGTCCGAGAGGTAGGAGTGTTCCGGTCCGACCCCGGGGTAGTCCAGGCCTGCGGAGATGGAGTGCGATTCGACGGTCTGTCCGTCGTCGTCCTGCATCAGGTAAGAGCGGGCGCCGTGCAGGACCCCGGGCTTGCCCAGGGAGATGGTGGCGGCGTGCCGGCCGGTCTCCACGCCGTCCCCGCCGGCCTCGAAGCCGTAGATCTTCACGGAAGGGTCATCAAGGAAGCCGTGGAAGATGCCGATGGCGTTGGATCCGCCGCCGATGCAGGCACAGACGGCGTCGGGGAGCCGGCCTTCCTGTTCCAGGATCTGGGCACGGGCTTCGTCCCCGATCACCTCGTGGAAGTAGCGGACCATGGCGGGGAACGGGTGGGCCCCGGCAGCGGTTCCGAGCAGGTAGTGGGTGTTGGACACGTTGGCCACCCAGTCCCGGAGGGCGTCGTTGATGGCGTCCTTCAGAGTCTGCGATCCGCTGGTTACCGGGATCACCGTGGCCCCAAGGAGCTCCATCCGGGCAACGTTCAGGGCCTGCCGGCGGCAGTCTTCGGCGCCCATGTACACCACGCACTCCATGCCCATGAGGGCGGCCGCGGTGGCGCTGGCCACGCCGTGCTGGCCGGCTCCGGTTTCGGCGATGATCCGGGTCTTGCCCATCCGTTTGGCGAGCAGTGCCTGGCCCAGGACGTTGTTGATCTTGTGCGAACCCGTGTGGTTCAGGTCCTCGCGCTTGAGGAACACCCGCACTCCCCCCGCATGCTGGGAGAACCGCTTCGCTTCGGTGAGCAGCGACGGCCGGCCGGAGTAGTTCTTGTTCAGGTCGGCAATCTGGGCCCGGAATTCGGGATCGTCCTTGGCCTTGTTGAACGTTTCCTCAAGTTCGTCCAGGGCGGCGATGAGGGACTCGGGCATCCACCGGCCACCGTAGCTGCCGAAGTACGGCCCCGGCGCGTGGCGGAGGGATCCGCCCTGCAGGAATGCTTCGGCGGTGTTGTTCTCAGCGTTCCCTGAGGGTGCGTCGGCCATCAGTCCCGTCCTGTTCCAAGTTGATCGGTCAAAGTGTGCTGTCCCGGCCTGGGCCGGATCGGTGGTTGCATTGCGGAACCGGCCGGCACCGGCCGGCCCCGCAATGCAGGGTGTGCCTGGTGCCGTCAGCGGCGCGTTGCGATCGCGGCGGCACCGGCGGCAGTGAATTCGGCGAGTCGTTCCCTGGGAGTCGCGTGGCTCACCAGGGCTTCGCCCACCAGTATGGCGTTGGCGCCGCTCGCGGCGTAATGCGTGACGTCGTCGGCGTCGCGGACGCCCGATTCGGCGACCACCACTGCCTCGCCGGGGATCAGGCCCGCCAGTGAAGCAAACACTGAACGGTCGACGTCGAGCGTCTTCAAATTGCGCACGTTGACGCCGATGATCCGTGCGTTGGCCGCCACGGCACGCTCGATCTCCTCTTCGGTGTGCGTCTCCACGAGCACGTTCATGCCCAGTTCGGCGCTGAGGGCACTGAACTCGGTGAGCTGGGCGTCGGAGAGTGCGGCAACGATCAAGAGGACGAGGTCGGCGCCGTGGGCACGGGCTTCCCAGATCTGGTACTCGTCAAGGGTGAAATCCTTGCGAAGCAGCGGGACGTCGACGGCGGCGCGCACGGCATCGAGATCGGCCAGCGACCCGTTGAAGCGGCGCTGTTCGGTGAGGACGCTGATGACGGCCGCGCCGCCGTCGGCGTACTGCCTGGCGAGCGATGCCGGATCCCCAATGCTGGCGAGGTCTCCCTTGGAGGGGCTGCGGCGCTTGATTTCCGCGATGACTTTGAGCTGTTCCCGGGTTGGGGAGGTGCCGCCGAGTGCCGCCCAGGCGTCGCGCGCGGGCGCGGCTGCCCGGGCCCGGTCCTTCAGCTCAGCCAGTGAAACGAGCCGCTTCCTGGCCTCCATGTCCTCCCGGACACCGGCATTGATGTCGTCGAGAACAGTTGCCATCAGTGGCCGGAGTTCTTCAGCTTGCTGCCTTCGACTCCGTAGCCTGCCTTGCGCATGACGTAACCGAGGATCAATCCGATCACCATGACCACGGCCCCGCCGATGAAGATGGGGGTGCTGGCGATAACGAACGCGATGGCTGCGATGAGTGCGCCGACGAGCATGACGATGACGCAGGTCCAGGCGGCCGGGCTGTTGCCGTGGCCAAGTTCCTGGCTGTGGTCAATGACGCCGGGGGCTACCGTGCGGGTGCCTGACGTGGAAACGGACGCAGGTGCTTTGCTCATGGAAATCTCCTCAGGATGGATACTGCTTACATTCTGCCATTTTTTGGCTGCCGCCCGCGTACCGCGAGGCGTCCTGCCGGTTCCGGCGCCGGCTGCGGCAGCGCTCAGGTGGGGTCGTCGCCGCGCGAGAGCCGGTCCCAGCTGTCGATCTCGTCCACAGGTCCGGCCGGGGCGGCCGACCCCGTGGCGGCCGGCGCGTCATATTTGGTGCGCGCCTTCCAATGCCGTGACGCGGGAATGATCAGCAGGCCGGCCAGGGCCAGGAGGCAGCCGGCGACGACGGCGAGGGCCGGGAAAGCGGTGAGCTCGACGTGTGCCTGGCTGCCGGAGACACCGGTAGCGGTGGCAATGCTGCCCTGCGCCGCTGCCAGCGGATCAGCGAGGACGGTGGCGGCAGCGGTCACGACGCCGGCCGAGGCAAGGACGATGATGGCTGTGATGACCCACCGGGCGATCCTGCCGGCGATGGACGCGGCAAGTCCGCCCGCGAGGGCCACCAGGGCCAGGGCGGTGACGGTGGTGGCCGCCTTGCTCCCCTGCACGGGCAGGACGCTTTGTGCGGCGCCTGCCTGGTTGGGATCAAGGGTGGCGGTCATCCACGTCTGGGTTGTGGTGCCGAATGCGGCCAGGGCCACGACCGTGATCAGAAGCACCAGCGTGGACTTGCGGGCCCATACCGGCGTGATCCGGGTCTTCCCGGTCCTGCCAACTTTTCCCGTGCTGCCGGCAGCCAATCCCGAGTCAGCCATTACTGCTCCGCCCGGCCGGGGAGTGATTCCGCGGAGATGTTGTGCAGGGAACCGGCCGTGTGGACAGCGCGAAGCGGGGCGGCGGCTTTGTTGACGGTCTCGAGGGCCTCCGTGGGGTTCACGGAATCAGCCACGATCCCGCCGCCGGCCTGGACGTACGCCCGGCCGTCGCGGATCAGCGCCGACCTGATGGCGATGGCCATGTCCATGTCGCCGGCGAAATCGAGGTACCCCACCACGCCGCCATAGATGCCGCGGCGGTGCGGTTCGAGTTCGTCAAGGAGCCGCAGGGCGCGGGGCTTGGGCGCACCGGACAGGGTACCGGCCGGGAAGGTCGCCTTCAGGACGTCGTAGGCCTTGGCCTGCGGCGCCAGCCGGCCCACCACGGTGGACACCAGGTGCATGATGTGGCTGAAACGCTCCACCTCCATGAACTGGGTGACGTCCACGGTGCCCGCCACACAGACCTTTGAGAGGTCGTTGCGGGAGAGGTCCACCAGCATCAGGTGCTCGGCACGTTCCTTCTGGTCCGCGAGCAGTTCCTCGGCGAGGGCCTTGTCCGCTTCCACGGTCTTCCCGCGTGGACGGGATCCGGCGATGGGGTGGGTGATGACTTCCTCACCGGTGACCGTGACCAGGGCTTCGGGCGAGGATCCCACGATGGAGTACTCACGGCCCTCGGCGTCGGCCAGGCTGAAGATGTACATGTAGGGGCTGGGGTTGGTGTTTCGCAGTACGCGGTACACGTCCAGCGCCGAAGCCCGGCATTCCATTTCGAACCGGCGCGAGATCACCACCTGGAAGACCTCGCCGTCCACAATGGCTTCCTTGCCGCGGTCCAGCGCGGCCAGATACTCGGCCTCATCCCAGCGTTCCTGGACGCTGGACGCAAAATCCAGTGCCGCAGGTTCCAGCACGGAGACTGGCTGCGGCACGGGGGCGCTGATCTTTGCCAGGAGTTCCTTGACCCGGGCGACGGCGTCGTGCCAGGCCTCATCCACGCGCTCGGAGCTGTTGTCGAAGTTGATGGCGTTGGCAATAAGCAGGACCGTGCCGTCAACGTTGTCGTGCACGGCCATGTCGGTGACCAGGTTCAGCGCCATCTCCGGCAGCTGCAGGTCGTCCTCGGGCGGGCTGACCAGCCGTTCCCAGTGCCGGACGGTTTCCCAGCCCAGGAACCCCACCAGGCCGGAGGTGAAGGGCGGGAGTCCGTCGAAGCGGTCGGTGCGGAGGGCGTCGATGGTATCGCGGACGGCATCGACGGGGCTGCCGCTCACCGGGACACCGGCGGGCGGTTCGCCCAGCCAGTGGGCCTGTCCGTCCTTGGTGGTCAAGGTGGCGCGGGACCGGGCGCCGATGAAGGAGTAGCGGGACCAGGCGCCGCCCACGGCCGCGGATTCCATCAGGAAAGTTCCGGGCTGGCCCTGCGCGAGCTTGCGGTACAGGCCGATGGGTGTTTCGGCGTCAGCCAGCACCTTGAGCCTGACGGGGATGACGCGGCTGTGGCCGGCGAGCTCCCGGAATTCCTCGAGGCTTGGGCTGATGGTTCCAAGGTCCTGCATGGCTATGCTTGTCCGCCTGTTCTTCGAAAGGGCCGGCCGTGCCGGACACCTTGAGTGTGCTTGCTGGGGGTTGGCCGCGGCCGGATGGGACGCCGGGCCCGGCAACCGGTCCGGCCTAGCTTGCCTGGCCCGTGACGACGGTGAGGCCCCTGCCGTCGAAGCAGGTGCGGGTGCCGGTGTGGCAGGCGGCGCCGACCTGGTCGACGCGCACCAGCAGTGCGTCGCCGTCGCAGTCCATGGCAACTGATTTGACCCACTGGACGTGCCCGGAGGTGTCGCCCTTGCGCCAATACTCCTGGCGTGACCGCGAGTAGAACGTCACGCGTCCGGTGGTCATGGTCCGGTGCAGTGCCTCGTCATCCATCCAACCGAGCATCAGGACCTCGTTGGTGTCGAACTGCTGGACCACTGCTGCCACCAGGCCGGCGGCGTCGCGCTTGAGGGCGGCTGCCACCTCGGCGGGAAGCGGGCCCGCGGCGGGGGTTGCCGGGGCAGATTCAGCGGACGACGACGGTACCTGGGATTCGTCGGATCCGGCGGTTTGGGCGGGGGTTGGCTGCTCAGACATCGGGTCAAGTCTAGTGCCTTTGGCGGCCACACTCCCGATGTGAACAACGGCACGCCACCGGGCGGTGCGATGCTGCCCAACTTCGCGGCTCTCGTGCTAGTTTCACAAGTGATGCATTTCGTCGAACCGTCCCGAGAAGTCCTGGCCGAGACCCTGCTTGCGGCCGGCCCTGATGCGCCCACGCTATGCAAGGGCTGGCGCACCAGGGACCTTGCCGCGCACCTCTACTTGCGGGAGCGGAAGGCCGCTGTGGGGCTAGGTTTGATCATCAAGAGCCTGGCCAAGGCCTCCGACCAGGCCACCGCCAAACTTGCGGCAAAGCTGACCACCACCGAGGACTACGCCCGGCTGGTCAACACGTTCCGGGCCGGGCCTCCTGCGCTTTCGCCGATGAGCATCAAGGCCCTGGACGAAAGCGCCAACCTGATCGAATACTTCGTGCACACCGAGGATGTCCGCCGCGCAGTGGACCGGTGGGCGCCACGGGCCCTGGACGAGGCGTACTCGGATGCGCTTTGGGACGAACTGGTCAAGCGTGCCGCGATCTTGTACCGCGGCGTGGACCTTGGCATCGTGCTGGTCCGTCCGTCCGGTCCCCGCCACGTCGCCAAGCGGGCGCCTGTATCGGTGGCGATCGTCGGTGAGCCGGGCGAACTGCTGATGCACGCCCATGGCCGCACCCGCCATGCCCTGGTCACCTTCGAAGGCCAGCCCGACGCCGTCGCCCTCCTCCAGTCAGCCGAAGTAGGCCTTTAAAGGTAAAGCCAGGTCACTCACAGTGACCTGGCTTTGCTTTTGGCCATGCGACTACCTGACTTCGAAGCCTGCCGCCCGGATGGCGTCCTTGACCTGGGACATCATGTCATCCGGGCCCCAGTGGAAGATTGATGCTGCCAGCACGGCATCCGCGCCGGCAGCGACGGCCGGCGGGAAATGCGCTGGTTCCCCTGCCCCGCCGGAGGCGATGATCGGAACCCTGACGGCGGCCCGGACCAGCTTGATGAGTTCGAGGTCGAAGCCGTCCTTGGTGCCGTCGGCGTCGATGGAGTTGAGCAGGATCTCCCCCACTCCCCGGTCAGCCGCTTCCTTCGCCCACGCGATGGCGTCTATGCCCGTGCCGGTGCGGCCGCCGTGGGTGGTCACTTCAAACCCCGACGCCGTGGGCTGGGAGCCCGGGCGGGTGCGGCGGGCATCCACGGACAAAACAAGCACCTGGGACCCGAAGTGCCGGGTGATCTCGTCGATGACGTCCGGCCGCGCCACAGCTGCGGTGTTGATGGAGGCCTTGTCAGCACCGTAACGCAGGAGCTTGTCCACCTCGGCCACGCCCCGGACGCCGCCGCCGACGGTGAGTGGGATGAACACTTCCTCGGCGGTGCGGCGGACCACGTCGAAGGTGGTCTCGCGGTTCCCGGAGGAGGCCGTGACATCGAGGAAGGTGAGTTCGTCGGCGCCCGCTTTGTCGTACCGGTGGGCCAGTTCCACGGGGTCACCGGCGTCGCGGAGGCCCTCGAAGTTGACGCCCTTGACGACGCGCCCGGCATCGACGTCGAGGCAGGGAATGACACGTACTGCTACTGCCATGGGAACTCCTGGAATTCTGCGGTCTGGTGAACGGGGCCTGGACCGTGCGCTGCGCCGGAGGCGTCAGATACGGCAGGCGTGGATGCTGCTGACCAGGATGGCGCGGGCGCCGAGGTCGTACAGTTCATCCATGATCCGGTTGGTTTCCTTCTTGGGAACCATGGACCGGACGGCCACCCAGTCGGAGTCCCGGAGCGGCGAAACCGTGGGCGATTCGAGGCCGGGGGTCAGGCCGGCGGCCTTCTCCACGAGTTCCTTGCGGATGTCGTAGTCCATCAGGACGTACTGGCGGGCCACAAGGACGCCCTGGAGGCGCCGGATGAGCACCTCGATTTCCTTGGCCGTGCCGTTGGCGGCGCCGCCGTTGCCGGTGCGGCGGATCAGGACGGCCTCGGACTTCAGGATGGGGTCGCCGAAGATTTCCATGCCGGCGGCCTTGAGGGTGTTGCCGGTTTCGACGACGTCGGCGATGGCGTCAGCGACGCCTAGCCGGACGGAGGACTCGACGGCGCCGTCGAGCCGGACCACCTTGGCGTTGATGCCGCGTTCAGCGAGGTAGTTGCGCAGCAGTCCGTCGTAGCTGGTGGCCAGGCGCTTGCCCTCGAGCTCGGCGGCTGAGCTGAAATCGCCCACGGGACCGGCAAACCGGAAGGTGGAGGCGGCGAATCCAAGTGGCAGCAGCTCTTCGGCTTCCACTTCGGCGTCCAGCAGCAGGTCGCGGCCGGTGATGCCGACGTCGAGCGTTCCTTGGCCCACGTAGACCGCAATATCGCGGGGGCGGAGGAAGAAGAACTCGATGTCGTTGTCCGGGTCCACCATGACCAGTTCGCGGCTGTCGCGGCGCTGGCGGTATCCGGCTTCGGAGAGCATGGCGGAGGCGGCTTCGGACAGGGAGCCCTTGTTGGGGACGGCTACTCGCAGCATGGGGAATTCTTTCTGGGGTGGAAGGTCTGGGTTTTCAGGCAATGCAGGCCACAGCGGGCCCGGCGGCAGGCGCCGGACCGGTGGCTACAGATGCTTGTAGACGTCTTCCAGGGTCAGGCCTTTGGCGAGCATCAGAACCTGCAGGTGGTACAAAAGCTGGGAAATTTCCTCAGCCGCGGCTTCATCGGATTCATATTCGGCAGCCATCCATACTTCGGCTGCTTCCTCAACGACTTTCTTGCCGATGCCGTGAACACCGGACTCCAATTCTGCGACGGTACGGGAGCCTTCCGGACGGGTGGCTGCCTTCTCGCTGAGCTCAGCGAACAGCGTCTCGAAATTCTTCACGCCCTCCAGCCTACTTGCTGCGGCCGCACGGGCGCTTCCCGGGCCGTTCCATGACGGGCGCGATGTGAGCGAATACACACCGCGCCCGTCACGCCGGGTACCCGTACTACGCGTACTGCTTCAGGACCAAGGCCGTGGCCAGGGCGGCGGTGACGGCTTCGTGGCCCTTGTCTTCCTTGGAGCCGGGCAGTCCGGCGCGGTCCAGGCCCTGCTGTTCGTTGTCGCAGGTGAGCACGCCGAAGCCCACCGGCACGCCGGTGGCGACGCTGACGTCGGTAAGGCCCGACGTCGCGGCCTGGCAGACGTAGTCGAAGTGCGGCGTGCCGCCGCGGATCACGACGCCGAGGGCCACCACGGCGTCAAAGTGCGGTGCCAGGCGTGCGGCGGCTACGGGAAGCTCAAAGCTGCCGGGAACCCGCAGGACAGTGGGCTCGGCGATGCCGGCGTCCTTGGCTGCCCGGAGCGCGCCGTCCAGGAGGCCGTCCATGATCTGGGTGTGCCAGCTGGCTGCGATGATTGCCAGCTTCAGCTGTGAGGTCTCAGCAGGGTTGAGGGTGCTGAGGTCGATGTCGGGGGCGCCGTGTCCGCTCATGGGTGTGTTGTGTTCCGTTCAGTCTTGTTCGTGGTCGTAAAGGGATTCGGGGGCTGTGACGGGCACGGAGGCCACATCGGTGTCCAGGAGGAGCCGGTGCTCCATCCGGTCCTTCTTGGTGCGCAGGTACCGGATGTTCTGCTCGCGGGAGGGAACCTCCGTGGGGACCATTTCCACCACTTTGACGCCCGCCTGGGCCAGCCTGTTCTGCTTGTCCGGGTTGTTGCTCAGCAGCCGGACCTCGTGCAGGCCCATTTCAGCGAGGATCTGCGCCGCGGCCTTGTAGCACCGCGCGTCAACCGGCAGGCCCAACTGTTCGTTGGCTTCCACGGTATCGAAGCCCGCTTCCTGCAGCGCGTACGCCTTGATCTTGTTGGCAAGGCCGATGCCGCGGCCTTCCTGGCCGCGCAGGTAGAGCAGCGTGCCGCCGTTGTCCCGGATCAGTTCCAGCGCGAACGCGAGCTGCTCCCCGCAGTCGCACCGATAGGATCCGAAGACGTCTCCGGTGAGGCACTCCGAGTGCAGCCGCACCAGGGGGGCCTTGCCGTCGGTGGGGGCGTTGGGCGAGCTGACGGCGAGGTGTTCCACTCCGGTGAGGAGGTCGGTCCATGCCTGGGCCACGAAGTCGCCGAAGGCGGTGGGCAGTTGCACAACGGGACCTCCGCTGACGGGATAGGTCCCGGCTCCGGGTACCGGGTGGTGGTCCCTGTGGCCGTCCTCGTGGCTGTCGTCTCTGGCTGCCGATGCCGTCATGGCTTCTCCTTCTCTACGCCCGGCGTTACCCGGACCTCCTCGCGCTGGGTTCCCCCGGCCCCGGCCCCGGCTTCAAGATACGCCACCAGGTCCTCGATCGAGATCAGCGGACACCCGTGGTCCGCCGCGAACGTCCTGAGACCGTCCAGGCGCATCATTTCACCGTCGTCGTACACTACTTCCGCGATCACCCCGACCGGCTCCAGGCCGGCAAGGCGGCACAGGTCCACCGCGGCCTCGGTGTGGCCCTGGCGTTCCCGCACACCACCCTCAACCGCACGGAGCGGGAAAATATGCCCCGGACGGGTCACGGAGGCCGGGACGGCGTGCGGGTCCGCCAGGATGCGGGCCGTCAGCGCACGGTCCGTCGCGGAAATGCCGGTGCTCACACCGGTGGCGGCATCACAGGACACCGTGTAGGCGGTGCCCTTCGCATCCTGGTTGACCGCCGTCATCGGAGGCAGCTCCAGCTGATCGGCACGGGCGCCTGTCAGCGGCACGCAGATCACGCCCGAGCTGTAGCGGATGGTCCAGCCCATCAGCGCCGGCGTGGCGTGCTGGGCCGCGAAAATGATGTCGCCTTCGTTCTCGCGGTCTTCATTGTCCACCACCAGCACCGGACGGCCGGCGGCCATGGCGCGCACGGCGTCCTCGATCGGGTCCAGGGCTTTCCCCGGCGCCGGGGCCTGGGCCACGGGCCGGCCGGCCGCCGGGTTTCCTTCGACGGCGGTGTCCAGGCGCACTGCGGCGTTCACCGTGCGTCTCCTGCGATGGCGGTTTCGCCGGCCCCGGCTGCAGCGCCCGGTTCCCGGAAGGCCAGCAGCCGTTCGGTGTACTTGGCCAGCACATCGACCTCGAGGTTCACCCGGCTGCCGGTGTGCTTGGTGCCCAGCCCGGTCTCCGCCAGCGTGGTGGGAATGAGGCCCACCTCAAACCAGGGTTCCTGCTCGGCCGCCGGGCTGACGGCAGTCACGGTGAGGGAGACGCCGTCGATGGCGATGGAGCCTTTTTCTGCGATGTAGCGGGCCAGGTTGGCGGGCACCCCGAAGCGCAGCCGCTCCCAGTTGCCCTGGGGCTCGCGTTCCAGCAGCACCCCTACGCCGTCCACGTGGCCTTGCACCACATGCCCGTCCAGGCGGCCGCCGGCGGGGACGCAGCGTTCCAGGTTGACGGAGTCGCCCGCGGCGAGTTCGCCGATGGTGCTCCTGACCAGGGTCTCTCCCATGACGTCGACGCTGAAGTCCTTGCCGTCAATGGCGGTGGCCGTGAGGCAGACCCCGTTGACGGCGATCGAACCGCCAAGTGCCAGGCCCTCCGTGGACCCGGGTGCGTGCAGCCGGACGGTGGCGCTGGTGTCTCCGTCGCGTTCCACTGACAGCACCTGCCCCTGCTCGGCAATAATTCCGGTGAACATCAGCGGCCTCCCTGGGCTTGCTCCGCGGTACCGCGGGTTGGTTGGTGGTCCAGTGCAACTCTGCGTTGCGGTCTTAGGTGAAGTCTCAGGTCCCGGCCGAGCGTCCGTACGGCGCCACCGTCGGAAGCATCCCATTCCCATTGCTGGGCGTCGGCGAGGGTGGTGATGCCCAGCCCGTCCAGGGCCGGGGTGCCGGATCCCAGGAGGGTGGGGGCGAGGTACATGATCAGTTCGTCCACCAGCCCGGCCGAGAGGAACGTGCTGAGGATCCGTGATCCGCCTTCGACCATGATGTGCCGGGCGCCTGCGTCGTACAGCATGGACAGGGCTTCGTCGGGGTCGCGCGTGGGCAGGTGGGTGGCCAGGCCGTCGTCGCCGCGGATTGCGGCGTCGCAGGGAATGTCCCGGAGCCCCATGACGGCCCGCACGGGCTGTTTGGCGGCGAGGCCGCCTGAGGGATTCCTGGCAGTCAGGCGGGGGTTGTCCACCAGCACGGTCTGCGTGCCCACCAGGATGGCATCGATGCGGCCGCGGATGCCGTGGTTGTCGGCCAGCGATTCCGGGCTGGAGATCCACTGGCTGGTGCCGTCTTCCGCGGCGATCCGGGCGTCCAGGGTTTGCGCGATGTGCAGCGTGACGAAGGGACGTTTGGCCGCGACGGCTTCAAACCATTGGCGGTTCAGGTCCAGCGCTTCCTCGGCGCCAAGGCCGCTGCGGACACTTACCCCGGCGTTGCGGAGGGTGGCCGCTCCCCCGGCGGCGGGGTCGTGCGGGTCATCGATGGCGTAGACCACGTCGGTGATCCCAGCGGCGATGATCGCTTCCGTGCACGGCCCGGTGCGGCCCACATGGTTGCAGGGTTCGAGCGTGATCACCATGGTGCAGCCGGAGAGGTCAAGGCCGACGGCGGCTGCCTGGGCTATGGCGTCGGCTTCGGCGTGGGCGGTGCCGGCGCCGCGGTGGTGGCCGGTGACCAGGTGGCGGCCATCGGGGCCGATCACGACGGCACCCACGAGGGGGTTGGCGCCCCGCGGACCCTGCAGGGCTGCCTCGAGCGCTTCCTCCATGGCCCGGATTTCATCGGCGCTGAAGGCAGTGACCACCCCTGCGGCGGGTTTCAGTTCAACTGCGCCGCTCATGCGGCGGCCGTCGGGGAGTTGGTGCCTGCCGTGGAAGCAGCAGGACTTGCGGCGTTTAAGAGCCATCGCTGGGGGTTCATTCGTGTCGTTCCTTCCCTCTCGAACCGCGATGGCTCCGGGGGTACGACAGCAGAACGCTGCGGAGCCCAAAGGCCCGCAGATACAGCTGTACGTGCTTCTCTCATCCAGACTTTAACTGTCGGTACCGGAATTCCACCGGTTCAACCGTCTGCCGGGTCCTCGTGAAAGGGCACCGGCTCGCGGGTCGCGGACTGTCACCGCCGGTTCGGACTTACACCGACCCCGGAGCACGTATGTGTTTTGTTATTGTGCCACAACCGGCAGGGGCCGCCGGTTATTCCGTCGCCGCACGTAATGTCCGGCTTCCCTTTGCACGGAGCAGCTCGATGGCTGCTGCAGGATCGTCCGCACCGTAGACCGCGGAGCCGGCTACGAAGACGTTGGCGCCTGCCTCGGCGGCACGGGCGATGGTCTCCTCCGAGATGCCGCCGTCCACCTGAATGGCAACTCCCAGCCCCGACCCGTCCACTGCTTCGCGCGCCCTGCGGATTTTGGGCAGCGTGATGTCCAGGAATGCCTGGCCGCCGAAGCCCGGCTCCACAGTCATGATGAGGAGCATGTCAAGTTCCGGCAGCATGTCCAGGTAAGGTTCAACCGCCGTGGCGGGCCGCAGCGCCATCCCGGCCTTGGCTCCCCTGCTGCGCAGTTCCCGTGCGAGCTTGATCGGTGCGATGGATGCCTCGGCGTGGAAGGTGACTGATGCGAGCCCGGCGTCGGCGAACCCGGGTGCCCAGCGGTCGGCGTCGGCAATCATCAGGTGCGCATCCAGCGGAACGGGGCTGACTGCCTGGATCCGCTGCACGACGGGCAGCCCGAGGGTGAGGTTGGGGACGAAGTGGTTGTCCATCACGTCCACGTGCACGGCGTCGGCATTGCTGATCCGCTGGAGTTCGGCCTCAAGGTTGACGAAGTCGGCGGAGAGGATGCTCGGGTTGATGCAGCATTGCGCCACGGAAGTGCCTTTCGCTGAAGGTGCTTGGTGTGTTTGGAACGTTCCTGCCCGGGCAGGAACGTCCCGATCAGGATTTCTTCTTGATGATGGCCAGGAACATGGCGTCGGTGTGGTGGATGTGGGGCCAGAGCTGGGCCGTCAGGTCGTGTCCGGCGCCGAGGTTGCCGGTCAGGCTGACGGCATCCAGGGCGGCGCCCGCGTCAAGGAGCTCAAGGTCGTCGCGTTTCCTGATGGCGTCGGCCACGACTGCAGTGGTTTCGGCCGGATGCGGCGAGCAGGTCACATAAGCCACTACTCCCCCGGGACGCACCGCGGCCAGCGCGGATGCCAGCAGCTCCCGTTGCAGAGGGCCCAGGTCTGCGATGTCCTTGGGCGACCTCCGCCACCGGGACTCCGGACGGCGGCGCAGCGCCCCCAGGCCCGTACAGGGAACATCCACCAGGACTCGGTCGAAGCTGCCGGGCTGCTCCGTTCCGACATCACGGCCGTCGCCAGTGCGCACCTGCCAGCTGTCGTGCGGCACGGCGGCCAGGGCCTGGCCCACGAGCTTTGCCCGGTGCGGAGCCGGTTCGTTCGCCAGGAGCGTGGCCCCGCGCTGGTGGGCAAGGGCCCCCAGCAGTGCCGCTTTCCCGCCGGGCCCCGCGCACAGATCCAGCCACGCCTCGGGGGTGGAATCTGCCGACGCGGTTGGCCCGGCACTCTCCGCTGCCGTCGCGCCGAGGTCGACGGCGGCAAGCGCCCTTGCCACCAATTGGGAACCGACGTCCTGCACGCGGGTGGTTCCGGCGCGGACGGAGGACAAGCGGCCCAGGTCCCCGCCGCTGGACAGCGCGGATCCCTCCACCAGTTCACCGGGGGTGGCACCCGTTTCCAAGGCTTCATCCAGGCTCCCAAGCCCTGGCAGGGCCACCAGGTTGACCACGGGGGCGGCGTTGTCAGATTCCAGCAGCGTGTTGATCTCGGAGGCGGGGCGGCCATGGGCCACCAGGGATTGCCGCATGGCCCGGACAATCCACTCGGGGTGGGCGTATCGCAGCGACGCAATCTTCGTTTCGTCGGTCTCGCCTGCAACCAGCTGGTCCAGCCATTCATCAAGGGTGCGGGCCGCGACCTTGCGCAGGACGGCGTTGATCAGTGCCGAGGGGCCTGCACCGATGACGGCGCGGGCGAGCCCAACAGTCTGGTCCAGCGCCGCATGGGCCGGGACCCGCATGGCCAGCAACTGGTGGACACCGAGGCGGAGGGCGTCCAGGACGGCCGGATCAAGCTGGTCAAGCGGCCTGTCCACGCACCTGGCCAGGATGGCGTCGTAGGTGCCTTGGCCGCGCAGGGCACCGTAGCTCAATTCGGTGGCGAAGCCGGCGTCCCGTTTGTCGAGGTGGTGATGCCGGATCCGTGCAGGCAGCACCAGGTTGGCGTAGGCATCTTCCTGGGCCACGGCGCGCAGCACCTCGAAGGCCACCAGCCGGGCGGGGTCGGCGCGCCTGGTGCGCTGGGACGGTGCCTGCTCTGTGAAGCTCCGTTGCGGCCCGCGGTTGCGTTCCCGCCCTTTGGCGTCCCGCCGGCTGGCACCGGCGGGACCGCCGTTGCCCCGTCCGCCGCCGGGCCCACCGCTGCCGCCCTGGCCATTCCGCCCGGCGTTGCCCCGCCCTCCGGACCTGCCCTGGCCGCCCGGGTTTGCTCCGGAACCGCTCATTCGAACACCACGCCCTCCACTGAAGCCATACCGCGCGCCCAGTCGGCGGCGGCCATCATTTTCTTGCCGGCGGGTTGGATCCGGGTGAGTTCCACCGCGTGCGAACCCGTTCCGACCAGCACGGCTTTGCCGTTCAGTTCCATGGTTCCCGGGGCCAGGCCGGTAACATCCGGCCGCAGCCGGACGGGCTCGAGTTTGATCCGCTGCCCGTCCAGCATGGTCCAGGCCCCGGGCTCGGGGGTGACGCCGCGCGCCTGCCGGCTGATGGCAAGCGCCGGGTGGGCCCAGGTGAGGCGCCCGTCGTCCAGGGTCAGCTTCGGCGCCACGGTGACGTCGCCCGCCTGCGGCTGCGGCGCCGCTTTTCCGGCGTCGATGGCCGACAACGTCTGCGCGAGCAGGACTGCTCCGCTGTGTGAAAGCCGCTCGAGCAGGTCGCCTGCGGTGTCGTGGGGGCCCACGGGCTCGGTCAGGGTGCCGAAGACGGGACCGGTATCGAGTCCTTCTTCAAGCTGGAACGTCACGGCGCCGGTGACGTCGTCTCCGGCCATGATGGATCGCTGGACCGGGGCCGCGCCGCGCCAGGCCGGAAGCAGGGAGAAGTGCAGGTTGACCCAGCCGTGGCGGGGTATGGCCAGCGCGGCGGGCGGGACCAAGCCGCCGTAAGCAACGATCGCGGCCACGTCCGGCGCGGCGGCCGTGATGCGTGCGGTGGTGTCGGCTTCGACCTTGGCCGCGTGAATGATGTCGATCCCGAGTTCGGCGGCGCGGCGGGCAACCGGGGAGGGCGTCAGCACGCGATTCCGGCCCAGTGGCGCGTCGGGACGGGTCAGGACCGCGACGACCTCGAAGCCGGCGTTGACCAGGGCGTCGAGTGATGGAACGGCGACGGCCGGGGTACCGGCAAAAAGTACCCTCATTCTGCGGCGCCAAAGCTGCCGGGGGCGCCAAAACTTGTACCGCCGAAGCTGGACCCGACGCTCTTGGCACGCTTGGCCGTGGTGCGTTCGGCGACGGCGTCGTAGTTGGCATTGCGGATGGAGCGCAGAGCTGCCTTCCGGTCGTCGCCCTCGAGCCGGTCGGTGTAGAGGATGCCGTCGAGGTGGTCGTTTTCGTGCTGGAAGCACCGTGCCAGCAGCCCCTCGCCGTCGACCGTCACCGGGTTGCCGTGCATGTCGACGCCGGTGACCCGGGTGGCGCGGAAGCGGCGCACCGGGAAGCCAAGTCCCGGAATGGAGAGGCAACCCTCCACATGGTCCGGCTGGTAGTCCGCGCTGTTCTCCAGCACCGGGTTGATGATGTGGCCTTCGACGCCGTCAATACGGTACGTGAAGACACGTTTGCTGACGCCGACCTGCGGCGCGGCCAGGCCGGCGCCTTCCACGTCCTCCATGGTTTCGGTCATGTCGGCGACCAGTTTGGCAAGCTCGGGTCCGAATTCCGTCACGGGATCAGCCACCGTGCGGAGCACAGGATCGCCGATGATGCGGATATTCAGGATAGCCATGCGCAGTTATTCCTCACGGTTGGCGGAAAAAGGGAACCTGTCCAGTTTAGGTGCTGTCCCCTGCGGTGCCGCTCCGCCTTACGCCGTGCGGGCCTGTGCCAGCGGCGGCGGCGCGATGGGCAGCAGTGCCGTGCCGGCGCTGAGGGTGTCCGCGGACAGTTCCCACACCCGGCGCAGGGCGCAAAACTTCCACCAGTGATGCTTGAGGACCTCCGGATTCGCACGGACGGGACGTACCTCGGTTTCTCCAATGGCGACTGCCAGCAGGACCGGGTTGTCGCCGTATTTCCAGGGCTCCCAGGTTCCGGCTTCGGGATCCACCAGGCTTTCTTCCGCCTTCATTCCGGCGACCAGCTGCATGACCACCTTGTCATCGAGCGGTTTGACCAGCCCGTCGCGAGTGGTGCCCTTGGTTTTGTAGTCGATCAGGCAGACGCGGCCGTTGATGCGGGCTACGAGGTCGAGGGTTCCGGCGTAGCCCACGGACTGGTTCCAGACAGTGATTTCCGGGGCAATGGGCTCCACCCGGAACAGCTCCCACCACTCATCGAAGCGGACCGCGAAGGCTTCTTCACCATTGGCTGCCAGGGCCTCCCGGGCTTCCTTCATGGTGTCCGGGCGCCCCAGCGCCCGGAGCGCCACCTGCTCGCAGTAGTTATGGACCCGGTCCCCGCGGCGCGCGGCGTCGTCCCGGTAGGTTTCGGCAGCCTTGGCCGCACGGTTGATGGCCTGCTTGATCTTCGCCGGGCTGCCCAGGCTGTCTGAGAGGAGGGGATCCTTGGCGAGGCTGCTCGCACCCATGTAGCCGAACCAGCCGTCGAGGCCATGCGGCTGTTGGCTGATGACGGTGGTGATGGACGGCACGGAGAACTGTTCAGACGTGGACCGTGCGTACATCCGGCCGTATTCAGTGGCGTGGGCAAGAAGCGGATCAGTCATACAAAAGACTCTTTCACAGGGGGCTGACAAAATCTCCGGACGCTGGATCCGAACACAAAAAAGGTCCGTTTCCGCTGCGTATGAGCGGAAACGGACCTCTGCGGTGGGCGATACTGGGTTCGAACCAGTGACCTCTTCGGTGTGAACGAAGCGCGCTACCACTGCGCCAATCGCCCCGATGCATTTGAATGCTAGCCGACCATTGGGCCATTTGAAAAATCGGCGCCTGCCGGCCGCGCATATAGAGAGGTTGTCGGGGCCCGGCGGCTGCCCGCCAGCCGCCGTCCACTTCGAATTACACGCTTGTAAGTCGAAAAATTCGCGTGATGACGCGGAAGTGGGGCCGCATGACCATCATCCCTTGGGGGCAATTTGGAGAATCCCGGAACCTCCTATATTGTTTTTACTCGTTGGAACGCGAGGAAATGCCGGAAACGGCAAGGAATCAACCCTCCAAAATGCGGACGTAGCTCAGCTGGTAGAGCACCACCTTGCCAAGGTGGATGTCGCGAGTTCGAATCTCGTCGTCCGCTCGCAGGACACTGTCACAGCAAACATTCTTCGGAATTGACGCTAACACGGTGGGTTGGCCGAGAGGCGAGGCAGCGGCCTGCAAAGCCGTATACACGGGTTCGAATCCCGTACCCACCTCGGTGAAAACCATGGTTTCCGGTTTACCGGAGGCAATGGGCGATTGGCGCAGCGGTAGCGCGCTTCCCTGACACGGAAGAGGTCACTGGTTCGATCCCAGTATCGCCCACTCGGCAAGGAAACTTGCCGGCAGTATCCCGGAGTATCCGGAACAAACTGCACAATGCGGACGTAGCTCAGCTGGTAGAGCACCACCTTGCCAAGGTGGATGTCGCGAGTTCGAATCTCGTCGTCCGCTCTCTTATGTCCCATACCGGTCTTCCGGTTCCGGGCGATTGGCGCAGCGGTAGCGCGCTTCCCTGACACGGAAGAGGTCACTGGTTCGATCCCAGTATCGCCCACTGAAAAGCAGCAGCTCTCCGGAGCTGCTTTTTTATTGTCCCGGCATACGCTGCGGGCGAACGCGATTTCCTTGGCATGCCTTCGCGACGCGGCTAGGATCGGTTGCGCGAGGAGCGACCTGGCTCCGCGATCGAAGGGAGGTGCTCGTGGGTTTACTTGACGATCTAAAGGGCAAGGCTCAGGGTCTGATCCGAGGCAACGAGCAGGCCATCAAGGACGGCATCACCAAGGCCGGCGATTTCGTCGACACCAAGACCGGCGGCAAGTACGCAGGCCACGTCGACAAGATCCAGGATGGCGCTTCCAAGCTCGTTGACAAGAACGGAACTCCCGGCCAGGCACCTGCCGCCGGGCAGGTTCCGCCGGTTGCTCCCGGAAATCCGGTTCCGCCGGCTGACAGGACGCCGTAAAGGATTTGGCCAGGGGCCCTTGCCCCGGCACGTCAAGGAGGTGCGGGTCCCGCCGGGAGGCGGCACCTGCACCTTTGTCGTTTAAGGGCAGCTTCCGGTTGCGCCCTGAACCGGCCACGGCCGCTGCCCGCGGGCACCTTCACATTGCCGGTTCGCCGGTACGCGCCGGTAACCTGCCGGTATGCCTAAGTCCGCAGCGTTTCCCAAAACATCACACACCGGGCGGCCACGGCTGGATTCCCGGCCCGTGGTCGCCGGCATCGTCACGGCACTGGTGGGCTTCACGTCGTCATTTGCGGTGGTCCTGGCCGGCCTGAAGACAGTGGGTGCCGATCCCGCGCAGGCCGCCTCCGGGCTGCTGGCGGTCACGCTCGCCGTCGGGCTTGGTGTGCTGTTACTCGCCTGGCGCTCCCGGGTTCCGGTGACCCTGGCGTGGTCAACGCCGGGTGCGGCGTTGCTGGCAGCGTCGGGAACGCCCGACGGCGGCTGGCCGGCCGCCGTCGGGGCCTTCCTTGTGGCGGGCGTACTGCTGGCGCTGACCGGACTGGTGCCCGCGCTCGGCAGGCTGATGGCAGCAATCCCCACCTCGCTTGCGCAGGCGATGCTGGCAGGGGTCCTGCTTCAGTTATGCCTGGCCCCCTTCAAGGCCTTGGGCACGGTCCCGCTGTTCGTGGCGCCCGTGATCCTGTGCTGGCTGCTGATGATGAAGTTTGCTCCACGGTGGGCGGTGCCGGGCGCGCTGCTGGTGGCCTTGCTGGTGATCGGGATCCAGCTGGCGGCCGGCGGGACCACTATCGGAGCCGAAGCCCTCGTGCCTGCCCTGGTGTGGACCACCCCCGTGTTCACCCTGCAGGCGTTGGCGGGCATCGCGGTCCCCTTGTTCGTGGTGACCATGGCGTCGCAGAACGTTCCCGGGGTGGCCGTCCTGCGGTCGTTCGGATACGAAACCCCGTGGCGGCCCGCCATGCTGGTAACGGGTGCGGGCACCGTACTGGGAGCGCCGTTTGGCGGCCATGCCATCAATCTTGCCGCGCTCAGCGCCGCGCTTGCCGCCGGCGAGGAGGCCGGCGCGGACCGGAGCAGGCGGTGGATCGCCGGTTTCGTCTCCGGGCCCGCGTACCTGGTGTTGGCTGCGTTTTCCGCCGCCCTGGTCACCGTGGTGGGTGCGGCACCGGCGGGAATGCTCGAAGCTGTCGCAGGCCTCGCCCTGCTGGGTACCCTCGCCTCGGCGGTATCGGCCGCATTGGCGGACCCCGAAGACCGGATCGCTCCAGCGGTCACCTTCCTGATGGCGGCTTCGGGCCTGGCCTTCGCCGGAATCGGGTCAGCGTTCTGGGCGCTCCTTGCCGGCCTGGCAGTGCGGGCGCTCCTGGTTCCACTCCGGCGTCCCGTAGCGGAACGGGCCGACTAAGAGGGTTCGTGGTTCTGGCCTTCACGGGCCAGCGCGGTGAGGCGGGAAACGGCACGGAAGTACTTCTTCATGTACCCGCCGGTCATCATTTCCTCGGTGAACAGCTTGTCGAACGGGACACCGCTGGCGAGGATGGGAACGTCCTTGTCGTAGAGCCGGTCCGCCAGGACGACGAACCGGAGCGCCACGGCCTGTTCGCTGATGGTTTCCACGTTCCGCCACACCACGCCGTCGATGCCGTCGATAAGCTGCCGGTAGCGGCTCGGGTGCACGCCCGCCAGGTGGTGGATCAGGGTTGAGAACTCGTCCTGCGCCACGGTCTTGCCGTCGAACTCGGCTTTCATGTGCGCGTTCAGTTCGCTGTTCCTCAGCGGGGCGGGAGCAGCCGGAAGGCCACGGTGCCGGAAGTCCTCACCGTCGATGCGGATGACCTCGAACTGGTCCGCGAGCACCTGGATCTCGCGCTGGAAATCCACTGCCGCGAACCGGCCGTCGCCCAGGGATCCGGGGAGGGTGTTGGACGTGGCAGCAAGCTTGACGCCGGCGTCGGCCAGTTCCCGCATGAGCCTGGACATCAGGACGGTATCGCCCGGATCGTCGAGTTCGAATTCGTCGATGCACACCAGCTTGTAGCTGCTCAGCGCCTCCACGGTCTTGCGGAAGGACAGGGCGCCCACCAGGTTGGTGTACTCCACGAACGTGCCGAAGGCCTTGGGTCCGGGCGCTGCGTGCCAGAGCGACGCGAGCAGGTGGGTCTTGCCAACGCCGAACCCGCCGTCCAGGTAGATCCCCGCCCTGGATTCGTCTTTCTTGCCGAACAGCTTCTTGAATAGGCCGCCCCCGTTACCCGCTCCGACGCCGCCGGCAAATTCTTCCAAGGCGTTCACTGCGGCAGCCTGGCTTGGCTGCTTGGGGTCCGGGCGGTAGCTCGAAAAGGAAACCTCCCCGAACCGCGGCGATGGGTAGAAGCCCTTGAGGAGTTCGTCCACCGAAACTGCCGGAGTACGGGCGGCAAGCTGTTCGATCTGTACCAAGGTGGTCCGTTCTGCTCGTGGGTGGTCCCCAGAAAGGATACCGGCAACGGGCGCCGCAGCCGGGGTCGGCGGGGTCCCCGGCACGGCCGCGTGACCAAGCCAACATTTCGCCCTATTAACGGAATACGGACAACGCCGGGGGCGCTGGCTAGGGTGGGAACAGGTTCCAATGCCGGTCCCACGGTTCTCCGTGCCCTTAGTGAAAGGCCAAACGCCATGCCCTACCCGGTTGAACAGAATGAGAAGTTCGCAGCCTACGCCCACCCCGAGCGGCTCGTTTCCACGGAGTGGCTGGCCGCCGCCATCGAAGGCGGCGCGGTGGCCGACGGCGGGCTGATCGTGGTCGAATCCGACGAAGACGTCCTCCTGTACGAAACCGGCCATATCCCCGGCGCCGTCAAGATCGACTGGCACACGGACCTGAACGACGACGTGGCCCGCGACTACGTTGATGGTGCCGCCTTCGCTGAACTCGCGGCGTCGAAGGGCATTTCGCGGGACAGCACCGTGGTGATCTACGGCGACAAGTCCAACTGGTGGGCCGCCTACGCCCTTTGGGTGTTCACGCTGTTCGGCCACAAGGACGTCCGGTTGCTGGACGGCGGCCGGGACAAGTGGATTGCCGAAGGCCGCGAACTGACCAGGGACCGGCCCGCTCCCGCTGCCGGAAACTACCCGGTGGTCGAGCGTGACGACGCCCCCATCCGCGCCTTCAAGGATGACGTCCTGGCCCACTTGGGCACCGGTCCCCTGATCGATGTCCGCTCCCCCGAGGAATACACCGGCCAGCGGACGCACATGCCGGCCTACCCCGAAGAAGGCGCCCTGCGCGGCGGCCACATCCCCACTGCCGCCTCCATCCCGTGGGCCCGTGCG
This sequence comes from Pseudarthrobacter sp. fls2-241-R2A-127, assembly GCF_030209355.1. Classification (GTDB taxonomy): domain Bacteria; phylum Actinomycetota; class Actinomycetes; order Actinomycetales; family Micrococcaceae; genus Arthrobacter. The sequence goes on from NZ_JARVSF010000010.1 coordinate 37,987, forward strand.
GCCGCCGAGGACGGGACGTTCCGCAACCGCGAAGAACTCGAAGCCATCTACCTTGGCGAGGCCGGGTTGGCCAAGGGCGACGACGTCGTTGCGTACTGCCGGATCGGCGAGCGGTCCAGCCACACCTGGTTTGCCCTGAAGTACCTCCTGGGCTTCGAGACCGTCCGCAACTACGACGGATCCTGGACGGAATGGGGCAACGCCGTCCGCGTGCCGATCGTCAAGGGCGTCGAGCGCGGTTCCGTCCCCGTCAGCGTCAGGGCCTGACTCCCGGCTTCCCCGCGTAGACTTGGAACGATGACTACTCAAGCTTTGCCCACCGCCCTGGCGGCGATTGTGGACGATTTCCAGGCCCTGTCCGAACCCGAGCGGCTCCAGCTGCTGCTGGAGTTCTCGGAGGGGTTGCCGGAACTGCCCGAGCGCCTCAAGGACCACCCTGAACTCCTCGAGCAGGTGGTGGAGTGCCAGTCGCCGCTGTTCCTCACCATCGAGACGGAGAAGGACGACGCCGGCCCGGCAGGCGTGGTGCATCTCTATTTCAAGGCCCCGGCCGAGGCTCCCACCACGCGGGGTTTTGCCGGCGTGCTCCATGAGGGCCTGGATGGCTTGTCCGCCGGGGAGATCCTGTCCGTCCCCGATGACATGCCGGAACTGCTGGGTCTCACCCGCGCCATCACGCCGCTCCGCATGCGGGGCATGACGGCCATGTTGGGCCGGATCAAGCGCAAGGTGGCCGTCGCTTCACGCGCCAACGGCTGACCCCGTACACGATGGCGCGCAAGAATGCTTTCCAGGGAACCCCGGCCACTGCGGCCTTGACCGCGGCCGGGGTTCCCTTTGTGTTGCACCCTTACAACCACGATCCCGCCGCCGGCAGCTACGGTGCGGAGGCAGCCGCCGCCTTGGGCATCGATCCGTTCCGGGTCTTCAAGACCCTGATGGTGGACGTCGAGGGGAGGCTCGCCGTTGGCATCGTGCCGGTCAGCGGGACCCTGGACCTTAAGGCCATGGCGGCGGCGCTCGGTGCGAAGAAAGCGTCCATGGCTGATCCCGCTGCCGCCCAGCGGCGGACCGGCTATGTCCTGGGCGGCATCTCACCCCTCGGCCAGCGGCTGTCCTCCCCCACTGTCCTGGACTCAAGCGCGTTGGCACTGGAGACCCTGCTGGTCTCCGGCGGCAGGCGCGGACTGGACATCGAGCTGGCACCCACGGACCTGATCCGGCTCACGGACGCCGTGGCGGCTCCGGTCAGTTCGGTCAGCACCGGACGTTCCGGGCCTTAGCCGGGCGGTTGCTGCCCGGAGCGGCCGGTGAAGTTGTCCATGGTCCGGTTGACACCCAGCACGTCCATGAGCCTGTCGAAGGCGCCGACGGGGAGGATTCGAAGCACCGGCAGCAGGTTGACCACGGGCGGCAGGAACAGTTTGCGGCAGCCGGCCTCGATGGCGTCAAGGACCTGGTTTGCCACCTGCTCTTCCCGGAGGATGGGCAGCAGGCGCGGCCAACGGGTCCGAACGCCGTCGAACATCCCGGTGTCAATGTAATAGGGGCAGACCACCAGGGTATTGATCCCGGTCCTGGCGGCGCGCAGCTCGGCGCGGAGGGATTCGTCGAAGCCGAACGCGGCGAACTTGCTGGCTGAGTAGTCGGTCTGGCGGGCGACGCCCACCAAAGCGGCGGCACTGGCGATGGTCACCACGGTTCCACGGCCGCGGCCCACCATGCCGCCGAGGAAAGCGCGCGTGACCCAGTACAGGGACATGACGTTGACCTGCATGGTCCGTTCGATGTCCTGGTCCGTGGCGTCCAGGAGCCTCCTGCCGCTGACCACTCCGGCGTTGTTGACCACAATGTCAACGGGCCCGGCCACCGCTGAAGCGGCCTTGACGGCACTGATGTCCGTCACGTCAACGGCCTGCGCTTCGGCGGAGCCGCCTGCGGCACGGATTTCATCCCGGACTGCCGCTCCGCGCGCGGCGTCCACATCCCAGATCACCACCCGGCTCCCGCGTGCTGCGGCGCCGAGGGCCAGGCGCCGGCCCAGACCGTTTCCACCTCCGGTGACCAGCAGCGTTGCACCGTAAAGCCTGGTTCCTCTGGCCATGTCAGTCCTCCTGGGGTTTCGGCGCCACGGACACTGTCCTAGCGGCCTCGGGGAAGGCGGCCCATCAGTGTGATGGCCCGTTTCATGATGCGTGCATAAGACTTGTTCGACATTCCCGCGGCCGGCGCCACGCGCAGCAGCCGCTGCACGGCGATGGTTTGCGGCTCGGTGTACTTCAGCATGCCTTCCCGGCCATGGCGGCGGCCGGATCCGGAATCCTTCATTCCCCCGATCGGTGCGTCGTGGGAGGCCCAGGTGGCGGCATAGCCTTCGTTGACGTTGACGGTGCCCGTCAGCAGCCTGCGGCCAACTTCTTCGCCGTGGCGGGCAGACCAGACGCTGGCGTTCAGTCCAAAGTCGGAGTCGTTGGCCAGGGCCACGGCTTCGTCGTCATCCGCTGCCCGGTAGATGGCGACCACAGGCCCGAACGTCTCTTCGCGGGCCATGAGCATGTCGCCGGTGACGCCTGCCAGGACGGTGGGTTCATAAAACAGCGGTCCCAGGTCAGGCCGCCTCCGGCCTCCTGCGAGAAGTTCAGCGCCTTTGGCCAGCGCATCCTGGACGTGGCTGTCCACCCGCTCAACCTGCGTCTGGCTGATGAGTGAGCCCATGCCGATGTCCCAGTCGGGCCCCGGCCCCAGGCGTATACCCTTCACCTTGGCGGTAAAGGCGGCAACGAAGGAGTCGTAGACGGCCGTGTGCACATAGATCCGTTCAATGCTGACGCACAGCTGGCCGGAGTTGGAAAAGCAGGCGTGCACCGCACCGCCGGCAGCCCTGCCAACGTTTGCGTCCGCGAGCACGAGCATGGGGTTCTTGCCGCCGAGTTCGGCGGAAAAGCCAATGAGCCGGGCGCTGCACTGCCGGGCGACGGTCTTGCCGGTTTCCGACGATCCGGTAAACATCAGGAAATCGACCTGCCGGATCAAAGCTGGACCTATCTCTGTGCCAGGGCCGGTCACGATCTGGAACAAGTCTGCCGGAAGGCCGGACTGACGAAGCAGCCTGAGCATCAGGAGCGCCGTGAAAGGGGTCTGGGAATCCGGTTTCAGGACGATGCCGTTTCCGGCCAACAGCGCGGGAATCGCGTCCGAGACCGCGAGGGTCAACGGATAGTTCCACGGACTGATGATGCCCACGACGCCTTTGGGCAGCAGGTATTCGGTGGTGCGGGTCAGGGCCGGGAACGCCCCCTTCCGGCGGCGCGGCCGGAGATACCCCTCCGCGTTGCGTTCGTAATAGTCCGCCGTCATCACAACGTCAGCGAACTCTTCGAAGGCACTCAGCCGCGACTTGCCGCTTTCAGCCTGGACCAGGTCCAGGACGTCCCGCTCCCGGTCCACCAGGAGGTCGCGGAACCGCCGGATGACGGCCCGGCGTTCGGCGACCGGCCTGGCTGCCCAGCCGCGCTGTGCCTCGCGGGCAGTGCTGACAGCAGTATCGACGTCGGGCGTGCTGCACAGCGGGACAGCCCCCACCGGCGAGCCGTCAAACGGTGCGTAGGTGGCGTGCCGCGGGCCGTCCGGCGCCGCGGACACCAGCCACTGGAGTCCGGCAGCCAGGTCCCGGCCGCGGGCGGTCAAGGCCGTGACACCGCCCGGCGCGGCCACGTCAGGCCCCTGCCGGGGTGGCCCGGCCAAGCGATCCCGGGTTGAGCCGGGGGGCGAGCTGTTGCCGGAGCCAGGCTTTGACCAGCCGTTCCCAACGCTCCGGATCAACGTTCCATTCCTTGGTGTGCCGCGCGTGGTTGAAGGTCTCGAACGTGACCATCTCGGGATTGCGCTCGGCCAGCAGGGCCGAGGGTCCATACGGCACGTACTCGTCGTCAACGCTGTGGATGACCAGCGTGGGGGTCCGCAGCTCGACGGCCCGGGAAACCCAGTCCATGACTTTCAGGTCAACGGGAGCCGAGAGGCCGGTGAGCCGGCGTCCCAGCGGATGGCCCAGCATCAGCTGCCCGTACCGGCCCACCAGCGACGGGATCCGGTTCAGCTGGGCGTGGTGGGCCAGCACCGTTACCCAGTCGATGACGGGTGCGTCGAGAACCATCGCCCGGATCAGGTGCCGGTAGCGGGACAGGTCGGCAGTCTGCAGGCAGATGGCACCGCCCATGGACCAGCCGAACAGGACCACCTCCCCGGCCCCGTTGGCCAGCGCGTACTCGATGGCCGCTTCGATGTCCTGCCATTCCGTTGACCCCAGGCCATAGCGCCCGTCATCGGCCGACGGAGCAAGCCCGTCGTTCCGGTAGGACACCAGCAGGCTGGTCAGGCCAAGTTCCAGCGCCGGGCCCACCGCCCGCAGGGCTTCCTGCCGGGTTGCGCCGCGGCCGTGGACCATGATGGCCCATGTCCGCGCGGTCCCTTTGGCCCGCACCAGCCAGGCAGGTGCCTCGCCGCGCTCCACGGGGATAAGCGCGTCCTCGAATGGAATGCCGACGGCGGCCGGGTCAGGGTAGGTGGCGCCGCTCCACCATCCCCAGCGGGCCGTGGAGAGGTCTCCGCTGTAGACGGCTTCCACCTCGCGCAGGACGGTCCGTTCCGCAGGCGAGTAGGACACGATGCGGCCGATCCGGGCGTGGCCCTTGCCGCCGTCGAAGAAGAAGCCGTACACCCCGTCAACGGTGGTGTCGTCGTTGGCGGCCAGGATCACCTGCTGTTTGTGCCCGTCACGGATCACGGCGAGGACTTCCTTGTCCGCCGCGCGCTGCCGCGCCGGGGTGATCACCCTGCGCGCAAAGTACACGGCCAGGGCGGAGGAACCGGCTCCGAGCAGGCCGGCCAGTGAGCCGCCGGCAATGGCCCCGCCCACTGCCCACTTCGCTCCCGGCGACATCCCGCCGGAATCCCGGGTGGGTGCAGTCAGTGCAGGGCGCGCTCGCCGGAAAGGTGCCATGGCTCTATTCTTACCGGCGTTGCGGCGGATACCCGCATTCGCGGGCGGCTGCGGCACGCCCCGCGGCAATCCGACGGTGTTCGCGGGGCGCTGTGCGGGCGTGCGCGGGCCGGACTAGGCTATGCCCATGAGTGATCCAATCGTCATCCTGACAGAAGAACCCCTGGGCGCGGACGACCGCCTGAACATCGAACGGCTCGTGGACGGGTCGGACAGCAGCCTGGTGGTCCTTGTGCCGGCCAATACAGAACGGCATCTGCTGGTGGACTTCCTCGAAAACCTGTCCATGCTGGACGTTGCCAAGGCATTCAGGGACCTTGCGGGCCGCACTCCGGATGACGCCGCCGAGCGGGTCCATGCGGATGAGACACTCGCCGCCTCCCTCGCAGCCTTGGCGGGACTGGGCTCCGGGGTGACGGGCCAGGTGGTGGCCGGCAAGGCGGTGGACAGCCTGGTCTCGACGGTCAAGGAGTCCGGTGCCTCGCAGGCGGTGGTGATCACGCGGCCGCACGCCGTGGCGGATACCTTCCATACTGACTGGGCCAACAAAGCCCAGGACCAGCTCGGCGTTCCCGTGCTCCATCTGTACGCAGGCTCGGGATTTATCGGCGACTCCTGAGCGTTGGTACTGCCATGAGCATCTTTGGAAACATCTTCGGTCAAAACGCAACGGGCATGGTGGACGCCGGCGGGCAAGCGGACACCAAGGAAGGCGCTGCCCCGGAAACCGCCGTGCAGAAAAGCGATGCACAGTGGCGGGAAGAACTGACGCCGGAGGAATACCGGGTCCTCCGCCAGGCCGGTACGGAACGCCCCTATACCGGCGAATACTGGGACACGCACACGGCCGGGGTCTACCAGTGCCGCGCCTGCGGGACGGAACTGTTCACCAGCAACGAGAAGTTCGATTCCCACTGCGGCTGGCCGTCCTTCTGGGCACCCCTGGCCGAGGGAACCGTGCGCTACATCCACGACCGGACCTTGGGAATGGACCGCGTGGAAGTGCGTTGCGCCGCCTGCGACTCGCACCTGGGCCACGTGTTCGAAGGTGAAGGCTACGGCACACCCACCGACCAGCGGTACTGCATCAATTCGGTGTCCCTGCGGCTCGTCGAAAAGGAAGGCCCTGACGACGCACCGTCCGGCAACTGAGGCGCAGGCTCCCCTCCCGCCGATCAATCAGTCCGATGCTGGCCTCAAGGTCGGTGCAAGCGTCTGGAGGCCAACAGTTTCTTACGCTCAGCGCCTCCGGGCATAAGTCATTCTGGTTGCTTGTTACGCTCACCAGAGCAGCAAGCAACCAGAAAGGCAGCCGACCATGACACAGGCCCTGACCACCGCCGTGGCGGGAATTTCCGCCCGGAACGAAGACTGGCTCCGGCTCAAGGGCGCCGCCACCGCCCTGCAGGCCCTCCAGTCCCAGGACGGCTCGGTTCCCGAGGCCGGGAACCACGCCGAGGCGTCCCGGCATGTGTCCGCCATCATCGACGCCGTCCAGGCCCTGGCGCCCGCGTTCCCCCACGACGCGGCCTACCTGGACGCCCTCCGACAGGACTTCGCCGCGTGGGCAGCCGGCGGGTTTGCGGTGCCGGACTTCCTGTCCTCGCTGCTGGCGTTCCAGCCGCAGGACCTGCGCCGGGACGGTCTCCAGCATCTGGTGGTCTTCCCCATGTACACCCAGAACGGCAGCAGCAGCCGGCTGGTGGAGGCCGTTCTCATCGAGGTCATCTGGCCGGAATTCATTGCCGGGCTGGAGGCAGGGGATTACTCGAACAAGCTGTTCGTGCCCATCCGTTTCCTGGACTTCACCCCCGGCTACGACACGAACTCCGCCGTGCTCTTCCCCGAGACCGTGGCCGTCAGCCGGACCCCCACCTTCACCTGGGGCGCCATCTTCGCGGACCGCGAGGCAGCGAGGTTCCGCCGCGTCCTCAAGGCTGCCGCGGACATCACCTCACTGGAACTGCCGGCAGGCGCCGCCGAACTGCTGGCCGACCAGGACCTGACCGAAGCCACCTTCGTCATGTGGGACCTCATCCACGACCGGACCCACATGCGCGGGGACCTGCCCTTCGACCCCTTCATGATCAAGCAGAGGATGCCCTACTTCCTGTACTCCCTGGAAGAATTGCGCTGCGACCTCACGGCCTTCCGGGAGTCGGTACGGATCGAAAAGGATGACGACGCCGATCCCCAGGCGAGGCGGCACGCCAAACTGGTGCAGTACGCCATCATCTTCGACCGGATCTTCCGGTTCGCCATCACCGGCAACCGGGTGCGCAACTACGACGGCCTGGGCGGCCAGCTCCTCTTTGCCTGGCTGCACCAGCAGCACGTGCTGCACTGGACGGACACCCGGCTGACCATCGACTGGGACGAGGTGGCTGACGCCGTCATCGCCCTGGGCGAGAGCATCGACGAACTCTACTGGCGCTCGATCGACCGCCCCAAGACCGCCCACTGGCTGGCCGCCTACCAGCTGGTGTCGGCAACCGTCACCCCCAACCCGGCCTCCGTCTGGGCCAAAGGCCCGGACGCCCTGCCGCTCGCGGGAACCCCCCGCGGCCTGACGGACCAGGTGCTGGACGACGAATTTCCGCTGTCCATGTTCTACGAAGCATTGGAGAAGAAGATGCGCCCGGTCATCGAATCAACCGCCGGAATCACCGGCCGGTCAGCGCTGTGAACCAGTCACCGGACGGGAAGGCGCTGACAATCCTGGTCACGGGCGGCAGCGGCGCGTCCGGAATCGCCGTTGCCCGGGCCCTGGCCGGCGCCGGACACCGGGTGGCCACGGTGGGCTCGGACGCGGCCCGCATCAAGGCGGCCGCCGCAGAGGCGGGCGGCGACGTCACACCGTTCGCATGCGACCTCGCCGCATTGGCTGACGTCCGTCAGCTTCGCGAAGATGTGGGCGAGGCCTTGGGAACGGTGGACGCGGTGATCCACCTGGTGGGCGGCTGGCGCGGCGCAACGGGCATCGCAGACCAGTCCGACGACGACTGGGCGTTCCTGGAGCGCGGCGCCATCACCACCCTGCGCAACGTCTCACGCGTCTTTTTCGACGATATCGCCGCCTCCGCGCATGGCCGCTTCGCGATGGTGTCCTCCACCGCCCTGGACAAGCCCGCCGCAGCAGTGGCCAGCTACGTGGCAGCGAAGGCCGCCGCGGAAGCCTGGACCATGGCCATGGCGGACGGCTTCCGAAAGGCTTCGAAGGACGGCGGCGGGCAGGCGGCCGCGGTGGTCCTGGTGGTGAAGGCCCTGGTGGATGACAGACTGCGCCGCAAGCATCCGGAACGCTCCTTCCCCGGGGCAACGGACGTCGCTGACCTGGCCGCCGCCGTCGTGCGGTTGTTCAACACCCCCGGCGCCGAACTGAACGGTGCCCGGCTCCGGCTGGCGGACTGACCGCCGCCACTGTCCCTACACTGAAAGCGTGAGCAATCCTATGACGACCACAGCACAAACACGCGCCCCGCAGCGGCTGCACGACCCCGGCGTGCGCGGCTTCGCCTCCGACAACTACTCGGGAGTCCACCCCGAGGTCCTGGCAGCCCTGGCCGCCGCCAACGAGGGCCACCAGGTCTCCTACGGCGAGGACGACTACACCGCCCGGCTCCACGAGGTGATGGTTGACCACTTCGGCGCGGGCATCGAATGCTTCCCGGTCTTCAACGGCACGGGCGCCAATGTCGTGTCGCTGCAGTCCCTGCTCCCCCGCTGGGGCGCCGTGGTGTGCGCTTCCACCGCCCACATCAACATGGACGAGAACGGCGCGCCGGAACGAATCGGCGGCATGAAGCTGCTGCACGTCCCCACGCCCGACGGCAAGCTGACGCCGGAACTCATCGACCGGGAAGCCTGGGGCTGGGGCGACGAGCACCGCGCCCAGCCGCTGGCGGTCTCCATCACCCAAACCACGGAACTGGGCACCTGCTACACCCCCGAGGAAGTGCGGGCCATTGCCGACCACGCGCACGCCAAGGGCATGAAACTGCACATGGACGGGGCCCGGCTGGCCAATGCGGCAGCCCACCTGGGTGTGCCGTTGCGTGCCTTTACGCGGGACGCGGGCGTGGACATCCTCTCCTTCGGCGGCACCAAGAACGGGTTGCTCTACGGCGAAGTGGTAGTGGCTCTGAACCCCGAGGCAGCACACGGCCTGGTGTACCTGCGCAAGATGGACATGCAGCTCGCCTCGAAGATGCGCTTCCTGTCGGCCCAGTTCATCGCCTTGCTTGAAGGCGACCTGTGGCTCCGTTCGGCCTCGCATGCCAACGCCATGGCCACCAGGCTCCGCGCCGCCGTCGACACCATTGAGGGTGTCCGGCCCACCCGGAAGACTGAATCCAACGGCGTGTTCGCCGTCCTTCCGCCGGGGGTGGCTGACCGGCTGCGCAGCTCCTTCCGCTTCTACGACTGGGACGAGGCCGCCGGCGAAGTCCGGTGGATGTGCTCCTTCGACACCACCGAGGAAGACGTGGACGCCTTCGCCGCCGCGATCCGCAACGAACTGCGGGACTACCGGGACAGCCGGGCCGGGTGACCGGCCCGTGACGGCGAGCCTTCCCCTCCGGCCGCGTCCGGCACCGTAATCTGCCAAGGTGAACGCACTTGACCAGGTTCCCCCGGCATTCCTCGATGCCTTGGGAACCCTCAGGAAGGCACAGTGCCGCAAGGAACTGCGCCTCGCCGAGATCCCCGCACCCGCACGCCTGGCACCTTTCGCCGTCGCGCTGGGCGCCGAAGTCATGGCGCCCGGCGCCGGCACGCCCGCAACTCCCGTGCACGGCCCCGCGGCCATGGCCTTCGCGGCCGCCCCGGCCACCGGGGACGAGGACGAAACGGAACTCGCCACCGGGCGCTTCATCCTGCTCCACGACCCCGACGGCTCGGCCGTCTGGGACGGCGAGTTCCGCATCGTCACCTACATCCGCGCCGAACTGGAACCGGACATGGGCAATGACCAGATGCTCGGAACCGTCGCCTGGACCTGGCTGGTGGAAGCGCTCGAAAACCACAAGGCGGCCTACCGGGCGGCCGGCGGCACCGCCACCCGCGTCCTCTCCGAAAGCTTCGGCACCCTGGCCGGCCGGCCTGGCTCCATCGACATCGAACTCAGGGCCTCCTGGACTCCGGATTCCTCCGACGTCCAGGCGCACCTGGAGGCGTGGTCTGACATGGTGTGCACCTTCGCCGGCCTGCCGCCCCTCCCCGACGGCGTCACCGCCCTCCCGCACCGGCGCCGAAGCTGACCGGGCTTTGACTGACCTGCCCGGTAAACTGGGAAAATCATGACCCCAAACATTCCGGAAAACACCACAGCCGGCGTCCCGGCTGATGCTGCCGCAGCCCATATCACCGTGGAGGGCTTCGACAGCCCCATCCCCGAAATCATCGACCTCGACTCGCCCCGCGACGGCGTTCCCCTGGTCATCGAAACCCAGTCCGGCCTGGAGCGCTGCGCCGCCGCCATCGCTGCCGGCACCGGGCCCGCGGGGGTGGACGCCGAGCGCGCTTCCGGATTCCGCTACGGCCAGCGGGCCTTCCTGGTCCAGATCCGCCGGGAAGGGGCCGGAACCTGGCTGATCGATCCCGAACCATTCGGGAACCTGGACATCATCAACGACGCCCTGCGGGGCGTCGAGTGGATCCTGCATGCCGCCAGCCAGGACCTGCCCTGCCTCTCCGAACTCGGAATGTGGCCGGACAAGCTCTTCGACACCGAGCTCGCCGCGCGCCTGGCGGGGCTGCCCCGGGTGGGCCTCGCCGCCGTCATCGAGCAGTTGCTCGGATTTGGCCTGGCCAAGGAGCACTCAGCGGCCGACTGGTCCACCCGCCCGCTGCCCGAACCGTGGCTGCGTTATGCCGCCCTGGACGTCGAAGTCCTCACGGAGCTGCGCGAGGAACTCATCGAGCTGCTGCAGGCTGACGGGAAACTCGAGTACGCGGAGCAGGAATTCGCCGCCATCCTTGCGGCCGGCATCGCTCCCCCGCGCGTGGATCCGTGGCGGAAGACCTCAGGCCTGCACCAGATCCGGGACCGCCGGCAGCTTGCCGCCGTCCGGGAGCTGTGGCTGGAACGCGATTCACTGGCGCAAAAGCGCGACGTCGCCCCTGGCCGGCTCATTCCGGACTCCGCCCTGGTGGCCGCGGCAAAGGCCATGCCCGCCACCGTGCCCCAGCTGCTGGGCACCAAGGGATTCCACGGCAGGGCGGCACAGCGCGAGGCCCCGCGCTGGCTGCGGTGCATCGCCGCAGCCCGGGACCTTGAGGACCTCCCGCCCCTGCACCTGGCCACCAACGCCCCGCCGCCGCCGCGGGTCTGGGCAGACCGGGATCCGGAGGCCGCCGCCCGGCTTGCCACCGCCCGGCCGCTCCTCCAGGAGAAGGCGGAGGAGCTGAAGTTGCCGCTCGAAAACCTGCTCACGCCCGACTTCCTGCGCCGCGTGGCCTGGCGCCCGCCGGCCGAGGTCACGCAGGAAGCAATTTCCGCCGAGTTGCGGATGCTCGGTGCCCGTGAGTGGCAGGTGGGACTGACTGCGCCCCTGATCGCCGAGGCGTTCCTGAACCCGCAGCCGCTGCCGCCCCGGGAACCCAAGCCCATCGCTGCCGCGGGCGGCGAATAACCAACGCCTTCGGCCCTTGCGGGCTAAGTTACTCACGAGTAACATCGATCGTACCGACGCCATGCTGCTGCCGCCCTCCGGCATGCACCCGGCGCTACGTCTCGATGAGGAGTTACACGTGAGCCAGCACGGAAGCGGCGCATCCCCGCGCACTGTCCGCGACGTCGTCTTTGTGGACGGCATCCGAACACCCTTCGGCAGGGCCGGCGAGAAAGGGATCTATGCCGGGACCCGGGCCGACGACCTGATCGTCAAATGCATCCGCGGCCTGTTGCGCCGCAACCCGTCACTGCCGGCGGAGCGGATCGACGAAGTGGCCGTCGCCGCCACCACCCAGACCGGAGACCAGGGGCTCACCCTGGGCCGGACCGCTGCCCTGCTGGCAGGGCTTCCGCGGACGGTCCCGGGCTTCGCCATCGACCGGATGTGCGCCGGCGCCATGACAGCGGTCACCACCACGGCAGGCAGCATCGGTTTCGGCGCCTACGACGTAGTGATCGCCGGCGGCGTTGAGCACATGGGCCACCACCCCATGGGATCGGGCGCGGACCCCAACCCGCGGTTCATGTCCGAGCGCCTGGTGGACCCGGCAGCCCTGAACATGGGCAACACCGCCGAAAACCTGCACGACCGCTTCCCGGCCATCACCAAGCAGCGCACCGACGCCTACGCGGTGGCTTCCCAGGACAAGCTTGCCGCCGCCTACCAGGCGGGCAGCATCCAGCCGGACCTGGTTCCGGTGGCCGCCAGGAAGCCGGGCCAAGGCTGGACCGTCCACAGCAAGGATGAACCACCCCGCCCCGGAACCACGATGGCGGACCTCGAAAGCCTCCGCACCCCCTTCCGCGCGCACGGCAGGGTCACCGCCGGGAACGCCGCCGGGCTGAACGACGGCGCCACCGCCGCTGTCCTGGCGTCCTCCGAAGCCGCCGCCGAACTGGGGCTGCCGGTGAAGATGCGGCTGGTCAGCTACGCCTATGCCGGCGTGGAACCCGAGGTCATGGGCATCGGTCCGGTACCGGCCACCGAAAAGGCGCTGAAGAACGCGGGCCTGACCATCGAGGACATCGGCCTGTTCGAGATCAACGAGGCCTTTGCCGTGCAGGTCCTGAGTTTCCTGGACCACTATGGCATCGCCGACGACGACCCCCGGGTCAACCGGTATGGCGGGGCGATTGCCGTGGGCCACCCGCTCGCATCCTCAGGGGTCCGGCTGATGATCCAGCTGGCCCGCCAGTTCGAGGAAGACCCCTCGGTGCGCTACGGCATCACCACCATGTGCGTGGGCCTGGGTATGGGTGGCACAGTGATCTGGGAGAACCCCCACCACCCCGACTACAGTGGAACCCCCTCGGGGGAGACCGCCGCCACCACCGTTTCCGAAGGAGCCACCGCATGAGCGCCGCAGATTACCGCAAGTTGGCAGACCTGTTCCCCAACGAAACCGTGACCCACTCCTACGTGCAGGACATCCTCCTGCCGGGCACGGACGGCAAGCCGGGCCCCGGAACGTTCGCCCTCATCACCCTGGACAACGACCTCGACCACACCAAGCCCACCACCCTGGGACCCAACACGCTGGTGGAACTCGGCACGGCGCTGGAGGGCCTGCGTGAACGTGCCGCCCGAGGTGAGATCGTCGGCGTCGGCGTCACCGGAAAGCCGCACTACCTGGTGGCCGGCGCGGACCTCTCCGCAGTGAAATCGCTGGAAAAGCGCGAGCACGGACTCTGGATGGCACAGCTGGGCCACGACGTCTACGCGACCCTGGCCAACCTTGGCGTCCCCAGCTTCGCCTTCATCAACGGCGCAGCCTTGGGCGGCGGCCTCGAAATCGCCCTCCAGTCCACCTACCGGACCGTGTCCAGCGGAGCAGGCGCGATGGCACTGCCGGAGGCTTTCCTGGGCCTGGTGCCCGGGTGGGGCGGGGTCTACATCCTGCCCCGGCTGACCGGGCCGGAGAACGCCGTCAAAGTCATGATCGAGAACCCGCTCAGCAACAACCGCACCTTGTCCGGCGCGCAGGCGTTCGCACTGGGCATCGCGGACGCCATCTTCGAACCCGCGGATTTCCTGGAACAGTCGTTGGCATGGGCCGCGGACGTCATCTCCGGCGGCGTCGTCCCGGAACGTTCCAACGCAGTCGACCCTTCCGCCCCCGGGGTGGAAGCCCGCTGGCAGGCCGCGGTGGCGGCCGGCCGGAAGTTCGTGGAGGCCAAGACCTCCAACGCGTCGCCGGCACCGGGAAAGGTCCTTGACCTCCTCGAGGCCAACCGCACCATGACGGCGGCGGAATCCGCCGCCCTCGAGTGCGAGACCCTGGCCGAGCTGATGCAGACCGACGAGTTCCGCTGCACCGTGTACGCGTTCCTGGACCTGGTGCAGAAGCGTGCCAAGCGGCCGGCCGGGGCACCCGACCGCAAGCTCGCCCGCCCGGTCACCAAGGTGGGCGTGGTGGGCGCCGGCCTCATGGCCGGCCAACTGGCGCTGCTCTTCGCACGCCAGCTCAAGGTGCCCGTTGTGCTGACCGACATCGACCAGGTCCGGGTGGACAAGGGGGTGGCCTACGTCCACGCAGAAGTGGACAAGCTGCTGGGCAAGAAACGCCTCAGCCAGGACGCCGCCAACCGTACCAAGGCGCTGGTGACCGGTTCGGTGTCCAAGGAGGCCTTCGCTGATGCGGACTTCGTGATCGAGGCAGTCTTCGAAGAACTCAGCGTCAAGAAGCAGGTGTTCAAGGAAGTCGAGGCAATCGTCTCTCCGGAGTGCATCCTGGCCACCAACACATCCTCGTTGTCCGTAACGGCGATGGCTGCGGACCTGGAGCACCCGGAGCGCCTGGTGGGGTTCCACTTCTTCAACCCCGTGGCCGTCATGCCGCTGCTGGAAGTTGTGCGTGCCCCGCGGACCGACGACGCCGTCCTGGCCACCGCCTTCGAGCTGGCCAAGGCGCTGAGGAAGAGCGCCGTGCTGGTCAAGGACGCGGCCGCGTTCGTGGTCAACCGCATCCTCCTGCGGCTCATGGGGGAAGTCACCGCGGTCTTCGATGAGGGAACCCCAGCCGAAGTGGCCGACACTGCGTTGCGTCCCATGGGGCTTCCCATGTCGCCTTTCACGCTCCTGGCCATGGTGGGCCTGCCGGTGGCCCAGCACGTCCAGGAATCGCTGCACGAGGCATTCGGCGACCGCTTCCCGGTCTCCGCCAACCTTGCCAGGCTCATCGACAACAACGTGAAAGCGCTCTGGGAAACTGCCCCTGACGGCTCCCGGACCATTCCGCAGGCAACCACCAGCCTGATGTCCTTTGGCGCCAATCCCTCCACCGCGGAGCAGGTGCTGCGGCGCGTCCAGGATGCCCTGGCCGAGGAAATTGGCCTGATGTTGGACGAGGGCGTCGTGGCAGGCCCGGAAGACGTGGACCTGTGCATGATCCTTGGCGCGGGCTGGCCCCTGTTCCTGGGCGGCATCACACCCTACCTGGACCGGGTGGGAGCATCCGAGCGGGTGAACGGCCGGCGTTTCCTCGCCCCCGGCGTGGCGTCCCGTCCCGCCTAGCCAGTGGCGTCCCGCCTGGCCGGCCCCCGTCAGCCCTGGGCCCCGGAGGGGATGGTCAGGCGGGGACCAGCCGGCCGCCGTCGAGAGCCACGGTACGGTGCGCCACTGATCGTGCGTAGCCCAGGTCATGGGTAACGAGCACGACGGCGGCACCTTCCGCGGCTGCCAGGCGGACGGTTGCGTCCAGCAGGGCCAGTCCGTCTCCGTCCAGCGCCACAGTGGGTTCATCCAGTGCCAGGACGGCGGGCTTGCGCGCCAGGACGGTGGCGAGGGCCAAAAGGCGCTGGGCTGACGCCGGCAGCTCGGCGGGGTGTTCCTGGGCAGCGTCCGCCAGCCCCACGGATGCCAGCGCCGCCGTGGCACGTTGGGCTGCCAGGGCCGGACCGACCAGGCGGGCAAGGCCAAAGCTGACCTCCCGCAGCGCGGACCGTTCGAAAAGTTGGTCCCGGGGCTGCTGGAACAGCAAGCCCACCGAGGCCGCCGTCCGCCCCACCGGTGCGCCCGAGATGTCGGCCCCCCGGACCAGCACGGACCCCGCGGTGGGGCGGAGCAGCCCGTTGAAATGCCGCAGGAGCGTTGATTTACCTGCACCGTTGGGCCCGGTGACGGCCACGATTTCGCCCGGATGGACGGCAAGGTCGGCGCCCCGAAGCACCAGCGGAGGGCCGCCCGGCTCCCCCGTGGGTCCGGCCTTCCGCAGCCGCCTGCGGGCTCCCGGCCCGGCCGGGTACGCGAAGTCGACACCCCGCAGCTGCAACGCCGGAATACCCGTCTGCGGCACCCCGGGCCGGGAAACGGCGACCGGGGCCGGCACGGGGGCGGGGCGACGGATGGCAGGCGGCAAGACCCCGGAGCCGGTCCCCATGGCGGCGGGCGGACCGCTGCCGGTGACAGTCCCCCCGGACAGCACCACCCACGTGCCGGCCTCCAGCAGCAGTGGATCAATAGCCTGGCTGAGGATGACGACGGCGGTCCCGCGGGCCAGGAGGTCCCGCACCACGGCTGCGAGCCCGTCGGCGCCGGCCGCGTCAAGGGAGGCGAACGGCTCGTCCATGACCAGCACCGGGGGTCCGGTTATGATGGCGCAGCCGATCGCCAGCCGGCGGAGCTGGCCGCCCGAGAGCCTGGCAGGATCCTGTTCCAGTTGGTCGTGCAGGCCCAACAGCGCCGCGGTGCGCCCCACCGCGGCTTTCATGGCGGCACGTTCCATCCCGGAGTTCTCCAGGCCGAACGCGAGTTCCTCAGCCACGGTGGACCGGACGGTGGACAGGACCGTCGCAGGGTCCTGTGGAACGAAGCCCACGTGCCGGCCCCACTGGGCGGGATCGATCCGGGGATCTGAAGGGCCGCCGTCGAACTCGAGCCGGGAGCCGGACAGCTCCAGGAAGCCGGCCAGTGCTCCGTGGCCCCCTGGCGGCAGCCAGGCCGCCAGGAGGCGCCCCAGGGTGGACTTGCCGCTGCCGGATGCACCCAAAATCGCGGTGAAGGAGCCCGCCGCGAAGGAAACGGTGACGTCGCGCAGGGCAGTTGTTTCGTCGTCGTGGAACGTAAAGGACCGGATACCGGCAGCAAGGACCGGGCGGTTGGCGCGAACGGCCTTACCGGCATCCATCAGGCGCTCAGGCACTGGCACCTGCCTGGACCAGGCGCAGCACCAGGGCTGCCGCGGCAACAAGCACCAGAACGGCCCGGGCGGTTCGCTGCAGCCGCGAGTCGGGCACTTCCCGGTAGCTGGTCCTGGGTCCGGCGTTGCTGAGTCCGCGTGCTTCCAGGGCTGCGGAGCGGGTGCCGGCATCCTCCACCAGGGACAGGACCAGGGGAACCGCCTGGAGCCGGAACGCAGCAACCCTGGACAAAAGGCCGCGCGTGACTACCAGCCCCCGCGACTCCTGGGCCTGGCGGATCCGCCGTGCCCGGGCACTGATGGCCGGAAGCAGGGTGAGGGTGGAGGCCAGCACGAAGGCGAACCGGCCCTGCACGCCGCGGGCGGACAACGCCGCCACGAGGTCAGGAACGCTGACGCTGAACGAGAAAACCAGCAAGGCCAGGACCACAGCGCCCAGCTGCAGGATCCGCCGACCGGCGAAGCCCAGGCCCTCCGCCGTGACCCGTCCCGGGCCCCATTCGGCCAGGACGGTGGTTCCCTCGGGAAAGAACAGCCCGTGCAGCATCACCAAGGACAGGCTCAATGGAACCAGGATTGCCGCGGCGGCAGCCACCACGCGGCGGGCGGTGCCCCCTGCCGCCGAGAGCCCCAGGGAGGCGGCAAGCACGGTGAGTGAAAGCGGCCAGCTGCCGGCCGCCGTCGTAATGACCGCTGTACTCCCGGCAGCAGCAAGCAAGGTCAGCGGATTCAGGCGCCCTGGCCTGTCCGGCCCGGCGGCCGTGCGTGGGGAGGATGCGGTCACGGCGTGGTCAGTTGTCCCGGGCAGCGCCCTGCGCCGGTGCCTCAGTGGTCGCGGCCGGGGCCTTGCCTGCCAGGACCCGGTGGCGGCGCAGGAACGGGAACTGCTGCCGTGCCCTGCGCGGCAGGGCGTAGACGAGGATGGCCACGATGGTGAACACGATGGCCTTGTCCATGGGGTCGGAGATCAGTGCCTGCTTGGTGATGGCCGCCAGGAGGGTGTCGCCCATGGCACGGAAGGCGCTGACGATCGCGCCTGTGGCCACTCCCGAGGTTCCGCCGAAGACGAACGCCGCCACCGGGGCGGACACCACGCCGGCGATGATGCCGGTGACGAAACCGGCCACCGGGGCGAGGTAGAAACGGCGGAAGAGGCCGTAGCGGGCGGCCAGCCCGGCAAGGCAGCCGATGAGCGCTGCGCCGGCCGCGAAAGGCAGCACGGTGGGGTTGAAGAAGGACCAGACGATGCTGCTGAGTGCGCCGGTGGCAGCGCCGGCGGCAGGACCTGCCAGCACGGCGATCAGCACGGTACCGATGGCGTCGAGGTAGAAGGGCACCAGGGTGCTGCCAACAAACTGGCCCAGCACGATGTTCAGGACCAGCGCCACCGGTATCAGCACCAGCGTGGACGCGGGCAGTGTGGGCAGGACGGCCACGATCAACAGGACGGCCCCTGCCAGGAAACCGGAGAGCGCGATTAGGGCCGAGGCACTCCCCGGACCCCCGGTGATGTCGGACGGCTGGTTCAGGACCAGGTAGACGTAGGTGGCGGCGATGGCCAGGGCGCCGAGGATCTCCAGCAGCCGGCGGCGGCGGGCCGCCGGGCGTTCCTGGGACGGAAGCGTCAGGGAGGGCGATGACATGGGGAATGTTTCCTTCGGGTGCGGGCAGTGGCCCGGCAGAACCGGGCTTGGGTGGAGCTGCCTATGTCACCTCGGCAGCAGCCGGCGGCAACTGCGCCGGGCCGGTCCGTGGCCCATTCTACCGGGCATTTCCGGGCCGGAGTCCGGCGGTAGTCCGGTAATCCGGCGTGCCCCGCGAGGACCGCGCCGGGGCGGCCTAACCCACCCGCCAGGCCAGGCCGCCGACGGCTGACACCAGTTCCCGGAACGCCTGCCCGGGGTTGTTGCCGGAAACAATCCTGGCGTTGGGCGGCGCGCCCCACAGTCCTCGGTAATCGGCCACGGTGGTTCCCATCAGCAACGCAGAATCGGTCTCGACGTCCACTGTGGCGGGGCGGACGCTGTACTCGAGCGTGCCCGCGGCAACCCCGGCGGCGAAGAAATCATGGACGTGCGCCAGGTAGCCCTGGTCGTACAGCCGGTGGAACTCGAAGTAGAACCGCAAGGCGTCGGAGAGATGGCGGATGAGGGTGTTGCCGGACGTACTGCGCAGGCCCTCGGGCTGCTCCGGCAGGACCAGTTCCGGCGCCGCACCGGCCGCCTCGGCGAGCTGCCGGACGTGTTCCGGGCGTAACTCCATCCGCTCGGTGGTGTCCAGCGAACAGACGATCGGCAGCTTCGCCAGCGGTCTGCCGCGGTACGCCGCGTACACCTCCTTGGCCGCGTGCGGGTCCACGTGGGTGTTCCACTCAGCCGTCGGGGTGGTGTTCCCCTGGTGGTAGAAGCTCCCGCCCATGATCACCACTCCGGCCAGGAGGTCAGGCAGGTCGGGCTCCTGGCGGAGGGCCAGGGCGAAATTGGTCAGCGGTGCGGTGATGAGGGCGGTGAGCTCCCCCGGCCTGGCGCGGGCGTGTTCCACCCACAGGTCGACGGCGTTCCGCGCCGACACCCGCCCGGCCGGCTCGGGCAGCACAGCGTGGCCAATCCCCTGCGGACCGTGGGTTTCGGGTGTGGTGGTAAGCGGAATGGACAGCGGCCCGTGCGCCCCGATGGCCACTTCGACGCCCGGCCGGCCGCAGAGTTCCAGCAATGCCAGGGTATTGCGGGCCACCTGCCCGGCGTCCACGTTTCCGGGCGTTGCGGTGACGCACACGAATTCCGTCTCCGGCAGCGCGGCGAGGTAGGCCAGCGCCAGGGCGTCGTCAATGCCGGTATCGACGTCCAGCAGGTAGGAGGTCACAGTCGCGGTACTTCCCGTGCTCTGGGTTTTCCGCTGTCCTAGAAGAGGGCAACCTTGGGAACGGACGGGAAGATGGCGTCCAGCTCCGCAAGGTCTTCAGCCGACGGCTGCCAGTCGGCGGCCGAGGCGTTCTGCCGGACCTGCTCCGGTTTAGTGGCGCCCGCGATGACGCTGGCCACGGATGGCTGCGCGGCAAGCCAGGAGAAGGCAACCTCCACTTCGGTGAGGCCGCGTTCCTTGGCGAACCTGCTGAACCGGCCCAGCTGGTCCCAGTCGGCGTCCGCCACCATGTTGGTCCGCGTGTGGCTGAGGCGCGAACCGTCCGGCGCGTGGCCGGGCGCATACTTGCCCGTCAGCAGCCCGTTGGCCAGCGGGAAGTAGGGCAGGACGCCCAAGCCGAGGGCTTCGGCGGCCGGGGTGACTTCCTGCTCCGCCCGGCGGTCCAGGAGGTTGTAGTGGTTCTGGGTGGAGACGAAGCGTGCGCCGCCGAGTTCGCGGGCCACGTACTCGGCCTGGGCGATCTGCCAGCCGGCCCGGTTGGAATGGCCGATGTACCGGACCTTGCCGCTGCGGACGAGGTCGTCCAGCGCGGCCAGGGTCTCGTCGATGGGTGTCAGCGGATCCGGGGTATGGAACTGGTAGAGGTCGATCCAGTCGGTACCGAGCCGGCGCAAGGACGCTTCGACGGACTGGATGATGTAGCGGCGGGAGCCACGGTCACCGAAGTCGGGGCCGTTGGCTCCTTGGGTGTCCATCCCAAACTTGGTGGCCACCACGGCCTGGTCCCGCCGGCTTCCGAGTGCCTTGCCCAGCATGGTCTCGCTCAGTCCCGGTTCGCGGCCGTAGTTGTCCGCAACGTCGAACAGCGTGATCCCGGCCTCCAGGGCTGCGGATACAACGGCGTCCGTGCCTTGCTGCGACTCAGTGGCGGTGTTGGCCCGGCCAAGGTTGTTGCATCCGAGGCCTACCGTGGAGACGGTGAGGCCTGATTTTCCAACGCGGCGGTAATTGGTCACGGACGACTCCTAGAGGCTGAAGCTGTTGGCTGGCTTGGCTGAGTGCTTGAGTTTGAAATGCCCGGGTTCGCTGTACGGGGCCGCACCAATGCTGAGCTTGGTGAAGTCCAGGTCCTCGCCCCGGGCGCACACCTTGATGGCGTTGACGGCCTTGTTCACGTCCGGGCAGAGGCAGTAGATGTTCAGTTTGTAATCCGTGAACTCGGACCGCTCCACCGTTCCGAGTCCGCGCCAGGCAAGGTGGCTGATGAGGGCGTCCTTGGCTTTCTGCTCCAGGTAGCGGTCCCGTTCCGTGCCTTCCCTGGTCTTGAGGGCGAACTGCGCCACTACCCAGGACTGCTCCTCGTTGGGGATTTCGGCGTAGCCGTCCTCCTGGCACTGGGCTGCGAAAGCATCCAGCAGGCTGTCGGCACCATCTGCATCGGGGACGTCGGTTTCCTCCGTTTTGCTCTGGTGCCCCACGGCGCCGAAATTCATGACGAACTGGGAGTACTCCTCGTCGAACCAGGCTTCCCGGAAGTGGAGGATTCCCTCGTCGTCGCGCTTGTAGACCCTGACTATGCCGCTCATATGCGTCCCTTTGTAAACCATTCAACGTCGGTACCGTCGAAAGGCGCCTGCTGCGCCTTCACGGCATGGAAAAGCACATCCGCGGCCGACTGGATGTCCTCGATCAGCCGCTGCGGGTAGCGCATGGACACGCTGTGTTCCGCGAATTCGTCCTGGTCGTCGATGAAGACACCCCGTGATTCGGTGCGGATCACGTCCAGGTCCATGTCGATCACATGGAACTCGGTCACGGCAGGCCTGATGTCGGTCCATTCGTGGCCCACTGCGAGGTCGATGTAGAGCTGCACACCGGCGGGATGGGCGGAATCGTAGAAGGTGGCCACCCAGTCGCCGTGGCGCGGTACCAGGAGCACCGCGTCAGAGCGTGTGTAGAACGCTGCGCCGGGGCGCGAGCAGAACTCGTTGGTGCCCTGGAAGATCCACCATCCGTGCTGGTCTTCACCGAGATACCGCCCTGGCACCACCCAATGTGCCTTGCCGTTCCATTTCCGGTTCCGGGATACCACCAGCTGGCCCGGCTTAAGGTTGCCCGGGACCCGCGTGGTGGTGGTGTGCACAACGGGCCCCGACTCCCCCACGGCGCCCGGGTATTTCAGTGCGTCTTCGTCCCTCACAGGATCGGGAGGCTGCCAGTGGTGGGGTGCTGCTGCCCGGGCAGGGGACGCGCGAACGGTACCTTTGTGCCCAAAACCTGTGCGACGACGTCGTGCGTTATCTGCTGGGCGGTGAGTCCCACGCGCTCCAGGACCTGGGCGCGGGTGCCGTGGTCGAGGAACTCGACGGGCAGGCCCACCTCGTTCAGTGCGGTATCCACACCGGCTGCCCGCATTTCCTGGCGGATGCGCGGGCCGACGCCGCCGGCCCTGACGCCGTCCTCGATGCAGATCACCAGCCGGTGGTGCGAGGCCAGCGCAATGATCGAACGGCTGACCGGGAGCACCCAGCGTGGATCCACTACCGTGCTGCTGATGCCCTGTGCGCCAAGCCGGTTGGCGACGTCGAGGGCGAGCTCGGACATGGCACCGACGCTGACGATCAGGACGTCGTTCTCGGTGGAGCCGGAGGGGCGGCGTGCCAGGATGTCCACGCCGTCGCTGAGCCGTTCCAGGGCTTCCACCTCGGGACCCACCGATCCTTTGGAGAAGCGGACCACACTGGGCGCGTCGCCGATGGCCACCGCTTCCCGAAGTTCCTCCCGCAGGCGGGTGGCGTCGCGGGGTGCGGCGAGGTGGAGGCCGGGAACGATCTGGACCATGGCCATGTCCCACATGCCGTGGTGGCTGGGGCCGTCCGGGCCGGTGACACCGGCCCGGTCCAGCACGATGGTGACGCCGGCCTTATGGAGGGCGACGTCCATCAGCAACTGGTCGAAGGCCCGGTTCAGGAAGGTGGCGTAGACGGCGACGACGGGGTGGAGCCCGCCAAAAGCCATGCCGGCAGCAGCGGTAAGGGCGTGCTGCTCGGCGATGCCGACGTCGATGACGCGCTTCGGGTGCTTGGCGGCAAACTTGTGCAGGCCCACCGGGATCAGCATGGCTCCGGTGATGCCGACGATGTCCTCGCGTTCGTCGGCGATGGCGGCGATCTCGTCGGCGAAGACCGAGGTCCAGGACTGTGCGCCGCCGGTGCCCGTTGGTTCGCCGGTTTCGGGATCGATGATGCCTACCGCGTGGAACTGGTCCGCTTCATGGGCGCGGGCAGGGGCGTACCCATGCCCCTTTTCGGTCATGGCGTGGACGATCACGGGGCCGCCGTAGTTCCTGGCGGTGGAGAGCGCATGCTCCATGGCCTGGAGGTTGTGGCCGTCCACGGGGCCGATGTACTTCATGCCGAGGTCCTCGAACATGCCTTGCGGGGCCCACCAGTCCTTGATGCCTTTTTTCATGGCGTGCAGGCTCTTGTAGGTGAACTGTCCGGCGGGGCCGCCGTTTTGGAGCTTCTTCTTCCACCAGTCCAGTGCGCCTTCATAGGCGGGTGCGGCGCGGAAGGAGTCGATGGTGGGGCGCAGGGACGCGAGGTAGTCGGCGAAGCCGCCCACGGTGGGGGCGTAGGAACGGCCGTTGTCGTTGACGACGATGACCACGCGGCGTTTCTTGTCTGCTGCGATGTTGTTGATGGCTTCCCAGGCCATGCCGCCGGTCAGGGCGCCGTCGCCCACGATGGCCACCACGTGCCGGTCGCCTTCGCCGGTGAGCTGGCGGGCCCGGGAGATGCCGTCCGCCCAGGACAGGGAGGAGGACGCGTGCGAGCTTTCCACGATGTCGTGTTCGGACTCCGCGCGTGAAGGGTAGCCGGAGAGGCCGCCTTCCTGCCTGAGTGTACTGAAGTCCTGGCGCCCGGTGAGGAGCTTATGGACGTAGGACTGGTGGCCCGTGTCGAAGACGATGCTGTCGCGGGGGGATTCGAAGATGCGGTGTACGGCCAGCGTCAGTTCCACGACGCCAAGGTTGGGTCCGAGGTGTCCGCCCGTCTGTGAGACGTTCGTGATCAGGAACTCCCTGATCTCCGAGGCCAGCTGCTCCAGCTGTTCCTCGGTCAACTCGTTCAGGTCCTGCGGATTCCGGATGGTGTCCAAGATTCCCAATGACCCCTCCTTTGGGTGGTAGACGTGCCGTTTAACTCTAACGCCTTGGCTTGGCTGCAAAGCCGAAGCCCCGGCTGGTCGGTGACCGGCCGGGGCTTCGGGGTGGATGGTGACTGCTGTCAGGACCCGCTAGTTGGCGGAGATCTGGCGCAGCACGTACTGCAGGATGCCACCGTTGCGGTAGTAGTCCGCTTCACCCGGGGTATCGATGCGCAGGACGGCGTCGAACGACTTCGAGGAGCCATCCTCCGCGGTGGCGGTGACCTTCAGGGTCTTGGGCGTGGTGCCCTCGTTCAGGGCGGTGACGCCCTCAACGGCGAAGGTTTCCGTGCCGGTCAGGCCCAGGCTGGCAGCGTTCTCGCCGGCCGGGTACTGCAGCGGCAGGACGCCCATGCCGATGAGGTTGGAGCGGTGGATGCGCTCGTAGCTCTCGGCGATGACGGCCTTGACGCCCAGCAGGGCGGTGCCCTTGGCGGCCCAGTCGCGGGAAGAACCGGAACCGTACTCCTTGCCTGCCAGGACCACCAGCGGGGTGCCGGCTGCCTGGTAGTTCTGGGCGGCGTCGTAGACGTAGGCCTGCGGACCGTCCGCCTGGGTGAAGTCGCGGGTGAAGCCACCCTCAACGCCGTCCAGGAGCTGGTTCTTGATGCGGATGTTCGCGAACGTTCCGCGGATCATCACTTCGTGGTTGCCACGGCGTGAGCCGTAGGAGTTGAAGTCCTTGCGCTCCACGCCGTTGGCCAGCAAGTACTGGCCGGCGGGGGTGTCGGACTTGAAGGAACCGGCCGGGGAGATGTGGTCGGTGGTGACGGAGTCGCCGAGCTTCAGCAGCACGCGCGCACCGGTGATGTCCTTTACCGGTTCCGGCTGGGCCTGCATGCCCTCGAAGTACGGGGGCTTCCGGACGTAAGTGGACTTCTCATCCCAGGCGAAGGTGTCGCCGGCGGGGGTGTCCAGGGCCTTCCAGCGGTCGTCGCCTTCGAAGACGCCCTCGTAGCCGCGGGCGAACATGCCCTTGTCGATCGAGGAGTCGATGACCTGCTGGACCTCGACCGGGTTGGGCCAGATGTCCCTGAGGAAGACGTCGTTGCCGGCTTCGTCCTGGCCCAGGGCGTCGTTCTCGAAGTCGAAGTCCATGGTTCCGGCCAGGGCGTACGCGATGACCAGCGGCGGGGAGGCCAGGTAGTTCATCTTGACGTCGGGGTTGATCCGGCCTTCGAAGTTGCGGTTGCCGGAAAGCACGGCGGTGACGGAGAGGTCGTTGGCCTGGATGGCCTCGGAGATCTCGGCGTCCAGCGGGCCGGAGTTGCCGATGCAGGTGGCGCAGCCGTAGCCCACGATGTAGAAACCGAGCTTCTCCAGGTAGGGGGTCAGGCCCGACTTGTTGTAGTAGTCGGTGACCACCTTGGAGCCGGGAGCGACCGAGGTCTTGACCCACGGCTTTGCGGCCAGGCCCTTTTCCACGGCGTTGCGGGCCAGCAGTGCGGCGGCCAGCATCACGGAGGGGTTGGAGGTGTTGGTGCACGAAGTGATCGAGGCGATCGACACGGCTCCGTGGTCCAGTTCGAACTCGCGGCCGTCAGCGGTCTTGACCGCGACCTTCTTCGCCGGACGCCCGTTGGACTTGGGGCCGTGGGCGTGCGGGGCTTCCTCGGACAAGTGGGTGGCGTTCGCAGTGAAGGACGGCGAATCCGATGCCGGGAAGCTCTCGTCAATCGCTTCGTCCAGGCTGCCGTCGGCGAGGTCCACCTTGACGTAGTTGCGCAGGTCCTCACGGAACTGTGCCTTCGACTCGGAGAGGATGATGCGGTCCTGCGGACGCTTCGGGCCCGAGATCGACGGGACAACCGTGGACAGGTCCAGCTCGAGGTACTCGGAGAACTTGATCTCGCGGGAGGGATCGTGCCAGAGGCCCTGTTCCTTGGCGTAGGACTCGACCAGGGCGACGTTCTCGTCGGACCGGCCGGTGAGGCGCAGGTAGTCAAGGGTGACGTCGTCGATCGGGAACATGGCGGCGGTGGAACCGAACTCGGGGCTCATGTTGCCGATGGTGGCGCGGTTAGCCAGCGGCACGGCAGCGACGCCCTCGCCGTAGAACTCAACGAACTTGCCCACCACGCCGTGCTGGCGCAGCTGCTCGGTGATGGTGAGAACGACGTCGGTGGCGGTGGCACCGGCGGGGATGGAGCCGGTCAGCTTGAAGCCGACGACGCGTGGGATCAGCATGGAGACCGGCTGGCCGAGCATGGCAGCCTCGGCCTCGATGCCGCCGACGCCCCAGCCGAGCACGCCCAGGCCGTTCACCATGGTGGTGTGCGAGTCGGTGCCGACGCAGGTGTCAGGGTAGGCACGCAGCGAACCGTCAACCTCGCGGGTCATGACGGTGCGGGCCAGGTATTCGATGTTCACCTGGTGCACGATGCCGGTTCCCGGCGGGACCACCTTGAAGTCGTCGAACGCGGTCTGGCCCCACCGGAGGAACTGGTACCGCTCGCCGTTGCGCTGGTACTCGATCTCCATGTTGCGCTCCAGTGCGCCGGAGTTGCCGAAGGCGTCGATCTGCACGGAGTGGTCGATGACCATTTCGGCCGGTGCCAGCGGGTTGACCCGCTTGGGGTCTCCGCCAAGTTCCTTGACGGCCTCACGCATGGTGGCGAGGTCCACAACACAGGGCACGCCAGTGAAGTCCTGCATGATCACGCGCGCCGGCGTGAACTGGATTTCAGTGTCGGGCTCGGCGTTGGGATCCCAACCGGCCAGTGCGCGGACGTGGTCGGCCGTGATGTTGGCGCCGTCCTCGGTCCGCAACAGGTTTTCAAGCAATACCTTGAGGCTGAACGGAAGGTTTTCTGCACCTTCAACGGAGTTCAACCGGAAAATTTCGTATTCGGTTCCGGCTACATTAAGTTTGCCTTTTGAACCGAAGCTGTCCACAGTGCTCATCGCAGGACTCCTCTCGCAACAGTTTCATCTTTGTCGCGCGGTTGACCGCCTGCTAGTTAGGATGCCCTAAGTAGTTCGAGGGCCCGAAAATTGCACACGGCCGGCCGAGAATTCGGGCGCGACGTGGGACTACTACGGCCATCGTAGTCCAAAACAGCGGTGGCATCACGGACCGGGAGCCAGCAGTGCCACGGTCTCCAGGTGGTGGGTGTGGGGGTACAGGTCGAAGGCACGGAGCCCTGCGAGTTCCCAGCCTGAGCGTTGGAAGTAACCGAGGTCACGGGCAAACGACGCCGGATCACAGGACACGTAGGCAATGGCACGGGGCTGCGAGGCAACGAGTTGCCCGACGACGGCTTTCCCGGCTCCCGCACGGGGCGGGTCGAGGATGAGGGCGTCGAAGTTCCGCGGCTTCTGGCGGAGCACACGCTCCACGCGGCCCTGGACCACCTCGACCTTCGGTGCGGAATGGAGGTTCTTGCGGGCATCGCGGCTGGACCCGGGCGCGCCTTCAACCGAGAGTACGGACCCGGTCTCGCCCACGGCATCGGCCAGCACCGCCGTGAAGAGGCCGGCGCCGGCGTAGAGATCCGCCACCACTGCCCCGGCCTGCAGGAAGCCTCCACTCTGCAGGAATTCTGTGACAGCGCCCACAAGTGTTCCGGGCGCGTCGCGATGGATCTGCCAGAAGCCCGCGCCGGACACGCGGTAGTCGTGTCCGGCCGCCGATTCCTGCACCCACGTCCGGCCCCGGACCTGGGTCACGTCGCCGCTGACCGGGTCGAACGCCGCCACGGACACGTCCGCCGGCAGTCCAGCGGCGATGGCCCGGAGCCGTTTGTCCTTGGTTCCGGGGGCCGGTGCCAGGAGTACCAGCGGCCGGGAGCCGTTGGCCGGAGCCGCCACCTCAACGCGGTCAATGCCCTGCAGGTCCAATTCCCACAGGCGCAGGGCGTTGACTGCTTCGGTGGCCAGCGGCATGTCGCGTACCGGAACGATGTGCCCGGAGCGGTGCGCGTGCATCCCAAGCTTCCCGCCGGGGGTGACCGAAAAGCTCGCCCGGGTCCGCCACCCGAGGCCGGAGCCGTCGTCGTGCGACTCCCCCACGGCTTCCACGCCGCCGGTCCACCCGGACGCTGCAGGGTCGACGCCGGCCAGCCGGGTGAGCTGCTCAGCCAGGACGTCGGCTTTGAGTTGCCGCTGCCGGGCCAGCTTGATGTGCCCGAATTCGGCGCCGCCCACCGGCGGATGGCCGTGGCCCCAGGCCCGGCCTGAATCCGCGAGGTGCCAGAAGTGCTCCACCCGGTCCGGGGATGCCTCGAGGATCTCCACGGCGTCCGCCCGCCAGAACTTGGCGTCCTCGCCGGCATCAGTCAGCCGGGCACGGACTTTCTCGCCGGGGATCGCGTGCCGGACGAAGACCACGCGGCCTTCGTGGCGTGCCACGCAGTGACCGCCGTGGGCTACGGGCCCGACGTCGAGCACGGCCTCTTCGCCGGCGTGGCCGGCCTGGTCGGTTGCCGGTACTGCCGCGGGCGGGGTTCTTACGGTCACTGGACGTCCTGCAGGTTCTTGGCTTCTTCGGATGATTTGAGCTGCCAGGGAACGCTGGCCACCATGACGCCCGGTTCAAAGTGCAGCCGGGTCTTGATGCGCAGTGCGGTCTGGTTGTGCACCAGCTGTTCCCACCACTTACCCACGACGTATTCGGGAATGTAGACCACGATGAGGTCCCGCGGGGAGTCAAGGCGCATCTGCTTGACGTAGTCCATGATGGGCGTGACCGTCTCGCGGTACGGGCTGGCAAGGACCGTCAGCGGGACCGGGATTTCAAGCTTCTCCCAGTCGGTAATGGTGTGGGCTGTCTCTTCCGGATCGATGTCCACCGTGATGGCGTCCAGCCGCGAGGGCCTGGACGCGCGGGCGTAGGCCAGGGCACGCAGGACAGGCTTGCGGACGTGCGAGACCAGCAGCACTGCGTGGACCCTTGTGGGCAGGGCGCGCGGCGAGGAGTCCTCGTCCACGGCAAGTTCCTTGGCCACATTGTCGTAGTGCGCCCGGATGCTCCACATGATCAGGAAGAGGATGAACATGGCCAGCAGCGCGATCCATGCACCCTGCTGGAACTTGGTGATGAGGACGATGACCAGCACCAGGCCGGTCATGCCGAAACCGATGGTGTTGATGGTCCGGGACTTCATCATCCGGCGCCGCACGGCCTTGTCCTTGGCCAGTTTCAGTTCGCGGCCCCAGTGCCTGATCATGCCGAGCTGGCTGAGGGTGAAGGAGATGAACACGCCCACGATGTAGAGCTGGATCAGCTTGGTGACGTCGGCGTCGAAGGAGATGATCAGCACCAGGGCGCCGGCGGCAAGGGCCAGCACGCCGTTGCTGAAGGCGAGCCTGTCGCCGCGGGTGCGCAGCTGACGGGGCAGGTAACCGTCCTGCGCCAGGATGGAGCCCAGCACGGGGAAGCCGTTGAAGGCGGTGTTGGAGGCGAACACCAGGATGACGCCGGTGGCTGCCACCACGATGTAGAAGGGAATGCTGCCGGCGCCGAAGATCGTTTGCGCGATCTGGCTGATGGCCGGGTTCTGGATGTAGCCCTCCGGCAGCGGGTTGCCGTTGAGCAGGAATTCCTTGGCAGGGTCCAGCACGATGTGGACCTTGGTGGCGTTCGCCAGGTAGATGATGCCCGCGAGCATCGCGGCACCGATGACGCCCAGGAGCAGCAGGGTGGTGGCTGCGTTCTTGCTCTTGGGGTGCCGGAAGTTGGGAACGCCGTTGCTGATCGCTTCAACACCGGTCAGGGCCGCGGCGCCGGAGGAGAAGGCCCGCAGGAGCAGGAATGCGCCGGCCAGCCCCACCAGGCCCTGGTCGAAGCCCTCCGCCGGAACAATGGTGAAGGCTGCCGACGGCGCCTGGCCCAACTGCCCGGTGGCCGCCTGGAAGATGCCCACCGCCGTCATGCCCAGGATGGAGGCCATGAAGATGTAGGTGGGGACGGCGAAGACGCTGCCCGCTTCCTTAATGCCGCGCAAGTTCACCAGGGCAAGGATGACGACGCCGATGGTGGCAATGACGGCCTGCTGGCCATGCAGGGACGGCACAGCCGTGGTCAGGTAGGCCGCGGCCGAGGACATGGACACGGCAACCGTCAGGACGTAGTCCACCAGGAGCGCCGAGGCCACGGTCAGCCCGGCGTACTTTCCCATGTTCACGTTGGCGATCTCGTAGTCGCCGCCGCCGGAGGGGTACGCGTGGACGTTCTGCCGGTAGGAGGCGACGACGGTCAGCAGGACCACCATCACGGCCAGGCCCACCAGCGGTGAGATCGTCACCGCACTGACGCCTGCAAGGGCAAGGGTCAGCAGGATCTCGTCCGGGGCATAGGCTACGGACGACAACGCGTCGGACGCGAAGATCGGCAGTGCGATCTTTTTCGGAAGCAGGGTATGGGCGAGGCGGTCATTCCGGAAGGGCCTGCCCACCAGCACGCGTTTGACGGCGTTCAGTATTGTCAACACCCCACAAAGTTAGTCTGAATCGCCGACGATGTCATGACGGGGCGGGGCCGGGCCGAACCGCGGACGTGCCGGTAGAGTTCTAGCTGCACGATCGTGACGTACATACAGAGGAGATACGGTGGCGCATTTCGTGATCATGGGATGTGGCCGGGTGGGGGCAACGCTGGCGCACACGCTGGAGGATGCCGGGCATTCCGTGGCCATCATCGACCAGGACGACCGCGCGTTCCGCCGGCTCCGCCAGGGGTTCACGGGCCGGAAGGTCACGGGTGTGGGTTTCGACCGCGACACCCTCAAGCAGGCCGGTGTCGGTGAAGCCTATGCCTTCGCGGCAGTGTCCAGCGGCGACAACTCCAATATCCTGGCCACCCGTGTGGCCCGCGAGACGTTCCACGTCCCGCACGTGGTGGCCCGGATCTACGACCCCGGACGCGCTGAAATCTACCAGCGCCTGGGCATCCCCACCGTTGCTGCCGTCCGCTGGAGCGCAGACCAGGTCCTGCGCCGCATCCTGCCCGAGCAGCACCTGGCCGGCGATTTCCGCGAACCCTCCGGGCGGCTGGTCCTGGCCGAATTGGACCTGGACGGCGGCTGGATCGGGCACCGGATCAGCAGCATCGAGAAGGCTGCCGGTGTCCGCGTGGCCTATCTCACCCGTTTCGGCGAAGGCCTGCTGCCCGACGCAGGTACCGCGTACCAGGACGGCGACACCGTGCACGCCATGCTGCAGGTGGACCGCAGCGCCCTGATCGCCCAGATCCTCGCCAAAGCCCCCGCCAAGGAGTACCAGTGAAAGTAGTCATCGTCGGCGCAGGCAGCGTCGGTTCGTCCATCGCCCGGGAACTGCTGGCGCACAAGCATGAGATCCTGCTGATCGACCTCAAGCCGGAGGTAATCGGGCGCAGCGGCCTGCGGGGAGCCCACTGGCTGGTGGGTGACGCGTGTGAGCTTTCCACGCTCCAGGGCGCCAAGGTGGAAGACGCCGACGTCGTGGTGTCCGCTACTGGTGACGACAAAGTCAACCTGGTGGTGTCGCTGCTGGCAAAGACCGAGTTCGGGGTGGGCCGCACCGTCGGCCGGGTCAACAACCCCAAGAACGACTGGATGTTCAATGATTCCTGGGGTGTTGACGTCGCCGTCAACACCCCGCAGCTGATGACCGCCCTCGTGGAGGAGGCGGTGGAGATCGGCGACCTCGTCCGGCTCCTGACGCTTCAGACCGGCGTCGCATCGCTGGTGGAGTTCACAGTGCCCCACGACTCGCACGTAATCGGCATGACCGTCGGGGACATCCACTGGCCGGAGGACGCCACGCTGGTGGCAATCCTCCGCGACCAGGCTCCCATCACCCCGAGCCGGGACGACGTGATCGACGGCGGCGACGAGCTCTTCTTCGTTACCACGATCGCCGCGGAGGACAGGTTGCGTGAGCTCCTCTCCTCAGCTCCCGGGAGCATCGACGCCGGCACCCCGCCGCAGCCCGCCGTCGGCGTCCAGCCTGCCGCAAGCGAGTACGGTCCGGTGCCGGATGACGACGGCTTCGACGGGTAGGCGCGCCTGGCGCCTTGAGGCGTCAGGCGCCCTGGGGCGTCAAGCAGCTTAGGGCGTCAGGCGCCTTGTCCCGCGTCGGGCTGATCTTCGGCGCCGGCCGGTGCCGGACGGGTTACGAGCCAGGCCACCCAGACCCCAAGGATGTACAGCGGCGCGCCCATGATCAGCCGCGTGGTGGCGAGGGCCGCCAGGCCGTCAGCGCCCATCAGGTACAGGGGCACCTGCACGATGAGCCGAAGTGCCAGGACCGCCACGATGATCCAGGTACCCAGCCGGTACGCCTTGACGCGGTCCGGGTTCTTGCGCCAGTCCACTCCCTCGTTACGGATGAAACCAAAGAGGAGCCCGGCCACTGGCCATTTGGCGATGATGGAAACCACCATCGCCAGGATGTAGGCCGCGTTGGTGAAGAAGCCGGGCAGGTAGAAGTCTTCGGCCTTGCCGGTGGTGTTGGCCAGCCACGCCGAAATGCCGACGCCCACCACCCCTGCCAGGGCCTGGGTGAGGGGGCGCCGCTGTGCCAGCCGGGCGATGGTGAAGGCGGCCGCCGATGCCAGGGCAGCCACCAGCGAGAGTGTGAGCTCCCGGGTCACGGTGAACGCCACGAGGAAGACCAGGCCGGGGACAATGCTCTCCGCAATGCCCTGGACTCCCCCGGCGCTCCGCAGGACATCCACCCGGCCGTCGTGGGTGCGGTGGAGTCCTGCCTTGGCCGCGTACTCCGCGGCCAGGCCGGCCACCGGCGACTGCGGGGCTGCCGGCGACGGGCCAGCACCCCGCCGGGACGCGCCGGAGATTTCGGAGGACTGTTCGGGCTGCTGCTCGGTCATTCGTTCTCCTGGCGGGACAAGATTTCGTAACGGGGGTTGAAGATGGTGGGCATGTCCTTGCCGCGTGCGAGCATGCCCTCTACCCGGATCTCGGCGCCCGCTTCGATGCCCGGCACCCGTCGTCGGCCCAGCCACACGATGCGAAGCCGCGCCGGTTTGTTCCGGCCGGGGCCTGGGCCCGGCCGTCCGGTTCCGGTCTCGGAGACGATGACGCTGAACTCCGCCGTCCGGTCTGCGGGTACGAAGGTCACGGATTCAATGTGCCCTTGGCACAGCACGCGTCCTTTGTCCGGAAGTTGGTCCAGCGGGGTCGGCCCGCCGGACGCCTGGGCGGGTCCGCCGTGTGCGGCCTCAGCCGATTTGGGTGATTTCGGGACCACGTTCTGGTTCCTCCAAAGTGGGACCGGCGGGCGGAGGAGTAGCGGAGGCATCCTTGGGGAGCCGCAGCTGCAGCAGGTCCCGCGGCGGCATGGGGCTGTCACCCCGGACCACCACCACCTTGCGGAAGAGCGTCTCGAGCGGCTCGGCGGCCGGGCGTTCCAAGGCGGCGGGTCCGCCCAGGACTCCGCGGAGGAACCAGCGCGGACCGTCGACGCCGATGAAACGGGCGACCCGGTAGCCTTGGCTGCCGTCCGGAAGCCCGGCAGGGAGTTTGGCAACCAGTTCCGTACCAAACGCGCCTTCCACTTCTTCGACCTGGCCGCCCTGGGCACCGACCGACTGGCCGATCTGTTCGCGGATTTCGTCCCACAGCGTCTCTGTCTTGGGGGCGGCGAACGCCTGCAGTTGGAGGCTGGATCCGTTGAGGTCAAGGGTGACTGCCACCACCCGTTGCGTTGCCTCTTCAACCTCGAGGCGGAGCTGGAGTCCCTCGCTGGGAGTGATCAGCAGGGCGCCGAGGTCTACGAAGCCGTCCCGGCCGCTTACCTCGGACTCATCGAAGGGGCCATCCTGGCCGCGCGTGGAAGCGGCGGCCCTGGCTTCTCCGGGTTCCGCTGCCGTGAGCTCTTCGGCCGGTTGCTCCGGCTCTTCCTTCTTGGCTTTCCTGCCGAGCCCAAAGACCATGGGTGACTCCTTCGTTCCTAAAATGTGCCAGTTCTCAATATCTGCCGGTCGGGACCAGGTCCTGCCGTCGTGCGTGCTGGCGTGGCAGCGGTTGTGGGTGGAGGTGTCAAGCTCCGGGAATGTTGAACCCGCCGGTGGAGCCGAAGCCTCCGGTGCCGCGCACGGATTCGCTCAATTCGCTGACAGGAATGAATTGGGCGTGTTCCACCCGCTGGATAACCATCTGGGCAATTCTATCGCCGCGGCGCAGCTCAATCGGGTGTGATGAGTCGGTGTTCAACAGGGTTACCGATATCTCCCCCCGATAGCCGGCATCCACTGTGCCCGGTGCGTTGACGATCGTCAGGCCGTGCTTGGTGGCCAGTCCGGAGCGCGGGTGGATCAGCGCCACGAACCCGTCAGGCAGGGCAATGGCCACACCGGTGGGGACAAGTTTGCGCTCCCCCGGCATCAGGACCACGTCTTCGCGCGCGCGAAGGTCCGCTCCGGCATCGCCGGGATGCGCGTAGGAAGGAGCTTCCAAGTCCGGATCCAGCATCTTCAACTGGACCTGCAAGGTGGGCGCGGCTGGAGCTGCCGGTTCCGGGACGAGGTCTACTGCGGTGGGATGTTCAGTCACAGTCACTCACTCTAACCCGGGCCCGCGCACCAGACCCAGATGGGCAGATCCCGGCCCGGCACCCAAGATGAAATAGCGGACCAAAGGTGGAAAGCTTGGCATATGCCCGAATCAAGCACGCCAGCGTCCGTTCCCAGCACTCCTTCGGCCGGGACTCCCCTCACCTACAGGGAGAAGCTCTGGCCCAACGCCTGGATTTGGGTCATCGCCGTGGGCGTCTCCGCCGCCGGCATCCTGGTGTTCGCACCCATCAGCATGCCGGCCGGTTATACGGCGGCAGTGGTGCTTTTTGCCATCATCAGCGCGCTCCTGGTCCTGTCCACTCCCAGCATTACGGTGACCCGTGACGCACTGACGGTCGGACGGGCCACCATCGAACGCAAGTTTGTCGGCAGCGTAGAGCAGTTCACCTCCGGCGAAGCCACGGCGGAGCGGGGCACGAGGCTGAACGGGCTCGCCTACCTGTGCATCCGGGGATGGATCGACCCCGTCGTGAAGATCGAGATCACCGACCCGGCAGACCGCACCCCCTACTGGCTTGCCTCCACCCGGCACCCGGACAAGTTGGCCGCTGCCCTGACCCGGCGCTGAGGGTCAGCAGTACAGGACGGCAGCCGCTTCCCGCCTGCGGTTATTCCTGCCCGGCGCAGGGCGTGCAGCCCTGGCACTGACCCTTTGGGCCGGAATCAAGCGGAAAAACACGGCGCGCCCTGCCCCTTGAGCCAATTCCGCGCCACCGGGTGGCAGAGTTTCGATTGATAGTAATGCCAGGGTGGAGGATTTGTATGCAGGATCTACGGCTTGTAGGCGTGCACGACGACGGGACGCATCTCCTGTTGAGCGGGGCCGGCGGCGAGATGTTCCAGCTGCCGATCGACGAGGCCCTCAGGACGGCCAGCCGGTCTGCGCCTAAACCGCGGGCGGAGCGGCCTGCCGTTCCGATGTCGCCCAGGGATATCCAGGCCCGGATCCGCGCCGGCGCAACCGCTGCCGACGTTGCGGAGCTGTCCGGGATGCCGCTGGCCAAGGTGGAGCGTTACGAAGGGCCGGTCCTTGCCGAGCGCGAGTACGTTGCGCAGCAGGCCCGGAAAGTTGAAGTCGCGGCGCCCTCCCCCGGCCATGACATCTACCGTTCCGCGTTTGGCGACAATCCCGCCACCCTGGACGATATGGTTTCCCATCGGCTGTCCGCACACGGCATCGACCCCGCGACCGTGGAGTGGGATTCATGGCGGCGCCAGGACGGCACCTGGACGGTATCAGCGAGCTTCGAAGCCAAGCCGGGCGGGACTTCGGGCATCGGCGAGGAGCCTCCCGCCCTGTGGACATTCAGTCCGGCACGCAAATCGCTGCAGAACACCAACCGCTGGGCGCAGCAGCTCAGTGAGCTTGAGCCGTTGGACGGGCCCGTTCCGGCCCGTCGGCTCACCGCAGTCTCGGACCGGCCCTTCGACTTTGAAACCGACGCAGACTCGTCCAAGGCTTCCTCCGCCGGCCAGGGCCCAGCCCAGGAGTCCGGCAAGGAATCCGACGGCCTTCTTGACATGCTCCGGTCGCGGCGCGGCCAGCGGATAGGCGTTGACGAAGACTCCGATGACGCACTGGCCCTGCTGCTGACCCATGGGGTTCCGGCGGCCCATCCCCGCCCGTCCGAGGTGGTTCCTGAACCTGAGTCAAAGGAACCGGAGCCCCAGGACGACCAGCGGGACGCACCCGCAGCCCAAGGCGATTCGTTCATCCGCCGCAGGGACGCCAGGCCCTCCATGCTGTCCAGGCTCAGCTTGCTTCCGCCGCACCGCGACGCCCAGGACGACGCCCTGCGGCTTCACGACGGCGTCAGCACGGACACGCGGGAAATCACCATCGCTGCGTCCCCGCAGAAACCTTCCGGCAGCAGCCAGGGCTCCGGAACCGGCGGCGCCGGGCTGGATGAGCTGCTTGGCGGCAACCCTCGCCGCACCGGGGCAAAGCAGGACGATGCTGCCCCCAGCACCGGCCAGCTTCCGGAGGCCGAGGCGCCTGAACGGCCGGCAAGGCCAAAGCGGTCCAGCGTTCCCTCTTGGGATGAGATCGTTTTCGGAACCCGAAGCGACTAGGAGCTTCCTCCAGCCACCCCTGATGGACCTGGGCGCGTGCTAGGATCCCCACCAACGGCCGCGCGTAGAGCGCAATCACCAGGAGGTTCGCGGTGCCGGACACAACCTGCCATATGTCTATTTCCCTCGACGGCTTCGTCGCCGGACCGGACCAGAGCCTTGAGAACCCGCTGGGCAAGCGGGGCCTTGAACTGCATGGCTGGCATATCGGCGATCCCCGGGTCACGGAGGAAAACCAGGTCGCAGCCGGCTGGCTGATGCGGCCGCGTGGCGCATACGTGATGGGACGGAACATGTTCGGCCCCATCCGCGGCGAATGGGACGGTGACTGGACCGGCTGGTGGGGACCTGAACCGCCTTATCACGCGCCGGTCTACGTCCTGACCCACTATGAACACCCGCCCATCGAGATGGAGGGTGGAACGACGTTCCATTTCGTCACCGAAGGATTCGATGCCGCCTACGCTGCCGCTGTCGAAGCTGCCGGCGGAAAAGGCGTGGACATCGCCGGTGGAGCATCCACCGTCCGCCAGGCACTGATCGCCGGGGTGGTCGATGAACTGACGCTCGATATCGCTCCGGTTCTCCTCGGTTCGGGAGAGCGCATCTTCGACGGCGTCGAGTCCTTCGGCTTCGAGCCCGTCGAGGTGCTGAACTCGCCGTTGGCCACCCACATCCGCTACCGCAAGACCGGCTAGCAGCGGAAGAGCAGACTCCGCCGGTGCAACCGAATCCGCCCTTCCCGCGTGTGAAGCTATCCGGCAGCGCGTCCGCTTCCCGTGGTTCTTGGCAGCAGGAGTTGTCCGGCGAGGCCCAGCCGCCGCAGTGTGGAAATGTCTCCTAAATAGGCTGTTGTGATGGCGTTGGCAATGGCGGGAAGTGCTGCAGCGTCGTTGTAGACCAGGTACAGCGGCTCGTAATGGGGCGCAAACTTGTTCTTGAAGGCGAGCAGCGAGCGGAAGCCGTAGACGGGTTCCAGCCTGTTTCCACACCAGTCCAGCACACGTTCCAGGGCCGTACTTGGGGCGCCGCCGTCGCCGGTCTGCAGGGAATTTGCGAGGGGCGCTCCGGACAAACTGACGTAGCTGTAGCCCTCGTCCCTGAGTGTGAGGGCGGCGGTGGCGATGAGCAATTCCATACTGTTCGGAAACCCGTTGGTCCGTCGTCGCATGAGGTCAAGGGTCCAGCCCACGATCCTGCCGTTACTGTATGACGGAAGCCAGGAGGTGACTCCGTGCACCGTCCCGTCCGCGTCCAGTGCCACCAGGCACCGGACCTCAGGATCCTGGAGCTCGGCGATGCCGCCGAGGGTGAATCCCAGTTCGGGAAGTTTCTTGTCGCCTACCCATTCCTTGGATATGTCGTCGATTTGTTGCCGGGTCGCCGGGGGTGCCTGCGCGTAGTTGATCCATTCGACCTGAATTCCTTCCTTCCGCGCCCGGTTGATTTTTGTCCGGATGTGTTGGAACTGCCGCCCGGCGAAGCTAAGTGCGGCCAGGGGGAGGATTGTCTGGAGGGCGACTTCAATTGAGCTCCAGCCTTTTGCTGCGGCTTCATCCCGAAGGGACTGGTCGGCGGAGTAGAAGCAGGGCGTCCAGCCGTTCTCTTCACAGAAGCGGGCGAACCCTGCCACACACGTCCGGTACCCGGCTGCCGAGCCGACGGGTGAGCCCAGGGCCAGCGCCACGCCGGAGTTAACCCGGTAGGCCACATACCCGTCGCCTTCGGGCGTAAACCAGTAGCGGTTGCCTGGCCACGTGGTCATCCACGAGAGGGGGTTTCCAGTCCCGGAGCGAAGGATGTTCCGCACCCTCGAAGGGTCCAGGGGGTGCGGGTTGGGGGGCGTCTGCAGGAACGAGCGGAGCACGAGGATCCCGGTCAGCGCCCAAAAAACGATCCCGGTACCCTCATAAACCATGACGGCAAAGGCGCTTTCGGGGAAGATTGCGGGCGGGATGTCCAGGGTGTAGCCGAGCGGCAGGAATCGGTCGGGCACGTCTGCGAGGAACTGTGCAGGGGTGGGAACCGGTGTGAAGCCGTCCGCCAAGGCCGTCCCGGCCCCAACGTAAATGACTGCGAGCCCGGTCCCCAGCATCAGGACCCAACGGCCGAGCCGGGCGTAGGTGCCCGCAGGCGCGCTGGCAGGGAAAAGATCGCGGAATCTGAGGACCAGCAGGAACATCACACCCGGCAGCAGCAGCGGGATGACGAGGCCCCACTTGTTGTGCAGATGGCTTAGGTCCTGGAAATCCATGTTTTGTTCCTGCAGCGTCCCGAGTACCCGTGGCCACAACACTCCGGCTATATGGATGGCGGCCAGGGCAGCCGTACTTCCGAGAACGGCGAGGGCAGACCACCACGCAAAACGTCGGCCCCGCCGGAGCCCTTCGGCGCTGAGCAGCAGCAGGAAACAAGGAAGAATGGCCATGAATATTCCGCCGGCCCCGGCCCGGAGCTGGAGGAGCATCATTTGGCATTCAGCGGACCTTGGTGCCGGGGAACAGGCGCTTCTGAGCGCCTGGGGATTGACGGGCTGGAGATCAGTGGACAGGAGCCTGAGCACCGCGAGGGGGGCGGGAGCGTGCCGGGACAAACCTGCGATCACCGGTCCGATCGCGAAGGCGGCAACCCCCAGCGCCACCAGGACCCGTACTTCCCGCCGGGACATCCGGGGCCACGCGAACACTGGCCGGCGGCCGAAGAAGAACGGTCCCAGGAGCAGTCCGGCGGTTGCGGAAGAGATCCGCACGAGGTCTGCGTAGGATCCCTCGTAGAGGACCAGAAGCAACAGCAGTGTGAGCAGGGCCGTGCGCAGGCGGCGCCGCCACAACACCGGCATCGTTGTGGATGCCGCCATCAGTACTCCGCAGAGGGCGGCAGTAGGGCCTACGTATCGGTCCGACATCAGGACGACCGGCCAGGAGCCCATGGTGGAGTGTATTGACCAAACCAGCCCCGCTGCTACCGTGACGCCAAGGATCTGGCTGGTCGCCACCGCCGCCGCATACCGGGCAGATCCGAGCCGCCGCTCCAACGGAAAGCCTGCCAGCAGCACCGCGACCGTGGCAGCGAGGTAGTACAGGGGCTGTGGCAGCCAGAAAGCTGAGGACGCAACGGACCAGGGCCGGATGAAGAGTGATGAGGGGGCTGCTGCCACCGATCCGAGTCCGGCCCGGAAGGGCACGTGATAGACGTTCAGTATCCGCGGCACCCCTGTGGCAGCCCAAAGCAGGGCCACGTAGCCGAGCGTCACAGGTGCTGAGCGGAGCCTTGGGACCAGCTGACCCATGCGTGCCGGGAACCGGGCCAGGTAATTGCCGGGACCGCCCCGCAGGGCGGCCTCCATGCGGTCCCCGACCGCAGAGTTGGGCGTTTCAGTCATCGCGCTGAGAGGCCGAAGCGTTGGAACAGCAGTGGAAGGCCCATCTTCAAGCCGTAATCAACGGCATCTCCGCGGTGGCCGATCGCATCCCCGGTGAACCGGTAGGTGGTCATGCCGGCGGCTTTGGCATCTGCTGCGGCGGCGGATACCTGCGGTGAGTAGGTGCTGTCCAGGGTGCCGCTCGTGAAGATGGCCTCCAAGTCGGTGTATTTGTGGGCTTTGAGGATTGTGGCCGGTTCTTCGGCGGTGAAGCTGGCCTGATTGCCGCGGAAGATGGTTTTGACGGTGTCCTGGACGCTGCCGCTGACCGGCTCGATCTCACCGGATATGTCCAGAAGCGAACCGAAGAGTTCGGGTCTTTTCGCAGCGAATGACAGGGCGCACTCGCCGCCATTTGAGTAGCCCGCTACAGCCCAACTGTCCCGGCCGGGCATGACGTTTAGGTTGGTTCGGATGAAATTGACAACGTCGGTGGTGACGTACGAATAAACGTTGCCGCTTGGGGAGTCGACGCAGACGGGGTTCTGGTAGGGACTTCCCAACTGGTCGACTGTGAGCAGGAGCGGGGCCAGGCCATGGTTCTTGGCAGCCATGGCGTTCAAACGGGCGACGGCGTATTGGTTCTGGTCCGGACCTCCGGGCTGGCCCATCATCATGACGATGATGGGTAGTGGCGGCGGGTCAGCAACCAATGCTGCCGGGGGAAGATACAGGTAGGCGTGGCGGGCCTGGAAACCGGAGACCGTGGCAGGAATTGCAACCGGACCGGTCCGCCCGGTGGCCGGCATCCCTGCCGGCGGCTTCCAGGTCTGCCATAACGGCGCCGTGGCCGCCCCTGCCGCGACCGGATTCAGCTTGGGGAGTGTCAGGAAACGGCCCGTGTTCACTCCCAGGAGGGAACCGAGCGTGGGATTCAGCCTGTAATCGGCGTTCACTCCCAGGACAGCCGTGGCCAGAAACACCGCGACGGAAACAACGGCCACGATCTTCCGCCACCATCGTGAGCGCCACAAATTCATCAGGGCCAGCGCAACGGCAGAAAAGGCAAGAATGACCCACGTGCGGGTATCCCCGTCCAACGGAAGGCCAAAGATGTTCAGCCAGCCCTCGCAGATGACCAGGACAAGTACGCCCGCCAATGCGCCGGCAACCAGGGCAAGCAGGGGTGGAAGCCACACACGAAGTGGGGTTTGGTTGCTGCGCAGGACCGGGCCCGCAGTCTCGGGAGCCGCTGTTCCTCTTCGGACCCGCCGGCGGACGGAAACCGGGCGCCACGCCAGATACGCGATTGCCAGGACGCTGGCCGCGTCGAAGGCGTACCGCAACGGCTGCTGAAGGATATTCAGATTGAGTAGGTTGTCCATGTCCCTCCCTGACCATTCCAGACCAGTCAGCCACCGTGCCCCTGAAAGGAGATTACGGTTTCGCTGGACGCTGAGGCACCAGTAGCGGGTACTCGCATTTCTCCCCTGCACCCCCGCCGAGTGGGTAGGTACCGGGATTTGCGCGGGCGATCCGGAGTAGGGATAGGGGGTTCCTTCGCCGCCTGGCCCGGCAGGGTTTCACCGGTGAAGAGGAAGGATCAATCTTCTGGTCCGGCAGTCCCGGGCCGCGTCAGGCTCCGCGGCCGCCATGGCCGCCCTCGCCAGGGCCGCCCGAACCGCGCCAGAGGCAGGCATCCACCTCGAACGGCAGCAGCTGGTCCTGCTGCGCCATCAACGAGGCACCGTGTGCCGTGACCCGCCGCATAAAGTGGCGCCGGCACAATGTCTCGTAACCAACCACAGGTACATGCCCGGCCTCCGGCACAGCAGCCTCCACCGCCATGTCCACGTCGCCCACCACCACCTGCGCACCCTCGGTGACCATGACGCCGTCGACCGTCCTGGCGTTGTGCGTTGCCCGGCGCCCGCACCAGCACAGCGCCTCCACCTGGAGCACCTGCACCCGGTCCGCCAGCTCGATGAGGCGTTGGGAGCCCGGGAACAGCCGGGTGCGGAAATCGGCGGTGATGCCGAACGCGAAGACGTCGACGTCGATCTCGTCCACCACCTTGGCCAGCTGCTCCACCTGTTCCGGGGTGTAGAACTGGGCCTCGTCACAGATCAGGTAGTCAACCCGCCGGCCTTGGGTGCGGCGGACCATGACCTCCTCCCAGAAGTCGGTGCTGTCCAGCACTTC
Organism: Pseudarthrobacter sp. fls2-241-R2A-127; assembly: GCF_030209355.1. Classification (GTDB taxonomy): domain Bacteria; phylum Actinomycetota; class Actinomycetes; order Actinomycetales; family Micrococcaceae; genus Arthrobacter. The sequence continues at coordinate 80,023 of NZ_JARVSF010000010.1, forward strand.
CACGGCGTCCGTCTCCAGGCCCAGGCGGCTGGAGATCCGGGATTCGCCGGCGCGGTCGTTGCGGCTGAACCGCACCCCGCCGCGGCCGCGGACCCGGTGGTTGTAGTCCATCTGCAGGGCAAGGGTGGATTTGCCGCAGTCCATGGTGCCGGAGAAAAAGATGAGCTCAGCCACGCCCCCGGTTCCTTCCCTCGGCGGTGAAACAGAGCAGCGGGACCTCCCGCTCAGCCTTGGTCAGCGAGCCGTGCTGGCCTACGACCTCCATGGCGGTGGGCCGCATGCGCCGGCCGTCATAAAGGGCGACGGCGTCCCGCGCCGCGATCATCACGTCACCGATCCTGCCCTCAACAGCGGGCCGCACGTCGCCGAAGAGTCCCCCGGCAATGGCGTCTTCCCGGGTGAAAGCCCACACCCGGTCCCCGAACCGCGCCTTCCAGGCGGCCAGCAGCCGTTCCGCAGCTCCGTCCGCTGCGGCTGCTTCCTCCAGGTACAGGTGCACCATCCGGGGTTCGCCGGCCGTATGCCTGACACCGTCAACCAGTGCGGAGTCGGCGGAGAAGTCGATGCGCTGGGATTCGGGAATGTCGAGCATCCCGTGGTCTGCGGTGAGCAGGATCGTGGTCCCGGCGGGCAGCGAGGAGTTGAGCCGCTTGACGGTGGCGTCGAGCTCCTCCAACTGGTGTTCCCACTGCTCCGACCGGCAACCGTAGCGGTGGCCGGCCTTGTCCAGCTCATTCACGTAGAAGTACATCAGGGACGGGCCGGCAGCGGCCATGGCATCGGCGGCCGCCCCGGTGCGCGCGTGGGCGGTGGTTCCGGAGATGAACCTGCCGCCGCGCAGGGCGGCCCGGGTCATGGGCGAGCCGTCGAACTGGCCAAGGCTGACAGTGCTGACGTCCACCTGATCCGCCACCCGCTCAAAGACGGTGGGGAAAGGCTGCCACGTGGCCGGGTCAACCCCCGGGTCCCAGTTCCCCAAAAGGTTGACCACCTTGTCCTGCCCGGGGTCCAGGACGTCGTAGCCCACCATGCCGTGCTGGCCGGCCGGAAGCCCGGTCCCGAAGCTGGCCAGCGCCGCCGCCGTGGTGGACGGAAAGGCTGAGTCCAGCCATACGGGGACATCACCCTGCCCTGCCTGCACCACGGACCTCAGGAACGGCGTGTGGGCGGATTTCTGCTTCAGGAGGTTCCTGCCCAGGCCGTCGGCGAGGACAACACAGACGCGGCTGGCCTTGGGGAGCCCGAGGGTGTTCTCAAAGCCGTCCACCCCCAGGCTCGCCGCGGCACTGGTAAGGACTTCAGCGACGGAGCGGTGCCCGTAGGCAGGGGCGGGCGGTAGATCGGGGGTGGGTCCGGAGGCGGGAGTCTGTTCGGCTGGGTGGCGGGCTTCGGGCATCTCAGCGCTGCTGGTGCCCGCGGCTGAGCCGGTTTCCGAACACCCCGGACCGCGGACGGGGAGCCATCGACTGCACGTGGGACACGGGCGCTGCCGAGCCGGTGTTGACGGCGCGCAGGGCCCGGGCAAAAAGCTTCGCGTCCTGCACGGCCTGCAGCCCGTCGGCCTCGGCGCTGATGCGGAGCACGATGTCCTCCTGCGCGATGGTGCCGGTGTAACCGTGGTCGGCTTCACACTGCGGGTCTCCGCAGCTGGCCGGCCCCATGTCCAGGCGCTGGCCGCCGGACCACGCAATGGACAGGGTCAGTTCGCGGACGGGATCGGACGGCTTGTAGTTCTGCGGCTGGGCGTACATGTAGCTCAGGACCACGGAGCGGATCTGTGCCACGGGAACGGATTCGGTGGAGATCTGCGCGACGATCTGCTCCCCGGCTTCGTCCAGCTGCTGGTCGTCCACGTGGGTGATGACGAGCATGTCCGCGGTGAGCACCAGCACGGTGATGTGGCGCCGCACCTCTGCCCGGTCGAAGTGGGTTTCCAGGTGCACCAGGTGGGCCACACAGTCCCGGCCGTCCAGCGCGTCGTCAACGACGTCGGAGACCAGCCGCGGGTAGAAGCCGGCCTTCTGCAGCGCGTCTTCGAGGCTCTGGCCCTGGAGCCCGTGGTTGTGTGAGCTGTGCTGTCGGAGTGCCTGGTTTTCATTGCCGGGCGTTTCGGGCGCCGACGCGGGAGGCTGGAAGCTCATGCCCCCATTTTCACAGATCGGCCGGTCACTTGCTAACCGCCTCAGCCCAGCATTGCCCTGCGGGCGCTGTCCGTCCGCTGCGCGGCGTTGCCAATCCGCACGTCGGCGGCGAGGATCGTGGCCCCGGACGTGCCGCACAGGACGGGGTTGAATTCCACGAGCGCGATCTCCGGATGGTTGTCCTTCATCCAGGCCAGCCGGGCTGCCAGGTCCTCCAGGGCCTGCACGTCTACTGCGGGCAGTCCCTGGTACCCGAACAGCTTCCGTGACGCCCTGGGTGCACGGATGAAGTCGTGGACGTCGGCGGCGGACAGCGGTGGAACCCGGTGGGCCCAGTCGTCGAGGAGGTTGACGGCGTCCCCTGCGAGGCCGAACGAAATCACCGGGCCAAGCAACGGGTCTTCGATGGCCCGAAAGGTGCAGGCCTGGCCCACCGCTGCCATGGACTGGACTTCAAGGGCCGGGTCGCCGTAGGCGGCGAGCGCACGCCGCATCTGCACCACGTTCTGGCGCAGCGAATCGGCATCCTCGATGCCAAGGCGTACCCCGCCCAGGTCCAGCCGGTGCCGGAGGGCGGGGTCCGTGGTTTTCAGCACCACGGGCCAGCCGAGGGCTTCCGCCGCGTGCACGGCCTCCTCGGGCGTAGTGAAGGCGGCCGACGGCAGGACGGTGATGCCGTAGTGCCCCAGGAGGGAAGCTGCCGCCGCCGGTCCCAGTTGCTTGAGCTGTTCGCCCGTGACGTCCCGGAGCAGCTCATCGAGTTCGGCCTCGGCTTTGCGGGGATCGCAGCCTGCCGGTTCCACGAACTGTCCCTGGTCGCGGGCAGCCCATTCCGCATACCGCACCACGGCGGCGAGCGCGGCGACGGCGGCACCGGGGTTGGAGAAGCAGGGGACGGTGCACCCGCCGGCACCCACCAGGCCCTCAACGTTGATGGCCGGGTCCAGGATGCCGCTGAACGCCGCCACCACGGGTTTCCCCGCCGCGGCCGCACACTCCGCCAGGACCCGGGCCACTGCGTCAACGGTCAGGCCCCGGGCGGGCAGGAGGGCTGCGACGGCGGCGTGCACGGTATCCGGGGCAAGTGAGTCAAGAAGCGCTTTCCGCAGCGCGGGGAGCGCCACCGACTGGCCGGCGTCCAGGTCGAGGTCGGAGACCAGCTGGGCCACACCCAGCCCGTGTGCCACGGCGCTGTCCGCCACCACGTTGCCCAAGGCCTGGGAGTTACTGAAGATGGCGACGTCGGGCCCTTCCGGAAGCGCCTGGCCGGACACCACCTGGGCGACGTCCACCAGCTCTTCCACGGTCTCCACCCGGATGACGCCCGACTGGCGCAGCATGGCGTCCAGGGCGCCCGCCGGCGCCTGGGTGGTCCGGACGGCGTGTCCGGGCGGCAGCCGCAATCCCATGGTGTCCGATTTGGCAACGATCACCGGCTTGGTGCGGGCCAGGCGCCTGGCGATCCTGGAGAACTTGCGCGGGTTGCCAATGGACTCCAGGTACAGGCCCACGGCGGTGGTATCGGCGTCGTCCTCCCAGTACTGCATCAGGTCGTTGCCGGAAACATCTGCCCGGTTGCCGGCCGAGAGCATGCTGGAGAGCCCCAGCCGGCGCCGGCTGGACGCGGCATACAGCGAGACACCGATCGCCGCCGACTGGCTGAACAGCCCCAGGCCCCCGCGCAGCGGCGGGGTGGGCGCCATGGAGGCATTCAGCGACACGTCCGGGTGCGTGTTGGCGATGCCCAGCGACGCCGGGCCGATCACGCGCATCCCGTTGGCCCTGGCCTGGCGCACCAGGGCGCGCTGCCGCAGCAGGCCGCGTTCGCCGTCGTCCGCGAAGCCTGCCGTGGCAATCACCACGCCTTTGACGCCGGCAGCCGCGCACTCTTCCACGACGCCGGCCACCTCCTCGTAGGGCACGGCGATGATGGCCAGCTGGACGGGTTCGGGAACCTCTGACAGCTTGCCGTAGGGGATCATCCCCGCCAGTTCCAGAGCCTCCGGGTTGATGGCGTAGACGGATCCGTGGAAGCCGCCTTCGATAATGTGTTCCAGCAGCTGGTACCCCACGGTGCCCCATTTGCGGCTGGCTCCGATGACGGCAACGGACGACGGCGTCAGCAGGTCCCGGACGCTCCTCGCCTCGGCGCGGTGCTCGCGGGATTCCATGACGGCGCGCGACTTCTCGGTGGGCTCCACGTTGAACTCAAGGCTGACGACGCCGTCGTCGAAGTGCCGCTTGACGTCGTAGCCGGCGTCGGAGAACACCATCAGCATCTTGCGGTTCTCCGGCAACACTTCGGCGGTGAATTTCCGGATCCCGTTCTCGTGCGCCGCGGCGGCGAGGTGCTCCAGCAGGATGGAGCCGATGCCCCTGCCCTGGTGGGCGTCGGCGATATTGAACGCCACCTCTGCTTCGGTGGGGTCGGTGAGCCGGTCGTAGCGGCCGATGCCGATGATCTCGCCGTGGATGGTGATGACGAACGCCACCCGGTCCTTGTAATCCACTTCGGTGAAGCGTTTGAGTTCCTTGGCCGACAGCCTGGCCTTGAACGCGAAGAAGCGCATGTAGATTGAATTCTGCGACTGCCCGGTGTGGAAGGCCTGGACGGCGTCGGCATCCGACGGGTGGATGGGCCGCAGGTGCGCCGTTCCGCCGTCACGCAGGACGACATCGGCCTCCCAATGTTCCGGATATTCGCCGTCCCCGGGCTGATCCACCATAGGCTTAGCCTAGCCAAGAACTCCCGCAGCATGCCCGAAAAGCTGCCAGCACCCCCAGAAGGATCCACCAAACCCCATGGCCCGCCGCCAAAGTTCAAAACCCATCGTGGACGACAACTACACGGAGAACATCGTCGATATCGATGTCACGTCCGAAATGCAGGGCTCCTTCCTGGAGTACGCGTACTCGGTGATTTACTCCCGGGCGCTTCCTGACGCCCGCGACGGGCTCAAGCCGGTGCAGCGCCGCATTTTGTACATGATGAGCGACATGGGCCTTCGCCCGGACCGCGGCCATGTCAAGAGCGCCCGCGTGGTGGGCGAGGTCATGGGAAAGCTGCACCCGCACGGTGACGCGGCCATCTATGACGCCATGGTGCGCATGGCCCAGGACTTTTCCCTGCGGCTGCCGCTGATTGACGGGCACGGCAACTTCGGCTCGCTCGACGACGGCCCGGCAGCGCCCCGGTACACCGAGGCCAGGCTGGCGGCGGCCGCCCTCACGCTCACCAACCACCTCGACGAAGACGTGGTGGATTTCGTCCCCAACTACGACAACCAGCTCACCCAGCCGGACGTCCTGCCTGCAGCCTTCCCGAACCTGCTGGTCAACGGCGCCACCGGCATCGCCGTCGGCATGGCCACCAACATGGCCCCGCACAACCTGGTGGAAGTGATCGCGGCAGCCCGGCACCTGATCGCCCACCCGGACGCCACGCTGGAGGACCTCATGCGGTTCGTGCCCGGCCCTGATCTGCCCAGCGGCGGCAGGATCGTGGGCCTGGACGGCATCCGGGACGCGTATGCCACCGGGCGCGGCTCCTTCAAGACCCGGGCCAAGGTGGAAATCGAGCAGCTCTCGGCACGCCGCACGGGCCTGGTGGTCACGGAACTGCCGTACATGGTGGGCCCGGAGAAGGTGATCGAGAAGATCAAGGATGCGGTCAACGCCAAGAAGCTGACCGGCATCAGCGACATCGTGGACCTGACCGACCGCAAGCATGGGCTGCGGCTGGTCATCGAGCTCAAGAACGGTTTCAACCCGAACGCCGTCCTGCAGCAGCTGTACCGCTACACGCCGATGGAGGACTCGTTCGGCATCAACAACGTCACCCTGGTGGACGGCCAGCCGCAGACCCTCGGCCTGGTGGACCTGCTGTCCGTCTACGTGAACCACCGCATCAACGTGGTCCGGCGCCGGACCGTCTTCCGCCTGGGCAAGAAGAAGGACCGCCTGCACCTGGTGGAAGGCCTCCTCATCGCCATTGTGGACATCGATGAGGTCATCCAGATCATCCGCTCCTCCGACGAGGCCGCGGCGGCCCGGACCCGGCTGATGTCCATCTACGACCTCACCGAGGTCCAGGCCAACTACATCCTGGAACTGCGCCTGCGCCAGCTCACCAAGTACTCCCGGATCGAGCTGGAAAAGGAGCAGGACGAACTCCGCCGCGAGATCGCGGAACTGCAGGCCATCCTGGACTCCGAGGAACTCCTCCGCACCGTGGTTTCCGACGAACTCGGCGCGATCGCCGAGGAACACGGCACACCGCGCCGGACCGTGCTGCTGGAATCCGAGGCCGTATCCCCCACCATCGCCGCCGAACTCGCACCGGCCCCCGGGAAGGGCAAGGCGGCCCCGCTCTCGCTGGAGATCGCCGACGACCCCTGCTGGGCGATCCTTACCGCGTCCGGGCAGGTGGCCCGGACCAGCAACCAGGAGCCCCTCGCCGAAGCCGGGCCCCGCAACAAACACGATGTGTACGCATCAGTGGTCAAGACGTCGGCCCGCGGCGAGATCGCTGCAGTCACCTCGCTGGGCCGCATGCTCCGCCTGCAGGTCATGGACATGCCCGTCCTGCCGCCGGTATCCGGGCTGCCCAACCTTGCCGGCGGCGTACCGGCCAAGGAATTCCTCACGCTCGTCAAGGGTGAATCCCTGGTGGCATTCGCCCGCCTGGATGAGGTCCTGGCCATCGGCACCGCCCAGGGCGTGGTGAAGCGCGTCCAGCCGGACTACCCCTTGAACCGCGAAGACTGGGAAGTCATCACCCTCAAGGACAAGGACTTCGTCGTGGGCGTGACACCCGCTGGCACCGATGACTCCGAACTGGTCTTCCTGACCAGGCAGGCCCAGCTGCTGAAGTTCCCCGCCGCCGTCGTCCGCCCCCAGGGGCGCACCGCAGGCGGCATGGCGGGCATCAAACTGGCTGCCGGTGACCAGGTGATCTTCTTCGGCGCCGTCCAGCCCAACGATGAAGCCGCCGTCGTGGTCACCATCGCGGGGACCAACGGCGCCCTTCCCGGCACTGCCCCCGGAACCGCCAAGGTCACCGCCTTCGACGAATACCCGGCCAAGGGACGCGCCACCGCGGGCGTGCGGGCACACCGGTTCCTGAAGGGCGAGGACATGCTGCTGCTGGCGTGGGCCGGGCACGGCCCGGCGAAGGCTTCCTCGGCAGCCGGCGTGGCACGGTCGCTGCCGCAGGAGCATGGCCGGCGCGACGGCTCGGGGGTCCCGCTGTCCCAGGCCGTGGAGATGGTGGGACCGGCCATGGCGTGGACGGCGGAGCCGGCGCCCGATAACCAGTAGTTGCCGGTCCGGCGGTAATGTCCGGGCAGGTTACCTAGCCCGCGACGTCCCGGCGCCGGAATCCGGCGACGGCGAGCGCCACCAGCACGGCGATGGTAAGGACCGACACCAGGACGCTGTCCCAGGCGGTGCCCTGCCGCAGCGGATCGTGGCCAATGTACTGGAAGAACGGTGACACCTGCCGGATCCTGTCAAAGACGTCCACCAGCGGGGCGAGCGCGTTGACGATGTAGGCGAGCACCGCCAGGACTGCGGGTATGCCGCGGCTGAGCCCGGTCCGTCCGGTTGACGCCGACAGTGCCAGGGCAAGGGCGCCGAAGACCACGCCCAGGAGGGCAAGGTGCAGCATGGCGGCGGCAACCTTGTGACTGACAACGCAGCTCCCGCCGGAACGGGCCGCCGACTGGCGCCGGACCGGGGACGACCTGCTGCGCCTGCTCGATGCGAAGGGCACAGGACTGGTCATCACCATTGATGAGATCCATGCCGTGGACAGGGCGGAGATCGCCCAGCTGGCCGCCGATGTCCAGCACTTCATCCGCGACGGGCTGCCCATCGGCCTGATCTTCGCCGGCCTGCCGTCGGCGGTGTCCGATCTCCTCAATGAAGGCGTTGCGACCTTCTTGCGGCGGGCCGACAGGATCAATCTCCACGAAGCGGCCATCGCGGAAGTCACCGCGTCATACAGTGAGCTCTTCAGCCAGGGAGGCATCAGCATCTCCCCCGACCTCATCAACCAAGCCGCCGAAGCCACGGAAGGGTATCCCTTCCTGATCCAACTGGTGGGCTACTACCTCTGGCTCGAAGCCGACAAGGCAGGATGGAAACTGGACCAGACCACGGTTCAGCGTGGAATCGCTGCCGCCCAACGACGGAACACCTTCGTAGTCGTCGAGTCAGCACTGTCGGACATCTCGGACAGAGACCGCGAGTTCCTGGACGCCATGGCCGCCCAGGAAGGCCCCTCGGCGGCAGGCCAGATCGGCGCCATCCTCAAGGCCAAGCCCAACGTCATTTCCAAATACCGGAACAGGCTCATCGCCGCGGGCCTGATCGAGTCCGCCGGCTACGGCAAAGTCGACTTCGCAATCCCCGGACTCCGCCAATACCTCCGCAGTAGATTGCCAGAAGGTCAATCCGTTCGTGGCGTTTTCCCGAGGTAGAACTGCTCAGCCAGCCCGATTCACGGCAGAGCTTCCAGGCCGCAGGGTCAAAAGACGCGTTCGAGTAGGTCATGTCGGTCCCCATGCCAGTGTTCGGCGTGGTCAGGATGCGACCGGTCAGCTTGCAACAGCCTCTCAAGTCACTGAACGGCGCGCCAGACAAGCCTGCAACACGTGGGCCACCTACGCCGTTTGCCCGCGCTGGCGGAGCGGACGCCGGGGCCGGGACAGGTCTCGTCCGAACGCTGGGACTGGCAGGATAGTGCTGTGACGGTACGAGGTGCAGATGAAGGTCCCGGGTCGATGTTGCTGCAGGTGAAAGTCTGGATTGTGGGCAGTGAGCCGCTCATCTGGCGGCTCCTCGAAATCGACCCTTCCCTGACCCTGGACAGGGTGCACGAGGTCATCCAAACGACCGTGGGCTGGCGGGATTCACACCTGCATTCCTTCACGGACACCGACCCCTACGTTCGTCTGCGCGCCGTCAACGGGCACGTGCGGGAGCCCCGGCGCTGGGTACCTCTGGATCTGCTGGAAGACAACGACGACGACCTGCCCGAGACGGACTGGAACCTAGGCCAGGTCCTCACCCCGGAATCCGGTCCCCTGTTCTATGAATATGACTTCGGCGACGGCTGGATCCACCGCCTCGAACTCACCGGAACCCTCCCCATGCCACCCAACGCCCCAAGGGCGCGACTCGTGGACGGCGCACGGCGGGCGCCGCTGGAAGACTCCGGCGGCATCTATGGCTACCACGACCTGCTCGACGCCCTCGCGGACCCCGGCCACGAAAAGCACAACGACCTTCAGGCCTGGATCGCATGGACAGCCGGACCATGGCAGGAATTCGACCCGGAACAACTGGAAATCGATACCGTAAACAAGGAACTGGCCCTGCTTTTCCCTGCTCCCGATGCCAAGCAACACCGCCCCGGGGGTGAGTCCCTGACCCAGGAACTCACCAACCGGATGCCTCCCGGACTACGACGCGAATTCCGCTCATACCTGCACGCCGCCGGCCTCGACGGCCCCGCAACGGTCGAAGCAGACCTCGCCGAGGCGATGACCGCCCCCTATCTCTGGCTCAGCCGCCGCATTGGGCTTGATGGTCTATCCCTCACTGCTGCCGGCTGGCTGCCGCCGGCCGTGGTCCGCGAGGCAATGACCGAGCTCGACTGGGACCAGGATTGGATCGGCAAAGCCAACCGCGAGGATCAGACCCTGCCCGTCCTTCAACTGCGCGAAAGTGCTCAGCGGCTCGGTCTGATCCGCAAAATCAAAGGCAGGCTCGTCCTTACATCTGCCGCCAAACGGCTGCTCGATGACCCGACAAGCCTTTGGCATTTCCTGGCCAGATCCATCTCCCACCGGCACCGTCACGACGCCGAACGCGACGCAACACTGCTACTCCTGCTCGAAGTCGCCGCAGGGAAACGAACCGAACGGGCCGACTACCTTGAAGCCGTCGCCTTCGGCCTCGGCGCACTCGGCTGGAGCACCCGCACCGGAGCCGAACTCGAACCGAAGACCGTCCAATCTCTCCTCGTCGACGCACAAGAGGTCCTGCTGAACCTCGGCATCTTCGATGACCGCTTCGGGCTCAAAACAAACACCGCTAAAGCACCAGGCCAAGCATTGGCCCGCGCAGCACTTCATTCATAACCACTCACAACCAGACAGATCACCGGCCGCCCCGAGATAACCCACGTTACGGAGGATAAGTCGGCATTGAAGCAGCGGTATTCGCCGCTTCCGAATACGCCGGCTCACGAGCCGGCGTTGAGAGGGGGCAGAGAAACTCCTCTCCTGCGGCTCAGGAGAGGTTGTGGATTGCCTCCGCGCAGCGCGGGCCGGTGACGGCCCGGCGGACCGCCCTGGCTCGCCCGTGGAAGTCGATCTTTGGCATTCGCGCGGAATCATCAGTCTGGCCACCAGGATCACTCCAGGCTGCCGGCGGTGCGGCATTGCTGGTCGTTGTGCAATGATCGGCGATCAGGCCCATGCCGGCGTACTCCCGCACGGCGGAGATGCCGGCAACGGCATCCGTCTTTGTCTCGAAGGGTTTAGAAACTGCCATGATGGTGCCATCCGGCGCCGTCAGCCGGAACCTGAAGGCTGATTCCGCGTCGATAAACAGTTCGAACATTCCTGCCATTGCGATCCTTTCGTCTGCGGGATCTTGAGGCCACATCTTTGCCGCCCCGACAGGCAGGAGGCATCGTTGCCTCCGTTTTCCATGATGGATCCCGCGTCCAAATTTTCATCAATTCAGCATGCGTTCCTCGAGTCTCCCGTGGGAACGTCTACCAGCGCAAGGATTTGCCCGGTATCCAACCGAAGTGATCCCCCGCTCTCAAGTTCAGCCCACGGGCAATAGCGGGTGCGAAAACCACATGGGCTGATAGTGGACGTTAGGTAAAGCTGCTGGAAAGTGGGGGTCGAAGGCTGCCCTTTTTGGGCTAGGAAAGGCTGTGTATTGCCCCGGCCCAGCGGGGCCCGGAGACGGCTTTGCGGACCGCCCTGGCGCGGCCGTGGAAGTGGTCTTTGCTGCCCTCAGGGGATCGGCGGATTGACTTGCAAGGTCGTTGGAGGTTCGCGGTTTTGTGGGAGGGCTGCCGTGCAGGAGTCGGTGATCAGGCCCATGCCGGCGTACTCCCCGACGGCGGCGATGCCTGCCACGGCGTCGGTCTTAGTGGTAAAGGGTTTGGATACGGCCAGAACGGTGCCATCTGGTGCTGGTAGGCGGAACCTGAAAGCAGATTCTGCGTCGATGAACAGTTCGAACATTCCTGCCATTGCGTTCCTTTCGGTCTGCGGGATCCCTGGGCCGGCGTCGTTGCCAACCGTGCGCATGGCATCGTTGCCAGCGCTTTCGTGGTGTCCCGCTCCAAATTTTTCATCAATTCAGCATGCGTTCGACGGGTCTTTCGCAAGGGCTCCTGCCTGCGCAAGGGTTAGCTCGGCATCCAAGCGAAGTGATGCCCTGCTCCCGGTCGGGCCGGCCGCACTTCGCGCGAACTCCACGAGCGGCCCCTCAGCTCGCCGTGGCCGTCGTCAACAAGGACAACCTCCCCTGTCTGAGCCCCTACTGTTGGAAATGCCGACGCGTTGCGTGCGGCGAGGCTGCGGTGCCAAGCCAAGGTCTCTCAGGCTTGAGTCCTTGAAGGAGTTCCGTGTCGGACCTGGTACCGGAGTATCTGACGTATGACTACCGCTGCACCTTCCGCGGGTTTCCCGGCGTCCATCACGACCCGGACGATTATCCGATGTTCTGGACCGTGAAGGTCAAGGGCCGGGTTTGGGACGACGAGGATGAGGGCGATGGTAAGGAGGTGACCGTCGGCGAGGCCGAGCTGTACGTCGTCCCCGACGCCGGCATCATCGACCTCTTCCTGACGTTGGACGCGGTAAACCAAGAGGTCGCCAGCATCGGCGAGATGCTCACCGTCAACCGCCCTGATCTGATCCACGAGATGAGCCTCGGCGGGGATCTGCTGATCCTGTCATGGCTGAAAGTCGTACCAAGATTCCGCGGGAACAAGCTGGGTCACTCAATGCTGAAAGCGGTCCTCAGCACGGTTGGCAGATCATCGACGAAAGTCATCATCGAGGCCACTCCCCCATTGACCGACAACGGCCCCATAGAAGGCAGCCCGGAATACCTCGCCGGAAAGGCTGCCCTGCGGCGGTACTGGGAAAGTTTCGGGTTCCAGCCGGCCCATGGCGATTACCTGGTCCTCGACGACATGGCCGACGGCATCGACTGAGCCGCGTCACCCCCACGCCCCGGGATCTACCCCTTGACGTCCCCACCTCACACCCTGACACTCGATTCCACAAGTCAATGGTTGGAGGCAGCCGTGAACGGTCAGCGCATCGGCTACGTGCGGGTCAGCACGCTCGACCAGAATGAGCGGCGCCAGCTCGAGGGCCACGTCCTGGACCGGGTCTTCACAGATAAGGCCTCGGGCAGGGACACCGCGCGGCCGCAGCTGTCAGAGCTGCTGCGGTTTGCCCGCGACGGCGACACTGTGGTCGTTCACAGCATGGACCGCCTCGCCCGCAACCTCGATGACCTGCGCGCTCTTGTCCAGGGCCTCACCCTGCGCGGCGTGCGGGTGGAGTTCCTCAACGAGCAGCTGGTCTTTACCGGCGAGGACTCCCCCATGGCCAACCTCATGCTCTCGGTCATGGGTGCCTTCGCTGAATTTGAGCGGTCCCTGATCAGAGAACGCCAGCGCGAAGGCATTGCGCTGGCCAAGCAGCGCGGCGCCTACAAAGGAAGGAAGAAGACCTTGACGCCGGAAAGGGCGGCAGAACTTGTCCGGCGCGCCGGCACCGGCATCCCGAAAGTCGTCCTCGCCCACGACTACGGGATCAGCAGGGAGACGGTCTACCAGTACCTCCGCCAGGCCACCCTGAAGTAGAACTACATCTTCCCCGGCGTTCCCAACCAACGCCAGGGGTTACCCTGCAGGGTTATCCATGGAACTTCGGCCAACCGCCATTTGGCCGGAGTTCCGCCAATTCCTGCGGAGCACCGCAAAGTCCCCCACGAGCGGCGCACCACTGTCGACCAACCTCCCCGCAGTCGCTCGATTGCGGTATGCAGGGCAAACACGAGGGTAGGCAGTCATCACTGTTCAGCTTTACAGAATACCTCTTATCGGCTCGCTTAAATGGCAGGGGAGGAACTTCAGAATTGGGTTCCGGACGGTGCATCCGAGGTATCCGTTTCAGCATATTTTGAGTGCCAGGATGAGGTGCCCTGGCGGTGCCGCGCCCTTAGGCCGTTACAGCGGAAAGATTACTCGGTGCATGCCTTCTCGTTGGGCCCTTGCGGCTGGGAGAATGCTTCATGGATCTAAAGCACTCCTACGATCCGGCCGACGGGTTTCCGCGGATCATGCCGTCCCTGCGGTACGACGACGTCCAAGGCGCCCTGGCATGGCTCGAAGAGACTTTTGGCCTTCGCGAGCATCTTCGCTGGATTTCAACCGAGGGCATCGTGCGGCACGCAGAGGTGATGTTGGGAGAGGCCTTTGTGGAGCTTGCCCAGTCCTCGGACGATCAGCCAAGTCCCCGAACCCTTGGTGCTACCAGCTCAGTCATCATCGCGATGGTCGAGGACGTCCAGAGCCATTAACAGCGGACACAGGCGGCCGGCGCGAAGATCATCTCGCCCTTTGAGGACAAGCCCTGGAGTCTTCGCCAATACACGGTTGAAGACTTGGAAGGACATCGGTGGGAGCTCTCCCAGCAGACCAGATTTGTTCCGCCCCAGGAGTGGGGCGCCACACTCAGTCCCTGACAAGTAGGGCCTGAGGAAGAACGCCATATCGACAGGAACGATGGCGGGAGCGCCAGATCCAGTTGCTATGGCTTGGGAATCGGCGACCTGACCCGATCACCGTTTGGAGCGCTGACCGATTGCAGGCCCAGGCGGTCGTCATACTGAAGAAATGTGTGGATTTTGCCGGCCCCGACGTAGAAAGCCGTGAAAGGCTCCAAGATATGGGCAGCATGACCATTGACGGGCGTCGGGATGGGAATAGGTCCGCCTGCGCAAACCTCCTGGTGGGGTGGTTTCCAACCCGTCATTGCTCCATCGATGTCCGGGGCTGGCTGCATGACCGTCCGGACTGACCACCCAAAGTGGGAATCAGTGGGATTGCCGCCCGTGTTACAGGTCGGGCAAAACCATAGTTATTACAACCCTCCAAAGAGCTTGGTGCCGGAGACGGGAGCGTTGGAGAGACGTGTGATGCCCGGCCACATTTTCGGGTCACGAGTGCCTGGAAGTCGGCCGCCAGGAGGGAGGCGGTGCATCTTGAGGTTGCTCAGCGTTCTCCGGATAGGTCGCCAAGGGTGATGTGCAGGTTCTGGGATGTTGAGCCGCGCTGCACGGTGACGTCCACCTGCTGCCCGGGGTCCTGCTTCCTGAGGGCCGCGAGCAGGTCGGTCACGTTTCCAATGTCTGCTTGGGCGAACTTGGTGATGATGTCTCCTGCCTTCATTCCGGCCTGTTCTGCCGGGCTTCCCTGGGAAACACTCACGATCAAAGCCCCGGCCGTCGTAGGCAGGGAGAATCGTTGGGCGAGTTGTGGTGTGATGTCGGTGGGGACCACGCCGAGGCCGGCGTGTTTGACCGAGCCGTTTGCCAATAGTTGGTCGGCGACGTCGGTAACCGTGGAGGAAGGCGTAACGAACCCGATGGCCACGGCTCCCGTGCTGGGTGGAAGGTACGCCTCGGAAAGACCGATCACCTGGCCGCTGGAGTCGGCTACTGCGCCGCCGGAATTGCCGGGGGAAATCGGTGCGTCGGTCTGCAGCAGATCGATGGCGCCGTGGGGTGATTCCTTCGACGGCGGCATGTTCCGGTGCAGGCTGGAGACGATCCCGGCAGTGACGGTTTCCTCCAATCCCAGCGGGCTGCCGATGACCACGGTCATCGAACCCACCTCGGGATCGGATGCAGCGAATTTTGCGGCCGGAACGCCGGTGCGGTCGACCTTCAGGACAGCAAGGTCCGTGACGTCGTCAACGCCGATGATGGTGCCTTGGGACTGGGAGCCGTCAGCGAACTGGACCTCGACGTCCTTGAAGGGCTGTTTTTGCTGGTCCTCCACGACGTGCGCGTCCGTGACGATCGATCCGTCGCTGTGATAGATAACCCCGCTGCCCAGGCCGATGGCTGTCCGGATGGTGACGACGGAAGGCTCGACTTCCCTGACAACGCCGGGAACCGCAGGCAACCCGGCGCCGTCCGCCAACTGTGTTTGCGAAGCTCCCGGGGAAGCAACGGACGACGAGGAACTGGGCGCCGGTGCCGGGGTGCCGGTGCAGCCCGTCAATGTCAAAGCCGCAGCCGTCACTGCGGCCGCGGCGCAGAGTCCAAACCTCATGGATACCTCCTCTATTAGCGTTACGGGCTGGCAAAAGGGATGTAGGGCTGGTACTGGTCAGAAGTCCCATTCTCGATGGGGACATTAATGGTGGTTTCCTGCCCCTTCACCCTTACTGTCAGGTCAGCCCGTGCTCCCGGACCTTCCGGGGCACTGTTGAGTATGACGGGTGTCTGGTCAAACTCTCTGTTCCCGTTGGCCGGGATCTTGACCCGTACCTGCTCGTCGGAGTCAGCCAGGACCATCTCGATATCCGTGGCGTGGTGTTGATGATCGTCCCGAGGACGCGGGCGGCTTCATTCTGCCCGGATGTTACAGCAGAACGCTTCGCAGCTCCAGCCCTGCAAAGCTCAGGTCTGAGCCGAGCGCAACGGGGTCGCGGTCCCCCTCAGCAGGTTCCGAACAACCGGCCATCAGGAGGGCTGCAACCACCATGACCGGCAAGAAGCGGAGAAATTCGATGGCGCCGTGGGTGGGTTTCATGATGTTCCTTTCCTTGGCCTTTCGATCCCTTCTAATGCACCCGCCCCGCTCAAGCGTCTCCCCAGTGTCGCGCGGCAGTTGCGCTTACGCAATAGCTTTTCCCACGCCCCACTACTTTTTGCTGATCGTTGCCCTCCCGTGACCGAACAAGGCTGCCGCTACAAACTGGGAGATAATGTTGTTTGCATCTTGCCAAATACTCAATGGGAGTAGCACTGGGTGCTTTGGACGAAGACGCGATCCGCGGCCTATGGGGTGCGATCCCGAAAGGTTGCGCCGCCTGCCTGGCGACGTGACAAGGAAATCTTTTGCACGCTTCTTTTGGACACCACGTGGAAAAGGTCGGCAGCCTTTGGTGCGGCCTGCGTCATCGGCGGCTTTCTGGTCACTGGGCTCCCGGCCCCAGTTACCGGACCGCCCCCATCGGTGCTCCGGTCGCTGGGGACTTGCGGGCATGCCTCCGGTATCGGTATACCATTGCGCATCGACAACTGTTGCGCTACCGTTCATATCACTTCTCACTCCCAGCCTAAGAGCAGCCGTTCCAACAGGAGAAATGAGTGCGCCGTGGCAAGCGATTACGACGAAGTCCGGCCAGAGGTCAAAGAGTCGCGGGAACGGTCCCCGGAGGCCCTGCGCACAGAGAACACCCCGGACGCCCGCAGGGTGGCCAGGGAACTGGACGAAGCCGGCACTGTGGACGGGATAGAACTGCCGGCGGACTTCATCGCGGAGGAGCTCGTCGTCGAAGTCGTCCCACAGAAGGAGGACGACTTCCCCTGCTCGTCCTCCGCCACCGTTCCCGCTGGCCAGGGAAAGGGACGGCAACGCCTACTGCATCGAATGTGAGGGATGAGCAGTGGCCGGTCTGTCGCCGGCTCCGCGAACCGGACACGCGCAGCCGGGCCACCCCGCGTCGCCGCCCCGGCCGGACAGTCCGTCCCCTGATGAGGGCACCGGCCGCAACCGGACTTCGGGGATGGGCCGGCCAAGGCATTTCCGTTTAGGCGACTGGTGCATCCTCCCCCGGTACCTCAACCTGTGTGCGGTATCCATACTGGCCTTGGCCGCTGCTGCCGGAGGCCTGGCGCTGGAAGCAGCAAGCCGCGTCTACCTGGGCTACCACTGGTTTACCGACACACTGGCCTCCGCGTCGATCTCCGTGGTCCTCCTGGCGGTGGTGATCATGCTGGACATCAGCCGTGGCGGCCGGGCGGCAGAACCGTGAGGGCAAAAAGCTTCCGACCCCCTTGCTGTTGCGCACCCGCAAATAAAGCGGGACACTGGCGAAGACAACCACGGCTAAAGGGAGGCATCATGCGTGCGCTGACAGTTACCCCTGGAGTTAAGGACTCCCTTCACCTGCGCGATATTCCAGAGCCGCCGGCGGGCGGGGGCCAGGTGCTGGTGGAGGCACTGGCCGTGGGCCTGTGCGGCACGGACAGTGAGATCATCGACGCCGACTACGGCGAAGCTCCGCCCGGCCAGGACTACCTGGTGCTGGGGCACGAAAACCTGGGCCGGGTGGTGGAGGCGCCGGAGGGTTCCGGGCTGGCGGCGGGAGACCTGGTGGTGGGCATTGTCCGCAGGCCCGATCCCGAGCCGTGCAAGGCCTGCGCCGCCGGCGAATGGGATATGTGCCTGAACGGCAAGTACACCGAGCACGGCATCAAAGGCCTGGACGGATTTGCCCGCGAACAATGGCGCGCGAACCCGGAAGCCATGGTGAAACTGGACGCCGGGCTGGAAGACGTGGGAGTGCTGATGGAGCCCACCACCATCGTGGCCAAGGCCTGGGAGCAGATCAACAGGATCGGGCAGCGGGCCTTCTTCGACCCCCACGTCGCGGTGGTGACCGGGGCCGGGCCCGTTGGCCTGCTCGCCGCGCTTGTGGGCGTCCAACAGGGCCTGGAGGTGCACGTGTTCGACATCGTCAAGGACGGGCTCAAGCCGGACTTGGTCCGCGCCCTGGGCGCCACCTACCACAGTGAGACCCTGCCCGACTCCGGACTCAAGCCCAACGTCCTGGTGGAATGCACGGGCGTGACCCCCGTGGTGCTGGACGCCCTCCGATGCCGCGCCCAGGATGCCATCACCTGCCTGACGGGCGTCTCGGGCACGGGGAAGCAAACCGAGGTGGACGTCGGCGCGCTGAACCGCGAGGAAGTGCTGATGGACGGCGTGGTGTTTGGCAGTGTCAATGCCAACCGGCGCCACTACGATGCCGGCGCCAAGGCCCTGGCCGCTGCCGACGCGGACTGGCTGCAGCGGCTGATCAGCCGCCGGGTTCCGCTGGGGAAATTCGCCGAGGCTTTTGACCGCCACCCCGATGACGTCAAGGTGGTACTGGACCTCCAGGCGAAGGATGACGGCGGGAGCCGGCAGCCATGAGCGCCGCAGCGATGAACCAGACGGCAAGGAGTGAGGGCCAGGCAGGACAGGCGGCCAGCAGTGGCCACCGGCTGCCGTCAGGGCGCCAGTACGACATCCGGCACGGCCGGCACTCTGTCCACCTCACGGAGGTGGGAGGGGCGTTGCGGGACTATCTGCTGGACGGCCGGCCCCTGGTGGAGGGCTACGGTCCGGAGGAGATGTGCACGGGGGCGCGGGGACAGTCCCTCATCCCGTGGCCCAACAGGGTCAAGGGCGGCAGCTACGAGTGGGGCGGCAGTACTCTGCAGCTTGATCTGAGCGAGCCTGACAAGGGCGGGGCCATCCATGGCTTGACCCGGTGGCGGAACTGGGATGTCGAGGAACAGCGGGAGGACGGAATCTCCTTCACGCACACCCTTCACGCCTGCCAGGGCTGGCCGTGGGTGCTTGACTGCCGCCTGGACTACGGGCTCGACGACGGCGGGCTGAGTGTGCGGACGACCGTAACCAACCGCAGCCCGGAGCCGTGCCCGTTTGGCACAGGCGCGCATCCGTACCTAAGCCTGGGGCTGCCGGGCCAGGTCATCGACGCGGGCCTGGTCCAGGTGCCGGGGCGGACTTACCTGCCCGTGGATGAACGCGGCATCCCCACCGGGCACCAGCGCGTGGACGGCACCGAGTATGACCTGCGCGAGCTCCAGCAACTTGGGGCGCGGCACATCGATGTGGCCTACACCGACCTGGTCCGTGACGGGGACGGGCGCGCCAGCGTGACGCTGCTGCGTCCTGACCGCTCGGGTGGCGTTGAGCTGTGGGTGGATGGGACGTACCCCTACCTGGAAATCTTCACCGGCGACACCCTCCCACAGCCGCACCGCCGGCGGACCGGACTGGGCGTGGAGCCCATGACCTGCGCCCCCAACGCCTTCAACTCCGGAGAAGGCCGGATCACCCTCAAACCCGGGCAATCTCACACCGGACACTGGGGCATCAAGCCGCTCTCAACGGCCCCCTGAACCCATCCGGACGTACAGGAAAAGCAATGACAGCCACCGGGCGACTCTTGCGTAAACGCAAGTATTGGGGTTCAATGAAGGCATGGCTTGCCGTACCAGGATCTTGTCCCGTCAGGTACCGGATCCCAACGTGAAGCGGCCGTCGGAGGTACCCTGGCCGCCGGCGGCGGCTGCGAAGGCCTCCAGGGCGGCCGCCAGTGCGGGCCGGCGGCCGGCAGGCATTCTGGAAATCACCTCGGCGATGGCCTGCCGCCGGTGCTGCAGCACAGTATCGACCAGTTCCTTGCCCTCACGGGTCAACTCCAGCCGGATATACCGGCGGTCGGCGGGATCTTCACGGCGCTGCAGCAGGTCAGCGGCCACCAGCCGGTCGCAAATGCGGGTGGCATTGGAGGCGTGGACGCCAAGCTCCGCGGCCACGCCGCCCAGATTTTGGGGCCCGTGGGTATGGATCAGGACCAGCACCCGCAGTTGCGGGGTGTTAACGATGTCCTCAACCTCAGCAACAGAGCGCGCCACCACACGCATGAGGGTGTCGGCGGCAGCCATCACAGCTTCGACTTCCCGACTTAGGGTTTCAGGGACCGGCCCAGACCCGGCAGATGTATCCATGGGCACCAGTTTCCTCCAATAGTTGCTACCCCGCAAAGTTTGCCAGCTCCCCCGCTTGGTGGGCAGCCGGCATGAAGGAGAATCATGAAGACGCACCATCCGGCTGATCCGGTCAGCAGCACGGTCAACGGGATTGACCGGCTCATCCGGAACGTGCAGACGGGGCGGTTTGAACGCTCCCTGTCAGGGCTGACAGCTGCCGGGGCACTGGTCACGGCGGCGGAGATCTACCTTGAACACGACAAGGCCAGCTTCGGCAACAAGTGGATGTGGGTTCCCGTGGCCCTAGGCCCGGTAGGGGCCGCCGCGGGAGTGGCCGGCGTCTTCAGCCGCCGCATGGCAAAGACCGCCCTCCCCCTGGCCAGTGCCGCCATCATCGCCAACGGACTGCAGGGAACCTGGCTGCACCTCCAGGGGATCCGCCAGAAACCCGGCGGGCTGTCCAACCTGCGCTACAACCTGGAGATGGGGCCGCCGCTGTTCGCGCCTCTGCTGGTCACACTGGTGGGCGGCATGGGCGTCCTGGCCTCCGTCCTGAGGCGGGAACCATGAGCAGCCTTCCGCTGCCCGAGGCCGACGGCGGCGGACGCTACCCCGGCTTCCGCACCCTCGCCCAGGCAGACCATTGGGACCGGGCCACCTCCGCCGTCGTCGAATCCCGCCTGGGCATCCCCCCGGACGTCCGATTCTTCACGCCCCCGGAGGAGGCCGCGGCCAGCGCCCTCTTCGACCTGCTGCTGGGCCAGCAGGACGAACCCCGCGTGCCGGTGGTGAACATGGTGGACGCAAGGCTGGCCGAGGAGCAGACTGATGGCTGGCACTACGACAACATGCCGCGGGACGGTGAAGCCTGGCGGGCAACCCTGGCAGCACTGGACAGCGAGGCGCGCTCCCGTGCCAGCTGCACCTTCGCCCGCCTGGATCCGGACCAGCAGGCCGGGCTCCTGCGGGACATCTGCAACCTTGACCGGGAGCCCTGGCACGGGCTGCCGGCGGACCGGGTGTGGAGCCTCTGGACCCGGTATGCCTGCACCGCCTTCTACTCCCATCCCCTGGCCTGGGACGAGATCGGTTTCGCCGGACCGGCCTACCCCCGCGGTTACAAAAACCTGGGGGTGGACCGGCTGGACCCGTTCGAGGTGCGGGACATCCGCCCCGGTGCGGATCCGACGCATGGGGCAGACCGGTGAGCAGGGTCCGCGATCGCAATGAGTCTGCGTGGCTGCTCCCAACCGGGCCAGGCAGCAACCTGCGGCTGCGCGAGGACATGCGGCGGCACGACGAAACCGATGAGGTGGACATTGTGATCGTGGGCTGCGGCGCAGGTGGCGCCACCCTGCTGCAGCGCCTGGCCCGCGCCGGCTGGCACGCCGTGGCACTGGAGGCGGGGCCGTTCTGGGAGCCGGAGCGGGACTGGGTCAGCGATGAGGCCGGGTCCCACCACCTGTATTGGACCGAACCACGGGTGATCAGCGGGTCAGATCCCGTCCCCTTGGGGTCAAACAACTCGGGCCGCGGCGTCGGCGGGTCGATGGTCCACTTCGCCGGCTACACTCCGCGCTTCCACCCCAGCGACTTCAGGACCTTCAGCACCGATGGTGTGGGCGCGGACTGGCCCTTGGACTACGCGGACCTGCGGCCGTACTACGAGGACATCGAAGCGGAACTGCCCGTCGCCGGCGAGCACTGGCCGTGGGGTGACCCGCACGGCTACCCCCACCGGCCGCACCCGGTGTCCGGCAACGGCGAACTGTTCCTCCGCGGCGCCAATGCCTGCGGCATCACCGCGAAGGTGGGTCCGGTGGCCATCGCCAACGGTAGGTTCGGCAACCGGCCGCACTGCATCTACCGAGGCTTCTGCCTGCAGGGCTGCAAGGTCAACGCCAAGGCATCCCCGCTGATCACGCACGTTCCGGACGCGCTGGCCCACGGCGCCGAAATCCGCCCGCACTCCATGGCCACCCGGATCTGTTTCGATGAACACAGCGGGCTGGCCACCGGCGTGGAATACGTCCAGGGTGGCGTCACCAGGTTTCAGCGCGCCCGGATGGTGGCGGTGGCCGGCTACTCGATCGAAACCCCGCGGCTGCTGCTGAACTCCACCTCGCTGCGCTTCCCGGATGGAATGTGCAACGACTACGACCAGGTGGGCCGGTACCTGATGGTTCAGGGCGCGCCGCAAACCGCCGGGAGGTTCCAGGCCGAGGTGCGGATGTGGAAGGCCCCTCCCCCGGAAGTCAGCACTGAGGACTTCTACGAAACGGACCCCGCCAAGCCCTACAAACGGGGGTTCTCGATCCAGTGCGTGTCCCCGCTGCCCATCACCTGGGCAGAACACGTTGCAGCGCAGGGGCACTGGGGGCCCACCCTCCGCCGCTACATGAGCGACTACCCGCACTGGGCCTGCCTGGGCGCTCTGTGCGAATTCCTCCCCCTGGAGGAGAACCGGGTGACCCTGGCGGACGAAACGGACCGCCAAGGCATCCCCGTGGCCCGCTTCAGCTACAGCCAGTGCGGGAACGACCGGCAGCTGATGTCCGCCGCGCAGCAGGTGATGGAAGAAATCCTGACGGCGGCGGGGGCGGAGGAGGTCATCACCATCAACCGCTACGCCCACCTGGTGGGCGGGGCCCGGATGGCGGCCACCGAAGACGCCGGCGTCGTGGACCGGAACTGCCGCAGCTTCGCGGTCCCCAACCTCCTGGTCACCGACGGCAGCGTGCTGCCCACCCAGGGCAGCGCCAACCCTGCCCTGACCATCATGGCGCTGGCGGCCCGCGCCGCCCGCGTCCTGGTCCATGGCGCCCACGGGGGTGCCCGGATGAGCGCAAAGGAAGACTGATCATGGCAACAACAGTGGCCGACTACCTGCTCTCCCGGTTGGGTGAGTGGGGCGTGGACAAGGTCTTCGGTTTCCCCGGAGACGGCATCAACGGCATCCTGGCGGCCTTTGGCAAGGCGGGCAACCAGCCGAAATTCATCCAGGCCCGGCACGAGGAGATGGCGGCGTTCGAGGCCGTGGGCTACGCCAAGTACGGTGGCCGGGTTGCCGTGTGCATGGCCACCTCCGGGCCCGGCGCCATCCACCTGCTCAACGGCCTGTATGACGCCAAGCTGGACCATGTTCCGGTGGTGGCCATCGTGGGGCAGACCGCCCGCAGCGCCATGGGCGGGTCCTACCAGCAGGAAGTTGACCTGCTGACCCTGTTCAAGGACGTCGCCTCGGACTATGTCCAGATGGTCACCGTTCCCCAGCAGCTGCCCAACGTCATTGACAGGGCCATCCGGGTCGCCGAAGCCCAGCAGGCACCCACAGCGGTGATCATTCCGGCGGACGTGCAGGAACTGGAGTACGCCGCCCCTACGCACGAGTTCAAGATGGTGCCCTCCAGCGTCGGCGTCCAGTGGCCGGACATCCAGCCTGACGGTGCGGCAATCCGGGGCGCGGCCCAGCTCCTGAACGAGGGATCCAAGGTGGCCATTCTGATTGGGCAGGGCGCCCGCGGTGCGGCTGCCGAGGTCCGGGAGGTGGCCGAACTGCTGGGTGCCGGGGTGGCCAAGGCGCTGCTGGGCAAGGACGCCCTGCCCGATGACCTGCCATACGTCACCGGTTCCATCGGGCTGCTGGGCACCCGGCCCAGTTACGAGATGATGCGGGACTGCGACACCCTGCTCACGGTGGGGTCCAGCTTCCCGTACACGCAGTTCCTGCCGGAACCCGGGCAGGCCCGCGGCGTGCAGATCGACGTGGACCCGAAGATGATCGGGCTGCGCTACACAAACGAATTCAACATCGTGGCCGACGCCGCCACGGCCCTGCGCGCCCTGATCCCGCACCTGGCGCGGAAGCAGGACCGGTCCTGGCGGGAAAACCTGGAGTCGAACATCGGCCGCTGGTGGGAGACCATGCACGACGAAGCCATGGTCAGCGCCAACCCCGTCAACCCCATGCGGCTCTTCGCCGAGCTCTCCCCCCGGCTGCCGGCGGATGCGATGCTCAGCGCGGATTCCGGTTCCTCCGCCAACTGGTACGCGCGGCAGCTGAAGTTCCGGGACGGCGTCCGCGGTTCGCTGTCCGGCAACCTGGCCACCATGGGCCCGGGTGTCCCCTACGCGATTGGCGCCAAGTTCGCGTTTCCGGGCCGTCCGGCCATCGCGTTCGTGGGTGACGGCGCCATGCAGATGAACGGGCTGGCGGAGCTCATCACCGTGAAGCACTACTGGCGGGAGTGGGACGATCCGCGGCTGGTGGTGGCCGTCCTGCACAACAATGACCTGAACCAGGTCACGTGGGAGATGCGGGCCATGGGCGGGGTGCCGGCCTTCCGCGAGTCCCAGGTCCTGCCCGACGTCGACTACGCGGGTTTCGCCGAAAGCCTGGGTCTGCAGGGCATCCACGTGGAGGATCCCGACGACGTGGGGCCGGCCTGGGAGAAGGCCCTCGCCGCGGACCGGCCCACCGTGCTGGACGTGCGCACCGATCCCGATATTCCGCCGATCCCGCCGCACGCCACCTTTGAGCAGGCGCGGAAGACGGCCGAAGCCATGGTCAAGGGCGATGACAGCGCCTGGGGTGTGGTGAAGGAAGGGGTCAAGACCAAGATCCAGGAATTCCTGCCGCACAAGGAGGGCTGAGACATGTCCGCCGCCACCCCCGTCACCGCAATCCGGGCCAGCGCCTACACGGTTCCCACCGACGCACCCGAAGCGGACGGCACCTACAGCTGGGACTCCACCACGCTGGTCCTGGTGGAAGCGGACGGCGGCGGGACGACGGGCCTCGGCTGGACCTACGCCCCGGCAGCAGCGGCGGCCCTGGTGGAAGGCCTGCTGGCCCCGGCCGTTCAGGGTGTTGACGTCCTGGACGTGCCGGCGGCGGCTGCGGCGATGGCCCGGGCGGTGCGCAACCCGGGGCGGACGGGCGTGGGCTCCTATGCCGTGTCCGCGGTCGACTGTGCCCTCTGGGACCTGAAGGCGCGGATGCTGGAGCTGCCGCTGCACAAGCTCCTTGGCGCTGTCCGGGACACCGTGGCGGTGTACGGCAGCGGTGGCTTCACCACCTACACCGTGGACCAGCTGCGGGACCAGCTGCAGGGCTGGGCCCTGGAGCAAGGCATCCCCCGGGTGAAGATCAAGATCGGCCAGGACAGCGGAACGAACGTTCCCCGGGACCTGGAGCGCATCGGCCAGGCGCGCGCCGCCGTCGGCACCGGTACCGAACTGTTCGTAGATGCCAACGGCGGCTACACCGCCAAGCAGGCGGTACGGGTGATGCGGGAGGCAGCAGCAGAGCACGTCACCTGGTTCGAAGAACCGGTCTCCAGCGATGACCTGGCGGGGCTGCGGGCGGTGCGTGCCGCCGTCGACGCCGATGTCGCAGCCGGGGAATACGGAACGGGACTGCCCTACTTCCAGCGCATGTGCAGCGCGGACGCCGTGGACTGCCTGCAGGCGGACGTCAGCAGGTGCGGCGGGATCAGCGAATGGCTGCGGATCGCCGCCGTCGCCGCCGCCCACGGCCTGGAGGTCTCGGGGCACTGCGCACCCCACCTCAGTGCCGCCGTCGCCGCCGCAACACCCAACTTCCGGCACCTGGAGTGGTTCCACGACCACGTCCGGATCGAGGACCTGTTCTTCGACGGAATCCTTGACCCCGGCGGCGGCCGGGTGCGGCCGTCTGATGCCCCCGGCAACGGACTGGCCTTCCGCGCCGCCGACGCAGAGCCCTACCGGATTCACTGAAAAGCAGGATGACAGGACGGAGAGGAAGCCCATGCGCACCAGCCCAGGCAGCGGAAACCCGCCAGACGTCAAGCCGCTGAACCCGGACCCGACAGGCCAGGACCCCGGCGCCAAGGACCATGCCGCCGGGGAGAAGCGCAGCTCCAGGCGGCGATCTTCGAGGTGACGCGGCTGCCAGGGGCAGGAGTCTCCACGACGTTAGCGAGATGCTCCAGGCCCACCATGTGGCTGGACTCGGCGGCTCCCGCGGCGTTCCATGGCGAGCCCTACATCATCGACCTTCCCGCAGCCCTGGCGGCCGAGGCCGCGCGTTGATGGAGTACCTGGAGGGGGCGTGGGACCGGCCGGACAACGGGCTCTGGGAAATGCGCGGACCCCGGCGCCATTTCACCCATTCCAAGGTAATGGCCTGGGTCGCCGCGGACCGGATGGTCAAGGCAGTCCAAGAGTCCGGCCTCCCCGGACCCGGCGAACGCTGGGACAGACTGCGCAAGAAGATCCACGGCGATGTCATGGCCCACGGCTACGACGAAAAACGCAACACTTTCGTCCAGTCCTACGGCAGCAAAGAACTCGACGCCAGCCTGCTGCTGATCCCCCGCGTCGGGTTCCTCCCCCACGACCATCCCCGCGTGGTGCGCACGGTGGACGCGATCCAGCGGAACCTGACGCAGGACGGGTTCGTTCTCCGATACCATCCGGAAGCCAGCAATGACGGGCTTCCCGGCACGGAGGGTGTCTTCCTGGCCTGCTCCTTCTGGCTGGCCGACGCACTCCTGGGCATCGGCCGCCGGGACGAGGCCGCGAACCTGTTCGAACGCCTGCTTACACTCCGCTACGACGTCGGCCTGCTCAGCGAAGAATGGGACCCAAAAGCCCGCCGTCAACTAGGCAACACCCCCTAGACTCTTCTATGTCTGTCAAGCCGTTTTCATTGGTTCGGATGAGGCAGTAAGCGTTCGGTAGATGCGGCGGGCCATGTAGCGTTTGATGCAGCGGCGGATTTCCTTGTCGGTACGGCCTTCGGCGCGTCGTTTTTCCACGTACTGACGGGTTTCTGCGTCGTGAGTCACTCGCGTTACCGCGACCATGTGCAGTGCGCTGTTCAGCGCCCTGTCGCCTCCCCGGTTCAGCCGATGCCTGACCGTGTTCCCGGAAGAAGCTGGGATGGGGTTTACGCCGGCCAGAGAGGCGAAAGCTGCCTCGTTACGAACCCGGCCTTCGTGTGACCATGCGGTCAGACACTTCGCGGCGCTGATTGCCCTGAACCCTTTCTCTTCCAGCAAGGGTGCCGCCTCGCTGACCCTGACCAGCTCGTCCGGTTGCTTCTCATTGTTTTTGAGCTGCTCGTCCAGTTCGAGGATATGTTTGGCCAGGCGAATGGCCTCGTTACGGGCGACGGACAGGGACAGTTCTTCCTCGCGGGGCCGCCAGCGCGAGATGTCCGAGGTTTGGGAGGCGGTCAGGGACTTGCGGGCGTCGACCCCCAGGTTGTTGCTGCGTACTAGAGCGTTGAGCGCGTTGACCGACCTTGTGCGGTCGGCACTCATGGCGCCGCGGGCGGTGGTCAAGATCCGCACCGCTTGGCGGATCCCGTCATTGAGCCGGGGGCGGCGAAGCTTATGCGCGGGCAGTGGCAGCGTTGCGGCCGCGATCTGGTGGGCGTCCAAGGCATCGGTTTTACCCACACCGCGGCGTTTCTTGGCATCCATGCGTGGTGCTTCGGCGACCGGATAACCATGGGAGGCCACTGTGCCCGCCAGGATCGCCCCGTAAGTCGCGGCGCCTTCGATGACCCAGAGGGTGTCGGCATCCGCGCCGGTGCGGCGGGCTACCCAGTTGATGGCCCGGTTGATTCCGGCCGCATTGGTGGGAAACGCCCGGGATTCAAGAAGGGCACCGGTGGTGGCTGCGAGGATTGCGTAAACATGGTTGCGGGCGTGTGTGTCGACGCCCACGACAAATGGGTGGGCATGAGCGACGATGGACATGGCGGTCACGGCACCTTTCCGAAGAACGAAGGACATGGGTCAACGGCCGTCACCGGCCGGTATCAGTCCGGGTAGGAGTCACTTCGGAACAGCACTGTGATGGGTCACGCCCTGCAAAGGGTGGACAATCTTCTGATCAAGCAACCGAGGTGGGCCGGACGGGTACCGGCCACCCAACCCCAAGGATGGACAAGTCCACAGCAAGACAATCCATGTCAATGATCGTATGAGTCACATCTTCGGGGCCGGGGCGGCCAATAGCCATCCTGCCAGCCGGTCCCGGACCAGCTATGATCAAGACTCACAGATGAGTAAGTCCTATTGCGTAGGACGGGTGAGAAGCCTTTTAAAGTAAGGCGGAGAGTGTTAAACCCGGTATGTGAACCCCGAACTAAACACTCTCCTGACCAC
>NZ_JARVSF010000045.1 GCF_030209355.1 Pseudarthrobacter sp. fls2-241-R2A-127
CAGTCAGAACCCAGAGTCACACCGCAGCACGAGCCAATTCCATCATTACTGTCAGGCAGCAGATGTCTTCGGCCACGGCCGCGGTATGGATGTGCTGGGCGTCCGCGTACAGCACTTTCTCATAGATCTCATCGGAGAACAGGACCAGGTTGTGCTTCCGGGCCAGGGCCGCGAACTGTTCCAGGATGTGGCGCGGGTAGACGGCGCCGGTGGGGTTGTTCGGGTTGATGATCACGATGCCCTTGGTTCGGCGGGTGATCTTCGCTTCGACATCGGCCATGTCCGGCCACCAGTTCTCCGCTTCGTCGCAGAGGTAGTGCACCGGCTTGCCGCCGGTCAGTGTCACCGCGGCCGTCCACAGGGGATAGTCCGGTGCCGGGACCAGTATTTCGTCGCCGTCCTCCAGGAACGCCTGAAGGCACATGTTGATCAGTTCGCTGACGCCATTGCCGATCACGATGTCCTCGACGCCGATATTCATCAGGCCCCGGGTCTGGTAGTACTGCGAGATGGCGGTCCGCGCCGTGAAGATGCCCTTGGAATCGCTGTAGCCCTGGGCGCCGCGGAGGTGGTGGATCATGTCAACCACCACGGACTCCGGCGCCTCCAGCCCGAAAGGTGCCGTGTCCCCGAGGTTCATCTTGAGAATCCGGTGGCCCTCGGCCTCCATGTTCTTGGCCGCCTGCAGGATCGGTCCCCGGAGTTCGTACCGGACGTTCTGGAGCTTGCTGGAGTGTTGCATGGCGCGCATGGTTGATCTTTTCACAGTGCGGGCCTGCGGGTTACCTGTTGGCGGGCGGCAACCTTCTGGGGCGTCACTCAGGCTTGGGGGCGCGTGGGCCGGAAGTCAGTTCCGGGTGCCTTCGCTGGCCGCATGAAACCCACTTGGCCCTTTCTCAAGAACCTGGCAGGGGACTTCTATTCGGGCAAACTTCCACAGGGCGGGCGCCGCCGTCACGGTATCCGAGGCCGGGGAAGAACCCGACCGGCAGTTCTCCCGCGCTTCGGCCACAGCAGGGGACCATCGTGGCCCGTCTTCCCTGAGCGTTGTGGCCGGGAAGAAGCTGACCAGGATGAGCAACGCAAAAATTCCCGACGATACACCTTGGAGCCTCGCAAAGAAATGGGAGTTCCGAGTGGCCGGCATCTCATGGAGAACCGACAATGCGACGGGAATGAGTGCCAGGAGGAACATTCCCGGCGCTGCCGCATAGCGGCTGTAATCGAACATGGTCTGCCAGTCTTCGGCGGTGAAGCGGGCGTAGTCGAACATCGGGTTGGCATTGATAAGCACAGACGCGGACCAGCAGGAGAACGCCGCTGCAACGAGGCAAATGGCACCGGCCTTCCAGCGCTGATGGCCAAATTTCAGGACCATGACGGTGAGGACCGCCAACAAGGCGGAGGGGAAGAGAACAGCCAAACCCCCGAAATTATTGAGATTGGAGATCAGTGTACGGCTGTCCGTCTGCCAGAGCGCCGCGACAGGCTGGACAAAAAATCCTATGAGGACGGACGCGGGCTCGACGCTGTTTTCCACCCGAAGTGATGCGGGGCGGGGATTGAACATAGTGGTCAGAATCTGAAGGGCAACGCCCGCCACCAGGCCAAGAGGGGCGAAATATGACTTGCGTTTCCATGCCATCCACAGGGCGAGGGGCAGGAACATGCCCGCTATGACCTCGCTCAGCGCCACGGCAAAGGATGCTGCAAATGTTGCCAGGCGGCCGCCCAGGCTCGCAGGCTTTGACAACACCAGCCGCGGTGCCAGCCACAACAGATACCAATGGAGGTTGGCCGCATTCCCCAGGGTTTCCATAGGCCCCACCGGGAGGAAGACCGGTATGGCTGCCAGGCACGCCCTGATCCAGGCAACCGGGAACAAGGGTTTTGTGAGGAAAAACACCGCGACGCAAATGCCTGCCACCACGGCGCAGCTCAGCAATGACGCGGCAATAGCGAAAAATCAATGGGAAAAGCGTTATATGCGATGCCGACAACGATCCGTGGAATGACATGCAGATAGCCGTCATACGGTTTCAGGATCGTCGCCAAGGCGCCGTCGGAGAGAATGTCCCGCAAGAAGACGCCGCCATCTTCAGCCCACACCGTTTGTTTCGTTGTTTGTGGCAGCCTGGACCACGTCAACAGCGTCAGAAGTCCCCAAACGGGCACGATCAGAACGGGCAGATACGATTTTGAACGCCGGAGCACGCTAAGTATCAATGTGCCATTTCCCCCATCAAAAGCAGAACCGAGACCAGCGGCAGCGCGGCCCGGAATATCGGCAGACATTGAATGGAACGGTCGCGGCGCAGCAGGGAAGGAGTGCGATGGCGCAAATAGTCCAGAGAATCCCCCGAAATGGGATCCTACCGCACAGGTGGCCGGTAATTGAGCTGCTTATCTTATAAGTTGGGTACCTGTAAAACTGCCGAGGACGGGGGTCTTGCACCGGGCATGAATTCCCGACGGGAAAGGGAAGTACCTCCTATGGGCGGAGTGCTTATTGGCCTCGCCGTGATCGGCGTCGTCATCGCCGTGGGCTACCTCGCCGCACGCTGCGGCCTGGGCGACGAACCCACCATCATGGCCCTGACCCGTACCGCTTTCTTCATCACCAACCCCGTGCTGCTCTTTACAGTGGTGCTGAAATCGGACCTGTCAGTGGTTTTCTCCGCCTACGTTCCGCTGGCCATGATCACGGCCGCCGCCACTGCGCTGCTGTATGTGGCCGCCAGCCGAATCTGGTTTCCGCGGCCGCTCGCCGAAACCGCCGTCGGCGCCATGGCGGGCTCCTATGTCAACGCCAACAACATCGGTATCCCCATCACGCTCTATGCGCTGGGGGACGCCACGCCCGTGGCCCCCGTGCTCCTGGTCCAGCTGCTCCTGTTCGCCCCGCTGGTCCTCACCTTGCTCGACCTGTCCGCCGCCGGCCGGTTCTCGCCCCGGCTGATGCTCACCCAGCCCTTCCGGAATCCCATGATCATCGCCTCGCTCCTGGGTGTGGTCCTGGCCGCGCTGCACGTGGAGCTCCCGGCCCCGGTGATGGCCCCGCTGACGCTCCTGGGCGGGGCCGCCGTTCCGGTGGTGCTGCTGGCGTTCGGGATGTCGCTGCGGGGAACCACGATGCTCCGCAGCGGTGGGCACACAGCGGAAATCCTCACCGCCGCGGCACTGAAGTCCGCCGTGATGCCGGCGGTGGCGTTCGTCGTCGGACGCTTCCTGTTCAACCTTGACCACCACATGCTCCTGGGCGTGGTGCTCATGGCAGCGCTTCCCTCCGCGCAGAACGTGTTCCTGTTCGCCAGCAAGTACGGCCGCGGTGTGGCGGTGGCGCGGGAAACCATCCTGCTCTCCACTGCCGCCGCGGCACCTGTGCTGGTACTGATCGTCTGGCTTTTGGCCGCCTGAAACCCCGACGCCCTACCGTCCTGGGCCCCGGCCGGGCAAGAATGGGCACATGGACCTTCCCGTGATGCCGCCCGTCCCGCCCATGCTCGCCAAGGCCGTCAGCGGCATCGACGGCATTCCAGCGGGAGGGGACCTCAGCTACGAGCCCAAGTGGGACGGCTTCCGCTCCATCATCTTCCGGGACGGCGATGACCTGGAGATCGGCAGCCGCAACGAAAAGCCCATGACCCGGTACTTCCCGGAACTGGTGGCCGCCCTCAAGGAGAACCTGCCGCCCCGCTGCGTGGTGGACGGCGAGATTATCCTGGTAGGCGCCTCCGGAGACCGTCTCGATTTCGATACCCTGCAGCAGCGCATCCACCCCGCCGCCAGCCGGGTGAAGATGCTGGCCCAGCAGACGCCCGCCTCCTTCGTGGCGTTCGATCTCCTGGCCCTGGGCGATGACGACTACACCGGAAGGCCGTTCTCGGAGCGGCGGGCAGCCCTGGAGAAGGCGCTCGCAGGCAGCAGCGCCCCCGTCCACCTGACGGCCGCCACCACCGACAAGGACACCGCAGCGCAGTGGTTTGAGCAGTTCGAGGGGGCCGGCCTGGACGGCCTCGTGGCCAAGCGGCTGGAGGGCAGGTACGAACCTGACAAGCGGGTGATGTTCAAGGTTAAGCACGAGCGGACCGCGGACTGCGTGGTGGCAGGCTACCGGCTCCATAAGAGCGGTCCGGACACCATCGGTTCGCTGCTCTTGGGCCTGTACAAGGACGACGGCGGCCTGGCCAGCGTGGGCGTGATCGGTGCCTTCCCGATGAAGCGGCGCAAGGAATTGTTCGACGAGCTCCAGCCGCTGGTGACAGACTTCGATCACCACCCGTGGGCCTGGGCCAGGCAGGAGGAGGGCGAACGGACCCCGCGGAATGCCGAAGGCAGCAGGTGGAGCGCCGGGAAAGACCTGTCCTTCGTCCCGTTGCGGCCCGAATTGGTGGTGGAGGTCCGCTACGACCATATGGAAGGCGAGAGGTTCCGCCACACGGCCCAGTTCAACCGCTGGCGCCCGGACCGGGACCCGGAATCCTGCACCTATGGGCAACTTGAGGAGCCGGTTAACTTCGACCTCGCCTCGGTGCTGGAGACCGGCAGGTAACCGCGGTGCGTCCTGACAGACTGGCCCAGTTTTAACGGGGGAGAGCCCGCCATTTGGGGGAATGGCGGGCTCTCCGGCCTGAAAACCGGGCCAGTCTGTCAGCTCCAGGCTGTTACTTCAGCCCGAGTTCCCTGGTGGGGGTCCGGAAGGACTCCTTGGCAGTCAGGGCGGACACCGCTGCAACGGCGCAGATAATGCCGGTGAAGATGCTGATCTGGACCCAGCCGCCGGCCTGGATGCCGCCCATGGCCGCGACGATGGCCGGGGCGAAACCTGCCATCAGGAAGCCGAGCTGCGTGCCGATGGCCAGGCCGGAGAAGCGGACCTTGGTGCTGAACATTTCGGCGTAGAAGGAGGGCCAGACGGCGTTGGCTGCCGCGTAGCCTCCGGAGAAGTAGCCGATCGCGGCCAGGAACATCAGCGGGATGCTGTGGGACTCCAGGCTGAGCAGGAAGACGGGCGTGAGGATTGCGCTGGATACCGCGCCGTAGATGAAGACGGGCTTGCGGCCGATCTTGTCAGCCAGCATCCCGAAGAGCGGCTGCGTGCCCAGCGCCACCAGGTTTGCGCCTACGACGAGCCACAAGGTGGTGGTGCCGTCGACGCCGGCCACGGTCTTGGCGTAGCTGATGGCCAGTGTGCCGAACACGGTGGACACGGCGGCGATGAACGCGCAGCAGATCACGCGGAGGACGTCGCGCCAGTGGCCCTTGAGCAGGTCGGCGACGGGCAGCTTAGCGATTTGGGCGGTCTTGCGGGCTTCTTCGAAGGCGGGCGGCTCGTGCAGGGTGCGGCGGATCAGGAACGCCACAATCACCACAACGGCGCTGAGCCAGAACGGGATGCGCCAGCCGATGCCGAACTTGATCTCGTCCGGCAGGGCCAGGACGGGGATGAAGACGAGGGCAGCGAGGATCTGGCCGCCCTGCGTGCCGGTGAGGGTCCATGAGGTGAAGAAGGAGCGGCGGTTGTCCGGGGCGTGCTCGAGCGTCATGGAGGACGCGCCGGCTTGCTCGCCTGCGGCCGAGAGCCCCTGGCAGAGGCGGGCAAGCACCAGCAGGACGGGAGCCCACCAGCCCACGGTCTTGAAGTCCGGCAGGCAGCCGATCACGAAGGTGGAGGCGCCCATCAGCAACAGCGTGAACATCAGGACCTTGCGGCGGCCCACACGGTCGCCGAAGTGGCCCAGGATGATGGCGCCCACCGGCCGGGCCACGTATGCGAAGCCGAACGTGGCGAAGGACATGATCGCCGCGTTGGTGTCTGCGTCGGGGAAGAAGACCTTGGGGAAGATCAGTGCGGCCGCGGAGCCGAAGATGAAGAAGTCGTAATACTCGACGGCGCTGCCGAGGAAGCTGGCAAGGGCTGCCTTCTTGGGCGTCCCGCCGGAGGTGAGGGCACCCGCCCCGGCGGACGGAAGTGTCTGGCTCATGGTGTTCCTTTGTGTGACGACATTGTCGCGGATGGATCTGGGGGTCGCAGCCGCCGCTGCCTGGGTGCGGGCGGGCGCGATGCGGCTGGAGTCCGGAAAAAGACCCGGCAATTTGTAGCCACATGGTGAGAGCTACTTTTGCGATACAGAAACTATGACTGTGAGGGCAGTCACTTGTCAAGAAAATACTCACGATCTAGAAATAGCTCTCACATTGTGGCAACATCGAGATATGAGTGTGAACCAAACCACAGTGGCTGACGACGAATCCACTGTTCCCGGCCCGGCTGTTCCCGGCGCGATGCCCGTGAATGCCCTGCCTCCCGAACCCAAGGCCGCCACCAAGGCCGCCGAGCGCCCGGACATGGTGGGCAAGGCCCTCAGCCTGCTGGTCCTCCTGGGGGATGAACCCCGGGGGGCAAGCGCCGCCGAAATCTCGCGGCGCGCGGAGCTGCCGTTCAGCACCACGTACAGGCTGCTGGGGTCGCTGGCGCGCGACGGCTTCGTTGATTATGAGCCGGAGGGCCGCCGCTACCACCTGGGCCTGCGGATCTTCCAGCTCGGCCAGCGGGTCTCCAACCATCACGGCTTCGCCGGCACCTCCCTGCCCATCCTGCGGCGGGTGACCGAGAGGACGGGGGAGGCCACCATCCTCAGCGTCCGTGACGGCCTCCACCACCTCACGGTCAGCAAGGTGGACGGCCCGCAGATCTTCCGCGTCACCAGCGACCCCGGCCA
The DNA here is from genome assembly GCF_030209355.1 of Pseudarthrobacter sp. fls2-241-R2A-127. GTDB lineage: Bacteria > Actinomycetota > Actinomycetes > Actinomycetales > Micrococcaceae > Arthrobacter. The sequence continues at coordinate 6,723 of NZ_JARVSF010000045.1, forward strand.
CCTGGGCTCACTCTCCACCACTGCCGTGGGAAAGGCCCTGGTGGCCTTCGCCGACGATGCGGAGCGGGAGCGCCTGCTTTCGGAGCTTCCGTTGGAGGCCCTCACCGAACGTTCCATTACGGACCGGGACGCCTTCCGCGCGGAAATCGACGAGGTGCGCCGCCGTGGTTACGCCGTCATGGACGAGGAGAACGAGGCCGGCATGCGCGCCGTGGCCGTTCCGCTGCTCAACAGCCAGGGGCACGCCTTCGCCTCGCTGGCGACGGCGGTCCCCGTGTTCCGCCTCAGCCTCGAGGAGCTGGTTGCCCACGTTCCGGTCCTCCAGGAGGCGGCCGCGGAGCTGGCTGACCGCCTGCCGCAGCGCGGCTGACCACCTCGAGCCGCGCCAACAAACCCGGGCAATCCATCAAGATTGTTCGTACCCCGAACTAGAGTGCGCAAAGTGAACAAATGCTGTACTGTAATCCCTATCACCGGCCCAGCCGCTCCCCCCGCGTGGACGCAGCTTTCCGGTGCCGTTACCAAAGGAGCTGCACGGATGAGTTATCGAACTGAGTCCTACCTCGTGGGACTGGTCGGAGACGGCGTCATGCCCTCACTCACCCCGCCCATGCACGAACGCGAAGGGGACGTGCAGGGCCTGCGCTACCTCTACCGGCCCATTGACCTCCTCGAACTGGGCCTTCCCGGCGAATCCGTCGGCGCCATCCTGCAGAGCGCCCGCACCCTGGGTTTCAACGGCCTGAACATCACGCACCCCTGCAAGCAGTTGGTCTTGGAGCACCTGGACGAGATCTCCCCGGACGCCCGCCGCCTGGGCGCCGTGAACACGGTGGTCATCCGGGACGGCCGCTTCATCGGGCACAACACCGATTTCTCCGGCTTCGCCGCCGCCTTGGCCTCCGGCCTCCCCGGAGCCCGCTTGGACCGCGTGGTCCAGCTGGGCGCCGGCGGCGCAGGATCCGCCGTCGCCTACGCCCTGCTCACCGCGGGCGTACGGACCCTTGACCTCGTGGACATGGACCCGTCCCGGGCCGCTGCCCGGTCCGCCGAACTGCAGGGCCTCTTCCCGGACAGTGCCATCACCGCAGGCACGCCGGCGGACCTGCCCCGCCTCATGCCCCTGGCCGACGGCCTGGTGCACTGCACCCCCGTGGGGATGGCCGCCCACCCAGGCCTCCCGCTGGACCTGGACCTGCTGGAGCCACGCCACTGGGTCGCGGACATCGTCTACCGCCCCATCGAGACCGAACTGGTCCGCGGCGCCCGCGCCAAGGGCTGCGAGGTCCTGGACGGCGGCCGCATGGCCGTGGGGCAGGCAGCGGACGCCTTCCGGATCTTCACCGGACTTGAAGCGGATCCGGACCGGATGCGCAGCCATTTCCTGGAGCTCGTGGCCGCCGAGGAGGTGGCCGCCTGATGCGCACGGGAATCGCCACCGTCTGCCTGTCCGGCACCCTGAAGGAAAAGATGCAGGCCTGCGCGATCGCGGGGTTCGACGGCATCGAGATTTTTGAGCAGGACCTGGTCACCTCGCCCCTCAGCCCCGAGGACGTGCGGAAAATGGCAGCTGACCTTGGCCTCGGCCTGGACCTCTACCAGCCGTTCCGGGACTTCGACGGCGTCACCCCGGACCTGCTCAAGGCCAACCTCCGGCGGGCCGAAGCGAAGTTCAAGCTCATGTCCCGCCTGGGCATGGACACCATCCTGGTGTGCTCCAACGTTGCCACGGCCACCATCGACGACGACGCCCTGCGCGCCGATCAGCTCGCCGAGCTGGCGCAGCTGGCCGGGGACCACGGCATCAAGGTGGCGTATGAAGCCCTGGCCTGGGGCAAGTACGTCAACGACTACGAGCACGCCTACCGGCTGGTGGAGGCCGTGGACCACCCCAACCTGGGGACCTGCCTGGACTCCTTCCACATCCTCTCCCGGGACTGGGACACGGCGCCCATCGAAAACATAAACCCGGAGAAGATCTTCTTTGTCCAGGTGGCCGATGCCCCCAAGCTATCCATGGACGTCCTGTCCTGGAGCCGCCACTACCGGGTGTTCCCGGGCGAGGGCCAGTTCGAGCTGGCAAAGTTCATGGGCCACGTGGTCCGTGCCGGGTACACCGGCCCGGTTTCCCTGGAGGTCTTCAACGACGTCTTCCGGCAGTCCGACGTGGACCGCACGGCCGTCGATGCCATGCGGTCGCTCATCTGGCTGGAGGAACAGAGCGCCAACTGGCTCGCGGACGCCCCCGCCGCCGGTACCGTTCCCGGCGGCGGCGCGCCCCGCCGTCGTTATCCCATGGAACTGGCCACCCTGCCCAAGGTCAACGAACCTGCCGGCTTCAACTTCGCCGAGGTCAAGGCGGACGATACCGCGCAGCTGGAGAAGCTCCTGGGCCAGCTCGGCTTCGCGTTCGAGGGGCGGCACCGCACCAAGGACGTCCAGCTCTGGACCATGGGCCAGGCCCGCGTGATCATCAACGAACAGGCTGCCAGCCACGCCGAGCCCGCCATCGCCGCGCTGGGGTTCGACGTCGATTCCCCCGTGATTGCCTCGGCCCGGGCCCAGCAGCTCAAGGCCCCTGTGGTTGCCCGCAAAGTGCAGGCTCACGAGGAAGTCTTCCAAGGCATCGCGGCCCCGGACTCCACCGAAATCTTCCTCTGCCAGGGCAGCCCGGACGGCACCGCCGCCTGGACGCACGAATTCGGGGAAGGGCTGCAACACCCGTCCGCTGGAGCCCGGGCCGTGATCGACCACGTCAACCTCGCCCAGCCGTGGCAGCACTTCGATGAGGCCGTCCTTTTCTACACCAGCGCCCTGGCCCTGGAGCCCCAGCCGTTCGCCGAGGTCCCAAGCCCCAGCGGCCTGGTGCGCTCGCAGGTCATGCAGACCTCCGACGGCGCGGTGCGGCTGGTGCTCAACCTCGCCCCGGTGCAGCAGGCGCACGGCCAGAAGACGTACCAGGAACACATCGCCTTCGCCGTGGACGACCTCGTGTCCACGGCCCGCGCCGCCCGGGACAAGGGCCTGGAATTCCTGCAGATCCCCGCCAACTACTACGAGGACCTGGACGCCCGGTTCGACCTCGACCCCGGGTTCCTGGCCACGCTGCAGGAACTGAACCTGCTCTTCGACCGGGACGCGGACGGGGAATTCCTGCACTTCTACACCGCCACCGTGGGCAGCGTGTTCTTCGAAATGGTGGAACGCCGCGGCCGCTACGACGGTTACGGCGCCCCCAACGCCCCGGTGCGCCACGCGGTTCAGTACGACTCGCTGCACCGCACCTGAGCCAACCCAGACCACAGACACTACAAACCCAACAGATGAGAAAGGAGCCAGCCATGCCGGAAGACATCACCGCGGAGCTGGAGTCGGAGGAACTCGTGCCCCCGGCCGAACCGAAGGCTGCCCACCAGCCACTGGACAAGGCCATCGAATCGCAGGCGGACCTCAGTGCAGAGATCAACGCCATCGGCGAGACATACCAGCGGGCCCTCAAAGACGGCGGCCTGCCGGAGACCCAGCCGCGGCTGGACTACCCGCCATACCGCAGCAGCATCCTGCGCCACCCCACCAAAAGCCTGCAGCACGCCGACCCCGAAACCATTGAGCTCTACTCGCCGGCCTTCGGGCACCAGGACGTGCACGCCTTGGAGTCCGACCTGACCATCCAGCACAACGGCGAGCCGCTGGGTGAACGGATCATCGTCGCCGGCAAGGTCCTGGACGGCGACGGCCGCCCGGTGGCCGGGCAGCTGGTAGAGATCTGGCAGGCCAACTCCTCCGGCCGCTACATCCATAAGCGCGACCAGCACCCTGCCCCGATCGACCCCAACTTCACGGGCATCGGCCGCTGCATCACCGGTCCGGACGGTTCGTACCGGTTTGTCACCATCAAACCCGGCGCCTACCCCTGGAAGAACCACCTGAACGCGTGGCGCCCGGCGCACATCCACTTCTCGCTGTTCGGCACCGAGTTCACCCAGCGCATCATCACCCAGATGTACTTCCCGGGCGACCAGCTCTTCCCGCTGGACCCGATCTACCAGACCATCGTGGACCAGGACGCCCGCGACCGGCTGGTGGCCACCTACGACCACAGCCTCACCGAGCCCGAATGGGCGCTGGGGTACAACTGGGACATCGTCCTGACCGGGCCCAAGCGGACCTGGACCGAAAACGAGGCGCTCGGCGCAGAAGGTGACGAGGAGTAGGAATATGAGCACCAAACTTGTTCCCACCCCGGGCCAGACCGTGGGCCCGTTCTACGGCTACGCGCTGCCGTTCGAGAAGGACAACGAGCTCCTGGCCCCCGGCTCGCCGGGCTCCATCCGCCTGCAGGGCACCGTGTACGACGGCGCCGGCCACACCATCCCGGACGCCATCCTGGAGATCTGGCAGCCCGACGCCGGGGGCAACGTTGTCCAGCGCACCGGCTCCCTGGTCCGTGACGGTTACACCTTCACCGGCTGGGGCCGCGGCGCCGTGGGAAACTCCGGCGTCTTCACCTTCACCACCGTCAACCCCGGCCCCACCAAGCCTGGCGCGGCACCGTTCATCTCCGTGGCGCTCTTCGCCCGCGGCCTCACCAACCGGCTGTTCACCCGCATCTACCTGCCGGAGGACACCGAGGCCCTGGCCAACGACCCCCTGCTCAGCTCGCTGGATCCCGAGCGCCGCGAGACGCTCATCGCCCGCCGCGACCCCGACGGCGGCCTCACCTGGGACATCCGCCTCCAGGGCGAGGGCGAGACGGTCTTCCTGGACTTCCAGTGACCCACGCCGCCGCTTTGGGAGACCTGCGCGCCTTCGCGGAAGAGGCCGACGCCGGCCTGCTCAGTCCCGTCTCAGCGTCGCCGTTGGTGGCGGCGCTGACGGGGGACCGGGCAGTGCTGGCGGGCATCCTGGCCGTCGAAGCCGGCTGGGCCGACGTGCTGGAAGAGGCAGGCCTGGCACCTGCCGGTTCCGCCGCCGTCGTCGCTTCTGCCGCTGAGGCGGGGCGCTACGACCTCGCCGATATCGCGCTGCGCGCCCAGGGCGGCGGCAACCCGGTGATCCCGCTGCTGGCGGACCTCCGGAAGAATGCGGCGGCGCTGGATACCGCCGGAGTTGGTGCCGCGAAGGCCGTGCACACCTCCCTGACCAGCCAGGACGTCCTGGACACCGCCCTGATGCTGCTGGCCCGCAACACCGTCCACGCGGTGCTGGCGGACCTGAAAGCCACCACGACGGCGCTGGCTCACCTTGCCGGGCAGCATGCGGACACGCTGTGCGTCGGCAGGAGCCTGACCCAGCATTCGCTTCCCTATACCTTCGGGCTGCGCGCCGCACAGTGGTTCCAGGGCGTTGCTGCCGCTGGGCGGCAACTGGAAAAGCTTGAATTACCGGTCCAGTTCGGCGGGGCGGCGGGAACCCTCGCTGCCGGGACCGTGCTGACGGACGGCGCCGACGCCACGCCGTTCACCCTGGCCGACGCCCTGGCGGCCCGGTTGGACCTGGCCCCGGCCCCGGCTCCCTGGCACACCAACCGCCTGGCCATCACTTCCCTGGGCCATGCGCTGGCATCAGTGCTGGACGCCTTCGGCAAGATCGCCGCCGACGTCCTGTTCCTGAGCCGGCCCGAGGTGGCTGAAGTCGCCGAACCGCGGGCGGCTGGACGCGGCGTGTCCTCGGCCATGCCGCAGAAGCAAAACCCTGTGCTGTCCGTCATGGTCCGCAGCGCCGCGCTGCAGGCATCGCAGCTGGCCGCCCAGCTGCACCTGGCCGCCGCCACCTTCAACGACGAGCGCCCGGATGGGGCCTGGCACACCGAATGGCCGGCCCTCCGCCAGCTCCTGTCCCTCGCCCTCGGCGCCGCAGGCCATCTGCGGGAACTCGCCGAAGGACTCCGGGTGTTCCCGGACGGCATGCGCCGCAACCTCGACCTGTCCGGCCCTCTGCTGCTGGCCGAAGGCGTCACCGCCGCCGTGGCCCCACTGCTTGCGGAGCAGCACGGGCGCACCGGCAAGCAGCAGCTGCAGGACGTGGTGGACCAAACGCTGCAGGCGCCCCCCGCCGAGCAGTCCGCCACCTACCGGAAGCTGCTCCGCGAAGCCGTCCCCGCCGTCGTCGTCCCCGACGCCCGGCTGGAGGAACTCCTGGACCCCGCCAGCTACCTGGGCCAGTCGGCGGAGATCACCCGCCACATCCTTGCTGCCTTCCCCGAATTCACTTCCCCCAAAACCGACGCGAATGGAGCTTCCCGTGGCTAAGCCGGCCTTGAAGGCAGCGCTGCTGTCCCCGCAACGTCCCCTGGGCGACCACCCCCTGATCGTGGCAGGCCCGTCCCTGGGCACCTCCACGATCCTGTGGAACAGGGTGGCGACCCTGCTCGGCAATGATTACGACGTCGTGGCCTGGGACCTCCCCGGCCACGGGGTTTCGCCCGCCGCCGGCGAAGGATTCGACGTCGCCGCGCTCGCTGACGCCGTAGTGGACCTGGTGGACTCCATTGCCCCGGGCGAAAACTTCCACTACGCCGGCGTTTCCTTGGGCGGCGCGGTGGGCCTGCAGCTTGGCACCAAGCACGGGGAGAGGCTGAAGAGCCTGTCCGTCCAAAACAGCGGCGCCAAGATCGGCACCCCCGAGGGCTGGCTGGAGCGCGCGGAAACCGTCCGCACGCAGGGCACGCCCGTGATGATCCAGGGGTCCGCGGAGCGCTGGTTCGCGCCGGGCTTCATGGACCGCGAACCCGAGTTCAGCAGCCGGCTCCTGCACGCCCTGCGCGACGCCGACCGCTTCAGCTATGCCTTCTGCTGTGAAGCCCTGGCTGCCTTCGACATCCGCAGTGAGCTCGGCAGCATCACGGTCCCCACCCAGGTCATCGCCGGAGCACTGGACGGTGTGGCTACCCCGGCCATGGCCGAGGAAGTGGCAGCGGGAATCACCGCCGGGGGCGGAACCGCCACGGCCGTCAGCATCGAGGGGATCGCCCACCTGGCTCCGGCCGAGGCCCCGGCGCACGTCGCCGACCTCATGCGCAGCATGATCAGCTGGGCCGAATCACGGGAGGCCGCCAAATGAGCGGCGATACTGCGCGCCACGGCGTAGTCCAGCCCGGCGCCACCAGCAAGGAAATTTACGACGGCGGCATGGCCGTCCGGCGCGAAGTGCTCGGCGACGCGCACGTGGACCGCGCCAACGCCACCAAGGACGAGTTCACCGACGACTTCCAGGACATGATCACCCGCATCGCCTGGGGCGGCATCTGGACCCGGCCCGGGCTGTCCCGGCAGATGCGGTCGGCCGTGACCATCACCGCCATGGTGGCCCACGGGCACTGGGAAGAGTTGGCCATGCACATCCGCGCGGCCCTCACCAACGGCCTGAGCAGGGACGAAATCAAGGAAATCCTGCTGCAGACCGCCATTTACTGCGGAGTCCCCTCCGCCAACACCGCCTTCAAGACTGCTCAGCAGGTGTTCCATGAAATGGACAACACCGGAATGGATACAACCCCATGAACCAGGCTTTTGTGTACGACGCCGTGCGCACCCCCTTTGGCAAGTTCGGCTCCGGCCTTGGCGGGGTCCGTCCGGACGATCTTGCCGCGCACGTGATCAGGGAGTCCGTGAAGCGGGCTCCGGGACTTGATCCGGAGCGGATTGATGAGGTGGTGTTCGGCAACGCGAACGGTGCCGGTGAGGAGAACCGCAACATTGCACGGATGGGCACCCTGCTGGCGGGGCTGCCGGTCTCGATCCCGGGCACTACGGTGAACCGGCTCTGCGGTTCCTCGCTGGATGCCGCGATTATTGCCTCGCGCCAGATCAATGCCGGTGACGCGGACCTGATGCTCGTGGGGGGCGCGGAGTCGATGTCCCGTGCCCCGTGGGTTTTGCCGAAGACGGAGAAGCCGTACCCGGCCGGTGACATGACCCTGGCGTCCACCACGCTGGGCTGGCGCCTGGTGAACAAGGCGATGCCGAAGGAGTGGACCATTTCCCTGGGCGAGGCCACCGAGCGGCTCCGCGAGAAGTACGGCGTGACCCGGGAAGCGCAGGACGAGTTCGCAGCCGCCTCGCACAACCTGTCCGCCGCCGCCTGGGATGAAGGCTTCTACGACAATCTCGTGGCCCCCGTGCCGGGGACGGACCTGGTCCGCGATGAGGGCATCCGGGCGGGTTCGTCGGCGGAGAAGCTCGCCGGCCTGAAGACGGTCTTCCGTGCCGAGAACGGCACGGTCACCGCCGGGAACGCGTCGCCGTTGTCCGACGGCGCCTCCGCGGCCTGGGTGGGTTCCGAGGCGGCCGCCGGGCTGCTCGGGCTGGATCCGCTGGCCCGCATCGCCGGGCGCGGCGCGCACGCGAATGATCCGCAGTACTTCGGCTACGCCCCGGTGGAGGCTGCGAACAAGGCCCTCGCGAAGGCGGGCATCGGCTGGGACCAGGTGGGCTCCGTCGAACTTAACGAAGCGTTCGCCGCGCAGTCCCTGGCCTGCGTCAACGCCTGGGGGATTGACCACTCGATTGTGAACCGGCATGGCGGGGCGATTGCCATGGGCCACCCGTTGGGCGCCTCGGGCACCCGGATCCTGGGCACCCTGGCCCGGTCCCTGCAGGCGTCCGGGGAGCGGTGGGGTGTGGCCGCGATCTGCATCGGCGTGGGCCAGGGCCTGGCCGTCGTCCTCGAAAACGTGACTGCTTCCAACGGAAAGGCCTAAGCCATGCTGACTTTTGTTGATTCGGTCCAGGAGGCCGTGGCCGGGATCAAGGACGGTTCCACCGTGATGATCGGCGGGTTCGGCAACGCCGGCCAGCCGTTCGAACTGATCGACGCGCTGCTGGAGTGCGGCGCCACGGACCTGACGGTGGTGAACAACAACGCCGGGCAGGGTGACCAGGGCCTGGCCCTGCTGATCAAGGAGGGCCGGGTGAAGAAGATGATCTGCTCCTTCCCGCGGCAGTCCGATTCCTGGCATTTCGACGCCAAGTACAAGGCCGGCGAGATCGAACTCGAACTGGTCCCGCAGGGCAACCTGGCCGAACGGATCCGGGCCGCCGGGGCCGGAATCGGCGGGTTCTTCACCCCCACCGGCTACGGCACCATGCTCGCCGAGGGCAAGGAAACCCGGTTCCTGGACGGCAAATGGCAGGTCTTCGAGACCCCCATCCACGCCGACGTCGCCCTGATCAAGGCCCTCAAGGCCGACGGCAAGGGCAACCTGGTGTACCGCAAGACCGCCCGCAACTTCGGCCCCATCATGGCCGCCGCCGCCAGGCACACCATCGTCCAGGTCTCCGAAATCGTCCCGGTCGGCGGGCTGGACCCGGAGAACGTGGTCACCCCCGGGATCTACGTCAACAGCATCGTCAAAGTTGCCGGCAACGGCAGCACAGCAGAAAAGGCGGCCTGAGATGACCATCCAGTCCAACGAGAAGTCCCTCCAGACCTCCGAAACCCCGCTGGGCCGCGACGACCTTGCCCGGCTCGTGGCCAAGGACATCGCCCCGGGGTCGTTCGTGAACCTGGGCATCGGGCAGCCCACCCTGGTGTCCAACTACCTCACCGAGGAACAGAACATCACCCTCCACACCGAGAACGGCATGCTCGGCATGGGCCCGGAAGCCACGGGCGAGGAGATTGATGAGGACCTGATTAATGCCGGCAAGATCCCGGTCACCGAACTCCCCGGCGCGTCCTACTTCCACCACGCGGACTCGTTCGCGATCATGCGAGGCGGGCACCTGGACATCTGCGTCCTGGGCGCCTTCCAGGTCTCCGCCACCGGTGACCTCGCCAACTGGCACACCGGCGCACCCGGTGCCATTCCCGCCGTCGGCGGTGCCATGGACCTCGCCACCGGCGCCAAGGACGTTTTCGTCATGATGACCCTCCTCACCCGCGAAGGTGCCTCCAAGATCGTGGACGCCTGCACCTACCCCGTCACCGGCGTCGGCTGCGTCACCCGCGTCTACACGGACAAGGGCGTCTTCCTCACCGGACCCGACGGCGTCACCGTCCGCGAAACCTTCGGCTGCACCCTTGACGAACTCCAGGAACTCATCCCCGTCCCCCTCAGGGCCGCCACCGCCGCCTGAGGCCGGGCACCTAGGATTGGTAACCATGACCGACGCCGCAGGTACCGAAACCCAGCCCGGCCCGCAGGCCAGCGACCAGTACGTCCAGTCGCTGGCACGCGGCCTGGCGGTGATCCGCGCCTTCGATGCCGAGCGTCCCGTCATGACGCTCAGCGAGGTCGCGTCCCGCACCGGCCTGACACGCGCCACCGCCCGCCGGTTCCTGCACACCCTGGTGGAGTTGGGCTATGTACGGACGGACGGGAAGACGTTCGCGCTGACGGCCAAGGTGCTCCAGTTGGGATACGCGTACCTTTCCGGGCTGTCCCTGCCGCAGCTGGCCCAGCCGCACCTGGAAGAACTGTCCCTGAAGCTCGGTGAGTCCACGTCCGCCGCCGTGCTTGACGGCACCGACATTGCCTACATTGCCCGGGTCACCACCCGCCGCATCATGACCATCGGGATCACGGTGGGCACCCGCTTCCCGGCGTACGCCACCTCGATGGGCCGCGTGCTGCTGGCCCACCTGCCGGCGTCGGACCTCAAGGCGTACCTGGCATCAGCGGAGGTCAAGCCGCTCACCCCCCGCGCCCTGGGCAGCGTCCCGGAACTTCTGGCCGTGCTGGACACCGTCCGGGCGCAAGGCTGGTGCGTGCTGGACCAGGAGCTTGAGCTGGGCCTGATGTCCGTGGCCGCCCCCGTCTATGACGGTTCCAAAGTGGTCGCGGCGGTCAACGTGTCCCTGCAGGCCCAGTCGGTGGAAGCCAAACCTGACCGGGACGCCTACCTGGCCTCCGTGGCACAGGAAATCGTGGCGACGGCGAAACTCATTTCCGCCGACCTCACAGCCCGCGGGTAGGCCGGTCCGCGGGCCGGACAAAACCGAAAGGGACGACACAAAAGGTCTCTATCGCCCTGCTCCCACCAATTTCCCGGCATTCCTTCAGGTGCCCCTCTTAGGGTCCAGCCATGACCTCAAAATCCCTTGTTATCAACCTGGGCCTGGGCGCCGTCATTCTGGCCCTCGGTGCAGGCACCTACCTCACGGCTACGGCGGCTGGCTCCACCACCCCTGCCTCGGCCGTCCGGACGGTCACGGTGGGCAAGGCGGCGATCTCTTCGGTGGCCACGGCTTCGGGCAATGTCGCCCCGCAAACCACCACCGTGGTCAGCGCCCAGAACTGCAGCGGCGTGATCCAATCGGTGGCAGCAACCTTGGGCCAGCAGGTGACTGCCGGGCAGTTGCTGGTGTCCATCGATCCCACCAACGCGCAGAACGCCTTGAACGCTGCCCAAGCCCAGCTCGATTCGGTGACGGCGCAGGCCAACCAGCAACAGGTCTCCGCCGCCGGCCAGGTGGCTACGGCAAACCAGTCCCTGGTGAACGCCCAGCAGTCCGCCGGCCTGGATTCTTCCCAGCAGTCCGCTGCCGTGGCCGCGGCGCAGAAAGCCGTCGATGCCGACAACGCTGCGGTGACCGCCGCCCAGGCCGTGCCGGTCCCCAGCCCGAAGCCTGTCAACTGGACGGATCCGGTGGCGGCGGCCCAGAACCAGCTGGCCAAGGACCAGGCCGCGCTGACCCAGGCACAGAACCAGGCCGCCTCCACGCAGCTCAAGGACAAGCAGCAGGTTGCCTCCGCCACCACTGCCTTGGGCAACGCCCAGAATTCGGCTGCCTCGGCAGGAGGCACCAACGTCACCAGCGCCCAGCTCGCCGTCGAGACGGACAAAGCGAACCTCGCCGCCTGCAACCTGACCTCGCCGGTGACCGGAACCGTCACGTCGGTCACCGCAACGGCCGGCGCGCTGACGGGATCCTCCTCGGGCGCCTCGGCGTCGTCGTCCGGGGGCACCGCCGGCGGTGGCTCGGGCGGAGCGTCGTCCGCGTCCGCCGGGGCATCGTCCTCCACCGGGTCAAACTCCGGCAGCGGCCTGGTCACCATCAGCGACACCGGGCACCTGCAGGTTGTCGCAGGCTTCTCCGAGTCGGACGTCACCAGCATGAAGCCGGACCAGACGGCCCAATTCACCTTCCCCGCCCTGGCCCAGGATCCGGCCGCGGCGCCGGTCACCGGCAAAGTGGTGTCCATCGCCCAGACCTCGAGCACCACCAACGGCGTGGTCACCTATCCGGTGACGGTCTCCATCGCCAATCCGCCGGCAGGCCTGCGCCTGGGCCAGAGCGCCAACATTTCGGTCACCACAGCTACGGCCGACGACGCCCTGGTGGTACCCAGCCTCGCCATCACCACCACGGGAAACCGGCAGACGGTCAGCGTCCTCAAGAACGGCACCCCGACGCCGGTGACGGTCACCACCGGGATCAGCGCCAACGGACGCACCCAGATCCTGACCGGCCTGGCAGACGGTGACCAGGTGGAACTTCCGGCAATTTCAAGCACCCTTGACACCGGCAGCACCACCACCGGCGGAGGATTCGGCGCCGGCGGACTGGGCGGCGCGGGCACCCGCGGCGGCGGCACCCGGAACGGCGGCCAGTGACCGTGGCCGCCGTCATCGAACTGTCCGGCGTCAGCAAGGTTTACGGCAAGGGCGAGGCGGAGGTGCGCGCGCTGGACAGCGTGGACATTTCCATCGAGCGCGGCGACTTCGTGGCCATCATCGGAGCGTCCGGGTCCGGGAAGTCCACCATGATGAACATCATCGGCTGCCTCGACGCGCCCAGCACCGGAAGCTACCGCCTGGACGGCATCAACACCAGGGAGCTGGACGAGTACCAGCAGGCCCAGATCCGCAACCGCAAGATCGGCTTCGTGTTCCAGAACTTCAACCTGATCTCCAGGACCAAAGCGGTGGATAACGTGGCCATGCCGCTCGCTTACGCGAAAGTGGGACGCCACGAGAGGCGCAGCCGCGCACTGGCCATGCTGGACACCGTGGGGTTGTCCAGCCGCGCAGGCCACAAGCCGTCGCAGCTCTCAGGCGGCCAGCAGCAGCGCGTGGCCATCGCCAGGGCCCTGGTGACCAACCCGGTCCTCCTGCTGGCCGACGAGCCCACGGGCGCACTTGATTCCAAGTCTTCGGCGGAGATCCTGGACCTCTTCGGAAACCTGCATGCCAGCGGACGGACCATCGTGATGATCACGCACGAAATGGATGTCGCCGAGAGGGCGGGCCGGGTGGTGCGGATGCAGGACGGCCGGATCGTCTCCGATATGCGCCAGCAGCCGGTGCCCGCAGGAACCTTCGCGGTGGCGCCGTGAACCTCCTCGAATCGGCGCGGTTCGCCCTCTCCGGGGTGGCGGCCAACAAGATGCGTTCAGTCCTCACCACGCTGGGGATCCTGATCGGCATTGCCGCCGTCATTATCCTGCTCGCGGTCGGGGCCGGGACAAGCAACAACATCAAGGCCCAGATCGGCAAGCTGGGCACCAACGTCCTGACCGTCAGCCGGTCCACCAGCGTGGGCGGCCGGAGCACCGGCGGCCAGGCCGGGACAAGCCGCACCCGCAGCACCAACCTCACCCTCGATGACGAGCGTGCGCTCACGGACGCCGTCCTGGCCCCTGATGTTGCCCGCACCGCGCCGATCGTCCAGGCGCAGGGGGTCACCGCCACCTACACCAGCGCCACCCATTCGGTGGCGAGCTTCCTGGGGACCACGTCCTCGTATTTCGATATCACCAACAGCGCCATGGCGTCCGGGGCGTCCTTCACCGAGGCCGACCAGCAGGCCGGTAACCCGGTGGCCGTCATCGGGAACACCGTGGCCAGCGACCTCTTCGGCACCGCCACCGGTTCCGCGGTGGGCCAGACCATCCAGTTGAACGGCCAGAACTTCACGGTGTCCGGCGTGCTCGCGGTCAAGGGGTCCACGGGCCTGAACGATCCGGATGACATCGTGGTGGTGCCCTTCTCTGCCGCGCAGAACAAGTTCACCGGCTACGCGCCAACGCTCGCGTCGATCACGGTGCAGGCTGCCTCCTCAGACGTCATGAACCAGGCGCAAAACGAGATCCAGATGATCCTGGACGCCCGCCACCACGTCGATTCCACCAACCGCGACTACCAGGTCCGTAACCAGGCGCAGATCCTTACCACCGCCACCAACACCACCCAGACCTTGACCATCCTGCTGGGCGCGGTGGCTGCCATCAGCCTCCTGGTCGGCGGCATCGGCGTCATGAACATCATGCTGGTCACTGTGACGGAACGGACCCGGGAGATCGGCATCAGGAAGGCCATCGGCGCGTCCCGGGGCAGCATCGTGACGCAGTTCCTGATCGAATCCCTGGTGATTTCCGTGATCGGCGGGATAGCCGGGATCGCCGTCGGCTTTGCCGGCAGCGCGTTCCCCTTCCTCGGGGTCCAACCCGAGGTGCAGGCCTGGACGGTCTGGCTCTCCTTGGCGGTTTCGGCCGTCATTGGACTGGTTTTCGGGGTGTACCCCGCCAACAAGGCCGCGAAGCTCCGGCCCATCGATGCCCTCCGCTATGAATAGGAAACCCGTGAACAACTCCAGCCCATACTCTCCGGACACCGCTGACGCCACCGAGGCGCTGACGGTTCCCGTTCCCCTGACAGCCCCGGAGGAGGACCACAGGTCCTTCCCGGACCAGCAGGCAGGGGCCGCGCCCGAGGACGAGCCCTTCATTCCCAAGAAACGGTTCACCCCCGGCCGCACCACAAAGATCCTGGTCTGCGTGCTGCTGGTGGCCGCAGGCTTCTTCGGCGGCACCATGGTGCAGAAGCAGCTTGATCTGGGCGCCCGGGCAGGCCGGGCCAACTTTGGCAACTTCCAGGGGACCAACGGACGCGCGGGCGCTGGGGCGGCCGACGGTTCAGGCGCCCAAACGCCCGGCCAAGGCCGGCGCAACGGCAACAACAACGCCGCCACCGCCCCGGCGGCCGCACCCACAGGCGCAGCCGGCCAGTAACGCAACGCAGCAAAGGCGGGGCCGACGCCGGGAGTTCCCTCCCGTCGCCGGCCCCGCCTTTTGCCGGGTGGGTTTGGCCCTACCGGACCGGGTTGCCGAGCTCCCGCAGCGGGGTCTTGGCGGTTTCGCGGGCCCACAGGGCGCCGGTCACAGCCAGGACGGATGACGCCGCGACAATCCAGGCCGCCGGACCCCAGTTGGCCTTCTCCGCGCCCACCAGGGCGGTTCCCAGCAGCGGGGTGAAACCGGCGCAAAGAATGCCGATCTGGAGGCCGATGGCCATGCCGGAGTAGCGGACCTTGACGTTGAAGAGCTCGGAGAACCACGCCGGGTAGATCGCGTTGGACATGGCGTAGGTGCCTGCCGTGATCAGGGTGCTGGTGAGGAAGATCATCGGGATGTTTCCGGTGGAGATCACCGAGAAGTAGACGAAGATCATGGCTCCGGAGCCGAGGACGCCGCCGATGAAGATCGGCCGGCGGCCATACGTGTCGGACAGCCGGGCCATCAGCGGCTGGCTGGCCATGGCCAGGACATTTCCGAGGATGCTCACCCACAGCATGGTGGACGCGGGCACGCCCACGGACACGGCATAGGCCAGGCCGAACGACTGCATGAAGGTGTTGGTGACCGTCTCGAAGGACATCAGCGCCACCTGGAAGAACTGTGCCGGATGGGTCTGGAACATCTTGGCGAACGGCAGTTTCACCAGTTCACCGTGATCCTGCTTTTCCTCGAAGACCTCCGGTTCCTCCAGCGAGCGGCGAACCAGGTACGCGACGATCAGCACCACGATGGAGAGCCAGAAGGGGATCCGCCAGCCCCACGCGAGCCGGTCAGCTTCGCTCATGGCGGCCACAGGCAGGAACGCCAGGGAGGCCAGGACGATGCCCGCCGAGATGCCGCTCATGGAGAAGCTGGCGAAGAAGCCGCGGCGCCCCTCGGGGGCTTCCTCCGTGGACAGGGCCGAGGCGCCGGCGGTCTCCGCGCCGGCGGAGAGGCCCTGCATCAGGCGCAGCAGCACCAGCAGGGCAGGGGCCCAGTAACCGGCGGCATTGAAGTCAGGCAGGGCGCCGATGAGGAACGTGGCGCTGCCCATGAGGACCAGGGTGAGCACCAGCGTGTTTTTGCGCCCGATCTTGTCCCCCAGGTGGCCGAAAACGACCGCACCGAACGGCCTGGCGACGTAGGCGACGCCAAACGTTGCGAACGAGGCCAGCAGGGCGATGGTGGGGTCGCCCGCCGGGAAGAAGATCTTCGGGAAGACCAGGGACGCCGCGGTGGCGTAGATGAAGAAGTCGTAGTACTCCAGTGCGCCGCCCAGGAAGGCAGCCAGCGCAGCCTTCCGGGCGCGCTTGAGGCGGCGTTGGGCGTCAGGCGTGTACTGGGCCTGGGAGCCTGCTGCGATGTCTGTCATGGGATGTCCTTCCGCGCTGAAGGTAAGTGTGATCTTTATTTTGTACGCATAACGAACAAGTGTGCGATATGCGTTTAGATAGAGAATACTAGCCAGTGAGGCCAATCACAATGGCACTGCGCGAAAGGTGCGTCATGACGAATCCTCCTGTTGCGGCGTCCCGCCTGCTCCTGATCGGGTCCGCTGCGTCCAAGGCCATGTCTCCCGGTCTGTGGAACCCCGTTCTGCAGCAACTGGGCAACGGCTGGACCTATGAACCCTGGGACGTCCCGGCAGGCGGCGACCTGCACACGACCAAGGCCAGGCTCCAGCAGCCGGACATCCTGGCGGCCAATGTCACCATGCCGCACAAGCACTGGGCCGCCGGGGCCGCTGACCGCGTCACCGCCCCGGTCCGGCTGAGCGGCGCCTGCAACCTCCTGGTCAGGGAGGCCGGGGAACTGGTGGGCTACAACACCGACTTCACGGCAGTGGAGATGCTGCTGGACGGGGCGGCCCACCGGCACGCACTGCTTCTTGGTGCCGGCGGAGCGGCCAGGGCAGCCCTGATCGCCCTTCGGGGAAAGGCCGGTGCCGTGTCCATCACCGACCAGGACCCCCGGGCCGCCAAGGACCTGATGGACCTGGGCCTGGAACTTGGCGTTGATACCCGGACCGTCACATGGAGTTCGGCGCAGGACCTCGCCGCCGGCGTATCCCTGGTGGTCAACGCCACCCCCATCGGGAAGGACAGCTCGGACGCCCCGGCCTGGGGCAGCGCCCCGCTGGCGCCGGACGCCGTGCTCTACGACTTCGTCTACGCCCGCCACGCCACTGCAAGCGTGGCCCGGGCCCGAGGCCTGGGCGTCCGCTGCATCGACGGATGGGACCACCTCCGCGAGCAGGCGGTGGCCATGGTCCCGCTCCTGGGCCTGGACGGGCGGGTCCGAGGGCTGCTGCAGGAAAGGCTCCAGCATCTTCGGGAGAGGTCCTGACAGCCGCCACCGATATGATCGGACAGGCGCTGAAGCCCGGCAACCCCGAGCGGTGTGCCACCGACGTCCGGAGAGGAACCGCAACGCCCATGGAGGAGCAGGCAGGCTACTTTGTGAAGTCGGTGGAGAAGGCCTTCGACGTATTGCTCGCCTTCACGCCGGACCAGCCAAGGCTCACCGTTTCCCAGGTGGCGGCCGCGACGGACATGACGCGTGCCTCCGCGCGCCGGTTCCTGCTGACCCTGGCCGATCTTGGCTATGTCCGGGCCGAAGGCTCCGCTTTCGAACTGACCGCCCGGTCCCTCGACGTCGGCCGTTCCTACCTGGCCGGCCTGACCCTGCCCAGGGTGGCGGAGCCGCACCTGAAGGAACTCGCGGAGCACCTCAACGAAACCACCGCGTTGTGCATCCTCGATGGCTGGGACGTGGTTTACGTGGCCTGCGTGCCGTCACCGCGGCTCCTGAGCGTTTCCATCACCGTGGGCACCCGCTTCCCGGCCTGGGCCACCTCCATGGGCCGGGTCCTGCTGGCCGGCCTG
Organism: Pseudarthrobacter sp. fls2-241-R2A-127; assembly: GCF_030209355.1. Lineage (GTDB taxonomy): Bacteria > Actinomycetota > Actinomycetes > Actinomycetales > Micrococcaceae > Arthrobacter. The sequence goes on from NZ_JARVSF010000045.1 coordinate 24,609, forward strand.
CCTGCCGCCCGGCTGGAGGACTACCTTCAGTCGGTCCAGCTGCACCGCTTCACCGACCGCTCCCTGGGCAGCATCGAGGACCTGAGGGCCGAGGTGGAAGCGGCGCGGCGCAAAGGCTGGTCCATGGTGTCGCAGGAGCTTGAGGAAGGCCTCCGCGGCGTGGCTGTCCCCGTGATGCGCGGACACGAGGTTGTGGCTGCGGCCAACGTTTCCCTGCAGACCCACCGCGCCGCCGCCCAGGACATCGAAGCGACAGTGCTGCCCGAGCTGCTGGAAGCCGCGCGGCGGATCGCCCTGGATTACGGCGGCCCGGCGGCCAGGTAACTGTTTGCCATCCAAGCCGGCCACCCTACTCCCGCCGCGGCGCGCAGGGCTCTAGACTCAAGCCAACTGCGTGCAGCAGAGCCGCTGCAACGCCCTTCAGGAAGAGGAGGCTGCGGGTGAAACTGGGCATTCCGCGGGAACGCCGGGAGGGCGAGCGGCGCGTGGCCGCCACTCCCGATACCGTCAGGCAGTTGACCGGAATGGGCCTGGAAGTCCTGGTCGAAGCCGGGGCGGGCACCGCCGCCGGCCATTCCGACCATGACTTCCGGCAGGCGGGCGCGGAAGTCGTCCCGGAACTGGACACCTCCGCCGTCGACATCCTGGCCCATGTCCGCCCGCTGGACCAGGACACCGCCGCGGCCTTGAAAAGGGGAGCCGTCACCGTGGGGCTCGCGTCGCCGTCGTCCGAACTGCCCATGGTGCAGGCGCTCGCGGCCAGCGGGGTGACCTCCTTCGCCCTCGAACTGGTGCCCCGCATTTCCCGGGCCCAGTCCATGGACGCGCTGACGTCCCAGGCGCTGGTGGCCGGGTACCGCTGCGTGCTGGAGGCCGCCATCCGGCTGCCCCGCTTCTTTCCGCTCTACATGACGGCCGCGGGCACCGTCCCGCCGGCCCGCGTGCTGGTGCTCGGCGCAGGCGTGGCAGGGCTGCAGGCCATCGGCACCGCCAAGCGCCTGGGCGCGCGGGTGTTCGCCAACGACATCCGCCCGGCGTCGGCCGACGAGGTGGCGTCCATGGGCGGCACCTTCATCCGGCTGGACCTCGAAACGGCGGAAGCGGCCGGCGGCTATGCCCGGCAGTTGAGCTCCGACGCCGGCACCCGGCAACGGCAGCTGCTGGCACCGCACGTGGCGCAGTCGGACGTATTGATTACGACGGCGGCAGTGCCCGGGCGTCCGGCGCCCCTCCTGGTGACACGGGAGATGGTGCAGGGCATGCGGCCGGGATCGGTCGTCGTCGACCTGGCGGCAGAGTCCGGCGGGAATGTTGAAGGCTCGGTGCCCGGCCAGGACATCCCCATCCCCATCGCGGACGGCTCAGGGCACATCACCCTGGTGGGCTTGAAGGACCCGGCCTCGGCGATGGCGTCGGACGCCTCCCGCCTCTACGCCAAGAACGTGGCCAACCTGCTGGCGCTGATGGTCCGGGACGGCGCGCTGGCCCTGGATTTCGATGACGAAGTGGTGGCCGGAGCCTGCCTGACCCACGACGGCGCGGTGCGGCACCGGCCCACCGCCGAACTGCTGGCGGCCCGGACCGGCGCAGCGGCCGCGGCCCGGCACGACGGAGCACTCTGATGGACGGGACGGCACTGCTGACCATTACCGTGCTGGCGGTGTTCGTAGGCTTCGAAGTGGTGTCCAAGGTTTCCAGCACCCTGCACACGCCGCTGATGTCCGGGGCGAACGCCATCCACGGGATCATCCTGGTGGGTGCCATCATCGTGGCCGGCCAGGCGGCGGACCCGTGGGTCCTGGCGGTGGCGCTGCTCGCCGTCGTCCTCGCCACCGCCAACCTGGTGGGCGGGTTCGTGGTGACCGATCGGATGCTGCACATGTTCCACGCAAAGAAGGACACCGTGAAGGCGGGCGCCCAGCCCAAGGCGGGCAGCAAATGAGCATCCTCGATCCCGTCTGGACCGCCCTGTTGTACCTGGCTGCCGCCGTGTTCTTCATCCTGGCGCTCCGCGGCCTCAGTTCGCCCCGCACGGCACGCCGCGGAAACCTGCTGGGCGCTCTCGGTGCCGTGATCGCCGTAGTGACGGTCTTCCTGTCCGCCCGGCTGGAGAACATCCCGTGGATCCTGGGCGCCATCGTGGTGGGCTCCGCCGTGGCCGCCCCCGTTGCCCGGCGGGTCAGGATGACGCAGATGCCGCAGCTGGTGGCCCTGTTCAACGGGGTGGGTGGCGGCGCTGCCGCGCTGGTAGCCCTTCTCGAACTCGGCCATGCGGGGGATCCGTGGGTCCGCGTGGCCATCGTTTTCACGCTCCTGGTGGGAGCCGTTTCCTTCGCCGGCTCGGGCGTCACGTTCGCCAAGCTGCAGGAGCTGATGACCACCCGGCCCGTGGTGTTCCCCGGGCTCCCCGTGGTGATGTCGGTGGTGCTGCTGGCGGCGGTGGCCTCCGGAGCCGCCGTCGTCCTTTCAGGGTCGCTGCCAATGGCGGTCCTGCTGCTGGCGCTGGGCCTCGCCGCGGGCCTCCTGCTGGTGCTGCCCGTGGGCGGTGCGGACGTGCCCATCGTCATTTCGCTGCTGAACGCCTTCACCGGCCTGGCCGTCGCGGCATCCGGCGTGGTGCTGGGCAATGTCCTGCTGGTGGTGGCCGGAACCCTGGTGGGTGCCTCGGGCACCATCCTCACGCGGGCCATGGCGGCTGCCATGGGGCGCAGCGTGGCGGGCATCCTGTTCGGTGCCTTCCGGGGAGGCTCGACGGCGGGGTCCACTGCGGTGAGCGAGCGTCCCGTCCGGTCCTCCTCGCCGGAGGACGTGGCGGTGCTGTTGGGGTATGCCCAGCGGGTGATTATCGTCCCCGGGTACGGCCTGGCGGTGGCCCAAGGGCAGCACACCGCCGCCGAGTTGGCCCTTGCCCTGGAAGCCCGGGGCATCGAGGTGGCTTTTGCCATCCATCCGGTGGCCGGCCGCATGCCCGGGCACATGAATGTGCTCCTGGCGGAGGCGAATGTGCCGTACGAGTCGCTCAAGGAAATGGGGGAGATCAACCCCGAGTTCAAGACGACGGACGTAGCCCTGGTGGTGGGCGCCAACGATGTGGTGAACCCGGCGGCCAAGACCTCTTCCGGGTCCCCGATCTACGGGATGCCCATCCTGGAGGTGGCGGAGGCACGGCAGGTGGTGTTCCTTAAGCGCTCCATGCGTCCGGGGTTCGCCGGCATCGAGAACGACCTCCTGTACCAGCCGCAGACGTCCCTGCTGTTCGGGGATGCCAAGGACTCGCTGGCCCAGGTGCTGGGCGCCGTCAAGGCACTGTAGGCGCGGAACCGCGGCCGCGACGGGTTACTCTTCTTTCAACAGCCTGCTTGCTTTCCACCCCATCAGAGGACGCCATGACTGACAACAGCTCCACTTCCCCCAAACGTGCCGCCATCATTGTCAATCCTGCCAAGCCGGTGGACTTCGACGTGCGCGGCCTGGTGGCCAAGCACTGCGTCGAGAACGGCTGGGGCGAGCCCATCTGGCTGGAGACCACCAAGGAGGACCCCGGCGTCGGCCAGGCAAAGGAAGCCCTGGCGCAGGGAGCCGACCTGGTCATCGCGGCCGGCGGCGACGGCACCGTGCGGTGCGTCGCCGAGGTCCTGTCCGGCGGCGACATCCCCATGGGCCTGCTGCCGTTGGGGACGGGGAACCTGCTGGCGCGCAACCTGGGCATGGACGTGACCGATTACGACGGCGCCATGGCCGGCGCCCTGACCGGCGCCGAGCGGAAGATCGACGTGGTCCGCGCCAAGCGCAGCGACCCGGACCAGGACCAGCTCTTCCTGGTCATGGCCGGCATGGGCTATGACGCCACCATCATGGGCGACACCAACGAGGACCTGAAGGACAAGGTGGGCTGGCTGGCCTACGTCGATGCCGGAATCCGGAACCTGCCCGGCAAGCCGGTGAAGGCAACGGTGGCCATTGACGGCAAGGACGTGCTGCACCGCGGTGTGCGCAGCGTAATGGTGGGCAACTGCGGCAAGGTCCAGGGCGGACTGGAGATCTTCCCCGACGCCAAGATCGACGACGGCCTGCTGGACATCGCGGTCCTGGCACCCCACCACGGCAAGCTCGGCTGGCTGTCGGTGCTGGCGGGCATCATCGGCAAGGGCCGGAACCGGGATACGGCGGTGGAGTATTTCCAGGGCAAGACGGTCGAGATCACCCTGGAGCACAAGGACGACTACCAGCTGGACGGGGACCACGAGGGCGAGGGCAAGCACGTGCTGATGAGCATTGAGCCCGGAGCCCTGACCCTGCGGATGTAGGGCCCCGCTGGGGCAGGCCGGCTATGCCAGGAGCCTGCCCCAGCGCGGATCCAGCAGCGGAGCACCTGCCAGTTTCAGCGCGTGCCACAGCGTGACCGCCACGGAATCAAGGACCGGCACCCCGGTGCCCTCCTCGATCTCCGCGGTGATGTTTGCCCCGTAGAGGTTGGTGCACAGGTACACCAGGGCGTCGGGAGCGGTGGCGGCGAGTTCCCGTGATCCCGGCAGCATCTCCTCATCGGTGACCCGGGCAAAGGACTCGTTGTCGCTGAGTCCGAGCGCCCGGTGGTCCACGGTTTTGATCCCTTCGCGCTCGTAGGATGCGATGACCTGGTGGTTCACATCCTCCGTGTACGGGGTGAACAGGCCGATCCGTTCGGTGCCGAAGGCCTGGAACGCCTCAAAATAGGCCAGCGTGGAGGTGGTGGCCGGGATGCCGGTGGCGCCGGTAATTTCCGCTGCCAGCTCCCGGTCGTGCGCCGGGCCCAGCCACGAACCCGAGGTGCCGTTCCAGGCAATCACGTCCACGTCCGCCGTCGCCAGCAGCTGTGCGGCCTCCCGCATGACGGCGGGGTCGAACTGGCGGTTGGAGGAATCGTCCAGGGCGATCCGGGTGACGGGAATCCGGGTGAAATGGACGGTGACGTCGGTCCGGGCGCCGAGGATGCGGTAGGTTTGCGGCTCCAGGCAGGTGTTGGAGGACGGCACGATCATGCCGATCCGGCGGGGGCGGGTGGTTGCAGGCATGGGAACTCCTAGTGGGCGGCGGCGTGCGCCACGCCGGCGGGAAGGGACTGGTGTTCGCGGAAGCCGTTGCGGCTGATGAACCGGCCCGCGGCGCCGGGGTCGTGGAAGCCGTCAGCGTCCAGCACCACCCTGCCGTTGGAAACCACGACGGCGGGCCAGCCCCTGAGAGCCTTGCCGTCGAACGGCGAAAAGTCAGTTCCCATGTGCAGTGCTTCGCCGTTCACCGTGCGCTCTTCGGCGGGGTCGAAAACCACCAGGTCCGCGTCAAACCCCTCAGCGATGCGGCCTTTGCCGGGGACTGCGTTGATCCTTGCGGGTTCGGCGGAGAAGGCGCTGACGAACTGTTCCACGGTGGCGCCTGCGGACGTCATGGCGGTGAAGGTGACCGGCATGCGCGTTTCAACCCCGGGGAGGCCGTGCGGCATGGCGCGCACGTCATCGGTGCGCTCGCGCTTCTGGGACAGGTCGTAGCAGGAGTGGTCCGAGGACATGGTGTGGATGTCGCCGGACGCCAGCCGCTCCTTGAGGGCCGCCACGGTTTCGGCGCTGCGCATGGGCGGGCAGCAGGCGAACCACTCCGGGAACCTGGAGGCGTAGACGGTGTCGTCCAGCGTGACGTAGTGCGGGCAGGTCTCGGAGTAAGCCTCAAGCCCACGCTCCCGTGCCTGGGAGACCAGGTCAACTGCTCCCGGCGTGGACTGGTGGACAAAGTAGACGGGTGCGCCGGTGTATTCGGCCATGGCCAGGGTTTCCTGCACCGAGACCTCCTCGGCCAGCTCCGGCCGGGTCCGGTGCAGGTGTTCGATCCCGATCCGGCCGTCCTGGGCGTGCTGTTCGGTGCAGTCGGCAATGATGGGGTCGTGCTCGGCGTGGATGTACGCGAGCCCGTCCAACCGCACCATTTCCCGCATGACTTTGAGGATGGTGTCGCCGTCGGCCATGGTGGTGCCGCGGTTGGTGGTGTACATCTTCACCGAGCGGACGCCTTCCGCTGCCAGCTGCTCAAGCTGCCACGGCACTGTTTCGTCCCAGCTGACCACTGCGCCGTGGAGCGCCACGTCGCAGCGGGATTCGGTGGCGAGTTCCTTCTTGTTCAGGACCGCGGCGAGGGGGGTTTCCTGGGCATCCCGGGGGATCCCGAAGTCGATGATGGTGGTGGTGCCGCCCCACAGTGCCGCGGTGGACGTGGTCCGGTAGTCGTCAAGGGTCCGGAAGCGTCCGGTGACCTGGGCGACGTGGCAGTGACCGTCAACGCCGCCGGGGATGACGAGTTTGCCGGCGGCGTCAATGGTGCGGCCGGCCGCGGGGACGGGCTGGTCGGCGTCGATGAGGGCAGCGATGCGGCCCTCGTGCACCACGATGTGGGCGTCCTGGCGTCCTGTGCTGTTGACGACCGTGGCGTTGGCAATGACAAGTTCTGGGTGTTGGGACATCGGTGTCCTCCTTGTGGGTGTGGTGGCGTTAGGCGGCAGGCTGGGGCGTGCCGGCGGGCTCCTGGCGGGCCGCAAGGGCTGCGTCCAGGGCGCCGGAGAGGCCTTTGCGGTCCTTGGTCGGGGGAGGCGCGAATGCACCGGCGCGGTGCGGCCCGGACCGCAGTCCGGCCACCGCTTCGGCCATGCGGATGCCGGCGGAGATTCCGTCCACAACCGGCACGGGGATCTGTCCGTCGAGCTCGCGGGCGAGCCCGGCCAGCGGGGCTCCGGCGAGGATGACGACGTCGGCCCCGTCCTCCGCCACGGCCTGCCGGCTGAGTGCCAGCAGGGTTTCCTTGAAGTCCTGCTGGACGGAGGCGATGCTGTGGAGGGAGTCGTTGATGGAGCGAATGGAGGCCAGCCGGCCGGCCAGCCCGAAGTGTTCCACGCACTCGCGGTACCAGGGCTTGATCCGGTCCGAGATGGCAATGATGGAGAACCGGTGGCCCTGCAGCGCCGCGGCGCAGAGCGCGGCCTCGGTGATGCCGATGACGGGGACATCGGCCAATTCCTTCAAGGCGGGCATGCCGGGGTCGCCGAAGGCTGCCACCACGATGGCGTCAACCGGGTCCGCGCCGGGGCGGGTGTGCTCGGCGATGATTTCTGCGAGGGCACCGGCGGCGATGAGGGATTCGAACCTCGTCTCGATGTATTCGACGCCGTGGCCGGCCGTCCGCACTTCCAGGCGGGTGCCGGGGGAGGCCGAGCGGAGCGCCTCGGATTCGATCAGGGCCGTGACGTCGGCGCTGATGTTGGGGTTGATGACCAGGAGTTTCATTTTCTCTTCCGGTGGAATTCTGGTTCGGTCTTCTGGAAGTCCTCGGGGAACTGCTCCCGGTACTTCCCGATGTGGGAGGCGGATTGCGCGGCCGCCCGGTCGGGATCGCCGCTGGCAATGGCGGTGTAGAGCTCCCGGTGTTCGCTGATCAGTTCGGGCAGGTCGCTGACGTGCCGGAACAGCCAGTGCATCCGGCCCTGCAGGGGTTCCAGGGCCGATTTGAGGAAGTTGTTGTCCGCGATGCCGGTAATGGCGTCGTGGAACTCGCTGTTGGAGCGGTGCGCTTCCATCACCGCCCCCTTGGCCAGGAAACCCTCGGCGTTGTCCAGCAGTCCCTTGAGGTAGGCGAGGTCCTCCGCGGTCGCCCGCCGCGCGGCGAGCCGGCAGGCCAGCACCTCGAGGGACTGCCGGACGTCGAAGAGGTCCTCGACATCCTTGGGGCTGAGGCTGCTTACTTCCGCCCCGCGGGCCCCGCGGTCGCTGATCAGGCCTTCCTGGCGGAGCATGCGGAGGGCTTCGCGGACCGGCAGGCGGGATACGGAGAATTCGGCGGCGAGGTCGCGTTCCACCAGCCGCGTGCCGGGAGCGTAGTGTCCTTCGAAAATGCGGGTGCGGAGTGTGTCCCGGACGGTCTCGCGGAGGGGGCGGTCCTTGTCCTGGGTCTCTTCTGCGGTCAGCATGGTGCTCCATTTTCGATTTCTTGTATGGCACTGCTCCCGGCTGCGGGGGCGTGGTTTGCAGGTTTTCCCTGCGAGGGCCAGCTTAGACAGGAAGCCGCTTGTTGTAGTTCAGGGTGAGGACCGAGACGCCCATGATCACCGCGGAACCGACGAAGTACAGCAGGGCCCAGGTGTAGGAACCGGTGGCCCCGACGATCAGGCCGACGACGATCGGGGTCACGAAACCCGAGATGTTGCCGCTGAGGTTCATGGCGCCGCCCAGGACGCCGGCGTTGGTACGTCCGCCAAGGATGGCCGGGATGCTCCAGAACAGGCCTACCCAGCGCAGGAAGAACAGGACGAGCGAGAGCAGCACCACGGCGGTGGTTGCGTCCGGGACCACGGTGACGCCCACGAGGCCGGCGACCACGATGGCGCTTGAGATACCCAGGAGGGTTCGCATCACCAGGTTTGCCGAGGCACCGGACGCCCGCCATTTGTCGGCAATGGTGCCGCCGATGATTTCCCCGACGAAGCCGGCGCCGAAGATGACCAGCGTGGACCAGCCGATGGTTTTCAGGTCGAAGCCCTTGGCTTGGGCCAGGTACAGCGGGCCCCAGGTCAGCAGGCCGTAGAAGACTCCGTTGAATCCCAGCCAGCCCAGGCACATGGCCCAGAAGGAACGGAACTTGAGGTAGGGGAGCAGGCCGCGCTTGCCCTTGCTGCCATCCACGGCCGCCTCGGCGTCCTCGGCGGCATGCGAGGCTTCAATGTAGGAGGCCTCGGCGTCGTTGACGCCGCGGTGCTGGCGGGGGTTGTCCCGGACGTACCACCAAACGGCGAGGCCCATGAGGACGGTGGCCGCGCCGGCGATGACGAAGGACCAGCGCCAGCTCCCGGTGGAGGCGATGAGGCTGGCGATGATGATGCCGCCCAGCCCGGCACCCAGGGGGGCGCCGGCGTCCAGGATGGTGGCGCCGCGGCCGCGTTCGGACCGGTGCATCCAGATGGCGTTGAGTTTGCCGCCGGCCGGCATCACGCCGGCTTCGGTGACGCCGATCCCAAGCCGGGCGATGAACATGCTCAGGAATCCACCGGCCATGCCGGAGGCTGCCGTGGCGACGCCCCAGCCGAGGCAGGACGCGGTCATCACCTTGCGGGGGCCGAACTTGTCGATCAGCCAGCCCACGGGGACCTGCATGAGGGCGTAGGTCCAGAAGAAGGCGGACAACAGCAGGCCCACCAGTTCGGGGGCCAGGTTGAATTCCTTTTGGATGATGGGCAAGGCCACGGAGATGGAGCCGCGGTCGATGTAGTTGACGGACACGAGGACCAGAAGCAGCAGGAAGAGCTTCCAGCGGACGGCAGTGCGCCGTTGCGTGCCGCCCTTTCCGGATTGTTCGGTGGTCAGGGATGCGGCCTCGTCGGGCGTGGCCGCTGTTTCAGTGTTTGGGATGGACACAGCTTCTCCTTCACGGGGAAGTTTACGGATGGGGAGGGAAACGAAAGGCAGGGAGTCCGCCCGGCAGGACAGTCAGCCTGCCGGGCGGGAAAACGGTGCGTGGGGCGATCCGGAGCGCCCGGTGCTGCCGCAGTTTTGGGATCCCAAAATGGGATCCCAAAATCAAAGGTAGAAGTGACTCCCGCCACTGTCAAGGGTTTTTTGTCCGGCAGCGTCCGGCGGGACCCTGCCAACGGATTGTGACTGGTGCCGGCTCCGGCCGGACGCTACGGGAAAGTGTCCGCCCGGCGGTGGGACAGCGTCTCGGCCAGCTCGGCGAGCCGGTGTGCCCGCGCTGATTCGGCGAGGGTAAATGGCTCGCCCGGCCGGGAAAAGGTGATGGGACCCTCCCACGCGGTGGGGATCTTCAGGCGTGTCCCGTCGTCGGCCATCGCCCCGGCATCCTGCGCCGGCACGATCCGGGCGCGCAGGAGCTCGGCCACCGCCAGCGGCAGCTCGTCCGGGGCGGCCGCGATCCGCGCGGCGAGGCTGAGCGCTTTCGTCTGCCCGTCCGCCATAGCCAGGGAAGTGGTGGGCCACACGTGCGAACGGCTGCCGCCGCCGTCGTGCAAGGCCGCCAGCAGCTCTTGGTCGCCCACCTCGCCAGGGACCGCGAGGACGAACTCGTCCAGGACCCCGTCCGGGGCCGGGTGCACATGCAGGCCCAGGATGTTGGCGTCCAGCTTGGCCAGTGCCCGGGTCATCCTCTGCAGCGACCCCGGCTGGTCCGCCAGCAGTGTCCGCGCGCGCCACAGTGACGGGGCTGCCGCCAGCTGGCGGCGGTGCCGCAACGCCGGGGCATGGAGCCAGCTGCGCAGGATCCTTGCCGCCGACGGTTCGGCCACCCAGATCACCAGGACCGTTGCCGTGATGGTCAGCACCAAAACCTTGGCCACGTAGGGAAGATGGGTCTCCACCACCAGGGCGTGGACCAGCAGTTCGATGGGCAGCATCACGGCCACGTTGGCCACTGTGAGCCGCGCCTTGGGCGGCTCAGGCATTCGGCCGCAGACTTCGCAGCTCAGGCCGGCGGCGGGCGAGTTCTGCGGAGGGCGCTTCATGACTCAAGCATCACGGGGTGCTGTTTCGGCCGCGTTGCGTCCTGATTCCATTCATGGGAACGTGCCGGGCGTTCCCGGCGCCTCCACCGTAGGATTTAGCAGGAACGTCAGCGCGGCCGCCCGACCCACCCCACCCCCAAGGAAGGCGCTGCCCACGTGAAGATGTTTGCCGAGATGTTCAGCATTGGCCCCGGCAACAAGGACCACCATCCTGCGCTTCGGTGCGCCGTCGGCGTCTTCGTGCCGCTGATCACCCTCGTGCTCCTGGGCCGGCTGGACCTGGCGATTTTCGCGTCCTTCGGCGCATTCACGGGGATCTACGGCCGCGGCGAGCCGCACGCCGTCCGGTGCATGCTCCAGTTGCGCGCCGGGCTGCTGATGCTGCTGGTGATCTTCCTGGCGGCGCTCGCTGCACGGATGGAATCCGCCTGGGGCCTGGACCGCTCCTCCACAACCTGGCTCCTGGTCCTGGCCACCACCCTCGTTGCCGGAGCCTGTTCGGTGGCCATCTCGTGGCTGAGGCTTCGCCCGGCGGGCTCTCTTTTCCATATTTTCGCCTTTGCCGCCATCGCTTCCATTCCCAACCAGCCGCCCCTGTGGCAGGGAATGCTGGTGGCGGTCCTCACCACGGTGTTTGCCCTGCTGATCGGGTTTTCGTCCCGGATCCTTCCCAGCCACCGCACTCCCTGGACCCGGCCGCCCCGGATCCGCCGCACTCCCGCCGAGAGGCGTGCGGCGTGGCTCGAGGGCTTCGGTTACCTCATCGCCGCGGGACTTGCCGGTTCATTGGCAACCTGGGCCGGCAGCCGGCTGGGGTTTGGGCACAACTATTGGGCCATGGTGGCGGCGGTGGTTCCCCTGGTGGGCCACAGCACACGCCACCGGGTGCGCCGGGGTTTCCAAAGGATCATCGGCACCGTCCTGGGCCTTTTGGTGCTGGCCGCTGTCCTGCTCCTCGGCCTGCAGCCCTGGCAGACCGTGCTCGTCATGGCGCTGTGCCAGTTCGGCGCCGAAATGTTCATCCTCCGCCAGTACCTGCTGGCCCAGGTGTTCGTTACGCCCCTGGCGCTGGTGTCAACGCTGCTGGTGGTGCCGGCCTCGCCAACCCTTTTGCTGCGCGACCGCATCATCGAGACCGTCATTGGGGCCGCCGTCGGCATTGCCGTGGTCCTGGCTCCCGGCGCGTGGCGCCGCCTCAGGCGGGGTACGACGCCGGCCTGACCGCCTTCCCTGCGTGGCCTCCACGCGGGCACGGTACGCTGGACTTCCCGTTGAACGGAAGGACTGGCGTGGCGAACTCGAGCTCTGGCGACTCGGTGGTGGACCGGATTGTGCGCCTGATCTCTGCCTTTCCCCAGGACGTGGGTGACCTCCGGTTGTCCGATCTCGCGGAGCGGGCCGGCCTTCCGCTGACCACCACCCACCGGCTGGTAGGCCAGCTGGCCGGGCACGGGCTGCTGGAAACCGCCCCGGGTGGACTGGTCCGCCCCGGGCTCCGGCTCTGGGAACTGGTAAACCGCGCCTCACCCGCCCTGGCGCTGCGGCAGGCCGCCATGCCGTTCATGGAGGACATCCAGCAGGTGCTGAACCAGAACGTCAATCTGGCAGTGCTTGATGGCTGGGAAGCGCTCTTCGTGGAGCGCCTGTCCCGGCGTGGCTCAGTGGCCAACCGGGCCCAGGTGGCGGGCAGGATGCCCATCCACATTTCGTCCGCAGGGCTGGCGTTGATGGCCCATCAGGACAAGGCCGTCCAGGCCAGGTACCTGGCGGCGTTCACCGACCCGGACGGCAGGCTCACCGCGGACGGCGTCCGGACGCTGCTGGCCGAAACCTCCCGCCAGGGCTACGCGCAGCTGAAGGGCGTGGTTGACCCGGACACTTGGGGGATCGCCGTGCCGGTCCTGGACCGCCGGAAGCGGGCGGTGGCGTCGCTGGGTGTGGTGGTGCCCCTGCAGGAGATGCGCCTCCAGGCCCTCGTTCCCGCGCTGCAGACCGCAGCCCGGGGCATCGCGCGCGGCCTGGCCGGGACCTGATTCCATCCCTATTGCTTCTGTTGAACGGAATTGCTGTAACGCCAGTCACCCTTGCGGGCCCACACTGAATGCCAGGCAACCACTCCGGCCCCTCCCGGGCCCCGCAACGAAGCGAGACGCAGTCATGGCACGAAAAATCATCACCACGCAGGTAGCCATCATGGGTGGCGGACCGGCGGGCCTCATGCTCTCCCACCTGCTGTCCACCGCCGGAATTGAGTCCACGGTGGTCGAGGCCCGCAGCCACGAGGAAATCTCGCACACGGTCCGGGCCGGCATCCTGGAGCACGGCACGGTGAACCTGCTGGTGGACAGCGGGGTTTCGGACCGGGTGCTGCGCGACGGCGACCGGCACGACGGCATCGAGCTCCGGTTCAACGGCGAGAGCCACCGCGTCGATTTCAAGGAACTGGTGGGGGAGTCGGTGTGGCTCTACCCGCAGACCGACGTGTTCCTGGACCTGGCGGCACGCAGGAAGGCCGACGGCGGCGACGTCCGCTACAGCGTCAGCGACACCTCGGTCCATGACCTGGAGGGCAAGCCGAAGGTCTGGTTCACCGATTCCGACGGGACCGAATTCGAAATCCAGGCCGATTTCCTGGTGGGGGCGGACGGCTCGCGCAGCCACTGCCGCGTCCAGATCCCGGAGGCGCACCGCAAGTGGTATTTCCACGAGTATCCCTTCGCCTGGTTCGGCATCCTGGCCGAGGCGCCGCGCAGTTCCGATGAACTGATCTACGCCAACTCCGCCAACGGGTTCGCCCTGATCAGCCAGCGCACCGAAACGGTCCAGCGGATGTACTTCCAGTGCGATCCCAAAGAGAACGTGGCGGAGTGGGACGACGAGCGGATCTGGGCTGAATTCCGTGGCCGGGTCAACGGCAACGGGTTCGAACTCAAGGAGGGCCCGGTCCTGGAGAAGATGGTGCTGCCCTTCCGCAGCTTTGTCCACACGCCGATGCGGCACGGCAACCTGTTCCTGGCCGGCGACGCCGCGCATACGGTCCCGCCCACCGGAGCCAAGGGCCTCAACCTGGCCATCCATGACGTCAAGGTCCTCTTCGAGGGGCTGGACAGCCACTACAACGCCGGGTCCGGCCGCCTGTTGGAGACGTACAGCGACCGTGCCCTGGACCGGGTGTGGAAAGCGCAGCAGTTCTCCTACTGGATGACCACCATGCTGCACACCCCCGCGGACGCGGACGACTTCTCCCGCGCCCGCCAACTCGGCGAGCTGAACTCCGTGGTTTCGTCCCGGCACGGCATGGCCTACCTTGCCGAGGCCTACACCGGCTGGCCGGGCCGCGCCTGACGCTGCGGAGGGCCAGGGGGTGGGGCGCGCCGGGCACGACGGCGGGCGGCCGGGCTTCAGGGGCCCAGCAGCCTTTCGATGGCTGCGGCAATGGACACCGGGGCGGGCTGTTCGTCCCGCCTGACCGTCAGCAGGTGCAGCAGGAGGCCGTCGCAGTAGTCCGCCACATCCCGGGCCCGCGCCTGCGCGTCCGCCACTCCCAGGCCTTCAAGGGCCTCCTGTAGTCCGGACACCAGCAGGTGATGGCCGGCTGTCACCGCTGCGGGGCGGTCCAGGGACAGGGCCATGCGCGCCCGCGTGAGGCCCGCGTGCTCCCGTGCCAGGCCGAGGACCAGAGCGGCCAGCCCCGCCGCCAGCTCACTGCTGCTCGACGGCGGCCCCGCCGGGCCGGCGTCCTGGAGCAGCCCGGAATCACGCTCCAGGAGGCGGCCCACGGCGGCCTGGACCAAGGCCGCACGGCTGCGGAAGTAGTTTGACGTGGTGCCCTCGGGCAGGCCTGCGGCTGCGTCTACAGCGCGATGCGTCAGGCCTTTCATCCCCTTCTCTGCCACCACCCCGAGTGCGGCATCCATCAGTTCGGTTCGGCGGTCAGGCATGCGGTCAGTGTAATTGCCCCTTCCCAGCCACTACAAAAGTAGTAAAATCGGCCGCATGGAAGCGATCTCGATTGTCGGCGGCGGCATCGCGGGCTTGGCCTTGGCGGCCTGCCTGGACCCTTCCCGCTACGAGGTGTCCGTCTATGAAAAGCGTCCGGAATTACCCTCAGTGGGCACGGTGCTGGCCATGTGGCCCAATGCCCAGCGCGCCTTGGCGCGGATCGGCATCCTGGCGGGGGCGCGGGCGGTGAGCACCGTGCTGGGAAATGGCTCCATCCGCAATGCCGCCGGCCGGCCCTGGATCACCATCCGCGGCGGAGAACTGTTCGGAATCTCCCGTGTGGACCTGTTGCGGCTGCTGGACGGGGCTGTGCCGCGCAGCGTCCGCAGGGTGGTCGCCCAAGTGCGGGAGGTTCCTGGGAGTGGCGCCTTGGTGGCAGGCGCTGACGGCGTCCACAGTGTGGTCCGACGGGAGGTGTGGGGCGCGGCGGCGGACGCCAGGCTGAGCCCCGTCATCGCCGTCCGCGGCACCATCCCGTCCTCCGTCGACGTGGCAGTGGTGGGGGAGTACTGGGGCCGGGGAGACTTGTTTGGCATTGCAGCCGCCCCGGGCGGCACCAACTGGTACGCCAGCTGGCGCTCGGAGCTGGGCCCCGCGGACATCGATGTGGACGAGGCTCTGGGGCAGGCGCGGCGCCGCTTCGCCGCCCACGCTCCCGCCATTGGGCGGGTGCTGGCCGCTGCGAGTCCGGAGTGTTCCTTGGCCCAAAGGATCTGGACTGCGCCCCCACTGCAGTCCTATGTCCGCGGTGCGGCGGTGCTGGTGGGGGACGCGGCCCATGCCATGACGCCCAACCTCGGCCGGGGCGCTTGCGAGTCGCTGGTGGATTCCGTGGTCCTGGCGGATCTGCTGAACAGCCTGCCGCGGGACAAGGCGCTTGCTGCCTACGACCGGCAGCGTCGACTGCGGACGCGCGCCCTCAGCGTGGGGTCCGCGGCGATGATGAAGATGGCTTTAGCGGACGGCGCCCAACCCTTCCGTGACGGCCTGCTCAACCTCGCCGCGCGGCTGGGTCCTGCTGCATCGCACCCGTGAGCCAGGGGTGGGCTCCGCGCAGCCGCCCTATGCCATGGCCGTCTGGGCGGCGCTGCGCGCGTTGATGCTCTTGGCATAGCAGTAGGAGTATTGCACCCCGATATAGGGCCCAAAATTCGGGATCGCCTCAAAGCCGGAATTCTCATAGAAGTTCCTGCCGTCAGGCTGGGCTGATCCGGCTTCTGCCTTGATACGGGTGATGCCCTGGCTGAAGGCCTCTGCTTCGAGGGCCGCAAGAATGGAGCTGGCCACCCCTGAACCGCGCGTGTACGGCAGGACGTAGAGCCGTTTGATCTCTGCGGTCGCCCCGTCCAGGAGCCGGAGCCCGCCGCAGCCCACGGGCTGGCCCGAGCTTTTGTCGTATGCCACCAGGAAGACGGCGCAGTCGGCGCCCGACGGCGGCGGGCCGGGTTCGTGGTCCGGCCGGCCAAAGCGGGCATCGAGTTCGGCCTGCTGGGCGCGGCGAAGATCGGCTCCCACCGGGTTGGACCAGGGGACCTGCCTGATGTTTAGCCTGGGGTTTGTCTGCATATCTGCCTCGATTCGCCGGAGGGGTATGCATGACAAGGCTAGGTGCCGGGGATTACGCGGGTGTTTCCTGGCGGTAAGCACCTGGATAACGCCGGACCGCCGTGTCCAGTTAAGTTACTTGGCAGGCTAGTTATCAGGTGGTCTAAAATGATTTCATGGTTTCTTCAGGCAATGAGGGCTCTGGCTACTGGTACGGACCTGACGGGCAGCTGGACTACAGCGCAGCGGTGTTGAAGTCGCTCCGGGACTACCGGTCGGCCGAGACGGAGATCCGCCGCACCACCAGGGACTCCATGGGCATGGGGGAAACGGACATCCTCGCGCTCCGGTACCTGCTGCGGGTGCAGGCGTCCGGCAAAAAAGTGGTCCCCAAGGACCTCAGCCAGTTCCTCAATATTACTAGTGCTTCCACCACATCTTTGATAGACCGGCTGGTTGCCAGTGGCCACGTCCGGCGTGAAGCGCACCCCACGGACCGGCGCTCCGTGGTGGTTATCCCCACCGGGGAGTCGGATAAGGAAGTCCGCGAAACGCTGGGGGCCATGCACCGCCGGATGATGTCCGTGGCGGAAAGCCTTTCGGCAGAGGAAGCCCGTGTCGTGGTGGATTTCCTGCGGCGGATGACGGAGGCGCTCGCCGCACACGACGGGGAAGAGAAAAAGATTAGCTAGGCGTACTAGCTAGATTGACTAGTTATATGTAAGCTTACGATTGTTCCCCGAAGCTGCTTCCCAACGGAGTCGTGAGTGAGTTGGTTACTTTCACCGAAATTTCACCGCCTGATCCCCGCGACGACGCGGCCGTCCTGACCAGTGCCTATCTGCTCCGACCTACCCTGGACGGCAATTCCGCGCCGCAGGGAAAGTCCGCGGTCCACTGTGGAACGGCAATGCAGCTGGTAACTCCCGCCGTAGGGCCCGAAGGCGCCAGCTACACGTTCGCGCCAGCCGGCGCCGGCGGCATTGAACTTCCGCCAGTGTGGCGCTGCGGCTGCGGATTCCAGCTTGATGCGTGGCCCGCGAGCGGTGCCCACAAACGATCAGCGGGTGCTTCTCGCCAGGGATCCTCCTCAGCTGCCCTTCCGGCATGACCGCCGTCGGGACGGTAATGCCCGCGGCAGGGCAGCAGCCCCCCGGTCCCGCCGCAGGCGTCGTATTGGCAGGCCGGTACCGGCTGGGCGAACGGCTGGGCCGCGGCTCTGGCGCCGAAGTCTTCCGGGCCGTTGACCTGGCTGGCGGCCCCGATGCAGCTGTCAAGATCGCCACTGCCGGCCACCGCAGGCACCAGCAGCGGATCCACAATGAAGCGGCAGTCCTGGCCGGGCTGGACCACCCCTCAATCGTGAGGTTTATTGCCGGCGGCGTCATGCCTGCCGGCGGCCCCTCCAGCGGGCATGCCTTCCTGATCGAAGAGCTGGCCCTCGGGACGAGCCTCGCGGAGGCCATCCGGGTGCAGAGCCCGCGCCCGGCAGATGTCGCAGGGTGGGCGCGCGGCCTCTTCGGTGCGCTGGCCCACCTTCATTCCCGGGGCCTGGTGCACCGTGACATCAAACCGGCCAACCTGATGCTGAGCGGCCTGCGGAGGAGCCCGGTCCGCATTATCGATTTCGGTATCACTGCTGCGGCGGGGTCAGCCCCCGAACCGGGGATCTCCTCGGGAACAGTGCACTACATGAGTCCGGAGCAGGCCTCCGGCCAGGTGGCCGACCCGTCGTGGGACGTTTACGCCATGGGCCTGGTCCTGCTGGAACTCCTCACCGGGACCAAAGCGTTCCCGGGGACGGCGATCGAGTCTCTCGTGGCACGGACCCTGAGGTCCCCGCAGGTCCCTGACCACCTGGGCGACTGGGGTGTCCTGTTGCGCGCCCTGACCGCCATGGACGCCGCAGCGAGGCCGACGGCGGCGGATGCCGCCGCGATGGCGGCGCAGCTGGTCCCTGCGGTTCCGCGGGGCGACCAAGGCAGCCCGTGCAGGACGCGGCGGATCTTCCCAGGCCGGCGGCACCGGCAGGAGCTCTAGGGAGCTGTGATATCCCGGCCGGTCGGATCCTCTGCGGTCGGATCGGCCAAAGCGAGCCCGCCTACCGGGCTGCCATCCCAGTGGATCAGGTTCCACCCGGTGTCCAGGCTGCCTTCGACTGCCACGATTCCAGTGTTCGCCAGGATGTGCCGTGCCGCGAACTCGTGGCCTGCACCCCGGGCCCGCAGGCCCGCCCACGTGCGGATGGCGGCGCCGTGGCTGACCACGGCCGCCGTGCCGTACCTTTCGCGCATCGCCCGCTCCGCCACGTCTGCGATCGCAGCGTCGAAGCGTTCGAAGAAGGCGTGGCCGTCCGGTCCCGCCGGCATGCGCTGGTCCAGGTTCCCTGCGGCCCAGGAGATGACCGTCCCCATGTAGCGCTTGTGGGATTCGTGGTCCGTGAGCTTCTCCAGGGAGCCGGCCTCGATTTCATGCAGGCCGTCCAGGACCTCGATATCCAGGGAATGCAGCCGGGCCAGCGGGGCCGCGGTGATTTGCGTCCGGATCAGGGTGGAGGCGTAGAGTGCCCCGATGCGCTCGTTGGCCAGCGCCCGTGCCATGGCCTCGGCCTGGCGTTCACCCAGTTCGGTCAACCCTGGGCCGGGGTGGTCGGTGTCCAGTTGGCCCAGGACGTTGCCGGGAGTTTCGCCGTGTCGGATCAGGAGCAGCCTCATGATTCCAGTTTCCCACCCGATCGGAAACCGGATTACCTGCGCTGCATCGGCAGGCCTGCGCGCGAGCCGGGATGCACGGACGGCGCCGGACCCTCCCGGGCCCGGCGCCGTCGTCGTACGTTCCTGCCCTGCTGAGGGCTTTACTTCAGGTGGTCCACCAGCTGGTCCGCGATGCCGGTGTACTTGCCGGGCGTGAGGGCCAGGAGCCGGGCCTCGGCGTCGGGGGACAGGCCCAGGCCCTGCACGAATTCCTGCATGCGGGCGGCGTCCACGCGCTGGCCGCGGGTCAGGTCCTTCAGCCGTTCGTACGGGTTCTCCATGCCTTCGACGCCGGCGATCGCCTCGGCGCGCATGACCATCTGGATGGCCTCGCCCAGGACTTCCCAGTTGGTATCCAGGTCGCCGGCCAGCACGTCCTCGGCAACGTCCAGGCGCTCCAGGCCCTTGGCAACGTTGGAGATGGCGAGCAGGGAGTGCCCAAAGGCGACGCCGATGTTGCGCTGGCTGGAGGAGTCGGTGAGGTCGCGCTGCCAGCGGGAGGTGACCAGCGTGGAGCCCAGGACGTCCAGCAGGCCGGAGGAGATCTCCAGGTTGGCTTCGGCGTTTTCGAACCGGATGGGGTTGACCTTGTGCGGCATGGTGGAGGAGCCCGTGGCACCGGCGACGGGGATCTGCGCGAAGTAGCCGATGGAGATGTAGCTCCAAATGTCGGTGCAGACGTTGTGCAGGATCCGGTTGAAGCGGGCGACGTCGGCGTACAGCTCGGCCTGCCAGTCGTGGCTTTCGATCTGGGTGGTCAGCGGGTTC
Organism: Pseudarthrobacter sp. fls2-241-R2A-127; assembly: GCF_030209355.1. Taxonomy (GTDB): domain Bacteria; phylum Actinomycetota; class Actinomycetes; order Actinomycetales; family Micrococcaceae; genus Arthrobacter. Next base: position 44,202 of record NZ_JARVSF010000045.1, read on the forward strand.
CAGGTGAGGCCCAGCCCCTCGACGAACGACTTGGACACCTGCTGCCAGTCAGCACCCGGGACGGAGGCCACATGGGCGGCATAGGTGCCGGTGGCGCCATTGATCTTGCCGAGGTATTCGGTCCTGGCGATCCGGTCCAGCTGGCGGGTCAGGCGGTGCGCGATGACGGCCAGTTCCTTGCCCAGGGTGGTGGGGGTGGCAGGCTGGCCATGCGTGCGGGACAGCATGGGAACCGCGCGGTTCTCTTCTGCCATCGTGCTGATCTGCGCCACGAGCGTGCGGGCAGCGGGGAGCCACACGTCCTCCACGGCACCCTTCACGCCGAGGGCGTAGGACAGGTTGTTGATGTCCTCGGAGGTGCAGCCGAAGTGGACCATGGCGGTCAGGTTTTCGATGCCGATGGCGGGCAGGCGGCGCCCGATGTAGTACTCCACGGCCTTCACGTCGTGGACCGTGACGGCCTCGATCTCTGCGAGCTCGGCCACGGAGGCGGCGTCGAACTCCGTGACGACAGCGCGGAGATGCTCCTGCTGTTCCGTGCTCAGCGGGCCGGCGCCCGGAAGGACGTTGTTGCTGGTCAGGTGGATGAGCCATTCCACTTCAACGGCCACGCGGTCCCGGTTCAGTGCTGCCTCGGACAAGTAATCGACCAGGGGCGCGACGGCGGGCTGGTAGCGGCCGTCGAGGGGTCCGAGCGCGATTTTTTCCGGCGACGCGGCAAGGGCCAGGCGTCCAGAGGGCGTACGGGTGTCAGCTGTGGCAACAGTTTCAGGCATGTGCTGATTCTTTCACGAAGTCACGCGGCGCCTTAAGCGGGCAGCGCAGGTTACTTGTCCACATAGCCGACGGCGGCGCTTACCCGGGGCGGACGGTGTCCCTAGCGTGGGGATGGCAGGTGGTGAGGGGCGGGTATCAAAACCCGGAGGCAAGGCAGGAGAGGGCATGGGGAACGATCTGGCGGACGGGATCTGGGGCAGCGGGCAGCGCACCGGCAATGAGCTCCAGCAACTGATAGGGCGGGTCGCAGTTTGCGAGGGGAGGGTCGAACAAGTCCTGGCGGGTATCCGCGATACCCAACTGCTCAACTGGGAGTCACCGGCCGGCCGTGCCTATAGGGACGCGCTGTCAGCGCAGGCTGGCGCGCTGCGTTCTGCACGGGGGCGGCTGGAGGATGCGCGGCAAGCGGTGGCCCGTCGTGCAGGGGAGGGTTCCCACGTTCTCTCCACTGGCTCGAGTTGGCCGGGATGACCGCTGACTTCCCGCCCGGTTCCGAAAGTATCAGGCTGACCCACTCCTCCCGGGACGGAGATCTGACGGTGCGGGGCGGTGTGGGAGGCATCAGCGTACAGCTCGAGGAACTTGGTACGGGCGCCCGGAGGATTGATGACCTTGCCGGGGATCTCCTGAAGGCGGAGACGGAAATTGGACGTGTCCTGGATGACCTGTGCCTGCTCGATCATCAGCCCCCTTGGTCTAATGCGCAGCATGTGGTGGCTGTGCGGGAAAGCCACACACAGCTTCGCGCGGTGCGCACCGGGATGCAGGAGATAGCCGCCAGTGTTCGAGCCTGCATCCGTGACTACTCTGAAGCCGAACATTGGGCCGCAGAGGGCAGACGGGTCGGCATCAACTGGTCCAGGGACGCCGTACCTTCATTGGAGGTCATGACGAAGGCCGGTGCGGTGGACCGGTGGACGATGGAATCAATCATCGTGGGCCTGGGACTTCGTGCCCCGGAAATGCAAGAGGTCATTGACAAGGCGCCCTATGCCAGGGACCTCGGCATGAAGCTCTTTGCCGGCAATGCGGTTCCACGGCCCATCTCTGTGCGGCAGGAAGAATCGCTACAGGTGGACCTGGATACGTCACCGGCCGGTCTCCTGGAACAGGTCCGGCTCATCGATGCACGCGGGCCGGGCTGTGTCGAGGTCATCGAGGTTGACAACGGCGGCCAGAAGACGTTCGTCGTGGTTCTTCCCGGAACCCAAGCCGCCGGAAAGAACGCCGGCCGTTCAAACCCCTTTGATGAGGCCGGAATCGCCGAGGGCATGCTCTATGACTCCGAGCAGATTAACGCTGCCGTGCTCCAGGCGCTGGCTGCCGCCGGGGCCGAGAAGGGCGCGCCAGTCGTGGCGGTGGGATACAGCCAGGGTGGCATCCACGCCATGAACTTCGCTTCCGACCCTCGGGTTGGACAGGAGTACGACGTCAAGTATGTGCTGACGGCCGGGTCGCCGGTGGCGGGTATCAGTGTTGACGCACAGATTTCGACGCTTCACCTGGAGCACCAGGCCGACTGGGTGCCGGGGGCGGACGGTGCAGCCAACCCAGAAACCCGCAATCGCGTGACTGTCTCCATCAACACTCCGCTCCGTGAGGTCGAGGGGGAAGGCGCTCTCGGGCTTGGCCACGGGTTGACTGGCTACCAGGAAAGTGCGCGTCTGGTCACGGCAAGCAGTGATCCTTCGCTCGTTCAGTCAACGGCTGCGTTGGGCGGCGTCTTGGGAGCCGGCGGCGTCGCCACTGCCACGCGCTACTCCTTGACCCGGGCGAAAGCGCCGACAGCCCTTGTTCCACGTGACGCCCGTACCCAGGAGCTGCACCGCGGCGGCCGCTGACTCATGAGATCTCGGCGGCGCGCAGCTCTCCGTACAAATTCGCGTGCTTCTTCTCCGGTTGTGGAGCAGGCTCGGGTGGTGCTTGCGGCGCCGGGGCTGGAGCAGCGGCGGGGCACCGCACGTTGTAGTCGAGGTCCCCGTCGGTGAACTGGACCAGGGCTACCGTCCCGCCGGCGGTGAGGGGGGCGGCCCCGCACAGCTCCTGCGCTGTGGAAGTGGATTCCGCACCTGCCAGCCAGCTCTTCAGGCCGGAGAGCTTGCTTCCCGGATTGAGGGCGCCGACGATTTCGCCGAATTGATACGCCGTGGAGTAGATCCCGACCTCCGCGCCGGTGCTTTCCAGATACGAAGCCATGCCTTCCAGCTCGGCTGCGTTGGCGCCAGTGTCCCAGAGCCAGCTGTTTTCGGTTTCGACATCCAGCCACCACATGTGCCGCACCGCGGCGTCGCCCGCTTCTTGCAGGATCACCACGTCGTTGAACGCCATGGCGTACCCGTGGACGTAGGCGCAGGCCGGGGATGCCGTGCCGTCGCACACTCCGTAGGGGTCGCCCACGTCCTTGCCCAGGTAAGTGTTGCCGGCCGGCCACCACAAGGATTCCACTGGTCCGGTGGCGGCGGTGTTAACGTACACCGCCGCCGGAATTCCCGCGATGGCGTCGGAGGTGCTGTTCGCCCAAGCCAGCTGGGCGGACAGGCACGGATTGACCGTGTCCGGCCGTCCGCCGTTCACCCCAACCACCGCGAAGGCGGGCGGTCCAGGCAGCCCGCCGCCGCATTGCGGCCAGGAGATGTCGTTGCCGAGCACCGCCGCGTCCCCAGGGGCCGCCCCTGATGCGACTGCCCCGTGTGCCGGGGCCGCCTGCCAGGCGAACAGCAGGCAGGCGGCAACCAGGATCCTTATGGCCTTCACTGATGGCCCCCGTTCCAGAAACTGACAGCTACGGGCCGCTGGGCGGCCCAACTGGCAGCAGCCTAGGAGGCGGCGTTCCGGGGGTCATGGGTGGCCGGTACTGCACTTTCGGCGGGTTTCAGCCGATGCGCACCTGCCGTGTACTTGTTTCGGGGCGTACCCCTACTTGGGCGGCCGGCTGCGGGACTGCCGGGATCAGCGCCGCCCGCCCGGCAGGATGGCCGCCACCATGGAGACCAGGGAGATGATGATGGCGGCCAGCACCGCGGTCCAGAAGAAGGAATCAATGGTGAGGTGCACGGGGGTGTAACTGCTGATCCATGCCGTCAGGTAGAGCATGGCGGCATTGATGACGATGGCGAACAGGCCCAGCGTCAGGATGGTGATGGGCAGGGCCAGCAGCCTTACCAGCGGCCGTACAAAGGCGTTGACCACCCCGAAGATGAGGCCGATGAACAGGTAGGCCAGGACAACCCCGATGGTGCCGGTATCCTGCGATATCCCGGACCGAGCCACCGCGTCGGATGTCGCGGTGCTTGAGATGTCCATTCCCGGCAGTATCCAACTGGCCACCCAAAGAGCTGCGGCGTTGACGATGACGCGAAGGATGAATGAACCCATGCCACCATGCTTCCACATGGCCCGCGCGGCGGCTTGCGGTGCTGGCCCGGATTTTGGGTTGCCTCCGGGATGCCTCCCGGGTGCCCCCGGCAGCCGCGAAGTAGGCTGGAACCATGACCTCATCTGAGACCAGGGCAGGCGGAATCGCGCCGCGCCCGGTGCTGGACCGGCTGCCCCGTTACGCCGCAGGAAAACCGCCCGCCGCCGTCAGCGGCATGGCCAGTTACAAGTTGTCATCCAACGAGAACCCGCTGCCGCCCATTCCTGCTGTCCTGGAAGCGATCGCCCGGCAGGATGACTTCAACCGGTACCCGGACCCACTGAGCAGTAAGCTGCGGGCTGCGCTCGCCGGGTTCCTTGGCGTGCCGGCGGAGGACATTGTGACCGGGGCGGGAAGCCTGGGGGCACTCAGCCAGATCCTCGCGGCCTTCGCCGGGCAGAACGAGGACGGCAAAGCAGATGAAGTGATCTATGCGTGGCGGTCCTTTGAGGCCTACCCCATCAGTGTGGGCCTTGCGGGCGCGGAGAGTGTGCGTATCCCCGTGCTGCCGGACGGCCGGCATGACCTGGACGCCATGGCGGCCGCAGTCACCGCCCGCACCCGGGTTATCCTGCTCTGCACCCCCAACAACCCCACCGGACCTGCCCTCACGGCAGCCGCGACCGAGGCCTTCATCCGGTCCGTTCCCGCCGATGTGGTGGTGGTGGTCGACGAGGCCTACCAGGAGTTCGTCAGGGCGTCGGATGCCGTGGACGGGATTGACCTCTACCGCAAATACCCCAACGTGGTGGTGCTCCGGACGTTCTCCAAGGCGCACGGCCTGGCAGGACTCCGGGTTGGCTACAGCGTGTCCCATCTCGAACTGACCCAGTATCTTCGGGTTGCCGCAACGCCGTTCGCGGTGTCCCAAATTGCGGAGCGGGCGGCAATTGTTTCGCTCGAGAACTACGGCCAGGTTGTGGAAAGGGTACAAACGCTCGTCGATGAGAGGACACGCGTTACCGCCAGCCTGCGGGAGCTCGGCTGGGACATCCCCGATGCGCAGGGCAACTTCGTGTGGCTCGCCCTCGGTGCTGAAAGTACGGCGTTTGCCGAGCTGGCGGGGACGCGGGCCCTTTCCGTGCGGGCGTTTCCCGGCGAGGGTGTGCGGGTAAGTATCGGGGAGGCCGAAGCCAACACGCGTTTCCTCCAGTTGTGTGCCGACTATACAAAGGCGCCGGCCAGTTCCTAGCACTTAACAAGTAGCCCTTCTGCTACCTACCGAAGATAAAGTTAGGATCAGTAAGCCAATGTATATGCCGGAAGCGGAATGTATTCCCTTCGCGGCATATATCCCAGCGACATTCGCATTGCATCCGGATGCGGCAAGCAAGGAGACGGTATGGGCACTCATCTGCCTTCCACCGAGTTCGACGGAACAGCGGTAGACGACCAGCGGGAAGCTGATGCTGAAGCTGTCTTGGGCGAGCCCGCGGCCCACATGGTGCAGCTGCTCGGCCCTGACGGAAAGCTGGGCGCCGATCCGGTGTTCAGCAGCTACGCGGACAAACTCACCCCGGACGCGCTGCGCGGTCTTTACGCCGACATGGCCGCGATCCGCCGGTTCGACGTCGAAGCCACCGCCCTCCAGCGCCAGGGCCAGTTGGCATTGTGGGTGCCGCTCACGGGCCAGGAGGCCGCGCAGATCGGCTCCGGCCGTGCCAGCCAGCCACAGGACTACATCTTCCCCACGTACCGCGAGCACGGCGTTGCACTGACCCGCAACGTGGACCTTGCCGAACTGCTGCGGCAGTTCCGCGGAGTTTCCAACGGTGGCTGGAACCCCAAGGACACCAACTTCCACCTGTACACGCTGGTCCTGGCCGCGCAGACCCTCCACGCCGTGGGCTACGCGATGGGAATCCAGCGCGACCAGAAGCTCGCCGCCGCCACCGGTGGCGCAGGCAAGGAGCCGGACGCCGCCGTGATCGCCTACTTCGGCGACGGCGCCAGCTCTGAAGGGGACGTCCACGAATCCATGGTGTTCGCCTCCTCCTACAACGCCCCGGTGGTGTTCTTCTGCCAGAACAACCACTGGGCCATCTCCGTGCCCACCAACGTCCAGACCCGGGTCCCGCTCTCCAACAGGGCCAAGGGCTACGGCTTCCCGGGCATCCGGGTGGACGGCAATGACGTGATCGCCGTGCACGCGGTCACCGAGTGGGCGCTCGAGCACGCCCGCCAAGGCAAGGGGCCGGTCCTGATCGAGGCCTTCACGTACCGGGTGGGGGCCCACACCACCGCTGACGATCCCACCAAATACCGCCAGTCCGCCGAAGAGGACGCTTGGCGGGCCAAGGATCCCCTGGCGCGGCTGGAGAAGTACTTGCGTGCCGAAGGCCTGGCGGATGAGGGCTTCTTCGCCAAGGTCAAGGCCGACGGCGACGAGCTCGCCTCCTACGTCCGGCGCACCGCCCACGATCTTCAAGACCCGGACATCCGGCAGGCCTTCGCCAACGTCTACAGGGAGGCCCACCCGCTGGTGGCCGAGGAACTGGCGTGGTTCGAGGAATACAGCGCAGGATTCGCCGGCGGGGAAGAATCCGCCGGGCACGCAGCAAAGGCAGGCCACTGATGACCACCATGACCATCGCGAAGGCCATCAACGAAGGCCTCCGCGCCACCCTGGCCGCCAACCCCAAATCCTTGCTGATGGGCGAGGACATCGGGCCCCTGGGCGGCGTCTACCGCGTAACCGACGGACTGATCGGCGAATTCGGCCCGGACCGCGTGGTGGACACCCCGCTGGCCGAGTCGGGAATCATCGGCACCGCCATTGGCCTTGCCCTGCGCGGGTACAGCCCGGTCTGTGAGATCCAGTTCGACGGGTTTGTCTTCCCCGGCTTCAACCAGATCACCACCCAGCTGGCCAAAATCCACTCACGCAGCAACGGCAACCTCAGCGTGCCCGTCGTCATCCGGATTCCGTACGGTGGCGGCATCGGCTCCATCGAGCACCACTCCGAGTCCCCCGAGGCCCTGTTCGCGCATACGGCCGGCCTGCGCATCATCACCCCGTCCAACCCGCATGACGCCTACTGGATGATCCAGCAGGCCGTGAAGTGCCAGGACCCCGTCATCGTTTTCGAACCCAAGCGCCGCTACTGGCTCAAGGGCGAGGTTGACGTCGAGGGCCCCGGCCTTTCGGAAGACCCCTTCCAGGCCCATGTCCTCCGGGAGGGAACCGATGCCACCGTGGTGGCTTACGGCCCCCTGGTGCCCGTGGCCCTGGCGGCCGCGAATGCCGCGGAGGAGGACGGCCGGAGCCTTGAGGTCATCGACCTCCGGTCCATTTCCCCCATCGACTTCGACACCGTCACCGCCTCCGTCCAGAAGACCGGCCGGCTGATCGTGACACACGAGGCGCCCACATTCGGCGGAATCGGGGGCGAAATCGCCGCCCGGATCAGCGAGCGGGCATTCCACTCCCTCGAGGCGCCGGTGATCCGCGTCGGCGGCTTCCACATGCCCTACCCCGTTGCCAAGGTGGAGGAAGACTACCTTCCGGACATCGACCGCATCCTGGAGGCGCTGGACCGCGCCCTCTCCTACTGAGGACACCATGACCCTTAATAAGTTCAACCTGCCCGACGTCGGCGAGGGCCTTACCGAGGCCGAAATCGTCTCCTGGAAGGTCAAGCCCGGCGATGCTGTCGCCATCAACGACGTCATCTGCGAGATTGAAACCGCAAAGTCGATCGTGGAACTGCCGTCCCCCTTCGCCGGGACCGTCAGCGAGCTGCTGGTGGGGGAGGGTGTGACCGTCGACGTCGGCACCGCCATCATCAGCGTCAGCGACGAAGTCGCCGGCGATCCCACCCCGGCGGACGTCCGCGCGCCGGAAGCCCCGGCGCAGCCGCTGTACGGCAAGCTCCCGGAGGACACGGCGGAACAGCCGACGGCGGCCGGCAGCGGAAGCTCCCCGGCCACCGCTCCGTTGGTGGGTTCCGGACCCAAGGCGGACGCCGTCAAGCGGCGTCCCCGCAAGAACTCACCCGCCGCTTCCGTGACGCGCAACGCTCCTGAAGTCGAGCCGGTGCAGCCGCGGACGGCCGCGGAGGTGTCCGGCAAGGACACCGGCGACGTGGACAACCGCCCCACCCTGGGCGGCACCATCACGGGCCTGGTCAACCGGGTCCTGGCCAAGCCGCCGGTCCGCAAGATTGCCCGCGACCTCGGCATCGACCTCGCGGATGTGGTGGCCACCGGTTCCCGCGGTGAGGTCACGCGCGAGGACCTGGTCAGCTACCAGGCGCAGCGCGATGCGGAACTGGACAAGGCTGATGGCTTCTGGGGCAAGGCCGGAAAGCCGCAGGACCAGCGCGTGGAGCGGATCCCGGTCAAGGGCGTCCGCAAGGCCACGGCCAAGGCCATGGTGGAATCGGCGTTCGCCGCGCCGCACGTCAGCATCTTCGTGGACGTCGATGCCAGCCGCACCATGGAGTTCGTGAAGCGGCTCAAGGCCTCCCGGGACTTTGAGGGCATCAAGGTCTCCCCGCTCCTCATCCTGGCCAAGGCGGTCATCTGGGCGGCGGCCCGGAACCCCAGCGTGAATGCGTCCTGGGTGGACAGCGAAGACTCCGACACCGCCGAAATCCACGTCAAGCACTTCATGAACCTGGGCATTGCCGCAGCCACCCCGCGCGGCTTGATGGTGCCGAACATCAAGAACGCCCAGGACCTGTCCCTGAAGGAATTGGCCCTCGCGCTGAACAACCTGGCCACCACTGCCCGCGCGGGAAAAACCCAGCCGGCGGAGATGCAGGGCGGCACGCTCACGGTCACCAACATCGGTGCCCTGGGCATCGACACCGGAACGCCCATCATCAACCCGGGCGAGGTAGCCATCGTCGCGTTCGGCACCATCAAGCAGAAGCCCTGGGTCCTGGACGGCGAGGTGATTCCGCGTTGGATCACCACGCTGGGCGGGTCGTTCGACCACCGCGTGGTGGATGGTGATCTGTCCGCCCGCTTCATGGCCGACGTCGCGGCCATCCTGGAAGAGCCCGCGCTCCTCCTGGACTAGCCCGTGCCCGTCAACACCGTGCCGCTGCGGGCAAAGAACCGGGCGGCCACCTGGGTCACGGAGGTGTTCCAGCCTCCGGTGGTGGTGAGCATCCAGCTGTTGATCAGCCCCCTGGCCGAGCCGGGATTCCCCGGCACCGTCGGCTACGGTGCACTCGCGGCGCTGTTTGTCTGCGTGCTTCCGCTGATCGTGCTGCTGGTCCTGGTCCGGCTGGGGAAGGTCACGGACCACCACGTGAGCGACCGGAAACAGCGCGCACCCGTGCTCCTGATGGCGCTGGCATGCATCGCCGTCGGGCTTCTGGTGCTCACCGCCGCAGGCGCTCCGCACAGCGTGATTGCCATGGTCCTGGCAGTGGTGGGCGGTGTGGCCGTCCTGGCAGCGGTCAGTCCGTTCTGGAAGATGAGCGGCCATGCCGCCGCCGTGTCCTGCGCCGCCGTCGTATCGGTGCTGATGCTTGGTGCCGCGTGGGCGCCGCTGCTGGTGCTGGTTCCGGCGGTCTGCTGGTCCCGCGTCGTGCTCCGGGCGCATACCGTCGCCCAGGTGGTGGCCGGTGCGCTTTTCGGCGGAGTGGTGATGGCTGGGGTCTGGTGGCTGCTGCGGGGCTGGCTGGTGGGCTGAGCCTCCGCGCGGCCGAGGGGAATTACCGGCTTAGTAGGCGGCGTAGGCAGTGAAGGCTTCGAGGACGGCCGGATCCGCGGTGGTTCCCAGCACAACAGCGGCTGCGGTCATCAGGCCTCCGAGCAGGGCGGCTGCACCGGCCCAGGCGCTCAGGAGCTTCCAGTCCTCGCGCAGGACGCTGCGCACGGTCTGGGGCAGCTGCAGTCCGGGGGCGATCAGGTTAGGCGCGCTGTCCAGGCTGCCGTCGTCAAGCAGTGCCACCACCCTGCCGTTGCTGCGGTCCACCCGCATGGAGGAGATGTGGTTCCCGTGGCGGGCCAGGAGGATGTCGTGGCCGACGAGCTGACGGCGCTGCAGAGTAATCAAGGGGAAGGCCTTTGCTGGAGGTGGCTTGGACGTGTCCACGCCTTTGGGGGCCTCTCCAATTTTATCGTTGCAGACCGCGCCGGACCGCCGTTTCGGCGGTGAGAACGGACACCCCCCGCCGCGATGTCCGCCACCACGGGGAGTGTCCGCCGTTACGCCCTAGTCGGCGTCGTAGGTGTTGGCGATGTAGACATCGCAGGGTGCGTTGTGCGCCACGCTGTTGGCCACGCTGCCAAGGACCCGGCCGATTCCGTGCATCCGCCGGTTTCCCACAACGATCATGCGCGCGTCCACGCGCAAGGCTTCTTTGATGAGGGCGTCAGCGGGCCGTCCGCGCGCGGCCGAGTAGGTCACGGTGATGTCCCGGCCCAGGGATTCGGCCACGGTCCGGGCTACCTGCTCGGCGGCATCGGCGTCGGACACGATCCAGCGGTCGCTGCCGCTGCCGAACACCTCGGTCTTGTCGCTGTCGAACGCCGAGACGACGTGCAGCGTGCCGCCCAAGGCCTCGGCCAGCTCCTTGGCCGACTCGGCCGCTTTCTTTGCCGTTGCGCTTCCGTCAACCCCTACAACGATGATTCCACCCATATGCATGCTCCTTTGCTCGGTTTTCGGCACTCGTGAGCCTTACGCTACAGCCCGGCAATCGCTTCCCGAAGCACCGGCGCCAATCGCCGGACGCCCTCTGCGATGGCGTCCGGCGGGACGGCGCTGAAAGCAAGCCTCAGCTTGTTGGACGGCTCGTCCGACGGCGTGAAGGCGGCTCCGGGGATGAACACCACGCCGGCGTCGATCGCCTTGTGCAGCAGCGGGTAGGTGTCCACGCCTTGGGGCAGCGTCACCCACACGAAGAAGCCGCCCTGCGGGCTGGTCCAGGTGGTTCCGGCCGGCATGTACTCCTTAAGGGCGGCCAGCATGGCACGGCAGCGTTCGGCGTACAGGCCGCGGTAGGTTTCGATCTGGCCCTTCCAGTCGTACTCACGCAGGTACGCGGAGACCAGCATCTGGTTCAGGGCCGGCGGGCAGAGGGTGACGGCCTCGGCGGCGAGGTAGTAGCGCCGCTGCAGGTGTTCCGGGACCAGGGCCCAACCGATCCGCAGCCCGGGGGCGAAAATCTTGGAAAACGAGCCCAGGTAAATAACGTCGTCGGGATTGTCGGCGCGCAGGGGTGCCAGCGGTTCGCCCTCGAAGCGGAGGAGTCCGTAGGGGTTGTCCTCGAGGATCAAAATATTCGCCCTGCTGCATATATCCACCACCTGCTGCCGGCGTTCCTTGGCCAGCGTGATGCCTGAGGGGTTGTTGAAGTTGGGGATTGTGTACAGGAACTTGATGCTTTTGCCGGCGAGCTGGAGGGCCGCGATCCGTGCTTCCAGCAGCTCGGGGACCAGGCCGTCCTGGTCCATCTCCACTGTTTCCACCTGGACCTGGTAGGCCTCGAACGTGTTGAGTGCGCCGACGTAGGTGGGGTCCTCCACCAGGACCACGTCGCCGGGATTGCAAAAGAGCTTGGTGGCCACGTCCTGTGCCGACTGCGACCCGGCGGTGATCACCACGTTCTGTGGCTTTGCATCCAGGATGCCTTCCGCGGCCATGACCTCGCAGATCTGTTCCCGGAGCTCCTGGGTGCCTTGGCCGGCCCCGTACTGGAGAGCCGTCAGGCCGTCGTTGGCGATGATCGCTGCCGCTGTATCCGCCAGCCGGGCCAGTGGCAGCGACTGCAGGTAGGGACTGCCTCCGGCCAGCGACACCAGGCCCGGGCGCAGTGAAATGTCGAAGACATCCCGGACGGCTGATTGGCGGATGTTTGCCGCCCGTTCGGAGAAAAGCTCCTCGTGGCGGTGTGCCGAGGTGGCGGCACGCTCAATCGCATCGATGGCCTCCGCGGGCAGCGTGCCGGCGGATGCGTCAAGTGTTTCGTGGGTCACAACAGCCAGAATACAACCAGCCGTTGCTCACAGGGCAACATCTGTTGATTCCTTATTTACGGGGGCGGGAGCCTCCGGAGACGCCGATGCCCGGCACGCCTGACGCGAACCGGGCACCACAAGAAGGCTTGGCTGCGTCAGGCTGCCGGGGTGGAAGCGGCGAGGGAGTCGAAGATGCCCTTGATCTGTTCCACAACCTCTGCGTCGTCCTTGGGGTGGACTTCGGCGAACCGGACCATCGAGCCCGGCACGGCAAGCTTGACGTCTTCCAGGATCCTGGCTCCGGCGATGCCTGCGGCCTTGCGGGCCTCGTCCTGTGCCCAGACGCCGCCGTACTGCCCAAAGGCGGTTCCGACGACGGCGGTTGGCTTGCCTGCCAGCGCACCGGCACCGAAGGGGCGCGACAGCCAGTCGATGGCATTCTTCAACGGCGCGGTCACCGTGCCGTTGTATTCCGGCGTGACCAGCAGGATGGTGTCGGCCTCCGCGGCGGCGGCGCGCAGGGCCGCGGCTGCGGCCGGAACCTGGCCTTCGACGTCGATGTCCTCGTTGTAGAAGGGGATGTTGCCCAGGCTCTCGTGGATCACCACATCCACCTGCTCCGGTGCGTTGAGCTGGATCGCTTCCGCCAGTTTCTGGTTGGTGGACTCGGCGCGGAGGCTGCCGACGAGGGTCAGTACTGTGCTCTTGGTCATGGGAACTCCTGGCTAGGGGCGCGGCGGGGGCCGCGATCGGTCAAACGTCAGGCTCAGGGAGCCTTCACCAGAGTAAACGGACCGCAGTCCGTTTATATTCCCCATGGCTAGACTGTCTGTGTGAGTTCCATCCCAGTGCGGCCGGGAATGACACCGGTGACGGCCGCGGAACGCAGCGATGCTGCCCGCAACCGGGAGCGCCTCCTGCTCGCTGCCCGTGAACTGATCGAACAGGGGGGCGCCGCGGCGCTCACCATGGACCGCCTGGCCGAACACGCCGGAGTTGGCAAGGGGACGGTCTTCCGGCGTTTCGGCAGCCGCGCGGGACTCATGCTGACCCTGCTCGACGACTCTGAAGCCGCCTTCCAGGCCCGCTTCCTGTTCGGGCCGCCGCCCCTTGGGCCGGGCGGCACGCCCCTGGACCGCCTGATTGCCTTTGGTGCCGAGAGGATCGCCTACGTGGTCGAGTACGGGGACCTGGTCCTCGAGGCCGGAAACGCCTCCCGGGGAAGGTTTGAAGTCCCGGCCGTGGCCCTCTGGAACCAGGATGTGGAGATGCTGCTGCGCGCCGGTGGCGTCGAGTCCCGGGAGCCGGGACTGCTGGCCGGTTCCCTGACGGCGGCCCTGGACCCCGAGCGGCTCCTGCACCTTATCCGCGATCATGGCGTGACGCGGGAACGCCTCGCTGCATCCTGGTGCGAACTTGTCACACGGGTGGCGGGCGGAGCGTAGATTACGCGGTGGGATGACCTTCCGTCCAGTCAAGCCAACTTCACAGAACTATTCATAACGATCTGATACGGCCCGCGGTATTTCGCTGGACTACGTCGCTTCCGGGCTTATTGCTTGTGATAGTTTCCTCTGGAATGTGACCCGCAACATAGTCCACCAGGACATGCCCCAGTGGCGGCGGGAGGCCAGCTATCCGCTGGCTGCAGGTCCCGGGGAGGCCGGCACAACCCGTGCACCCCCGGGGAAGACGGAAGGATCCAGCAGTGATGGTAAATGTGGGCGGCACGGCATACCAGCGGACACCGGAGTGTTTTTCCATTCAGCACACGGCGGCACCGCGGAAGAAATAGCGCCCCATGCTCAAATACCTCGCCAAGCGCGGCATTACCTACGTGGTGATGATCTTCCTCACCACGTCCGCCGGCTACTTCCTGGCTGTCAGTTCACTCAAGCCGGCACTCCTCGAGCAGGAACGCATCCCCCGGCCCACCCCGGAACAGGTCGCCAACTCCATGCGGCTCAAGGGCCTGGACCCGGACCTCAGCCCGTGGGAGCGTTACGTTGACTGGCTCACCGGCATCATCACCCGCTGGGACTGGGGCCGGAGCCCCAACGGCGCCTACATCAACGCCGAGTTTGGGGACCGCGTCTGGATCTCCACCCGCCTCTTCCTGGCCTCGATCATCCTGACCCTGGTCATCGGCGTCGCCCTGGGCGTGTACTCGGCGGCGCGGCAGTACAAGTTCCAGGACCGGGTCATCACGTCCTACAGCTACCTCGCCTACATCGTGCCCGCACCCATCGCCTACTTCCTGGTGCAGCTCGGTGCCATCAACATCAACGAATCCGTCGGTGACCGGATCTTCTTCGTCACGGGCATCTCAACCCCCGGTGTTGCGCCCGGCTGGCCGCAGTTCGCCGACCTGATGGCGCACTACGTGGTGCCGACCGTGGCCATCACCCTGGTGGGCTGGGGCGCCTACCAGATCGCCCAGCGGCAGTACCTGCTGGACAACGTCAACGCCGATTTCGTCCGCACCGCCCGGGCCAAGGGCCTGAGCCGGAACCAGGCCATCGCACGGCACGCGCTCCGGGTTTCCTTCATCCCGGTGGCCCAGAGCATCGCCTTCACCATCCCGGCCATCTTCGCCGGCGGTTTCTTCGCCGAGAAGATCTTCGCGTGGCCCGGTGTGGGGTCCTGGAGTATCGACGCCATCTCGCTGCAGGACGTCAATGCCGCCACCGCCACGCTCGCTTACGGCTCAGTGATCTTCGCCCTGGGCGCCATCCTGGCGGACTTCGCCACCACGCTTGTCGACCCGAGAGTGCGGGTGCAGTAGCCATGACCAACCTGAACGCCGTTGACCCGGCAGCCGTGGCGCAGGACGCGCACCTGGAAAGCGCCGACGTCGTCATTGGCAAGACCACCATCATCATCCGCCGGTTCCTGCGCAACAAGACGGCCGTGGCCGGCCTGGCCATCTTCGTTGCCCTGACCGTCTCCTCGTTCATCGGGGGATTCTTCACCCAGTGGGACAAGGAGACCATCGATCCCTTCAACATCGGGATGCCGCCCTCCGCCGACCACTACCTCGGCACCTCCCAGGCGGGGATCGACCTCTACGCCATGACGGTCGAAGGAACCAGGATCTCCATCCTGATCGGCCTGGTGGTGGGCCTGGTATCGGTGCTGATCGCCGCCGTCTACGGCTGCACCATGGCCTACTTCGGCGGCAAAGTGGACAAGGTCATGCTCTTCATCCTGGAGGCGCTGATCATGATGCCGGCGCTCCTGGTGGTGGCCGTCGCCACCAGCGGCGGAGCGGCGGGCCTCAAACGCGACCTCCCCTCCTGGCTGCTCCTGATCATCGTCCTGCTCGTGTTCAGCTGGATGGGAACCGCCCGGCTGATCCGGTCCATGTCCATGTCCCTCATGCAGCGCGACTTCGTCAAGGCGGCCCAGTACATGGGCGTCCCGCCGCGCCGCATCGTGTGGCGGCACCTGGTTCCCAACATCGGCTCGCTGCTGATCCTGGACATCACCCGCGGCGTCACCGCAGCGATCCTGGCCGAGGTCGCCTTCTCCTTCATCGGCATCGGCATCAAGGTACCGGACGTGAGCCTGGGCGTCCTGATCGGCCAGGCCACCTCCCAGGTCTCAACCTTCCCGTGGATGTTCTGGGTGCCGCTGACCGTAATGTTCCTGCTCACAGGCTCGCTGGCCATGATGAACGACGGCCTCCGCGACGCCTTTGACCCCAGCTCCACTTCCAGCGGCAAAGCCAAAAAAGCCAAAGCCCGGACTATCCGTGCGGAGAAGAAGACGCCATGAGCAGCGAAACCACCACCGGAGCCACGGACCCGTCACGTTCAACCGTGGAGCGCCTGCACGTAGCAGGGCTGCACGCCCCCGGCGACGCCGTCCTGTCCGTCCGCGACCTGAACGTCCGGTTCAATACCGAAAACGGTGTTGTACACGCCGTCCGGGGCATCGATTTCGACCTGCTGCCCGGCCGCACCCTGGGAATTGTCGGGGAATCGGGCTCCGGCAAATCGGTCACATCGCTGGCCATCATGGGCCTGCTCGCGCCCACTGCGGAGGTCACCGGGTCCGTCCGGCTCAAGGGCCGTGAGCTGCTTGGGCTGAGCGACAAAGCCATGTGCGAATACCGGGGCAACGAGCTCGCCATGGTCTTCCAGGACCCGTTGTCATCCCTCACCCCGGTGTTCACCGTGGGCACCCAGATCATCGAAGCACTCACCATCCACAACCCCACGATGAGCAAGAAGGCCAAGGAAGCCCGCGCCGTCGAACTCCTGGCCATGGTGGGAATCCCCAGCCCCAAGGACCGGCTCAAAGCCTTCCCGCATGAATTCTCCGGCGGCATGCGCCAGCGGGTGATGATCGCGATCGCCATCGCCAACAACCCGCGCGTCCTGATCGCTGATGAGCCGACGACGGCACTTGACGTCACCATCCAGGCCCAGGTCCTCGAGGTGTTGCACACCGCGCAGGAGGAGACCGGCGCGGCCGTCGTCATGATCACCCACGATCTGGGCGTGGTGGCCGGGATGGCCGACGACATCATGGTCATGTACGCAGGCAAGCCCGTGGAAACCGGGGCCGTGGACCACATTTACTACAACCCGCGGATGCCGTACACCATGGGCCTGCTCGGCGCCGTCCCGCGTGTGGACGTGGCCGAGAAATCCTCGCTCGTGCCCATCGAGGGGATGCCGCCGAACCTGCTCCAGGCCCCCACCGGCTGCTCGTTCGCGCCCCGCTGTCCCTTGGCCTCGGACGCCTGCCTGGACGGCGAACCAGGCCTGGAGCCCGTGGACGGAGATGGCCTGCACCGCGCCGCCTGCATCAAGTCCGGCTCCCTCGGCGGCACGGTTGACGTGCACGATGTCTTCGCCGCCCCGCCCGTACCCGTCTCACGCTTTGACGCCATCCCCCGGGCGGAACGGGCCACCGTCCTGCAGCTCACGGACGTCCGCAAGCACTTCCCGCTGACCAGGGGAGCGCTGATCAAGCGCAGGATCGGCACGGTCAAGGCGGTGGACGGCCTGAGCTTCGATATCCGCGAGGGCGAATGCTTCTCCATCGTTGGCGAGTCGGGCTCGGGAAAGACCACCACCCTCCTGGAAATCATGGAGTTCCACCCGGACCAGGACGGCGAGGTGGTGATCGGCGGCCTGAGCAACAAGCAGGCGGCTGATGCCAAGACCAAGGGCAAGATGCGCCGCGAACTCCAGATGGTCTTCCAGGACCCCACAGGTGCCCTGGACCCGCGCTTCACGGTCTATGAAGTCCTTGCCGAACCACTGCAGAACGCGGGAATGGACCGGGGCGCCATCAAGAAGCGGGTGATGGAGCTGATGAAGCTCGTGGGCCTGCAGCCGGACCACGTCAACCGTTTCCCCAACCAGTTCTCCGGTGGCCAGCGGCAGCGGATCGGGATCGCCCGGGCCCTGGCGGTGAACCCCAAACTGGTGGTCCTGGACGAGCCCGTCTCCGCCCTGGACGTATCGGTGCAGGCCGGCGTCATCAACCTCCTGGACCAACTCCGCGCTGAACTGGGCCTGAGCTACCTGCTGGTCGCCCACGACCTCTCGGTAGTACGCCACATTTCCAACCGCGTGGCGGTGATGTACCTCGGAAAGATCGTGGAGATCGGAGCCGTGGACCGGGTTTTCGACAACCCCCGCCACCCCTACACCCGCGCCCTCCTGTCCGCCATCCCGGTACCCGATCCGCAACTGGAGAAGACCCGCGAACGCATCATCCTCCAAGGCGACCTGCCGTCTCCGCTGCAGGCCCCCAAAGGCTGCAACTTCGCCACCCGCTGCCCGGTGTTCGCCGCGCTGCCGCCCGCGAAGCAGGAAAAATGCCTCACCCTGGAACCGCTCCTGGAAGCCGCTGCGCCCTCGGCGGCCGTGCAGGCCCTGGAGCAGGCTCCCTTGCCTGCGCCGGACCAGCAATTCGCCTGCTTCTACCCGGACGGGGAAATTGATGAGGACATGCTGGTGGTCCACGAACCGGCGGACCACCTTACGCCCTAGGATTTTTTTCGACCCCACCCGCACCACCACTCGCACCAATGAAGGGAAAACCATGAGGAAACTGAACAGGATCGGCGGGGCAGCAGCCATTGCTGCTGCACTGACGCTGACGGCCTGCGGCGGTGGCGGTGCCAGCGGCCCCGAAACAGCCAAGGGGCAGGAGGCAGGCAGCGACCTGTCCAAGCTGATCAGCATCAATGAGAAGCCGGCAGCCGACCTCCAGCAGGGCGGCAAGGTGACCCTCCCGCTGGGCAATATCGGCCCGGACTTCAACGGCTTCTCCAACAACGGAAACAGCGCGGACAACTCCGCCCTGCAGATTCCCATGAACCCGGTCGCCATGAACAGCGGCGGCATCGGCGGCTGCTGGAAGGTGGACTTCAAGGGCAAGGTCACCCCTAACACGGACTTCTGCGAGTCCGTGAAGAGCGAGGTGAAGGACGGCAAGCAGACCATCACCATCGAGGTCAACCCCAAGGCCACCTACAACGACGGCACCCCAATTGACGTCAAGGCCTTCAAGAACACCTGGAACATCCTCAAGAGCCCGGACGCCGGCTACGACATCGTCAGCTCCGGAGCGTACGAATTCGTTGATTCCGTTGAGGCCGGCAGCAGCGACAAGGAAGTCATCGTCAAGACGTCCCGCCCGGTCTTCCCGGTGGATTCACTGTTCTTCGGACTGATCCACCCCGCGGTCAACACCCCTGAAATCTTCAACAACGGCTTCAACGGCAACCTGCACCCGGAGTGGATGGCCGGACCCTTCAAGCTGGACCAGTACGACACCGCCGCCAAGACCGTAACCCTGGTTCCGAACGAGAAGTGGTGGGGCCAGAAGCCGGTCCTGTCGAATGTGACCTTCCGCCAGCTGGAAACCAGCGCCCAGATCGCCGCCTTCAAGAACGGTGAAATCGATGCCATGTCCGCCAACACCATCTCGCTGTACAAGCAGCTGGACGGCACCAAGGACTCGGACATCCGCCGCGGCCAGCGCCTCTTCGCCGGTGGCCTGAACCTCAACGCCCAGCGCATCACGGACGTCAACGTGCGCAAGGCCATCTTCGCCGCCGTCGACCGCGAAGCAATCCGCAAGGTCCGCTTCAACGGCCTGAACTGGGAGGAACCCAGCTCCGGTTCCATGATGCTCCTGCCGTTCTCCGAGTACTACCAGGACAACTACCCGGTCAAGGAAACCGGCCCCGACGCCGCCAAGAAGGTCCTCACCGACGCCGGCTACAGCCCCAACGCCAGCGGCATCATGGAAAAGGACGGCAAGCCCGCCGCCTTCAAGATCAGCAACTTCGGCGACGATCCCACCACCCTGGCCGTGGCACAGACCCTGCAGAAGCAGCTCCAGGCCGGCGGCATGGATGTGGGCATCGACCAGCGCGCGTCCGCCGACTTCGGCAAGGTCCTGGGCAGCCGCGAGTTCGACTTGAGCATCTCCGGCTACACCGTAGGCCCGGATGCCACCGACGCCGTCAAGCAGTACTACGACTCCAAGGTCAACGAGAACAAGCTCGGTGACGCCGACCTGGACAAGAAGATCGCCGACCTCGCCTCCATCGAGGACAACGCAGCGCGCAACAAGGCTGCCATGGACGTGGAGAAGGAACACATGGCGAAGTACTACTCCATGGGCGTGGTCTTCAACGGCCCGCAGATCTCCTTCGTCCGCACCGGCCTGGCCAACTACGGCCCGTCGCTCTTCCAGAGCACCTCGCAGGTCCCGGACTGGACCACCATCGGCTGGGAAAAGAAGTAACCACCCGCAACCCGATCGAGAAGCCGGCACCCCTGGTCACGCACCAGGGATGCCGGCCCCGTTTAACGCTGCCTACCCCGGGGTAGCGTAGCTTCCATGACCGGAACTGAAGGCAGCCCCCGCACCATCCGCACCGCCGTCGTCGGCTACGGGCTGGCAGGGAGCGTGTTCCACGCCCCGTTGCTGGCGGCCAACGGCAGCTACTCACTGGACGTCATTGCCACGTCCGACGCCGGGCGGCAGGCGGCTGCCGCATCCCGGCATCCGGGGGCGGACATCGTGCCGGATGGCGCCGCCGCCCTGGAGCGGGCAGCGGTCCTTGACCTGGTGGTCCTGGCAACCCCGCCGGAGACGCACTATCCGCTGGCCAAGGCTGCGCTGCAGGCGGGACTGGATGTGGTGGTGGATAAACCGTTCGCCGTGACCAGTGCCCAAGGGGAGGAACTGGTTGAGGCGGCACGGCAGCTGGGCCGGGTCCTGACGGTGTTCCACAACCGGAGGTGGGACGGTGATTTCCTGACGTTGCGGAAACTGCTGGCCGCCCGGGCCCTGGGCGGGGTGACGCGCTTCGAGTCCAGGTTCGAGCGCTGGCAGCCCACCATCGCCAAGCCCTGGAAAGCGCGGGCCACCGCCGCGGACGGGGGAGGGGTCCTTTTCGACCTTGGCAGCCACCTGGTTGACCAGGCGCTGCAGCTGTTCGGTCCCGCTACGGTGGCCCACGCCGAGCTGGCGGCGCGGCGGTCCGATGAACGGGCGGATGACGACGTCTTCCTGGTCCTGCGGCACCATTCGGGCGTGACCAGCCACCTGACCATGAACATGCAGTGCGCGCAGCAGGGGCCGCGCTTCCGGGTGCTGGGTTCGGTGGGCGGGTACACCAAGAACGGGGTGGACCCGCAGGAGCCCTACCTTGCCGCCGGCGGCAGCCCCCTGGATCCCGGGTACGGGCAGGAAGCGCTGGAATGGGCGGGGCAGCTGGGCCGTGACGGCCACCTGGACGCCCTGCCCACCGAGCGCGGAGCCTATCCGGAGTTCTACCGGATCCTGGCCGAAAAGATCCTCGACGGCGGCGCGCAGTCATCCCTGCCCCTTCCGGTCGATCCGGAAGACGCCGTCGAGGTCCTCAAGCTGATCGAGGCCGCCCGGGAACTGGTTAAAAACCAATCGATTGCTCCGTAGTTGTCGTTCTGGGGGTCCAAAACGACAAGTACGGAGCAATCGATGAAGGGTGACTAGGCGGAAACCAGTTCGTGCCAGTCGGAAACGAGGGGCAGGTTGTGGGCCTCGGACACGGAGTGGTGTGCCACGTGGCCGGCGGCGATGTTGAGGCCGGCGGCCAGGGCGGGGTCGCGGTCAAAAGCGGCTTTGACGCCCAGGTTGGCCAGGGACACCGCGTAGCGCAGCGTGACGTTGGTCAGTGCGTAAGTGGAGGTGTTGGGGACGGCGCCGGGCATGTTGGCCACGCAGTAGAAGATGGTGTTGTGCACCTTGTAAGTGGGTTCCTGGTGCGTGGTGGGGTGCGTGTCCTCGAAGCAGCCGCCCTGGTCCACGGCGATATCCACCAGGACCGAGCCGGGCTTCATGCGGGCCACGAGGTCGTTGGTGACCAGCTTGGGGGCCTTGGCGCCGGGGATGAGGACGGAACCGATCACCAGGTCTGCGTCAACCACTGACTTTTCGATCTCGTACTTGTTGGAGGCAACGGTCTTCAGCCGGCCCTGGTACTGGGCATCGAGTTCGCGCAGCCGGTTGATGTTGATGTCCAGGATGGTCACGTCAGCGCCGAGGCCCAGGGCCATGGCGGCGGCGTTGGTGCCGGCCACCCCGGCGCCCAGGACAACCACCTTCGCGGGGCGCACGCCCGGGACGCCGCCCAGCAGCACGCCCTTGCCGCCGGCCGGTGCCATCAGCGAGGTGGCGCCCACCTGGACGGACAGGCGCCCGGCCACCTCGGACATCGGGGCCAGCAGCGGCAGCGAGCGGCCCTCCTGCACGGTCTCGTAGGCGATCGCGGTGACGCCGGAGTTGATGAGCGCCTGGGTCAGTTCGGGCTCGGCCGCGAGGTGCAGGTAGGTGAAGAGGATCAGGCCCTTGCGGAAGCGGTGGTACTCGGACTTGATGGGCTCCTTGACCTTCATCACCATGTCGGCGCGGGACCAGACGTCGTCAGCCTCATTGACGATCTCGGCACCGGCGATCGCGTACTCCTCGTCGGTGATGCCCGAGCCCAGGCCGGCACCGCGCTCCACCAGTACGGTGTGGCCGTGGGTGCGGAACTCGTGGACGCCGGCCGCGGTGATGGCCACGCGGAATTCGTTGTTCTTGATT
This sequence comes from Pseudarthrobacter sp. fls2-241-R2A-127, assembly GCF_030209355.1. Lineage (GTDB taxonomy): Bacteria > Actinomycetota > Actinomycetes > Actinomycetales > Micrococcaceae > Arthrobacter. The sequence continues at coordinate 66,421 of NZ_JARVSF010000045.1, forward strand.
TCTTTGGGGACGCCGATGATCATCGTCTGCTCCATTTTTTGGGGCCGGTGGGCCGGTTAATGCGGAAGGATTTGCGTGTTTCAACGATAAATCCGCCTGTGAGCCAGGCGACATGGGCCCGCTGCAGGCTGGATGGATGAACCGCGCCATTCCGGTGTTTTTACCGTGCGAGGCTCGACACGTGTCGAGTCCTGAAGCGTCAGGTGTCGCCTCGTGTTGGTTCGTCTGTCGGGCGGCGCAAGCAGTAGTGTGAGCCCATGCAGCAGCAGGGTGTGGAACAGCTCGTCGAACAGGTGGCACAGAAGCTTGGCCGCGGCCTGTCCCTCGAGGACCTGGACGGCCTGCTGCTCGCTTACAGCTCCAACCAGTCGCACGCAGACCGCGTGCGGGTGAATTTCCTGCTGAGCAAGAAGGTCCCGGCGGATGTCAGTGCCTGGCAGCTCTCCCACGGGATCGCCACCGCCGTGCGGCCGGTGGTGATCCCCGGGAATCCGGAGCTCGGCATGCTGGGCCGTGTCTGCGTCCCGCTGATGGTCCGGGGGTTTCGGGTGGGCTACCTGTGGGTGCAGCAGGACTCGGCAGAGGAAAGTCCGACGGCGATCCTCACCCAGCTGCCCGGCGTCAACCATGAGCTTGAGCTGCTGTCAGGCCTCCTGCTCGACTCGAACACGGCTGAATCCGAGTTCCGCCGGGGCCGTGAACGGGAGTTTCTGCTGGCCTGTTCCGGGGAGCCCAATGCGGTGGCCGCGGTGGCGGGCTGGAAGGAAGTCCAGGGCCGGGGTCCATGGCAGATGGTCACGGTGCTGGACGCGGACGGATGGGCCAGCGGACCTGACCCCATCGCGTCCACCCTGATCCATCGATCCACCGCCCTGCAGGCAACCGTGGGTGTGGATGCCGCCCTGTTCAGTGCCGGCACCGAAACCCATTCGGTGGTGCTGTTCCGCGAATCGACCGGCCGCGCCAACCACGCCCAGGTTCTGGTGCACTACCAGCTGGAGCTGGCCAAGCGCTCGGGCCGGCCGGTCCACCGCATCATCCTGGGGATCAGCGAGGGTTTCGCCAGGACGCGCCAGCTCGCGGAGGCGTACCGGCAATCCCGGATGGCAGCCCAGGCGGCCGCCGTGGACCCGCAGCTGGGCGAGCTCGTGGACTGCCGCGCCACCGGCGTCTACCAGCTGCTCGCGTCCGCGGGCGGGGGAGTGGGGGCATGGGCGGACTCCGGGTCCGTGTACTTCCGGATGCTTGAGGACCACGACCGCAACGGCGAGCTCATCCCCGTCCTGGAGCTGCTGTATGACAATGACGGCTCCGTCCAGGACGTGGCCTCCCGGCTCCACCTGCACCGCAGCAGCATCTACAACCGGTTGGGGCGGATCCGCCAGCTGCTGGGGGTGGACCCGCTGAAGGGATTGCCCCGGCTGGAACTGCACGCCGCGCTCAAGATGCGCCGCTGGGCGGCAAGGCCCAGGATCTGACGCAGGGAAATCCGGGCTTACCCGGAGGCGGCCCCGGCAAAGGACCGGATGGCGTCCGCCACCTGCCGCGGGCGCACATGCTGGACCACGTGGCCTGCCCCCGGAATTTCAGCGAAGCTTCCCTGCGGTACGGCCTGGGCGAGCCGAATGCACCACTCCGGCCCTGCCACCTGGTCATGGTTGCCGCGGAGGACCAGGATGGGAACGTTGATGCCGCCCAGCCGCTGCTCCGTGGGGTAACCCATCATCACCGGCACTTCGGTGAAGTACCAGCGCGGGCCGCAACGGAAGTAGTCCGTCAACACGATCCAGTTGGACGAGGCACTTTCCCGGAGCAGCGCGTCGAGGGTGAGGGCCATGCCCTGCCGCAGGACGCTCCGGTGCCGGGAGTCCACCACGGGTCCCATCAGGACCAGCCGGCGTGCCCGTTCGGGGGCGTAGAGTGCGGCCTCGATGGTGAACTGCGTGCCCATTGAGTGACCTACCAGGATGTACGAGTCGATGCCGCTCGCTTTGAGCGCCTGGGCGATGAAGGAGCCGTAGTCCGCAACGGAGAGCTGCCTGCCGGGCCGGGGGGTGCCGGCGAAACCCGGCAGGTCCAGCGAGTAGGTGGGGGCGCCGGCCAGTTCGTTGTGCAGGCGGCGGAGGTAGCGGTGGGAGACGCCGATGCCGTGGATGAGGACATACGCCGGTCCGGCCGGGTTGCCTGCGGCGTCCTGTCCTGGCGCGGGAGTACCGTCAGCCCAGAGCAGCCTGCCCGTCAGGCCGTTGGCTTCCACCTCCGTTGAGTGCAACCTGGCGTCTTTCCGGTCCCGCCGGCCAAGGGGAAACCGCACTACTCTGCCACGCCGGCGTGGTCGCGGGCGGCCTTGTCCTGTTGGCGTTTCTGGTCTTCGAGTTTCTGGTGCTCCAGCCACGCCATGATGTCAGCCTGCCGGATCCTGCGGTGCGAGCCGCGGTACTCCACAGGGATTTCCCCGCGGTCCGTCATGTTGCGCAGGTACGTGTGCGAGATCCCCGCCAGTTCCGCAGCCTGGGAGGTGGTCAACATTTCCTCCACGCTGCCCACGGTCACCGTTTCGCCGCGTCCCAGCCGTGCCAGGAGATCGACGACGGCGTCCCTCGCCTGCGCGGGCAGGCGGTGGACGGTGCCGTCCACGAAGACGGTGATGTCGTTGCTGTCCTCGAGGGCGCGCGCAAGGCTGCCGGCCTCACCTGCGGGCAGGCCGGCCGTAACGCGGGGGGCTATCAATGCCATGGACGTAGCCTATCCCGCGTCGGACGGGTGCCCGCAGGCCGGGCGGTTCCTCCGGATCAGAGGCCCAGTTCCTCCAGGACCGGCAGTTTCTCCCGCACCCAGGCCCGGGCTTCCGTGGCGCTCGGCGCGGAGAGGGCCAGCTTGGCCAGTTCCTGGGCTTCGGAGAGGGTTACCGTCTTCAGGACGGCCGCCACGGCGGCCAGCGAGCGGGCCGTCATGGAGAGGGTGGTCACGCCAAGGCCGGTGAGGACGACGGCGAGGGCCGGGTCCGCGGCAGCCTCACCACAGACGCCAACGGGTTTGTTGTGGCCTTCGGCCCTGGACCCCTCAACCGTGAGCCCTACGAGGCGCAGGACTGCGGGCTGCCAGGGGGTGTTGAGGTTGGCCAGGGGGCCAAGTTGGCGGTCGGCGGCCATGGCGTACTGGGTGAGGTCGTTGGTGCCCAGGCTCGCGAAGCCCACTTCGCGGAGGATTGATTCCGCGGTGAGGGCGGCGGACGGGACTTCCACCATGACGCCGGGGGTCTTGATGCCGGCGTCGGCGCACATGGAGGCGAAACGCGCGGCTTCCTCGGCGGTGGAGATCATGGGCGCCATGACCCAGACGTCGGCCTCGGACTGCTGCTCGGCCAGGGCGATGGCTTCAAGCTGCCGGTCCAGGACGCCGGGGGTGGTGAAATCGGTGCGGTAGCCGCGGACGCCGAGGGCCGGGTTGGGTTCCGTGGAGTCGGTGAGGAAGGGCAGCGGCTTGTCGGCGCCCGCATCCAGGGTGCGCAGGACCACCTTCTTGCCCGGGAAGGCATCGAAGACGCTCTTATAGGCGGCCGCCTGTTCCTCAATGGACGGTTCGGTGTCCCGCTCCAGGAAGCAGAACTCGGTGCGGAAGAGGCCCACGCCCTGCGCTCCGAGCTTGGCTGCGGCTTCGGCGTCCTTGCCGCCGCCCACGTTGGCGAGCAACGGCACTTCGTGGCCGTCCGCCGTCGTGCCCGTGCCGGTGAACTCAGCCAGCAGTGACGCCGTGGCAGCCCAGGCCTCTGCCGTCGCGCGAAGGGATTCGTCGGGCTCGGCGGTGATGAGGCCGGCTGCGCCGTCCACATACACCTCGGTGCCGTCCGCCAGTTCGTCGACGCCCACGGCGGCCACCACGGCCGGCAGGCCGAGGGAACGGGCGATGATCGCCGTGTGGGACTGGGGGCCGCCGCCGGCGGTGACCAGCGCCAGGACCTTGTTCGGGTCAAGGGTGGCCGTGTCCGCCGGGGCAAGGTCCTCCGCCACGAGGACGAACGGGGTGTTGGAGGCAGGGATGCCGGGCGCGGGAACGCCCCGCAGCGCGGCGACAATCCGGGCGCGGACGTCCAGGACGTCGGTGGCGCGCTCGGCCATGTAGCCGCCCAGGTTATGCAGCATCTCAGAGACCGAGGAGCCGGATTCCCAGATGGCGCGTTCGGCAGAAACACCCCGGGCCACCAGTTTGGCGGCGCCCTTGATCAGCATGGTGTCCTTGGCCATCAGTGCCGTGGCTTCCAGGACTGCCTTGCCGTCCCCTACGGCGTGCGCGGCGCGCTCCTTCAGTTCGTCATGGACGGCCTGGGAGGCCGCCTTCAGTGCTGCGGTGGCTTCCTCGGCAGTGGTGTCCGGCGCCAGCTGTTCACCGGCGGGAGGCTCACTGATGGGTTTGGGCATCTGCCGGATGGTGCCGATGACGCGGCCTGGGCTGACGCCTACTCCTGGGAAGTTCTGCACTGAAGGTCCTCATTCTCTGCCGGTAGACAGGCCCGCCAAGTTCTCCGGCGCCGTGCCGGGTCCGCCGGAGGACTGCTACGTCCAGGGGCAGGAAACGTGCCTGAAAAAATTGTATGTGATTCAGTTCATATAGCAACGCTATAGGTGCTAGGGTAGCGGTTATGAGTTTGGATGGCCAGCTTCCCCCCAAAATGCGGCTGCTCCGTGCTGCCGCGGAACTGCTGGCAAAATCCGCGGGAGCTCCGGTCTCCACCCGCCAGATCACCCAGCTGGCAGGGGTTTCCGCCCCCACCCTGTACCACCACTTCGGTGACAAGGAAGGTCTTTTCGACGCCGTCGTCGCCGCAGGGTTTGAGGAATATGTCGCGGGCGAACGGGACTTCGCCCCCTCCGGGCAGCCTCTTGAGGACATCCGGAGAATGTGGGACAACCACGTGCAGTTCGGTCTGAACCAGCCCGAGCTGTACCTGGTGATGTTCGGCAACATCCGCCCCGAAAGCCGGCCAGCCATCGTGGCCGACGCCGAGGCGCTCATGGAAGAGATGCTGAACAAGGCAGCGGCAGCGGGCCAGCTGAACGTCCAGCCCAGGGAAGCGGCCAGGTCCATCCTGGCGGCCAACGTGGGTGTCACGCTGATGCTGATTGCGGAGCCCGCCGCCGAACGCAACCTCGAACTGTCCACCATGACCCGGGACGCCATGATTTTCGCGGTGTCCGCCGAGCCCGCCAGCGGCCCGGCCCCGGGCGGCGCCGGGAAGTCCTCGGTAGTGGTGGCAGCGATCGCCCTGAATGCCGCACTTCAGGCCTCGCACTCTGACCAGCTTTCCAGCTCGGAACTCAAGCTTTTCCTCGAATGGCTCCACCGGATCTCCACCAGCCCGGCCGGATAGCCCACAACACCGCGTTACCCAGCAGTACGTCGTCGTAATCATCGGACCAATCCTGCGGAGCAGCAGGAATGACGGTTAGGAAATCACATGGCAACAGAGACAGTTGCAAAACCCCGCACCAGCGCGCGCGTGCACGTCCAAAAGTTCGGGACATTCCTGTCCGGCATGATCATGCCCAACATCGGTGCGTTCATCGCCTGGGGCATCATCACCGCCCTCTTCATCGAGAAGGGCTGGCTGCCCGTTCCGCAGCTCGGTGGTTTCGGCGAGACTGACGGAAAGCCCAACATCGGCCTGGTAGGCCCCATGATCACCTACCTCCTGCCGCTGCTGATCGGCTACACCGGCGGCAAGATGGTCTATGACGTCCGCGGTGGCGTGGTGGGTGCCATCGGCACCATGGGCGTGATCGTGGGCGCCGGCATCCCGATGTTCATCGGCGCGATGATCATGGGCCCCCTGGGCGGCTGGACCATGAAGAAGATCGACATGATCTGGGACGGCAAGATCCGCCCCGGCTTCGAAATGCTGGTCAACAACTTCTCCGCCGGCATCTGGGGCGCGCTCCTGGCCTTGCTGGGGTTCTACGGCATTTCGCCGCTGGTGACCGCCTTCAGTACTGCCGCGGGAAACTTCGTGCAGTTCCTGGTCCACAACGGCCTGCTGCCCCTGACCAGCATTTTCATCGAGCCGGCCAAGGTCCTGTTCCTCAACAACGCCATCAACCACGGCGTGCTCACCCCGCTGGGTGTGCAGCAGTCCCTGGATCAGGGCAAGTCCATCCTGTTCCTGCTGGAAGCCAACCCCGGCCCCGGCCTGGGCCTCCTGCTCGCGTACGCTTTCTTCGGCCGCGGCGCCGCCAAGGCATCGGCCCCCGGTGCAGCCATCATCCAGTTCCTGGGCGGCATCCACGAGATCTACTTCCCGTACGTCCTGATGCGCCCGCTGCTGATCCTGGGCACCATCGCCGGCGGCATGACCGGCATCGCCACCCTCGCCGTCACCAACTCCGGCCTGGTCGCCCCGGCCGCCCCTGGCTCCATCTTCGCCGTGCTGGCGCAGACGTCCCGTGACAGCTACTTCGGGGTGATCCTCTCCGTGGTGCTCGCGGCAGCCGTTTCCTTCCTGGTGTCCTCGGTCATCCTGAAGACCACCAAGCACAGCGATGAGGACGACCTTGGCGACGCCACCGCACGGATGGAGGCAATGAAGGGCAAGAAGAGCTCCGTGGCCTCCACCCTCGCAGGTGCCGGCGGAGGCGTCGCAGCGGGTGCCGCTGCAGGCGGCCGCGGCGGCGTGGGCGTCCTGGCAGGCCCCGTGCGCAACGTCGTGTTCGCGTGCGACGCCGGCATGGGCTCCAGCGCCATGGGCGCCTCGGTGCTGCGGAACAAGATCAAGGCGGCCGGGTTCCCCGACGTCAAGGTCACCAACGCCTCCATAGCCAACCTCACCGACAGCTACGACGTCGTGGTCACCCATCAGGACCTCACCGAGCGGGCCAAGCCGGCCACGTCCAGCGCCGTGCACTACTCCGTCGACAACTTCATGAGCAGCCCGCGGTACGACGAGATCGTCGAGCTGGTCCGTGAAAGCAACACCGAACGCGGTGACTCGGCCGACGCCGGCGCCGCCCACGGTGCGCACGCCGCCGATGCCCCGGTGGATGCTGCGCCCGCTGCCGCGGCAGGAACTCAGCCTGCGGCTTCCGCTGCCGGAAGCTCCGAGATCCTGGCCCGGGAGAGCGTGGTCCTGACGGGTTCGGCCACCACCCGGGACGCCGCCATCGACGAAGCGGGCAGGCTCCTGCTGGCCCGTGGCGCCGTGGACGAAGGCTACATCGCCGCCATGCACGAGCGCGAGGAATCGGTGTCCACCTACATGGGCAGCTTCCTGGCCATCCCGCACGGCACCAACGCCGCCAAGGACCACATCCGCAAGTCCGCGGTGTCCGTCATCCGCTACCCCGAAGGCATCGACTGGAACGGCAAGGAAGTGAAGTTCGTGGTGGGTGTCGCAGGCATCAATAACGAACACCTGCACATCCTGTCCTCCATCGCCAAGGTCTTCACCAACAAGGACCAGGTGGCCCGGCTCGAGGCTGCCACGTCCGAGGATGAAGTCCTGGAGCTCTTCGGAAAGGTCAACGCATAGTGAAGGCAGTACATTTTGGCGCCGGCAACATCGGGCGCGGCTTTGTGGGCCTGCTCCTGCACGATGCCGGCTACGAGGTGGTGTTCGCGGACGTGGCCGAGGAACTGATCACCCGCCTGGCCGCTGCGGACAGCTACGCGGTCCACGAGGTGGGGGAGAACCCCGCCGTGCGGACGGTGGACAACTTCCGGGCGCTGAACTCCAACGCCCAGGAGGCCGAGCTGGTCGCGGAGATCGCGACGGCGGACATCGTCACCACGGCGGTGGGCCCGCACATCCTGAAGTTCGTGGCGCCCGTGATCGCCAAGGGCATCGTGGCCAGGGAACCAGGGCGGGCACCCCTGCAGGTGATGGCCTGCGAGAACGCCATCAACGCCACGGACATCCTGGCCAAGGAGGTGGCTGCCCAGCCGGGGGCCGCCGCCGGGGCCCTGGACGGGAAGGTGGTGTTCGCGAACACCGCCGTGGACAGGATCGTGCCCAACCAGGAGCCGGGCCAGGGCCTGGACGTCACCGTGGAGACCTTCTTCGAATGGGTCATCGACCGGACCGCCTTTGGCGACTCCGCCCCGGTGATCCCCGGTGCCACCTTCGTGGACGACCTCTCGCCGTACATCGAGCGGAAGCTGTTCACCGTCAATACCGGGCATGCCTCTGCGGCTTACCTGGGGTTTGAGGCGGGGCTGGAGAAGATCTCCGACGCCATGGCGGACCAGGATGTGGCTGAGGACGTCCGGGCGGTGCTCGAGGAGACCAAGCAGCTCCTGGTGGCCAAGCACGGCTTCAGCAATGACGAGCAGGAAGCGTACGTCCAGAAAATCCTGGTCCGGTTCTCCAACCCGTACCTGCCGGACACCGTTAACCGGGTGGGCCGCGCGCCGTTGCGGAAGCTGAGCCGCCACGAGCGGTTCATCGGCCCGGCGGCGGAGCTGGCAGAACGCGGCGTGGTGCCGGAGGCCCTGCTGGGTGCCATTGCTGCAGCGCTGCGCTTCAACGACTCCGCCGATGCCGAGGCCACCGAACTCGCGGTTATCCTCGGCTCCGCCAGCCCGGCTGACGCCACGGCCCGGATCACCGGACTCGAGCGGGACCACCCGCTGTTCAACGCCGTCGCCACCCTCGTGGAGGAGCGGCAGGCGGAACTGGCAGGCACCCCCGCCTGACGCCGCCCCGGCACGCGCCATCACTTCCTGCACCCCCTGACGCAACGCCCCATCAGAACCTGCAGGAATTCCGGGAACGCCCCATCACCACGACGCCGGCACTTTCCCAAGTGCCGGCGTCGTTGTTTGTTTGTGCCAAGCTGGGCAGGTGATTCCTTCCGAAGAAGCCGGGCCGTTGTTCGCTGCCGACATCGACGGCGGGACGTTCCGCCTCCGCCACGCCACCCCCGCCGACCTCCCGGCCATGGTGCGGCTGCTCGCCGACGACGCGTTGGGCGCCGGCCGCGAGACCGCGCGGGACATGGAGCCGTACCAGCGGGCCTTTGACGCGATCGACGCCGACCCCGCCCACCTCTTGATCGTCGGCGACACCGTGACGGCAGGGGGCCAGGCCAGGCCGGTGGTGGCCACCTTCCAGCTCAGTTTCCTTCCCGGCATCTCCCGGCGGGGTGCGTGGCGCTCGCAACTCGAGGGTGTCCGCGTGGACGCCTCCCTTCGGGGCCACGGTCTTGGGAAGCTCATGGTGGGCTGGGCCATCGCTGAGTCCAGGCGGCGGGGCTGCACCCTGATGCAGCTGACCACGCACCACAGCCGCTCCGCGGCACACCGGTTCTACGAGCAGCTGGGCTTCGAGGCCAGCCACGTCGGGATGAAGTTGACGCTCTGAACCTTGACTGTTAGGTGCCCTAAATGTTAGGCTACCTAACGATGAACGACGATAAAGCACTCCAGGAACTTGCCAGCGGATTCCGTGAAGCCCTCCGCCACAGCGTCTACCTGGTCCGGCGCCTCGACGCAGACGGTGAACTCAGCGCCGCCCAGCTCAGCACCCTCAAGATGCTGCTCAACGAGGGCCAGCGCGTCGGCGAGATTGCGCGGAACCTCGGCGTCCGCGTCCCCAGCGCCACCGAGCAGATCATCAAGCTCGAACGTGCCGGGCTGGCCCGCCGCGAGCCGGATCCCAAGGACTCCCGCGCCGTCAGGGTGATCCTGACCCCCGAGGGCCGGGACGCCGTCGACTCCGCCAACCGGCGCCGCAACCAGGTGATGGCGGGCATCCTGAGCACCCTCAGCGACCAGGACCGCAAAGCCCTTGCGGACGCGCTGCCGGTGATCGACAAAATCAACGCTTCCCTCCAGAACTGAACCAGTGACGAATTTAGGAGTACCCTCCATGAACCGCCAAGCAGAAACCCTGCCGGCACCGGAAAACACCCTGCAGGCTGAAAAGGCCTCATTCCTCAAGCAGCCCAAGGCGGTGTGGGCCACCGCGCTCGCGGCAGTGTTCGCCTTTATGGGCATCGGACTGGTGGACCCGATCCTTCCCGCCATTGCCACCAACCTGCAGGCGAGCCCCAGCCAGGTTTCACTGCTGTTCACCAGCTACTTCCTGGTTACCGCCCTGGCTATGTTGATCACCGGGTACGTCTCTTCCCGGATCGGCGGGAAAAAGACCCTCCTGATCGGCCTGGCCGTCATCGTCGTCTTCTCCTCACTCTCCGGCCTGTCCGGAAGCGTCAGCGAGCTGGTGGGCTTCCGCGCAGGCTGGGGCTTGGGCAATGCCCTGTTCGTGGCCACGGCCCTGGCAGTCATCGTCGGTGTGGCCAGCGGCGGCGCCGGTACAGCGATCATCCTCTACGAAGCCGCCCTGGGCCTGGGCATCTCGCTTGGCCCGCTCCTGGGCGCCCTCCTTGGCGGCTGGCAGTGGCGCGCACCGTTCTTTGGCACCGCGGTCCTCATGGCGGCCGCCTTTATCGCCCTGATCGCCCTGCTGCCCACAACGCCGTTGCCCGAGCGCAAGGTACGCCTGCGCGACCCCCTGCTGGCACTGGGCCACAAGGGACTGCGGACGACGGCGGCGAGCGGCCTGTTCTACAACTACGGCTTCTTCACCATCCTGGCTTTCACCCCGTTCATCCTGGGCATGAACGCTTACGGAATCGGCGGTGTCTTCTTCGGCTGGGGCGTGGCAGTGGCTGTCTTCTCCGTCTTCGTGGCACCGCCCCTGCAGGCCCGCTTCGGTGCCGTCAAGGTACTGACCGGAACGCTGTTCCTGCTCATGCTGGACCTGGCCGGGCTGGGCCTGGCGGCGGGCCACTCGGTGCCGGCCGTCGTCGTCCTGGTGATCGTTGCCGGTGCCCTGCTGGGCGTCAACAACACCATCTACACCGAACTGGCCATGGGGGTCTCCGATTCGCCCCGCCCGGTGGCGTCCTCCGGCTACAACTTCGTCCGCTGGATGGGTGGCGCGCTGGCCCCGTTCGCGGCAGCACAGCTTGGTGAGCACTTTGGCCCGCAGGTTCCGTTCTTTGCAGGCGCGGCAGCCATGCTGGTCGCCATCCTGATCGCCCTCGGCGGCCGTTCCTACCTCTCCTCGCACGAACCGCACGTCGTGTAGGCGGCGGCTCAACAAACAAACCCTCCATCACTTCAGGTGATGGAGGGTTTGTTGTTTTCCGGCGAAAGCTGATGGCGCGTCGCGGGAGAGACGGCGGGAGGTGGTGGGGCGTCCTAGGCCTTGGCGGATCCCTTGGGGACGAACAGCGTTTCGGCCTGCTCCAGGGACATCCCGTTGGTCTCCGGCACCTTGAACATCACGAAGAAGAAGGACGCCGCGGCGAACAGCGCGTACATGGCGTACGTCAGGGGCAACGAACCGGCAGCCATCACCGGGAAGCTGAGGGTGATGGCAAAGTTCGCCACCCACTGCGCGGCAGCGGCCAGGCCCAAGGCCCGGGCACGGATCTTGGACGGGAAGATTTCACCCAGGAGCACCCACACCAGCGGCCCCCAGGACGCGCCGAAACTGATGACGAACACGTTTGCCGCCACCAGCGCCACCGGACCCCAGGCGCCCGGCAGGGTGATGTTCTCGCCGCTGCCCGTCGCCGAGGAGAATGCCAGCGCCATGGCACCGAGGGACACAGCCATGCCCACGGAGCCGGTGAGGAGGATCGGGCGGCGCCCCACGCGGTCCACCAGGGCGATGGCCACCAGCGTGACCAGGATGTTGGTGACGGCCGTTGCCACGGAAATGGCCAGGGAGTCCTGTTCCTGGAAACCGACGGCCTTCCACAGCGTGGTGGAGTAGTAGAAGATCACGTTGATGCCCACGAACTGCTGCAGCACGGAGAGGATGATGCCCACCCACACCACCGCTTGCAGGCCAAAGGTCTTGCCGCGGAGGGAGCCCTTCTGCCCGGCCAGCTTGTCTTCCTCGATGGCTTCCCGGATGTCGCGGATGTGCCGGTCGGTGTCCTCGGCGGGCGCAATCGAGTCGAACACCTTCCGGGCCTGCTCTTCCTTGCCTTGGAACACCAGGAAGCGCGGGGATTCAGGCAGCGTGAAGGCTACCCAGCCGTAGACGATGGCCGGGACGGCGGCGGCGAGGAACATCCACCGCCAGGCTTCGATGCCGAGCCAGAACTGCTGGTCTGCCCCGCCGGCGGTGGTTGCCAGCAGCGCGTCGGAGAGCAGGGCGGCAAAGATGCCCGTGGTGATGGCCAGCTGCTGCAGCGAGGCCAGGCGGCCGCGGACCTTGCGCGGCGATATCTCGGAGATGTACGCGGGGGCGATCACGGAGGCCAGGCCGATGCCCAGTCCGCCCACGAGGCGCCAGAAGATCAGGTCCCAGACACCAAAGCAGAAACCCGTCCCCACGGCGCTGACCAGGAAGAGCAGGGCGCCGAGCTTCATGGCGGGAATGCGGCCGTACCGGTCGGCCACCTTGCCGGCCAGGAAGGCGCCGGCGGCGCAGCCCAGCAGGGCGATGGCCACTGCGAAGCCGGTCACGGCCTCGGACAAGGCGAATTCTTCCTTCATGGCGTCTACGGCGCCATTGACCACGGACGAGTCGAAGCCGAAGAGGAATCCACCCACCGCCCCCGCGAGCGCCAGCCAGATCACCCGCCGCGGAATCCGGGTGGTTGTCTGCTCCTGTGCAGTGGGCATGGTTCTCCCTGGTGTTGGAGGTTTATGGATGCGGTGCGGACGTCGTCGGCTGCGGTACCGGCCGAAAGGGCCGGCGCACACGCGCTAAACAGTGTGGCACGTCACCGCCGCAGGTTCCACTTGGCGCCCGCAGCCGGAAAGCACAACGACGACGGCGGGCAGTGCCGCCGTCGTCGTTTGTTCCCTGCGCTTCCGGGGTTAGTGGGCCGGGATCTGGATGTCGTCCTTATCCTGCGGCGAGGCCTTCTGGTCCGTCAGCTTCTTCCGCGGCAGCGCGAAGCTGATGAGGAACGCCAGGCCCGTCAGGGCTGCGGCGGTCAGCATCACGGTGTCGATCGAGGTGGCGAAGCCTTCGGTGATGGGCCGGGTCAGGGTGGAGTTGGCGGTGTGCAGCCAGCTGGTGTCGTTCAGCGAATCGTTGGAGGCGCCATTCTTGAAGAAGTCGTACAGCTTGGCGTTGGCAGGATCGGACGCTACGGCAGGGTCCTTCAGGACGGCGAGGTAGGCAGGATCCGTGGTGGCACTCTTCATGCCGTCGGCGATCCGGCTGGCGGCCAGGCTGAAGAGCATGGAGATGAAGACGGCGGTCCCCACGGCGCCGCCCATGGAGCGGAAGAAGGCCGCGGAGGAGGTGCCCACGCCCATGTCGCGCGGCGGGACGGAGGTCTGCATGGCAAGGGTGAGCGGCTGCATGCAGAAGCCCAGGCCGATGCCGAAGAACACGGCGATGAGGCCGGGAACCCACAGCCCGGTGTCCACTCCCAGGGAGAAGCCCATCACCAGGGCGGCGGCGGTCAGGATGCCGGTGCCCATGATGGGGAAGATGCGGAACGTCCCGGACGCCGAGATGGTGCGGCCGGCGGTGATGGAACCGAACAGGATGCCCACCGTGAAGGTGATCATCATCAGGCCCGCCTGCGTGGGGGTGAGGCCCTTCACCAGCTGGAGGTACATGGGGAGCATGGCGATGGCGCCGAACATGCCGATGCCGATGATGAAGTTCAGCAGCGAGGACAGCCCGAACGTGACGTTGTGGAAGAGCCGCAGGGGGATGAGGGCGTAGTCGCCGGCCCGTTTTTCGGCCAGCAGGAACCAGGCAATGCCCACTACGCCCAGGCCGTAGCAGAGGAAGGAGTTGACCGAGGTCCAGCCCCAGGAGCGGCCCTGCTCGGCCACCAGCAGGAGCGGAACGATGGCCACCGTGATGGCCGCGGCGCCCCAGTAGTCGATCTTTTGCTTCAGGTGCTTCGAGGGCAGGTGCAGGAACAGGAACACCACTGTCAGGGCGGCGAGGCCGATGGGGATGTTGATGAAGAAGACCCAGCGCCAGCCGTCAAAGCCCAGGATGTTGGCCGAACCGGCGAAGGCACCGCCCACCACGGGACCCAGCACTGAGGAAATGCCGAAGACTGACATGAAGTAGCCCTGGAATTTGGCGCGGTCCTTCAGGGAGACGATGTCGCCGATGATGGTCAGCGCCAGCGCCAGCAGGCCGCCGGCGCCGAGGCCCTGGATACCGCGGGCGATGGCCAGTTCGGTCATCGAGTGCACCGAGCCCGCGTAGAGCGAACCCACCAGGAAGATGGCGATTGCCGTCAGGTACAGCGGACGGCGGCCAAAGATGTCGCTCAGCTTGCCGTACAACGGGGTGCTGACGGTGGAGGTGATCAGGTACGCGGTGGTGGCCCACGCCTGCAGCGAGAGCCCGTCGAGATCGTTGGCGATGGTGTAGATGGACGTTGAAACGATGGTCTGGTCAAGGGATGCGAGGAACATGCCCAGCATCAGACCGACCATTACCGTGACGATCTGGCGTTGCGTCAGGGTTTCTCCGGCGCGGGGCGCGGCAGAGGCTTTAGACATGAAGGCTCCAGGGGAGAGAAAAGGATATAAGCAGCGATAGTTGCTTTCAGTAACTATCTTACTCGCACTTTTTATTCCCCGCCCTGCCAACTTTTTGCGGTGCCCGTGGCCGGGACGCGATCCTCGCCTACGCCTCCACGAGAATGCCGTCGGTGTCGCACCAGATGGCGGCCCCCGGGCGGATGGTGACGCCGTCGATCACCACATCCACGTCAACCTCCCCGGCGCCCTCCTTCAGGCTCTTCTTCGGGTTGCTGCCGAGTGCCTTGACCCCAAGGTCCAGCCGGGCAAGGGCCTCCCGGTCCCTGATGGCGCCATTGATCACGACGCCGGCCCAGCCGTTCGCCACGGCGCTTTCGGCGATTATGTCCCCCATTAGGGCCGTGCCCAGCGATCCGCCGCCGTCCACTACCAGGACGGCGCCGTTCCCTGGGGACGCGAGCGTCGATTTCACCAGGGCGTTGTCCTGGAAGCACCGGATGGTCCGGGCCGGTCCGTTGAAATGCGAGCGGCCGCCCAGGGATTGGAACTGCAGGGAGATCGATGCCAGTTCGGAGCCCCGCTCGTCATAGAGGTCTGCGGTTTTCACGGCTGCGTTTTGTGCGGGGGTGGATGCGCTCATCTGCTGCTCCTGGGTCTTCGGCGACGGGGCGGCCGGGGCGGTGCCCGGCGGCCAGGTACGGCCCACGATAGTCTGATTCCCACCGCCAACCGGCCGCACCAGGGGGAGCCAAGCCAATGAGTCTGTCCAAGAAGCCGTCGCCGCTGGACGGCACGGCTGCCGCGGCGGCGCTTGCCGAGCCGGTGCAGAAGGTCACCGCGCGGTGGGTGACCGGCCTGGTGCTGGTGAATGTGGGCATCAATGCCGCCTTCTTCGGCCCCATCAACGTATTTATCGGCCAACAGGCCATCAGCATCGACGCGCCCGGCAAGGAAGCCATCCTTTCCCTGGTCACGGCCTGCGGTGCCGCCGTGTCCCTGGTGGCCAACCCGCTTTTCGGCGCTCTCTCTGACCGGACCACCTCGCGCCTGGGCCGCCGCTCTCCGTGGGTGCTGGCAGGGGCTGTACTGGCCACTGCGGCACTGCTGGCGATGTCATTTTCCAGTGCCGTGGCGCTCATGGTGCTCTTCTGGTGCCTGGTGCAGCTGGGCGCGAATGCCGCCTACGCCGCCATCACCGCCGCCGTCCCGGACCGGGTGCCTGTGGCCCAGCGCGGCGGAGTGGGCGGGCTCGCGGCGATGGGCCAGACCCTGGGTATCCTCACCGGCGCCGTTTTCGGTGCGGTGGTAACCGGCAACTTCATGGTGGGCTACTGGTTGTGCGCCGCCGCCCTGCTGCTGTCAGTCCTGCCGTACCTCTTCCACCGGAATGATCCCGCCCTGCCAAAGTCGGAACTGGAGGCTTTCCGCCCCCGCGCTTTCATCAACGGCTTCTGGATCAGCCCGCTGCGGTATCCGGACTTCGCCTGGGCCTGGCTGACACGGTTCCTGGTGAACGTGGGCAACCAGCTCACCATCGTGTACCTGCTGTTCTTCCTGCGGGATGTGATTGGCTACCCGGATCCGGCTGCCGGAGTCCTGGTCCTGACGGGCATCTACGCGGTGATGGTGATGATTACCGCCGTGCTGGCCGGTCCCTGGAGTGACAGGGTGGGCCGGCGGAAGCCGTTCGTCATCGGCTCCTCCGCCACGATCGCCATGGCGGGGGCCATCATGGCGTTCTTCCCCGTGTGGCCCGGCGCCCTTGCCGGGGCAGCGGTGCTGGGCATCGGCTTCGGCGCGTACCTCGCGGTGGACTTCGCGCTGCTGACCCAGGTCCTCCCGTTCGCCGTCAGCAGGGGCAAGGACATGGGCGTCATCAATGTGGCCAACTCCCTGCCGCAGGTGGTTGCCCCGGCCCTGGCGCTGGTGGCCGTAACGTTTGCGGGCGGCTACCGGACACTGTTCCTCGCTGCCGCCGTCATCGGTCTTTTGGGTGCTTTTTTCGTGGTCAAGATCAAGGGTGTGGACTGACCCGCAGGAGGCGGAAAGTAAGCCCGCTGACCAACCTGCTCCGCGCGGTTGCCGTATAGTTGAACCGGGCTGCAGGGTGGTACGGAAGTGGGGGCACTCCTGGCCGCAGTCCCCTAAAACACAACCCCGGAATGCTGATGCCCGAGACTTTTTCAGACCATCCGCCCATGGCCGCCCGGCCTTCCGCTCCCCGCCAGCGCCTCCGCTACGCGCGGATCCTCGACACCGCCGCAGGGTTTGCCCGCAAGGGGCTTGACGCCGTGGAGCTGTCCGAAGTCGCAGAAAAAGCCGACGTGCCGCTGGGTACGCTCTACCGGTATTTCCCGTCTCCCACCCACCTGATGCTCGCGCTCTTCCGGCAGCAGCTGGACGAGCTGCAGGCCGGCGCCCGCGGATCGTCTCCGCGTTTCCGTGGCCGCGCCCTCTCCGGCCTCGTGATGGAGATTTTCCACATGCGCGTCATGCAGCCCGCAGTGGAACAGTGCCTGAGCCGGGGTGTCTACCTGCCGGAGCGTGATACCACCGAGCTCCTGCGCGAGATCGATGCCCTCAGTGAGAAGCTCGTAGCCGGCGCCTGCGGCGATGCGGTGGGCGCGCGGGTCCTCCTCCTGACCGTCACTGGTCTGGTCCAGTCCGTGCGGAATCGCCGCCTTTCCCTCTTCGAGGCCGAGGAAGACCTCAAAAAGGCGTGCGGGCGGTTGTCTCCGGGAGCCGAATCCGGATTCACAGTGACCAAAACCGCGTAACTGGTCTAGACCAATAGGCATTTAAATACGCCATAATGCCGTGATCTGAGTCACTAAAGTGGCTGGTTAAACCTTTTGGCAGCGGACTAGGCGTTCTCCAACGTCCCGCGGGGACTTTGGGTGCTGCCTAACATGGGGTCACCGGAGCGGCAGGGCGGAAACACCCCCGGCGTTCCCCCTGGACCCGCCACCCTTGGGTTTCCTGTCGCACTACTTTCCCCGCTGGGCCCGGCCGGGCTCCAGCTCCATGTGCCGTGCGCCCACGGCGAGCACCAGGAGACAACGACGTGTCCATTGACGCAGTTACCGCCACCGACAATTCAGCAGCAACAGCCCTGACCGACGACGAAATCTTCGGCGCGCACCAGGGCGGCAAGCTGTCCGTGACCAGCACCGTTCCGCTCTCCAACAAGCGGGACCTGTCCATCGCCTACACCCCGGGTGTAGCCGAGGTCAGCCGCGCCATCCACGCCAAGCCTGAACTGGTTCGCACCCTCACCTGGGCGGAGCGCCTGGTGGTCGTGGTCAGCGACGGCACAGCCGTCCTGGGCCTGGGCAACATCGGCGCCAGCGCCTCCCTGCCCGTCATGGAAGGCAAATCGGCGCTCTTCAAGACCTTCGGCGACCTCGACTCCATCCCGCTGGTCCTCAATACCACCAACGTGGACGAGATCGTGGAGACCCTGGTCCGCCTGCGCCCCAGCTTCGGCGCCGTCAACCTCGAGGACATCTCCGCACCGCGCTGCTTTGAACTCGAGGAAAAGCTGATCGAAGCGCTGGACTGCCCCGTGATGCACGATGACCAGCACGGAACCGCCGTCGTGGCCCTCGCGGCCCTGACCAATGCCGCCAAGGTGACCGGCCGGAGCCTCGAAGGGCTCAAGGTGGTGGTGTCCGGTGCAGGCGCCGCAGGCATTGCCGTCGCTGAGATCCTGCTCGCCGCAGGCGTCACCGACGTCGTCCTGCTGGACTCCCGCGGTGTCATCAACAGCAGCCGTGCCGACCTCGCCGCCGATACCGCCAGCAAGAAGGCGGACATCGCAGCGCGCAGCAACCCCCGCGGCATCACCGGCGGCCCCGCCGAAGCACTGGCCGGCGCGGACGTTTTCATCGGCGTTTCCTCCTCCAAGCTCGCCGAGGAGCACCTGGCCCTGATGAACCAGGACGCCATTGTGTTCGCACTGTCCAACCCGGACCCCGAAGTCCTGCCCGAGGTAGCCGTGAAGTACGCCGCTGTGGTGGCCACCGGCCGGAGCGACTTCCCCAACCAGATCAACAACGTCCTGGCCTTCCCGGGTATCTTCCGCGGCGCCCTGGACGCCGGCGCGCGCCGCATCACGCCGGCCATGAAGCTGGCCGCCGCCCGCGCCATCGCCGAGCTCGCCGCAGAGGACCTGTCGGCGGATTACATCGTGCCCAGCCCGCTGGACCCGCGCGTTGCCCCCGCGGTCACCGCGGCCGTCGCCGCGGCAGTGGAAGCGGAGTAGGTCCGCGCCTGGGGACAGGCAACGACGGCGGTGCCTCCTTGCGGAAGGAGGGGCCGCCGTCGGGCTTTTAACGGGCGCCCCTAGACTGGGGCCATGACCTCCGAAGCCGTGGTGACCATCCTGTGTGGCCTGGGAATCCTGGTGGGCGTGGCGGGCACCATCATCCCCGTCCTTCCCGGCAGCGTGCTGGTGGGCATCAGCCTCCTGGCCTGGGCCATTTGGGGCGGCGCGGGGACCGCAGGGTGGGTGGTCTTCGCGGTGGCCATGGTCTTTGTTGCTGGCGGCATGACTGCCGGCGCCGTGCTCACAGGCAGGAAGCTCAAGCAGCATGCCATCCCCAACCGCAGCATTGTGGTGGCGCTTGTGGCGGCCGTGGTGGGGATGTTCATCATTCCCGTGCTGGGACTCTTCGTCGGTTTCGCGGCCGGGCTGCTGGTCAGCGAATTCCTCCGCACCGGCAATTTTCCGACGGCGGCCAGGTCCAGCTGGGCTGCCTTGAAGGCCACCGGCCTGGGGATGCTCGCCGAATTCGGGCTGGACTGCCTGGCCGCCAGCACCTGGGTGGTGGGGGTGTGGATTACCGCTGCCGGCCGCTGACCGCCGGGCCGCCCCCGCCCCTTCCCGGTTAGCATGGAACGATGAGCGCCGGGGACACCGCACCGATCTACTGGGACAGCCGCGACCTCACACCGTTCGGGCACGCCCAGCTGCGGACCCCGGTCCACGACCTCGCCGGGGGAGTGGGCGGCCTGCTCACCGGGGTGCTGGGCGGACGGAACCCGGCCCTGCTGTCCATCGACGGAGAGGTGCCGCGGCTCAAGAGATTGCCGTCAAAACCGGCCAGGGCCGTCCATGAGGCCGTCTTCACCAGCCGGGAACCCGAGCGGCTGATCTACCTGGCCCGGACCTACCCTGGCTGGGCCGGGCTGTGTTACCTGATGGCCGGCCTGCTCGAGTACAAGCACGGCGGCTACCTCCGCGCCTCCGAGCTCCTCCAGCGCGGCCTGACCACCAGGAACGACGAGGAGGCCAACCGCTACTCATCGACCTACCTCACCAGGATCCTCACCCGGATCGAGCTGGCCGAACGGGTGGAAATCCCGGTGCTGTTCAGTGAGGAATCTGTATTCCTGGCCTTGGCCCACTCCCTGCGCGAGACAGGCCGCACGGAAGCTGCCCTGGACGCCCTGGCCGGCCTGCCGCCGTCGCTCCCCATGGCCCTGGCCCGCTGCTCGCTGGCCCTGGACCTGGGCCGGAGCCGCACGGTCATCGACTGGACGGAAGGGTTGCTGAATGCTGATGACCTCTCCGCCGCCCTGCTCCTGGTCCGTGCCCGGGCGCTGCGCCGGGAAGGGCGGCTGGACGCGGCACACCAGTCCATCGCCGAGGTCCTGCGCCGCCGCAAAACGCACCTGGCGCTCCGCAACGATGCGCTGACGGACCGTGCGTTGCTGGTGCTTGATTCAAGCCGGCGGTCCCTGAACCCGCGCGACTGGGGACGCCGGCGCGGGGACCCGGAGCCGCAGCGGGAAATCGGGGCGCCGGTGCCCATCCGCAAGGATGAGGAAATGCGGCGGATGTGGGAACAGGACTGGAAGGAACTCAGCGGGGACTAGGCGTGGCCTGCCAGGAAGGGCACCAGCTGTTCACCGAGAAGCAAGCCCCCCAGCGCCACCATGATGATGCCGCTGGCAAGGGTCACCACGCGCGCAGCGCCCGGCCTGCTCTGCAGCAGCGTCCTCGAAAGGAGCGCCACCGCCGTGTACACCAGCCCCGCCAGGGCCACGAATGTCATGCCCAGCAGTCCCGATTGCACCGGCACCGGCAGGGCGGCATCGGCGCTGACGAACTGCGGGATCAGCGCCACATAGAACAGCAGCCCCTTGGGGTTGATCCCGCTGGTGCCCATGCCCTGCAGGAAGGTGCGCAGCTGGGTTCCTGAGCCGCCTGCAGCCGCGGCGCCAAAGGTGGCGCCCCGCCAGGACCGGAGGGTTCCAATGCCGAGCCAGAGAAGGTATGCCGCGCCGGCAAGGGTAATCCAGCCCAGGAGGCCTGGCATTCCGGCGAGCAGGGCTGCCAGGCCGGCCACCAGCAGGACGGTGTGCAGAACGTAGCCGCCGCATAGCCCGGCCACTGCCGGCACGAAGCTGCGCTGCCGGAGGCCGGCGGCGATGGTGTAGGCCCAGTCCACTCCCGGCGTGCAGGCCAGGGCTGCGGCCACCACGATAAAGGCCAGGAACAGCTGGGGATTCACGTGGTTCTCCTGTCGACGGTGTCTCAAGAGCAACCATAGGGAGAATCGCGCCATAAGTGCTGTCCTGTTTTCGCTCGCCTCGCGGTAACCGCAGTATGTTTATTGCGTGATAGATCGCATCGACAGAAATATTTTGCGTTACCTCCAGGAGGACGGCAGGATGACCGCCACCGCGCTCGCCGCAAAGGTGGGCCTGACGGTGGCGCCGTGCCACCGCCGGCTGCGTGACCTGGAGCAGTCCGGCGTGATCCGCGGCTACAAGGCGGACATTGACCCGGCCGCCGTCGGCCTGGGCTTCGAGGCGATCGTGTTCGTCACCCTGCGGCAGGTGGACCGTCCCACCATGGAGATCTTCGAGAACCGGGTGGCGGACAACCCCAACATTGTGGAGGCGCAGCGGTTGTTCGGTTCCCCCGACTACCTGCTGAAGATCATCGCCGCGGACCTGCCTGCCTACCAGCGCTTTTACGACACCGAACTCACCTCTTTGCCCGGGGTGGAGCGGCTGACGTCAACGCTGGTCATGAAGAACCTGAAGTCCAATGCGGGGCCGCCCGTGTAGGAACGGCCTACGGCCTGCCCGTGGACGCGATGCCGGCTTCGGCGTCAGGGGTGTAGTACTTGTCGGCAAGCTGCACGGAGTAGACGAACGTCATCCGGCCGGTGTCGTGGTTGGAAAGAATCTCTGCGGAAAAGACAGTCCCCGTTTTGTTGCCCATCCCGGGAATCCACTGCTCCTTGCCGGCGCCGTCCTTGAAATCGGCGCCGATGGGCTCGGCGTCCTAGAGAATGACGAAGCCCAGTTCATCTGCGGCCCGCTTGATTTCCCGGTTCGCGTCCTGCGCGTCAGGGTAGTTGACGAAGATATCCACGTGGTCAACCATGTTGTCCGCACCGGGCCGGATACGGATGGTGTCTGTTGACATCTCAACCACGCCGTTGGGGGCGGTCATGCTGACATCAATGAGCTTGCCGGAGTCAGCCGCGACCAAAGCCCCGTCCGATCCTGCCGGAAACCCTAAGGCAGACATCCCCACCGGCCGTTTGGTGAAATCGAAGAAGGCCGTTCCGCTGCTCTTGATGGCATCGATGCCCTCCGGGGTGAACTGGGAGTTGCCGTTAGCCACGATCGCTTCTTTTTCGATCGGATCTGTTCCTGGGACCACGCCGCAGGCGCTCAACAGTGCAGCAACGAGGAAGGTCAGGATGAGGCGGAACTTCATGGCGCACCGACGCCCTACGCCAGTGGGTTGACGTGGACGATGATGACCTGAACGTCCTTCGAGCCGTCATAGCGGAGGTCGTAGTTCACCTCCAGCCCGGTGCTGGTACCGGAGGTGATGGAGAAGTCGCTCTTGGTGCCGGGGTTCCCCTCCACGCTGCTGATCCAGCGTTCGGCGGACGCCGGGTCCACCCCGTACTTCTCCACGCCGTCACGGATGAGGCGGATGTATTCCTCCAGCGACGTGGCGGTGAGGAAGTAGGTCACTTCCCGGAAGTCCGGCCGCGACTGGGTGGTATTGAAGCGGATGCGGTCCGTTTCGCCTTGGATGTCGCCGGATGGACCCGCGATGGTGAGGGATATTTTCCCGGTGTCCCGCATGTTGATTTCGGGCCCGAAGCTGTCTTCGGCCAGCAGCACGGAGGCTTTTTGGAGCGTTCCGGACCGCATGTCCAGCCGCGCGGTCCTGCTTTCCCGGATGGCGTCCACGCCGGCGGCGTCGAGGGTGGAGAAGTCGGAGGTTTTCACGGTGCTCCCTGCGGAAGGTTGGACGGTGGACGTTGGACTGGCCGGTGTGGGGGCGGCTGGAGTGCAGCCTGCCAGGGCAACGGCCGCGAGAAAGGCAACGCCTGCACCGTGGGCACGGGCGACGGCGGGTATGCGCCTGCGTGCCCGGGCCAGGGCTGGGTGCGGCGCCGTCACTGGTGGACCTCGGCGTCGAACCCGTTAAGGAACCGGTCCATGATGTGGGGAATGTTGTTGGTGGGCCGGTACTGGTCCACCCGGCCGTCGAAGTCCGAGCCGATGATCTGCGCGGCGCGCGCCGGATCGGAAGCCAGCAGCCGTTGGTAGGCCGGGAGGGTGTCCTGCCGGATCAGTTCCCACCGCTGGTCTGCGTTGGCGATGTTGCCGTCGGGGAACCCTGTGGTGAAGTCGGTGCGGAACTGCGCGGGGTTGTCCCATGAGGTGAAGGGAATGTTCTCCGGACCGGGGCTTTCGACGCTGAAGCTGTATGGGAAGACCTCCGGGTAGCTCCTGGCGCCGGGGATGGAGGGTTCGCCCGCGAGTGTCACCATGTACGTAACCGCTTCGCCGCCGGGGTGGGCGCGCATCCTGTCGTAGTCGTCCGCGATGATGTCGTTCTGCTCCCGGTAGAGCAGGGCGGTGTTGCCTTCCTGCACTCGGCCCGGGTCCCCGGAGTCGATGTCGGCCCAGGCCCGTGCCGTCTCCGGATCGATGGCGCCGGAGTCGCGCAGCCGGTTGATCTCGTCGAGGCCGCCAGTAAGGTAGGCCTGGTGCTGCCGGGCCTGGTCAAGGAAGATTTCCTTGTTCATGTCCAGCATGCTGGTTTCGTAGAAGCGGATCTCCTGGTCTGACATGCCGGCAAGCTGCTCCAGCTGGTCCAGGACGGGCAGGGGAATGTCCGCGGCCGGGTTGTTGGCGATTTGTTGTGCAAGATCGCGCAGCATGGCCATGTCGCGGAATCCGCCGGCGAAGGACGGCCCGATCATGTTGGCCATTCCCGCCCACTGCAGGTCCGGGTTGGCCAGGTACGCCTGGCCATAGAAGTCGTAGACGCTGCGGATGGTCTCCCAGTTGTACTCGGTGCCCTTGGCGGTATCCCAGTGGGACGGGTCGATGCCCAGCTGCTGCATGGCCTGGTTGTTCCAGTAGGAACCCAGGAAATCCGCGTACTCGGGCGATTTCTTGTCGATCAGCCCCGAGTCAGCGGCGGCGTCCATGGCCGCCTTGGCTGCGTCCGGGTTCTGGAGTGCCCATTGTTTGAACGCGTCACTTTGCAGGTACTGGAGCCGCTCCGCGGGTGTCATGGAGGTGAGCAGGTCTGTCAGTTCCTGGCCCGTCCCGCCGCCGGAGCCGCCTGTTCCCCTGCCGCCGGAGTTGCCTGCGCCGCCGGATCCGGCGCTGCTGGCCTTTTCCTGCTCGTCGGCATTCGCCAGCAGTGCCTTGGCGGCCGCTTCGAGCCCTGCAGTCGCCGACTTCAGCAGCTTTGCGTGCGAGGAAGTCCAGTCATTGCGGAACCTGTCGCCGTCGCGCCCTTTCCAGAGCCCGGAACCAACGCTGCTGCCAAGTTGCTGGCCCAGGGCGTTGAGCCTGTTGGCGCCGGCGCCAAGGTCTTTCGCCAGCTGCCGGAGCTGCGCCACATCGGCGCCATAAAAGTTCCCCGCCACATTTCCCCCCGTTGAATCCTCCTGCCAGCCTAACCGGGCTGCCGCGCCCCGGCGATGGGGAGGACTATCCTCCCAGCAGGCCGGTGGTTCGGTACGGGATGACTTCGCGCAGGAACATGCTGGTGGACGTGCGGACGATGCCCGGGCAAAGGCGGATCTCCTCCGAGACGCGGTAAAGATCGTCAGGGCTTTTCGCCACCACCCGGATGAGGAGGTCCGTGTCTCCCGCCGGCGCGTGGCACTCCAGTACCTCTGGGATCTTGCGCAGCGCCGCGATGGCCTCGTTGAGGTGGCTCTGGTCCAGTTCGGCGCTGACGGCTGCGGCCACTCCCCGGCCGAGGGCTGAAGGGAGGACACGGCTGCTGTTGGGGCGGAGCGCGCCTGATGCCGTCATCCGTTCCAGCCGTGACTGTACAGTTCCGCGTGCCAGGCCCAGCTTTTGCGCCAGCACCAGGATGGGGACGCGGGGGTCGTCGTCCAGGGCGGCAAGGATCCGCTTGTCCGTTGTGTCGAGTTCCTGCATTCTGACCACTCCCTGCCCACCGCGCCCTCAGAAATTGATCAGACTGATCAACAGATGGCCTGCTTGTTGTTCCAACTGTATGAGGTCTGCTGGAATAGTGGCAACAAGGGCAAAAGCTACCGCTGGTCCCCGCAGGCTACAGGTTTCCCGGCACACCACCCGGCAGCTTGGACACCGCTTCCCGCAAGGAGGCCGCCGCTGAATGAGGCTTGTTCACACCATGCTCACTCCGCAAACACGGCAAGAGCCCCTGAGCTACCGACGTCGGATTTCCGCAGTCATCGGTAGCTGAGGGGCTCTTGTGTCGTTCCGTTTAGGGTTGGTTCATGACCTCCGCCGGCCGCTTTGCCCCCAGCCCCTCCGGTGAGCTGCATGTGGGAAACCTGCGGACCGCCATCCTTGCCTGGCTGTTTGCCCGATCCACCGGGCGCAAGTTCCTCTTGCGCGTGGAGGACTTGGACCGCGCCCGTGCCGGAACGGAAGCGGTGCAGTTGCGCGACCTCTCGGCGATCGGCGTGACCTGGGACGGTGACGTAGTCCGGCAGACCGAACGCGGAGCGGTGTATGACCGGGCGATCGCCCGCCTCGAAGACGCCGGACTGACATACGAATGCTTCTGCACCCGCCGGGAAATCCAGGAGGCCGCCTCCGCACCGCATGCGCCCCAAGGCGCGTATCCGGGAACCTGCCGGAACCTTGACCGGGCCGAGCTGGAATTCAGGCGCTCCACCCGGCCCGCGGCCCTCCGGCTGCGCGCGGACGTGGCCGAATTCACGGTCCACGATGCCCTGCACGGCGAGTTCACCGGGGTGGTGGATGACCTGGTGCTGCGCCGCAATGACGGGGTGACCGCCTACAACCTCGCGGTGGTGGTGGACGATGCCGCGCAAGGCATAGACCAAGTGGTCCGGGGTGAGGACCTCCTCCCGTCCACGCCGCGTCAGGCCTACCTGGCCTCCCTCCTGAGTATTCCCGTTCCGGAATATGCCCATGTGCCCCTGGTGGTCAACCGCGACGGCGCGCGGCTGGCGAAACGCGACGGCGCAGTGACCCTGGCGGACCTGGCAGCCACCGGGATGGACGCAGCCCGGGTCCGGGACCTCCTTCTAACCTCCCTGGGGCTGACCCCCGGCCCGCTCGCGAACGCACTGGCGGCCTTCAGCCCCGCCGCGCTGCCGCGGGAGCCCTGGGTGTGGCCGGGGATGGCAGACGCGTAGGCTGATCCCATGCCCGAAACAGAGCCTTCCGCACCGCGCTTCACCGTCGAGACCGCCAAGGTCCTCGCCGAAGTTGCCCACAACCGCCAAAAGGACAAACTCAAGCGGCCATACCGCGAGCACGTCCTGGCCGTAGGGGACGCGCTGGCGGATTTCGACGACGACATCCGGATCGCCGGCTACCTCCACGACATTGCGGAGGACACCCCGATCACCCGGCAGGCGCTGCTGGACATGGGCGTCTCCGAGCGCGCCGTGGACATCATTGAACGGGTCACCAACCGGCTGCACGCAAACCCTGATGACTACCTGTCCGGCATCCATGAGATAGCCGAGGACCACGACGCGACGCTGGTCAAGATTGCCGACAACGCCCACAATTCGCTGCCCGAACGTGTGAAAGCCCTCGCAGAAAAGTGGCCCGACAAGCCGCCGGTCACCCGCTACGACGACGCGCGGCCGGTGCTGTACGCCGCGGTTCCGGTGGAGGAAACCCGCAAGATCCTGGCCCGGATCAACCCCTGGCTGCTGGAGGAATTCGACGCCATGCTGGATGAGGACGACGACACCGACTACGAGAACCTCTCCTACGACGACGTTTCCGGGGACTAGACCCGGCCCAGCGTTCCGATGTCCTCCAGGAAGTCCGCCTGCACCTCCGCGCTGACGGTGGTGCGGGTATCGCCGATGGCATCAAGGTAGTCCTGGGTCGAGGGACCCTTCCTGACCGCCTCCCGGACGGAGACCTCGCCGCCGGACGCCAGCCCGCCGTCGTCGTACACCGCTTTCTCCAGCGCCCGCTGGGAAGCACTCCGCGCGGCGTACTCGATGTCCGCCGGGGAGAAGCCTTCGGTCCGTTCCACCAACAGCTCCACGTCCACGGCGTCCACCACGGCTGCCGGGATGAACCGCTGCCACATCGCTTCCCGTGCCTGCCGGTCCGGCAGGCCGATCGGAATCACGTAGTCGAACCTGCCGTGGCGCAGGAAGGCGGAGTCCAGCGCCCGGATGAAGTTGGTGGCGCACACCAGCAGCCGGCCGGGCTGTTCCCGGAATGCCGGAATAATCTTGAGCAGCTCGTTGGTCACGCCCTGCAGCGGAGACGGCGGATCCCCGGCCCGCTGGGAGGCGATCTCCTCCACCTCGTCGATGAACACCACGGCGTGCTCCAGCTCGGCGATTTCCAGGAACGTCTCGCGCAGCGCTCCCGCCAGGCCCTGGGGATCGCCCGCCAGCCGGGACGGGAACACCTCCACGAACGGCCACTCGAGCCGGGACGCGATGGCCTTGGCGAAGGTGGTTTTGCCGGTGCCGGGAGGGCCGAAGAGGACGACGGCGCGCGGCGGCACCACGCCGAATTCGTCCGCCAGGTCCGCCTCGGCCAGTGGAAGCACCAGGCGGCGTTCCAGCAGCTCCTTTTCCTTGCGCATGCCGGCCACGTTTTCCCACAGGTCGCGGGCCAGGACCCGGCCGCCCAGCTGGCCCAGGGCGCCAAGTTCCTGGCGCTGGACCGGGATGGTGCGCTCGAAGTACCGCAGGTTCTTCTTCAGTGCGAAGCCCCTGCCCAGGAAGGCCTCCACCCGGGTTTCGGACTCCGGCATCAGCGCCGAGAGCTTGTTCAGCCCGTGCGGGGCCATGCGGTTCTCGACGGCGGCCAGCAGCGAGGTGCCGATGCCCCGGCCGCGGTACTCGGGCAGGGTGGCAAGGAACACGATCCAGCCTTGGTCGTGCGCGGCGCGTCCGACGGCGGCACCCACCACCTGCTCACCCTGCACCGCCACCACGGCGTGGTCCTTTTCGCAGGACGCAAGGACCTCGGAGAGGGCGTACACGGGTTCGACGTTGTCCGCCTTCAGGGTCTCCCAGAGGTGCAGGATCCCGTCCAGGTCCGCCGAGTGGAAATCCCTGATCCGCCAGTTGGTCATCGCTTGCTCCTGTTGGTTCGTCGTTGAGCCAGTGTGGACATCTCAGGTGAGCATATGTGAAGCGCGCAGCGGGAGGGTTGCGGCGGCGTTGCATGACGCCGCCCGCCCGCACGCCTGCACCGCTTAGACCCCCAGCCGGTCCATGGTGTTCCGCAGGGTGTCGGCGGAAAGCTGCAGGGCTTCCAGTTCACCGCTGTCCATGGGTGTGTCCAGGACCCGGTGCACTCCGCCTCGGCCCACCACGCTGGGAAGGGACAGTGCCACGCCCGAGATGCCGTACTGCCCGGACAAGACCGTGGAGACGGGCAGGACGGCATTGTCGTCCCGAAGCAGCGCCTCCACGATGCGGGCGCCGGAGAGGCCGATAGCGTAGTTCGTCGCTCCCTTCCCGGCGATGACCTTGTAGGCGGCCTGCACCACGTCCCGGGCCGTGGCGGCGAGGCTGTCCGAGGTGAAGACCGGGCCGGCGTCGTCCGTCCAGTCGCGGATGGGGACGGTCCCGATCGTGGCACCGGACCACAGCGGAAATTCGGTGTCGCCGTGCTCGCCCACCATGCTGGCATGCACGCTGGTGACGGAAATACCTGCCCGGCGGGCCAGCAGCCACCGCAGCCGGGACGTGTCCAAGACGGTGCCGGAAGAGAAGATCCGCTCCGGTGGAAGCCCCGAAATGCGCTGGGCGGCCACCGTCAGGACGTCGCAAGGGTTGGTGACCAGGACGTAGACGGCGTCCGGAGCCCGCGCAAGCAGCGGCGGCATCAACTGCTCGAGAATCCTGACGTTGGTGCCGGCCAGGTCCAGGCGGCTTTGGCCGGGGTTTTGCTTGGCGCCCGCGGTAATCACCACCACGTCGGCGCCCTCCGTGACGGCGATGTCCCCGCCGCCGTCCACCGTTGCCGAGGCCGCGGCGAACTGGCTGCCGTGGGCAAGGTCCAGGGCCTCCGCCTCAGCCTTGGAGGCATTGACGTCGAACAGGGCGATGCTGCTGGCCGAGCCGCGGATCAGCGCGGCATAGGCCAGCGATGTGCCAACGCTCCCGGCCCCCACCACTGCGAGTTTGGATCCTGCCATGGTTCCCCGTCCTTCCCGGAGTCGTTGAGTGTGTCGTACCCGGAGGGTAGCGTGGCCCACATCACGCAAACCCCCACTTAGGAGCCACCATGCCACATTTCGGACGCCGGCTCGCCGCTGTTACTGCGGCGCTTGCCATCGGCGTGACCACCGGGGCCGTCAGTCCCGCTGCAGCGGACCCCCGGCAGACCGACAAGAATCCCACGGCCACCGGTTACGGCGGCGCGGTCAGCACAGTGGACCCGGAAGCATCGGCAGCAGCCATCGAGGTCCTCCGGAAGGGCGGGAACGCGGTTGACGCCGCTGTTGCCGCCGCAGCCACGCTGGGCGTCACCGAGCCCTACAGCGCCGGCATCGGCGGAGGTGGCTATTTTGTCTACTACGACGCCAAGTCCGGAAAGGTCAGCACCATCGACGGCCGCGAAACGGCGCCCGCGGGGATCAAACCGGATGCCTTCATCAACCCCGCCACCAGCAAGCCCTACCCTTTCACCCCGGAACTGGTCACCAGCGGCGTCTCCGTGGGCGTCCCCGGAACGCCTGCCACGTGGGAACGCGCCCTGGAACGGTGGGGGAGCATCAGCCTCGGGGACGCTCTGAAGCCGGCTATCAAAGTCGCCGACCGGGGCTTCGTGGTGGACGATACGTTCCGCAACCAAACCAAGGACAACCAGACCCGGTTTGAGGCGTTCACGTCCACCAAGGACCTGTACCTCCAAGGCGGCAAGCTGCCGGAAGTGGGTTCGGTCTTCAAGAACCACGATCTCGCCGACACGTACCGGATGCTGGCCCGCGACGGCATGGACGCGTTCTACACCGGCCCTCTCGCGGAAGAAATCGCCAACACCGTCCAGAATCCGCCGAAGTCCCCGGACACCAAGCTTCCCGTGCCCGTGGGGTCCATGACGGCGGAAGACCTGGAGAACTACAAGGCCGTGGACCAGGACCCCACCCACGTGAACTACCGCGGCTATGACGTCTACGGCATGGCGCCGTCCAGCAGTGGCGGCACCACCGTGGGGGAGTCCCTGAACATCCTGGACGTGTTCGACCTGCCGGCGTTGAAAGCTGACCAGCCGGCCGTCCTGCACCACTACCTCGAAGCCAGTGCCCTGGCCTTCGCGGACCGTGGGAAGTACGTTGGCGACCCTGCCTTCGTGAAGGTCCCGACGAAGGCCCTGACGGATCCCGTTTTCGGCAAGGAACGAGCCTGCGAGCTGGATCCCAACCATGCGGCACCCAAGCCGGTGCTGCCCGGCGATGTCACGTCCTACGACGGCACCTGCCCGGCCGGCCCGGCCGCGGCCGCCGACGAGAAAGACACCGAAAACATCTCCACCACCAACATGACCGTCTCGGACAAGTGGGGCAACGTGGTGGAGTACACGCTGACCATCGAGCAGACCGGCGGGTCCGGCATGGTGGTTCCCGGCCGCGGCTTCCTGCTCAATAACGAGCTCACCGACTTCTCCACGGTGTACAGCGCCACTGATCCCAACCGCATCGAGCCGGGCAAGCGGCCGCGGTCGTCCATGTCGCCCACCATCCTCCTGGAGGACGGCAAGCCCTTCCTGGCCTTGGGCTCCCCGGGCGGCTCCACCATCATCACCACGGTGCTGCAGACCCTGGTCAACCGCATTGACCTGGGCATGAGTACGCCGGACGCCATCGCGGCGCCCCGCGCCTCCCAGCGGAACACGGCCAGTGTCACCGCTGAGCCCGCCTTCATCGACAAGTACGGCACGGCGCTGACGTCCCGCTTTGGCCACAAGCTGACTCCCTCCGGCGACTCGTTCACGTCCGCTTCGGAGATCGGGGCAGCCACCGCCATCGAGTTCCTGAAGGACGGACGCACCCTGGCTGCCGCGGAACCCGTCAGGCGCGGCGGCGGCTCGGCCCTGGTGGTTACGCCGTCGAAGTGACGGGCAGGAACCGCCGTTAAACCCCGACGGCGGCACCCAGGTTCCATAATTCCGGAACCCGGGTGCCGCCGTCGGACGTTCTAGGGCACTACTTCTTGAAGGTGTCAGCCGCCGCGTTGGCAACCACCGGGGAGGTGCCGGTGTAGCCGTCGCGGGTTTCGGCGATTTGGCGGATGCGGTGGC